>NZ_VFVH01000016.1:0-118680 GCF_006442685.1 Mesorhizobium sp. B2-4-7
CCGCCCTTCGCACGCGCGATGCCACCAAAGGCGGCGTATGCGATGCTTGCACCCAAGGCCGAAAGCAATACACGACGAGACGTAAACACTGTTCGATCCTCCTACAATTTCTGTGAAACTTCGGAATTTGATAATCGAAATGCGACACGCACGCGACTTCCACCCGCAAGACGAGAGGGGTCCTTAAGCGATGCTACCGTAGTGTTTAATTGATTTGCGAGTTCCGCTTTAGCTTAACTTCGTCGGCAGCAAAATATCGGATTTTACAATTTTGGCTAAGAGGAATTTCAGTGCCCAAATCGAAATCTCAACCTGTCCTGCCTTGAGCGATTTGCTGATATAGAGTGTAGTGCCTCCGCTCCCGACCACAGTTCCTTTGGCGGGCTTGGAAATTGGGGGGCCCCCATCTCACCGATACATTCAGTCTTCAACTTGAGCTTGGGGTTTGCAAGGAAATCAGCAACTACTTTCGACCCGCACGGATCGGAATCAATGACATCGTGTCCGATCCCCCGAAAGACCACCACCTGGCCGAAAGGAAGGGTCTTCGCCGCGTGGTCCGCCCATGCTGTCGGCGTTGCTGGATCATATTCTCCCGACAACAGAAGAGTGGGTATGTCAGTGCGGCGCGGCTGCACCTGCGATGCTGGCCCGTTCTCAAGCATCCAAAGAGGGCATGCCCAGGAGTAGTCGTTCAGCTCAACCCATTTCGACCAGTATTTGTCCTGCTTGCCATTCAGATCGGGGAGATCGCTGTCGGAACAACTTACAGAGAAGTCCATACCTTGGGAGATCTCCAGGTCGTCAGCATCGAAAAGTATCTCCGCCAGGGGTCTGAAATCCTGTTTGTATGTCCTCTCGATCAGCTCCGGCAGGGTCAGGAGCGCATCGCGATCGTATAAAATGCCGAATATAAGCTCGAGGAAATCTGCCCCGGAGACATATGTGTAGCGCGCCTCTTTATCTGTGCTGCGCAAGAGCAAAGGCTGCCGATCCAGCTGTCTTGCAATAAGCTGAACAGCATTGGATATCCCATTCATGCATCTGTTCGCTGCCTCACAGTCTCGCTCTAGCAATTTTAACGATCGGTCGAGATTCGGCCCATCTTCGTTCAGGTAATTGATGTCCAGAGGAACAACTGAATCCAGTATACTCGCCGATACCCCTTCGGGGTGCTGGTTCATCACTTCGAGTGCAAGCCTGGTGCCATACGAGACGCCATAGAGAACCCACTTTTCTATCCCGAGAGCCTTCCGAAGGTCATCAATATCCTCCGCATTCTCCTCAGTGTTGTAGGCATCAAGATCAATGCCCTTTGCGATCAACGCCGTCCTGCATGCAAGAACTTCATCTTTTTTGAGCTTGCTAAAGGTGGTTTCGACCTCAACGCTCGAGAGAATGGCGTTCCAATGATCGGGCTTGAAATATTGAGAACAGTCCAAGGCGGGAGCGGACTTTCCGATGCCCCGCTGATCAGCAACGATTACTCGGCGTCCGATCATCCAGCTCTGGGCGCCGATGAATTCCCACCATCCATCGATGTCGTCGCTATTGGCGATGTCGGTAGGCTGCCCCGGGCCTCCTGTGAGAAACACTACCGGTTCGTGCCGTTCGCGGTCCGGTTCGAATACGACCACGGACAGGACGACCTCGGTACCACCCGTCTTCTTTCGATTTTCTGGAACATTCACGGTCCCACACGTCATTGCCCGATCCCGGGGAATTTCGAACCAACAGCTGGTTTTCTTGAACTCACCCGCAGTGAGCTCCCCACCCCCCAGGCAAATGAGGAACGCAACCGACGTGACCACGAGAAGAAAACACCAACCTGGTTTGATGTACGCGCGTCTAAACACGGTAGACATCTCGCCCCTCATTTATAAGTATACGAAAACTGCTCGATTACGGATCGAATATTCTTCGCGTCATCGACAATCAGGAATAAAACGCCCGCAATCACGGATTCGTTATTTATTCAAGACGGAGAGTATTTCCCTCCGATGCCAAGGAACAATTCCGTATTTCAGAAAAATGGCAGGAAAAAATTTATCCCGCACCCGGCCTGACGACCCTCTCCATTTCGTGTTCCCAAGCGATATTGGGTTACTCCAACACAAAATTGGAAACAAGCTCGACAAACCGGGCGATTATATTAGCGCTTTTGATTGAGCCGTGCGCGAGACAGTTGGTCAGCACTGCGCTTATGTAAGCCGTGTTTTGCGCTACATTGCTCATCCGATTTTGCGCGGGTGCTCGCACCCTCCTCCTTATGGTGGATTCCCATTCTTTAGCATTAACGCATATAAAGACCGCGCTTCTGCACTCACGATGGGAACACAACCATGCGGAATCGAAAGTCACTTCAACTGGCGCTTTGGGCTTGTATATCGCTTTTTCTCACCGACGCCGCTTTAGCGAAAGATGCCTACAAGACTCCCTGTAGAGCGGACGCCAAGCGGGTGTGCCACATGGACAACGAAGTGAAGGCGCAAGGCTGCCTTAAACAGCACCTCAGCGAACTCACGCCGGGTTGCAAGGCCTTTCTCAGTAAACAATGAGATGGCCGCGGGTCCTGTAGCCCGATTGCGTGCTCCGATGGTGAGATTGCTCGCCGCGGGGTCTCACGCGATGGCACGATGAGCAAGGCGGACACCGTTCGCCCTGCCGGCATTCTGGTCCCGTTCGCTCCAACCGGGCGCCAGTCACGGCCCCGCCAGTTGCGTGGACATGCGAGGATGGCCGGGATTGACGAAAGGTATCAAAGGCCAGCGAGCGGCTGGCTTGTCTGTCTGACAGCCTGCCTCAGCCCACCCTGACCACGAAATGCTTCGTCACCGGCTCGATGATCTTCCAGGTTCCCTTGAAATCGGCTTCCACCACGAAGGCGTCGCCGGGGCCGACTTCGACCGGCGTGCCGCCGTCGGGCGTGATGATGATGCGGCCCGCGATCATGTGCACGAACTCATAGTCGGTGTAGGTGGCGTGATACGTACCGGGCGACGCGCGCCAGGTTCCGGAGATCACCTTGCCGTCCGCGGTCGTGTGCTGGACTGCGGTTTGCATGGTCGGCCGGCCCTCGACCGCGATCCAGCCAGGCAGGTCGCCGGCTTCCGCGTGTTCGACGGTGCCGAATTTCAGGATCGTCTTGTTCGTCATGCCGGGGCTCCGTTTTGCTTCGCTGTCGCACCGTCGGATAGCCGTTACGCGTGGCGTGGGCAATGCCGCCAGGGGGACCAGGGCAACCAATCCGGGTTCACCGGCGCCTTCGCACTGTTTGACGGAGCTCTGAACGAAAAAACCCGCCTGCTCGGCGGGTCCCTGGCGCGACTCAGCACCATAGGCAATTTGTAGCATTAACTGCCTTCACAGTCAATGAAGCTGAGTTCGCGGCCTTGCACCAGGAACCAGGCGCGTCCGCGCCTGGGGTGGGCGATTTGGCAATTCCTGCTGCTCCTCAGTCTGAAATCCTCAGGGCTTGTGGCGCGCCGCGACGAGTTCCGCCTTGCGCCTTGCCGTTTCCATTCCCAGCCCGATGAAGGCGCGCGCGTGCTTGGCCAGCGCCATGTTGTCCGTCCACAGATTACGCCAGATGGCGGTCTTCTTCGACAGGTTCTCGTCGACGATCTCCGAGGAGAAGGATTCGAAGCTGAGATCGTCGGCATAGCCGATCGCCGTCAGCGCATCGAATATCGCGGCGAAGTCGATATTGCCGGTGCCGAGGAAGCCGCGATGGCTCTCGCCGATATGGACATAGCCGATCTTGCCGGCGGCATGGCGGATGGCCAGCCCGACATCGGCCTCCTCGATGTTCATGTGGAAGGTGTCGAGGTGGAGAAAGATGTTGTCGGAGCCGGTGTCCTCGATGAAGGCCAGCCCTTGCGCGGCGGTGTTGAGCAGATTGCTCTCGAAGCGGTTGACGATCTCGAGGTTGAGCGTGACGCCTGCCGCCTTCGCGGTTTCGGCGACCTTGGCCAGCGTCCCGGCGCTGCGGTTCCACTGGTCTCGCGTCGGCGCCTCGGTCTGCAATCCGTGGCTGGTCGAGAGGATACCGGCGACCTTCTGGCCGCCGAGGTCGCGCGTCAGCGCGACGGTGTCGTTGAGGATCCCGACGCCGCGCGCGGCGACCGCCTTGTCGGCGCTCGAAATGTCGCCGTCGACCGGCAGGCCGATGCTGATCGCCACGCCGAGGTCGAGATCGGCGATGCGCTTGGCGAGCCCGCCAATATCGACATTGGCGGGATCCAGATAGGAGAATTCGATCAGGTCGAAGCCAGCCTCCTTGGTGTTGGCCAGCGTGCGTTCGAGCTCGGCCTGCGTCGAGCTCGCCGACCAGACGAAAGAGTGGATTCCGATGCGCGACATGATCGTCTCCGGTTTTGCGACGAAATGAGGAGGACGCGGCAGGTCAGCCCGGCCGCGTCCGCCTTGGACTGATCAGCGGGCCGCGGTCCAGCCCTTGTAGTCCTTCAGATTCTCGGCGGTGATCAGCTTCGGATCGAGCAGCACCACCGGCTCCGCCGGCTTCTTGCCGGCAAGCACGTCGGCGGCCATCGTCAGCGACTGGCCGGCCATCACGTAGGGATCCTGCGAGGCAGAAGCCTTGATCATGGACTTGCCGGATGCCAGTTCCTTCTCGATGTCCGGCGCGCCGTCGACGGCGGTGAAGATGAACTCCGAGCGGTTGAGCTGCTTGGCGGCGAGCTCGGCGCCGATCGCCGTCGGATCGTTGATGGCGAACACCGCATCGATCTTGTCGAAGCGGGTCAGCAGCGACTGGAACACCTTCAGGCCGCCGTCGCGCGAGCCTTCGGCGTTCTGGTCGTCGGACAGGATCTTGATGTCTGGATGCTGGGCAAGCACGTTCTTGCAGCCCTTCACGCGCTCCAGGATCGACGAGGACGCCGGACCGTTGAGGATGACGTAGTTGCCCTTGCCGCCAGTTTGGTCGACCAGATATTGGCAGGCCTCCTCGCCGGCCTTGACATTGTTGGTCATCACGGTGACGTCGGCGCCTGGCGCGGAGACGTCGAAGGCCGCGACCACGATGCCCGCCGCCTGCGCCTTCTTCACCGCGGGCGCGATCGCCTTGGCATCGACGGCGTTGAGCATGATGACGTCGACGCCGGCGGCGATGAAGGAATCGACCTGCGAGACCTGCTTGTTCAAGTCATAGTCGGCCGACACCGACGTCACCTCGACGTTCGGATTGATCTTCTTGGCCGCGTCCTCGATGCCCTTGATGGTGGCGACGAAGAAGGGGTTGCCGAGCAGGCCGACCGAGATGCCGACCTTGTTCAGGTCCTTGGCCGATGCCGGCGCAATGGCGACGGCCGCGAACGCGGCGCCGCAGAGCAGTTTGGCGATGGTCTTCATTACGCTTACTTCCTCCTGATGCCCCGCGCCTCTCACGGTGCGTTACACAAGCCGGTCTTTGATGCCGGCGACAAGGTCACTCACGTTCTTGCCCCTGCCTGGAGCCTGTAGCGGTCGAGGGCGACCGCCACGATGATGACCAATCCCTTGATGATGTACTGCCAGATGTCCGAGACGCCGGCCAGGATGAGCCCGTTGGACAGCACGGCGATGATCAGCCCGCCGATCAGCGTGCCCCAGATCGAGCCGACGCCGCCGACGAAGCTTGTGCCGCCCAGGATGACCGCGGCGATGGCGTCGAGTTCGTAGGACTGGCCGAGCTGCAGGCCGTTGGCGGCATAGAGCCTGGCCGCCGACATGGCGCCGCCGAGACCTGCCAGCAGGCCGGACACGCCATAGACGAAGAGCAGCACCAGCGGCACCTTGATGCCGGTCAGCCGCGCCGCCTCGGCATTGCCGCCCACGGCATAGATCCAGGTGCCGAGCACGGTGCGTTTCAGCACCAGCCACGACACCACCACCACCGTCAGCGCGATGATGACCAGCCAGGGAACGCCGAACAGCGATCCATTGCCGATGAAGTCGAACGGCAGGTCGGAGTTGAACACGGTCGTGTCTTCACCGAGCAGGCGGGCGACGCCGCGCACGGCAGTGAGCGAGCCCAGCGTGACGATGAAGGGCGGCAGCCTGATATAGGCGATGAGCAGCCCGTTGATGACCCCGAAGCCGAGACCGACCAGAATGGCCGCCGGCACGCCGAGCAGGCCCCAGTCCGGCACCAGCGACACCAGCACCGCCACCATTGCGGAAGCGGCAAGGATCGAGCCGACCGACAGGTCGATGCCGCCGGTGAGGATGACGAAGGTCATGCCGGCGGCGAGCACGATGTTGATCGACGATTGCTGCGTGACGATCAACAGGTTGGTGCCGGTGAGAAAACGCGGATTGATGAACTGGAAGCCGGCCGCCAGCAACACCAGCACCGGCAACATGCCGAGCGCGGCCAAAGCCGTGCGCAACCGCCGGCTCCTGACTGCCGCCTGGTCCACTGTCGTCGTCGCGGTCGTTCTGTCGGTCATTCCTTCGGTCCTTCTTGGGCCGCTCCCGTCGCAAGTTCCATGATCGCTTCCTGGCGAAGCGGCTCGCCCCGGGATGCCGTCACCTCGCCTGATATGGCGCCGTCGCGCATCACCAGAACCCGGTCGGCGACGCCGATCACCTCTGGCAATTCGCTGGAGATCATCAATATGGCGATGCCCCGGTTGGCGAGATCGTCGATCAGCCGGTAGATTTCGGATTTGGCGCCGACATCGACACCGCGCGTCGGCTCATCGAGGATGACCACTTTGGGTTCGGTCTCCAGCAGGCGGGCCAGCAGCACCTTCTGCTGGTTGCCGCCCGACAGCGAACCGGCATTGGCCTGCGCCGAGCGGGTGCGGATCGAGAGATCCGCGACGGCTTTCGCAGCGCGCCTGTCGGCGGCGGCGAAGTCCCGCAAGCCACCGGCGCGCGCATCCCTGGCCAGCACGCCCATGTTGATGTTGTCGGAAATAGACATGTCGAGGAACAGGCCGAGTTCCTTGCGGTCCTCGGTGAGATAGGCGATGCCGGCATCGAGCGCCTCGCGCGGCGAGCCGATGGCGATCGGCTTGCCGTCGAGCTCCAGCGTGCCGGCGCTGCGCCGGTCGGCGCCGAAGATGAGCCTGGCAAGTTCGGTGCGACCCGAGCCGACCAGGCCCGCCAGCGCCAGCACCTCGCCGTGATAGAGGTCGAAGGAGCAGTCCTTCAGCAGCCTGCCGTCGGACATGCCGCGCACCGACAGCGCCACGGCACGCTTTTCGCCCGGCGCGCGGTGATCCTTCTTGTAGAACGCCGAGAGATCGCGGCCGACCATCATCGAAACGAGGCGCGAGGCGCTGAGGTCGGCGCGCTCCAGCGTGCCGACATAGCCGCTGTCGCGCAGCACGCTGACGCGGTCGGCGAGCTGGTAGACCTCTTCCATGCGATGGCTGATGTAGATGATGGCGATGCCTTGCGCCTTCAGCGTCGCGATCACCTCGAACAGCCGCTCGGTCTCGCGCGAGGTCAGCGACGTCGTCGGCTCGTCCATGACGATGATGCGCGCATTGGTCGACAGCGCACGCGCGATCTCGACCAGCTGGCGCTCGCCCAGTGACAGGCCGGAAACCAGGGCACGCGCCGAAAAGGAAACGCCGAGCCGGCCAATGATCTCGGTCGCGCGCCGGTTGCACTGGTCGCGGTCGACGATGCCGAAACGGCGCGGTTCGTTGCCGAGGAAAATGTTCTGCGCCACGGTCAGATTGGGCGCCAGCGACAGTTCCTGGTAGATCACCGCGACGCCGCTGGCGCGCGCCTTGATCGGATCGCCGGTTGCCGCCGGCATGCCATCGATCAGGATCTCGCCGCCGGGATCGGGACGATAGGCGCCCGACAGCACCTTCATCAGCGTCGACTTGCCGGCGCCGTTCTCGCCCATCAGCGCGTGCAGCTCGCCGGCCTGGACGGTAAGCGAAACATCCTGCAGGGCGCGGATCGCGCCGAACGTCTTCGAAATATGGCGCATTTCCAGCACCGGGTGGCGTTCCGCCCCCATGCCGGCTGTCTCCGTCCTGGCCTGCGCGCTCATCGGGCTGCGACCTTGCCGGCGGTCCCGGCGACCAGATCGCGCCAGCCGTCGCGGTAGCCGGCGAGGCTGGTGAAGCGCACTGCTTTCACCGGCTCCGGCGGCTCGGCGGCGAATTCACGCCCGACGCTCTCGAAAGCCAGGGCCGCAGCGCCCGTGGCGCTGCCTTGCAGCGAAGCGCCCTGCATGAAGGCCTGCTCCGGCCGCAGCTGCGCCAGCAGGCTGGCGAGCAGGCCGCCAGTGTTGAGACCGCCGTCGACGATCACGGTGTTGCTGGAATGGATGAGGTCGAGGCAGAGGTCGAGCATCAGCGCGACATAGAGCAGTGCCACGGCCGCACGCTCGCCGGCATCAGGCGTGCGTCCGACCAGCCGGCCCGAACGGCCTGGCATCGGCCCGCCCGGCGCGAAGCTCGGCAATGCCATCATGCCGGCATCGATCGCCCGCTGCACCGCCGCGCCTTCGACCGGGCCTTGCCAGCCGTCGCTGATGGCGGCGAATTCGCGCCCGCCCATGAAGCGGATGGTCGGCACCGGGCCGCCGTCCACATCGACATTGACCAGCATGTCGCGATCGCGGTCGAGCGCCTCGAGCGGACAGTCGGGATTGAGCACGATGACCCAGGTGCCGGTCGAAACCACTGTCACCGAGCCCAGCCCCTGCCGCCGATAGGCATGGAGCGCGGCATTCGAGTCGTGGACGCCGTTGTGGATGGCGAGCGGCCGCGACGCGCTGCCGAAGTCCTGTTCGCCGATGACAGTACCGGCACGCGCGAAGGCCGGCATCTGGTGGCGCCACCCCTCGGCGCCGACCAGTGAGGAAAAATCGTGACGACGCGGCGCCCACAGATGCGAATGGCAGCCGAGATAGGACACTTCGCAAACCGGCCTGCCGCCAAGGCGCCAGCTCCAATATTGCGGATAGCCGAGGATCCATTTCGCCGTCGCGAAAGCGTCGGGTGCGGCCTCCTGCAGCCACAGCATGTGGCGGCCGTAGTTGAAACCGAGCGGCAGCCGCGGCGAGAACGTCTCGGCGTAGTCCGGAATGCGGCGATCGATCCGCGCGGCGATTTCGGCCGGCGGCTCCTGCTCATAGTCGAGGATCGGATGCGTCAGCGCCGCGTCGTCCACGAGGGCGAAGGTGCAGCCATGGCCCGACACCATCACCCCTTCCACGCCATGGTTTTCGATCACAGCGGTGACGGCGCCGAGCGCCCAATCGTGGAGGTCGGCCTCATCGAGCACGCTGAAGCCGCCTTGGCGCGTCCATTTCGGCTGGGTCCGGCGCTCGTCGAGAATGCGTCCGTCCTGGCCGAAGACGAACAGCTTCGAATTGGTCTTGCCGAAGTCGAGCACCGCGACCTTCATGCGATGGCTCCCGTGGTCGAAGCAATCCGCACCATGACGCCGGCATCCTCCAGCATGCGCGCGTCGGCATCGGAAAGACCGTCGTCGGTGACCAGCGTGCCGATGCGCGACAGGGGCAGCGCAACGTTACGGGCCTGGATCGAAAGCTTGCGGCTGTCGGCCAGCACGACGATCTGGTCGGCGCACTGGCTAAGCTCGACGATCGAGCGCACCAGCAGCGGGTGCGATTCCAGCAAGCCTTCCTGGCCGATGCCTTGCGCGCCGAGAAAGAACTTCGAAGCGTAGAAAGGTGCCGGATGGGTGAGCGAGTGAATGATGCCCGGCTCGCGATGCAGGTCGCCGCCGGCAACGGTCAGGCTGCAATGGCCATGATCGCTCAGATACGCCGCCAGCGGCATCGAGTTGGTGTAGAGCCGGATGCTGCGCTCGGCGAGCTTGACCCCGAGATGGAAACAGGTCGAGCCGCCATGCACGATAACCGCGTCGCCGTCGCGCACCATGGTCGCGGCTAGGTTGGCGATCTGCCGCTTGGCCTCGACCGCGAGGTCGCGATTCTCGTCATAGGGCCGGGCATAGGCGACGCCGGCCTGCGACGTGCCGTCGAGCGCCGAAACACCGCCATAGACCTTGCGCGCCTCGCCCGCCTCGTCGATCCGGTCGATGTCGCGCCGCACCGTCGCAGCCGAAACGCCGAGCCGCTCCTGCAGCTCCCGCACCGAGGCGAAGGGGCGATCACGCAAGAGTTCGACGATCTGACGCTGGCGGCCGGAGTCGCTCAACTGTTTCCTCCAAAACGCCGTTCTGCGACGGCAGTTGGTGTAACTTACTCAACATTAGCTCGATTGCAAGCCGCAACTGACGGTATTCGATCACGGTTGACGGAACTCACTCTTATCTGCGATATCAACCCGTCGAATGCCCGACCACCGCATTCGACGGTTGGCGGATTGTTGGAGGAGATGCGTGATGGCGACCCAGGCGGATGCGCAGGAATTGGCGGCGCTGCGGGCGCTTTCGGCCGCCATCGGACAGGATCCGCATCTGACCCAGGCCGCCGGCGGCAACACCTCGCTGAAAGCCGGAGACACGCTGTGGATCAAGGCTTCCGGGACCTGGCTGAAAGACGCGCTCGCCGATGACATCATGGTGCCGGTGGCGATGGCGCCATTGCTCGAGGCGGTTGAACGACGCGATCCCGCCGCCGACCAGCCTCAGGCCTTCGCCATCGGCGCGCTCAACCCGCGCGGGCTGCGTCCCTCGATCGAGACCACGGTGCATGCCTTGATGCCGCAGCGCGTGGTCCTGCATGTCCACTGCGTCGACACCATTTCGCTTGCGGTGCAGGCCGATTGCGAGGTCCTGGCCGCGCGCCGGCTCGCAGGCATCCAATGGGCCTATGTTCCCTACCGCCGGCCGGGCCTGCCGCTGGCCCAGGGCATCTCCGAAAGGCTGCGGCCGGGCATCGATGTCCTGATCCTGGGCAATCACGGCCTCGTCGTCGCGGCCGAGACCGTCACCGGGGCCGAGGCGCTGTTGCGCCGCGTCACCGGGCTTCTGGCAAGGGCGCCGCGCGACGCGGCCGCGCCCGACATCGCGGCACTGACCGCGCTTGCCGCAAATTCCGGCTACCGCTTGCCCGTCGACACCGAGGCGCACGCGGTCGCCATCGATCCCGACAGCCGCCGCATGGCATCGGGCGGCAGCCTCTATCCCGACCATGTCATCTTCCTCGGCAAGGGTTCGGTGGTGGCTGCGCCCGGCGAGGACGTCGCCGCTGTCGTCAGGCGTCGCGGCGCCCAGCCCCTGTCGATCCTGTTTCCGGGGCTCGGCGTCCTGATGCGCGCCAATGCCAGCGCCGGCGCCGACGCCATGCAGCGTTGCCTTGCCGACGTGACGGCGCGGGTCGATGTCACGGCGACGTTGAATTACCTTACCGAGGCGGAGAACGACGAACTCGTCAACTGGGACGCCGAGCAGTACCGCCAGAAACTGAACGCCTCCGGTGGCTGACATGTCGCCCGTCGCCGGCTCGCCTCTCTCGGATCGTCTAGTCATCGGCGTCGATATCGGCACCTCGGGCGCCCGCGCCGTAGCCATGCGTCCAGACTTTTCAATTGCCGGCCAAGCCGCCGTCCGCCTCGACGCATTTGGCCAGGATCCACGCAGTCCGGCGGCCTGGTGGCAAGCGGTCCGGGCAGCGCTGGCGGAGTTGATTGCGGGCATCGACCGGACCACAGTCCGCGCCATCGCCGTGGATGGCACCTCGGGCACGTTGCTGCCGGTCGACGGTGCCGGACGGCCGCTCGCCGAACCGCTGATGTACAACGACAAGGTCGCCGGCGACGATATACTGGCCGCGATCGCGCGCGAGGCGCCGGCGGGCAGCGCCGCGCACGGCGCGACCTCAGGCCTCGCCAAGGCGCTTCACTTCCAGCATCTGCCGGGCGTGGCGGCGGTGCTGCATCAGGCGGACTGGATCGCCGGACAGTTGTCGGGCCGCTTCGACGTCAGCGACGAGAACAACGCCTTGAAAACCGGCTACGATGTCGAGGCCCGCCGCTGGCCGGACTGGATCGCGGCGACCGGAATGCGCATGGATTTGCTGCCTGACGTCGTCGAGCCGGGCGACGTCACCGGCACGCTCACCGCGGCCATGGCGGATCTGTTCGGTTTGGCCCGCGACGTGATCGTCGTTGCCGGCACGACCGATGGCTGCGCCTCTTTCCTGGCGACGGGTGCGGCGGGGGTCGGCGACGGAGTCACGGCGCTTGGCTCCTCGCTTACCATCAAGATCCTGTCCGACCGGCCGATCTCGGCGCCGCGATACGGCATCTACAGCCATCGGCTGGGCAATGCCTGGCTGGCCGGCGGGGCCTCGAATTCCGGCGGCAAGGTGCTGGCGCAGCATTTTCCCCTCGCGCGCATCATCGAGCTCAGTGCCATGATCGACCCGGCGACCGAGACCGGCCTCGACTATTATCCGCTCGCCACATCGGGCGAACGCTTCCCGATCGCCGATCCGGCGCTCCCCCCGCGCCTCGTCCCGCGCCCGGTGGATGATGCCGACTATCTCAAGGCGATGTTCGAAGGCATGGCCGCGATCGAAGCGCTCGGCTATCGCCGGCTTGGCGAGCTCGGCGCGCCGGCGCTGACTTCGGTGCGCAGCGTCGGCGGCGGCGCGGCAAATCCGGCGTGGAGCGCGATCCGGCAGCGTAAGCTCGGCGTTGCGTTCTTGCCGGCTTTGTCGGACGAGGCCGCTGCCGGAACGGCGCGGCTGGCGTTGAAGGGTGCGAACAAGGCGGGGCTGCTATGAACCGGAAACTGGCTGAACGCCTCGACGGCATCGGACCGCTGGCGGAGCGCTACCAGGTCTTCCTGGTCGACCAGTTCGGCGTGCTGCATGACGGCTCGGCCCCCTATCCCGGCGCGGTGGCGGCCTTGGCGGCACTGAAGCGCGCCGGAAAGACCGTGGTGCTGGTCTCCAACTCCGGCAGGCGCGCCAAGCCCAACGAGGACCGTTTGCTGAGGCTCGGCTTCGAGGCCGGAAGCTGGGATCATTTCGTTTCCTCCGGCGAGGTGGCGTGGCGATCCTTCCACGAAATGGCGGGGACCGGAGCGTTGCGGCCCGGCACGAACTGCCTGTTGATCAGCCGCGATAATGACCGCACAGCGATCGAGGGCCTGCCTTTTGTGTTGACCGGAGCCGGCGATACCGCCAACCTGGTACTGATCGCGGCCAGCGAGGGCGACCGCTACGACCTGGACCATTATCGCCGCCTGCTGGCGCCGGCGGCGGCGCGAAAGGTGCCATGCTTCTGCACCAATCCCGACAAGATCATGCTGACGGCGGTCGGGCCTCGCTTCGGCGCCGGCGAGATCGCCGATCTCTACGAGAGCCTGGGCGGCAGCGTCACCCGCATCGGCAAGCCCGGCCCGGCGATCTTCGATGCCGCACTGGCGCTGGCCGGCGAGCCCGACCGCGCCAGCGTGGTCTGCGTCGGCGACAGTGTCGAGCATGACATAGCGGGCGGAAACGGCTCCGGCATCGCCACGGCGCTGGTCCTGAGCGGGATATTGGCGGACACTTCGGATCTTGTCGCTGTTTTCGACGAGGAGCAGGCCTGGCCGGACTACGTCACGGGGTCCTTCAGCTTCCGTTGACCGCCTCGAGCATGCGCCTTGCGCTCTCTTCGTCGGTGATCAGGATGGTCGGCGCGATCAGGTTCATGGCGCCGAGCAGCGCCGCTGTCTTCTCTTCGCCGCCGGACGTGAGAATGCGGATCGGCGCCTTGCGCAGCCGATCGACCTCCACCGACATCACATGGCTGTTGACGGGGTGGTCGACGAGATCGCCATTGCGGTCGAAGAAATGGAACAGAAGGTCGCCAACGGCGCCACGCGCAACCAAGGCCTCGCGGTCCGCCTCCTTAAGAAAGCCGCCGCGAGAGAAGGTAGTGGCCGAAGCGATGCCGCCGACGCTCAGCAGAACGGCATCGAGCACGTTGGCCATCTCAAAAACCTCCTGCAGTCCGCAACGCTCGACCAGCGCGATCTTGGTCTCGACGCTGTCGACGACGGCCGGCGTCGGGATCAGATAGCCGTCGCCCTGGAAGATTTGGGCGAAGCGCCAGGCGAACTCGGCCGGGTTGTAGCGGCGCACGACGCCCACACCGCCTAGCAGCGAAATGACCTTGAAGTCGGTGAGCGATTTGGCGCTGATGAAGGGCAGACTCGAGAACAGCGTCTGACCCCAGCCGACGCCGACGCGCATGCCGGATTTCATCGTGTCGGACAGGAAAATCCCGGTCTTCGCACTGATCGCGGGGATCGGATCGGCATTGGGCGCGGTCAGCGGCGCCACCAGCGCCTGCTTCAGGCCGAACGTGCGCTCCAGCGCGCGCTCCAGCCGCACGATCTCTGACAACTCGCTTTCGATGGTGATTTTCACCTCGTTGCGCGAGCGCGCCTCCGCCAGCATGCGAACGATGGTGACGCGGCCGACGCCGAGCACGTCGGCGATCTCGTTCTGCGTCATCTGCTCGACGAAATACATCCAGGCGGCGCGGATCCTGAGGCGGTCCGTGCGGCTCTCGTTGACGACCTGTTCGGGCGCCTCGGTCACTCCGCTTTCGCTATCGCCCTGCCGTCGCCTGCCCAACTGTCTTCTCCCCGCTCGGCGATGTAGGAGTCACTCGCCGATTCTCCACGCTGGTTTAATATCGCCTATTGAGCTACCAATCGATAGGAACAATGTAGGGTCAGCGGCCGGCTCTCGGCGGCCGAGGCCGGTAGACGTTTTCGAGGCGATTCGCGATGCTCCGACAAATCTCCAGGGATGTCCGCGTCAATTTGAAGGACCGGCTGCGCGACGTCCGCGACATCATTCGCCAGAGCCGCCACGACAGCGACAGCGAGGCCAATCTCGTGCGGGAAGCAACCAGCCATTTGCCGCCGTTCCCGGGCAAAGGCATCGAAGGCCTGCTCGGCCATGCCGCCAGTGCCGTCGACGAAGCCTTGTCGATCGCCGAATCCTTTGTCCCGCATGACCGCCCGACGAAGATCGACGGAACGACCGTGAAAGGCCTTGGCATCTATTTCCCGGCCGGCAACGAGGAACGCCGGTCCAGCGCCGAGCGCGTCTTCCGGCGCGACATGTACTATCTGACCAGGACCGTGCTCGCCGCCCTGAGGATCGACAATGCCCGGATCCACGAGGCGGATTTCGCCGCCGTCCACGCCGCCATGCGAAAACGCCACGCCGGTCTGCTGGCCGCGATACCCGCCAGACCCACCCCCGCCGCGCTGCCGGCCGTCGCCGCTGCCTGTGCGGCGCTGCTGGTCGAATGCCTCAATCACCGTCCTGTCCGCCTTGTCGAAGTCGAGCCGGAAGCAATGGGCGACCGGACCCTCGACATAGCTTGCCTGGCACCTGTCGTCCTGGCCTGCGGTCTGGCCACCACGGCCAGCGACGGTGCGCCGGAGCCCGACATGCTGGAGACCGCCATTCTGGCGGCCGGCATCCGTCATGACCGCATCGTCAAGGCCTGTGCCAAGGCCAACGCGGTCGATGAATTGACGCCTGTCTTCGCCACCTTGCTTGCCCATTTGCCGTAGCTGCCGGTTCTGGCCGAGACTATCGCCCGAGCGCCATGTCCGCGATGGTCTTCTTGGCGCGCTGGATCGAGGCCGGACTCATCGAGAGCTCGGTCAGCCCCATCTTGAGAAAGGCCGGGATGAGGTCGGGGCGTCCGGCCGCCTCGCCGCACATGCCCACCATGATGCCGGCGGCCACGCCGGCTCTTGCCGTCAACTCGATCGCCGACATGACGGCCGGGTTGGCGACATCATTGAGCTTGGCCACGGTCGGGTTGAGCCGGTCGGCGGCCATGATGTACTGGGTCAGGTCGTTGGTGCCGATCGAGAAGAACGACACTTCTTTCGCCAGCGCCGGCGCGATCAGAACGGCGGCCGGCGTTTCGATCATCACGCCGAGATCGAACGCCGCATGCGGCACGCCTTGCGCCTTCAACTCCGCCGCGCATTCGGCAACCAGAACCCGCGTCTGCCGCACCTCCGATATGTCGGAGACCATCGGCAACATCACCTTGATGTTGCCGTGCACGGCTGCCCTGAGCAGCGCCCGTAGCTGGCGCTTGAAGATGTCGGGCCGGTCGAGGCACATGCGGATGCCGCGCCAGCCGAGGAAGGGATTTTCCTCGTCGGGAAATTCGATGCCGGCGATCGGCTTGTCGCCGCCTATGTCGAGCGTGCGCACGATGACCGGATAGGGCGCGAATGCCTTGGCCAGCGCCGCATAGGTCTCCGCCTGCATGTCCTCGGAGGGCAGATGCATATGACGCATGAACAGAAGCTCGGTGCGGAACAGGCCGACGCCCATGGCGCCGGCTTCCTGCGCTGCCTCGATTTCCTCCAGCGAGCCGATATTGGCGGCGACCTCGATGATCCTGCCGTCCGCGAGTTTTGGCGTCACGGTCTTGAAGACGGCCAGTCCGGCGCGCTCCTTGACCGCCGCCTCGACGCGGGCGGCGAAGTCCGCGCGGGTCGCCGCATCGGGATCGACGATCACCTGCCCGCCATTGCCGTCCACGGCCACCTCGCGCGCGCTGCGCAGGGCATTGATCTGGTCGCCAAGGCCCAGCACTGCCGGAATGCCGTGCGAACGGGCGATGATGGCAATGTGCGAGGTGGCCCCGCCATGGCCGCACACCACCCCGCCGATGCGCTTCAGCGGCGCCCGCGCCAGGTCCCAGGCGCCGATGTCGTCGGCGATCAGGATGGCGCCTTCGGGGATATTTTCGAGGCTGGCGTCATCCTGGCCGAGCAGCGCCAGACAGATCTGTCGTCCGACCGCATGGCAGTCGTCGGCGCGCGCGTTGAGATAGTGATCATCGACCGCGCTGAAATCGGCGGCTATGGTGGAGGCGGCGGTGATGACGGCTGAGACAGCGTCATTGCCGCTTTTGATCGCCTTCTCGGCCTCGCCGGTCAGGCTGTCGTCGGCGGCGATGTCCCGCAGCGCCGCGATGATGCCGCGATCTCCGGCGGACAGGGTGTCCTGCGCCAGCGCCTTGTCCATGCGCGCCTGAACGGCGGCGACGGCGGCGCGGAACCTGTCGATCTCGCCGGCGATCTCCTCCGCCTGCAGCATGCGGCCCTGTCCAGCGATGTCAGGCGGAAAATGCGCGAAGGCAGGCCCGATGGCGACGCCCTCGCTCGCCGCGACGCCGCGCAAACCGGCCACGCCTGAAGCAGCCGGTGCGGGTTCGGACGCCGGCACAATGTCCTCGCCCGTATTGGCGGCCGGTTGCGGATCGTCATCGTCGAGACCTGCCTTCGGATTCTCGAGATAGCCGATCAGCGCCTCGATCGCCTCGATGGCGTCCGCGCCATTCGCCCGCACGGTGACTTCCTGGTTTTCCTTCACCGCCAGCAGCATCAGCTTGACCGAGCTCTTGGCGCTGACCGCCTTGCCGTCCTTGACCAGCTCGACATCGGATTCGAAACCCTTGGCAAGCTTGACGAAGCGCGTGGCGGGACGGGCGTGCAAACCTTCATGCACTCTGACGATGGTCGAGCGTTCCATGGCAAATACTCTGTTGTGGCGCCGCGCCGACATGGGTCGCGGCGCGAATGCTTCAGGCGGCGATGGTGATGATCGCGTCTGTCTTCAGGGCGGCCACGAGCGCTTGGGTGTCGACCTGCGAAGCGCAGATCTCGCCCGGCCGCTCGGCCTCGGTGGCGCCATTGAACGAGATGACGACATGCCCCATCTCGAGCACCTTGCTCCAGGCGCTGGAGCCGACCGCCGTGATTGTCGCGGAAACAGGTCCAAGGGTGATCGACGCGCCCTTCTGCGGCGCGCCTTCGCTGGGCCCGAGTTCCGTCTTGTGGAGCACGGAAACCTCGGCAAGCTCCGGCGGCGAGCCATCCGCGAACAGGATGAGCACGCCCCCTTCGGCAAGGTCCGCTACTTCAGGCCCGATGGAAGTGACCCGTGTTCTCAGCAGAACCGTCATATGGCGAACCTCATTTCCTTACTTTCCTCGAGGGGGTCACGGACGCCCGTGAACCCCTCTATCTCCGTGCTTTGGCGCAATTCCCAAGGGAAAGCGCTACGCGCCTTTTTCCGGGAAAGCCGTTTCAGGCTTTCCCGGAATTTGCTTAGAACACGATCAGACTGACGACCCAGGCGATCAGCACCGAGACCGGGCCCATGATCTGGCGGCTGATGAGAACCGCTGGGACGCCGATTTCGATCGTCTTGGGCTTGGCTTCACCGAGCGCCAGGCCGACCGGGACAAAGTCGCAGCCCACCTGGGTGTTGTAGGCAAACAGCGCCGGCAGCGCCATCGCCGGCGAAATCGTGCCGTTGGCGATCTGCGGACCGATGATGGCGACGCCGATGACCTGCGCGATGACCGCACCCGGTCCCAGGATGGGGGACAGGAACGGCAGGCCGCAGATAGCCGAGATGATCAGCAGGCCGACGATGTTGTTGGCGAGCGGTCCCATCGGCTGGGCAAGCACGTCGCCGATGCCGGTGTACAGGATCAGGCCGATGAGCATGGTCACGAAGGCCATGAACGGCAGCACGTTGCGCACCACCTGGTCGATCGTACGGCGGCCGGCATTGAAGAAGATGCCGACCACGCGGCCCATGACGCGGCCGATCGAGCTGATCAGGCCGATCAGCCCGCCTTCGCTCGGCAGCGGCCGTGGTGCCGCGGCCGCGGTGTTGTTGCCTGGACTCATCGATGCTGCTCCCCCCGCAGTGGTGACCGCCTCGGATCCGTCCGCCATCGTGACATTGGCCGGCTTCACGCCCGAAACGTAGATGTCCTCGGTGATGAACTGGGCGAGCGGCCCAGCCTGGCCGACCGGCGTCAGGTTGACGGTCGGGATGCGCTTGCGCGGATAGACGCCGCAGCGTGCGGTGCCGCCGCAGTCGACGACGACGACCGCCATCTCGCTTTCGATCGGCGGCGCCTTGAAGCCGTCGACGGCCGTGGCGCCGGTCATGTCGGCGATGAGCTGTGCCACGGGATGGATGCCGCCTCCGGTGACGGAGACGATCTTGTCGCGCTGTGCGGTCGGCTCGATGACGAGCGGGCCGCCCCAGCCCGTGGAGCCCCGGGAGATCCTTACGGCTTTGTATGTCTTGGCCATGATGTCCTCCCCGCCCTTACAGCTCGATGCCCTGGCGGCGTGCCATGATGGCGGTGATGCGCTCGGTCAGCATGCCCTTGAGCAGGATGACGACGAGGCCGACGATGGCGTACCAGATCGCCACCTTGACGTGATAGCCTCCGGCGACGACACCCCGCTTCTCCAGGTCGAGCAAGGCGACCAGCATGCCGCCCCAGACGAAGTATTCGCCGGGGTTGATATGCGGGAACAGGCCGAGCGGCGGATGCACGTAGGAGACAGCCGCGTCATAGAAGGCGGGCTTGTGCTTTTCTTCCAGGAACGATCCGAAGGTGTAAGCCATCGGATTGGTGAGGAAGAACACCGCCAGCAGAGGCAGCAGTGTATAGCGGGTCAGCGCGATCCTGCCGGCGCCGCGTGCCAGGCCGTGGACGCGCTCCTCGCCGACCAGTTCGGTGACGGCGTAGAAGGCGGTCATCAGCACCACCAGTGTCGGGATGATGCCGGTGACGAAGCCGGCGAACACTTCGCCGCCTTTCTGGAAGATGCCGATGAAGTATTTGCCGATTGCGGTCAGCCAGCCGAGTTGCTCTTCCTGCTGCACATTTTTCAGCTGTTCCTTCAGCTGATCGGCGGTGACAGGCGCGCTGTCGGTCTGCGCCTGCGCCAACACCACGAGATGATCGGTGGCATGCTCGACGCCGAGCCTGCCATGCCAGGCAGCATCCGAGACCATGGTGCCTGCAACATGCAGGTTATGCACGGCCATGTCGGCATGCTGCGCCAATAACGAAAATACAGACATTTCTCCTCCTTATGCCGCCCGCCGGTTGATTCCGGCCGGTGCGCGGCGTCCTCTAGGCCCTTGCTACGTTCAAGCCGGACAAGCCCGGCTTCTTCCCCGGCTCCGACCGTGCTTTGTCGATCTGTTCAATCGCCCGTTTCACGGCCTCGGCCACACCGGGTTCCCCCTCCCCCAAGATCGCAGGGTTGGACCGGAGTTGATCGAGGGGAACACCCTCGAATTGTTGATGTCGTTTGAATTTGGTGAATACCGAGCGCCCGCTCATGACCATCATGCGGCGCACGATGAGGTCCGGCGTCACCACGACGAGCGCGATGGTGCCCTTGGCCAGCCGGCCGCGAAAATTGCCGGCCCCGACGAAGCCATCCTTGTACTGGTCGGTGACGCCCCGGAAGACGTCCGAATAGTGCCGCATCTGCAGCCAGACGCCGAGCGACTGCAGCGCCCACACAATAACCAGCAGAAGCAGTCCCCACTGCCAAATCGCCATTCGGTTCTCCTCCCGAAGCCTTCATTGAACCGCATCTTGGACGGATGCGCGACAACAGCAAAGTGAGAACATTTGTTTCCGAGAATGTCAATATGTATGATATTGACCTCGGTCACGGTCATCCACAGGGCCGTCGGCCGATTTCGGCGACGGCACGGTTGTGCTAGCCTGTCGTCAAACGGGATATGTGAAATGGAACTGCCCTTCAGGGATGAACTGGCCCTTATGCCCGACCTTCGCCATCGGTTGCGGCAATTGCGCTGGTTCCGCGCCACGTTTCGCGGCAGCGCCAAGGTGGTGTCCGACACATTCGGCGTGCGTTTTGAAATCGACGAAGCCAGGCTCACAAGGGCTTTTCTCGACTGGGTCGAGATCATGGAGGCGCAGAAGCGTTTCGCCGCGATCGACCGCGCCGACTTCATCGTCTTTGCCGCCGGCCTCGTGCTGCGCGAACTGATACGGCAGGCGCCGGCCAGGGAAGTCTCCGGCCTCAGCCATCTCGTCGAGACCGAGCAGAATGCCGGCACGCTGGAAATCGTCCGCTTCTGGCCTGAGGGGTTCCTCTACACCAATTATTGCGTTTCGGTGATTTCGGCGATCTACGAGCAGGAATTCGGCTCAGCGCCCAGCATCGACAAATGCGCCGACGACCTGCGCACATGGTGGTCCTATCGCGAGAACGTGACCGAGATGCCGGCCTATGCCGTGGCTTTCCTCGACCGCTTCCTTGGCGCCGAACCGAACTGGATCACGCCGGATCGCGCGCAATCGCGGCAGGCCATGCAAAGGGCGCTTGGGTCGGCCCGGGCCAGCGATGCGCTACGCCAGCTTTGACAGATTTTGGCGCCCGACCACCACGCTATTGAACATTTGACTTTTTGCCGGTAGCAAAGTGCAAAACTCCGGGGAGAAGCGCGTGGCGCGATCAAGGCCTATCATTTTCGATTGCGACGGCGTTCTCGTCGACAGCGAACCGCTGGCCGCGAGGGCCTATGAGCGCGTCTATGAAAAGCACGGCATGCCGGGCGTGCACGGCGGCATCATCGCTCAGTGCATCGGCATGAAACAGTCCGACATCATCGTCAAAATCAGGGAATTGACCGGCCATCAGTTTCCGGCGGCGGCGGATGGCGACATCTGGACCGAGACCAGGATCCTGTTTTCGCAGGAACTGAAGCCGACACCAGGAATCGCCGCGTTTCTGGAGGCGCTTGACGGCGACCGCTGCATTGCCTCGTCGTCCTCCGTCGAGCGCATAAACCACAGCCTGGCAGTGACGGCGCTGGCACGGTTCTTCGGCGACGCAATTTACAGCTCCTCGATGGTTAAGAACGGCAAGCCCGCGCCGGACATTTTCCTGTTCGCCGCGGCAAAGAGGGGCGCCAATCCGGCGGACTGCATCGTCATCGAGGATTCGCCCTTCGGTATCCAGGGCGCGGTTGCCGCCGGCATGACGGCGATCGGCTACACCGGCGGCGGCCACACCTATCCCGAGCATGGAGCGCGACTGAAGGCGGCCGGCGCCGATTTCGTCTGCACCGACTGGCAAGAGATCAGCCGGCAATTGTCCGGGCTCGGTGTCCCCGCCTAAGAGCTTGTTCTAGCGAGTGGGTAGTCCAAGCCGAACCCATTCGTCGGGCGGGATTACAGATCCGACACGTAGGCCGAACGACAAAACCCTGGTCACATCGCTGTCGACCTCGCAGCGGAAGCCCAGATGGTACCACGTGCCCGTTGCGCGGAAAGCGACATCCGGGGCGTTGAGAATATTGCCGGCCTTCAGCGGCACGCTTGGGATCAAGTCGGGGAAATAGGAGGCGTCCAGCAATTGCTGCTGCAATGCGCTGGCGCAAAGTTTGGCACCACGCTGGGCGCGCGGCACGCCGCCCATCGAGGTCGTGGCCAGCGCATCGCCGGTAGCGTCTTGCGAATAGAGCTTGCGAACGCCCGGAAGCCCGGAATAGCGACGCGACGCGGCACTGGCGACATCAGGGGAAGCTGGGTCTCCCGCGCTCCCCTTGGGGGACTTCGAGACCTTTGAAGAGCCGGGCTTCGGCGCATTTGCGGGTTTGGGCGTCGGCTTTTCAGCCGATATGGGAAGCTCGACCTCAGTGTCGCCGTCATCGGCGGCCAACGGCGGTGCCGCGGCCGTTTGCTTGTCGGCGTCGGGGGTTTCCGCCTCCTCAGCATCCTTCAGGGACTCGGCATCCTTCGCGGCGGTTGCCGGCTTCTCGCCGGCCTCGGGCAACTCTGCCGGCTTTTCGGTGGCCGCCGGCGCGCCAGACTTGGTCTCCGCAGGCTCAGGCGTCACGGGCGGCTTGGACGTCTCCTCCTTGGCAGGCGCTGGCGAACTGTCTTGAGCGCTGGCTCCGTCCAGGGATTTCCTGGGGCCGGCGTCCTTGTCGCCGAACTGAAAGACAGGTCTCAAGGTCTCGATCGGCGGCGTCTTGCGCGACTGCTTTTCGGGCGGTTCTTCAGGCTTCGTTTCCGGCGGCTTCTCGGCTTTGGGCTCCTTTGGCGGTGCGGGAGCAGGTTTCGGTTTTGGCTGATCGGGCGGAGGCACGAGCGCGACATTTACCGGCTGGTCCTGCTGCGGCTCTTGGGCTGGCCTCGGCAGGTTGTAGAACACCAGCGCTGCGAGGAGCGCATGCAGGATCAGCGATGCGGGCAGCGCCCACAACAGATCCCGACGCCGCTCTCGTGCCTCGTCCTTCATGCTGACCGATGTGGAATGAAATAGCGGCGGCTTCAAGCATCGGCTTTGGATTGACGCAATTTAACCGCTGCACAGCTCGGTGATCTGAATGATCCGCGCCGCCCTCGAGGCGTTGGCACGGCTGGGCGAGCGACCGTGCCGTCCCGAATATCCGCAACGACCCTGTTCTGTGACCAGTGACTAGCCTTGCCGCTGGTGCTGGATCTCGTCCAGAAACTGTCCGTCCAGCCGCGTTTCGCCAAACCAGTTCAGCCGGTTGATGCTGACGAAGCCGGCATCGATCGCCTCGTTCTCGTCGCCCGGCTCACTTGCGTGAGCGCGCCCGCGCGGGACTGTGATGACGGTGCGATCGCCGTCGCTCTCCAGGATTTCAGCCTTGCGGCCGATCTTGTCGCGGCCGATGCGCGGCTGCCGGATCCCGGCCGGCAGCGAAGCCGGCAGGTTGATGCTGAGCCAATGGCCATCCGCCGCCCACTCTTCACGCGACCACCAGAGCGAGGCGATCAACGCGCCGAGCCACTCGTCGTCGACACCGCTGAAGTCCGGATTCTTCACCCGGGAAAAGCCGATCGCCGGAATACCCCAGAATGTCGCCTCGCGCGCAATGCCCAGCGTCCCGGAATAGGCAAGGTCCTCGGCGACGTTGCGCCCGTCGTTGACGCCCGCCAGAACCAGGTCGGGCTTTTGGCCATCCGCGAACAGCCAGGCCATCGCACTCACCACGCAGTCGGCCGGAGTACCGGAACACGAATACCAGCCGGGCTTGACGCGCCGCATGATCAACGGCCGCGCGATCGTCAGCGATGCGCCCGCGGCGGTGCGCTTGCCGTCGGGTGCCACCACCCACAAATCGTCGCTCAGGCTGCCGGCCGCCTTGACCAGCCGGGCAAGGCCCGGCGCCTCGATGCCGTCATCGTTGCAGATCAGGAGTCTCATGTCTCGTTTCCTCGGCGCACCGTGATGCTCTGGCCGGTGCGGCATTGCGGGCGCAGCGATGGAATATGGGCTTTCAGGTCGTCGAGGAGTTCGCTCGCGCAGGAATGACCGAGCGTCTCCGGGCGCCCTGCCTTCTCCCAGATACCGACATTGCCCGACAGAGTCGGGTGGGTGGGCATGCGCACCCAGTCCGCCCGGCCGGCCTTGTGCAGCAGATCGCCGGGGGAGCCGGAGGGCAGATGCCCGGTCAGCAACACCGGAAAGCCGGCCCGGTCGGCGCGCGGCAGCAGGCGGGACGAAGGCCCGGCCTCGCCCATGCCGTCATCGGCCAGCAAGGGCAGCGAGGGCAGCGGGTCGGCGTCGGTCCAGTCTGCGGCACTACCCAGCCGCAAGCGCAGGATCTCGGATACGCCAGGCAGCAGCGCTGAAGTGGCGGCGATCTGCGCTTCGAGCGAAGCACGCATGCCGGCGTGGATGGCGAAGGGTCCCGGCAAGGCCGCGATCAATTCCAGCGACCGCCCCGACAGCGGCGTCGGCAGAAGGCATCCGTTCGAATGGCGCGCCACCCAGCCCGAAATGGCCTCGGCGCGCGCCGCACCCGGCACGGGATCGGCGCCATAGGACGCGTCGAGAACGAGAAGATCGCATTCGGGGATCGCGTCCATCACGAAGACATTGCTGTCCGGCACCACGTCGGCCGAATAGACGACGCGGCTCTTGCCATCGTCGACGGCAAACCAGACGCCGCCGACGACATGTCCCGACCTCCCCGTCCTGACCCTGAGATTGCCGCTCTTCAGCAAATCGCCGGGTTCGAAAATCTCGATGCGATCTTCCGGAAAGGGAAATCGCTTGAGATCCCCGGGATCGGCATAGCCGGCGAGCGTGGCCGGAGCCTCGGCGCGGGTTTCGGCCGTCATGAAAATCGGACCGGCATAGCCGCGCGACAAAAGCCAGCTCAGAGCACCGACGTGATCCTCGTGCGCATGCGAGACAAACAACGCGTCGATGTCGGCGATCGACCCGTCAAGTGCCGGATAGTACTCCGCCCCTGTGGCCCCGACCTTGATGCCGATATCGAGCAGGATGCGATCGTTTCCGCTGCGGACGGCAACGCTGGTGCGGCCCTTTTCGCCGAAGCCGCCGGCCAGGTCCAGCTTCATCACGACGCCGCCTCCGCCGGGATTACCCAGCCGGACTTAATGCGCAGGCGCGCCTGGGCTCCGCTCTCCAGCACGACCGGGTCGGGCTGCTCGAAATGCAAGGTAAGATCAGGTCCTGCGGAAGGCGTAAATTCGATGCGCGCCGAGCCACCGTGGTAGATCACCCGCTTGACGAGGCCATCGAAGCCGGGGCCGTCCGACGAGACGTCGAGATCGGCCGACCGGCAGCAGATCCTTGCGCCAGCGCGCGGCCGCTCGCCTGCCCGGCAGCGGACGACCAGCTCGGTTCCGAGAACCCGGACCTTGCAATGACCCGCCTCCTCGGAGCTCAGCACGTCGGCCGGAAGCAGAATGCCCTGTGAAATGAAGGAGGCCACCATTTCATTCGCCGGCTCATGATAGAGCTCGCGCGGGGTCGCGAGCTGGACCAGGCGACCGTGATCCATCACCGCGATGCGATCGGCCAGCGCCATGGCCTCGGCCTGATCGTGGGTGATGTAGACGATGGTCGTGCCGGTGCGCTTGTGAAAGGCGGCGAACTCGTCCTCCATCGAGGCCCTGAGATGCACGTCGAGATTGGCGAGTGGCTCGTCGAACAATACCAGCGAGGGCGCGGCGACCAGGCAGCGCGCCAGGGCCACGCGCTGGCGCTGGCCGCCGGAGAGGTTGGCCGGCCTACGGTCTCCTAACCCCTGTAGATTGACCAGGGCCAGCGCGTCGGCAACCTTCTGGCGGGCGACCGCCTTGTCCAGCTTTGCAACCTTGAGCGAATAGCCGATGTTCTCGGCGACCGTCATGTGCGGCCACAATGCGTAGTTCTGGAAGACGATGCCGACCCGCCGCTTCTCTGGTGGAACGCTGCCGCCTGCACCCGACACGACCTCGCTGCCGACGCGGATTTCGCCCGACGTCACCTTCTCGAAGCCGGCGACAAGCCGCAGCAACGTCGTCTTGCCGCAGCCGGAAGGCCCGAGCACGGCAAGGAATTCGCCGTCGCCGACATCGATCGAAACGTCCTTGACCGCATCGAACTCGGCGAAGCTCTTGGTCACATGGTCCAGGGTCAATCGCGCCATGGCAGAACTCCACTCGGAAGGTGAGGGGCAAGCAGGTTGGTCACCAGCATCAGCACGAAGGTGACCGCGACCGTGATGACGGACATCGCCGCCGCGTAGTTGGAATCGCCGCCCTGTTCGAACGAGAACATCACGACGCCGATTGTCTCGGAACCCGACGACCACAGCAGCGCCGAGACCGTGAGCTCGCTGAGCGCCGTCATGAAGATCAGCAGGCCGCCGGCGATCGCCGCCGGCGCCACCAAAGGAAAGACGATGGTGCGCATGCGCGTGAACAGGCCGGCGCCCGCCACTTGTGCAGCCTCCTCCAGCGTCCGGTCGATCTGGTGATAGCCGCTGATGGTCGGCCGCAAGGCCAGCACCAGGAAGCGGGCGAGATAGGCGTAGAGGATGATCCAGACCGTGTTGTAGAGCTGTATGCCGGTCAGCGGGATCGGCCGCAGGAACAGCAGCAGCGATGCGATCGCCAGCACCACGCCGGGCAAGGCATAGGGCAGTTCGACCGAAAGATTGAGCAGCCGCACCCAGCGCTGTTTGCCCCAGGCAATGAGATAGCCGATCGGCACGGCGACGAGGACCGCGAAGAAGGCGGCGGCGATAGACAGCCAGAAGCTGTTGAAGAAGGCGCGGCTGGCGGCAGCGTGCTCGAACAACACGAAACGGTAATTGTCGAGCGTCGCCGTCTTGGCGCTGAGCGCGATGCCGTAGCCGGGAACCAGCGACGTCAGCACCAGCCCGAACAGCGGCAGGAACAACACCAGTACGACCAGCAGCCACATGCCGGCCTGGACGACCGGACGCCAGCGGCCAAGCTCGTAGGGCTCGGCGGGCAGCGAGGTGGAGCTGATGCGGTAGTCGCGGCGCCGGCTCATGACCTCCTGGGCGATAATGCCGGCCATGGCGATGATGCCGATCAGCACCGACAGGAACGCCGTCTCGCCGAGCACGGCCGGCCCGCCGCCGGCCAGTTTTTGATAGATCAAGGTCGGCAGCACCAAGTAATTGGCGGGAATGCCGAGAAAGGCGGGAATGCCGAAATTGCCGACGCAGGACACGAAAGCCAGTGCCGCTGCCGCCATGATCGACGGTGTCATCAGGGGTAGCACGATGGTGACGAGCACGGTGAACCAGCTCGCGCCGCCGGCTCGCGCCGCCTCGACCAGTTCGCGCGGCAGCTTGCGCAGGCCGGCGCGCACCAGCAGGAACACCAGCGGGCCATACTGCACGCCGAGCAGCAGGATGATGCCCGACGTGGAATAGAGCGGGTTCTTGGTGCCCAGCGGCGGTGCGGCGCCGAACAGCTTGAGGAACGGGCTGGCCGGTCCGAACAGTTGCAGCCAGGCAAGCGCCGTGACCTGCGGCGCGATCATCAGCGGCATGACGTAGCAGAGCACCAGCGCGCTTCGGCCGCGTATGTCGGTCAGCGTGATGAGCACCGCCACCAGCGTTCCCGACAGCACGGCAAGCACCGTGCCGCCTATGCCGACGACAAGCGTGTGCCAGGTGGCGATCCAGGTCGCCGGGCTTCTCAGTCCAGCCTCCAGGGCCATCGTCGACACCGTGCCGCCGGGTGCCACGATTTCCTTGATCAGGCGCAGCATCGGCAGCAGGGAGAGCAGCACGATGACGACGGCTACCGCCGCCGTCAGGACCATTTCCTGGCCCCGGCTTTCCCTGATCGTTGATGGCATGGTTGCTTTCCTGAAATTCGACCAGCGCGCAGTGGGGATGCCGCCGCGAAGCGGCATCCCGGCCGGATCGCCGAGCCTTGTCAGCCGCCGAACAGTTCCGAGAACTTCGCCTTGTCGGCGTCGGTCTTGGCGACGATTGCCTTGGTGTCGAACGACATCACCTTGACCTTGACGCCTTCCGGCAGCCATTCGGGCCGGCCGACCGAGGCCCGTGCCGGCAGGTAGCCCATGGAAAGCGCCAGCTTCTGGCCTTCGTCCGAAAGAATGAAGTCGACGAACTTCTTGGCGCCGTCGACATTCTTGGCCGTCTTCATGATCGCGACCGGTTCGGTCACGGCCGGCACGCCTTCCGAGGGGAACACGAATTCCACCGGCGAGCCCTTCTTCTTGGCGTTCATCGCCATGAAGTCGACGAGGATGCCATAGGGCTTCTCGCCTGATGCCACGGACTTCAGCACCGCGCCATTGCCGCGCACGCTGACGGTGTTGTTGGCCTTCAGCTTCTGGAAGAAATCCCAGCCGTAATCGGCATCGCCGGCGAAGCCCGAAAGCAGGTAGGCGGCGGCACCTGAATAGAGCGGGCTCGGCATGACGAGACCATCGGCATAGGCCGGCTTGGCGAGATCGGCCCAATGTTCCGGCTTCTCGGCGGCCGCGGTGTTGTAGACGATGCCGGTGGTGATCAGCTTGCTGCCGAAATAGGTCTTGTCGGCGTCGTAAGCATCCGGCTCGATGCCGTCGAGCTTTGCCTCGGGATAAGGCAGCAGCCGGCCGTCCTTCTTCAGCAGCTCCATCGAGACCGCATCGGCGATCAACAGCACGTCGGCCTGCGGGCTGCCGGCGGCGAATTCGGCCGCCATCTTGGTGAGGATGTCGCTGGTACCGGAACGATAGATTGCCACGTCGATGCCGGGCTGCGCCTTCTTGAAGGCCTCGACGGTCTTGGCCGCATCGGCTTCCGGCTGGGATGTGTAGAGCGTCAACGTTTCGGCACTTGCCATGCCGGCAAACAAAGTTGCCGCGAGCGCCAGCTGGCTTCCCAGCAGCTTGATGAATAGCGTCTTCATAAGACCTCCTGTCCTGTCTGTGCACGACTGGCCCGGCCCTGGCCGGTTCCCTGTCTCTTCCTCCCTGCACGGCGCATATGACTGGTGGATGACACAGCGCGTGAGATATACAAAATATGTTCATATGTTCGATGTCAATTACAAATGAACAAAACTGTGCAACAATCGACACGCCGGACATCCGGTGCCAGTTGACACGCGGCCGGCCTTTCTCCGAAGAGGCGATGCGGGGCCCAGGCCAAGGCTCATGAGGACGAAAAGCGATGCCCGTGGAAAAACCCAGACCGGCCCGCTCCGGATTGCCGATGGTGTCGTCGGATCTCAACGTCAAGACGGCGTGGCTCTATTATGTGGAGGGCTTCACGCAGGAGCAGATCGCCGAGAAGCTCGACGTCTCCAGGGTGAAGGTCATGCGCACGCTGGCCGCGTGCACGGCCGAAGGCATCGTCGTCACCATGATCAACGCGCCGACCGCCGAACAGGTGGCGCTCGAACGTGCACTCGAGAAGCGCTGGGGCCTCGACGCCGCCGTCGTCATCCCGACGCCTTCGGCGCAAGACCACCTGGAGAAGGCGATCGGCCACGCCGTGGCGGCCTATCTCGGCGAGCAGATGCAGGACGGCATGACGCTGGCAATCGGCGGCGGCGCGACCCTGCATGCCAGTTTGGGCTTTCTCGCCCGCCGGCAGCTGAAGCACGCCTCGGTCGTGGCGCTCGTCGGCAGTCTGCCGCATTCGCAATGGATCAATCCGTCCATCGTCGCCGCCAAGGTCGCCGATGTCTTCGAGGTCGACAGCTACCAGATCACCGCGCCGGTGACGGTCGACAACCCCTCGCTGCGTGACCTGCTCTGGGCGCAGCCGGCGCTGCAAGACGTGCGGCAGCGCGCTGCCGCCGCCGATATCGCGCTGCTTACCGTCGGCGACATGTCGCCGGACGCGACCATCTTCCGCCACGGCATCGTGCCGTCGTCGCTCATCGCGTCGCTGAAAGCGAAGGGCGCGGTCGCCAACATGCTGTGCTATTTCGTCGATGCCTCAGGCAGGCTGGTCGACCACGAAGTCAACGGCCGCGTCATGGCCATCGACCTCGATGTCGTCGGCCAGGTGCCGAATGTCGTGCTGGCCGCCGGCGGAAAACGCAAGGTGGCCGCGATCCTCGCCGCGCTGAAGGCCGTCAGCACCAATGTGCTGATCACCGACAGCGATACGGCGACGGCGCTGCTGGCAAAGGCTGGCTGACGCTGCTTCCAGTGCCGCTTAGATCAGGCCGCGTTCGCGCAAGAAATCCTCGACGCCGACATGGGTCATGGATTCGAATTCGGCGATCGCCTCGGCCACCCGCCTGCGCTGGGCCGCCAGCAGCGTGAACACCTGCTTCATCTCGCCGGAAACGCCGAAGCGGCCCCAGCGCTCCGCGATATGCGCAGGCAAGCCGATGTCGGCGCAGAACGCATCCAGGCTCTCATAGCCGAGACTGGCGACGAGTTGCTTGGTTTCGTCCGCCGACATGCGCGGCTCGAAAGCGTGATCGTGCAGGCGCTGCGCCACCAGCTTGATGTCGGACGGAGACGCGCCCATCACCTTGCCGAACAGGGTCTTGACGTCGGATGGATCGAATGCGGGCATGCGGACCTCCCTTGATCACAGTCCACCTGAAACATGGGCGAAGGGTTCGCGCCTGACAAGTCGATTCTGTGGTGAGCCGGCGCATCATTCGACGCCGGCTCACGTCAACGTGACCTACACCAGCATGCCCATCGGGTTCTCGATCAGCTTCTTGAAGGCGACCAGCAGTTCGGCACCGAGTGCTCCGTCGACGGCGCGATGGTCGGTCGACAGCGTCACCGACATCACGGTGGCGATTCTGATCTCGCCGTTCTTGACCACCGCCCGCTCCTCGCCGGCGCCCACCGCCAGGATCGTCGCATGCGGCGGGTTGATGACGGCGGCGAAATCCTTGATGCCGAACATGCCAAGGTTCGACACCGCCGTGGTGCCGCCTTGATACTCCTCCGGCTTCAGCTTGCGGCTGCGCGCGCGGCTGGCCAGGTCCTTCATCTCGTTGGAGATCACCGACAGCGTCTTTTCGTCCGCCTTGCGGATGATCGGCGTGATCAGGCCGCCGGGGATCGAGACGGCGACGCCGACATCGGCATGCCTGTGCTTGACCATGGCGCTTTCGGTCCACGAGGCATTGGCATCCGGCACCGCCTTCAGGGCCATGGCCATCGCCTTGATCACCATGTCGTTGACCGACAGCTTGTAGGCGGGCGCCTCGCCCTTGTCGGTCTTCTTTACCGGTGCGGCCGCATTGAGCTGCGTGCGCAGCGAAAGCAGCGCATCGAGCTCGCAGTCGAGCGTCAGGTAGAAATGCGGGATGGTGGTCTTGGCCTCGACCAGCCGGCGCGCGATGGTCTTGCGCATGTTGTCGTGCGGGACGAGTTCATAGGAGCCTTCCTCGAACAGGCGCAGCACGTCCCCCTCCCCCTTGAGGGGAGAGTGGCCGGCCGCAGGCCGGTCGGGTGGGGTCGCTTCGACGGGGCTCGGCGCAAAAGCGGTGCCTCCTGAGACGACCCCCTCCGTCCGCTTCGCGGACACCTCCCCCTCGAGGGGGGAGGAGAGTACCGCATCGATATCCGCCTTCACGACGCGGCCATGTGGGCCTGTGCCTGATATGCCGGAGAGATTCAGTCCTGCTTCACGAGCCAATCGACGCGCCAAGGGTGTAGCGCGGGTTTTTCCCTCCCCCTCGAGGGGAGGGTGGCCGGCCGAAGGCCGGTCGGGTGGGGTCGGTTCGACCGGGCTCAGCGCGATGGCGGTGCCTTCTGAGGCAACCCCCTCTGTCGGCTTCGCCGACATCTCCCCCTCGAGGGGGGAGATTGGCGCATAAGTCTCGCCCTCGGCATAGATCCACGCGACCGGTGCGCCGACGGGGATATCGACGCCTTCCTTGCCGGAGACATCGCGCAGGATGCCGCTGGCCGGCGCGTCGATTTCCATCGCCGCCTTGTCGGTCTCGATCTCGAACAGCACGTCGCCCTTCTTGACCCGGGCGCCTTCCTCGGCGAACCAGCGCGAGATCTGTCCGGTCGCCATGTCCATGTCGACCTTGGGAAGAATGACTTCGGTCGGCATGTCTCAGCGAACCCCTCTCACGAGGTCGCGGGCGGCGGTGATGATGCCGGGAACCTGCGGCACCGTCGCCTTCTCCAGCTCCGGATTGTACGGGATCGGCGTCTCCGCGCCGCCCAGCCGCACGATCGGCGCGTCGAGATAGTCGAACGCCTCGCTCTCGGCGATCATGGCGCTGACCTCGGCGCCGATGCCCAGCGTCTTGACCGCCTCGTAGACGCACATCAGCCGCGACGTCTTCTTGACGCTGTCGATGACGGTCTGCTTGTCCATCGGCCGGATCGTCCTGAGGTCGACGACTTCGACGCCGATGCCTTCCGCTTCCAGCGCGGCCGCGGCGTCGAGCGCCTTCTGCACCATGATCGAGGTGGCGACGATGGTGAGATCGCGCCCTTCGCGGCGAATATCGGCCTTGCCGATCGGCACCGTGTAGTAGCCTTCCGGAACCGGGCCCTTCATCTTGTAGAGCAGCTTGTGCTCGAAGATCATCACCGGATCGGGATCGGCGACGGCAGCCAAAAGCATGCCCTTGGCATCGTGCGGCGTCGCCGGCTGGATGACCTTCAGGCCCGGCACATGGCCGAGCCAGGCCTCCAGGCTCTGGCTGTGCTGCGCGGCGGCACCGGTGCCGGAACCGGCGGGAAAGCGCATCACCACGGGAACGGAAACCTCACCGCCCAGCATGAAGCGCATCTTGGCCGCCTGGTTGACGATCTGCTCCATGGCGAGCGTGGCAAAGTCGGAGAACTGGAACTCGAAGATCGGCCGCATCCCGGTGAGGGCCGCACCCACCGCGACACCCGCGCCGCCCAGTTCCGAGATCGGCGTATCCATCACCCGGTCCGCGCCGTAGCGCTCGACCAGATCGCCGGTCACCTGGAAGGCGCCGCCATAGACGCCGATGTCCTCGCCCATCAGGAAGACGCGTTCGTCCATGTCCATGGCGATCGCCATGGCTTCCTGGATCGCCTGGGCGTAGCTCAGTTCACGCACCATCGCGTCCATCACGCCTGCTCCGTATACACGTAATTTCCGGTCTCGCTGACATCAGGCGACGGGCTCGCCTTGGCGAACTCGATGCCGTCGGCGATTTCCTTGGCCACCGCTTCGCGGATCGCCTCGATGCCCTTGTCGTCAATGAACCCGAAGTCGCGCAGCTCGCTTTCGAACAGGGTGATCGGATCGCGGTTCGACATCCAGTCCTCGATCTCCTCCTTGGTGCGATAGCGGTTGCGGTCGCTCTTGGAATGGCCGCGATGGCGGTAGGTCTTGGACTCGATCAGCGTCGGCCCCTCGCCCGCGCGTGCGCGCTCGACGGCCTTGTAGGACGCCTCGGCGACCTCCGAAAAAATGTTGCCGTTGACGATGACGCCGGGCATCGAATAGGCGGCGGCGCGCTCGGCGATGTTCTTGACCGCGGTCGAGCGGGCCGTCGACGTCGACATGCCGTAGCCATTGTTCTCGCACACGAAAATCACCGGCAGCTTCCAGATCGCCGCCATGTTCAGCGCCTCGTGGAAAGCGCCCTCATTGTTGGCGCCGTCGCCGAAGAAGGAGACCACGACCTTGCCGGTCTTCATCATCTTGGAGGAGAGCGCCGCCCCGACGGCGATCGGAATGCCGCCGCCGACGATACCATTGGCGCCCAGATTGCCCTTGGCCACGTCGGCGATGTGCATCGAGCCGCCGCGTCCCTTGCAGTAGCCGGTGGTCTTGCCGAAGAACTCGGCGAACATGCGCTTGACCTCGGCGCCCTTGGCGATGCAGTGGCCGTGGCCGCGATGCGTCGAGGTGATCTGGTCATCCTCGCCGAGCGGCATGCAGATGCCCATGGCGCTGGCTTCCTGCCCGATCGACAGATGCATGGTGCCGTGGATGAGGCCGCGCGTGTAGCTCTCCTCCGCGCCCTCTTCGAAGCGGCGGATGAGGTACATCTTGTAGAGCACCTGTCTGAGCTGCTCGGCGCTGTACTGGCGATAGACGAAGGGCAGGTTGGCGCGGCTGTCCGCGACGGCTTTGCTGGCTGCGGCCATGATCACACCTCCACGGTTCCGTAGACGAGCTTGTCCTGGCGCGCGCGCAGTTCGACGATCTTGGAGCCGGGAGCCGGGGCGGCATTGGCGTAGGTGATGAGCTCGCCCTTCTTGATCGGCGCCGTCACCGAGCCGCCTTGCAGCAGACCGCAGGGAATGGCCCTGGCGGCATGTGCTTCCGGCGCCGTCATGATCCAGGCGCGGTAGCAATATTCGCCGATCGCATCGAGCTTCTCGCCCGGCTTCATGTCCTTCTTGGCCACGGCTGCGACTTCGGCCACCGGCTTTGCCAGCGGCACCATGTCGGCCTTGCCGTAGAGCACGACGCGGGCGCAGGTCAGGGGCACTTCGAGCGAGGTCAGATGGTAGGGCCGATGGAAGGTGAAGTACGGGCCCTTGCCCATCTTCAAATCTTCCATGCGCTCCGAAATGCGCGGATGCGACATGTCGGCGACGACGAACACGCCGGGCGCGACACCCTTGCCGATCGAATAGTCGACGACGCCGACCTTCGACAGCACGCCGCCGTCCTTCTGCGGCACCAGCACCTTGGACAATTCGCCGAGCGTCGCCGCCGGACCATGCATGCCGGCCTTGTCGGGCACCAGCCCGGTGGCGTTGGCGATCGCCGCCATCTCGACCATGGTCTTGGAGCCGTCGACGAACTCGACCAGCATACGCACATTCATGTGCCGGCGCTTGGCTTCCTCTTCATAGTCGGGCGGCGTGGCGTCGATGTTGAGCGGATTGTTCTTGCCCTTGCCGGCGGCGACGATCGGATGGCCCATCGCCGAGACGAATTCGATAAGCTCCATGCAGGAAGACGGCTCGTCGCCGGCGCCCAGCGAATAGGTGACGCCGAGCCGGTCGGCCTCGCTCTTGAGATAGGCGCCGATGGTGACGTCGGCCTCGACATTCATCATCACCAGGTGCTTGCCGTGCTCCATGGCGCGCAAGCCGATCTCGGCGCCGACGGCGGGAACGCCGGTGGCGTCGATGACGACGTCGATCAGGTCATTGTTGATGACCAGGCTGGCGTCGTTGGTGACCGCCACCTTGCCGGCCTCCATGGCGGCCGTCATCGCCGAGGCGTTCGACACTTCGCGCGCATGCCCGGTTTCCTGGAAGGCGATATCCACGGCCTTGCTGGCGGCGGGCAGGTTCAGCTCGGAAATGGCGCCGATCTCGATGCCGGACATATGGGCGACGCGGGTGACGATGTCGGTTCCCATCTCGCCCGAACCGATCAAGCCGATGCGGATTGGCTTGCCCGACTTGGCCCGCACCTCGAGATCACGGGCAAGGCCCGTCAACGAAACATTGGAAGCCATACCGCTCATTCCTCCCGTAATGCTGCTATTCAATCACCTGACGGGTATTGAACATCTGTATTTCTGTCAAGACTAATGTCCAGATTCGTAGCACTTTTGTACCCTTTCCAGCATCACGAGCAAGGTGGGAAAACCGGCAAATCCGACAACCAAACGCTCGCGACGGTTCGACGCATTCGGGCCCGGAAAGTTCGGGCTCAAGACGCGCTTGCGCGTCCCGACGCCGAGGGCTGTGCCTCTTGCAGCATCAGCGAGGAACAGAACCCCTCGCCTGGGCTCTATTGTGCCGTCCAGCCGCCGTCCATCGGCAAGGTCGTGCCGGTGATCTGCCTGGCTGAATCCGAGCACAGGAACAGCGCCAGGGCGGCAAGGTCCTGGACGGCGACGAATTCCTTTGTCGGCTGTGCGGCCAGAAGCACATCGCGCTTGACCTGTTCCTCGGTCATGCCGCGCGCCTTCATCGTGTCGGGGATCTGCTTCTCGACCAGCGGCGTCCAGACATAGCCGGGCGCGATCGCGTTGACGGTGATGCCGTCCTGCGCGACTTCCAGCGCCACCGTCTTGGTCAGGCCTGATATGCCGTGCTTGGCCGAGACATAGGCGGATTTGAACGGCGAGGCGACGAGCGCATGAGCGGAAGCCGTGTTGATGATGCGGCCCCATTTGCGGCTCTTCATGCCAGGCAGCGCCGCTTTTATCGCGTAGAAGGCCGACACGAGGTTGATGCGGATGATCGCTTCCCATTTGTCGTCCGGGAATTCCTCGATCGGCGCGACATGCTGGATGCCGGCGTTGTTGACCAGGATGTCGAGGCTGCCGAACGCCTCTTCCGCCTCATGCACCATGGCGCTGACCGCCGCGCCGTCCATCATGTTGGAATCGGAGTAGCGGCATTTGACGCCGAAATCCTTCTCGATGCCGGCGCGCTCCTGCTCGATCGCCGTGGCCTCGCCCAGGCCGTTGATGGTGAGATTGGCGCCTTCGGCGGCGAAGGCGCGGGCGATGGCCAGGCCGATGCCGCTGGTCGAGCCGGTGACGAGCGCATTCTTCGAAGACAGGGAACCCATGGGTGATCTCGATATGGTGGGAGGGAACACGAAAGATAGGGCGCGGTCTTGTGCGCCGCAACATGACGATGCCACAGCCATATATCCGCGCATGCCCGACTCGACCGGCTTCGGCGACTACACCGAGACCGGTCACGTCATTCCGGTGCGCTACAAGGCCAGCATGGCGACTATGTCCACTCGATGTACCTCGACGACGCGCCGATCACCGGCGCGAGCGCGGTTTTTCCTCCGGAATTGCCTGGAAACCGAACCGCCCTGATGGTCTGTCAGGGTCGCTTGGCCCGGGCAGGGCCAACATCGGGCGACCCGGCGATTTCCAGCAGCGACGACACCAGCAATTGCCGCTCGTCTGGGGAAAGCACGTCCGCGTCGAACAGGTTCATGCTGCGCAGGCCCTCGATGGCGAGATAGCAGACCAGCAGCGACTTGAGATCCGGCGTCTCGCTCTTCAGTCGTTGGAAGAGTTGTCGCTTGAACGTCTTTATCGGCGACATGAAGTCCGGATCCTCGGCGATCGCCGAAAATATCCACGACGCCGATGGCTGCTTGTCCTCGCAATCCTTGGCCGAAAGCCTGATGTAGACGGCGAGCGGATTTGCGCCATTGTCGTTGCTGCTGGCGGTCTCTAGCGCCTGCTCGAATTCGCGCAGATAGCCTTCGACCAGGCCCTGCATCAATTTGGCCTTGGTCGGGAAATTGTAGAGCAGTCCGCCCTTTGATACGCCGGCGCGGCTGGCGACGGCATCCAGGGACAGGCTACCGGGACCGGATTCCCGTGCGACGTCCGCCGCCGCAGCGAGAATCCTCTCGCGCGAGTTCGTTCGTTGGGCTTTCATGGCGCCTCCCATCGCAAGCTTAGGCCCAATTGACAAGACCGTCCAGACGGTACAGTAAGACCGCGGTCATTTGAAATCGGGGCCCGCAGTCGATATGTGTCCCGATATCCGCGCTTCGCGCCGGATTTCGACTGAGGGGACTTCCTTGTTCAAGCGCATACTCCGTTTCGTTATCATCATTCTTGTGTTGGCCGTGCTCGTCATCGTGGTCGGCGGCATCGTCGGGTTCAATTTCCTGCGTGACAACGGCATCAAGCAATATTTCGCCACGATGAAGCCGCCAGCGGCAACCGTGTCGACAACCATCGTCAAGCCGTCGAACTGGACGCCGGGCATCGAGGCGATCGGCACGGTCCGCGCCGTGCGCGGTGTCGACCTGACGGTTGAGACCGCCGGCATCGTCAAGGAGATCCCCTTCCATGCCAACGAGAAAGTGGCGGCCAATGCGGTGCTGCTGCAGCTCGACGACGCCGTAGAGCGTGCCGATCTCGCGGCACAGAAGGCGCAGGCGGCGCTCGATCAGACATCGCTGACCCGTGCACTCGAACTGACCAAGCGCGGTGTCGGCTCGGACTCGACCTTGGACACCGCACGTGCGGCCGCGTCCGCCTCGGCATCCCAGGTCAACAGGCTTCAGGCAGTGCTCGACCAGAAGCAGCTGACGGCGCCCTTTGCTGGAACCGTCGGCATCCCGAAGATCGATCTAGGCCAATATCTGGCGCCCGGCACCGCCGTGGTGACGCTGCAGGATCTCGACACGATGCGGGTCGACTTCACGGTTCCCGAACAGCAACTGCCGCTGCTCAAGATCGGGCAGACGGTTCGGCTGGGCCTCAGCGGCGGCGACATGCCTTTTGCCGGGACCATTCGCGGTATCGATCCCAAGATCGACCCGTCCAGCCGGCTGGTGAACATCCGGGCGGAAGTCGCCAATCCCGAAGGCAAGCTGACCCCCGGCCAGTTCGTGCAAGTGCGTGTCGAACTGCCCGAGGAGCAGAATGTGCTGGCGCTGCCGCAGACGGCGCTGACCACGAGCCTCTATGGCGACTACATATTCGTGGTGCACCCGGCAAAGCCCGCCGAGGCGCAGCCGACCAAGCCGGAGACAAACCCCGCCGCGGCGGCGACCGACAAGCCGGCGGACGCCAAGCCCGCGGCCGATGCCAAACCGGCCGAAGCCGCGAAGCCTGCCGCCGATGCGGCAAAACCAGCGGACAAGGCCGCCGCCGATCAGGCCAAGCCGGCCGCGGGGGGCGAGCAGCCTGCCCTGGTCCTGTCGCAGGTATTCGTCAAGCCCGGCCGCCGCAACGAGGGCATGGTCGAGATCGTCGAAGGCCTCAAGGCGGGCGATGAGGTTGTCACGGCAGGTCAGAATCGCCTCTTCAACGGCATGTCCGTCAACGTCGACAACACCATCGACCCAACCAAATCGGCGAACAAGCAGGCCGACCAGCAATGAGCGTTTCCGATCTCTTCATTCGCCGGCCCGTCCTCTCCACGGTCCTTGCATGCATGATCCTGCTCCTGGGTTTCCAGGGCATATTCAGCCTGTCGATCCGCCAGTATCCGAAGGTTGACGAAACCGCGATCACCATCACGACGGCCTATCCGGGCGCCAGCGCCGACCTGATCCAGGGCTTCATTTCCGCTCCGATCGCGCGCGCCGTCGCCTCGACCGAGAACATCGATTACGTCACGTCGTCGAGCCGACCGTCCTCCAGCACCGTGACTGTGCAGATGAAGCTCGGCTCCAACCCGGACGTCGCGCTGACCGAAGTGCTGTCCAAGGTCCAGGGCGTGCGCGGCACCTTGCCGGACGCCTCCAAGGATCCCGTCATCGTCAAGGGCACGGGCCAGCAGTTCGCGATGATGTACATCTCGATGCAGAACCCGAACATGACCAAGGAGCAGCTGACCGAGTATATCGAGCGCGTCATCAGGCCCCGCATGTCGACGGTCGAAGGCGTCGCCGACGTGCAGATCTTCGGTGCCCAGGAATACTCGATGCGCGTCTGGATCGATCCGGTCAGGCTCGCCGCGCGCGGCGTGACGGCATCGGAAGTGCTGACGGCGATCAACAACTCCAACTTCCTGTCGGCGCCCGGCAACACCGAGAACGAATATGTCGTCTCCTCGATCACCGTGCGCTCGACGCTGCAGACGCCGGAAGCCTTCGCCGAGCTGCCGCTGCGCTCGACCGACGGCAATGTGGTGCGGCTGCGCGATGTCGCCCGCGTCGAACTGGGCGCCGAGAACACCGACACCAGGGTTTCCTTCAACGGCAAGCCAGGCACCTTCCTCGCCATCTTCCCGACCCCGGCTGCCAATCCTCTGACCACGGCGGCGGCGCTCACCAGGCTGGTGCCTCAAATCCAGGAGACGTTGCCGAAGGGCATGACGATCGAGATCGTCTACGACGCGACCGGGCAGATCAGCGCCTCGATCGACGAAGTGTTCAAGACCATCGGCGAGGCCGTTGCCATCGTCGTCGTCGTCATCCTTCTGTTCCTTGGCTCTTTCCGTTCGGTGATGATGCCCATCGTCACCATCCCGCTGTCGCTGATCGGCGTCTGCTTCCTGTTGTTCGCGGTGGGCTATTCGATCAACCTTCTGTCCCTGCTCGCCATGGTTCTGGCGATCGGCCTCGTCGTCGACGACGCCATCGTGGTGGTGGAGAATATCCACCGCCACATGGAAGAAGACCACATGTCGCCGATGCAGGCGGCCTTCAACGGCATGCGCGAGATCGCCACCGCCATCGTCGCCATGACCATGACGCTGGCCGCGGTGTTCGCGCCATTGGCCTTCACCGGCGGCCTGACCGGCGCGCTGTTCCGCGAATTCGCCGTCACGCTCGCCGGCTCGGTGGTGCTGTCGGGCGTGATCGCCATCACCATCACGCCAATGATGTCGGCGCGCCTGCTGAAGTCCGGCACGCCAGGCCGTTTCCAGCGCATTGTCGACGGCACTTTCGCGCGGGTCGAGCACGTCTATGAGCGGGCCGTCACCGGGTCGCTCAACTATCGCCCGCTGACGCTGATCATCGTGCTGGCGCTTGTCGGGGTGACCGGCTTCATGTTCACCAAGACCTCAACCGAACTGGCGCCGGAAGAAGACCAGGGCTTCCTGCTCTCGCTTGTAACGGCGCCGCGTTACGCGACATCCGACTACACCGAGACTTACGTCAACCAGATGCTCGGTCTGGTGAAGGATATTCCCGAGACGCGGGCGCAGTTCTCGGCCGTCGCGTTCGGCGGCACGACGAACAGCGCCTTCGTCGGTTTCGCCTTCAAGGACTGGGCGGAGCGCAAGCGCAACTCGAAGGAGCTGCAGGCCGACATCACGGCCCGTCTCGCCAAGGTGGCGGGCGTCCAGGCCTTTGTCTTTGCGCCACCGACGCTGCCGGGCTCCGGCGGCGGCCTGCCCATCGCCCTGGTGGTGCGATCGACCGGCGACTCCTCGGAAGTTTACGACGTGGCCGAGAAGATCAAGAACAAGGCACAGGCCTCCGGCCGCTTCATCGTCGTGCAGAATTCGATGGCCTATGATGCGCCGCAGGTGACGGTGACCATCGACCGCGACCGCGCCGCGGCGTTGAACCTGCCGATCGCCGATATCGGCCGGACGCTGACGCTGCTGGTCGGCGGCGCCGAAGTGGCGCAGTTCGACCGCGACTCCAACAGCTACGACATCATCCCGCAGGTGCCGAAAGAATTCCGCGACAATCCCGAAAAACTCGGCGAGTACTTCGTGCGCAGCGTAACGGGCGAGATGGTACCGCTGTCGGCGGTGGTGAAGATCTCGACCAATGCGTCGCCGGCCGCGATCGAGCAGTTCAACCAGCTGAATTCGTCGACGATCTCGGCGCTGCCGCTGCCCGGCGTCACCACTGGCGATGGATTGAAAGTCCTCGAGGACATAGCCAGGGAGAGCCTGCCCGACACCTTCTTCATCGACTATTCGGGCCAGTCCAGGCAGGAGAAGGAACAGGGCAACACGATCCTGATCGCTTTCGGGGCGGCCGTCATCGTCATCTATCTGGTGCTGGCGGCGCAGTTCGAAAGCTTCCGTGATCCGCTGATCATCATGATGGCGGTGCCGCTGTCGATCTTCGGTGCCATCGTGCCGCTCAATCTCGGCCTCGGCACACTCAACATCTACACGCAGGTCGGACTGATCACGCTTATCGGCCTGATCACCAAGCACGGCATCCTGCTGGTCGAGTTCGCCAACCAGCAGCGCGAGATCCACGGTATGCGGCGGCGCGACGCCATCATCGCTTCGGCCAAGGTGCGGCTGCGGCCGATCCTGATGACGACGGCGGCGATGGCGCTTGGCGTGGTGCCGCTGATCACGTCCAGCGGCGCCGGCGCCGCGGCCCGTTATTCGATGGGCCTGGTCATCTTCACCGGCATCCTGGTAGGCACCATGTTCACGCTCTTCGTCGTGCCCATGTTCTATACCTTCATTGCCAGCAAGGACTTGCCCCAGCTGGCCGAGAAGCCGGATCCCAAATTGATGCCGGCATTGCCGAGCTGATGGAAACGGCATTGCCGAACTAACAAAAACTAACAAAAAAGAGGCCGGAAACGTCCCGGCCTCTTTTTTGGCTGTGCTCGATTACCGCGGGAAAATGTTCCGGCGGGAGCCCTGAACGGATATGGCTGCTGTGCCGATCCGTTGCCAGCCAGCTACTTGACGATGACGATGCTGGTGTTGGCCGGCCCGAAGGTTTCGACGAGCTGGTAGAAATCGGCGGCATTGTCGGGATGCAGCCGCACGCAACCATGCGAGGCCGGCCGGCCAAGCCGCTTGATGGCATAGGTGGCGTGCACCGCATAGCCGCCGCTGAAGAACACCGAATGCGGCATCGGCGCGTTGTCGTACTTCTTCGAATACCACATTTCATGCATGCGCGTCGGCTTGAACGAGCCGGTCGGCGTCACATGCGCCCTGTCGCCGGTGGAAACCTTCCAGGCGAAGGCCGGGCGGCCGTCGACCGAGACTTCCATGACCTGTTGCGAAAGCGAGACGCGCGCCACGATCTTGTTGGCGGCATGCGCGGTACCCGTGCCGGCGCCGAACAGAAGCGCCGCACCCGTCAGGGCAGCGGCGGCGGTTATGTTGATGAGCTTGGCGGAAATAGCAGTATGCATGATGTCCCTCTCTCTGCCGGGCTGGCCGGCCCCAAATTCGATGAGCGGCTTATCGATGCATCATGTTTCGGAGAGATTTCGTGAAATGCTCGTTTGTGTTTCGAATATGTTTCCTCTGGTTAACGGGCCAAAGTTCCCAAATGGCGGACATTGACGCTGTCACCCTGGACAGGAGTAGGCACATAGGTATCCAGCCCGAAACGAAAGTTCGGATTGGCCAAACTTGAAAGGTTGGAGCCCTATTTCGAAACAGAATCTGCAACAAAGCGCATTTTCGGCGGCATGAAGCGGATACAGGCCGCCGGCAGAGTTGACGTAACGAAAGCAGACGGCAACGACCACGGGAACGAAAACGAACATGCGGTCCTGGTTTCTCGGGATCAGCATCGCAGCAGCAGCCACTAGCGGCGCCGGCACGGTTGCCGACGGTTCCATGGCCCGCCTCGCGGCGATGAGTTCGAGTGAGATCTCAACCCTGCATACCGTTCTGTTTTGTGCCACGGTCTGGATTGTTCCAGCCTGCGCATCGTCCGGCTCAAGGCCCACTGGCGGGTTGGCCTTCAGCTGCTGGCATTGCGCGGCCCCTCCGGCAACTTGCTGCTGAGAGGACCGAAGGCCCGCGCCGTGACGGGGGGCTCCGTAGACGGCGCGGGCACTTCGGGAGTTCCTGAAGTATGCCGAGGCGTCACGCGCCCACCCAAGACGGGCGTTGGTCTTCGGAAAACAAGCTGCCGCAACATGATTTACTGGGGATTGACGCAATGAAAACGAAACTTGCAGCTTCGGTGCTTTCGGCACTGCTCTACGCACAGGGCCTGCTCGGCTTTGCCGGGCTCGCCACCGTGCTCTTGAAAGAGCGCGCGCATGCAGGCGAGTTCGTGGCAGGCAGCGACATGCCGCCGGGGCCATCGCTACTGGTGGTGCGCTGAGCGCAGGGCAATCGGGCCCGAGGTGAAAACCGGTTTGGAAATCCGATGCTCAACCAGAGGAATTGCGTGAGCGCCCAGCCGTCAATCGGCGAATTGCGCCGGCGGATCGAAACGGTAGCCGGCGCCGCGTATGGTGATGATAGCTTCCGTATCGAGCTTGCGGCGCAGCCGCACGATGCGCGAATCGATCGAGCGGTCGAAAGCGTCGACATTCTCGGCCGGCGCCGCCGCGATTATGTCGTCGCGCGTCAGCACCTTGCGGGGACTGGCCAGGAACAGCCGAAGCAGCGCCACCTGGCCGGGCGAAAGCTGCTCCTCCGTGCCCGAGCGGTGCATGACGATGGCCGACCTCAAATCGACGGTCGCGTTCTCCAACACGATCAGTTCCTGGGCGGCCCTGCCCCGCCGCGTCAGCAGGCCGCCGACACGGGCGGCGAGTTCCCTGACATTGAGCGGACTTTCGATGACGTCGGCCGCACCGAGCTCGAGCGCCAGCACCTTGTCGACGAGGTCGCACGGCCGGCAGATCAGGATGAAATCCGGTCCGCCTTCACCGCCCCCGCCTTGGCTGCCATAACGCCTGAGCAGATCACGTCCCTCCGCCTGGCTGAGGCTGTCACCGACGACGACGACGTCGACGCCCTTTCCCGCCAGCATAGATTCCGCTTCCCAGGGCTGGCGCGCCTGACGCACGTCGTGGCCTCGCCGCTCAAGGTGATCGGCGAGTTCGGTCGCCACCACGTCGGCGACGCAGATAAGCCCGATAACGGCGCGTGCAGCCATGTTTTCCAACCATTTCCTGGCAACCCGATATGAGTGCTGGACATCATGTTTATACCCAATCTACTTTCCACCGAAAGTGGGAGCGAGCGCATCGTGCGGGCAAGAATTTTAATTGTCGAGGATGAGCCCGATCTAAGAGAGGCGGTCGCCGAATATCTCGGCGCCGCCGGCTATGACGTGGCGACCGCCGAAACCGCGGCCGCCGCGCGCAGCCTGGTCGAAACGCAATCATTCCACCTCGCCATCCTCGACATCGCCATGCCGGGTGAGGATGGGCTATCGCTCGGCCGCTGGTTGCGCTCGAGACTGCCGATCGGCATCATCTATGCCACCGCCGCCGGCACCGCGCTTGATCGCATCGTCGGACTTGAGCTCGGCGCCGACGACTACATCGTCAAACCCTACGAGCTGCGCGAGGTGCTGGCCAGGGTCCGCAGCGTGCTGCGCCGGGTTCCGCAGCACGCGCCGATGCACGGCCAAAAGGCGAGCGATCCCCGCCGCTCCGTCGCTTTCGGCTCCTTCCAGGCTGATCTCGACGGCAGGCTGGTCACCGGCGCCAACGGCGCGGTGATCGACATGGCCAAGAGCGAGTTCGACGTGCTGGAGGTTTTCCTGACCCGCGCCAACCGGCTGCTGACACGTGCTGCCATTTCCGAAGCGATCGGCCTCACCGAAGATCCGGAATCCTCGCGCGCGGTCGACATTCGCATCATGCGCCTGCGCAAGAAGATAGAAACGGATCCGGCCAGCCCGAAATTCCTGCGCACGGTGCGCGGCGAAGGCTATATCTTCTCGCTGCCGGCCGGCGACGGCCACTAAGTGGGCGCGGGGGATTGCTCCCGCGCCTGTGCTGGTCTGTGGACGGATCCGTCGCAATACTTGTCGCCCAAAAACGCTCTTGGTTTTGGGACAACGCATAAAAACAAGGATTTGAGACGCGGCGCATGAAATCCGCTTGGCACCGCAACAATGGCTGAAAATGACCGCTGAAGCAGCAGGCACGGACATGCAAGACGGCCGGCAAGGCGCGGCGATGGCGGCCGTGCGCGTGGTGCGGCGGCTGCGCGAGGCCGGCGACTGGCAGCGCGAGATGGAAGCCATACTGGAAACGCTTTGCCACGCAATGGACTGCCAGCGCGGCATCCTGTTCCGCCTGCGCGAACTGCCCGGCCAGGGATTTGCCCAGTCGGTGGCCGCCTACTGGATCGATCCCGTGGTCGGTGGCGAGCTGGCCTCGCCGACGGTGATCGTGCAGTCGATCATCAACGCCGATCCGCTGCTGGAACGGCTGCAGGAGGATGAACGGCAGGGCAAGATTTTCGCCGGCCATACGCGCGACCTCGAGGGCTTCCTGAGAGCCGACTTCGAGAAACAGAGCATTAAGTCGTTCCTGTCGGTGTCCGTATTCGCGCATGGCCACCTGTGGGGGACGCTGGCGGTCAATGACTGTATCGAGGAGCGCGAATGGACCGATGAGGAAGAAGCGACGCTGCATATCATCGCGCTGGCCATCGGCGACGCGATCGAACGCTCGCCCTCCGACGCCCACGCCAGCGAGGTCATCCGCCGCACCATGCTGCAAGCCTCGCTCGATGCCATCCTCGTCATCGACGAGACCGGCTCGATCGTCGAATTCAATCCGGCCGCCGAGAAGATGTTCGGCTTCCTGCGCAGCGATATCCTCGGCAAGGACCTGCTCGACACCATCGTGCCGATCTATTACCGTAAGGGCTATGCGTCGGGGGCCGAATACATGTCCGGCCGCGGCGCGCCAATGGTCGGACAGCGGCTCGAGACGGTGACCCAGAACGCCGCCGGCGAGATTTTCCCCATCGAACTGACGGCGACCGAGATGCGGGTCGCCGACCGCCGCCTGATCTTCGGCTCCATCCGCGACCTGCGCGACAAGCTGCGCGCCGAGGAGGAGATCAATCGGCAGCGCGAGAAGTTGCACCAGAACGAGAAGATGGCGGCGATGGGTTCGCTGCTTGCGGGCGTCTCGCATGAGCTCAACAACCCGCTGGCCGTGGTTGTCGCCCAGTCGACGCTGCTGCACGAATTCGCCTCCGATCCGCAGACCAAGGTTCGCGCCGAGAAAGTTCGCGCCGCCGCCGAGCGCTGCGGCCGTATCGTCAAGAGTTTCCTGTCGATGGTCCGGCTGCATCCGACCGAGCGGGCCGAGACGGACCTTAACCAGGTGATCCGCGCGGCGCTCGAGGTGACCGCCTACGGCGCGCGCTCGAGCGGGATCATCATCGACACCGATTTCGCGCCTGGCCCGTTGCTGGCCATGGCCGACGCCGATCACGTCACCCAGGTGGCCGCCAATTTCCTCATCAACAGCCAGCATGCGCTGGCAGGCATAGGCGGCGACCGGCTGATCAAGGTGCGGACCTTCCGCAGCGAGCGCGGCGATCCCGGTTTCTCGGTCGAGGACAATGGGCCTGGCGTACCGGAAGCGATCCGGTCCCGCATCTTCGAATCCTATTTCACCACCAAGCCGGTCGGCGTCGGAACCGGCATCGGCCTGTCGATCTCGAAATCGATCATCGAGCGGCACAATGGCAATGTCTGGTTCGAGGAAGTGCTGCCAAGTGGCGCCCGTTTCGTCGTCCAGCTGCCGGCCATTGTAGCCGGCGTCGCCATCGTCGGCGAGGGCCAGCCGCGATCGAGCGGGCTGCGCCACGCCTTGATCATCGATGACGAGCCCGACGTCGCCGGTTCGCTCTCCGACATACTCGAACTGATGGGCATCAAGTCACGGATCGCGCCCCTCTGGGACACGGCCACAGCCATATTGGCTGGCCACATGCCGCCCGACATCGTCTTTTCGGACCTGCGCATGCCTGGAACAAGCGGCATGACCATCTATCGAGAGTTGCTTGCCGAAAGACCGGAACTGGCGCGGCGTTTCGTGCTGGTCACTGGCGACCTGATCGGCGCCAAGGCCGAAATCGAGGCGCTGCCGCCCTTGCAGCGCCCGCAGATCCTGGAGAAACCGTTCAGCACGCTGGATGTGCGCAGCGTCCTGTCCGCCATTGCCGACCAGGTAGTTTCGAAGGGATAGACCGCACCAACCGGTAAAAAAAGCCCCCGGCCGACATGCGGCGGGAGCCGAAGGGAGCGCTGGACGCGCTCGGGGAGCGCCGCGGCACGTTCCAAAGCGGAGCCGCTTCGGAACCATGTTTCAGTCGAACTCAGAAAATATTCGGCGTATTGGTCAGCGGCGCGGCATTGGCGATCATCCGGACCGCACGGGCTTTGTGGGCTCCGGACTGCTCGGCTATGGCCCGCAGGCAATCGGCGCTCTCGGCGCCCCAGGCCTGCCCCTTGCAGGCAAAGTCGATCATCGGCATCGGCAGGCGTGCGGTTCTGGTGGTGGTCATTGCGCCGCCGACGACGTTGGCCGGTGGATTGAGCGAAGCAAAGGCCGGGCCGACCGTCGGCGCGAACGCCATGCCGGCGAAGGCGCAAGCAGCCAGCGCCATGAACATCGCCATGGGGTGGTCGCTGGCGCGCCGGCGCAATGCCAGCTTCGGGCGGCGGCTAACGCGCTCCGGAGCCTGGGACCGGCGGTCATTGCTGGCAATCTGAACTTTCGCATGCATCATCATCCCCTTCGTTGACTTTCTTTTTTTGATAAAACGAACTTAGTCGCGCTCTGTATCAGCGGAAAGCTGGCGTGAATCTGATATTGTAACCGCCTTGAAACGGCCCCGTGGCCAGACCACATCAAGTGGGCATCTCGCGCAGCCGATCCCGGCTCGGCGGACCGGCAAGCGGGCAAGACGTGCGGCGACGCCCCTTTTGTCTCGGCTTCCCTCCTGGCAGGATTTGCTTCGAAAACACGCCGGAACCAAGCTTTGAAACCCGGGCTAACGCCCGGATTCTCCGGGGTTTTCGGGGCGAGCCATTGCATCGGATTGGATTGAAATCGGCGCGCCAACTTTCTTTCGAAAATATGCTTGTTTCCCCAAGCCATTGCATTTCAATGAAAAATATGATTATATTGAACGGATATTCAATAAAAAGAAGAGACGTTTTATGAACCCGCATCTCCGTGACGTGGCCATTCCCAACGATTGGGACCGGCGGGGACTGCCTGGCTGGAGCTACCATTCCGATGCCCTCCTCGAACTCGAGAAGGAGCACGTTTTCCGCAACCACTGGCAGATCGCCGGACATGTCAGCGACATCCCTGACGCCGGCGATTACCTGGCCATGGACGTCGTCGGCGAACGCGCTCTGATCGTGCGCGGCAAGGACGGCGTCGTGCGCGGTTTCAACAATATGTGCCGCCATCGCGGCAGCCGTGTCGTCGCCGACAGCCAGGGCAACTGCAAGAACGCGCTAGTGTGCCCGTTCCACGGCTGGGTCTACAATCTCGACGGCACGTTGCGCGGCGCTGCCCGCCCGCGTTCCTTTCCCGATCTCGACAAGACCGAGTTCGGCCTGATGCCGCTCGATCTGGAGGTCTGGATGGGCTTCATCTTCATCCGCTTCCGCGCTGGCGGCCCGCAGCCCTCCGTCGCCGAGCTGATGAAGCCGATCGAGCCCGAATTCTCGCACTACAAGGCCGCCGACATGGTGCCCTCCTGGGGCATCTGGACCCAGAAAACTCCGGTCAACTGGAAGTCGGTGCGCGACGTCGACAATGAGGGCTATCACGTCGCCATGGCGCACCCGGCTCTGCAGGACCTCTATGGCGCGACCTATTTCGACGAACCCTTCGTCAACGGCGTGTCGCGCTCCTTCGCCAGCTACAACCCGCATGCCGGCCGTCGCTGGAGCGTCAGGAACTACGTCAAGATCGCGCCGGAGCCGGCGCATCTGCCGGACTATCTGAAGAAGGCCTGGGTCTATTATGGCATCTTCCCCAATGCCGTCCTCTCGGTGATGCCGGAATCGGTGCAGTTCTATCAGGAATTCCCGCTTTCGACGGGTGAGACCCTGCTGCGCGGCGCCATCTACCGCTATCGCGACGAAAGCCGCGAGCAGGCTGCGGCCCGCTATCTCTCCTTCCGCATCGACCGCGACACCATGTCGGAGGATGTCCAGCTTTCGGTGTGGTCGAACGAATCCATGCTGTCGGAAGCCTTCGAGGGTTTTTACCTCTCCGACCTCGAATACGGCGTGCGCACCCACCACGACCATCTGCGCAGGCAGATCCCCGTGCTTGGGCTCGAAACGGCGCCGGAGGAGAAGGACATGTGGAACTTGAACGACGCGCTGCGGTCGCGTGGATAGGCGACGCCGATAATTGGCGAAACCATCGGTGAGAGCGCTCCTCTCCCCCTCCTATGCGGGGCGAAGAAAGAACGTCATCCCCGCCACACCCCTTCTTTCCTGAGATCATCCATCGTGCGCGAAATGCCCTCGCGCAAAATGCCGACCATGTCGTCGATCTGCTCGCGCGTGATGACTAGCGGCGGCGACATCACGCACATGTTGATCAGCGGCCGCACCAGCAGGCCGAGCTCGTGGCAATGCGCGTCGATGCGTTTGCCGACATCCTTGTCGAGCTGCAGCGGGTCCTTGCTTTCGCGGTCGGCGACACATTCGACGCAGCCCATCAATCCCAGCCCGCGCACCTCGCCGACCAACGGCAATTCTTCCAGCGTCTTCAGCTGCGCCTGGAAGTAGGGCGCGACCGCTTGCGTATGGGCAAGTACGCCCTGTTCCAGAAGGTCGAGATTCCTGAGCGCCACTGCGCAGCCGACGGGATGGGAGGTGTAGGTCAGGCCATGGCCGAACATCGCGTCGGGATGGTTCGACCGGCGCAGTTCCTCCAGCAGCCGTTCCGATATGATGACGCCGCCGAGCGGGAAATAGCCCGACGTCACGCCCTTGGCGAAGGTGATCATGTCGGGATCGATGCCGAACACATCGCCGGAGGCGAAGACATGGCCCAGCCGTCCAAAGCCCGTCACCACCTCGTCGGAGACATAGAGGATGTCGTTGTCGCGGCAGATCTCGCGGATGCGCTTGAGGTAGCCGTCCGGCGGCACGATAACGCCGCCGGAGGCCTGCACCGGCTCGCCGACGAAAGCGCCGATCCGGTCAGCACCGACTCGCGCGACGGTGTCGCGGAACTGACCGACGAGGAAGTCGGTGAAATCAGCCATGCTCATGCCCTGCGGACGACGGAACGGATCGGGCGAGGACAGCTTGATCACCAGCTCGTCGGCGCCGTCCATCCAGTCGCGGTCACGCGGGCGGCCATTGAGCGAGGCCGACAGATAGGTCGAGCCGTGATAGGCGCCGCCGCGCGACAGGATCAGCTTCTTCTCCGGCCGGCCCCGCACATTGTTGTAGAACTGCATGAAGCGCAGCGCCGTCTCCACCGCCGAGGAGCCGCCTGTGGTGTAGAAGACGTGGCTGAGATCGCCGGGCGCATGACCTGCTATGCGACCGGCAAGTTCCGCCGACGGCGCGTTCATCGTGTACCACGGCGTGTTGTAGGACAGTGCCATCGCCTGGTCGTACATCACCCTGGCGAGCTCCTCGCGCCGATGGCCGACATTGACGCACCACATGCCGGCCGGCCCGTCGATCAACCGCTTGCCGGTGCCGTCGGTGATGTAGATGCCGTCGCCTTCGCCGATCAGCGCGCGCGCTTCCGCGCCGACCGAACCGGCATACGGCCAAGGCTGGACGAGATGGCGCCTGGCCAACTCGACGGCATCGGCAGCTCCGGCTCCGGCCATTTCGCTCGCCTTCAGGTCCCTCGCAGCCGCCATTGTCGTCTCCACATCACTTGTCGAATTCAGGATTTCGAAATTTGGCCGGCAATGCCGGAAATTTCCGGCATACTCCCCACAATTTTGAATGTCCGTTCAATCAATATCTCAGAAATAGCGCTTGATTTCAATCCGCGGATGCGGGCATGATGAAAGAAAGCCGGCAAGCTCGGAGCGCGATCAGCAAAACTGGTCACCGGTTTTGCGTTCGATCGCGCTCCAAAACAAAATTGGGAACAAACAGCCGGCGCCAGTCCAACGGGATACCGCATGGCGGGACGCTCCAGGCCAGCAACCGAGATCACAGCCGGAGCCCTGCCCCCCGGAGTCTGGCAATGACGGCGGCGGTGGAAGGGTCGCCCCCGTTGCGCATGACGCGGGCCAGACGAAATGCCCTTCTGCAATCCGAACCCGTGCAGGGCTTTGCCCTGATCAGCCCAACCTTTCTCTACGCGCTCATCCTCCTGGTCCTGCCGATCCTGGTGGTCATCGCCCACTCCTTCTGGACGCAGAACTATCTGACCATCGACCGCACCTTCACGCTGGAAAACTACCGCGTCGCCCTGACCGAGCCGATCTATCGCGATCTGTTGTGGCGCTCGCTGTATATCTCGCTGACGGTCAGCTTCTTCACCGTCGTCCTGGCTTATCCGATCGCCTATTTCATTTCCTTCCACGGCGGCCGCCACAAGAGCCTGTGGCTGTTCCTCATCACCATCCCGTTCTGGACCAGCTATCTCCTGCGCGTGATGTCGTGGAAGGTCATTCTCGGCTATAACGGCGTCTTGAACTCCGGGCTGATCGGCCTCGGCATCATCAACGAGCCGTCGACGGCGCTGCTCTACAATTCGAGCGCCGTCATCATCACGCTGACCCACGCCTGGGCGGCCTTCGCCATCCTGCCGATCTTCGTCTCGCTGGAGAAGATCGACCGGACCCTGGTGGAGGCGGCTACGGATCTCGGCGATGGTCCCTTTCGTTCGTTCCTTCGCGTGACTTTGCCGCTGTCGGCGCCAGGCATCATCTCGGCGGCGCTGATCGTGATGATCCCGACGGTCGGCGACTATGTCACCCCCAAACTCGTCGGCGGCAAGGACGGCGTCATGATCGCCAACGCCATCCAGGCGCAGTTCGGCAAGGCCTCGAACTGGCCGCTGGGCGCCGCCCTTTCCGTCACCACCATGCTGGTCGTGACGTTGATGGCCGGCGCCACGGTGCTGGTCATCCGTGCCGCCCAGAGGCTTGCGCGATGAGCGCGGCGCGACGTCTGCTGCCGGGCGGCTGGCTGTCGGCCTACGCCTTCCTCTATGTCGGCTTCCTTTATCTGCCCGTGATCTTCCTGCCGATCTTTTCGATCAACACTGCGGCCACACCGAAATTCCCGCTGACCGGCTACACCCTCAAATGGTACGAGGACCTGCCCAACACGCCGGCGCTGCTCGACGCCACCTGGAACAGCCTGATCGTCGGCGTCTCGGCGTCCGTCCTTTCGACGGTTCTCGGCATCCTCGCTGCCCGCTCGATCACCCGCTACCGCTATCCCGGCCGGCGGGCCATCAACGGTCTGATCATGGCGCCGCTCGTGCTGCCGGAAGTCATCGTCGCCATCTCGATGCTGCTGGTGATGCTGCAGCTCGGCTTGAGCCTCTCCCTGTTCACCGTCGTGCTCGGCCATGTCCTGGTCTGCATCCCCTATTCGATGACGGTGCTGACCTCCGGCTTCGAGGGTTTCGATCGCAGCCTCGAGGAGGCCTCGGCCGACCTCGGCGAGAGCGCCTTCGGCACCTTCCGGCGGGTGACGCTGCCGATGGTGGCGCCGGCAATCATCTCCAGCCTGCTGGTCTGCTTCACCATTTCGCTGGACGAGTTCATCATCGCCTTCTTCCTGACCGGTACCGAGGCGACGCTGCCGATCTATATCTGGGGCCAGTTGCGCTTCGCGGCGAAACTGCCGGGCGTGCTCGCGCTTGGCACGCTGCTGCTGGTCGCCTCCTTCCTGCTGATGACCGTCGCCGAAATCCTGCGCCGCCGCGCCGCCAGACGCACCCAGAACGAGGGAGGGCTTTATGCCTGAGCAGGCCCCATCCGCACGAACCCTGTCCGAACGGACGATGATCGAGATCAACGGCGTCACCCGCAGCTACGGCGCCTTCAAGGCGCTCGACGATGCGTCCTTGACCATTCGCGAGGGCGAATTCTTCTCGCTGCTCGGCCCGTCCGGCTGCGGCAAGACCACGCTGTTGCGCATGATCGCCGGCTTCGACAACCCGACGAGCGGTTCGATTTCGGTCGGCGGCCAGCCGATGGAAGGCATTGCGCCCAATCGCCGACCGACCAACATGGTGTTCCAGAGCTATGCGATATTCCCGCATCTCAATGTCGAGCAGAACGTCGCCTATGGCCTGAAGCGGCTGAAGCTCCAGGGCGGCGAGGAGAAGCGCCGCGTCGTGGAAGCCTTGGCGCAGGTCTCTCTCACCGGCCTCGGCAAGCGTCTCGCCACCGAGCTGTCCGGCGGCCAGCGGCAACGCGTCGCGCTCGCCCGCGCGCTGGTGATGCGGCCCAAGGTGCTGCTGCTCGACGAGCCGCTGTCGGCGCTCGACAAGAAGCTGCGCGAACAGATGCAGGTCGAGTTGCGCCGCCTGCAGCAGGCCGTCGGCATCACCTTCGTGCTGGTCACCCACGACCAGTATGAAGCGCTGGCCATGTCCGACCGCATCGCCGTGATGTTCGGCGGCAAGATCGCGCAGGTCGCCTCGCCCAAGGAGATCTACCAGCGGCCGGTCAACCGCCAGGTTGCCGACTTCCTCGGCGGCATGAATTTCGTCAAGGCCGAGATCGTCGAGGAGAACGGCGGCTCGCTGGTCGTCGACACGCTGGGCTTCGGCCGTGTGAAGACCGACAAGCCAAAGGCCTTCGTGCGCAATGGCAGCGGCGCCACGCTCGGCATCCGCCCGGAGCGCCTGCGCGTGTTGTGGGACAACGCGACGGCCAAGTTCGAGGTTGCCGGAAAGGTGGTCGAACGCCACTATTTTGGCGAGATCACCCATCTGATCGTCGAGATCCCCGGCCTGGAAAAGCCGCTCTCTGTGACCGAAACCAACGATTTCGGCGCCGACGACATTCCGGTCGGCACTTCGATCCGCCTTGCCTACGATCCCGAAGCCCTGGTGGCGATGGCCGACTGAAGGTCGGCGACTATCTTGCGCGCGGCGATGCGCCCGGCAACGATCGCCCCTTCGACATAGCCGGGGAATGACGGCGACAGCTCCGACGATGCGAAATGAACAGGCGGCGCGCCGGCCAGGAGCACGGGCTCGGCATCGGTCGCGGCAACGTCGACGATGAGGTCGCTGTAGCCGCCGCCGCTCCAGCGGTCATGCGTCCAGTCGCGCTGGCTGAACTCCGCGATTTCGGCCGCGTCGGGGCCGAGGGCTTCCACCAGTTTCCCGGTCACTTCGGCGCGCAGTGCCGCCTCGCCGAGCTCACCCCAGCGCAGGGCGAGCGGGCCGCCGACGAAGACGACCAGCGCCGCGTGGCCTTCATCCGGACTGGCATCGCAGGCGAACAGCCCCGGCGGGTCGCGCCACATCACCATGCCGCTCAAGCCGCGGCGGCGCCAGAAGGCAGCGGGGTAGCGCACCAGCACCTTGATCACGGCGCCGCTTTCCCAGACGCCGAGTGCCTTCGCCAGGGATTCGGGCAAGGCGGGTGCGAAGCCCAGTTTCGCCACCATGACCGGCGGCACCGCGACAAGTGCCGCCCGCGCTTCAATGACACCCGCCGCCGAGACGATACGAACGCCTTGCGGTCCATGCTCGATGCACGAAACGGCTGCGTTGAGCCGCAGCCGGTCGCCGAGATCGCTGGCCAGGTCCTCTGCCACTGACTGCATCGTCTCGCGCAGGAAATACTGCAGCTCCGGCACCTCATTGGTGATGCGCCGATCATTGTCGATCAGGTGCCAGAGCGGCAGTTTCTCCAGCGCCAGGCACCACAGGCCTTCGATCATCGAGCGGAAGGCTGCCTTAACGGCATCGGCATCATCCTGCCGGTCGAGCCAGGCGGCAACCGTCAGCCCGGCAATCGAGGGATCGTCCGGCGCGATCGCGTTCATCCGCTCGCGGATCGCCATCGAACCAGAATAGGTTCGCTTCGCCTCGGCGGCGGAGATTGGCGGCTGGGCGACAAACGCGCCCTCGACATGGGTTTCGACAAGCGTCCTGCCGCGCGCGTCGACAAGCGCCATCAGCTCCGGCATGTCCTCGCACAGGAACTGGCCGCCACTGTCGATGCGCTCGCCGAAGCCGATCTCCACCGATTCGACGCGCCCGCCGACACGGTCGCGCGCCTCGAGCAGCACGAAATCGACGCCGGCCTTTTTCAGCTCGAGCGCTGCCGACAGACCGGAGAAGCCGGCGCCGATGATGACGACATCGGCTTTTGCGGATTCGCTGTTCAATAGCCGGCCTTGATCTTCTCGAACTCGGCGACCATGCGCTGCTTGAGCTCCGGCGCCACCAGCTGTTGGAACAGCGTCTTGTCGAGGAATTTATCGAGATCGTCGAAGCCGCGGTCGGCCAGCACCTGGTGATCGACTGCGGCCATGCCGGCACCGTTGCCATGGCCGTAGCCGAAGGTCTTGACCATATAGTCCGACACCCCGGGCGCATTGACGGCGCTCAGGAAATCATAGGCCCGGTCGAGCTTGCCCGGCGCGTCCTTCATCAGCACATAACCGCAAACCCAGGTCGAAATGCCTTCCTTGCTGTCGCGGTTCATGGCGATCGGCAGGCCTTGCCCCTTCAGCGTCACATAGGTCTCGTTCCAGCCCCAGACGAGATCGACCTCATTGCCGATGAAGGCCTGGTTGAGATCGGTGTCGTCGGTCCAGTAGAAACGGATGTTCTTGTGCACGTCGCGCAGGAAGGCGGACGCCTCCTGGAACTGGGCATCGGTCATCCCTGTCCAGTCTTTCAGCCCGATGACGAGACTCGCCAGCGCATAGGCGTCGTCGACATTGTCGCCGATGGTGACGCGGCCCTTGAACTTCGGGTCAGCGAAGATCCTGAGCGATTGCGCCTGCTCCGGCGTCACCTTGTCGGTGCGGTAGAGAAGCGAGGTGTTGCCCCAGTCGAACGGCATGAACCACGCTTTGCCGTCGTCGGTGGTGGCGAGATCCTTCATCGCCATGATGCCGGGATTGAGGTCTTTCCAGCCTGCTATCCTCGACGTGTCGAGCGGCTGCAGCAAGCCCGCCTCGCGCCACTTGACCACGCTTTGCGAACAGGGATGCGCGATGTCGGCCTTGAAGCCGGCCCGCATCTTCTCGAAGGCCTCGTCCTCGTCGCCGAAGAAGGCGAAGGTCGGCTCGGCGCCGTATTTGGCGGCATAGGCGGGGTGCAGCAGCGGGTCCTCATAGCCGGACCAGTCGAACACGACGAGGTCGCCGCCACCTTCCGCCCAGGCATAGACGGCGCCGGCGCCGATCACGCAGGCGGCGGCAAGGGCAAGGCGGCGTAGCACTGGCTTCATGGTGCGAATTCCCCCGTCGCGAAAGGCTGCCGCGAGGTTATGAGAATTCGCCTCTCTTGGCGAGCCCACCCACCATCTCCGCAGGCGGGCGGGCGGCCGAACCGGCTCAATATCCGGCTTTGATCTTCTCGAATTCGGCGATCATCTTGAGCTTGAGCTGCGACGGCACCGGCGACTGGAACAGCGTCTTATCGACGAATTTCTGCACATCGTCATAGCCTTTTTCCTTCAGCACGGCCTGATCGACGCCGGCCATGCCCTTGGCGTTGGCCTGGCCATAGCCCCAGTCCTTGACCAGCACCTTGGCGGTTTCGGGATCGTTGACGGCGTTCAGATAATCATATGCCTTGTCGACATTGCCGGGCGCATCCTTGAACAGCACATAGCCGCAGACCCAGGTCGAAATGCCTTCGTCCGTGTCCTTCTTGGCTTTGATCGGCACGCCGGCGGCGACCGATTGCACGGTGGCGTCGTTCCATGCCCAGGCAAGATCGACCTCGCCGCCGCTCAAAAGCTGCACCACGTCTGTTGTGTCGGTCCAGTAGGAGCGCACGTTCTTGTGCACCTGGCGCAGGAAATCCGACGCCTGTTTGAACTGGTCGTCGGTCATCTTGGTCCAGTCCTTAACGCCGATGGCGAGGCTCGCCAGCGCATAGGCGTCGTCGACATTGTCGCCGATCGACACCCGGCCCTTGAACTTCGGATCCGCGAACGCCTTCAGCGACTGCACGTCCTTGGCGTCGACCTTTTCGGAATTATAGGTGAGTTGGGTGTTGCCCCAGTCCCAGGGCATGAACCAGGCCTTGCCGTCCGCGGTCGTGGCGAGATCCTTCATCGCCATGATTCCGGGATTGAGATCTTTCCAGCCTGTGATCTTCGATGTGTCGAGCGGCCGCAGCAGGCCGGCCTCGCGCCATTTCACCACGCTCTGCGAGCAGGGATGGCCGAGATCGGCCTTGAAACCCGAGCGCACCTTTTCGAACGCCTCGTCCTCGTCGCCAAAGAAGGCGAAGGTCGGCGAATCGCCGTTCTTCTCGACATATTTCGGATGGAAGCTCGGATCCTCATAGCCGGACCAGTCGAACACGACCAGGTCCTTGTCGGCGGCAACCGCCAGGGCTGCGGCCGAGGCCGCCAGCACGCCGGTCAATGCCAGGGTCAATGTCAGGCGTCGGGCCAATGTCAGCCGCTGGATTGATGTCTTCATTGCTGTTCCATCCTCTTTTATTTTATCGATTGCTTCATGCCTTGCGACGGGTGGCGGCTGCTCCCTGGTAATGTTTGGGGAATGCGGCCGACAGGAATTCGTTGGCTGCCTGCAAGGCGCTCTCGCGGGTGGTGTCTTCGGTGCCCATCATCAAGCGCAGCCACAGCCCCTCCAGCATCGCGCTGAGCGCCAGCGCCATGACCTGCGGCTCGTAGTCATATCCGCCGCTTTGCTTGAGCGTCGCGCAAAGCTCGATGAAGATGTTCTGGTAGACGGCATCGCGGGCGCTGCTCAGCGCCTGGTAGGTCGGCCGCGACTTGGCCTCGCCCCAGAAGGCGCACCAGGCCGCCAGCTTGCGCTTGTTGCAGATCGAACGGTCGAAATCGGCCGCGACCAGGGTCCGCAACTGGTCGGCGGGGTCGTTCCCCGCTTTCTCCAAGGCATTGCGCCAATGCGCCGAGTACTCGTCATACATATGCTGCAAGGTCGCGATCAGCAGTTTTTCCTTGCTCTCGAAATGGAAATTGACGATGCCGCGCGACAGGCCCGCGCCATCGGCGACGTCGGCCATCGTCGTCTCCGAATAGCCGCGCTTGGCCAGCGAATCGATCGTCGCCTCGATCAGCTGAAGCTGCCTGACCTCCTTGGAGGCCTTGCGCCCGCGTTTCTCGGGTTCGCTCGATGCCTCGGCGGACTGCTCTTGGCGTGCTGCAATTTTCATGGGTGCGGTCATGCTCCACATCGCCGGCTAGCCGACCATCTTCGGTTTTTGCCCGCGAAGATGAGTGGGACGGTGCTCGCCACTGTCAAGCACCTTCTGCATGGCCTCCCAGGTTCGTATGTTCTTGTCGACATAGGCGGCGCCCACTGCCGCCGCGACCGTCGGATAGAGCGGCCCCTTCAGCCTTTCCAGTTCGCCCCGCGCCACCTCGCGGTACCAGGGATTGCGGTCGCGAACCGCGATCTCGGCAAAGCCCGCCTGGCGCATCGCCTGTGAGTAACGCGCCGGCGAGGCCATCGCGAAGGACAGCCCTTCGGCGGCGACATAGGCCTTCATCTCCGGTGATGGTTCGCCGTCATGCGAGATCATCCAGTTTGATGCCGCAAAGGCGCCGCCGGCCTTGAGCACGCGGAATATCTCCGCAAACAGCGCATCCTTGTCGGCGACATGCAGCAGCGCATCCTTGGAGAAGACGACGTCGAACGACTGATCCTCGAAAGGCAACCGCCCAGGCGGCGCCTGAATGAAGCTGGCGCGGTCGGCAAGCCCGCGGGAGGCTGCCCGGCGCCTGGCCGTTTCGATCACCGGCCGCTCGACATCGAAGCCGGTGACGTGCGCGGCGCCATGCCGTTCGACCAGATGCAGCGTGATGCCTCCGGACCCGCAGCCGATGTCGAGCACGGTCTTGCCTGCGAGCGAAAGTCCCTCGAGCACGCGGTCGACTTCGTCGGGCCCGCCCGGCGACAGGTAGCCGTCGCCCCACAGCGCCTCGAGGAAGCGGATGGCGGCTCCGTCGTACTCCGGCTCGGCCTCGGCCGTTTCGATCATCAACCCTCGATCCCCAATCGACGAATGTCCGTCTCGAACGCCTGCAAAGCCTAGCCCAGGTCTGGGAAAACGCAACATCATTTGTTGAACATTCATTCAATACGGCTGGACAAAACGACGACTACCGTGCCAAATTTCGCGCATTGAGGGGACGGATTACGCCAAAATGAACAGCGGATCGCATGGAAAGACTGGGCCAAAATGAAAGCTTGGGATGCGATCGTCATCGGCGGCGGACACAACGGACTGGTCAACGCCTGCTATCTCCAGCGCGCCGGGCTCGACGTGCTGGTGGTGGAGAAGAATCCCTGGGTCGGCGGCGCCGCCACCAGCCGGGAATTGACGTCGGGCTTCCTCTATTCCAACTGTTCCTATGTCTGTTCGCTGTTTCGCCCTGAAATCATGCGCGACCTCGAACTGCCGCGCTTCGGCCTGCAGGTTATCTCCTATGAGGGCGGCGCGGTGTTCACCAGGGATGGCGATTATCTCGCCAATTACCGGGACCATGATGCACACCGGCGCGAATTTGCGCGCTTCTCGAAACGCGATGCCGAAGCCTACGACCGTTATGCGCGCGACGTGACGCGCCAGTGCCGTTTCATCCAGCCGCTGTTGATGCGCACCGCGCCCGACCCGACCAGTCTGCGGCCGCGGGATCTGGGCGAGCTCCTTTATCTGGGCAAGAAATTCGCGGGCCTGTCGGCGGAGGAAATGGCGCTGACGCTGCGCTTCTGGACCATGTCGATCTCGGACTTCCTCGATGAATATTTCGAGACCGATGTCATCAAGGCCAATTTCGCTTTGTCCGGTATCATCGGCACGGCGCTCGGGCCGATGTCGCCCGGCACGGCTTATGTGCTGCTGCACCACTATATGGGCGAGGTCGACGGCTCGGTCGGCGCCTGGGGCTATGCGCGCGGCGGCATGGGCGCGGTGACAAAAGCGCTGGCGGCATCCTTCAAGGCGTCGGGTGGAACCATTCGCACCGGCGCCGAGGTCGACCATGTTCTGGTGAGCCGCGGCAAGGCCAAGGGTGTGGTGCTGGCCGGCGGTGAGGAGATCCGTGGCAAGCTCGTCGTCTCCAACGCCGACGTGAAGCGAACCTTCCTGAAACTGGTCGAGGAAAAGGAACTGCCCGAGATTTTCCTGCGCCGGGTCAGGAACTTCAAGATCCGAGGTTCGTCCGGCAAGGTCAACATCGCGCTGGACTCGATGCCCGAATTCCCGGCTCTGCCGAAGGATTCCCCGGTCTATCGCGGCGACATGCATTTCACCGATTCGATGGAGCGCATGGAGCGCGCCTATGACGACTGGAAGGCCGGGCGCTGGTCGGCCGATCCTTTCCTCGACATGGTCATCCCGACGACGCTCGACCCGACGATGGCGCCGCCGGGAAAACACTTCATGAGCTGCTTCGTGCAATACGCGCCGCCCAAGGTAAACGGCCATGAATGGTCCGACGCCGATCGCGACGGATTCGCCGAAAGCGTGATCGCGCAGATTGCCGACTACTCGCCCGGCTTTCGCGACCGCATCGTCCACATGGAGGTGCGCACGCCGCGCGAAATCGAGGCCGAGGTCGGGCTCACCGAAGGCAACATCTTCCAGGGCGAACTGACCTTCGACCAGCTTCTGTTCAACCGCCCGGTGCCGGGCTACGCGCAATACCGCTCGCCGGTCGGCGGTCTTTATATGTGCGGCTCCTCGACCCATCCCGGCGGCGGCGTCATGGGCGCGCCCGGCCGAAATGCCGCGGCCGAGATCCTGCGCGATCTCGCCAAATCGACCTCGCATATGAGCCCGGCCCATGACGTCATATGATGCAATCGTCATTGGCGGCGGCCATAATGGCCTCGTCACTGCTGTCACGCTGGCGAAGGCAGGGCGCAAGGTGCTGCTGCTGGAAGCGGGAGCCGATCTCGGCGGCGCCGCGCGCACGGAGGAATTCGCGCCGGGTTTTCATGTCTCGTCGATCGCCCATCTGCTGAACCGCCTGCATGCCGACGTGGTGAAGACGCTGGAGCTGGAGAAGCATGGCCTGCGGATCACCCCAGACGACTTCGCGCCGTCGGTTGCGCTGTCGATGGACGGCTCCCCGCTGGTCCTGCACCGCGCCTATGGCGAAACGCTGACCGGCGCAAGTTCGTCCGAGCAATCCGCGTGGAAGCAGTTGCGCGCGCAACTGCTTCGCTACGCCGGCATCCTGGAACCCTTCCTCTCGCGTCGTCCGCCCGATCTGGCCGGCATGTCGCTGCTGGAGACGGCGGCGCTCGGCCAGACCGCTCTGGCGCTGAAAAGGCTCGGCAAGGAAGACATGCGCGATTTCCTGCGTGTGCTTTTGATGAACGTCGCCGACCTGCTCGACGAGCAGCTTGCCGACATCAGGCTGAAAGGGCTGCTGTCCTTCGACGCGACGCTCGGCAGCCATCTCGGTCCGCGCTCGCCCACCTCGCTGCTCGGCCTCTATTACCGGCTGGCCGGCGAGGCCGGCGGTGCGGCCGGCGCGCAGATAGTGCCGAAGGGCGGCATGGGCGCGGTGATCGCCGCCATCCGCGCCTCGGCCGAAAAGGCCGGCGTGAGCGTCCGCACATCGGCGCCTGTCGCAAGGATCATTGTCGAGAAAGGCCGCGCCGTCGGTGTCGCATTGGACAATGGCGAGGTGCTGCGCGCCAGGACGACCGTCTCCGCGATCAATCCGGCGACGACTTTGCTCGACCTTGTCGGTCCACGCGAACTCGACACCGGCTTCGTACGCAAGGTGAACAACATCCGCATGAAAGGTGATGTCGCCAAGCTCCACCTGGCGATCGACAGGCCCCCGCAATTCACAAATGTCGATGCTGCCGGCCACAGGGGGCGGCTGGTTATCGCCCCCTCGCCCGATCATGTCGAGCGCGCCTTCAATCCATCCAAATACGGCGCGTTCTCGCCCGAACCGGTGATGGAGATCACGCTGCCAAGCCTCGCCGATCCATCGCTCGCGCCCGACGGCGCCTGCGTGCTGTCGGCGGCGGTGCAATACGCGCCCTATGCTCTGAAAGAGGGATGGGGCGCCGGCAAGGCGAAATTCCTGGAGGCAATCATGGCTCAGCTCGAAGCCTACGCGCCAGGCATCGGCAAGACGGTGCGCCACACCGAGCTCTTGACGCCCGCCGACATCGAAACGCGCTACCGCATGCCGGGCGGCCACTGGCACCACGGCGAGTTGCAGGCCGACCAGATGCTGATCTCGCGCCCGGTCTCGGGCTGGCCCGGCTACGACACACCGCTCGACGGGCTGTTTCTCGCCGGTGCCGGTTCACATCCCGGCGGCGGCGTCTCCGGCGCACCTGGATTGAACGCCGCTCGACGCATCATTGCGATGAAGGGGTAAGGCGATGTTTCAGTTGGCGGCAGTCGCGTTCTACGGCGAAGGATCGCCAGCATGAATCAGCAACCATCATCCGCCCGGATCGCCGCCCAATCCCACTTCCGCACGTTGCGTCTCGGCACGCCGTTCCAGCCGCGCATCGATGCTCTGGCCAAGACCCAGGATTGGTACAACTGGGCGGGCTACCGCGCCCCCCATTCGCTGTGGGACGAGGAGCTCGAATATTTCGCCATTCGCAGCCAGTCGGCGCTCTTCGACATCTCGCCGATGACCAAGTACCGCGTCGAGGGACCGGACGCCGAGGCCTTCCTCGACCGCGTCACGCTGCGCGACGTGACCAGGCTGAAGCCGGGCCGCGTCCATTACACCGCGTGGTGCGACGACGAGGGCTTCGTCCTCGATGACGGCACGCTGTTCCGGCTCTCGCCAACGCGGTTCCGGCTGTGCTCGCAGGAGCGGCATTTGCCTTGGCTGCTCGACAGCGCCATCGGGTTCGATGTGACGGTGGAGGAAGAGACCGAAGCCGTCGCGGGCCTGGCACTGCAAGGTCCGACCTCTTTCGCCGTGCTGCGTGATGCCGGTTTTGCCGATGTCGAAAAGCTGAAGGCATTCGACCTCGCCGAATTCCCGCATGATGGCGAAACCGTCACCATCTCGCGCACCGGCTTCACCGGCGACCTCGGCTATGAATTGTTCATGCCGGTCGACAAGGCGCTGAGCCTGTGGGACCGGCTGATGGCGGCCGGCGAACTGCGCGGCATCCGCGCCATCGGCTATACCGCGCTCAACCGCGCCCGGATCGAGGCCGGGCTGATCGTCGCCAATGCCGACTTCACGACAGCCGAACACGCCATCCGTGCCGACCGCTTGCGCATGCCCGACGAGATCGGGCTCGGCTTCATGATCGACCTGGAAAAGGCCCATTTCAACGGCCGTCGCGCCATCTTCGAGGGACGCGCCAAGCGCACGCTGCGGCATGTGCTGGTCGGGCTGGAGATCGAAGGCAACATCCCGGCCGAACACGCCATCGTCTATCACAGAAAAAGCCAGGAGGTCGGGCTGGTCAGCGCCGCCATGTGGTCGCCGATGGCCAAGCGCAACATCGCCATCGCTTCGCTGGCGCGACCACATGGTGATACTGTCGTCGACGACCTCTGGGTCGAGATCTACGCCATGCGCGAGCTGCAATACCAAAAGCTGATGAAGCGGGCCAAGGTGGTGCCGCGGCCGTTCATCAAGCTCGATCGTCGCACCGCCAATCCGCCGGCGGATTTCTGACCATGGGCGAGGAAGCCGACAAGCAGCAAGAAGAGGCGGCCGAACAGTGGGAACTGGTCAACACGCCACTCGGCGAAAAATGGTCGGGCCGCACACGCTATGCCGCCGCTATGTTCTTCTACAAGCGCGGCGAGATGAGCGCCGAGACGCTTGAGGTCTACCGCATCTGCGCGCGGCTCGATTCGGAAAACCCGCTGCCGATCATCCGCGACCGCGGCGTCGGCAAGGACTGGCTGAAGCGCATGGGATTCGGCTGAACTTCCTATCCTATGGTTTTCTCCAGCATGGCCAGCCAGTTTCGGTAGGCGATCTTTTCGATCAGCGCGCGGCCGAAGCCGCGTGCGGCGAGCGCATCGATGAGCTTCGGCAGGCCGGCGGCGTCGCCAATGACGGCCGGGATCATGGCTCCGTCGAAATCGGAGCCGAGGCCAACCCCATCCTCACCCAGCGCCTGCAGCAGGGAATCGATGTGGCGCACCATGATGTCGAGGCCGGTATCGGCATTCATCTTTCCGTCCTCGCGCAGGAAGCCGGTGGCGAAGTTCAGCCCGACCATGCCGCCGGTTTCGCGAATCGCACCGAGCTGCCAGTCGGTGAGGTTGCGTGAGTGGCCGCAGATCGCATGCACGTTGGAATGGGTCGCGACCAGCGGCGCATCGCTGAGCGCGGCGACGTCACGAAACCCCTTCTCGTTGAGATGCGACAGGTCGATCATGATCCTGAGTTGGTTGCAGGCCTTGACCAGCGCCTTGCCGGCATCGGTCAAGCCGGGACCGGTATCGGGCGAGGACGGAAAGCGGAACGGCACGCCATGGCCGAAAGCGTTCGGGCGGCTCCAGACGATGCCGAGCGAGCGCAAGCCGGCGGCATGCAGCACGTCGAGCATGGTGAGTTCGGGATCGATCGCCTCGACCCCTTCGATATGGAATACCGCAGCGATCGAGTCGCGCACCATGGCGCCGCGCACATCTGCGGCATTGCGGCAGACGCTCAGCGCTCCGGCCCGTTCCAGCCTGAACAGGATCGAGGCCATCGCGATCGTCGAGGCCAGCGCATCGCTGTGCGGGAGTTCGGGCGGCAAAGGCTCGGCATCGCTGGGCGTCGACGGGACAGCGCCGCGCCGGCCTCTCTCGACAGGCGGCGGGAAGATCGCGAACATGCCGCCGGCGAACCCGCCGGCCCGTGCGCGCGGCAGGTCGATATGGCCGCCCGATTTCCCTTCCATGAACAGCTTTTCGACGTCCGGGTCTTTCGACTGATAGAGTCTGAGCAGCGTGTCGTTATGGCCGTCGAAGACGGGAACGAGATCGGTTTCGGTCATGAAGGGATCATTCGGTTCGATGTGTCGCACGCCGCCCGCGATATATCATATCTACTTAGGCAAGATGGGCCGAGCGTGCAAATGCCAAAGCCGTGCTGGCCTATCACACTGTTTTACTCCCGTGGGTCCCGACTGGTAAAGCGCCGGCTGATCCTACCCCTTCAGCACGTCGGCCCACTCCGGATGACGGCGGAACTGGGCGTTGGCGAAGGGACAGAGCGGGATGATCTTCTTGCCCGCCGCGCGCGCGTCCTCGACGGCGCGGGTGACGAGCCGAAGCCCGGCACCCTGGCCGCGAAACGCGTCGGGCACTTCGGTGTGGTCGATGATGATCTGGTGCTCGCCGATCTTGGTGAAGGTCATCTCCGCCTCGGCCCCGCCCGGACCGCGCAGCACGTAGCGGCCCTTAGAGCCACGATCTTCGAGTTCGATCTCCGGCAGTTGGTCAGGCATCGCTTACTCCTTGGGCCACGCCGGCAAAGAGCCGCCGCGCCGCCTCGATTTCGTTCGGCCGCACTTCGTGCCCGCCTTCATGCCACTCCACTGTGACATCGGCGCCATCGGCGCGCAAATAGGCTTCGAGCCGCGAAGTCAGGTTCGGCGGACAGATCGGATCCCGCCTGCCGGCCGTCACCAGAATGCGGCGCCCGGCAAGACTGCCGTTCACCTCCGGTTCGAACGGGATCAGCGGGTGCATCAGCACCGCCGCGTCGAACAGGTCAGGGGCTTCGAACAGCAGCGACGCCAGGATGTTGGCGCCGTTGGAGTAGCCGAGAGCGTGTATCGCCGACGGCTTCGCCGCTGCTATCTGCGCCTTGACGAAGCCCGCCATCTTCCGAGTCGCGCGCGCCAGGTCCTGCATGTCATAGACGCCCTCGCCGGTGCGACGAAAAAAGCGCGCAGCGCCTTGTTCAGACACATCGCCGCGTGGCGAGATGATGGTTGCCCGGGGCGCGAGATCGCGCCCCAGCGAGACGAGCTGGCCCTCGTCGCCCCCGGTGCCATGGAAGACGAAGAGCAGCGGACCGCCCGGCGAACCGGGCAGTACCTTGTGGATGTAGCTGTCTGTGCTCATGACCCCGCCCCTCAGTCTTCCAACTTCTGCAGATGCTTTTCGAGATAGGGCCGCAGGTGCTGATGCTGCGCCGGCAGCTTCAAGGTTTCACCGAGATGGGCGGTGTCCTCGTCGCGGTCGAAGCCCGGCTCGTTGGTGGCGACTTCGAACAGAACGCCGCCCGGCGTGCGGAAATAGATCGCCCAGAAGTAATCGCGGTCGATCACTGGCGTCACCTGGTAGCCGGTATCCATCAGCGCCTTGCGCACTTCGAGCTGCCTGGCTCGATCCTCGACGGCGAAAGCGACGTGATGGACCGAGCCCGCGCCGAGATCGGCAAAGGCGGCACCGGGTAGCGATTCGATGTCGACGACGTCGGCGCCATTGCCGTTCCTGATCGCCAGCCGCCGGACATTGCCGGATTTGTCGACCTCCTCATAGCCCATGAACTTCAAGAGTTCCTCGGTGGCGCCGCCATCCTTCAGGCGCAGCGACACGGAGTGAAAGCCGCGGATCGCCTCGTCGGCGGGGATGCCGCCCTTCGCCCATGGCGCGCGCGTGTCGGCCCTGTCCTCGACGAGCGCGAAACCGTCGCCGTCCGGTCCGGCGAAGGCCAGACGCTTCTCGCCAAAGGTCTCTTCGCGCGACAGGCCGGCGATACCTTCCTCGGCGAAGCGCCTTTCCCAATAGGCGAGCGTGCCTTCCGGCACCGAATAGGCGGTGGTGCCGACTTCGCCGACGCCGTGACGGCCCTTGCCGATATTGGGAAACGGAAAATAGGTCATCACCGAACCCGGCGTGCCGAGCTCGTCGGCATAGTAGAGGTGGTAGACGTCGGGCGCGTCGAAATTGACCGTTTTCTTGACCCGGCGCAGGCCGAGCTTCCCAGTGAAGAACTCATTGTTCTGGCGGGCATCGCTGGCCATCGAGGTGACGTGATGCAAACCCTTGATCTGGTCGAGCATGAGTGCTGCTCCCTTGTTCTATTGCGGCCCCTGCCGCTGTCCTCGCCAATATGAGCATCGGCCTGTTCCCGTCAAAGGCGACAAAGACGGGATGGACTGTACTCTGGAAGTGAACAATCGAAAGCAGTTTGTTCACCGAACCACCAGCAGCCCGGGCTTGCGCCGGGGCGGGATTTCGGTTCCATGAGCGACGCTCGCACATTAGCCAAGGATTATCGCCAGTGACCGGAAAAGGCAGGCGTCCGAACGTTCTCCTGATCACCTGCGACCAATGGCGCGGCGATTGCCTTTCGGCGGCCGGCCATCCCCTGGTGAAGACGCCGAATGCCGACGCATTGGCAGCGGAAGGCGTATTGTTCAAGCGGCACTATGGCGGCGCGGCACCCTGCTCGCCGGCCCGTGCCTGCCTCTATACCGGCCTCTACCAGATGAATAACCGGGTTTGCCGCAACGGCACGCCGCTCGATGCCCGTCACGGCAATATAGCGCTTTCGGCGCGCGCGCTGGGCTACGATCCGACGCTGTTCGGCTACACCGACGTATCGCTGGATCCGCGCCGGCTCGCTCCGGCTGATCCGCGGCTGCGAAGCTATGAAGGCGTGCTTCCTGGTTTCACGGTGCGCCAATTGCTGCCAGAGCATCAGAAGCAGTGGCTGTCATGGCTGGGAATGCAGGGCATCGATACCGACGCCGGCTCCCCCGCGATCCATCGACCGGCGAACGGGGCAGGCGACGCCGGCTCCGTGACGACTGCGCCGCCCGTCTATTCGAAGGAGCAGACGCCGACGGCTTTTCTTGCCGGCGAATTCATCCGATGGCTGGGCGAACAGGATCATGCCGCGCCCTGGTTCGCGCATCTCTCTTTCATCAGCCCACATCCGCCCTTCATCGCGCCTGCACCATACGACGCGATGTACGACCCCGCCGACGGCCCCGGCTTTCGCCGCGCGGCAGGCTGGCAGAAAGAGGCGGACAGCCATCCCTATCTCGCCTACGATTTCGGCAGGCAGAAAAAGCACAAGTTTCGACCTGGCGCCGCCGGCAGCGTACATGACTGGAGCGAGGATGATTTCCGCCGCATCCGCGCGATCTATTACGGCATGATCTCGGAAGTCGATGCGCAGCTCGGCCGTATCTGGCAGGCGGTCAAGACGGCGGGCGCGTGGGACGACACGGTCATTGTGCTTACCTCCGACCATGCCGAGATGATGGGCGACCATTTCATGCTGGGCAAAGGCGGCTTCTTCGACGCCAGCTATCATATCCCCCTGGTCATCCGCGACCCACGTCACGGCCACACCGCAGGCGTGGCCGTCGACCGCTTTACCGAGGCGGTGGACATATTGCCGACCTTGCTCGACCTGCTGGGCGGCGAACCGGCGCCGCACCTCGACGGTCACTCGCTGCGGCCGTTCATCGCCGGCGAGGAGCCGTCGGACTGGCGCGACGCCGCGCATTGGGAATTCGATTTTCGTTCGATCGCGGAAGGCGAAGCCGAACGGCATTTCGGCCTTGCCTCGCGCCAGTGCAATCTCGCCGTGATCCGCACGGAAAAATTCAAATATGTGCATTTCGGCGGCGGCCTGCCGCCATTGCTGTTCGACCTGGAGAAGGATCCCGCCGAGCTCGCCAATCTGGCCGCCGATCCCGCCTATCTCCCGATCAGGCTCGAGTTCGCCGAACGGCTGCTTGCCTGGCGGGCCGAACATCTCGACCAGTCGCTGACGCTGGCGGAGCTGACCAGGGATGGCATTGTGGGCTATGCAAGTAGGGCAGTAGGGGAATAGGGAATCCCTATTGCCCTACTGCCGTTGTTGCTATCTCACGATCATCCGCTGCTGCTCGCGGTTCTGCGCATAGCTGCCTTTGTCATAGGCGGCCTGGGCCTCGAGCTGCTCCTTGGTGAAGGTCGTGTAGAGATATTTGTTACCGTCCTTGTCGGTCATGAATTTCAGGTTGTCCATGCCGACGGCGACTTCCTTCTCGCCGACGCCGAGGAAACCGCCGACATCCACGATGACCGCGTCGGTCTTGTTGTCGGGCGTCAGCACGACATCGCCGATCTCGCCGACCTTGACGTCGTTGGCGCCATAAACTGTGGTACCCTTGAGATCGTCGCCCCTGACCTCGCCGACAGGCATTTCGGTCAGTTTGGATTTGTCGATCGCTGCGGTCTTCGTCTGGTCGGGAGCGGTCGCATCAGGCGTGGAGGCGGACGGGGCCTGCGCCGTCTTGTCCATCGGAGCCGTATTGGTTGTCGGCGCGACGGCCGGGGTGGACGCAGCAGGTGCGTTCGATGCCGTCGTGACCGGAGCCGGATCATAAGCCTTGCGGTTGAAGTCCGGCAATGCCTGCAGCTCTTCCTTGGTGGTTTGGGCCACCAGCCAGCGGTCGCCGTTTTTCTCGGCCCACTGGGCCTTGCCGAAATCATACGTGACGTTCTTCTCGCCGATGCCGAGGAAGCCGCCGACGCCGATGACCAGTGATTGCGCCTTGCCTTCCTTGGTCAGGACGATGTCGTTGACGTTGCCGATGTTCTGCGCATCGTCGCCGGTCCCGTTATAGACGCTCTCACCGATGATATTGGTGGCGAGATTGCCGTCGGCGCGCTTCACCGGTTCCGCCGGAGCCGCGTTCATGTCGACTGGCGCCTGGGCGGTATCGCTCGGCGCGGATGTTGACGGCGCCTGTGCCGCTGTCGATGCGGCCGGTGCCGGAGCATAGGGCTTGGTGTCGAACTCCGGCTGCGCCGTCAACTGGTCCTTGGTCGTCTGGGCGACCAGCCAGCGGTCGCCGTTTTTCTCGGCCCACTGCAGCTTGTCGTAATCGAACGCGACATTCTTCGTCCCGACGCCCAGAAAGCCCCCGACGCCGATGACTATGGATTTGGCCTGACCGTCCTTGTCGAAGACGATGTCGGTTACTTTGCCGATATTCTCGGCATTGTCGCCGGTGCCGTTATAAACCGATTCACCGATGATGTTGGTGGCGATGCTGCCCTCGGCGTGCACCACAGGAGCGGCGGGTTGCTCCGCGCCAGGCGCAGCCGGTGTCGGAGTTGTCTGCGCATGCGCGCCCGTCGCCACGAACATGGCAAGAGCAGTCGTGGCTAAAAGATTGCGGATCATGATGGTGTCTCCTCGTGCCTGATTTCATGCATGCCGCACCGGCCTCCGCCGTCACCGGCGACGGGCGAACGCGGCATTCGCCTGATCACAACGTCGTGACTGCGCCCATTGTTCCGACAAAAGCCAGGACGCATATTCTCCGCACACGCGGCTCGCAACTTGCGTCCTGCAAAGGGAAATTCGCCGCATCATCCGGAACCTTTTTGCCACTTGCGCCGTTCAGCCGACGGCTGGAGCTTCTCCGGCTCGGAGTTTTTTTGAGAACACGGAGGGGACATGCGGTTTGCGGCGGTGCTGAACCGGGACGGTGGCACCTTGCGCACCCTCGACCTGGATGGCTTTCGCGATCGCATGCGCGACCTGCTGGAGGCAGCAGGCCATTCCATCGATATCGACGTGGTTGCCGGCAAGGACATCGTGCCGGCATTGGACAACGCGGCTTCGCGTCGCGGCATCGACGTGGTTCTCGCCGGCGGCGGCGATGGCACGATATCGGCGGCGGCGGCGCGGCTGATGGGCAAGAAAAAGGCGCTGGCCATATTGCCCGCAGGCACCATGAACCTCTTCGCGCGCGGGCTCGGCATCCCGCAGACGCTCGATGCGGCTTTGCGATCCTTCGCCGATGGCGAGGTGATGGCGGTGGACATCGCCACCGCCAATGGCCGGCCTTTCGTGCATCAGTTCTCGATCGGCATGCACGCCAAGATGGTGCAGCTACGCCAGAACATGGAGTTCGGCTCCCGGCTGGGCAAGATGCGGGCATCCGCGAAAGCGGCTTGGCAGACGATCAAGAATCCGCCGGCGATGACGGTCACCCTGACCATTGGCGAGGCCGAGATCACGGCGCGAACCACCGGCGTCGGCGTCACCAACAACCTGTTTGGAGAGGGTCACCTGCCCTTTGCCGACAATCCGGCGGGCGGCGTGCTCGGCATTTATGTCACCGTCGCGCGGCAGCGCGCCGAACTGGTCAAGTTCTTTTTCAACGTCGCGCGTGGCAAATGGCGTGACAATGAACATGTCGAAATCCATCAGACAGAGCGGGCTGTGCTGAAGATCCGGTCGGCGGCCAGGAAATACCGCGCCGTCCTCGACGGTGAACTTATCAAGCTCGAGGACGAAATTACCATCGAAATCCACCCGGGCGCCTTGAACGTGCTGGTGCCGCGGCACGCCATGCGGGCAAAGGCGGCCTGATGCAGGGGCAGCCGACGAGGAACAGAAGTCTAGCCGCTCGGAGCGCTGCCTTGTTCGGTGGTCGGGGATTTCGTGTACTCGCCGTAAATCTCGACGATGCCCCAAACGACAAAGGCCAGGAGAAGTCCCGCAATCAGGATCCGCAAGCCGTGCCAGCCCCAGTGTCCCTGACGCGCTTTGTTTTCAGGAATGGTCTTGGGCATAGCCGGCCTCGATGCGATGTGGACGCGTTGAGCGTCTCTGGCAAAACATCTTCGGGTAACGGTTCCTTGCTACGAAGGTTCCGCGTTTGGCCAAGCCCTTCGCCGGCAAGTCGGGAAGGCGAAGTCGGAGGGCTCGCGAGGAAGCGTTGGGGGCGCTGGTGAACAAGGCGGCGAAATTGGCGCCGGGCCTTCCGGCCGAAGTAATGCACGTCGTCAACGACGCCGGCCGGCTGGCCGTGCTGCACGGCTTGCAGGCGCTGGATACGATGGCTGACGCCGACTTCGACGGCGTCAGCCGCCTTGCCGCGGCCGCCATGCGCGCACCGATCGCGCTGGTTACACTCGTCGACGTCGAGCAGCAATGGTTCAAGTCGCGTGTCGGCCTGGACGAGATCGAGACCGCAACCGACATCTCCTTCTCCGCCCATGCGATTGCCGCGGGCGGCGAACTGATGGTGGTACCCGACGCGACCTTGGATCCGCGTTTTAAAGCCAACTCACTGGTCACGGGCAAGCATCACATCCGCTTCTTTGCGGGCGCGCCGGTGACCGTCGCCGGCGCCAGGATCGGAACGCTCTGCGTTTTCGACCGCAAGCCCCGTCCCTTTCCATCGCGCGTCAGGCTCGACCAGTTGAAGGCGCTGGCCGGCCTAGCCGCCAGCCTGTTCACGCTGAAGGATGCGACGCGCAGCGGCGCCATCGCCGAGGCAGCGCTGGTTCGCGAAGAAAAACGGCGCGCCATAGCGCTCGACGCGGCATCGCTTGCCAGCTGGGCCTGGGACATCCGCACCGACATGATCGAATGCGATGGTTTGCTGCCGGAATTGTTCAATCTGCCGCGATCGAACCGGTTGCGGGCGCGCGACATCCTGATGGCAATAGATCCACGCGACGTCTATCAAACCGAAACCCGCTTCCGCGACGCCTTGGCCGGCGGCGACGACTATTTCGGCGAGTACCGAGTGAAAGGCTTCCATCCACCCCGCTGGCTGGCGACGCGCGGCCGCGTCATCGAGCGCGATGGCGACGGCAAGCCGACGCTGATCTTCGGGGTCAATTACGACATATCCGAACGCAAGCTTGGGGAGGAAAGGCAAAGGCTGCTGCTTCGCGAACTCAATCATCGCGTCAAGAACACGCTGGCGACCGTTCAGGCGCTGGCGACGCAGACCGTGCGCCATGCCCGGCAGCCGAGCGCTTTCCTGGAAGCCTTCGGCGCCCGGCTCCAGGCACTCGGCATCGCCCATAATCTGCTGTCCGACCGGGAATGGCGCGGCATCGGCATCCATGAACTCGTCCAGATCGAGGTGAGGCCCTTCGACACCGCCGAGCAACTGCGCATGACGATCACCGGTCCCGATCTGTTGCTGTCGCCGGACCAGGCAGTGGGGCTGGGCCTGATCTTGCACGAACTGGCCAGCAACGCCCTACAATATGGGTCGCTGTCGGCGACATCCGGCAAGGTCGATCTGAGCTGGAAGACACAAGGCAGAAAAAGCGACCGGCGCCTTGTCCTGACTTGGCGCGAAAGCGGCGGTCCTGCGGTTGCCCCGCCCGAGCGGCACGGTTTCGGCTCGATCCTGATCCGCCGCAGCCTGGCCAAGGTCATCTCCAGCGAAGTGGCGCACGAGTTCCGGCCGGAAGGCGTCTTTGCCGAAATATCCATGCCGCTGGAGGATCTCTCCAAGTGACCGGCCCAGCTTTAATCCGGACGCAGCCTTCATCCGGTCAGCCTCAATCAGGATCGCCGCCAGCCGGCCCGCCGGGACCTGGTTTCACGTTCTCGCGGTAGATGGCATAAGCCGCCAACGCCACGGCGGGACCGAGAATGGCCCCGAGGCCGCCCTTTCCCTTGAGCAGCGCCGGCAGAGCGGCCAGTGCGGCGGTGACCCCGATTGCGGTCATGTCCGCCTTGCGCCGTTCTGCCCGGCGCCGTGCGCGCGAGCCGGCCGAGAAGCGATAGATCAGCAAGATCAGGCCCGCGACGATCAGAAAGCCGACGCCGAAGCCCAACGCCGCCGCGAGCGGCCCATAGCGGTCCGCAGCCCATATATAGCCGGCCCCGATCAGGAAGCCGAGACCGCACAGCGCCGCGAGCGCGGCAAGCGCATAGACAATTGCAGCCGTGCGCGCGCGGCGCATGGCTGCAACGGTTTCGCCCGAAGCCAGGCCCGAGACAAGGGAAGCCAGCAATCCCATTTGAGCGGGACTAGCGGCGCGCCAGGAGCGCGAACAGGAAGCCAACGCCGGCGGCGATCGCCAATGAAGTCACCGGCTTCTCGCGCACGCTTGCCGCTATCTGCGCCTCTATATCCCTGGTGTTGCTGCGCAGGCTGTCAAAGGCTGCCTCGCCTTGGGCGCGCAGATGCTCGACACCTTCGGCGGCGGCACGGCGGGCGGTGCCGTATCCATGCTCACCTGTCTTTGCCAGCTGCTTCGTCAGCTTGTCGATATCGGCCTTCAACTGCCTGATATCGGCTTCGAGGTCCGAGTTCGCCCGCGCTTCGCTTGCGTTCTTTCCTGCGGCAGCTGCCATCGCTTAACTCCCTGTGATTGCTTTGATTTCAACGCGCTGCATGTCTCAAGGTTCCGAGCCCCTCGGATAAACGGGCATGATCCCGCAAAGCGGGTGTCGGTTTGCCAAAAGATCACGCTCAATCCAATGGATAGAGGCCGTCCCGGTTCCATCGATCTGGACCCTAGCTCAAAACGGGGCCTCCTGCATCCGGTCAGATCAGTGGCCGTCGTTCCTTGCCCAGCCCCTCCCAGACGGCAAGCTGCTTCAACCCTTCATGATCGATGATCTCGCAGCCGCCATCGCGCCAAGCGATCAGCTTGCGATCCATCAGTTTGCGAATCGTCTTGTTGGTATGGACCAACGACAGCCCGAGCGTATCGGCGATGTGCTGCTGCGTGAACGCGATCCGGGTGAGCCGCCCGCCATTGAGGCCAACGGCCTTGGCCCGGCTGCCGATGAAGGCGATGAGATAGGCGGTGCGCTCGATCGCGCTGCGGCGGCCGACGCTGAGCAGGTTCTCATCCAGCATCCGCTCCTCGCGCGACGCGATCCAGGTGATGTCATAGGCCAGGCCCGGATGGTTGCGGAAAAGCTCATGCAGGGACTCCCGCTCGAACACGCAAAGCAGCATCGGCGACAAGGCTTCGACGGAATGCTGCATTTCGCCCATCACGCTGCCTTGCAGCCCGATGAGATCTCCAGGGATGGCGTAGTTGAGGATTTGACGGCGGCCATCCGACAACAGCTTGTAGCGGAAAGCCCAGCCCGACAGCACCGTGTAGAGATGGGCGCTGCGGCGTCCTTCCACCAGCACCGTTGCGCCCTTGTCGACCGCGAGCTCGCCTTTCTTCAATTTGTCGATGAAGGCCAGTTCCGATCTCTCGAATTTGCGGAAACCGGCAGCGGCCGCAGTGGGCAATTCTCGCAATCGTACCGGCGGCTGGAGGAAGCAAGGCCGTTCTGGATTGACATTTCGACCGCTCCTCGAGAGCCGCGGGCTCAGCCGCTGCGTTAGCATGTCTTTTTTAAATGACAGCGCGTCAAATAGCGATCATGACTCGCTGCGTTTCAAGGAGCCATTGCCTGTGTCGCCTTTGCTTGACGGATTGCGCATTCTTGTCCTGGAAGATGAATTTCTCATCGCCATGGATGTCGAGCAGCTTTGCCGTGATCACGGCGCCGACGACGTGGTGCTTGTCCGTGACCTGGCCGAGATCGATGGCCGACAGGTTGCCACCCAATTCGATGCGGCGATCGTCGACCTCATGCTGGGGGGCACTCCGACTTTCGACTTTGCATCGCGCCTGCGTGAAACGGGCGTGCCCTTCGTCTTTGCCTCCGGTTATTCGGATGCGGACGAGATCAAGGTTGCCTTTCCAGGGATAAGGCTGGTCAGCAAACCTTATTCGGGCGAAGATCTTGTGGAAGCGGTGGCCCGGGCCTGCGGACGAGTCCCGCCCGCCTGACGACGTCGCATCGCGTAAGAGTCAGAGCGGATGCGATGGCGATTCTGTCAGCCGTTTCGATGCGACGCTTTTTTAGTGCGCCGCCGTGCCCGTGACCTGTGCTGAGATCGCATCGGGACCGTACTCGTCTTCGCCGGAGATTTTCAGTATCTCCTGCAGGCGCGTGCGGGCTCGGCTGACGCGGCTCTTGATCGTCCCGACCGCGCAACCGCAAATCTCGGCCGCCTCCTCGTAAGAGAAGCCCGAGGCGCCGATGAGGATGATGGCCTCGCGCTGGTCTTCGGGCAGCTGCTCGAGCGCACCGCGGAAATCCTTGAGGTCGAGCTGGCCGTGCTGGGCGGGATGCACCGCAAGCCTGGCTGTCATGATGCCGTCGCTGTCCTGCACCTCGCGGCCGCGTTTGCGCATCTGCGAATAGAACTCGTTGCGCAGGATGGTGAAGAGCCATGCCTTCAGGTTGGTACCGGGCTGAAAGCTCTCATGCTTGTCCCAGGCCTTGACCAGCGTTTCCTGCACGAGGTCGTCGGCCTTGTCGGCATTCTGCGTCAGTGACACTGCGAAGGCACGCAAGCTCGGTATTGCCCCAAGCAGATCGGTCTTGAAGCCTTGTGAGACCGTTGCCATGCCTCAGTCCTTTTTCTGTGCGGGCTCGGCCCGCTCCAGTTGGCTGAGCAACTGCGCGAAACGATCCGGCACATCGTCGGAGACCAGCTCGTCGTAATACTGCTTGAGTTTGCGTCCGATTTCGGAATTCGGCCCGAGCGGGTCGCCCACGCCGTTCCGGCGCCTGATTGAGGCGCCAGTCAAGACATCTTTCGTCATTTCCTTCATTTCGCCCTTTAATCCAGCCCCATAGCCGCTCAACATAACTCAACACAACACAAGCGGCATCCTCGTCTGGTTGCCCATCCCCAATTCAAACGCCGTTCAGGCGTATTAGTTCCCGGGGCCGGAACTTTTTGCGAAAGCCCGCGTTTGTGTCGTTGGGGCTTGCAATGGGGCTTGACCTGCATTTTTAGTCAATCACGTCATCTGAGGGAGACGTCCGTCATGAGTTTATCCGCCACCATCGCTCCGCACCTGCCGTTCCTGCGCCGCTTCTCGCGTGCCGTATCGGGATCGCAGGAGAGCGGCGACGCGCTGGTTGCCGCGATGCTTGAGGCCATCATCGCCGATGTCGACATTTTTCCCGAGGCATCCAGCGACCGAATCGCGCTGTACAAGGTCTTCGCCAAACTGTTCACGTCCGTCGCCATCCGCGTTCCACAAGAACAGGCGCAATCGGCATGGGAACAGCGCGCTGCGGCCAATCTCAATGCGATCGCGCCGCTTCCCCGCCAGGCCTTCCTTCTGGTGGCCGTTGAGGGTTTCAGCGAGGATGAGGCGGCCGAAATTCTTGGCGTCGGCGAACAGGAATTCTCAGAACTGCTTGCCCAGGCGAGCAACGAGATTTCCCGTCAGGTGGCGACCGACGTGTTGATCATCGAGGACGAACCGCTGATCGCCATGGACATAGAGGAGATGGTCGAGAGCCTGGGCCATCGGGTCGTCGGCACCGCCCGCACCCATGCCGAAGCGGTGACGATGTTCGGCAAGACGCGGCCGAAGATGGTGCTCGCGGACATCCAACTCGCCGACGGCAGCTCGGGCATCGAGGCGGTGAACGAGATTCTGTCGTCGACTTCCGTGCCGGTGATCTTCATCACCGCCTTTCCCGAGCGTCTCCTGACCGGCGAGCGCCCCGAACCGGCTTTCCTGGTGACGAAGCCGTTCAACCCGGACATGGTCAAGGCGTTGATCAGCCAGGCTCTGTTCTTCGACCGGCAGGCGAAAGCAGCCGCATAGCCATGCGCAACTGAAGTCGCAAACGCGCGCAAAAGCAGGGCGCGACCAGCCGGAAGGTTCCGCTGGCCGCGCCTTGCTTTTCCGCGCCACGATGGTGCGCGGGGGGATCGTCTTTTTCGGCGAAAAGTGGAACAAACCGCATCCACCCACGTTTTTCTCACATAGTTGGAAGGAGATGGAACCATGCTTTACTGGGCGCTCGTATTTCTTGTCGTGGCAATCATCGCCGGCGCGCTTGGTTTCGGCGGCATTGCCGGTACATCTGCCGGGATAGCGCAGATATTGTTCTTCATCTTTCTCGCTTTCCTCATCATTTCGCTTCTCGCCGGCCTGTTCAGACGGGCCTGAGAGTTATCAGGCGAACACTGGAAGCCGCACCCCTCAAACGGTTTCCAGCCACCGCCGGGTGGTGTCCCACAAGGACGCCGCCCGGCGGACCGCTTTTGGGCGTCTGGTTCCCGTAAAACCTGCCTTGGAACCCATTGGACGGTGAGCCGTTCAGCCTGAGTTGGGTGAACAGGTCGGATGCGTTCCAGGGCTCGAGATACCAAGAAGCACGAGCGGGGGGACGAGGTCATCGCCCTGCATCCCGCCGAAAGCGGCATGCAACTTGGCCGGGCGCTTCTCCACGCACTGCACAATGCCGGCATTTCCGTCCTCTACCAGGACCGCGACATGAAAACGGTCTGGGCGCGGAACATGCGTGCGCCCTGGGCCGCCGACAGCAGCGAGGGCGACGGCATCCTGCCGCCGGCACAGGCCGACCGCATTGGCGCTGCCAAGCGCAACGTCGTCGCAAGCGGCGATCCGCAGCGCCTCGAGATCGGCGTCCCGATGGAGGACGGCATGCGCTGGTTTCAGGTCTGGATCGACGCCGACCATGGCGAGGCCGGCGACGTGCAAGGTGTCGTCACCACCATGGTCGAGACGACCGAGCAGCGACGCCGCGAACAGACGCTGACGACGCTGTTGCGCGAAGTCACGCACCGCTCGAAGAATTTGCTGGCAATCATCCAGAGCATCGCCACCCAGACGGGACGCTATTCCGACAGCATCGGCGATTTCCTGACCCGCTTTCGCGGCCGGCTCCAGTCGCTGGCCTCCTCCCAGGATTTGGTAACCTCCTCCAACTGGCGCGGTGCTGCCCTTCGCGAACTCCTCGCCGGTCAGGTCGGCCGCTACGGGACGGACGCGTCGCACAGCCTTCGCTTCCGCGGCGCAAATCCTTACCTCAACCCCAACGCCGCGCTGCATATCGGCCTTGCGATGCATGAACTGGCCGTCAACTCGGTCAGCTATGGCGCCCTGTCGCGGCCGGAGGGCTTCGTCGAAGTGACCGCCGTCCTCGACACCGCCGCCGATGGCGGCATTGCCCTGTCGCTGACCTGGGCCGAAACCATAGGAACCGACAGCAACCAAGAGGGCAAAAAGCGCTTCGGCAGCGTCGCACTGGAACGCGTAGTGCCCTCTTCCCTGAACGGAACGGCGCGCCTCGAGATCGCGGATGGTCGCCTCGAATACCATCTCGTTGTTCCGCACGGCAATTTCGAGACGGAGTAGGCGACCGCCATTTTTTAACCGGCTGTTCACCATAGAAGCAGATGCTGTTTTTGCCAGATACCGATGGAACTGCCGAGCCGACGAGCATGCTTTCGAGGGCTTTGCCGCAGCATAGTGGGGAGGAGCGCGTTGACGGTCGCCGATATCAACAGACTCGGGCAGGCCGCTCGCATTTCGATGGGCGAATTCCAGGATCCCGAGACATCCACGGCATCGCCGGTTGCTCATGGCATCCTGCCCATCGTCGCTCCGGCGTTGGCCGCGGCAATTGTCCTGATCGCCCTGTCCCAGCTGGCCTGATCCCGCCCCCACGTTCGCGCGCGCACATCGCTCGGGTTTTTCGGCGGCCGAGGCATCGGAAAGCTGCGCCCAGAAAAAGACTCTCTTCACCAACAATAAATTGGAGCAGCAAAGGTCGTTTTTTCATGCTAAGTGACGGCTGGAGCTTATTAAAGTGAGGACACGAAGTGAGGAGTGACCCTATGCGGAAAATTCTTATTGCCATGGCTGCCGTGGTCGCCGTCAGCGGCTGTACCTCGACCGAGCAGGATGTCGTCGGCGGCGGCTTGATCGGCGCCGGCGTGGGCGGCTTGGTCGGCGGCGGCAAGGGCGCGCTGATCGGCGCGGCCGTCGGTGCCGGCTCCGGCCTGCTGGTCCGCAACCTGCGCAATGGATACTGCCAGTATCGCGATCATCGGGGTCGCATCTACACGGCTCGCTGCAACTAAGGTAATTCCGGCGGGAAAAGCGCGGAGCGGTTTTCCCGCCGGAATTGCGAGCAAGGAGCGGATCGGCGATCTATCAGACGCTGAACCGCTCCGAGCAACTTGAATCGCCGCTGTCGGGCTCATTCGCGAACCCGGCAGCGGTGCGGCAATTTATTGGCCGCCGCGGGAAGCCTGGAGCGATTCCGCCAAGGCCCGATGGCATTCACGCCGGCAGCGGAATCCTGATTTCCACATTCAATCCGTCATCGCGATAATCGCGGTGGATCGTGCCACGCAGCTCACGCGTGACATTGAGGTCGATCAATTTGGTGCCGAAGCCGGTCGTGGCCGGGGCGTCGACCTTCTTCTGCCCGGTTTCCTGCCAGCTCAGAGCCAAGACCCGGTCACGCCCGCGCCCTTCGACCGACCATTCGATCCTGAGGGCGCCGACCGTATTGCCGGCCTCGCCATATTTCAGCGCATTCGTTGCCAGTTCGTGGAAGGTGAGGCCCAGTGCCTGCGTCGTGGTTTCGTCAAGCAGCACCTCCGGCCCGGACAAAAGCTCTTCCGGCAGCTCCTTTCCGAACACTTGGCCAAGCTCGATGCGCAGGAGATCGCCGAGATCCGCCTTCTGCCAGCGCGAGCGCGTCAGCATGTCCTGGGACGCGGCCATTGCCTGTAGCCGGGCCGAGAAAGATGCCGAGAACTCATTGACGTCGCTGGCACGTGACGCGGTCTGGCGCGCGATCGCCAGCACTCGCGTGATCGAATTCTTGATGCGATGCTTCATCTCCTGCAGCATCAAATCCTTTTCGAGCAGGCTCTTTTCCGTCGTCTCATGCAGCAGCGATGCTGCCTCGTAGGCTCGCTCCTGATAGCGCGCGACAAGCGCGATGGCGCCGGCCAGCAGCAACCCGAACAGGCCGAGCATGACTGGGATGGCCCGCGACGATGGCTGCGAGAAGGCGCTTGTCGGCCTGAACTGCACGGTCCACGGACGGCCCGCCACGCTGATCTTGCGGGTGACCAGCAGCCTGTCGCCAAAGCCCGACACGGGCGGCGTCTCCGACCGGAACAGCAAATGATCCGGATCGACGCCGCCATCGTAGATTTCGGTGTTGACCGGCAGCAGCGGCGCGCGGCTGAGCGCGATCTGGAACAACTCCCTGGCCCGGAAGGCCGCGTAGAGAAAGCCTACCGTCGAGGATCGCGATGCGTTTATGGCATCAGGTGCGGTCTCGACGTTGAGCCGCACGAAGACGAGAAAGCCGGTGAAGGTCTGTGCTGCACCCGTGTCCTGGCCGAGTTGCACCAGCCCGCTCGCGTGCTGCTGGTCATCTGCCATTGCCTTCTCGATTGCCGCGCGCCGCACGGGCTCGGTGAACATGTCATAGCCGATGCTGGCCTTGTTGGACGGATCGAGCGGCTCGAACAGCACAACGGGCGTGCGCCATGGCTGCGTCGTATCCGGATAGATCGCACGCCTGACGCCCTGGTCATGCAGCATGTCGCGTTCGACCGTTGCCTCGTCGCCTGCTTTCACCAGCCGGAGAAAGCCGATGCCGCGCAGGCCGGCGAAATTGGTATCGACATTGAGGGCATTGAAGAACGCTTTGAACTCGCTCTGCGAGATGTCGCCATTGCGGGCGTCGAACAAGGCTTGCGACGAGCGCAGCAGCGACAGCTGCAGGTCGATCCGGCTCTCGATACGGTTGAGCGCATCGTCCGCGGTCGCGTCGAACTTGATGCGAGCCGCCTCTTGCGTCGCGAAATAGGCGAACCCCGCCATTGTCATGCTGATCAGCGCAACGGCAACGAAAGCGACGATTGGAAAAAGCTTCTTCAACGGACAATGCGGCCTATCAGCATGTGAGCCCTTTATGGGCAAGTCGCCCGGTCAACACAATGGCAAGGCCAAGCCATCCCGCCGGCTGGCATATCACCTGATCGGCAGATCGGTAACGGGCTCAGGCCAGCAGGCTTCAGGCGGCGATCTTCAACGCGCCTGGTCCGGGAATGGCGCCAGGCGGACATTTGCCCAGGATGATCATGCCCAGCACCTCGTCCTGGGTCACATCGGTGGTGCGGGCAGTGCCGACGACCTGGCCGTTTTTCATGACGCACACCCGGTCGGCCAGTTCGAATACGTCGTGAATGTCATGGCTGATCAGGAAGATGCCGATGCCGTCGGACTTGAGCTGCCTGACCAGTTCCCCGACCTGGGCCGTTTCCTGCGGTCCAAGTGCTGCCGTCGGCTCGTCCATGATCAGGATGCGGGCGTTGAACAGGATCGCGCGTGCGATCGCCACCGACTGCCGCTGTCCGCCCGACAGCTTGATCACCGGCTCCTTGAAGCGCTGGAAGCGGGGATTGAGCCTGCCCATCACCTTGCGCGCCTCGGCCTCCATGGCGACATCATCGAGCGTGCCCCAGGCGGTCCTCAGCTCGCGGCCGAGGAACAGGTTGGCGGCGGCGTCGACATTGTCGGCGAGCGCCAGGGTCTGGTAGATCGTCTCGATGCCGTATTTCTTGGCATCGCGCGGGTTGGAGATCGAAGCCTCTTCGCCGTTGACGAAGATTTGGCCCGCGTCACGCTTGTAGGCGCCCGACAGGATCTTGATCAGTGTCGACTTGCCGGCGCCGTTATGGCCGAGCAGGGCCACGACCTCGCCGGGGAAAAGATCGATCGAGGCATCGTCGACGGCGCGAATGCCGCCGAACGCGATTGAGATGTTGCGCATGTCGACCAGCGGGTTGCCGGCGGGAGCGATCCTGTCAGCCATGATTGTCCTCCTCCCTCAAACGCGTTTGCGATAGACGGTGTCGAGCCACACCGCGATGACCAGCACGGCGCCGACGACGATGCTCTGCAGCGGCGAGTCGACGCCAAGCAGCACCATGCCGGATTGCAGCGACTGCATCAAAAGCGCGCCCAGCATGGCGCCGATGATAGTTCCCGAACCGCCGGCGAGCGATGTGCCGCCGATGACGGCCGCCGCGATCACCAGCAATTCATCGAGCGTTCCGAGCACGTTGGTGGCCGAGTTCTGCCGGGCTGACGAGATCGCGGCAGCGATCGTGGCCAGCACGCCCATGATCATGAACACTTTCATCGTGATCCAGCGCGTGTTGATGCCGGCGAGGTTGGCTGCTTCCGGATTGCCGCCGATGGCAAAGACATAGCGGCCGAAACGGGTGCGTTTGGTGATGAAGGTCATGACCAGCCCGACGGCGATGGCCATCAGCACCGGTATGGCGATGCCGTGGGCGATGAACAGGCCGCCCTCGGGCACGGTTATGTTGTTGGCGGCTGCATATCTGTTCACGATGCCGACTGGCCACGGATAGGAATTGGCCAGCCAAACCGCGCCCATGATGACGGCGCAGGTCAGCACGCCGATCAGCGTCTCGGCCCAGATCGGACGCAGCGGGAAACGGAAGCGCTTGCGCTGTACCCGCCCGTTGAACAGCGCAAGCACCACCGCAAGGCAGGCGGCGATACCGACCACCCAGCTCCAGGTCGCGCCGATCGATCCGGCCGGGCCGCCGCCCATCAGCTGGAACGTCGCGTTGAGCGGCGCCACCGTCTGGCCGCTGGTAACCCACCATGCCGCACCGCGCCAGACCAGAAGCCCGCCCAGCGTCACGATGAAGGCCGGCACTTCGAGATAGGCGATGACGAAGCCCTGGAAGGCGCCGATCAAAAGGCCGAGCACCAGGCCGATGACCAGCGCGAGCACCCAGATCCATGGATTGCCGAGCTCGAGACCGACCATCCGCACTAGGAAATGCACCTGGGCGAAGCCCATGACCATGCCGATCAACCCTTCGGCGGAACCGACGGACAGATCGATATTGCGCATGACGATGACCAGCACCATGCCGCAGGCCATGATGGCGACGGCCGAGGTCTGCACCGACAGGTTCCACAGATTGCGCGGCGTGAGAAAGGTACGGCTGTCGAAATCGAGCGGATTGACGCCGAGACGCAGGCTGGACAAGACATGCAACCCGATCCAGATCAGCAGCAGCGCGCCGATCATGCCGAGCATGCGCGTGTCGATCTCGGTCGCCTTAAGGAACCGGGCGACGGCGCCGAGTTCCGACGCACGCGCGGTGTCGGCCTGCGGGTTGGACGTCGTATCGGTCATGATTTTCTCCCACCGGCCTGCCCGTCCGATGCGGGATGCCGGAAGCCAGCCTAGAAGTTACCCGCCCGAGGCGGAAAAACAAATCTTCTTGAAAAAACGCCGCGGCTTGGCAGCCGCGGCGTTCATCGCATGAAATGGAAGATCAGTTGCAGGCCGCTACGCTGCCCGCCGCGACGCCGGCACAGACCTCGTCTTTCTTGATCCAGCCGGCGTCGATGACGACGTTGAGATTGTCCTTGGTGATCGCAACCGGGGTGAGGAACAGCGATTTGACGGTGTTCCCACCGGGCGTTGTGAAGTCCTTGACGCCGGCGATATCGGTCATCTTCTTGCCGTCGGCCAGCTGCGAGGCGATCTCGGCGGCATTCTTGCCGAGTTCACGCGCGTCCTTCCACACCGACACGGTCTGCGTGCCGAGCGCGATGCGGTTCAGCGCCGCGTGGTCGCCGTCCTGGCCCGAGACCGGAACGGTACCGGCCAGGCCTTGAGCCGTCAGCGCCGCGACGACGCCGCCGGCAGTGCCGTCATTGGCCGCGACCACCGCGTCGACCTTGTTGTCGTTGGCGGTCAGGAACTGCTCCATGTTCTTCTGCGCGTTGGCCGGCAGCCAGCCATCCGTATAGGCTTCGCCGACATTCTTGATCTTGCCGCTGTCGATGGCGTCCTTGAGCACTTCCATGGAGCCCGAGAACAGGAAATCGGCATTCGGATCGGCACCCGAGCCCTTGATGAAGACGTAGTTGCCTTCCGGCTTCACCTTGAACACTTCGCGGGCCTGCATGCGGCCGACTTCCTTGTTGTCGAAGGTCAGATAGAAGACGTCCTTGTTCTCGATCAGGCGGTCATAGCCGACGACCGGAATGCCTTCGTCGAGCGCCTTCTGCACCGCCGGGCCGATGGCGGAGGCGTCCTGCGCCAGGATGATCAGCGAATTGGCGCCCTGGGAGATCAGGCTCTCGACGTCGGTGAGCTGCTTGCCGGGATTGGACTGGGCGTCGGCGGAAATATACTTGTCGCCGGCGGCTTCGATCGCCTTCTTCATGGCGGCCTCGTCGGTCTTCCAGCGCTCTTCCTGGAAGTTCGACCAGGAAACGCCGATGACCTTGTCCTTCGCCTGCGCGACCGACGCGAGCGTCAGCGACATGGCGACACCCGCCAGGATGGCGGCTGTGAATCTCTTCATCTTAATCCTCCCTGCGCCGCGTATGGCGCGACCAAACAGGCCCGTAGGCCGGCACAAAGGCTCTATTTTTTCGAGCCTCGAAAAAACACTGGTCCATCGTCGGAACGCTGTCAACGTCGATTCTGATGTATTTTGATGTCCTCGTGAATTTTTTTCGAGCTCCGGAATAAATAATGACAGCCAAGGCCGGTTCTGCCAGTATTTGACGGTCGTCGGGATCCTGGGGAGAGAACGCGGCGACGGGGAGGATGCGAGAAACATGTCGGTCGGAATCCGCCACGACGATTTGCGCCGACGCAACCGGGCGATGGTGATCGCGGCCGTGCGCCGTGCCGGGCAGCCCTCGCGCACCGAGATTGCCGCGACCACCGGGCTCAGCCATTCCACCATATCGGCGATCTCCTCCGACCTGATTGGCGAAGGCATCCTGGCGCAGAGCAAGCCGAGCGAGGCCGGTGCGCTGAAACGCGGCCGGCCGCAGGTCGGCCTCAGCCTCAACCCTGAAGCCGCGGCGGTGATGACCGTGGTGCTGTCGCTGAATTTTCTCTCCGTCGCCGTCATCGACTATGCCGGCCAGGTGATATCTGAAGAGCAGCGCCGGCTGGACACGCTCACCCTGTCGCGCGAGGCGCTGATCGGCGAATGCGTGGCCATCGTCAGGCGGCGGTTCGAGGATCCCGACCTCGACGTCGGCAGCATCGCCCGCATCGCGCTGGCGATCCAGGGCATCACCGACACGGATGCGCGCACCATGCTGTGGTCGCCGATCACGCCGCAGACCGACATCGCCTTCGCCGACATACTGGAGGCCGAGTTCGGCATTCCCGCCACCATGGAGAACGATTGCAACATGATGGCGGTGGCGCTGCGCTGGCGCGATCCCCAGCGCTACCGCGACGACTTCATCGCCATCCTTTTGTCGCACGGCATCGGCATGGGCTTGGTGCTGAAGGGTGAACTGTTCACCGGCACCCATTCATCCGGAGGCGAGTTCGGCCACATGATCCATCGCCCCGGCGGGGCGCTCTGCCGCTGCGGGCGGCGCGGCTGCGTCGAGGCCTATGCCGGCAACTATGCCATCTGGCGCAACGCGAGGCAGCTTGGCGAGGACACCGAGCCCGTCGACGTCAGCGACGCCGACATGCGCACCCTGGCGGCCTCGGCGCGCGAAAAGGACGGGCCGGAGCGCGAAGCCTACCGCAAGGCCGGCGAGGCGCTGGGTTACGGCCTTGGCAGCCTGTTCGCGCTGATCGATCCGGCGCCGGTCGCCATGGTCGGCGTCAGCGCCGCCGCCTTCGACCTGATCGAGCCGGCTCTGCGCGAGGCCATTGCCCAGACCGCCGGCGGCCAGCACTCGAAATCGATTTCCTTCGACACCGAGCCGAACGAACTGCCACTGATCCGCGAGGGCTGCGCCATGCGCGCGCTGACCTTCGTCGACCAGGAGATTTTCGCGCCGGGGGCACAGGCGAAATCAGGCGTGGGCGAGAACGTTGCGTGACATATCCCTAGTCTTCGCGAATCGCATACCCCGCGCCCCGAATGGTGCGGATCACGTCAGGCATGCGGCCATTGTTGACCGCCTTGCGCAGCCGGCCGACATGCACGTCCACGGTGCGCTCGTCGATATAGATCGTTTCGCCCCAGACATTGTCGAGCAGTTGGCTGCGCGAGAACACGCGGCCGGGATGTCGCATCATGAATTCGAGCAGGCGGAACTCGGTCGGCCCGAGCCGGATCTCGCTTTTCTTGCGGTAGACCCGGTGCGATTCACGGTCGAGCACGATGTCGCCGACCTTGAGCACGCTGGACAGAACTTCGGGCTTGGCGCGGCGCAGCAGCGCCTTGACGCGTGCCATGAATTCCGGCGTTGAGAACGGCTTGACCAGATAGTCGTCGGCGCCGGTGGAGAGACCGCGCACCCGGTCGCTTTCCTCGCCGCGCGCCGTCAGCATGATGATCGGCAGCCGCTCGGTCTCGGGCCGCATGCGGAGACGGCGGCAGAGCTCGATGCCGGACACCGCCGGCACCATCCAGTCGAGCACAAGAAGGTCAGGGACATTCTCCTGCAAGCGGATCTCGGCTTCGTCGCCGCGCGTCACCACCTCTACCTGATAACCCTCCGATTCCAGATTGTAACGGAGCAGCACACCCAGCGGCTCCTCGTCCTCCACCACCATGATGCGTGGCGCGATCATCGACTGGTCACCCCTGCCGTCAAGCCGCTGGCGCCGACATCGCCGTCTCGTCCTGCTTCGGGCGATTGGCGGGCAATTGCGTGCCGGTCAGCACATAATAGGCATTTTCGGCAATGTTGGTCACGTGATCGCCGATGCGCTCGAGATTCTTGGCGCAGAACAAAAGATGCGTGCAGGCGGTGATGTTGCGCGGATCCTCCATCATGTAGGTCAGCAGCTCGCGGAAGACCGACGTGTATTTGACGTCGATGCGTTCATCGTCGGCGCGCAGCTTCGCAAGTGCCGCGGCATCGCGCGCCGCATACTCCTCGATCACGCCTTGCACCTGGATCAGCACAAGCTGCGCCATGGCGTCGATGGAGTGCGACAGGTCGCGCGGCGTGGCGGCAAGGCCGACGGTGCCGACGCGCTTGGCGATGTTCTTGGCGAGATCGCCGATGCGTTCGAGATCGCCCGCCATGCGGATCGAGCCGACGACATGGCGCAGATCGTCCGCCATGGGCTGCCGCTTGGCGATCAGGGTGATGGCGCGGTCGTCGAGTTCGCGCTGGCGCGCGTCCATGATGGCGTCGTCGGAGACGACGCGCTGGGCGAGCGCGTTGTCGGAATTCAGGAGCGCCTTGGTGGCGCCGCCGACCATCGATGAGGCGAGATCGCCCATGTCGCGGATCAGCCTGCTGATCTGTCCGAGATCTTCGTCAAAGGCTGCGACTGTGTGTTCGGCCATGATCTTGGTCCTCGTATGCCTGGGATCAGCCGAAGCGGCCGGTGATATAGTCCTGCGTGCGCTTCTCGCGGGGCGATGTGAAGATCTTCTCGGTGCGGTCGAACTCGACCAACTCGCCCAGATACATGAACGCGGTCTGCTTCGACACGCGCGCCGCCTGCTGCATGTTGTGGGTGACGATGACGATCGTATAGTCGGCCTGCAGCTCATCGATCAGCTCCTCGATCTTGGCGGTCGACAGCGGATCGAGCGCCGAGGCAGGCTCGTCGAGCAGGATGACCTCCGGCTTCACCGCCACCGTGCGGGCGATGCAGAGGCGCTGCTGCTGGCCGCCCGAAAGGCTGAGGCCGCTGGCGTTGAGCTTGTCCTTGACCTCGCTCCACAGTGCCGCGCGCTTCAGCGCCTGCTCGACACGGCCGTCCATCTCCGCCTTGCTGAGCTTCTCATAGAGCCTGACGCCGAAGGCGATGTTCTCGTAGATCGACATCGGGAACGGCGTCGGCTTCTGGAACACCATGCCGATCTTGGTCCTGAGCAGGTTGAGGTCCTGCGAGCGGTCGAGGATATTCTGGCCGTCGAGCAGCACCTGGCCCTCGGCGCTCTGCCTCGGGTAGAGCTCGTAGATGCGGTTGAAGACGCGCAGCAGCGTCGACTTCCCGCAGCCCGAAGGCCCGATGAAGGCGGTGACGCTGCGCTCGGGCAGCGACAGGCTGATATCCTTCAGCGCCTTCGACTGGCCATAGTAGAAATTGAGATTCTTGACCTCGATCTTGGCTTTCTCGACCGCGACTTCGGGCGTGTTCAATTCGGTGGACAACATCGGTTTCATCTGTCCTCTCTGCGTCCGGTAAGGCTGCGGGCGAAGATGCTCAGCCCGAGAACCGTAAGGGTGATTATGAGTGCGCCGGTCCACGCCAGCTGCTGCCATTCCTCGTAGGGGCTGAGAGCGAACTGGAAGATGGTGACGGGCAGGCTGGCCATCGGCGCATTGAGATTACTCGACCAGAACTGGTTGTTGAGCGCCGTGAAGAGCAGCGGCGCCGTCTCGCCGGAAATGCGGGCGATGGCCAGCAATATGCCGGTGACGATGCCCGACAGCGCCGCACGGTAGGCGACCGAGCGGATGACCACCCAGCGCGGCGCGCCGATCGCGGCGCCGGCCTCGCGCAGGGCGTTCGGCACGAGGTTGAGCATGTCCTCGGTGGTGCGCACGACGACCGGGATGACCAGGATGGCCAGCGCGACGGCACCGGCGATCGCCGAGAAATGTCCCATCGGCCGCACCAGCAGCTCGTAGACGAACAGGCCGACGATGATCGAGGGTGCCGACAGCAGGATGTCGTTGATGAAGCGCACGACGGTGGTGAGGCGCGAGAAGCGGCCATATTCGGCCATGTAGGTCCCAGCGAGGACACCGATCGGCGTGCCGACGATGACGGCGATGACTGTCATCATGATACTGCCGTAGATGGCATTGAGCAGGCCGCCGGCATCGCCGGGCGGCGGTGTCATTTCGGTGAACACAGAGAGCGAAACACCCGACAGGCCCTTATAGAGCAGTGCGCCGAGGATGAGCGCCAGCCAGGCCAGGCCGATGCCCGCCGCCGTGACGCATAGCGTCATCATCACGGCATTCCTGCGCTTGCGTCGATTGTGAAGCGATGTGGCCGTCGACATCGGTCAGGCTCCCGTGCGGCTGTCCATGCGCAGCAGCATGTAGCGCGCAAGGGCAAGGATCAGGAAAGTGATGACGAACAGGATCAGGCCGAGCGCCACCAGCGAAGACGTATAGAGATCGCCGTCGGCTTCGGTGAACTCGTTGGCGATGGTCGCCGAGATCGTCGTGCCGGGCGCGAACAGCGAGCCGCTGATGCGGTGGGCGTTGCCGATGACGAAGGTTACCGCCATGGTTTCGCCGAGCGCGCGGCCGAGGCCGAGCATGACGCCGCCCATGATGCCGACGCGGGTATAGGGGATGACGACGCGGCGCGTGACCTCCCAGGTCGTGCAGCCGATGCCGTAGGCCGATTCCTTCAGCACCGCCGGCACCGTGTCGAAGACATCCTTGGTGATCGAGGTGATGAAGGGCAGGACCATGATGGCAAGGATCAGCGCCGAGGTCAGAAGGCCGATGCCGTAGGGCGGGCCGGCAAACAGGCTGGAGAGTCCCGGCACGTCGTGGAAAAGCTTGATGATGAAGGGCTGCACCGTCGTCTGCAGGAACGGCGCGAACACGAACAGGCCCCAGATGCCGTAGATGATGGAGGGTATGCCGGCAAGCAGCTCGACGGCGATGCCGATGGGGCGCCGGAGTGGCCGCGGGCAGAGTTCGGTAAGGAAGATGGCGATGCCGATGCCGATGGGAACGGCGATCAGGATGGCGATGGCGGCGGTGACGATGGTTCCGTAGATCGGGGCCAGCGCTCCGAAATTCTCGGTGACCGGGTTCCACGATTCGGTCGTCAGGAAGGAGAACCCGAATTTCGACAGCGCTTCCCACGAGCCGGCAAACAGCGAAATCGCCACGCCGCCGAGGATGAGCAGGACGAGGATGGCGGAAAAGCGTGTCGCCGTCCGGAAAATCGTATCGGTGAGCGCGAAGCGTCGGACCGTCGCTTCCCTGGCCCGCATGGCGGCCGACGATGGCATGGCTTCGGAGACGGCGGTCATCTGGCCCTCGCGTTTCAAGGAAGACAGGGAGGGCGCCGTGAAGCGCCCTCCTCGTTCAGCAGGGATTACATGGCGGAATAGAGCGGCTTGCCGTCTTCGCCGACGATGTCCTTGGCCCACATGTCCTCGACGCTCTTGACGACCGCGTCGGGGATCGGAACGTAGTCCAGCGCCCCGGCCATGTCGTCGCCCTTGGCGTAGGACCAGGCGAAGAACTTGAGCGCTTCACCGGTCGCCGCCACGTCGCCGGGCTTCTTGTAGACCAGGATCCAGGTCGCCGACGTCATCGGCCAGGATTCGGCGCCCGGCTGGTTGGCCAGGATGACGCCGTAACCAGGCTGCGAGCTCCAGTCGGCATTGGCCGCCGCCGCCGAGAACGCCGCCGCCGTCGGCTCGACCTTCTTGCCGTCCTTGTTGATCATGTCGGCATAGGTCAACTTGTTCTGCTTGGCGTAGGCGTATTCGACATAGCCGATCGAGCCACCGGTCTGCGAGACGTTGTTGGCGACGCCTTCATTGCCCTTGGCGCCGATGCCAACCGGCCATTCGAGCGCGGTGTTGACGCCGACCTTCGACTTCCAGTCGGCGCTGACGTCGGCCAGGTAGTAGCTGAAGTTGAACGTGGTGCCCGAACCGTCGGAGCGATGCACGACGGCGATCGCCTGGTCGGGAAGCTTGACGTCGGGATTGAGCTTGGCGATCGCCGCGTCATTCCAGTTGGTGATCTTGCCGACGAAGATATCGGCCAGCGTCGGGCCGTCGAGCACCAGTTCGCCCGGCTTGATGCCTTCGAGATTGACGACCGGAACGATGCCGCCCATCACCATCGGGAACTGTGCAAGTCCGGTGGATTCGAGATCCTCGCCCTTCAGCGGCGCATCGGAAGCGCCGAAGGTGACGGTCTTGGCTTTGATCTGCTTGATGCCGCCGCCCGAGCCGATCGACTGGTAGTTGAGACCGATGCCGGTCTCCTTCTTGTAGGCATCGGCCCACTTCGCATAGATCGGGTAAGGGAAGGTGGCGCCGGCACCGGAGATGTCAGCTGCCATTGCCGCGGAAAGGGTGAGGGTGGACGCCGCAGCCATTGCGATCGCAACGGCCGCCGAGCGGATGAAATGTCTCATATGGCCTGCTCCTGTTCGGAAGATGGTCTCTCGGCGCCATTCCTTGCCAGCGCCCGCTGAGGCCAATAGCGTTCGATTATAACAGTCGCATGACAGTTTCGTGTCAGCCCGGTAACGCGTCGCCGGCGCTTGGAAAGGCGATGGCGATTAGCGGCTGCGGCATGGCGCCGGTTTGCCTTCGGGAATCAGGGACTTGCGCGATCCGGCCACCCAAACAGCCATCGGATTCGGCATGGATCGCTGATCGAAGAAAAGCCGGACGGGAGCGCGTTGCTCGAGGCCAGAGGATGTCTTGGCCGGGCCATCGCCAAAAACAGGTCCGTTGGGGTAGATTGACGCTGCTTCATACTGGCGGTCGCTGCTCCCGCCCGTAACTAGAAGAGAGCGGAAATTCGATGCCGTCATTGTCCCGGCTGGACGCCGGCTTTGATATGGTGCGATCGCACCATAGTCTTGCTCGAAGGGCTGCAGCCGGCCCCGGGTGATTCTCGCCGCAATCCGGCCGAAGGCGCAAAGTCTATCCCGCGTTGCGCCGGGCCTGGCGACCGGCGCCGACCCAGCGCTCGACCTTTTCGAGCAGGGCCCTGGGGCTGATCGGCTTGGGCAGATAGTCATCCATGCCGGCGTCCAGGCAGCGTTCGCGATCGCCCTTGAGCGCATGCGCGGTGACCCCGACGATCGGCACATGCGTGCCGGTTTCCTCTTCCAGCCGGCGGATGGCGGCGGTTGCCTCGAGCCCGTTCATCTCCGGCATCGAGACGTCCATCAGGATCATGCACGGATTGAGCCTGCCGAAAGCGTCCAGCGCCTTGCGGCCATTGCCGACGATCTCGAAACCGTAGCCGGTCTCGCCGAGGATCTGGGTGAAGACCATCTGGTTGACCTCATTGTCCTCGGCCACGAGGATGTCCAGCCGCTGCTCGCCGCCAGTCGCGGCAAGCCGAGGCCTGACCGGCGGCGGCTGCAGCAACGCGCGTTGCCCTGCCGCCGGTGGCGGTGACTGTGGATTGTTCCCGCCGCCTCCCTCGACAGCAAGCGGCCGGGCGACATCCGTGGCGTGGCGATGCCGCTGGATGGTGGCGACCAGCGTTTCCAGGAGCACCGAGGAGCGTGCGGGCTTGATGAGTTGGGCATCAATGCCGAGATCGCGGTAACTGGTGTTGGCCAGCGACTGGTCGACGGAGGTCAGCATGATGATCGGCGTGTCGGCAAGCCCGGCGGTGTTGCGCACGACACCTGCCATCTCGGCACCGCTCATCTCGGGCATCTGATAATCGAGCACGACGCAATCGACCGGCACGCCGTAGGCGGCGGCCGCGATCAGCACTTTCAGTCCCTCGGCGCCGCTCTCGGCCGCGCAGGAATCGAAGGTCCATGACGTCATCTGCTCGGTCAGGATGGCGCGGTTGACGGCATTGTCGTCGACGATCAGCACCCGCGCGCCGGTCACGTCCACCGGCATGATGCGCTGCGCGTTCTGTTGTCCGGCCCTGGGCAGCGTGACCGTGAACCAGAAGGTCGACCCCTTGCCTTCGGCGCTTTCCACGCCGATGTCGCCGCCCATCAATTCGACCAGCCGCGAGGTGATCGCGAGCCCGAGCCCAGTGCCCTCATGCCGCCTCGTCGAGGAGGTGTCGACCTGGCTGAATTTCTCGAACACCTGTTTCAGCTTTTCCTCAGGGATGCCGATCCCGGTGTCGGTGACCGAGATCGTCAGCCTGGTTCCGTCCGGCACACTTTCGCCGGTGACGTCGACGAGCACATGGCCTTCTTCGGTGAACTTCACCGCATTGCCGAGCAGGTTGGTGACGATCTGCCGGATGCGGCCGACATCGCCGATGAACAGGCTTTCGAGCCCAGGCTCGATGCGCACGATGAGCTCGAGGTCCTTTTCCTTGGCCCGCGTCGACACCAGCGTCGCCACGTCCTCGATCGCCTCGGCGAGATTGAAGGGGGCGGGATCGAGCACCAGCTGGCCGGCATCGATCTTGGAGAAATCCAGGATATCGTTGATGATGGTGAGCAGCGCGTTGCCCGATTTGACGATGATGTCGGTGAAGGTCTTCTGCTTCGGATCGAGATCGGATTTGGCCAGGAGTTCGGCCATGCCCAGCACGCCGTTCATCGGGGTGCGAATCTCATGGCTCATATTGGCGAGGAATTCCGACTTGGCGCGGTCGGCAAGTATGGCGCGCTGGCGCGCCTCGCGCAGTTCCGCCTCGCGCAGCTTCAATTCGGTGATGTCGGTGGTCGACCCGATCAGGTAGAGCGACCCGTCGGACGCGATCATCGCGCCCTTGCGGGCGAACTGGTGGCGCACGCTGCCGTCCGGGAGCATCACCGTCTCCTCGACCTCCTGGGTTTCGCCGCTGCGCAGCACCGCGAGGTCGCCATTGACGAAGGCTTCGCCGTCGGGCCCGAAAATTTCGATATCGGTCTTGCCGATCGCGTCCTGCTTGCTGAAGCCGGTGAGATCGCACCAGCCCTTGTTGACGTAGAATTGCCTGAGATCGGAGCGTTTGGCATAGATCGACACCGGCACGTTGTCGATCAGGCTGCGGAATACCTCGTTCTCGCGCATGCTTTCTTCCAGCGCCCGCTCGCGCGCCTTGACCTCGGTGATGTCGGTGCTGGAGCCGACCAGATGCACCGATCCGTCCAGCGCCACCAGCCGGCTCTTGCGCGTCATCAACTGCCGCACCGTGCCGTCGCGATGGGTGACGGGCTCCTCGACCTCCCTGACGCTGCCCGTGAGGGCAACCTCGGTATCGTCCAGGCTGTAGCTTTCTCCATCCCCGTCGCCGAACAGCTGCCGATCGGTGCGGCCGATAACGTCTTCCTTGGCGAGCCCGGTGATCGCGCACCAGGCCTTGTTGACGAACTCGATGCTGAGGTCCTGCGCCTTGATGAAGGCGGCCACGGGCAGTTCGTCCAGCACGTGCCGGAACAGGTCGATCTGCCGCATCGAATCGTGCAGCGCCTTTTCGCGGCTCTTGATCTCGGAGATGTCGACGCGCACGCCGATGAACGTGCCGTCATCGGTGCGCATGTCATAAACCTGATACCAGCGGCCGTCGGGATTGAGACGTTCGAAGGATGAGTATGGCAGGTGGTAACGGGCGAGGATGCTGTCCAGCCAGCCATCGAGATCGCCATCATAGAGCGCATCGACCCGCGGATCGCCGCTCGAGCGGAAATAGCCAGCCGAATGACCGAGTGCCAGCGCGTCGCGGAAGGTGCGGCCGGGCTGCCACGCCGGCTTCAGCGCCGGCAGCGTGTCCTGCATCTTGCGGTTGGCGAAAACGAAATTGTCCTCGCGGTCGTAGATGATCACGGCGGCCGGCAGCGATTCCAGCACGCTGGCCAGGTGTTTGCGGGCGTCCTGCGCCTCGGTCTCACGGCCCTTCATGTCCGAGACGTCGAACAGGAAGCCGGCCACGTAGTTGCGGCCGCTTACCATTCTAACGCGGTTCTTCCTGACGACGCGCGAGCGGTTGACGCCGTCGACCTGGAAACTTTCCTCCACCTCGTAAGGCCGCCCGGTCGCCAGCACCGCGCGCTCGCTTTCCTCGAACAGCGCGACCTCGGCGGGCGCGAGAAAATTGCCGCCGGGCTTGCCAAGCATGGTTTGCGGCGTCTGGCCGAACAGGCCCGCAAACGCTTCGTTGACGAAGACGAAGCGCAGATCGTCGTCCTTGACGAAGATCGGATCCTTGACGCCGTTGATCACCGCTTCCGCCAGTCGCGCCTTTTCCAGCGCGTCGGCCAGCTCGGCCTCGCGATCCTTCATGTCGGTGACATCGACATAGGAGATGAGCCGCTTGCCGCCGGCCAGCGGCGCCAGCGATGCAACCAGGGTACGCCCGTCATTGCGCGGCAATTGTCTCGAGCCGGCGACGCCGGCCCTGATCTCGGCCTCGCGCTCGGCGGTATGACGCTGCCAGGCAACGTCGTCGGCGCCGTAGGAATCGGCGGCGCGGCTGGCCTCCATCAACTCGCGGAAGCCCGAGCCGATCCCGGCGCGCTGGGGATCGATTTTCCACAAATTGTAGAAGGCCTGGTTGATCACTTCGGCGCGCAGGTCGGCGTCGAGGACCATGATCCCGATCGGCATCGAATCGACCATCGTGCGAAGGTCGGGAAGGCCTCCCGAAGACGCCTCTCCTTGCTGCTTCTGCTCCAGTTCTTCGAAGGCGACGGCCAATCCCGTGACATTGCGTCCAATGCCACGATAGCCGGCGAATTTCCCCTCGTCATCGAAGCGTGGAAAGCCTGAGGTCAGCACCCAGCGGCAATCGGCGCGACCTCCCTTCAGTTCGTAGACAAAGTCACGGAACGGCCGATGCGCCTGCAGATCCTCCAGATGCATTGCCGCGCTGCGGTTGCCGTTCAGGACCTGCTTCAGGAAATCGAAACGGAAGCGGCCGAGCACGGCGGCCGGGTCGATGCCCGTGACCGCCTGGTAGTTGTGCGAAAGCCAGGAAAAGCGCAGCTCGGCGTCGGTCTCCCAGATCCAGTCCGAGCCCGTTTCGACCAGCTGGCGTAGCATGGCCAAATCCATGCCTGCGGTGAACGAAGCCGCGTCGTTCACCGCCATTTCGCCCGACCCGCGCTCGCCGCGCACGCCGGCTGTCTCGTTCGCTTCAGCCATGCCGTCCCCACCCCGAATCCAAGGCCGAACCCTCCCTCCGCGGTTCGTCGGCGGAATGTGCCCGAGAAGCATTAACGATCCGCTAACCTTAACAAGCCGTTGCGCACCGGACGGGCCCTGGCCTGCGCCATTGCGCCCGGTTGTCGGCCTGATCGAAGCCGCGCTATAAGCCAATATTGGGGTGTTGCTGATGTTTGGACGGATTGTGCCTTGCTTGCTGAGCGCGGCGCTGCTTTTCGGCAGCGGCTGTTCGCGCAGCTATGACGGCACCGTCGTCATTCCGCGCCCGCTCGATGCCCGGCGTTTCTGGGACCGGCCGCCGCCCAATGTGGAATACGGGCCGTCCGGAATGGAAAACGGCGCTTTTCCGGCGCCGCCACAACCGCCAACCCGGTTTTCCGAGCGCAGGCCCCTGCCGCGCGCCGCACCGAGACGTCATCTTTCAAGAGTTTCGAGGCCACCTCCGCCGTCCTCCGATGAGGAAAAGCCCCTGGCATGCAGGAATGTCAGCGAACCCGGAAAGAGGGTTCGCATGGTCTGCGACTGATGGGTGCCACCCAAAACTGACCTTGGCTGAGAAACCGGCGCCTACAACCGGGGGCGGATGATCATTCGGCTGGGAAGAAGGCCGGGCCGACTATTCTCACCGGCCGCTTGCCGGCCTCTATCGACTGATGCTGGGCCGCCCCGGAGGCTTCGGCGTCCGCCGCGGGAATTGCCGCGACGCTGCCGAGGTCCGGCTTGGCCGACGGCAAGGGGATGATGGCATTGGTCATGTTTGTGGGCGTTACCGTTCGGGCCCTCAATTCGGCGACCCTGCTGTAGTAGCGTTTTAGGTCACATGCCTTGAAATTGACGTCGTCGCGGTAGCGGAATGCGGTCGGCAGATCGGTGTAGGGCTTGCGCGTGTCGAGAGAGACCATCTTTTCGGTTTCGAGGCTGACGTCGCTGAGCGTATAGAGGTCGACGCCCGGCTCGTCGCAGATGTAGCGGCATTGATCGGCCATATCCTTCACATCGTCGCTGCCGGCGAACTGCGACTTGGGTGCTGGGAAGAAATATCCATCCGAAAGGCGCACGCAGAACAGCATCGCGTTGCCGGCGCCCGTTGCCCTCGCCGCTGGCGCCGCCGCAGACACCGATTGGGTCTTCGCCGCCGCGCGCTTTGCCGCTGGCGCGCAGCCAAGCGCGACAAAGCGTGCCCGCAGCCCCGACATGTCCCGGCCTGAATTAGAGGCCGCCGCGATCTGGCGCTGCACCTCGCTCCTGTTCCTGGCAAGATCGGCGCATGCGTTGAAGAAACCACCGAGGGAATTTTTCGCCGTACACTTGCGCTGCCTCTCGATGCCTTGGATCGCGGCAAGCTGGCGGTGCAACTGGGCGAGCTCGGGGCTCGTGCCGCCGCCACGGCCGGCCGAAGACAACTGATTTTTTATTGCACTGCAACTGTCGGCATAAGAACTGGACATGCCGAGCGCGAGCACGGTCAAGGTGACGAGCGCGATCATCATGGGGGACCAGAAACGGATCATCGGAAGGACGCGGTCATTGTTGCTGAGAACCTGGAATGACAACTCTTTCGATTTCGGTAAGCTTCCACTAAATGAGTTTCATCTAATCTTTCTAGTCTCCATGCATTGAGAGACTTGCCTCTAGTTTAATAGAAGAATCCCTGTGAATTCAATATTGCATTTTTATTTCAAGATTGAGACGAACTGCAAAACAATGCAGCCGGACCGACGGCTGGCAGGCCTGCCGGATCACTCCGGCGTTATCGGCATCCGGTCCTGAAACCTTTGCCCGGCCTTTCGCGTTGAAGCGCGAAGGAGAACGCAGATGTCGATCCAGATCACGGTATCGGAACTGACAAGAAATCTTTTTCATTCCCTGGGACTTGACCCGAGGCCCCTGAGCGCCGAGCAAAACCTGCTGCTGGAATGCTATCTGGCCGGGCAAATCCCGGAATCGGCCTGGAACGACTACGTCTTCGAGACACCCGACCTGGCGCGGCACGCTGAGGCGCGGCGTACCAGTCACTGACCGGTGAAGGCGGTGCTGGGCTTGGTAGTAGCTACCTGAGCGGCTCGCTGACCCTGGCAGATGTTTTCCGGCAGGAATTGCGTAAAAAATGGAAGCGGGATCGGCGATCCGCCGAACGCCGAACGCCGAACGGCGCTAGCACATTAAGCCGCGGCGCGCCCTGCGCGGAGAGTTGCGGAAAACAGCTATTGGCGGATCTTGGGAGATACGAATTGCAAGGTGAACACGTTGCCGGCAATCCCTTGCGCCAGTTGCGGCGAAAGGCTGAGCGGCGTGCAATCCTTCACCGCGGTCATTGCGGCGTCGATGAACGACTTTCGCGCCTTGTCGTCGCCGGCCACCTTGGCGGCGGTCGGCCGTGGCGGACCAAGCAGCGTGCCGTCGCGCTTGAAGCTGAAGCTCAGCGTGACGATGGAATTTCCGGCATCCACCGGCGGCGTCCAGCATGCCTGGATCGCCGTGCCAACTTCCTCCATCGTGTTGAGCTGGGCGGCAGCCGATGGGCAGGTGGCGCCAATCGCCAATGCGCCGCTAATCAGGAGCATTCCAGCGGTTCTTTTCATTGCAATTCCTCCACCGTCGACCCTTCCGGCCGCCCGCGTGCGATCGTCAGGATTGATGGTAGGGCTGGAGATGGCAAGGGCAATATGCTTTGGCGAAAGCTCTTGCCGAAAGCATTGGAGGCAGCCCCGCCCGCAGCGGCCGGCCAAAAAACAAAAGGCCGGCAGTGGGCCGACCTTTGTTTCACCGCAGCGCCAGTACATCCGTGGTCGCGGGTGAATTGTCTCCAATAGACAGATTATAGGTAAACGAAACGTTAATCGAAGCCGCCATGCCATAGCTCCGAGCCCGGCTTTTGCCAGCGCTCCATGCGGTCATATGCGCGCATATGACGAAGCTTCCGCGGAGGCCTTGAACATTGTTTGATGTTGGAGGGATCATCAACGGCTGAGCCGTCGCCTTCTTGGTACGCCCAAGGGGAATCGAACCCCTGTTCCCGCCGTGAGAGGGCGGTGTCCTGACCGCTAGACGATGGGCGCGTTCAAGAACCGGCGATATAGGCTGGCGGCGGAGAAAAAGCAACTGGGGTCCGCCGGCTTTCCCGGGATCAAGAAAAAGCTGGCTGCTGCTAGCGTTTTGGCTCGATCAGGTCCCATAGATTGCCGTGGAAATCGGCGAAAACCGCCACCGTGCCGTAGGGCTCCAAGCGCGGTGGCTCGCGAAATTCGACGCCCTTCGCCACCATCGCCGCATGATCGCGGGCAAAGTCGTCGGTTTCCAGGAAGAGAAAAACCCGCCCGCCGGTCTGGTTGCCGATGCTCTTCCTTTGTGCCTCGTCGGAGGCCTCGGCCAGAAGCAGCCGCGCGCCGCGCCCGCTGGCCGGCGCGACCGTCACCCAGCGCTTGCCGCCGCCAAGGTCCACATTCTCCAGGAGCACAAAGCCCATTCGCTCGACATACCAGTCGATTGCTTCGTCATAGCTGTCGACGACCAGCGCAACGGTGGCGATATGACGGTTTTCGGCAAAGCCGGTCATTGCGCGCCGGGCTTCATTTGTTGCGGATTGCGAAGCGGCCGATTATGCGCCGCTCGCCCATATCGTAGACGAAGATCGTGCGGCTGCCATCGACAAGTTCGGCGTCGATCGAGACGCGATTGCCGGATAGCGACTGGCTGACCACCCTGGCGCCGACCGGCAGCACGATGTCTCCGCTGAGCGGTTCGCCGGCGGGCACCTGGATGTCGCCGGCCAGCGGCGGGCTCACCGGCGCTGCCTTGCGTGATTTGTAGACAATCGCCGCGATCACCACCATAAGGGCCAGCAAGAGCAGGCCGAGATTGATGGCCATGAAGCGGATGAGCCTGCCGCGCACCTTTTCGATCTCGGGGTTGAGCGGCTTTTCCCCGCCTTCAACAACGGCGTCTTCGTCGGCGGCGGGGCGGGCCATGGCAAACATTCCGGAACGATTCTCGATGAGCGCTCATAACGAAGAGGCCCCCGGATTGATAGAGGACCAATTCATGCAGGCAGAACCGATCGTGCTCGTGGCCGGCGCCGACGATGCCGGCCAACGCCTCGATCAGTGGCTGGCAGGCAGGCTCGGCCCGGACATGTCGCGCAGCCGCGTGCAGATGCTGATCAGGCAGGGCGCGGTCTTGGTCGACGGCAAGGCCGTTGTCGAGACCAAGCGCAAGATGTCGCCGGGCGAAACTGTCTCGGTCGCCATGCCGGAGCCGGAACCGGCGGAGCCACAGGGGGAAAACATCGCCCTCGATATCCTCTATGAAGATGACGAACTGATCGTCATCAACAAACCCGCCGGGCTTGTCGTCCATCCCGGCGCCGGCAATTGGACCGGCACGCTGGTCAATGCGCTGATCCATCATTGCGGCGACAGCCTGTCCGGCATCGGCGGCGTGCGCCGGCCGGGCATCGTTCATCGCCTCGACAAGCAAACCAGCGGCGTCATGGTCGTGGCCAAGACCGACCGCGCCCACAAGGCGCTTTCGGAGGCCTTTGCCGATCACGGCCTGACAGGCGATCTCGAGCGCGCCTACCTGGCGCTGGTCTGGGGCATACCGCAGCGGCCGGCCGGAACGGTGGATGCCCCACTCGGCCGCGCCGCCGACCGTGTACGTCGCGCCGTAGTACCCGAAGGACGCGACGATGCCCGCCACGCCGTCACCCATTTTGCGGTGCAGGAGCGCTTCGGCGAAAACCAAAAGGAATTCGCAACCGCAAGTCTGGTTGAATGCCGGCTGGAGACCGGCCGCACCCATCAGATCCGCGTCCATATGGCCCATATCGGTCATCCGGTGCTCGGTGATCCCGATTACGGCCAAACCTTTCGCACCAAGGCCAACCGGTTGCCCGAACCGCTGAGAAGCCAGGTCAAGGCCTTCTCCCGGCAAGCTTTGCACGCCTGGCTCCTTGAATTTCGCCATCCGACTACCCATCTATCGATGAGGTTCGAGGCACCGATACCGAGGGACATGGAGGAACTCGTCGGCGGCTTTCGCAGTCTCTGAATCCGCCGCCCGGCAAGCTTCAAATCAACCATCAAAAAACCTGACTGGCGTTGTTCACTTCAGCGTGACACACTGTTTCGTGTTGAACAAAAGCCTGTCTTTTCTGGTTTTGTTCCTGTATATATCTGATGTCGCGAGCGAGCCTTTGGTGCTCGCGTCACATGCCCGCCGCGTTTCGGGGGCATCACTCCAATAGAGAGGGGGCGCTATCATGGCCCAGTCACTACCCAGTATCGTTTCCGGCGAAGGCGGCCTCAGCCGCTACCTGGAAGAGATCCGCCGCTTTCCGATGCTTCAGCCGCAGGAAGAGTACATGCTCGCCAAGCGTTATGCCGAGCATGAGGACACTTCCGCAGCGCACAAGCTCGTCACCAGCCATTTGCGGCTCGTCGCCAAGATCGCCATGGGCTATCGCGGCTACGGCCTGCCGATTGGCGAAGTGATCTCGGAAGGCAATGTCGGCCTGATGCAGGCCGTCAAGAAATTCGAGCCAGAGCGTGGCTTCCGCCTCGCGACCTACGCCATGTGGTGGATCAAGGCCTCGATCCAGGAATACATCCTGCGCTCGTGGAGCCTGGTCAAGATGGGCACGACCGCCAACCAGAAGCGTCTGTTCTTCAACCTGCGCAAGGTGAAGGGCAAGATCCAGGCGCTTGACGACGGCGACCTCAAGCCCGACCAGATCGCCGAAATCGCCACGAGGCTGAACGTCTCGGAAGCGGAAGTCGTGTCGATGAACCGCCGCCTGTCGGGCGACGCCTCACTCAACGCGCCGATCCGGGCGACGGAAGGCGAGTCCGGCGAATGGCAGGACTGGCTGGTCGACGACCACGAAAGCCAGGAAGAGATGCTGATCGAGCAGGACGAGCTGGAAAACCGGCGCGGCATGCTGTCGGGTGCTCTTGCGGTGCTCAACGAACGCGAACGGCGCATCTTCGAGGCGCGCCGCCTCGCTGATGAGCCGCTGACCCTGGAAGAACTGTCGGCTGAGTTCGACATCAGCCGCGAGCGCGTGCGCCAGATCGAAGTGCGCGCTTTCGAGAAGGTACAGGATGCCGTCAAGGCCGCCGCCAAGCGCCAGACCCAGGCGCTGCGTACCATCGAGGCGCAGCCGGCGGCTTAAAGCCGGCATCGGCAACAAGATAAAAAGGCGGCGTCAGGAGACTGGCGCCGCCTTTTTCGTATACCGCAGCGGGTGGCGTGATTGCTTCAAAGCCCATCCAGCGGAAATTTCAGATACCGTCGGCCATTGGCTTCCGGTTCCGGCAGGCGTCCGCCATTCATGTTGACCTGCAGCGCATGCAGGATCAGCCTCGGCATCGGCAATGTCCGGTCGCGCGCCTCGCGCAGGGCAACGAATTCGGCCTCGCCGCGCGCGGCGGCAAGATGTATGTTGTCGGCTTTCTGCGCGGCAACCGTGCTCTCCCATAACGCCTGGCGCCCGCCGGGCTGATAATCATGGCCGACAAAGACGCGCGTGTCCTCCGGCAGGGCCAGAATGCCCTGGATCGAGTGCCACAGGCGCGCGGCGCTGCCGCCGGGAAAATCCGTCCTTGCCGTGCCGCTGTCGGGCATGAACAGCGTGTCGTGAACAAAGGCTGCATCCCCGATCACATAGGTGATCGACGCCAGCGTGTGCCCGGGCGAGAAAAGCACCCTTGCTGGAAGCGTTCCCACCCGAAAAACCTCGCCGTCGCCGAACAGCCGGTCCCACTGCGAGCCGTCGGCGGGGAAATCCGGCCAGTTATAGATCGCCTTCCACAATTTCTGGACCTCGACGATCCTCTCGCCGATCGCCGTCGGCGCCGCGGTCCTTTGCTTCAGGTACTGCGCGGCCGAGAAATGATCGGCATGCGGATGGGTGTCGAGAATCCATTCGACGCTCAGTCCCTCCGCCCTGACGAAATCCAGCAGCGCATCGGCATTGGCTGTCGAAACTGCGCCGGACTTCTCGTCGAAGTCGAGGACCGGATCGATTATGGCACACCGCTTCGTCACCCGGTCGGCGACGACATACTGGATGGCGCCGGTCGGCTTGTCGTGGAAACCGGTGACCTCAGGCTTTGCCGAACCTATGTCCAATCCGACGTCCCCTCCGTTAGCCAGACAGGAATGATTTTCTCTGCCAGAGCAACATAAGAGCATGCTTGTCTAGCGGGGCCCTGCCGTCAAGCACGCCTTGCCAGAAAAGCGACGGAAGTCGAAAAATGCCGGCCAGGCAACTGGAGCAATTCCAAGCGCTTTCCCGGGAAAGGCGCGTGGCGCTTTGCCCAAGGAATTGCGCAAAAACAAAGAGATGGTTCGCCGTTTCCGTGAACCGGAGAGCCGCTTTACGCGGAAGGCTGCTTGGTCTTCCTGAGATAGGGCAGGATGGTCTCGTAGGCGCCGAAGCGCTTGATGGCGTCCTCGTTGGAAACGGCCGCGGTGATGATGACGTCCTCGCCCTGTTTCCAGTTCGCCGGCGTCGCCACCTGGTGCTTGGCGGTCAGCTGCATGGAATCGACCGCGCGCAGGATCTCGTCGAAGTTGCGGCCCGTGGTCATCGGATAGGTCAGCACCAGCTTGATCTTCTTGTCGGGCCCAATGACATAGACCGAACGCACGGTGGCATTGTCGGCGGGCGTGCGGCCTTCCGAGGTCTCGCCGGCACCAGCAGGCAGCATGTCGTAAAGCTTGGCGACCTTGAGATCCTTGTCGCCGATCAGCGGATAGTTCACCGAATGGCCGGTCGCCGTCTTGATATCGTCCTGCCATTTGCCGTGGCTTTCGACCGGATCGACCGAAATGCCGATGATCTTGACATTGCGCTTCTTGAACTCGCCCTCGAGTCCCGCCATCGTGCCCAACTCGGTCGTGCAGACGGGAGTGAAATTCTTCGGGTGGCTGAACAGCACCGCCCAGCCGTCACCGATCCACTGGTGAAAGCTGATCGGTCCTTGCGTGGTCTCGGCGGTGAAATCCGGGGCGATATCGTTGATGCGAAGGCTCATGTTGTTTCCCTACCCTTGAAATGTTGCCGGCAACGGCTGGCGAGCGCTCAAATCTTTTTAACACCTCGGCGGCAACCCACAAATGCCTAAAGCCACAGGCGCCCGTCGCGCCCGCGAAAAAATTTCTCTTCTTGCCGCCAAGTTCGGCAGGAATTTCCGAGGAGACCGCTTATGCCTTGTTGACGGCCAGCGTCGCCGCAAGATCTTCCATGCGCTGCGCCAGCGCGCCAAGCGCGTTGGTCAGCACGCTGTCGCTCTTGTCGGCCTTGGTCAGCGCCTCGTCGCGGGTCTTGCGCAAGGTCAGCACTTCGCTTTCCATGCCCTTGACGCGCTTCTGCAGCTCCGAGAGTTCATCCATGACCATGATGCCGGCCATGACCGTCAGCCGCTGGTCGCCGATCTCGCCGAATGAATCCTTCAGATGCGAGACGTAGCGGTCGAAACGCTCGGCGAGATCGATCAGATGCTCTTCCTGGCCTTCGTCGCAGGCCATCCGATACTGCTTGCCGTCGATGGAAACCGTGACCTGTGCCATCAGCCTACCTATCCAACACAGCGCGGATGGTTTCCATGGCGGTCACCAGTCGTCGCGACACTTCCTTGTTGGCATCCTCCAGCCGCTCGGCGCGCGCCTCGGAACTGTCGAGCTCCTGCGCCAGCCGCGAGCGGTCGGCATTCATCCGCTGCACCTCGGCCTCGGCTTCCGAATAATCGCGCTCATGCTCGAGCTTGGCCGCGACGGCGTTTTCCAGGCCTTCCATGGCCTTGCCCAGCCTTGCGATGACTTCCTTGAGTGTCGTTTCCCCGGTCATGGCCTCGTCCTGTGCCCTGCCCATCACCGAATCGCTCGCGTTCAGAACGCGTTATCTCTGAAACATTAGGCACCGGGTGAAGGCGACGTCAACAAAGCTCTCGCGACTGTCCCCTGCTAACGCTAATATAGGCCTGCCCGCGGCATCACAAGGCCGGCAAATGCGCACCGGTTTGTTGACTAAAAGTGCGCGCCTGCTATGTGTCGCGCACGCTTTTCAAGGGCTCTCCCAAGGCCCCAAACCCCACCCCGGAGGAACCATGACGTCGCGTGAACAACATGACCGGATGGCCAATGCGATCCGCTTTCTCTCCATGGACGCGGTCGAGAAGGCGAACTCCGGCCATCCCGGCCTGCCCATGGGCTGCGCCGACATTGCCACGGTGCTGTTCACCCGTTTCCTGAAATTCGACGCCAAGGCGCCGCATTGGGCCGACCGCGACCGCTTCATCCTGTCGGCCGGCCACGGCTCGATGCTGCTCTACTCGCTGCTCTACCTGACCGGCTACGAAGACATGACGATCGACCAGATCAAGCACTTCCGCCAGTTGGGCTCGAAAACCGCCGGCCATCCCGAATATGGCCACGCCGCCGGCATCGAAACGACCACCGGCCCGCTCGGCCAGGGCCTTGCCAATTCTGTCGGGTTCGCGCTCGGCGAGCGCATCATGAACGCCGCCTTCGGCAACGACCTCGTCAGCCACTACACCTATGTGCTGGCCGGCGACGGCTGCCTGATGGAAGGTGTCTCCCAGGAGGCGATCGCGCTTGCCGGGCACCTCAAGCTCAACAAGCTGATCGTGTTCTGGGACAACAACAACATCTCGATCGACGGCCCGGTGTCGCTGGCTGACAATACCGACCAGGTCGCGCGCTTCCAGGCTTCCGGTTGGAACGCCAGCCACATCGACGGCACGGATCCGGAAGCCATCGCCTATGCGATCGAAGCCGCCCGCCATTCCGACAAGCCGACGATGATCGCCTGCAAGACGACCATCGGCTTCGGCGCCCCGACCAAGGCCGGCACCAACAAGGCGCACGGCTCGCCCCTCGGCGCCGACGAGATCGCCGGCGCGCGCAAGTTCTTCAACTGGGAGTCACCCCCCTTCGAGGTTCCAGCCGACATCCTCGATGCCTGGCGCACGGCCGGCACGGCCGGCGCCGAGGCGCGCGCCGACTGGGAAGGTCGCCTCGCCAAGGCCGACGCCAAGCTCAGGGCACAGTTCGAGCGCCGCGTTGCCGGCAAGCTGCCGTCCAACTTCGACGCCGTCATTGCCGACTACAAAAAGAAGCTCTCCGCCGACAAGCCGAAGGTCGCCACCCGCAAATCTTCCGAAATGGCGCTGGAAGTCATCAACGGCGCCGTGCCCGAAACCATCGGCGGCTCGGCCGATCTCACCGGCTCCAACAACACCAAGACCAGCCAGACCAAGAACATCACCCCGGACGACTACGGCCAGCGCTATGTTCACTACGGCATCCGCGAACACGGCATGGCTGCCGCCATCAACGGGCTGACGCTGCATGGCGGCCTGATCGCCTATGGCGGCACTTTCCTGTGCTTCTCAGACTATGCCCGCCCCTCGATGCGGCTGGCCTCGCTGATGGGCATCCGCTCGATCTTCGTCATGACCCATGACTCCATCGGTCTCGGCGAAGACGGCCCGACCCATCAGCCGGTCGAGCATGTGGCGGCACTGCGCGCCATCCCCAACCACAACGTGTTCCGTCCGGCGGACGCGGTCGAGACCGCCGAATGCTGGCAGTTGGCCCTTGAATCGGAAAAGACGCCGTCAACGCTGGCGCTGACCCGACAGAACCTGCCGACCGTGCGCACCGAATTCACAGAGAAGAACCTGAGCAGCCAGGGCGCCTATGAGCTCGCCGCCGCCAGCGGCGAAGCCGCGGTGACGATCTTCGCCACGGGTTCGGAAGTCGAGATCGCGCTCGGCGCCCGCGACCTCCTGGAGAAGCACGGCCATCCGACCCGCGTCGTCTCGGTTCCTTGCTTCGAACTGTTCGATAAGCAGAGCGAGGACTACCGCCGCAAGACGATCGGCAATGCGAAGGTGAAGATGGCGATCGAAGCCGGCATCCGCCAGGGCTGGGATCACCTCATCGGCTCCGATGGCATCTTCATCGGCATGACCGGCTTCGGCGCCTCGGGAACGATCGAGCAGCTCTATCCGCATTTCGGCATCACCGCCGAGGCGGCCGCCAAGGCGGCGGAAGCCCGCCTGCATGGCAAGTAAGGCCTGCTTGTTGCCCAAAAGTGTATCTCGATTTTGGGACAGCGACATGTATGAAACAAGAACGCTCGGCGAAACCGCGTACAGCGGTTCCGCCGGACTGACCTAATCGATTTAAATCCACGTCGCCGCGGCTGGATTCTTTCCGCTTCCGCCGCTATGAAGCTGCGGACCAATCGTCTGCCCTCCAGCTCCCAAGGAGAGAAAAATGACCGTCAGAGTTGCCATCAACGGATTCGGCCGCATCGGCCGCAACATCCTGCGCGCCATCCATGAATCCGGCCGCAAGGACATCGACGTCGTCGCCGTCAACGACCTCGGCCCGGTTGAAACCAACGCCCACCTCCTGCGCTACGACAGCGTACACGGCCGCTTCCCGCACGAAGTATCGGTTTCCGGCGACCAGATCACCGTCGGCAAGGAGACGTTCAAGGTCACCGCGATCAAGGATCCGACCCAGCTGCCGTGGAAGGAGCTCGGCGTCGACATCGCGCTCGAATGCACCGGCATCTTCACCGCCCGCGACAAGGCAGCCGCACACCTGACCGCCGGCGCCAAGCGCGTCCTCGTTTCGGCGCCCGGTGAAGGCGCCGACCTCACCGTCGTCTACGGCATCAATCACGACAAGCTGAACAAGGACCACATCGTCATCTCGAACGCGTCCTGCACCACCAATTGCCTGGCGCCGCTGGCCGCAGTCCTGCACGAGACGGTCGGCATCGAAAAGGGCATGATGACGACGATCCATTCCTACACCGGCGACCAGCCGACGCTGGACACCATGCACAAGGATCTCTACCGCGCCCGCGCCGCGGCACTCTCGCAGATCCCGACCTCGACCGGTGCCGCCAAGGCCATCGGCCTGGTGCTGCCCGAGCTCAAGGGCAAGCTCGACGGCATCTCGATCCGCGTGCCGACGCCGAACGTCTCGCTCGTCGACTTCAAGTTCATCGCCAAGCGCTCGACGTCGGCGCAGGAGATCAACGAGGCGGTGATCGCCGCCTCCAATGGCAAGCTCAAGGGCATCCTGTCGGTTACCCATCATCCGAACGTGTCGATCGACTTCAACCACGACCCGCACTCCTCGATCGTGGCGCTCGACCAGACCAAGGTGATGGACGGCAACTTCGTTTCGGTGCTGTCCTGGTACGACAATGAATGGGGCTTCTCCAATCGCATGGGCGATACCGCGGTCGCCTTCGGCAAGACCATCGCCTGATCGCGGGCCCATCTTCCAGAGACTTGAAACGCCCGGTTTCGTCCGGGCGTTTTCGTCGGAGTGCTCGGCAACGCGTCGCTTCGCTCCTGCTAAGCCCAAGGACGACGAAGTTGTGGGGCTTCGGCCCAAAAAACCGCTCTCCCGCCTTGCGCCGGCCATGCCTTCGCCCCACTCTTCCTTGAATCGAGAGAAGAGGCAGGGGACAAGTCACGGATGGAGCATGCGATCTATCTCGTCACGCTGGTGGGCACCGCGCTTGTCGTCGTCGCCGCGTTTTCGAGCCTGATCGCCTTCCGCTTCGGCGCACCGCTGCTGCTTCTGTTTCTCTGCATCGGGCTCGCCACCGGGACCGATGGCCTCGGCATCGAGTTCGACAACGCCCGCATCGCCTATTTTGCCGGCTCACTGGCGCTGGCGGTGATCCTGTTCGATTCCGGCTTCGGCACGCCTCTCAATGCCTTGCGGCAGGCAGCCGGGCCGGCGCTGTCTCTGGCCACATTCGGCGTGATCCTCACCACTGGCCTGTTCGGCGCCGCCGCCTACTATATGCTCGATCTCACCTGGCTGGAATCCTTCCTGCTCGGTGCCGCCGTCGCCTCCACCGACGCGGCCGCCGTGTTCTTCCTTTTGCGCGCCGGCGAGATCAATCTGCGCGAGCGCGTGCGCTCCACGCTGGAGGTGGAGTCCGGCACCAACGATCCGATCGCCATCTTCCTGACCATCACCCTGGTCGAGATCATAGCCGCCCATGCCGACCCCGAGGCCAATGTCCTGGTCACCAACCTCGTCCTCGGCTTCCTCATCAACATGGGCCTGGGCGCCATTGTCGGCGTGCTGGGGGGCCTCGCCATCGTGCGCCTCGTCGACCGGCTCAATCTCGACCATGGCCTGCTGCCGATCTTCGTGCTGACCCTATCGCTGATGGTCTTCGCCGCCGCCGGCGCCATCGGCGGCTCCGGTTTCCTGGCGGTCTATCTTGCCGGTCTCATCGCGGGTAATTCCGACATCCGCGCCGTCACCATCCTCAAGCGCTTCCAGGACGGCATGTCCTGGCTGGCGCAGATCATCATGTTCCTGATCCTCGGCCTGTTCGCGACGCCCTCGCAATTCCCGGCGATCATGGTGCCGGCGGTGCTGCTTGGCCTGTTCCTGATGTTCGTCGCCCGGCCGATCGCGGTCTGGCTTTGCCTGGTCCCGTTTCGTCTGCCGCGCCCCGAAGTCGCGTTTGTTTCCTGGGTCGGCCTGCGCGGCGCCGTCTCGATCCTGCTTGCCATCACTCCCTTGCTCGGCGGGCTGGAGAATGGCCGCACCATCTTCAACGCCGCCTTCATCATCGTCCTGGTGTCACTCGTCATCCAGGGCTGGACCGTTGGTCCGCTGGCGCGCCGTCTCGGCCTGATCGTGCCGGCGCGGCTCGGACCTCTGGACAAGGTCGAGCTCGAACTGCCGGGCTCGGCCCATCACGAACTCCTCGCCTACCGCGTCGCGCCGGGCAGCCCGGTGGCGCGCGGCGAGCGCATCCCTCGCTGGGCGCGGCCCTCGCTGGTGTTGCGCGACGGACGCTCGATGCGTTTCCAGGACATGGGCAGGCTTGCCGCCGGCGACCAGGTCTACATCTTCGTGCCGGACCGCTATCCACGCCTGCTCGACAAGCTGTTCGCCAGCCGCGCCGTCGTCGACCCCGAGGACGCCGATTTCTTCGGCGCCTTCGCCGTCGATCCGGCGCGTTCCGCTGCCGAACTGGAAGCCGCATACGCGCCGGGCCTGAGCGAGGCGGAACAGAAGCTCACCGTCGGCGCCCTGGTCACGGCGCGGCTCGGCGGCCATGCCGAATATGCCGACCGCGTGCTGATCGGCCCGATCGAGCTGATCGTGCGCGACGTCGACGACAAGGGCAGGATCACAGGCCTGGGCCTCTCCTTCGAACCGACCGCGCCCGTGGCGCGGGTACCGGTCTTCCTCAGCGCCGGCGAGATCGCCGACCGGATCAAAGCCTTCGTCCAGACCTGGCGCAAGCCGGTGGAAACACCGATCACCGCCGCACGCGCAGACGAGAAAACCGAGCCGGCGGTGGAAAAGGCAACGACCGAAAGCTGACACGGCGATCCTTTGCGCCGCACCCATCCGCCTGCCGTGACGCTTCGCGACGTCGACGCCTTCGCCTTCGCCTTCGCCTTCGCCTTCGCCTTCGCCTTGAAAATTTCGCGCCCTCCCCAGCCAAGTCTTGCATCGTCGTCGGTGCGGGGTATGGTCCCGGCGATTTCTCAGCGAAAGGAACCAGCATGGCCAGCTTCAAGACACTGGACGATATCGGCAACATCAATGGCAAGCGCGTGCTGGTGCGCGTCGACCTCAACGTTCCCGTCGCTGACGGCAAGGTCACCGACACGACCCGCATCGAACGCATCGCGCCGACCATCGCTGAATTGTCAGGCAAGGGCGCCAAGGTCATCCTGCTCGCCCATTTCGGCCGGCCCAAGGACGGTCCCTCGCCGGAATTCTCGCTGGAGCCGATCGCCAGGGCGACGGCCGAGGTGCTTGGCCGTCCCTTGGGCTTTGCCGGCGACTGCGTCGGCGACACGGCGGGAAGCGCGGTCGCCGCCATGAACAAGGGCGACGTGCTGCTGCTCGAGAACACCCGCTTCTACAAGGCCGAGGAGAAGAACGACCCGGCCTTCACCGAACGGCTCGCCGCCAATGGCGATATCTTCGTCAACGACGCCTTCTCCGCTGCCCACCGGGCGCATTCCTCGACCGAGGGACTGGCGCATCTGTTGCCAGCCTTTGCCGGCCGCACCATGCAAGCCGAACTGGAAGCGCTGGAGAAGGGCCTTGGAAATCCTGTTCGCCCGGTGGTCGCCATCGTCGGCGGCGCCAAGGTCTCGACCAAGATCGACCTGCTGATGAACCTGGTCAAGAAAGTCGACGCGCTGGTCATCGGCGGCGGCATGGCCAACACCTTTCTCGCCGCACGCGGCACCGATGTCGGCAAGTCGCTGTGCGAGCACGACCTCGCCGCTACCGCCAAGCAGATCATGATCGAGGCGGCCGAGGCCGGCTGCGCCATCATCCTGCCCGTCGACGGCGTCGTGGCGAAGGAATTCAAGGGGGGCGCGGCCAGCGAAACCGTGGCCATCGCCGACGTGCCTGCGGATGGCATGATCCTCGATGTCGGCGAAAAGACCGTGAGGGCCGTTGCCGACTGGATCGACCGCGCCGCGACCTTGGTCTGGAACGGGCCGCTCGGCGCGTTCGAGATCGAACCCTTCGATCGCGCGACGATGGCGGCAGCCAGGCATGCGGCGGCGCGCACCAAGGCCGGCAAGCTGGTTTCGGTGGCCGGTGGCGGCGATACCGTGGCGGCGCTCAACCAGGCCGGGGTTGCCGACGATTTCACCTATGTCTCGACTGCCGGCGGCGCCTTCCTCGAATGGATGGAAGGCAAGCCGCTGCCGGGCGTCGACGTGCTCAAGCATTGAGACGATCAACTCGAGGCGAGCGCGCGGCGTTGCCGGGACTTTCGATCGATTGGAGCTTTCCGGCGTCATTCCTTTGGCGGTAGTGTCCTGTCAGGCGCAGAACAACACCGTCAAGGAGAAGCACGATGAGCGAACGTCTCGAAGACATTGCCGCCGCGATGGTGGCCAACGGCAAGGGCCTGCTGGCCGCCGACGAAAGCTCGGGAACCATCAAGAAGCGCTTCGACGTCATCGGCGTCGAATCGACCGCGGACAGCCGGCGCGACTACCGCGAGATGATGTTCCGCACCAGTGACGCCATGACCAGGTATATTTCCGGCGTCATCCTTTACGACGAGACTATTCGGCAGAAAGCGGCCGATGGCACGCCGCTGGTCGATATCATCAAGGCTTCAGGCGCCATCCCCGGAATCAAGGTCGATGCCGGCGCCAAGCCCCTGGCCGGCTTTCCCGGCGACACGGTCACCGAGGGCCTCGACGGCCTGCGCGAGCGGCTCGCCGACTATTACAAGCTCGGCGCCCGCTTCGCCAAATGGCGTGCCGTGATCGACATCGACAAGGCAAAGGGCGTGCCGTCGGTCACCTCGATCAGCGCGAACACCCATGCGCTCGCCCGCTATGCGGCCCTTTGCCAGGAAGCCGGCATCGTGCCGATCGTCGAGCCGGAAGTGCTGATGGACGGCGCCCACGACATCGACACGTGCTATGAAATCTCGAGGGCGACGCTGACGAAGCTCTACGACGAGCTCTACGCGGCCCGGGTGGTGCTCGAGGGCACGATCCTGAAGCCCAACATGGTGCTGGCGGGCAGGAAGTCGGGCGCGGTGAGCAGCCCTGAAGAGGTCGCGCAAAAGACCATAAAACTGTTCCGTGAGGCCGTGCCGGCGGCGGTGCCGGGCATCGCCTTCCTCTCCGGCGGCCAGGAGGACGAGGAAGCGACCGCCAACCTCAACGCCATCAACGCCATCGGCCCGCATCCGTGGAAGCTGACCTTCTCCTATGGCCGCGCCCTGCAGGCTGCCCCGCAGAAGGCCTGGAGCGGCAAGGCATCCAATGTTGCCGCGGGTCAGGCCGCCTTCACCCACCGTGCCCACATGAACCACCTGGCGGCGCTTGGACAATGGAAGCCGAGCCTGGAGCAGGCTGCCTGACCACGGTTTTCCGTCTCTATCGGACCCGGGCCATGCGCCCGGGTTTTGCTGCGCTCCGCCGGACTTGGGATGAAGCGCCTCCATCCCTATTTCTCTCCAGCGCAGCCGGCGCGATGTCGGCTCATGCCCGTCCCGAACGTCCTTGGGATGAAGCCAGGGAGAGGTTCATGCATCGCAACAAGGTCGTTTCACGCGAGGATTGGTTCCGGGCACACAAAGCGCATCTGGCGCGCGAGAAGGAATTGACGCGATTTCGCGAGCGCATCGCGGCGGAACGGCGCGAACTGCCTTGGCTGAAGGTGAGAAAGGACTACGTCTTCGAAACCGAGCAGGGTCCAAGATGCCTGGCCGAACTGTTCGCCGGCCGCAGCCAACTGATCGTCTATCATTTCGTGTTCGGGCCCGGCTCGACCCATCATTGCGAAAGCTGTGCGTTCGTCGCCGACCACATGGACGGTGCCAATCAGCATCTGAGACACCATGACGTGTCGCTTGTCGCGGTGTCACGCGCGCCGCTCGCCGAGCTGCTGCCCTACCGAGAGCGCATGGGTTGGAAATTCGACTGGGTCTCATCCTATGCCTCGGACTTCAACTTCGACATGCAGGTGTCGTTCACCGACAAGCAGATCGCATCCGGTGAAGCGATCTACAATTTCGAGACGCCCGTTCTGAAATCGAAAGACCTGCCGGGCACCACCGTGTTCTACCGGGACGAGACCGGCGACATCTTCCTGACCTTCATGTCGCGCGCCCGCGGCAGCGAACAGCTGATCGGCGCCTATCAATATCTCGACCTTGCGCCGAAAGGCCGCGACGAGACCGGGCCTTATAGAACCTTGATGGACTGGGTGCGGCTGCATGACCAGTATGGAAACAGGTCGCAAGCGGACAGGGCTTAGGCATTCAGCGATCCCATCGAACATTGGACGCTTGAAGGCGTCCGCCACCGGTGCAAGGATCGTTCACCTCCGGCGCAACATGCGTTAATTGCTGCTCGATGCGACGCTTTCCGGCTCTCCTCACCTGGCTCGCCTTCCCTGTCTATGTCTGGCAAGGGCTTGGCGTACGCCGACGCACCTCGCGCATGCTGCCCGCGCAAGGCCCGGTCATGCATGAGATCGCCGGCGGCCAGCCGGCGGTCTGGCTGCTGGTGCTGGGCGATTCCTCCGCCGCCTCGGTCGGCATCGAAAAATCCGAGAATGGCCTGGCCGCGCAGCTGGCCGTCCTGATCTCGCAGCGAACCGGCCGCGCCGTGCGCTGGCGCGCCGCCGGGTTCAATTCGGCGACGTCGGGGCAGATCCGCGACCACGTCCTGCCCAATCTCTCGGCCGATCCGTGGACGCATATCGTGCTCGCCATTGGCACCAACGACACCAAGAATTTCCACTCCGTGCCCGCTTCAAGAGGGCGTTCGGCGGTCTGCTCTACGCCCTGCGCGCTAAATGGCCTGAGGCCCGCGTGGTGTGGTCTCCTGTGCTGGAGTTCACGCAAGCGCCAGCCATGCCGCCGCTGCTCGGCAAGATCCTGGAAATTCGCGCCGGTGAGATGAACCGGATGGGCAAACGTCTTTGCCTCGAACGCGGTGCGGTGCCGGCGCCGCGCTTGCCGATCACCAATCCCGAAGCCGGCTTCGCCTCGGACGGATTTCATGCATCGGAAGCCGGTTACCGGGCCTGGGCCGAGCACCTCGTCGGCTGCGTGATCGAAGAGTGATTGCCGCCGGCTCGTGCCGGCCCGATATTCCATCCTGCGCATTCCAGGCTTCCTGGAACTGCGCTACGTCCAATGTCCAAGCACGGCCGTTATCGAAATGGCCGCCATGGCCAGGAGCGCCAGCTTCCAGAAGTCGCTGCGCCGTTTCAGCCCCGGCCAGCCGAGCGGCTTGATCAACTGGATGACCATGATGCCAAGGATGACGAGGGCGAGGAGTTTCGACATGCCGCCTTTGACCAGCATCGCGGTCGGCTGTCAAAGCGCGTCGTTCGTCGCTCGAATAAAATAGGCGCCGCGATCCGGACTGGAACGCGGCGCCAGCCTTTGATCGGGGAACGATCTACTTCAGCGGCTTGAGGCCGGCCTCGATCGAAGCGCGCTTCGATTCCAGGAATGGCGGCAGGGCCAACTTTTCGCCCAGCGTCTCCAGCGGTTCGTCGGCGGTGAACCCCGGCCCGTCAGTGGCGATCTCGAACAGGATGCCATTCGGCTCGCGGAAATAGAGCGAGCGGAAATAATAGCGCTCGACCTCGCCGCTCGACGGCAGACGGAATTCGGCCAGCCGCGCCGTCCATTGATGCAGCGTCTCCTGGTCCGGCGCCCTGAAGGCGACGTGATGAACCGCACCGGCACCTTGCCTTGCCGGCGCCAGTCCCGGCTGCACCAGGACGTGCAATTCCGCCGCCGGCCCACCCTCGCCCATTTCAAAGACCTGAACCTGGCCCTCCGGCGAGGCATAGTCTCGGACCTTGCGCATGTTCATCACTTGCGTCACCACTGCTTCGGTATTGGTGAGGTCGGGAACGCTGATGACGATCGGCCCGAGCCCGCGGATCTGGTGTTCGACCGGCACGCGGCTTTGCGCCCAGGGGCGGCTGTCGCCCTTGCCGTCATCGCTGACGAGGCGCAGACGCTGGCCCTCGGGGTCCTCGAAATCCAGGCTGGCGTAGCCACCGATGTCGGCAATCTCACTCGTGACGATATTTTCGTCAGTCAAGTGTCGCTTCCACCAGGCAAGGCTGTCCTGGCCACCAACCCTGAGGCTGGTCCGCACAATGCTGTGGGTGCCGCGTCGCTCGCGGCCGACCGGCCAGTCGAAGAAAGTAAGGTCGGTGCCCGGCGTCGCTTCGCCATCGGCATAGAAGAGGTGGTAGGCTGAGGTATCGTCCTGGTTCACCGTCTTCTTGACCAGCCGCAAGCCCAGCACCCTTGTATAGAAATGAAGATTTCCACGCGCATTGGCGGTGATGGCGGTCAGATGGTGAATTCCTGTCAGTTGAAGGCTCATGGTCGTCTCCCTGTTTTTGGGGAAGAATTTTCTCCTTCCATATCAGAACTTCGGATCCCTGGCTGGAGACCACGTATCCTGACAGTCCGTCGCCAAAGGCTGAACAATGGATCATGACCAGGCATGCATTAGTGAACGATCTCGGCCTTCTAAACCTGCTTCGGGCCGCGGTCTGATGCAGTGAAAACGATACCTTCACAGGGATAACGCACCGATCGCAACTATTATCCAGGCCCTGCCATCCTCCTGACAGACTGCTGTCAGGAGGGGTGTGCGATACTGTCTTCATTCACAGAGAGGAGACTAGCCATGACCGGTTCCACCATTCTGCGCGGCATGCAGCACTATGTCGGCAAGATTCGTACGATGCGCAACGAGATCCGCACCCAGCGGTTCATCAACTCGCTGCCGGCGGACATTCGCAAGGATATCGGCTGGCCGGACATGTATGCCGAACGTCGCCTTCGCGACAATTGAGACGAATTTTTCGGCAAAGCGGTTGGATGTAGGCGCCCCAACGCCCAGATGATAAGTCCGGCACGCGAGGGACGGAGCGAGCGTATGCCCAAGCAGAAGACAATCGGCCTTCTTTTCATAGACGGCTTCGCCGACTGGGAATATGGCCTGCTGGCCGCCTCGGCGGTCGAATGGTTCGGCGCCCGCGCGGTTTCGCTGACACCCGATGGCAGGCCCGTGAGCGGGATCAGCGGTTTCCGGCTGACGCCCGACCGCTCGGCCGGCGCCGATGAAAATGCCGATCTCGATGCAATCGCCGTCATTGGCTCCGACCGATGGGCGGGCGAGGCGCCGCCCGAGGTGGCGGAATTGCTCAGGGATGTTGCGATGCGGGATGGTGTCGTCGGCGGTATCTGCGCTGGAACGCTGGCGCTGGCCCGGGCCGGCATGTTCGAGAAGGCGAGGCACACCAGCAATGGCCGTGACTGGATCAACCGCCACATTGCTGGCTATGCCGGCGATCACAATTATCAGGACGTGCCGCATGCCGTGTCCGATGGCAAGATCGTTTCCGCGCCAGGTTCGGCGCCCGGCACCTTCGCGCTGGCTTTCCTGAAGACGCTCTATCCTGAACGAAACGGCGAACTTGCCGAGATGCGGACGCTGTTCGCCAGGGAGTATGCTGAACCCTCCTGACAGAATGGTGTCAGGAGCGCCATGCCATAGATGCGAGCGGTGAACAGGACGAGCGATGAAGAGCTGGACCGACAGATTGAACACGCCGGGGGTCAACGGCATCAGACCGGCCCCGCGCACGGTGGCAGATGGAGTCGAAGAGCAGACGATGCTGGTGCCGACGGCGCAACAGGTCGACGAATTCATCCGCTCGATTCCCGAAGGCGTCGAGATGGACGTTCGCGTGCTGCGCACGGCGCTTCCCTTTGAACGTGGCGCCGAAGTGACATGCCCGGTCGCGATCGGCTATCATCGGCGTACCGTTGCCGAAGCAGCCATTGAGTATCTCGGGCGCGGCATGACGCTGAGCGATGTCGCGCCTTTCTGGCGCGAGCTCGATGCCAATGACGCCGACAACGAGGAAATTGTCCTTCGGCGCGGAATCTGTGGCCGCGCAGCGCAAGTGCGAAGGCTTGAAACCATGATGCATGCCGCCGAGTGTTCTGCGGTTTCGGAATAAAGGCATGCGCAAGAACACGATGCATGCAGCCCAACCGGTTTTGGGCGACATGCATAGGAACAACATCGAGGGACCATACGATGCGACGCGCCGACAGGCTCTTCCAGATCGTGCAGCATTTGCGCGGTGGCCGTCTGGTCACCGCGCAGAAGCTTGGCACATGGCTCGAGGTTTCCGAGCGAACCATCTATCGCGACATAGCCGACCTTCAGTCGACCGGAGTGCCGATCGATGGGGAAGCGGGCGTCGGCTACATGATGAGGGAGGGTTTCGACCTTCCACCGCTGATGTTCACGCGTGACGAGATCGTGGCGCTGGTCGCCGGCGCCCGCATGGTGCGTGCCTTTGGCGGTGCGGCCATGGCCCGGGCCGCTGATGAGGCTTTGGTCAAGATCGGCGCGGTGCTGCCCGATGCCGAAAAGGACCGTATCGCTCGCACCGAGATCCAC
>NZ_VFVH01000017.1:0-117071 GCF_006442685.1 Mesorhizobium sp. B2-4-7
CGTAAGCCAGCAGCACCAGGAATGCTGCCGGCCGAGAGGTCAACGTGCCAATTGAGGTGAGCACGCTCGTGATCGGGTGATTTGCCATCATCAAGAACTTTCGACTGCAACGCGGGTTCCCATTCTTGGGCCAAGCTCGCGAACGTGCTTGAAGGGTTTTGCCGCAAGCTGATCCGACATCTTGGGCGGCCACAGTTTTGGACGAAGCCGGAACTTGGCGACGATGGTCGGATGCGCTGGCGTGAAGGTGTCGTTCCACGGCAGATATGAAGCCTTCTTCATGTGTGGCGGAACCTTCGGCGTCGTGCAGCTTTACGTTCTTTAGGTGGAGATCATGAGGGGAGATGTAGCTCGTCTTCGCTGGCGTGGTGGTGTGCAGCACGCGGGCGAGCGCGCGGTGACACCACTCTGATGTCCGCGCGAAGAAATGGATCGCTAGCTTGCCGCCTTCGACCCGCGGACAGTCGTACCATCCTAATGGTCCGACACTCGGCGATTCTCGGAACGTGACTACTTGGGGCGAGGTATGGCACGCGATACAACCTGACCTGAGCTTTTGAGCCCGCTCGATATTAAGGAGGTAACCCCTTGCCAGGTGAGACGATACTGCCGAACAGATCAGGTTTCGATCTCTCCGTGTTGTTCAAGGTGCTGGAACGACGGGACGATCTCACGGCCCAAGACCGGGCAGTACTTAAGGACGGCCCCTGGCGCGTGCGTGACTACGAAGTCGACGACGAAATCGTCGTGGAGCACTCCGAACCCAAGGAGAGCTGCGTTATCGTCTCGGGGATCACGGGAAGAAATGTCACCTTCGCCGACGGCAGGCGTCAGATAACGGCCCTCCACATTCCAGGCGACTTCGTTGATCTGCATGCATTCCTGTTGCACGTTATGGACCACAACGTCGTTGCTTTGGCGCCAACTCGCATGGCGTTCATCGGGCATGATACGCTGCATCGGATCACTGAGACCCACCAGCATCTGTTCCGCGTGCTGACAACGGTATTGGCGGTGGATGCCGCCATTCAGAGGGTTTGGATCGCGTGCCTCGGGCGCCGGTCCGCAGAGGCCCACCTGGCGCACATCATTTGCGAGATGTTCCTGCGTATGGAGGTCGTCGGCTTGACCCGGGAATGGTCATTCGAATTTCCTGTCACGCAAAGCATGCTGGCGGATACGGTGGGGCTGTCGATTGTCCATCTCAATCGGACGCTTATGGCATTGCGCCGTGCTGGCCTTATCACCTGGCAGCGTAAGGTCGTGACCATCACGAACTGGGATCGCTTGGTGCGAGCCGCCGAGTTCGACGCGACTTATCTCAACCTTCGCAAAGAGCCGCGATAGAGACTTTTACTCGCGTGCTTCGTCACCTCCCAGCAGCAATGATGGCCCAAGCAATGGCGCACGGCACGCTCGGCTTGAGAGGCAGGTGGAGGACCCCAACGGGCAAATTGCCGACGCACTCCTCAACCACCTCGGCCCGTGCACAATCGTGCTAACGGATAGTGCTTCGGCCGCACGGCAGGCGATTTTCTTCAGGCTCCTCTGCTGCAATTGAACCTATCCGGGCGGCCCTCAAGCACGCGATCCGCGGTGTTCATGCATCTTGGGCTAAGGGATCTGATGCGTCTGGCGCCGATTAAAGCGGTCAGTTTGGAACTTTTCATCCCCACAAGCGTTCGAAGGGGCTTGTGGGGACGGGGTGCCAAATGAAGCAAGGGATTCTTCCTGCTCAAGTCGACGAGGTAGCCTCTCTCTCGGAGGTTCCCGATCCGATACTCACCAATGAGTTTGAGGATTTCTTCGAGAATGCCGCCATCGCACTTCACTTCGTCGGGAAAGATGGCACCATCCTGCGTGCCAATCGCGCGGAATTGCAAATGTTGGGATTCACGGCCGACGAATATGTAGGCCGCAACATTCGCGATTTCCACGCAGATCAGGTTGCTATTGGAGACATATTGGACCGCCTGTCCCGGCGGGAGGAACTTAAAAACCACCGCGCCCGGCTGCGTGCCAAAGATGGCTCGACCCGCTGGGTGGAGATAACCTCCAACGTTCGCGCATTGGGTGACCGCTTCCTCAATACCCGCTGCATCACCATCGATGTGACTGAAACGGTCAAGGCGCAGGAGCTTATCCGCGAACAGGAGCGGCGCCTTGCCATCACCTATGAGAACGCTGCCGCTGGTATTGTGGAAGCAAACGCCGAAGGCCAACTGCTGCGGGTAAATTCCCATCTGTGTGACCTTTTGGGCTACACGCAGGATGAGCTGATTGGACGATCGATTTTTGACCGCACCTTTCCCGCCGATGCTGAAGCAGATCGCGAGCAGTATCGACGGCAAGTGGCTGGCGAGATCGACAGCTACACACTTGAAAAGCGATTTGTTCGCAAGAATGGATCAGTTTTTTGGGCTGTTGTGAATTCGTCGAGCGTTCATGACTGCGACGGGTCATTTCGATACGCTGTACGTGTCCAGCACGATATCAGCGAGCGCAAGCGGGTTGAGGCGGCGCTTGCCAAACGTGCCGAGGAACAGGGTGCGATACATCGATTCACCGAAATGCTGCAGCATGCGCGCACGCAAGAGGATGTGTATGCGCCGGCGCTCGATGCAATCCAACGTGCGCTCCAATGCCAGCGTGCTTCGATATTGCTGTTGGATAAAAACGGGCGCATGAAGTTTGTGGCTTGGCGTGGCCTGTCCGACACTTACCGCGTAGCGGTGGAAGGACACTCGCCTTGGTCAGCGGAGAGCCAAGATCCGCAGCCGATCTGTGTTGACGATGCACACCAAGCGGATTTGCCGGAAGAATTGAAACAAGCGATCCAGACTGAGGGCATTGGTGCGGTCTACTTCATTCCGATCACACAAGGTGGACGGCTTCTGGGCAAATTCATGGCCTACTTCGACCAGCCTCAAGAGCACTCGGAACAGCAGATTGAAACGGGTCGGACCATCGCTCGTCAGCTCGGTTTCGGTATCGAACGCATAAAGGGCGAAATTGCTGCTCAAAGGCTGGCAGCAATCGTGGAGTCTTCCCATGACGCGATCGTCAGCAAGGATTTGAATGGGATCATTTTGACATGGAATCGCGGGGCTGAGCGCCTGTTCGGCTATTCGGCCTCGGAAGTGCTCGGCAAGCCGATCACGATCATCATCCCTCCGGATCGGCTGCAAGAGGAGCCGCTCATCCTGGGTCGAATACGCAAGGGCGAAATTGTCGATCATTTCGAAACAGTCCGGCGCCACAAGGATGGGTCGCTAGTGGACATTTCTCTGACTATATCGCCTGTCCGAGACGCAGCGGGCCGTATCGTTGGCGCCTCCAAAATTGCCCGGGATATAACTGCGCAGAAAATTGCGGAAGCAAAGGTGCGCGACAGTGAACGTCACCTTCAGGATCTTCTCGCGGCCATCCCTGCTGCAATCTACACGACCGATGAGCAAGGCAAGATCACCTATTTCAATGAGGCAGCGGTCGAACTCGCCGGCCGCACGCCGGTGATCGGCAGTGATGAATGGTGCGTCACCTGGAAGCTCTATTGGCCAGATGGAACGCCACTTCCTCACGACCAGTGTCCAATGGCTGTTTCCCTTCGTGAAGGGCGGCCGGTCCGGGGAGTTGAGGCGATTGCCGAGCGGCCGGACGGCACGCGGATTCCATTCATTCCCTATCCGACGCCGATGCGGGATGCAGCTGGAGCAATTGTCGGCGGCATCAACATGCTGGTCGACGTCAGCGAGCGCAAGCAAGCTGAGACACAACAGCGGATCCTGCTTAACGAACTCAACCATCGCGTTAAGAACAACATGATGATGTTGAAGTCCTTGCTTTCGGTAGCGGCCAGGACCAGTCAAAATTCGGAGGCTCGCAAGACGCTCGACGAGGCGAGCAAGCGAGTGGCAACCATGGCTGCGGCTCAACGTGTTCTCTACGACACCCCAGACGCATCCAATTTCAGCGCGCCACTTTTTCTCGGGGCCATTTGCGAAACGACAAAGCAGGTGTTTCCAGCGAACGTCCAACTCATTTGCGACGCCGATCCCATCCAGTTGCCCAACGATATCGCGATGCCGCTTGCGCTCATACTCAATGAGCTTTTGGTCAATGCCGTCAAACATGGATCTGCGGGCAAGGCAAGCATCATTCGGGTTGGGATCAAGCAGCACGGTCAAAAGCAGGTGTTGACGGTAGAGGATGAAGGTTCAGGTTTCGATCTGAGGGCGGTGCGTCCTTCCTCGTCAGGTTTGCGGTTGGTTGAGGGGTTGGCGCGACAGATTGGTGGGATTTTCGAAGTTGAGCGAGATCCGTCTCGTTGCATCGTGATTTTTTCTCAGGCTCCCGGGGAGAACGGCTTTGACCTTAAAAACGGCAATGTTTGAGACAGGCCGAACGGGGGAGTCGAACCAGCCATTCAGACCTCAGTTGGTTTTCTCCAGAGATGATGGGATTGGAGCAGAAGCGAGAATTTCCGGCAAACCATGCATCATGATCGTCGAAGACGACTACCTCATAGCCCTCGATGTCGAGGCTAGTCTTAGCGATGCCGGTTTTGTGTTGGCTGGGATAGCCAGCACAGCCGAGGAGGCGATCATAATTGCGCGCTCGGCTCAGCCTGCGATTGCCCTGATGGATATCCGCTTGCTTGGCAAGCGGGACGGAATTGACGCAGCGTTGGAACTCTACCGGGACTTCGGCATACGGTGCATCTTCGCAACCGCGCACGCTGACCGCGACGTAAAGCTTCGAGCCGAAGCGGCAAGACCACTCGGCTGGGTTCAGAAACCCTACTCTACGGCGATGCTCATCGAAGCCATCCAAAACGGTTTGCAGGAGCTCGACAACAAAGGCTGAGCGTCACAGCCGGCAGCCAGTGCTGGCGAAGCCCTGGCTTTGAAATTAACGGACGTAATCTTCGTTGCTATCGCGAATTGGTACGCTCCAAGCTGGCCGGCTGATCGATTGCGACTGTACGCATACAGACCACCGGATCCATTTTGCCTGGCCTGACAACCCAGGAGGCCTGGTATCAGGCCAATAGCATGGGCCTGCAATCATACCGGGTTTGGTTAGATACCATAGTGCCGACAAATCTCTCCGTCACTTCGACCGAAGTCCGGCTTCGGGCCGTGGCCATGGAACTGCCGAAGGGCATCGGCACACCACGGCAGCGCGATTGGCTACTCGGAGTATGTCGCAGGGATTTCCGATGTGAGCTTCTTCGGCGAAGCCGCCAAACGCTGTCTCGACATCGTGCACGCAAACACGCCCGCATGGAAGGACACCTTACGATGGACGTCGCAGAGTGGGTTAGCCAATCTCCCGACCGTCAATATCGGCCCGTGGTGGCGCGACTACCATAGATCGCTGGAGAGGCTGCACACCGGCTATGCGCGTTCGATGTCCTGCCCGTCTCTCGGCGATGTCTGCTCCAGGACTGCTCGCCCTCTTCCTGACCGGCGCTTTTTCGGTCGGCAGTTAGAGCTCGGGGCCGTTCGGCACGGAGCCGCTCTTCTTGAACGGATGCCATCGACGACCGCTTTCCAGACGCAAGCGAAGGTGCTCCCGCTGCCCGACCTGAACGTCGCGGACCGTCAGTCGGAAAGGACCGACGCATCCGGCTCGGCTGCTAGCCGAGCGTGCGAATCGGAACCAAAGTTTGAGGAGCAAGTTTGGCCGTGAACGCCGAAGTTTGGCACAACCATCCAAGGAAGGAGAAGCCGATGAAAGCGCAATGCGGGCCGGCGGCAGTTTGCCGCTGCTTTGGTTTTGTTGAGCTTGCCGGCGATGGCCCAGACGAGCGGGACACCGGACCTTAAGCTGCCAACGCAGCAGTCTGGATCCACGCCGCCCCCCGGCCCCACCGGACATATCGACGACCAGACGCGTGAAATGATGCGCCAGATGATAGACGAGATGTTGCAGGAAAAGCTGCAGGGAGATGGCGGTCCCGAAGGAGGACCTCCGCACCGCAAAGGTTGGCACCGGGACATCGCACAAGGGCCTCGCGAGGCGGGCAGGATATCTCGAAAGGCTGATCGCATGGGGCCCCGCATGATGTACTTTGCCCGTATGCAAATAATGTTTGCGATAATGGACGCCGACGGCGATGGAGCCCTTTCGCACAGCGAGATCCAGGATGTGATCGGGCGGATATTTGACGCCGTCGACGAGAACGGCGATGGCAGGATTGACCTCGAGGAGATTCAATCCTTCTCACAGGGTCGTGGAGGTGGAGACATGCAGTAGCGCCCAAAGGGGCGCCTGGCTCCTGTTCCTGGCCGCCATACTCGCCCGACCTCAACCCGATCGAGATGGCCTACTCAAAACTCAAGGCGCACCTGCGAAAGAAGGCGGCCAGAACCTTCGACACGCTTTGCGAGGCTCTCGGCGATATCTGCCACCTGTTCGAGCCAGCCGAATGCAGAAACTTCTTCAAAGCGGCCGGATATGAGGCCGATTAATCGCGACACGCTTGAGGCAGAAAAATTGCGCGGGCGCCAAAGCTGTCCGGTCTCGGCCCGCCAAGTCCCGGGAACATGGCCGCGAAGAGGACCATTTGTTCACCTGACCTGCGGCGGGAGGTGGCCATGCGCGGCCTGCGGCAGCTCTCTTTTGGCATGAGAAGCCCGGTCACAGGTGCTTGAACCGCGAGCGGCAAGGACGGCTGATCAGGCGATGAGGCGGAGAGATTCGGACGTTCCCCTCAATCCGCCATGCCGGCCTCATGGGGTACTATTGCGTCGAGGATTGCGTTGTACAAACTGACGGTATCTTCCTCGATTTCTGTGCTGCTGATGCCAGCCGCTTTCGCATCCGAAAAAAGCTTCTGGGTGAGTTGGGCAACCGAGGTGACATCCGCCCCGACTGTTTCCGGGACGTTGCTTGATATCCATTTGTGAAGGAAGTTGGTTCCACGCGTGCTCATCGAGAAAACAACCACCAGATGAACAGCGCGCAAGCCCCAACCACAACCGCTGAGACCGCTATCAAAATGCCCCTGCCGTTCTGCCATCCGGGCGGCGGCGGAGGCACCACCTTTTCAGGCTTGGTTCGATCGTCCATTCCGCAACAAGCTGCGGGGAGATCTTAGGTTCCGCTAATCCCGTTTCGCGGAAAATAACTTGCCATGGCTGCCACACATTCAATTTTTCACTCCAGCGAAAGAACCGCCTTTTTCAGCCTTCGGCTCCGACCTGCAGGAGGTGCTAAGGCCGGGTCAGTGAGAACAGCACGCCTGGCGATTTGCTCGCGTCGGCATACCGGCGATTTCTGGCCGCGAACCGCGTATTGCTTGAACACCTGACGTCCCTAGTTGCGGTCTCTCAAAAACCTCGCCTCCCGCAGCAATGAATTCCAATCGGGGCCGATGAGCTTGATCAGGTCACGCGCCTGGCGTTCCGAGATGCCGACTTCTTTAGCCAGCCGCCGAGCAAGAAGCCGCATGCCCTCGTCTTCGCGTTCGCTGCCGTCATCTTCCATCGAAACCTCCTACGGCCGAACGTGGCAGCGCTGGTTTGGTTTCGCCAGGCAAAAAAAACCGCCGGCCGGAGCAAGCGGGCGGATTGTATTGACGAATTTGGGCCGCCCTTCTTGACGAGACGCATCACCGCCACAGAACTACCAAATGACTTCAAGGATCGACGCAACTCGCGACCTAATGCTTTCGGATACCGCCGACCTAGTTGCTGCTGCAAGTGCGGCCCGGGAACTCTATGGCCCAGACGCGGCAACGGCAGTGGTCTACTGCGCCATGGAAGCACATTTCGCTGGGCGGACGGCCGATTTTCTTTTCTGGTTTGATGTTTTTCGCGACCTGATTAAGCCCAAAGCTCAATGAAGCGGCGTGAATAAAGGGCGAGGTAGGAGGCCGTTTGACCGCGCGTCCTGGCCGTCTGGAATCCGTTTGGAGAACGGCAAGGACATACTCCTGGAACTGATTGGGAATGGCCGAAGGAGCCGCGCTCGCTGGCAGCGAAGGCATCCCCCGATGAGAAGTAGCGCGGCCAACACGAAGCTCTATCGCCGCGCATCACCCGACCTGACGCCAGAACATGGACGGCGTGCCATCGATGCCCGCGGATTAACTATCGAACTACGCGGATTATTGTCGGATCAGAAGCAATGACCGCCAGAACCTGCTCGTTGCAAAAGAGGCGAAAGGCTGCCGCCTACGCAAACTGAGGAGCCCTGCAATCTGGTCGACGCCGATTACATCACGGCGCAAGCGGGGTGGCGCGAACCCGCACACTCGGATGCGGCTAGAGTTCCGGGTTTTCGGCAATTTGCTGGCGGATATCGGGAAAGGCATTGAAAAGGGCCCAGCGTCCCCGTCTGGAGATGCCAGAAGCTCTTTTATAGACGCGGGTGGACGCCCGCATTGCCACAGCCCGGCCCTGTTCAGCCTGTCGTGGGTCCACTGAGGAAAACCGCCACCCGCGCTGGATCCGGTGATCCCAATTGCCGGCAAACTGGTCGATAGGGTTAAAGCTATGGCGCAGCATTGTTGGATATCGCCCGCCGATTTAACCCGGGCCGCGTCTGACACTTAGCTGACTGCGCGCAGGCGCCGAGACCGAACAAAGAGTTGTAGTCCCTCGGAATCCAACGCATGGCCGAAGGCATAGCCTTGCAGTATGTCGCAGCCCAAATCTCCAAGCATCCGTGCGTGCTGCATCGTCTCGACACCTTCTGCTATAATCTCGATACCCAGGGACTTGCCGATCTCAATGATCGACGACACAACCTGCCTTCGTTGCGGAGATTTGACGATTGGAATGATCAGCTGCCGATCTATTTTCAACCGGCGGGGCTGTAGCTTGAGCAGGCTGACTATAGAGGCATAGCCCGTGCCGAAATCATCTATCTCTATATCGATGCCGAGTTCCTTTATTTGATTGACGTTCCATGCAATCAAATCATCGCTGCCATCCAGGAAAATAGACTCAACAAGCTCGAACGAAACCGTTCCCTTTTTGATATCTAATTTCCTTAAGCTCTTTATGAGTTCTTCGTCATGAAGACGTCGCGCGGAAACGTTGACCGATACCCGTGGTATATGGAGATTTGCATTGGACCACTTTGCAAAATCTGAAAGTGATTGATTCAGTATGGATCGATCGATCATCGAGACGACATTTAACTCGTCGGCAATCCTTAGGAAGGCATCCGGCGCTAAAATTCCCCGCTTTGGGTGTCTCCATCGCGCAAGCGCCTCGACGCCGACGATTTCGAGGGTTTTTGCATTAAATTGAGGCTGGTAGAAGGCTATGAACTCATTGCGCTCCAGGCCGCCGAGAACTTCGTCGGCAATCCGCTTCGTGTCGACGATCTCGCTTTGCATCACCTCGGTGAAGAAATCATATCGGTTGCGCCCACGCGTCTTTGCCTGGTAAAGCGCGATGTCGGCATTCACCAGCAGATGCTTGCCTTCGATGTCATTGTCGTTCTCGACTGCAATCCCCACGCTAGCACCAAAGCGGCAGCGGTGGCCGTGGTAGTAAACAGGTTCGCTCATCTTGCTGATGATGTCGTCAGCCAGCAGCCCCAGTTGCTTAGTATGCTGCACAGTGCACAGGACCACGAATTCGTCGCCGCCAATACGAGCGACGAAGCCGCCCTCCCCTACCTTGGATCGCAGCACGGTAGATGCGTGAACCAGCATCGCGTCACCCGCGGCGTGGCCAAGTGTATCATTGATGTGCTTGAACCGATCGAGGTCGATGTGAAGCAGGCCCACATGACCGCAGTCTCGCCTAGCTTTTGCTACGAAGTCTTTCAGTACCTGGTCGAGGTAACGACGGTTGGGCAAACCCGTCAGAGAGTCGTGAAGTGCGATATGCTCTATGCGCGCCTTGGCAGACTCGAGTTCTGCATTTTTCGTCTCCGACAGCTGTTTTGCGCGAACCAGGTCGCTGTTGAGCAGGACGTCGGCCGTTACATCCCATTCCGCGCCAATCATCTTGGGCGTCTCGTTTGGGGCTTGGTATATGGTGGCCTTGGATCGGACGTAACGAATTTCACCACCTGGACGGACAATCCGGTACTCCGACGAATATGTTCCGCCGCTGGCCACAGCACTGTTGAAATCTGCGTTGGCGCGGGCCAGATCCAGGGGGTGAATTGCGCCCGCCCAATCCGAATAGCCGCGAGGACCTCCATCGCTGGGCTTGCCATATATTTCGTTCACGCGATCATCCCACGACAGGTCATTGGTCGCGAGATCATGTTCCCAAACGCCAATGGCTGACGCCTCCAGAGCAAGTTCTAGGCGTCGGGACAATCGACGCAGTTCCGTATAATTGCGCTGCCTTTCACTAAGCAGCCGACCTGCTACCAGGAATGGGATCAGGATCAGCGCCCCGGCCGCGGCCATGATGGTACGCAAGAGCCAAGCGTTGCTGGGGGTCGAAGGCCAGCCGTTTTTGGGGACGGCTGCGATCTGCCACGAACCGGACGGAAGCAGAACTTCGGCCGTCACCGGATTGCTTTTGCGGATGTCTGCAGAGCCAAAAAATTGAACTCCGCTTGGGCCAAGGGCATCTTTCCCTATGAGCGCGATATCAATCCCGAGATCATCGTCAAACAGGCCGCTCGCCTTGTAAAGGCGCTGCACATCGACGACCGCGGATATGATGCCCCAAAATCTTTCACTGTTGCCCGCACTCGACACGAAAACCGGAAAACGGCCGATGAAGCCCTGGCCTCCTTGCTTCAGGTCGACGGGGCCGGCAAGAATCAACTTGCGCTCGTCTCGCGCCCTTAGCGCGGCCTTGCGTTGCCAATCATCCTTGCGGTAGTCGAGGCCCATCGCCTTCTCGTTGCCCTTCAGCGGATACAACAAGGAAACGACCAGATCGGGCGCGCCGGCAATGTTGTTCAATTGTGAGTTTTCGCTGAACAGGTTTCTCGCGAGAGAAGCAAAGCGTTGCTGTCCCATATAGGGTTCCGTCACGACCGTCGCGACCAGTCCATGCACAAGTTGGAGGTTTCCGCTGATGTTACCTTCTAGCTTGGCGCGAATTAGATTTACCTTGACCAGGACATCCGCGCGGGCGGCTTGGTCCGAAACGATTTTGTTTTGATGGTCCGCATACGCTGCGCTGATGGCAATAACCAAGACCGCCATGGCGGCCGGAATATTCACCGAAGAAAAAACGGCATCCTTCATCCCGCCGAACCTAGCGCCGAAAAGGGGCAATGGGGTCGAACTCCCTGTGTGGTTCCGGTGTTCGGATGGACTCGTGCTACAATACTAGCGTTGATTGCTTAATTTTAGACTTCACACTTCTGAAAACTTTGCACTTCCGACGGTGATGTCATCTCGGGTCGACGCCGGTCCCCTCGACGTTTTCACGCTGCCGACGACACCGATGACAACACTGATATTGATGGGAATCGTCGACAAGCGACTTCGTCACCTGCCCTGACCGCAATCAGAGAAGACAGGCGAAACGGCTACAAACGGCACGAACCTGGGCTGCTGCCAACCCCTTACAAGCCGCGCTACACGGCGCGGCTGGCCTATACGCAAGATTTAGAAACGGCTACGCTCAAGCTGAGGGCGTTCGCCTAGCAAACCAGATCGCCGTCGAAAGCCCGACCAGCCGGTGCTCGGCAGGCGGGTGCCTTCGACTGCGCGTCGTAGCAAGAGCCCTGTGCTCGGAAAGAATCCTGATCGCAGGCGACAGTCGTTTAAGCGGGATCATACCGTCACATGGATTTAGGAGCAGCGAGATATGGGATCATACCGACGCTCCGCTTCGTCGCGCCGATGGAATAGGCCATCGGAATCCTGGGAGAGTTCTTTGGCAAGCCGTACATATTCTTGCCGGCCCTCACCGCAAATGAAAAGTGCTGCCACGAAACCGTGTCATGCTCATTCAGAAAATCGAGCGTGAGCCCAGCTGAAATCAGGGCGTTCACGACATCGCTGATGGGATGAATCCACTCATAGTAGCGAGGATGCTTCAAGCGCCGGTCGTCGCCGGTATAGGTAAGTTCCTCGTTCCAGGCGAGCGGCTGAGCTATGGGTGTTCGCCAGTCGTGCTTCAACTCGAGTGCCGCGGCCTTGCGATCACACTGGAACATTAACGGATGGCCCTCAGCCATATAGAGCCGACCGCCGGGTCGCAGGAGATCGGCAACCACTCGCGCCCACCGGCCCACGTCGTCGAGCCAGTTTACCGAACCCCAAGTCACGTAAGCGACGTCAAAGGTCCGGCCAAGCGCTTCGACTGCCTCGAATAGCGGCGCTTCCACGAAGCGCACATCAGTGCCTGCCTTGGAAGCGAAATCCCGCGCAGCGGCGATGGCAGTCGGTGAAAAGTCGAGGCCGGTCACGCTGCGCGCGCCGAGATTTTTCAAGCTGATCGTGTCGAGCCCAATGTGACATTGTAGATGGATGATATCCTTGCCGACAATATTACCGAGCTCGCTCGTCTCAAGCTCATAGAGATTGGATCCCCCTGCCAGCACGTTTTCGATCTGGTAGCTGCCCGTTGTGTCAGTCGAATGCAGTTCGGCCCGATCATCCCAATTAAGGCGGTTCGTACCCAGAAACGATTCCACACCCCCTCCGATCGTCAGCGCTTGCTGATGCTTGGTAAACAAATGCTTAATATCTTTGCAGCGAAAGGGCCGTGCGTCAATCTGAGGTCGGCGGACGATGTGCCAGTTCGCGAAGCCTATAATCGCGGAGACAGCGGCGGGGTCTGAGGGAAGGTGTAGGTTGCTCGAACTGAGTTGATGATGATGCAGGCAGTTGCCGACCGCTCGCCTGGCAGTAGTTCTGCAAGCTCGGAAGAGAGCGCCAGCTGCATGCTTAACGAGGGAACAGTTTCCGCTCGTCTGCGACGACCCGCGCGGACCTGATCGGATCGGGTCGGTTTGCCTCATCAACAGCCCATCTGAGTGCCCCTCATGCCAACGAGCATCACATGATCGATTTCGGCAAGTCGGCAACGGAAGTGCTCGGATCTGAACGGGCAGCGTAGGCACGGTTCTCGCCGCCCGTCGATCAGCCCACGCTACCAGAGCTCCAACGGCGATCGCGGTTTACAGCATCGTTAACTCGCCATCGACCACGTATTGCCTGCCGGTCACATCTGCAGCAGCATCCGACAGCAGGAACCACGCGAAGGCTGCGGTCTTCGCCTTCTGGGGGGCCGAGAAAGTCGGCAGCATCCCCGGAACTTGCACTCAGCATGTCGTCTCGGGAACACGAACCCCGGTTCCGCAACGCGAGCCCAGTTCGTCCCCGCGGCTACCAACCTCTACCCTGGCACGCCCCACGGCGGCATGCGCATCCCCTGAAACCTATGGTGCTCGGAGGTTCGGCATCGCAGTTGGGGAATTGAATATTGCCAAGTGAAAGGTCGTGCCGATCTGCCGGGTCGCGGGTGCCGAGGGTGCCACATCTCTTAGATAGAGAGGTCGATCCAGGCGGCTGCAACCGCGGTCTGCTAGTGGCGTCCGTCAAGAACCATGCGAGGCATGGCCGGGCCTCGCCTTGATTCCCGAGCCCGCCTCGCCATTTTGTACCTGCGTCGTGCCCTGACTTCATCCTCCGCTTGCTTGCGCGATATCTCCACCGTACCGAGCAGCATCTTTTCTGGCATGCGATTGTCGTTTGAATTTCGAGTGGCCGCCATATTGGTTCTCCGTTGTGGAAGCCGAACTTCGACTTGGCGGAAGTGTTCCCTGCGGCGCGGGATCGATGCCTCGGGAGCACTAGTTGACCACCGACGAACAAGATCGGGAAACAGAGCCGCGACGTGGCTGGTGGCGGCAGATCCAGGGCGGGCATATCATAGTTAAATGACGGCGCAGGAGCAGGATGCGATGGGGGTGCTCAGCGGCTCCCCTTAAGCTGCTGAACAAAGGCATCGGCTTGCGGAGGACCACAGCATGCGCATGCATCATCCAGCAGACATCGCCATTTATCCAACCGATCTCGAACTGCTGCAGCGGGTTCTTATCCAGTATTGTTCAGAGAGACGGTGCAGTTTGGATTCCGCCATGGCCAACGACGCAGCATGTGAGCTGATGGCGCTGTTTCAGGCCGGCATCGAGGACGAAGGCGAACTCGAACGCATCATTTCCCGTCATGACATGCCGCTTCGGATGGTGGGGTAGGTGCCCTCCTGCCCGTGTAGTGGGCATGCTGTAGGGTCCAGGCTGCACCGCGCGGCTGGCAGGCTTATCCCACCCGCCCCCGCAACAAGGGCGCCGGCCACCTTGGCTCGGCACGGGTGCGAGCAAATTGTTTGCTAAGAACAGCCATACATCGAGCCTCGGTACCGGGTAGCCTCAATCCATAGTGCGAGGGCAATAGCTGGCGACCGCCCCTTAACTTCCAAATCGCGACCTCGATAGCCGCCAGCCGCGATCCATACTGTCTTTGAACGCTGGTAGATTGTAACGCCCCGTGCGCTCGCCCAAGCGCACAGGTCTGCAAAGTCTCGCTTCATGATTTCCCCACACGCAGCAATCGGAACGCTATAAACTGCGAAGGTGGAGGTATGTTCCACGATGCTAAAAAAGCCCGCCACCTTTCGGCGGCGGGCAATCAGCGGGAACACAGCACTGAATGGGAACAGTGCGAGGGTCCAACATCGCCAGCTCGAAATCGTTCCATGCTTCGGCAGGGATCATATAGCGGTTGCTTGACGAACTTGCCGACGTTCGCCGGAAGTCAAGAATGCCGCTGCGCTCCGCGCGCTTTCCTAGCGGATGAAAGCATAACCGCTAGGCTGCTATGCCAATGACGAGCCCCTTGCGCCGCAGATCGTCGATCTCTGCTTCATGTCTTGGCCGACGCGTTCATTTGCCCTGGCGTTGCCTATTCCACGCCTTGCTCCGACTCAACGCCGATTGCGTCGCCGTCACATAGACCGCACCATGATCCCAATTGTTCGTCTTGTGGGGAGCTTTGACGATGGCCTCTCGGTTATCCCTGTCTTTGTCCTTGCGGGCGCAGGTCTCGGTATATCGGGCGTGAACAGGTGTGAGGCCTGTCGCGTCCGCCAGATCCACTTGGGTAATCGGGAATTCAAAATTCTCGTCAACAATGTCGCCGAAAGCCCGCATGCGCACGAAAATTTCATATATCAGAAATCCAATGCGCGAAAAGGCGTCGCGCCTTCCCTCATCGATAATGCGTTCGCGCAACAGCCCTTCATCCTGAAGCGTGTTCCACCAGAAGGCGAGCGCGATACTAGGGCGGTCGAGAAGCAGTTCCTTCATGCGGGTGCCTGAGATCGGCAAGGCCGGCGTTAAGGGGCACGCAGTGACGAAGCAGGACCTGAAGTTCAGCCAGCGAGATTCGCCGAACAACTTTTCGCGACGAGAGAGGGGGCTGGCAACCCTCCACGGCGGCAGTGCCTACTTGCGGATGATCCAGTTTATCAAGGCGGGTTCGATCTGTTTGCGGTCGGTAAATTCCACGATCAGGCTTGTAGCCAGATCGCGCCATTTGTCTTCCGGCACTTTGGTTTCCAAAACCAGTTTTTTGAACACTTCGCGCAGAATGTCGCAATCAAATGCGGAGATGTCGCTCGGTGCCTTTGCCGCCTGCCCGATAAATTCGGAGCACGATCCCGGCTGGCGATCTTTCTGCTGCTCATGAAGGCGCTTCAAGAGTTGGCGCGAGGCTTCGACGGCCTTCCGGGAAAAGCTCAGGCTCCGGTGAAGTTCGTCAATCTCCAGTCCGGTACGCCGAACACTCAACCGCGCAGCCTCGACCAGCATTCGAGTGGTATCTGTTTGCGTGGCCATCATCGCCATTCCTCCCCAGCGATGTTTGTCCAATCTAGGCACATTTGATGGGTCACTTCAATGCCGACGCCGGCGGAATTCTTGGGTGCCGGCCTGTAGGATCTTAAGGACCAGCCGTTCTTCGTCAGCCATGTCGCTTGGCAGTCAGCCATTCAGAGCGGGGCCGATTGTATGGACGGGCAGCATGATCACCATCGAGCCTGTCGTTTGGGCTACAACGGCTTGCCGAAAACAAGGAACACTCACCAAAACCGCTGCGAACACAAATCATGTACCAGGCTGCCGGCCAAGCCACCATATTAGTACCCGCCACATGAAGCGGGTACTCAATCGACCGGCGATGAAGGGACTGGTGATCGGCGGTCGCCTTACTAATGTGACCTCGCCTGCGTTGTTTCACGCTTCAGACCTTTGCGCTTCGGAATCAGACTTTGGTCGGGTTTGGGCGGTCCGATTCAAACCACCTGGCAAGGCGCGCCAGATGTCGACCCCAGGCGGTCACGAGCGATGCCACAGCTATCGCGATTCTGGCGACCTAAAGGCGCCAATCCCCACAAGTTTCCGACGACAAGGCTATCACGTTACGAAAATCCCCGTTCAGCCCGAACCCGAACGGGGCGTGCATATTTGCTGCCACGCCAACCTGGCAATGGATTTGAATGGCAAGCCAAACCATACCGAGGACGGTCAGCGTGCGCGAGACGCCGTCCTGAATTCATGCAAGCCAGAGAAGTGGTCAGCGTCGTGAAGCGGCCGGCCTAGCGTACGTCTCCGAAAGCGGGCCTCGGCTTTACGTGTTCGCCAGACGAATGGCGGCGACCGATAGCGGCGGCAGCGCAATTTTGAGGACCAAGCTACCGGCCTCGCTCTTGCTCGCGACCGGCTCGCTGCGAAGCTCCGAAAGATGTTTGAGTCTATCCACGGTCGGCGCGTCGAGATATTCGGGTTTGCCCATTTCTTCCCAGCGGCGCTTGGCGTTGGCGTGCTCGGCGTCGATGCGTTGCACGCAAGCCGTGGTCGCAGTCGACGCGGCTTTCAGCGTGAACAACACCTCCTCGGTCTTGATCGGATGGCGCGGCAGGGCGAAATTCGTCAGTATCAGCGTAGACGCGCCGTCGCCGCGGACGAACCAGGCGTCGACCGTCTCGTGAGCGCCCTCGACCGGCAGCATCTCGGTGCCAGCGCCATGCAGCAATTGAAAGGCACGATAGGCCGGCTTGGCGATGCCGTGGATGTTCAACAGTCCGAACCCGCCCTGGAAGGGCAGCGAGGGAAAATAATTCTCCTCGAAAATATCGGAGAAGGTCCAGTAGCTGTATCCCTCAACCAGTCCGTTCGCTTCCAGAACGGTCTTGACGATGAACGCGGCGGCATAAGGGTCGTCATGCAAGGGATCGCGCGGGTTCGAGGAGGTGCACCATTCGGTATAATAGAGGGGCACGTCGCCCGCTTGCTTGCGCGCGCCTCGCGCCTCGTCGCGCAGGGCGCTGCGTTTGCTGGCGGCGAGCTGCGCTTCGGTGTCGTCGCCTGGTTGGCCGAAATCGTCCGTCGGGTAATGGTGCGTGCTGACGAAATCGGCGGGCAGGTCGCCGGTCCGGCAGAAATTCAGGAAATCCTCGATCCACGCGTTATCGGCCGTCGCCGGACCGCCGACCCGCAACAGCTTATCGACGCCTTTGATGGCTTCGGCGGTATAGCGATAAAGCTCGAAATAGTCGCTTTGCTTGCCGCTGCCGAAGGCGGTCAGGTTCGGCTCGTTCCAGACCTCGAAGAACCATTGGCGCACCTCGTCCAGGCCGTAGCGGCCCACCCAGTGGCTCACCAGTTTGCGGATTAGCACCGCCCATTGCGCGTAGTCCTTCGGCGGCGTGACATTGGCGCGGTAGTGAAAGGCGGTCTTGTCGCCGGACGCCAGGGCGACGGGCATGAAGCTCAATTCGACGAACGGCCTCATACCGATCGAGCGCAGATAATCGAAGATGAGATCGGCGTTGAAGAACGAATAGAACAATGTGTTGCCCTCGCCGATCAGCGTGCCCATCTCGTCGCACAATATGCCGTGGAAGCGGACATAGCGCATGCCGAGCTCATCATGCGTCCGCTTCAGTTGCGCCTGCCAGTCTGCGCGCAGGCCGAGCGTGGCGTGCCCACTGCCGATCGTGTGTTCCCAGAAATGCGGCAGTTCCGTCGCCAGTCCGTTCAGGTCACATGAAAATGTCGCCGTCATGTAAGCCGCTCCTATCCGCCACACGACGCGCGTTGGCGATGATTGTCAGTGTGGGATTGACCACCGCGATCGAGGGAAGAAGCTCGCATCGCCGACCGCCGTCCATTCCGATCAGCCGTTGGTCGAAAAGCCAGGAAAGAGCGTCATGCCGCCATCGACGAAAAGCGTGGTACCGACAACGTAGTCGGAATCGTCGGACGCCAGCCAGACGGCTGCCCGCGCGATGTCTTCCGGCAGGCCGATCCGCCCATACGGAATCAGCGTCAGCAGGCCCTTGAGCGCTTCGGGCGTATCCCAGGCGGAGGTATTGATGGGCGTGCGTATCGCACCGGGCGCGATGGCGTTGACGCGGATGCGTCTGGGGGCCAGCTCCTGCGCCATGCTTTCCATGAGCAGCTTGATGCCGCCCTTGGAGGTGGCGTAGTTCGCATGGCCTGCCCACGGGATTTCCTGGTGCACCGAACTCATGCAGATGATCTTGCCGGCCGCGCACGAGACGGACGGCACCACGCCGCGCCGCAGGAACTCGCGTGTCGCAGCCTGGGCGCAAAGGAACTGGCCGGTCAGATTGACGCCGAGAACGTTAGTCCAGGTCGCCAAAGGCATGTCAGCAAACGCCGAGTCGCGTTGCAGGCCGGCATTGGCGACAAGGATGTCGATGGTGCCGAACTCGCGCATCGTGCGCTCGAACATGTCTCGAACCTGGTCTTCCATCGAGACATCGGCCATGTGGGCGATCGCCTTGCTGCCGGCCCGATGGATCTGGTCCACGACGGCGTTCGCGGCGTTCTCGTTTTCGACATAGTTCACCACCACGTCGGCGCCCGCCCGGCCAAGCGCAACGGCAACGCTCTCGCCGATGCCTGAATTAGCCCCCGTTACGATGGCTTTCTGCCGCGCCAGAGGCTTGTGATCGGACATGGAGAACTCATTCGAAAAGAAGCTCGCCTGGAACTAAAATTATCGCCACTGCCAGGTCAGCCGGCTCCCATGAAACGCAACCGCGGACCAAAAGGTCCGGCTGGCGCCATTACAATGCGGTAACGCGCAGGAACATGAATGTGATCGCGGCTTGCGAACCAATCCAACGCTCCAATGTAAGACTGAGTCGGGAGCGCGCCGAGCGCGCACTTCAGCCGGAGCCCGAAGAAAGCATCCGACGCCCGCTATCCTCGCCACGTTCCCTGTGCGCTGCCTGTTGGGCGTGTTGTTTCTGTCTTTCAGCGCGCCGGACAAGGTGCTGAAGTTCAAGCGGGCGATCGATCAGACGGCGAAACTTGTCTTGGCATCGACCATTCGGCGACCGCCGTTTCCAGCAGCGCCGGGAGCGTCACGCTCTACGAGAACCTCGGCCTGTCGTGCCAGCCCGTTCCTTCAGCCTGGGCGCCACCCCGTTTGCTCGGTGTGAACCGTCCTTCTCATCCTCAACCCTCCTGTAGCTCCCGCAAAGCTCTCCGTCTTTTCGATCCAGCGAAGACCGCTCGGACCCAAAGCCGCCTCGTGAGGCAATCTTCCTGGCCGCACAACCGCGTCTTGTGGTATGAACAAGAACATCATCGGTTTCCAATCTGACAGTCGGACAAAGGGAGTTGAATGATGTCCATCAAAAGCAAAGTTTCTCGCCGCCGGTTCCTCGGCGGCAGCGCCGTCGCCTTGGCGGCCGGCACGTTGGGGATACCGTTCGTGCGAACGGCACGCGCGCAGGTGGCGACCTTCAAGGCCGGTGTCATCACCTCGCTGTCGGGCGAGAACATACTCGGTGGCAACCTGACCAAGCGCGGTTACGATCTCTGGGCAGAGGCCATAAACGCCAAGGGCGGCGTCGAGGTCGCCGGCCAGCGTTTCAAGGTCGACATGTTCTACGGTGACGACCAGAGCAACCCGGCGACGGGAGCCGATGCCGCCGAGCGCCTGATCGTGCAGAACGAGGTTGATGTGCTGTTCGGCCCCTACACCAGCGGCTCGACCATCGCCGTGCAGCCGATCTGCCAGAAGTACCAGGTGCCAATGATTTCCGGCTCCGCGGAATCGCCAAACGTCTGGAAGGCCAAGCCGGAATTCAACTTCGGCATCATCCCGGCCGTCGACACCACCGCAGGCAAGTCGCTGGCCGTACTGGCGAAACTGTCCAACCCAGCGGCCAAGACGATTGCAGTGATTGGTGTCAACGAGCCCTTCTCGAAGGAAACCGGCGAAGGTTTTCGCGACGGGGCCAAGGAAGCCGGACTGGAACTCGTCGCCTACGAATTGGTACCGGCCTCGGGCGACCTGACCCCGGTCATCTCCAAGATCGCAGCGCTCAACCCCGACATCGTCGCCGTCGGCGGCCATGAGGAGCCGCTGATCAACGTCGTCAAGACCTCGAAGTCGCTCAACTTCCGGCCCAAGGCGCTGATAATGCACTATGGCGTCACCGACCCGGCCTTTGCCCAGGCGCTTGCCGCTGACGCCGACGGCACCTGCGGCGTCTCCGTGTGGCTGCCATCGGTGCCGTACAAGGACGACGTCTTCGGCACCGCAAGGCAGTTTGCCGAGATGGCGCAAAAGAAGTCTGGACACGAGCCCGACTATACCGAAGCGGCCTGCGCGGCCAGCGGACTCGTTTTCGGCGATGCCGTCAAGCGGCTTGGCAAGAAGCCGGCGCTCACGCCCGAAGACAGGGTGGCTCTGAAGGACGCGATAGCCGCCACCGACATCCAGACCTTCTATGGGCCGATCAAGTTCGAGAAGGAAGGCAACCACTACCACGACAACGTCCAGCCGGTGCCGGTGCTGATCCAGATTCAGGGTGGCAAGACCGTGGCGGTGGGGCCGAAGGAAGCCGCGGCAGCAGACCTCACCTACCCGCTGCCGGCCTGGAAATAGGCGGTTTTGGACAGGGTGTGGGCGGCCTCGTCGCCATCACTCTGCCAGGCGGAACCACGGTTGCGCGTGCGCGGAAAATGACGGACCATGCCGTTGAGCGCGCTCGCCTCGCCATGGCATTCCCGCTCTTTCGCTTGCCTACTGAGGGACGGTTTGCACCTTGGATCTTTTCCTACAGACCTTGCTGAACGGCCTTCTGATCGGCGGCGTCATCGCCACCTTTACGATCGGATTCCAGCTCGCTTTCGGCGTGCTGCACGTCATCGATTTCGCCGTGGGCGGCTGGGTCGTACTGGGTGGCTATCTCGGCTACTACATGGCCGCTGGACTGGGCGTCGACGGATTCCTTGCGATCCCGGTCGCCTTCGTGCTGTTCGGCGCCATCGGCTATCTGATCGGGCCGATCCTCTACAATGTCCGCAACAGCCGCACGGCGCGGCCGGAATTGATGGCGCTGGCGCTGACCTTCGGATTGTTCACGCTGCTGCGCGGCGGCATGCTGACCGCGTGGGGCTTCAATACCCACAGCGTTCCGACGGCCTTGAGCGGCGAGAGCCTCGCCGTCGGCCCGTTGACGGTGCCGCTGATCCGCGTGGCGGCGGCGGTGTTCGCGGTCGCCATCGCCAGCGGACTGTTCATATTCCTCTACCGCACCCGCTATGGATTGGCGATCCGAGCGACGGCCGAAAACCGGCAGAACGCGGCGCTGATGGGCGTCGACATCCGCCGCCTAAGCGCCAATGTTTACGGACTCTATGCAGGCATCACTGCCATGGCCGGTGTGTTGATGGGTGCAATTTTTTCAGTCAATCCGGAGGTCGGCCTGCGCTATACGCTGTTCGCATTCTTCGTGGCTGTGCTTGCCGGCTTAGGCTCCGTCGGCGGTGCCCTTGTCGCCGCGCTGCTGCTCGGCGTCATCGAAGCCTTCGTTGCGACCTATGTCGGGTCGAGCTATTCACTGTTGGCGATATTCGCCACGCTGTTCCTCGTCCTGCTCGTATCCCCGCGCGGGATCCTGCGGCACGGCTTGTGAGACCGGACATGAACCCACGCTGGGCCGGCGTCCTCCTGCTGATCGCGGTGATCGGCGTGTTGGCGCTGCTGCCGATGCTGGTCAACAACTATTGGCTGCGTATCGCCACCGGCGCACTGATGTGGGCGGGGCTGGCCTGCTCTTGGAACATACTTGGCGGCTATGCCGGCTACATCAATTTCGGCCATTCGGCCTTTTTCGGGCTCGGCGCCTACGTCACCGCGCTGCTGATGGGCGACAAGCTCGCCTGGCCCTTCTTCGCCACCGTCCCCGCCGGTATGGTTGTGACAGCGCTGTTTGCCATCATAATCGGAGCGCCGACGCTGCGCCTGCGTGGCGCTTATTTCGCCATAGCCACCTGGGCCTTCGCCGAGGTGCTTATCCAGTTCGCCTCGGTGATGGACTTCACCGGCGGCATCGGCGGAATTGGACTGCCGCCGTTTCTCGATGAGCGCTTCTTCTACTTCGCCATGTTCGCCGCAGCGGCGCTGACCTACCTAATCACCTGGGCGCTGTTCGAGCGCTCACGTTTTGGGCTGAAGGTCAAGGCGCTGCGCGACCACGAACTGGCGGCCGAGGCAATGGGCATCAACACTTCGCTGGTCAAGCTGCAGACCTTTGTGCTCAGCGCCGTCACCGCCTCCGTGTTCGGCGCGATCTTCGCCTACTGGGTCACCTTTATCAATCCGAAGAGCGTCTTCGGCGGCGACATCACCGACCAGATGGTGGTCATGGTGCTGCTGGGCGGGCTGGGCAGCCTGTGGGGGCCGGCACTGGGCGGCGTGGGGCTGTTCGTCGTCAACCGGCTGATCTGGATGTATTGGGGCGACACCGCCTTCTATATCGCCATATTGGGCGCGGCCATCGTGCTGGTGGTGCTGTTCATGCCGAACGGCATCGCCGGCCTGTTTTCGAAGCGCGCCGGCAACTCCGGCGCCGTGCTGGAAAAGGCGGTCGACAAGCTTGTCGGCGGTGACCAGGGAGAGCCCAATTGAGCGTGGCCGACGACCGAACGGCTGGCGGCGGCGACCCTATCCTCGTCGTGCGCGAACTTTACCGCCATTTCGGCGGCATCAAAGCCGTCAACGGTGTCTCCCTGGACGTCGCTCGGCACGAGATCGCCGGCCTGATCGGGCCTAATGGGTCGGGCAAGTCGACACTGTTCAGCCTGGTATCGGGCGCGGTCACCCCTGATCGCGGCCAGATCCGCTTCGACGGTCACGAGATCGGCGGCCGAAAGACTCACGTTATCGCGCGGCTGGGGCTTGCCCGCACCTTCCAGATTCCGGCCATGTTCGACAATATGACCGTCATAGAAAACCTACTGGCAGCAGCGGCCGAGGGCCATTGGCAGGGCGCGCGTGAACGGGCGGCCGAAACACTGGCGCTGCTGAAGCTGGACCATGTCGCCGACAATCGCGCCTCCGACGTTTCGGGCGGCCAGCAGAAACTGCTGGAGTTCGGGCGCGTCATCATGCGCCAGGCCTCGCTCATTCTGCTCGACGAGGTGACGGCGGGCGTGCATCCAAATATCCGGAACATTATCGTCGAGGCCATCGCGCGGCTGCGCAAGCGCGGCGTCACCTTCCTGATCATCGAGCACGACATGGAGATTGTGCGCAATGTGTGCGACCGCATCATCGTGATGGACGCAGGCCGTGTCGTGGCTAGCGGCTCGTTCGACGACATTGTTCGCGACTCGGAAGTCATGCAGACCTATCTGGGGCGGCCGCAATGAGCGCCACGCTCACGGCAGAAAACATCGTCACCGGCTATGGCAAGCAGGAGATCGTCCACGGTGTCTCGCTTAATGCGGAGGCTGGCAAGATCACCTGCATCTTCGGACCGAACGGGTGTGGCAAGTCGACCTTGCTCAAGGCCATTGCCGGCGCGCTGCCGGTGTGGAGCGGCAGGGCGAGCCTGGGCGATACAACGCTCTCCAACCTTGCCGTTCATGAGATAGTGCGCGAAGGGCTCGTGCTGATGCCCCAGGGCGGCGGCGTGTTCCCACGCCTGACGGTGATGGAAAATTTGCGTATGGGTGGCTACGCCATCGCGGACCGCCGGTTAGTCGAGCAGCGCATCGAGGCGCTGATCGAGCAATATCCCTCTTTGGCGCGGCGGCGGCGCACCGCGGCCGGTTCGCTTTCAGGCGGCGAGCAGGCAATGCTTGCGCTGGCGCGAGCGCTGGTCTCGCAACCTCGCTTCATTCTACTCGACGAACCTTCCGCTGGATTATCGCCGGCCATGGTCATTGAGACGCTCGAACGCGTTACCACCCTCACCTCGCGTGGCATCGGCATCGTGATGGTGGAGCAGAACATCCGCGAGGCCATGCCCATTGCAGACAAACTTTACATCTTGGCGGCCGGCGAAAGGCGCTTCGAGGGAAGGCCTCAGGACGTGCACGACGACCGGCAGATCATGGACATCTATATGGGCGGAGCGTGAGATTTGCAGTTCTGCTCTTGCGGTCGGGGATTGCTATTTCCTGACCTGCCACTGCACTGTGATCCAGTGGCGATTAGAGCCTTTGGCCCTTTCTGTTACCCCTCGCGGAACCGGTTGCTCAATCCGCGCCACACCCGCTGAAGAAGCGGCCAATCGAATGAGATGGAGAAGCAGGAGCCGTAGCGCGCCGAACTGATCGATCAGATGCCCGCAGACCAGCAAAAAAAGATGATGGTTATGGACGTTGCCGGATATCCAACTGATCTGCCACTGGACGACTGCGGTGGGACTGCAATCCGATCGTCAGCTTCCAGGCAAGGAGTTGCTGAGCAGCCATTCACCTCCCGTTGATTGCCGACGTAGTTGACCGGGCTGTTTGCGGGGCCTCAATCCTATGAGGGCGCCGTTTGCGCCATGTCGTCAGCTCCGGCTATTGGCGACGGAGCCTACCGCGACTTCACATAATCGAGACTAGCTTGGAATAGTTTGGCGGCAGGCTCGGTATATGCAGCATCGAGGTGAAGTTTGTCCGCTCTTGCCGTTTTGGGAAATTTCCGGATGCTCAAGCACGTCGTCTCAGGCGCCAGAGTGCGGGAGATGGGTGAGGACGATAGAGGATCGGCGCCCACGTGCTCGCGCCCGAAAGTGCTGCCAATCGGACCCTGCATCCCCCTGCCCTGTTTCCTGAACTGGATCGATCTTGCCGGGGAGCATTGTCCTGCCGATGATCGCTCGAATTCCGGCCACTGTCGGCCCACGGCTGCGGAAATCACCCCGAAACGAAGAGCGTATCTCAAAAGGAGGAAACTATGACAACCGATCGAACACTGTCGCAACGCTTCGACGAATACCAACCTTCCAAGACACTTTGGTTTTGGTCGCTAGTGGGTGCTGCTGTATTGACGATGATCGTCGGCTTCACCGCCGGTGGCTGGACGACGGCAGGGACGGCATCGGAAATGGCGAATACATCCGCTATCAAGGCCAAGGCTGAACTGGCGGCCAATCTTTGTGTGGAAAAATTCATCACTGCGTCCAACGCGAGCGACAACCTGGCCAAGCTGAAGGATACGTCTTCCTACCAGAGAGACAGCTTCATCAGCGATGGCGGGTGGGTCAAACTGGCCGGCATGAAGAAGGATGTGCCAGGCGCCGCAGATCTATGTGCGGACAAATTGGCAGCGATGGACACAATCCCGGCGAACAGCGTAGCTCAGGACAACACCAAGAGCTGATTGCCGATCTTGGACTTTCGCCAGGCAGCGCTATGTCGCGCGACCGTCGCAATGGAGGCGCGACCATGTATGAAGCGTGGCTTCAAGGGCCGGTGCCGGTGGCCACCAGCATATCTGGGGAGACAGCAGCTTTCCAATCAGGCAGGCACCAACGGTGAAACCAGTTCGGCGCAACCAGGAACCGAATTGATCCCAGCATTCCGATCCCCGATCGCAGTTTGGGCAAGATCTCACAGACGCAAGATCTCACAGACGAATGCAGGACCAGCTCGCCACAGCGCGGCCGAAGGATCGTTATGCGTGAAGGGGAATTTCAGCCAGCCCACGCCGAACCTGATTTCAGGTCCATCGACAATCCAGATCGAGGCCACGGGCTTGAGGACGTTGATCGGCTCGTAGAAGTCCAGACTGTGCCGGCCTTGACGTGCCTGTGCGGCATGGCTTGCCTCAGCCAGGGATGATGAACTACTCCGGGATGTCCGAGGGAAAGCGCAGGCTTTTGCGCATCGCCAGCCATTCTCGAAGCGCAAGGCGAATGACCTCCAACCGATCGAGGCTCATCTCGGCGGCGACTTCCGAAATTGCCGTTTCAGTGCGCACATCAAAGGCTATCGTCGAAGCACGTAGCATGGCCGCGGCCTGAAGATCGGTGTGCCGCCTGGCCGTATCCTTCTTCCCAGCAGTCAAGGCCCTTCTCGCGATCATCCGTTGGCGTTTTGGCTGTTTTCCGCGCCGCCGTAGTCCCGGAGCGCAACAATCCAATTGTCTCTTATCGTCACCAGAACGAGGCGAGATCCGTGCGGGTAGTACCTGGGCAGAGCCGCTGCTTGATGCGCCAGGAGGGTCCCGTTCAGCCCACACCGTTCACCGCCGAGCAGCCAGTTCTGGCGCTCGCTGTCTCGCAGAACGGCGATGTACTCTCCGTCACCGGGATACCCTATGAGACCAATTTCCTCGTACTCTTCCAATCTGCGCATGGTGATCGTCACGATATCAAGAATAGGACCCTGGGATGGAACTCATTGCGCCAAGATGCAAACGGCCCGACACCACCCCAGCCTGGTGCCGGGCCGTCAGGAAGTGCCCGCGCGGTCGCACTTCCTTGGACATCAGCCTGTGTCATCAAAGTGGTCGGTTAGGAGGGTCTCGTTTGCGCAAGCAACCAGCGGAATCGTGGAACCCTGTTGCCTAGCTTGCGACAACCACAGTGAACGGTTTTCCTGCGACAGCCCTTTCATTGCAGAGCGCGCGGCGGAAGTGATCTCGAAACCTCCGCAAGACGCACATTGGAATTCGATCTTGCGAAGAGTGACGTCGGCCTCGAGCGCCGTGCCGGTGCAGACAGGGCACGTGGCGGGAAAATACCGCCTTGCGAATGACAGGACGTTCATTGCTCTGTCTTTGCTATCGGCGCGCTGGCCGTCGCCGACCGATCAAAGCAAGTCCAACCTGTACCTTTCCAACTGATCACGAACGGTACGGAGTTCCATAGACCAATTGCTGAGCGCATATGTTTCCCTCTGCCATTGCCAACCTTTTAGCCCCTGATCTTCGCAGAGACGTTTCTTCGCGTTGCCACTTCGATTTGCTTTGCTTCCACCTCAAGCCGGTCCGGCGCGGCCGAGCCCATCAGGGCGTAGGCTGTGCCTCCCGATTGCCAATAGACTGTCGGGACGCGACCGTCGGTCGCTGTGGTCGGCGAAACGGCGTCCTCGCCGTTCATCGGAGCCGCGACAAGTGTGATCCGACCGACGCTTGGTGTGTCGGCCGTCACGACCAGGCTTTGCTGTCCGTTCCAAGGCTGTACTTGGACATCCTTCACAACCCATACCGATGGAAGGGTCGGCATGCTGACGTTGACGGCGCCAACCAGTCGCTCGATCTTGTCCTGCTTCGGCTCGGTGCCCGTCTCCGGACCTGCATTCAGTTGTGCCACCCGCAAGGCATCTCGGGCGGCCAGGATGAAGGTCTCATCGGCTGTCTTGCCTCCCTGGCGAAGCGGCACGGTCAGCGAGTTGGCCGACCACCCGATCGCAACCAGCGCGACGGCCGCGACTTGAAGTCTGAGCAATGTGAACATCTTCCTGCGGCGAAACGCCCTCTCCAGCTGCCTGGCTTTCTTCAGGCTCACGCTGGGCGGAAACAACCGCCGGGGTTGGGACTTGCGCAACGCTTCCATGCGCTGCGCGTGGGCAAAAACCTCTGCCGCCTGTTCCGGATCGCGGGCAAGCCTGGCTTCCAGCTCGGATCTCTGCGACGGCGACAGCTCGCCATCCAGCAAGCGGCCGATATCCTCTTGCGAAACACGATTATCGGGCCACATAACGCCCTCCCACGACCTTCAAATGAGGGGAAGCTCCATCGTCCAAATTTTCCATGTTGTGCTTCAAGGCAGCGCGAGCTCGGCTAAGCCGGGACATCACGGTTCCTGGCGGCACTCCAAGCAGTTCGGCCGCTTCGGAGTAGGTAAAGCCCAGCACTCCAACCAGATGGAGTATTTCGGCCTGATCGGCCGGCATTCGCGCGAGCGCCCTTCCGACTTTGGAGAGCTCGGCGCAATGTTCTTGCGATGGCGGCCACGCAGTGTCGGACATGTCCGCGATGGACGCCAAGCGTCGTCGGTCGGCATTGGCCTGGCTAGCGCCGGTCAAAAAAGTGTTCCGAACGATCCGTATCAGCCAGGGAAGCAGCGGTCTGGAGGTGTCATAGCCGCCCGCCATCGACAGCGCACGGGCGAGGGCCTCCTGCACCAGATCGTCGGCGTCGGAATCGTTGCCTGTGAGCACCCGGCCGTAGCGCCAAAGATCCTCCAGATGCGGTATGACGTCGATCGTCGTTTTCATCCCGTCTCATACTGCGTTAGCCCGAGCGCCATTTCCAACTCGGACTCATCGTCTGCCGGCCGAAAACCCGAGGATCGGCCCAGCGGTCAGGGACAGGGACAGGCAACCGCTGGGCCGATGGGAGCGTGCTCCTCCCGCCTGCAAGCTGCGAGAGGCAAGCCACCCTCCAGCACTCGCTACCGCTCCCTGTATCATCGTGACGATCGGTTTACGCGCCACGCATTTCCGTTCACGCTCGTTCTTGGGCCATCTACTGAGCTGTGCCCGATATTATTCCATTCCAATCGATCTTTTTGCCGCCCTTTGCGAAGCACCGTGGAATAAGATCCCTTGTTCGTCGGTATCTTCGGGTACTCGTCTAACCGCGTGTCCCTTACGAGGATGGTCATGCAACTTGGCGAGTTCACAGCAAACACCTTCGCCGCAGTCTTGGCGCTATGCGCTCTCGTCATCGTGTTTCTGGTAGCGGGAAGACCGCTCTTCCCGAGGCGTCAGGCGCGAATGGTTATCATTCTGCCTGCCGACTCGGATACCACAGCCGCAAGCCATTGCCGTGGGCGAGACGGGCTGCGGAAGCTGGGAGTATCGCTGCGAAGCTTCCGGCGCTCCAACTTCGGAAAGAGTACGTTGTTCGCGTCAAAGAAAAAGACCGACAAGGCCCCGAAGCGCAAAAACTGGGCAGGCGGTAAGTTCCGCGAGTTGGCTAACGGCCAAGCGGCTGCTTCGAGAGCAAAACCAACTCCGCCTCGTCGACCACACCTGCCATGTAATTCGCGATAATTCGGGAGGCAATGAACTCGCGCTCATCCGGCGATGGGTTGCCTAGCTTAAGGTTGTCGAAAACCCGCCCAAGCAGTGCCAACTCAGATGCGTCGAAAATACCGGCCTCCGCCGCCTTTTGTTGAATTGGCATGATTTTCTCCCGGGAATCCAACACCGAAAACATGCAGCAAGACCTCCGGCCGTGCAAGACCTTCAAGGGCAGCGATCCTGGCCGAGATCACAATGGCCAGCGCTGGTTTTTCAGGAAACTTGCTTCGCGCCCAAAGAACTCCAGTCGGTACCAATGAGCTTGACCGCGCGGTTCTCGTTCCGGGATGCCGACCTCTCAAGCCAGCCGCCGAGCAAGCAACTGCATGCCCTCGTCATCTTCGGGTCCGCCGCCGTGCTCTCTCATCGGAACCTCCTTTAGTCTCCGGACTTGCCGGAAGCGGCTTCGTTTCGCTGGGTGACTGAAGAGCCCGCCGGCGGGAGCCAGCGGGGCCCCTCGATGGACTGCGAGTTCCTGCATCGAGGGCCACATGGCGCCATGCAGGAAGAGCTCGGCATCCTGGTTGCCTTCAGCAGGTAGAGCTATGCCTTAAAGGGACGAGGCGGCCTCAGAGTTCCGCGTCGTTCGATGGCCGAAGGGGAAGAGGAAGCAAAGAAAGAGCACTCCTCCGCGGCCAGGGCTATGATCATCCCATCGATTCTCTCAACCGTTTCTCTGCTCACTTGATCATGCCCATGAAGGCACTGACGCGCACGCTTCAGGTGTCGGCGTGCGGCCCGCGCTTCCGTCTTCCATCCCTGTCAGGCAGAGCCCAAAAAAAGGGATTTATTCCTCGTCTAGTCATTTCACTCTTGACAGTTTTGTTCCATTTTTGTTCACTGTCCACGACATTAGGAGGCGTTCAGGTGGATTGCGTTGTGTCACTCGACAGCCGGCAAGAGGCTGCCCTTCAAGCCACCGTCGACAGGTTCGTTGCCGTACACAAGGGCGACGTTGATGAAGGCCCTCAAGGAAATGATCGTTCTCAACGGTTACCTTCAGGACCGCCTTGACGCGCGCTCGGCACCCCGCAGAGCAACCCGTTAGGAAAATACTGCAATGGGCACGATGCACCTAGACGCCGAAACCAAAGCCGAACTACACGCGGAGGCGGAGAAGCTCATCGCCCGCTACGAAACGCCCCTTGAGACCGTAAAGGCGCTCATGGCTTACAACTGCGAGCTTGAGACACAGATCCTCGCCCTCGCTCACAGGCATCCGGGGCTCGTGGCGATCAGCTTCGATCCTACGCCGCCTGTGCTGGGGTGAGACAGACAACCCTCAATGCATGACCTTATCGCTTTCATTGAGAGTAACTCTGCGCTGGTAGCGGCCAACCCGGCAGCCTTTGCCACGTTTGCCGTGCTGTTTGGAGGCGGCGGCTTCGCTGTTGGACGGTATTTGCTGACTGAGCGTATCGCCAATCTGGAAAGCCGAATTGCCAGACGCGACGAGGAAATAGCGGACCTTAAGTCAAAGCACACAGCGCCAGAGCAAGGCGGCCTATCGGTGCCTCTATTCGAGATGACCGAGGTTCTGCCCCCTCCACCGCTCAACGTCCACCGGCTCTTGCTCCAGCCCAAAGAGGACCCCCATCTCAGATAACCTGATGCCGCAACATAAAGCCCCGAAGCTAATCGTCGTCACCGCCTTTGGCCGCGATGAGACTGGCGACCTCCGGCCTGTCTTCGGACCAGCCGACTGGAGATCGGGCGATATGGACCGCAAGGACTTGGCGGGGAACCATGCCGGCGTCATTGCGAGGTCGCGTGAAGCCAACCCGGTACTGCGCGAATACGGGAGCCGACGACGCTGTTTGTGGGTGGCGACGTGCCAGACATGGAGTAAGCTATAGTCTCAACCGCTGGCAAGCAGCTTGCCTCCCTCCTCAGCAGCGGCAATGAACGCCTGGCGGACATCCTCAGGTGTCATGTCGCCAGCCAAACAGGACAGGCAGGCGCGTACCGCAAGGTCCCATTTGGGGCCGCGATCGTTCCACCCCATGAGCTCCCGAGCTGCACCCTCGACGTTGTTGCAGCTATACGTCATGCCAGGCTTGCCAGTCCTGATAGAGACCGGGGGATTGAACCAATGGAGGCTCATAAAGGCTCTCTGAGGTCGAACAGGACGAACTGGCCGCGAAACTTGGCTTCGTTCATGATGATCTCGACCAATTCACCGTCGGTCTCTTGTACTCTTGGCATGAATGGCTCCGACGGCGCGCCTCTGCGCCGGGCAAAGATCGCCTAGAAATAGCCGAGGATGGATTTGACCTCCAGATATTCCAGCATGCCCTCGATCCCATATTCGCGTCCGTTTCCGGACTGCTTGAAACCGCCAAACGGCGCGTGCGGATCCCAGGCCGGGTAGTTGAGATGCACCTGACCGGAGCGAATGCGCGATGCGACGTCTCTGACGGCGTCCATATCATTGCCCTGCACATGGGCTCCCAGACCATAGACCGTGTCATTGGCAATGCTGACGGCCTCATCAACTGTGTCGTAGGGGATGATGCAGAGAACTGGACCGAAAACCTCTTCCTGTGCAATGCGCATGTTAGTGCGCACGGCCGAAAAGATCGTCGGCTTCACATAGAGGCCGACGTTCAGATCGTGTGCACGACCAGGTCCGCCGATGACGACCTTGGCGCCTTCCGATATGCCGACGCCGATCATGGTTTGGATGCGGTCGAATTGGGCACGATTGGCGATCGCACCGTGAGTGGTGGCTTCGCAAAGAGGATCGCCAATGACGATCTGGGCCGCGACCCTCTTGGCGATTGCCTCAATCTCGGTGAGCAGCGGACGTGGCACGATCATGCGTGTCGGAGCGCTGCATGACTGGCCGAGATTGCGGAAGGCGGCGGCTATGCCCAGGGAAACGGCGCGGTCGAGATCGGCGTCCGGCAGGATCACGTTGGGCGACTTGCCGCCGAGCTCCTGCGCGACACGCTTGACCGTCGGCGCTGCCGCCTGGGCCACCGCAATGCCCGCGCGGGTGGACCCGGTAATGGAGATCATGTCGACATCGGGATGGGAGGCGAGACAAGCACCTACGCCCGGACCATCACCCTGCACGAGGTTGAAAACGCCGGCAGGGAAGCCGGCTTCCTCGATCGCCTCGGCGAACAGCAGAGCGTCCAGGGGAGAAAGCTCGCTCGGCTTCAACACGACCGTGCAGCCTGCCGCGAGCGCGGGCGAAACCTTGGCGGTGATCTGGTAAAGGGGCCAATTCCATGGCGTGATCAAGGCGCAGACACCGATCGGTTCGTGGGTGACGGCGGTTTGGCCCCGCTGCTTGACGAAGGGAAAGGCTGTCACCACATCGCGAGCGACCTTGATATGCGCGATCGCCAGCGGCACCTGGGCGGTGCGCGCATATCCAATCGCCGCGCCCATTTCGAGGGTGAGGCATTGCGCAAGCAGTTCACTGCGCGCCTCGACCAGCGCCTGCAGGCGGTCGAGCAGACCGGCACGATATTCCGGCGTGGTCCGGCTCCAGGCGGCGAATGCCCGGCGGGCCGTTGCAACGGCCGCATCCACGTCCAAGCTGTTTCCGAGCGGAAACCGAGCCACAACCTCTTCGGTGGAGGGGTTCACCACCAAGCCCTTGGCGGTGCCGCGTGGCTCGGCCCATCGACCGTCGATGAAGAACTTGTCCAGGTGGCCGTTGCGCGACAGATGTTCGAGGGGCGGGATCACGCGACAAGATCCTTAATACGGGAATAGGCACCCAGAACCGGCAGGAACCAGGGGCGCCCGAAATAGCCGGGTATCGCTGGCCATTCGAAATCCTTCCAGAGGTTCAGGTCGGGGCGCCCATCCATGACATCAGTCATGGTGCTGCCTATCAGCGTCGACTTATCCAACCAGTAAGAGGCAAATTTCATTTTCTTGACCGCCAGTGCTGATTAGAGTGGGCTCGTCCGAGGCGTGTGTTCGCGCGTCTACCAGCCGCGCATCCGCTCCCAACGCGTTTCAATCTTGGGGCTGTCCCCGTTGACGACGCTGTAGAAGTCATGCTGGGCAGCCATCGCGCACGCATGGTTGGGCAGGATCCGGACCCGAGACCCGAGCGGCAGTTCGGGCATGGATTTCCCGGAACCGGCACGAATGGAGAGGATACCGTGTTCCTGGCTGGCCTGGGCCACAATCACATCTTCAAGCACGCGCCCCTTTTCGTCGCAGACCACGCCGTAACCCTGGTCGATCTGCTGGTTTGCGGTTCCCCGGTCGCGCGATAGCGCCATCCACCCAGCGTCAACCAGCACCCATCCATTTTCCGGCTTGGAGCCGATAACGGTGGCTAAAACGGAAATTGCGAGATCGTCGCGGTCGCAGACGCCAACCCCATGCTGGACGAGATCGAAGAACATGTAGACGCCGGCGCGCAGCTCCGTGACACCCTCCAGGTTCTGGGCGAAATGCGCTGTCGGCGTCGAGCCGACGCTGACGACCGGACAGGCGTGGCCATAAGCGCGCAGGATTTCAGCGGCGCGCACGGCGGCTGAACGCTCGTTCTCCGCTGCCTTGACCAGCGCATTGGGTGTGTTCAAGCCGTAGGATTCGCCCGCGTGAGCGAGAACGCCGACGAGCTTGGCACCGGCAGCGACAACCCTGTTGGCCACGTCGAGCAATCTTGGGTCGTCCTGCCTCAAGCCACCGCGATGGTAGTCGCAGTCCAGTTCGATGAGGACCGAGGGCGTCATGCCGGTGGCTTCGCGCACTCGGGCCAGGGCGTCGGCCTGGTCCACGCAATCGAGAAGCAGCTTCACATCGGCGCCGGTACGGCGACAAAGCTCCATGGCGCGCCTTGCCGAAGCCGGCGAGATGCCGACGGCATAGGTGATGTCGCGAAAGCCGTGGTCCGCGAAATACGCCGCCTCGGCGACGGTCGAGACCGTGATGGGACCGGGTCCCTGTGGAAACACGTCGCAAGCGACGTCGATGCTCTTGGCCGTCTTCATGTGCGGACGCAGCACCACGCCGAGCTTCTTGGCGCGTTCAGCGAGGCGTTGAATGTTGCGTCCGAGCCGTCCGCGGTCCAGCAGCAGGGTCGGCGTCACAAGGGCGTCGATACTCTTCGCCGTCGCGCTCCCTGATAGATTTGCCGCCCTATTGTCCATGACCTTGTTTCCTAAATGAACGACTGGTTTGCCAATGCGTACATGTGGGCCAGCCCGTCAGAAACGGGTCGTTGCCCTTTGACCATAGCGGTGGCACTGCCGGTCCGCTTGAGGCCGAGGCTCTCAAGCCAGTCGCCCAATCCATCCTCGGCATAGACGTCGATGCGAACGAATTGATCGCGAAGCTTCGAAAGCTGGGCCAGGATCAGAAGCCGCGCGTCCTCCACGCTTTCGGCCGCACAGGGGCCGACAACATAGCCGCGCCCGAACTTCCTGGCGATGGCGTAGCCGGCAACCCGCCCCGCGCGCTCGATAACGACGACCTTGCCCGCATCGGCGAGCGCAGCCACCATCGCCGTCCGGGGCATGCCGGTGGCCCGTTCGTCGAAGGCCTGGATTGCCGCGAGGTCTAAGACCGTCGCCTGACGGATGTCAGGGGTCGTCTGCGTCACGGCAACAGTCAGCGGGCCCTGGTGCTGAAGTACAGTGCCCCAGGCAGTGAAGCCACGCCGTTTATAGAGCGCGAGCCCCTCTTCGGTCGAATTGAGCAGCACGTGGCGCCCCTGTGTAGCCGCAAGCAATCCATCAAAGAGCCGGGAGCCGTTGCCGCCGCCTTGCGCGGAGCCGGTGACGATGATCATTCCGGCGGAAGCATAGGTCGGTCCGTAGCTCCAGGACATGGCCGTGCCGATCACGTGTCCTCCCCGCTCCAGGACCAGACCATTTCCAACCATTGCGGCAAATTCCCAATCCTCCAGGCGATAGGGCCAGCCCATCTCCTGCGACAGCTTCAACGCGCCCGGCAAATGGCGGGGCTCCAATTTCATCAGCTCCATCTGGTTGCTGACGATGTCTGTGCCATGCTCAATTGCCATAAGTGCAACGCTGTCATTCGATCCAGGATTGAAGTCGCACCTTAGAGTGGCGTCCGGCGGACAGATTTCGCTGCTGTTTTGCGCTTTCAATTCAGCGGGATTGTTCGTTTTAAGCAGTTCCTCGGCATCCCAAATTGCGCAAATCAGGCGAGGACTATCGGGCACCTAGAATCGCTCCGCCTGGTTGCCCTGCGATCGGCTGAGGTCCGCATCGTTCGCCGTGGGGTGCGATTTCAGCCTCGGTAACGCCGTAGCTGCAACCAGCGATAAACGACTGACGCACATGGGGAACTTTGGATGATCTACATCAGCGAGGAGGAATCGGCCGCCCTTGTCACGCATGAGCTTGCTTTCGAGGCGGCGCGGGAGGCTTTCGTGGCAGCAGCGTCGCGGCGGAGCTGGATCTTTCCCGCTGTTCTCGGGCGCACACAGGAGGCAACCAATACCTTCTCAATCAAATCCGGTTCGTCGGATGACCTAACCGGGGTGAAAATTGGCTCCTTCTGGTCGGGCAACCCGGCACGTGGCCTTCCCCGCCACAACTCCACAATCGTGCTGCTCGATCAGCATTCAGGTCGGCTCCGCGCCGTTATCGAGGCTGGGAAGGTCAACGCCTACAGGACGGCCGCAGCCGACGCGGTTGCTGCCGATTTCCTTGCGCGCAAGCAAGCCAAGGTCCTGGCGATATTCGGCGCCGGCAATCAGGCGGGCTTCGAAGTGATGGCGCTGGCACGCATCCGCCCAATCGAAACCGTGCTGGTCGTCGCCCGGCCTTCACCACGGCGCGACGCTCTTCTCGATCAGATCGCGAGAAGGGGCCTGGACGCGCGCGCTGCCTTGCCCGAAGAAGCCGTCCGCGCAGCCGACATCGTGGTCACAGTGACACCCTCACGCGAAGCCCTGTTCGATTCCGCTTGGGTGGGACCCGGAACCCATATCGTCAGCATGGGGTCGGATGCTCCGGGCAAGTGCGAATTGCCGAGAGAACTATTTCCCAGAGCACGTCTCTTTTGTGATCTGCTTTCCCAGTCCGTCCAGATCGGCGAGTTCCAACACGTGCTCGACGAGATCGATGCCGGCGTGCATGCGATAACACCAATCGGCGACGTCATTGAAAGGCGTGCCCCCGGACGCCGCTTCGACTATGAAATCACTGTCTTCGACAGTTCCGGTATCTCTCTCCAGGATCTCTACATGGCCAACGCGCTGATCCGCGCGAAAGCGTCCCACCACTGACCGCCTTCACACCGGCAGATCCCAGCCGACGAATTTTTCCGCTGCACTGGAAAAGACCTTTACAGCCGAGCCGTGGTTCATGGCGCCGCATGGAGCTCAAGACTCCGGTCCACCGCCAACGACCGAATGGCAACCAAGTCCCAGATTCGATAGCCTGAGTGAGAAACCAGCGTCATCGTCGCCATCAGAATTCTGCCATGGACGTTCGTGCCGTAGATCGCCCCCTTGAGGCTAGTCCCAACCAATGGCCGCGTGTGGAGATGTAGTGCATGTGATGGTCTTCGTTGGAGACGCGATCATTCAGCCGGGCCGCAGCGCCGCATGGTCAATGGGCCGCCAGCTTTAGCCGTCAGCGTTGGGCCCGCCACCAGGCGATCTTGTCCTGCAGGCCATAGCGGCGCTTGTTGGTGCGCGTCAGGCCTGACTTCCCACTGATCTTCAGATAGCGGCGATGTCCAGCTTCGAGCCGTCGACCAGACGCGACAGGCGGAACGGTGTAGGATCGACGCAAGGCGTGTCGTTTACGACCAGCTCTGCGGCCAGATAGCCAAGCCCCGGGCCCAAACCGAAGCCGTGGCCCGAGCAGCCCGCCGCGAGGACGAGACCTTTCACCGCGTCCACCTGCGACACCACAGGCACTGCGTCCGGCGTGCAATCGACGAAGCCGCCCCAGGCACTATCGATCTCTATGTCGCCGAGTTGGGGGAAGGTCTTCCGGACACTCTCCACCACTTGGCTTACCAGCCATTTTAAGGGTGGAGGATCCAGCACCCGATTCTGTTCGAAGATCCGATCGTCGCTGGTCAGCAGCGCCGGCATTGAATCCGGCCCCGAAAGGAACGATTGGCCGATGCCGAGCCTGACGTTCTTTAGGCGACGCAAGAATTGCGGCATGAATTCCCGACTATACCGGATAGCTTGGGGCGTGATTTCGAGGTTCGCCTTGCCGCTGATCGCAAGCGTATAGCTGCCGTCCAGTCGGCGCGTGATCGTGCAGTAGGGTGTGGAGACCGCCTCGCCTATGTTGATTGTCGGGGTGGAACGCAGCGCGGTCTGCCGGATGCTTGCTTGGGGGAAACTGATCCCGAGCGGCCTAAGGAAGCGCGAGGACCAGGCGCCAGCGGCGCACAGCACCGCGCCGGTTCTGATGTAGCCCTTCTCCGTGTGCACGCCCGCAATCTTGCCATTGGCCAAGTCGAGCGCCCGCGCGGCGCATTCCTGGTGGATGGTGGCGCCCAGAGCTCTGGCCCCTTCGGCGATAGCCGGCGCGGCGAGCGCAGGTTCTGCCTTACCATCCCGGTCTGAATAGGTCCCGCCGACCCATTTGTCGCGTGCTTCGGGGACGCGCTCGGCCACCTCCGCCCGGCTCAGCATGCGGGTGTCGACCTCGTACTCCCTGGCGACCTCGCGCCACCTTTCCCAGCCGGCGAGCACAGCCTCGTCGTGAGTCGCATAGACGAGACCGCAGCGTCGAAATCCAAGGTCCCGATTGATATCGCGCGTCAGCTCGTCCCACAGTCGCATGGAGATCACCGAGAGCGGCAGTTCGCGCCGATCGCGGTTCTGCTGACGGCACCAACCCCAGTTTCGGCTCGATTGTTCACAGGCGACGTGGCCCTTCTCTAGCAGAGCCACAGAGAGGCCACGCTTCGCCAGGAAATAGGCGGCCGTAGAGCCGAGGATGCCGCCGCCGACGATGACGACGTCGACTTCGGCCGGGAGACGCTCATCGCTGTGAATGCGCTCGACTCGGGGCGACATGTTCCAACCAACCTCGGCTGCCATGAATGCGGAAGCAAAGTTCCGATCAGCCCTTCATCGCATCGTGCGCTCGAAAGAATGTGCCGAAATCATCTAGGACTTCGCCAGATGTGCGGTTTCTTGATCCCTTGACCGATACGATCTGCTCAAGCCCGACCGAGTTCCAGTTCGGCGCAGGGCGGCGTAACCGCTTCGCGAGTCCGTTGGAACGCGCTTGAGGGTCTTGAGCCTGCGTGCGAAGTTGTAGTCGGCGAAGAAGTCCGAGGTGTTACCTGAGCTGATCGTGACTTCCCTAGTAGACGCGTTTGACCGTGGCGTCCTTAATCGTGCGGTACATCCTCTCGACCTGTCCATTGGTCCAATGCTTGGCCTTAGTCGTACGGTGCTCGATGTCGTTCGTGGCGCAGGCATATTCGAAGGCGTGCGCCCAGAAGCGTTCGCCGTTGGCGATAGCCTCATTGATCTGCGGCACGGCCGAGCCTCCGGCATTAGGTGTGGTGAACTGATTCCATCGTCGGTGAGCACTGTGTGGATCTTATGGGGAACGGCCGCGATCAGCCGGAGCAGGAACTCTCGGGAGACGACAGTGGTGGCCTTCTCATGCAATTCCATGAAGGCGCCCTTCGAGGTACGATAGATGGCGACGAACTTGTGCTGCTTGCCCTGATGCGGGATCGTCGGCTGCAACGCATAGAAGCAGTCATCCTGCGGCAGCAGCGTATAGCGTCAAAAGGCGACGATGACGGCCTCTTCATCGACCGTGAGCAGGGTCGACCGCGCCTCCTTCGGCCCAATCGGCAGATCGAGGACACAGATTCGACTCTGCAACTTCGCGACGGTCTTCTGGTTGATTCCATAGCGCTTCGCCAGCGCCCTCAAGCTCCGCGGTGCCTCCAGCCGGGCCGCAGCGACGAATAGTCAAAAAAGGCCGTCACCTTTGGCCGTCAGCGGCTGGCGCGCCAGAAGGCGATACGGTCCTGCAACCGGTAGCCCTGGATAATCGCAGGCATGAACCACGGATCGCCGCGATAGAGCGGGATGGCCGAAGGCGGTCGAAAGTCGAACGCCGTGCGGGACTGCTCGCCATGCCTCATCAGCTTGTGGGCCGCACGCATGCCGATCCATGGCGCCCAGACCACGCCCGAACCGCAGAAGCCGGTGGCATAGACCACACCTTCCTTCTCGAAGATGCGGGGCAGCATATCGCGGTTCATCGCCACGTTGCCGAACCAGCAATGCGAAAGGCGGACGTTTTCCAATTCCGGGAAAAGGTTCACCAAGCCCTTGCGTAGCAGAAGTTTCGGCGCCACCGGATCGCCGACGCGAGAACTGTCGCGCCCGCCCAGCAGAATGCGTTTCCCGTCGGGCGAGGGACGATAATAAAAACCGAGTTGCCGGTTTTCGGTGATCGTCATCAGCTTCGGCATCAGTTGCGCCATGACATCGGGCGCAAGTTCCTCGGTCACGATGATCCGGCTGCGGACCGGAACCAAGCGGCGACGCAGGAACGGAGCGGCGCCGTCGGTATAGCCATTGGTGCAGACCAGAACCTGCCGTGCATCCACCGTCCCTGCCGGTGTCGTGACGCGGAACCCCGAACCATTCCTCTCGATCGATTTGACCGCTGTATGCGAATGGACCGTCAACCCGGATCCGAGCGCCACCCGCAGGAGTTCAGCGTGGAATTTTGCGGGATGCAGCGCGCCAATGTCCATCCGGACGGTTCCACCGCGGTAGAAATCGGTGCCGATATAATTTCGCTGCTCGGCATGCGGAACGGCGTAGGACTGGATCCCCAGTTTCTTCGCCAGTGTCTCGGCGCCACGCGCCATTATCTCATACTGTTGATACCCGAAAGCGCCTTTGAACTGGCCAACCAGCCGGAAGTCGCAGTCGAGCCCTTCGGTCTTGATGAAGTCGTAGAGGAATTCGCGCGCGATCTTGCCCTCGGCCTCGATCGCCATGGCCTTCTCTTCACCGAAGCGCCGGGTGATCGTGGCATGGTCCGGCCGGATGCTGCCGCTCGTAATCCCGCCGTTGCGCGTGGAAGCACCCTCGCCCGGATGCATCGCATCGAAAGCGGCGACCGAGCGCCCCTCGCGCGCCAGCACAAGCCCAGCCGAAAGCCCGGCATAGCCGGCGCCGACAATCACCACATCGAGCTTCTTTGCCAGCGGCTGCCGCGGCAGCGGCATGACGGGCGCCGCTTCCCACCAGTAGGGCGTGTTCTTTTCGGCGACTTTGGGCTCTTGCACGTGACTGACTTCTCTTGATGTTCCAGGGATTAAGAAAGCGGCCGCTCGCGGCACTTCAAATATGGTCGTCCCGGACGTCCAGCGCGTCACGCAGTCCGTCACCAATGAAATTGAAACTGGTCACCGCGATGGTGATTGCAGCTCCGGGAATGATGGCCAGCCAAGGTGCGCTGCCCAGATATTGCTGGGCGCCGTTGAGCATGTTGCCCCAGCTGGGCAATGGCGGCTGAATTCCGTAGCCCAGGAAGCTGATGTAGGCTTCCATCAGAATGGCGCGCGCGACCGTCAGGGTGGAAGCAACGATAATGGGTCCCATGGCGTTGGGCAGTATCTCGCGGAACATGATGTGGGTGCCGCTCAATCCCAGCATGCGCCCGGCCAGGACGAACTCGCGTTCCCGCAACGAGCGGACTTCCGCTTCCACGATACGGGCAACCTCCATCCAACTGGTGAGGGCGATGATGACGGTGATCATCACAGGGCTGGGCTTCAGTGCCGCAGCCAGCGCCAGGAGCAGAAAGATCGAAGGGAACGACAGGAAGCCATCGACCGTGCGCATCAGCGTCGCCCCGATCCAGCCGCCGCGATAGCCGGCGATCACGCCGACAAGCGTGCCGACGAGGGTCGACAACACCATGGCGAAGAAACCCACCAGCAGCGAGATTCGTCCCGCCATCAACAATCTTGCCGCAAGGTCGCGGCCAAGCGGATCAGTGCCCAGAAAGTGGTGGCCCGTCAGCGGTGGGGCAAAGCGGGCCCGCAGATCGATATACAGTGAGTCATAAGGCAGTAGATGGGGGCCGAGCACGCAAGCAAGCACGAGGAAAATGATCATCGCCAACCCGAGCAGCGCCAGGCGGTGTCTCATGAAACGAAGCGCCGCGCGGTTGTTTGTCCATCGGCTTGGAGCTGCATTTGCGGTGAGAGCGGTCATATCGGCTGTCTCCTGTCGGGGAAGTTGCGCGCTCAAGCCAGGCGAATACGTGGATCGACAATAGCGACGACAATGTCGGCGATTAGGTTTCCAAGCAGAACGAGGATGGCCGAGAACATCAAAAGCCCCATCACAACCGGATAGTCGCTATAGCCAAGGCTATCCAGGAACAACCGTCCCATTCCCGGCCAGGTAAAGACGGTTTCGGTCACCAGAGCGCCGGTGAGAACACTGGGAAGCTGCATCCCGGCCAAGGTAATCATCGGCAAGAGTGCGTTGCCGACGACATGCCTCATCAGAATCCGCCGTTCGCTCAATCCCTTGGCCCGAGCCGTCTTGACGAAGTCCTGGCTGATGGCGTCGAGGGTCGCCGTCCGCATGTAGCGGCTCCAGATCGCGACATGGACCAGCGACAGCACGATACTTGGCAGGATCAAATGGTGGAGATATCCCAGGATCGAGGCATCTCCGATCTCGGACATATTGCCCGCGGGCAGCCAGCCCAGCTTCAGGGAAAAGATGTAGATGCCGACGAGTCCGAACCAGAAGGTAGGGACCGACAAAGCGATCATGGCACCGACAGTCGCTAGATAGTCGAATAGCGAGTAGCGGCGTGTGGCGCCCCGAATTCCAATCCAGGCGCCAATGGAGATCGCAATCACGGTTGAAGATCCCATCAGCAGCAGCGTGGCGAACACGTGGCTGCCAATGATCTGCAATACCGGCGCTCCGTCGCGGAAGGAGTGTCCCCAGTCGCCCTGCAGCAGCCGCCATGCCCAGTCCAGGTATTGGATCCATATAGGCCGATCGAGGCCAAGCAATCCCTTCAGCCGCTCGATATCCTGCTGGGTCATTCCGGGATCGAGCCCGAATTGCGCCAGTGGGCCGCCCGGGAGGAGGTTCAGAATGCCGAAGCCGATGATCGAAACGATCACAAGCAGCACCAGGCTCTGCGAGAGGCGATTGAGCAGGAAGCCGCGCATTCTGAGTCCTCCGTTGTGGGTTGGCGATTTTAGGCTGTTGCCGTCGCCGCAGTGAAATCCGGCGACGGCAATAGGATGGATCAGGCCTTCCAGCGCCAGTCTGCGGCATGCCACGACGCGGTGCGCGTGTTGGCATTGGGCTTGAAACCGTCCAACCCTGCCTTGCGTCCGAGCACGTTGGTGATCGCTAACAGCGGCAGGAAGGGCAGATCGTGACGCACCACTTCCTGCACGCGGTTATAGATCCCGTGCCGCTCTTCCTGATCGAAGCTGCGAGCACCCTTTTCAAGCAGGGCATCGACTTCGGGGTTGGAATACTGCCCGGTGTTCGAACCGTGCCCGCCTTGAGCAGCGATTGCCTTCGTATGGAGGCGGTTTGTGGCGTCGGGGTCCGCGGCAATCAGATAGGTAACGCCCACCATGGCGGTGTCGAACTGCGACTTCAGCCAGAATTCGCCCCACATGACCGCAGCCGGCAAGTTCGAGATCGTCATCTCGACGCCGATCTCGGCAAACGTCTGCTGCAGGAACTGCTGCGTCTGCTCGCGAAGATTGTTGCCTGACGTCGTCGAATTGGCAAAGGACAGTCGCACTCCATCCTTGGCGCGAATTCCATCCGGGCCTGGCGCCCAGCCGGCCTCATCCAGAATTTGTCGCGCGCGGTCCATATTGAATTCCTGCGCGGGCAGGTTCGGATTGTAGTAGTAGGACTCCTTCGGCATGAAGGTCTCGGTGAGAGTGCCCACGCCGTAATAGATCGTGTCAACGATCGCTTTCCTGTCCATTGCGGCGTAAAGCGCCTGGCGCACTGCCAGGTCCTTGAACTGCGGGCGCCCCAGATTGAGGTAGATCGACTCCACGGATGCGCCGGTCTCCAGTGTCACCACGCGGTCTGGCAATTCGCGGGCTTCAGCATAATGGTCGGCGGTAATGTAGGATTGATCGACCAGGTCGACGTCGCCGCTCTTGAACTGCGTGTAGAGCACCGTCATATCGGGGATGTATTTGAAGATGAGCTGCTCGACATAGGGGCCCTCGCCGGCATACTCGGGGTTGGCGACGAGCTCGATATGGTCGCCGGCTACCCGTTGGCTCCACTTGAAAGCGCCGGTGCCGATCGGCGCCTGGTTGAACGCCGCTGTATTCGGATCGCCCTCTTTCCCCAGGATGTGCTTGGGCACTATGAAGGTTTCGGCCAGGAACGACAGATAGGGCGCAAAAGCCTCCTTCATCCGCCAGGTGATCTCGGTGGGCGAAACCACCGTAATGTCCTGCACGAGCGAATGGCCGCTTGTACGCCAAGCGCGAAATTTCGGGTTGGTGATGAGCTCAAGGGTGAATTTCACGTCCTCGGCCGTGAAGGGCTCGCCGTCGTGCCAGCGAACATTGTCACGTAACCGGATGCGCCAGTTGAGACCATCCTCCGAAATGCCGCCGTTCTTCTGGCTTGGCACCTCGGCCGCGAGGTTCGGCTGAAGGACACCTTCGGCATCCATCCTGACCAACGCATCGAAAACCGAGAAATGGACCGCGTCATCGACTTCGATATGCGCCATCAGCGGATTGAACACCGTCGGCTCTTGTGAGAGGCCGACGACGACGCGACCGGCCGGGCCCGTGGCAGGGGTCTTGGCGAAAGCGGACTTGCCCAGAAGATTGGGCGCGATCAAGCCTGCAGCCCCCCCTAGCGCCATCAGTCGGAGTGCCTGGCGTCTCGAATAGTTGGATGTAGTCGTTGCATTTTTGGTCATCGTAGTTCCTCTCTTGTTATTTTTCATGCGTTTGCTGCAATGGGACGGGCATTGCCTGGCCGCTCCCCCGGAATCGCCGCCACGAGTTGGCGCGTGTAGGCTGCTTGCGGGTTCAGGAATATCTGCGAGGGCGGTCCGCGCTCGACGATCCGGCCCTTCTGCATCACGGCGATTTCATCGCAGATTTGGCTGGCGACTCGCAGGTCGTGCGTGATGAAGACCATCGATACGCCAGTCTCGCGCTGGATCTGGTCCAGAAGCTGCAGGATCTGCGCCTGGATCGACACGTCGAGCGCGGAAACCGCCTCATCGGCAATGAGCAGCTTCGGTTTGAACATCAGCGCGCGCGCGATGCCTATGCGCTGGCGTTGCCCACCCGAGAACTCGTGCGGATAGCGGCCGAAGGCGCCGACATCGAGACCGACATGGGCCAGGAGCGCCCGCGCTTCCTCGCGCGCTTGGGCGTAAGGCATTCCGTGTGCCACCGGACCGACCGTGATGATATGGCCGACCGTTGAGCGTGGGTTCAGAGACGCGAAGGGATCCTGGAAGATCATCTGGATCCGCGGTCGAAGTGGGCGGAACTTCGCTTCGGAAAGCTTGGCGATGTCAGATCCCTCGAACAAAATCTCGCCGCCGTCGCTGTCCAGCAATTTGATCAGAAGCCGGCCCAGCGAGGATTTTCCTGAACCGCTCTCGCCTACGACGCCCAGGGTGCGGCCTTGCGCCAGTTCGAACGAAACCTCGTTCACCGCCATCACAATCCGCTGCGCTCCGAATAGCGCGCTGCCGCCACGATAGGTCTTCACCAGACCTTCGACTTTCAGGATCGGCTCCTTGCTGGCGGCTTCCGCACGAGGGCGATCTTCGCCGGTCAGATGCGGTACGGCCGCGATCAGGCGCTGCGTATAGGGATGCTTGGGCGACTTCAGCACCTGCTCGGCGCTGCCCTGCTCGACGATGTGACCTTTTTCCATCACCACGACGCTGTCGGCGATCTCCGCCACCACGCCAAAATCGTGGGTGATGAACATCACGCTCATGCCCTTGCGGCGCTGAATGTCGCGGATCAACTCCAGAATCTGTGCCTGGGTGGTCACGTCGAGCGCAGTGGTTGGCTCATCGGCGATCAGCACCGTCGGCTCGAGCGCCAAGGCCATGGCGATCATGACGCGCTGTCGCTGCCCGCCCGAAAGCCGGAAAGGGTACTGATGATACATGAGTTCGGGGTCAGGCAGGCCCACTTCAGTGAGCAGCTCGATGGCGCGGTCGCGGCAGGTTTTTGGCGTGCCGTATCCATGCGCGGCCATGACCTCGTCAATCTGCGCGCCCACGGTCATCAGGGGATTGAGCGCCGAGAGCGGATCCTGAAAGATCATCGACACGACCCGACCACGCAGGTTGCGCAGCTTGTCGGGCGACATGCCGATGATGTTCATCCCCTCCAACTGTATTGAACCCGATGAGAGGCGGATCACCTTGGGCAGGAGCCCCATGATCGCGTTCGCCGTGACCGACTTGCCTGATCCGGACTCGCCTATGATGCAGAGGATCTGGCCGCGTTTCAGATCGAACGAGATATTCTCGACCGCATGGACCCGCTCCATCCCGGCCGGCAGGCTTACGGTCAGATCGCGCACCGAAAGCGCTATGTCATGGGGGGCAACAGCCTGGATGCTTGCGACCATCTGGATCAGATCCCCTTCAACCGAGCGGGTCCACGCTGTTGCGGACCGCATCATCGCCCTTTGAGCAGAAGCGCCTCACCGCAACAGCCGTAGCCTGGGCATCTCGACGCTTCGCACGCTGAGGCCGCGAGAGACGGGTTCTGCTCATCCAGGCCACTCCCTTATGAAAATCCGGCCGTGTACCGAACTGTGTTCCCTTTTCTTGGAGAACTCACCGATGGGGCAAACTGTGCCTTATCGGATGTCCTCTGGAGCCTGCCCGCCATAAAGAGGTTGGCTCCGTTCTTTCAGCCAGTTTGACTGTTCTGTTTCCGCAGAGTCATCGAAACTTGGCCCGCGAGCAGCACGAACTTCTGAAAAGAGCGTCCGAATTGGCATTTCACTCTGTTTGGCCTGATGATGATAGCGTGGGATAGGTGAGAGTCTGAGAGTGATTGCCCCAAAAATGAATGAGCAATGAGGCCAGCCGCCGTGCCGACCTGTCCAAGGCGGGCACGGCATTCCTTGTCACAGGAATTTGCACGATCCGCCGCGCCGGGATTTTCCGCATTTGAAATGGATTGGCACCCATCCAGGCGTTGAAGGTAGGTAGTAACCGGCGTCACCTGTACGAAGCCCGTGATGCGCCCATGCGATGCCTCATCAGGATGCCTGTAAAATGGTAGTGCGGAACCAAGCACGGCAAACTGTGCCGCTCATCGAGAAACTCTACCCGGCCTATCAATGCTCGGTTGCTGCTTTTCGATGCCGGTCGACCACATTCAGCTAGGCGAAGCTCGCAGGGCGCTCTTTCAAAGGTGCTGGGGGCTCAGGCCGCTGAACTGCGCTTGGAGCCACTCTGCGAGTTCAAACTCCACACCTTGCAGTTCACTCGACCCCAACCATATCAACCCATATTGACTGCCGTCGGGGTCAAAGCCAGCAGGCGCCGCCAGGCTTCCTCGTTCCACATCGTCAACCGCGAGTACGAGCGGACTGAGGGCTACACCCAAGCCTGCGGACGCTGCCTCGACGATCAGCGCGTGATTGTCGTAGTATCGCATTTCTGTGGGTCGACGCGCCGACGGATGGGTCTTCAGCCATTGCGCCCACGCGTCAGGTCGAGTCTTCGACCCGAGAGCGAGATAGTCGCCACGTTCGAACGCTGGCACCACTTCCGGCCTCATAACGGGCCCAACCGTTTCGGGGAAAAGGGTCCGGACGTTCCATGTCTCGGGCACAGCGAAGTCCAGCCGTCGAATAGCGAGATCGACCTGTTTCTTGCGAAATTCCACAAGCCCACCACCCACGGAGAGGTGGAGGGCCATGTTCGGATGCGCCACTTGAAGCGCCGCCAGGCGCGGAATAAGCCAACGCATGGCAACTGAAGGCTCGCAGGAGAGCACAAGGGCATTCTTCCCGGCATTGGCGGTACGCAGGCTTTGCACTGTGGTGGCCAACTCACCGAAGAACTTCCCGAGAGTCAGGTTGAGTGTCTCGCCAGCCGGGGTGAGCCGCAGGCCTCGCCCATTCTTTTCAAACAACCTGACCCCGATGTCATGGGCGAGTTTGGTGATACGGCGACTCACGGCGCCGTGCGTGAGCGCAAGCGAGTCTGCTGCAAGCCGGACCGAACCCAGCCGCGCTGTTGCTTCGAACGCTCGCAGGTCGTCGAGCGAAGGTATGTCCGAGCGATCCATCAGTGACAATCTATCACCGATTTCGTCAGAAACTATCGCTATTCATACTTGGCGACGTTTTGTTAATTGATGCATGCGCACCCATCATCAACCCAGCATAGCGGTCCTCGCCGATGACCTCACCAGCGCGGCAGATGGCGCAGCACCTTTCGTCGCCCGCGGCTTGACTGCATCGATCGGCAGACGCCAGCTTCCGAACCAAGCGGCAGCGGTAATCGCAGTCGATAGCGGTTCGCGGTCTGCTACTTCGTCGCAAGCGTTCGAGGCGGTCGCTCGATTGACCGCACGACTTGCCAGCCGTGCCGTGCTCTATAAAACGGTGGACTCCACTCTACGCGGCCACATAACGGAGGAGCTTGAAGCATGTTTTGCGGCGAGCGGCCGCAAATCGCTGCTCTTCGCGCCGGCGTTCCCCCAGGCCGGACGTACGACAGTGAGGGGCATTCAGTTCGTTGACGGCATCCCGGTGTCGGAAAGTGCGTATAGCCATGACCCCGTGCATCCCGTGCGGCATTCCGCGCTAGTCGACCTGGTCCCCAACTGCATCAAGAATGTCAGGCTGCTTGATGCAGAAACGCAGGAAGAACTCGATTCGCAGATTGCTTCCATCGAGGATCCAGAGTCGGTCCTTTGGGTTGGTTCTCCCGGAATGGCTGCAGCCCTATCGCGGCGTTTTGTGCAAGCGAAGACCCCACCGCCATTGCTCGATGGCATCAGTAGCGATGTCTTGGTCGTCATTGGGAGCGCAAATTTGCGCAGTCATCAGCAGGCAGACCAACTCCAGGAGGTCAGGGGCGTGATGCTGCTGCGCGGACCAAGGGCGCGCGAGGCGGACTCGGCAGCGGTGCTGCGCCGTATCGCACAAGACGCAGCGCAAGAGCTTCAAAGCCCACGCTTCGGCGCTTTGATCGCCACCGGCGGCGACACGATGGACGCGATCCTGGATCTTCTCAACGTCCGTGAGTTCGAGATCCTGCAAGAACTCGATCCCGGATTCCCACTTGGTCTCGCCAGGCTTGGCGATGGGCGCTCGCTCCTGTTCGCGATGAAGGCCGGTGGCTTTGGCAGTGACGACGCCCTGACGCGCGCCGTCGCGCGGATACGTGGAGCAACCCAATGAAGAACATTCCCCCGCTTGCTCTCACGATGGGCGACGCCTCCGGCATTGGACCGGAGATCGTGGCGAAGGTGCTTGCGAAGGGCGGCGAACGCGTCGTCGTGTTCGGCAGCTATGTTGTCATGCAGGATATTGTACGCCGGCTCGGGTTGAACATCGAGGTGCGACGCATCAACGCTGCCGATGCAGCTCAATTCGAGCCGCGGCGAATTGAAGTTATCGAAACCACCCGCATTACCGGGTCCCCACCAATCGGGCGTATCAGCGCGATCTCCGGGCAGGCGGCCTTCGACGCCATCGTTGCAGCGATCGCAGCAGCGAAGTCCGGACAAGTGAGCGGCATCGTCACGGCCCCGATCAATAAAGAGGCGATGGCCAGCGCGGGAATCCGCTACCCCGGCCATACCGAAATTCTGGCCGACTACGGCTGCGCCAAGCGCGTGGCGATGATGCTTGCGAACGATGACATCCGCACGGTGCTCGTCACGATCCACACGTCGCTGAGCAAGGCGATCGAACAGGGCGATTTCGACGCTCAGCTATCCGCCATTCGGCTCGCCCACGACGGTGGAAAAGCTCTCGGCTTCGCGATCCCGCGTGTCGCCGTAGCAGGTCTCAATCCGCACGCAGGTGAAGGCGGCCTCTTCGGGGACGAGGAAATCCGGATCATACAACCTGCAATCGACGCGGCCCGAGCCGAGGGCATCGACGCCACTGGCCCTTATCCGGGCGACACCGTCTTCATGCAAGCACGTCAAGGCCGATTCGATGTTGTGGTGGCACAATACCACGATCAAGGGCTGATCCCTGTGAAGTATCTCGGGCTGGAAAAGGGCGTGAACATCACGCTTGGCCTGCCGTTCGTCCGCACCAGCCCAGATCATGGCACGGCCTTCGACATCGCGGGCCGGGGGATTGCAGACCAGGCCAGCTTGGAAACGGCGCTTGCCTACGCCAAGCGGCTGGTAGCGGCGCGAACCAAAACGAACTAGATTCGAAAGGAACCACCACCGATGGGGTTACGCTTTATCTTCATGCTTACGCGCAATGACCGCACGGTTCCGGACGCGTCGCAGCAACTTCAAACCGCGCTCAGCTTTGGCGTGCGGCACATCGGGTTCAAAGACATCGGCGTGCCGATCGAGCAGCTGAAAGGCCTCAATGCAGCCATCAGGACGGGCGGTGCAACTTCCTATCTGGAAGTCGTGTCACTGGACCGCGAAAGCGAAATTGCTTCGGCAAAGGCAGCTGCCGCAATCGGCGTTGACGTTCTTCTTGGTGGCACGCGGGTCGACGATGTGCTGCCGATCCTCAGGGACACCGGCATCCAGTACTTCCCGTTTCCGGGTCGGATTGCCGGTCATCCGAGCGTGCTTGAAGGCGCCATCGACGAAATTGTCGAAAGTGCCAAGACGATTGCAGGGCGCGATGGAGTGCATGGCCTGGACCTGCTGGCATACCGTTCGGCGCAGAACGTGCCCGAGTTGATGAAGGCTGTCTGCGCTGCGGTCACCAAGCCTGTCTACATTGCAGGTTCGATCGACACCCCTGAACGAATCGCAGTCGTCCAAAGCGCAGGCGCAGCTGGTTTTACGATTGGGACTGCGGCTTTGGATGGCAAGTACCCGGCCAATGGGAATGACCTACCAAGCCAACTCACCGCGATCATTCGCGACGTCGCTGCCCTGAACAAGCACCTTTCGCCAATTCACAAGAAGAATTTGTCAATTGAGTTTGCCGGGCTGCACGCGCCTTGGGAGCCTAAAGTCGAGGTGCATGTCAACAACATGCAAATCCAGGTCGCCCTGTTCAAGGGAAGCTCTAACTGGTCATTTCGGCAGCACGACGATCAGCTGTTCTTCGTTCACCGGGGACGCCTGCTCATGAAATTTCGTGACCGTGAAGAGATCATCGAACCCGGAGAGTTCATCGTCGTTCCATATGGCGTTGAGCACAGTGCGGTGGCCTTGGGCGAGGAAGGATGTGAAGTGTTGCTGGCAACGTCAACCGCTCTACCCTGCTACCCACCCGCGGGAACTGATCTCGCACACTCTGAGCGATCCCAGTTGACTGCTTAGCACGACGGAACCGACTGCTAGGTTTCAGTGAAATCATGACGCAAGGCGCAAGAGCAATCATGACCGTGGCTATAGTGCTGCATCGCGCCGACGGCGCACCCGTTGCAAGCTCTTTCCGCAGGGCAGCGTTCGGCAAGGACGACCCCTTGGTGGGGCATCGCGAAATCGCCTGGGAAGGACCGGACTCGATGATCGTGGGCCGAACCAGCTTTATTGGTGAGCTCGAAGTCGCAAGCTTCCCCCACATCGAAACCATCGTCGTGGTGGAAGGAGAGCTGATCCCCACGGCGACCGGGACGGCCCGCTGGTGCTCGGGCCGCAAGCGGGCGTTGTCATCGGATGTGGCACCGCGCTTCGGATCCAGAGCGGATCAGGCGTGCGGTTTTCGTTCTGCGCAGCCGCTTGCGACAAACCGACGAAGCCCGGCCTTGTCCAACTGTTCGCCGACGCCGACATCAAGCCGTCTGCTTCGCTACCGGCCGAGGCCTTGCTTGGCCCGGCCCCGCAATGCCGCAGCGACAACGTCTTCTCCAGCGACGGCGCGGATTGCCATGCGGGCACGTGGGATTCGACCCCATAGGCCGCTTACGCAATCGACGCCCCTTCACACGAGATGGCTTTGAGGCTTCAGCCTACCTCCCCTCTGTGAGGTGGGACGCCAGCGAGCTTTTCACGCAATAATTTGCATGTCCTAAGGCTCACTAACCGCAGGATATTCCGTCCAGGCACACAACTCCGCAGCCTGTCTATTCTCGGCGCGGGTTAGAATGCTTCAGAGTAACCGGAGTCCCGTAGATGCCCGCGCCGCTAATGCACATCGAGTGCAGCCCTTCCCTGCCCCGCGAGGCGGACGTCGTCGTGATCGGCGGCGGCGTCGTGGGCGTGTTCACGGCGTATTATCTCGCACGCCGCGGCTTCAGCGTCGCCCTGGTCGAGAAAGGGCGGGTGGCCGCCGAGCAGTCCAGTCGAAACTGGGGCTGGTGCCGCCAGCAGAACCGTGATGCGCGCGAGCTGCCGATGGCGACCAAGAGCCTCGATCTCTGGGAGAAGGTGGCACAGGAGACTGGCGAGAACACTGGATTTCGCCGGTGCGGGCTCCTCTATCTCTCACAAGACGAAAATGAGCTGGCGGGCTGGGCGAAGTGGCGTGACTTCGCCGGGACAGTGGGCGTTACGACGCATGTGCTGAGCGCGGAGGAAGCCACCGAGAAGGGCAAGGTGACCGGACGCAAGTGGAAGGGCGGCGTTTTCTCACCGACTGACGGAACGGCGGATCCGTCCAAGGCAGTGCCGGTTGCCGCCCGCGGTATCATGGCGGCCGGCGGTACCGTCCATCAGCATTGCGCGGCGCGCGGGCTGGAGTTGAGCGCTGGCAGGGTCAGTGGCGTCGTTACGGAAGCGGGAACCATCCGTACGAAGACCGCGGTCATGTCCGGAGGCGCGTGGGCTTCCTCCTTCTGCAACCAGCTTGGTATGCGCTTCCCGCAAGCTGCCGTGCGTCAATCCATTCTAGCCGTGGCGCCAGGCGCAAGCGGCCTGCCCGATGCCCTGCATACAGCGAGCGTCTCGCTGACGCGGCGCAGCAACGGTGGATACACGCTGGCTATCAGCGGGCGGGCTCGCGTCGATCCAACGCCGCAGCAGTTCAGGTTCAGCCGCGAGTTTATCCCGATGTTCGCCCGCCGCTGGCGCAATCTCGCCCCGGGCGCCTTCGAGGGCTGGCGCCAAGGCCATGAAAGCCTGCGCAAATGGGGCCTTGACGATATTACGCCAATGGAACGGAACCGGATTCTCGACCCGAAGCCCGACATGGGACAGATTCGACTGACATATCGAAGAGCCTGTGAATTGATCCCCGAACTCCAGCGCGTCGCAATCTCCGATGCCTGGGCGGGCTATATCGACAGTACACCCGACGGCATTCCCGCGATCGGTGAAGTGGAGGGGATTCCGGGCTTCATCCTGGCGGCGGGATTCAGTGGTCACGGCTTCGGCATTGGCCCCGGCGCGGGGCATATGATCGCCGACATCATTACAGGCAGCGAGCCTATTGTCGACCCGCGTCCTTATAGGCCCGAACGCCTGAAGACCGCTGCGTGGGGCAAGGTCGCTGAATTCTGAGAAGATCAACTTACAGGTAACAATCGGTCGCACACGAGATTAAGGCTGCGAGCAGCCGTGCTGAAAACAGGGAAGTGACGATGCGCGAATACGAGATTGCCGCCATTCCTGCCGACGGGATCGGCCCGGAGGTGATCGCCGCCGGTCTCCAGGCGCTTGAGGCGCTGCAGCAGCGCTGCGGCGACTTCAAGCTGCGCGTCCAGCACTTCGACTGGGGCTCGGACTACTACAAGGCCAATGGCCGGATGATGCCCGAAGATGGAGTGGCGCAACTGAAGCGCTTCGATGCCATCTTCTTTGGTGCGGTCGGCGCTCCCGATGTGCCCGACGACATCACGCTTTGGGGTCTCCGGCTGCCGATCTGCCAAGGCTTTGATCAATACGCGAATGTGCGGCCGACCAGGATATTGCCGGGCATCGTTTCGCCGCTGGCGGGCGTTGGCCCCGGCGATCTGGATTGGGTGATCGTGCGGGAGAATTCGGAGGGTGAGTATTCCGGCCATGGCGGCCGTGCCCACCGCGGCCTCCCAGAGGAGGTCGGAACCGAAGTCGCGATCTTCACGCGCGTCGGGGTCACGCGCATCATGCGCTATGCATTCCGGCTGGCGCGGTCACGGCCGCGAAAGCTCCTGACTGTGGTTACGAAATCCAACGCGCAGCGTCACGGCATGGTAATGTGGGATGAAATCGCAGCCGAGGTGGCGCAAGAGTTCCCAGACGTCTCGTGGGACAAGATGCTGGTTGATGCTATGACGGTGCGTATGACACTCAAACCTCGCAGCCTCGATACGATCGTCGCCACCAATCTTCACGCCGACATTTTGTCGGACCTTGCGGGCGCGCTGGCGGGCAGTCTCGGCGTTGCACCGACCGCCAACATTGATCCCGAGCGGCGCTACCCCTCGATGTTCGAGCCAATTCACGGATCGGCCTTCGACATCGCCGGCAAAGGTATTGCCAACCCGGTCGCCACCTTCTGGACCGCTGCCCAGATGCTCGAACATCTGGGCGAAAGCGCAGCCTCCGTCCGGTTGATGAGCGCAGTGGAAACAGTGACCAGTGAGGGCGTGCTGACGCCGGACGTGGGTGGCACAGCGACCACGCAGGACGTGACGGACGCCGTCTGCCGGACGATCCGCAGTTCGAACGTGTGACAGGTTTGCGATGAAGCTCGACAAGATCGACATCAAGATCTTATCCCAACTGCAAAAGAACGGGCGGGTCACCAACGTCGAGCTTGCCGACCTGGTCAACCTCTCGCCGAGCCCTTGCCTGATGCGGGTGAAAAAGCTTCAGGCGGAAGGCTTCATTACCGGCTATTCCGCCCAGATCGATGTGTCCAAGCTCGGACAGACTCTAACGATCTTCACCGAGGTCACGCTCAAGCACCATCAACAAAACGACTTCGCGAGGTTTCTCACAGCCGTTCAGAAAGTGGATTCCGTCATCGAATGCCATCTGATTTCGGGCGGGTATGATTATCTTGTGAAGTTCGTCACAGCGGGCATAAGCGAGTATCAGACGATCATGGAGCGCATGCTCGAACTGGATATCGGGATCGACAAATATTTCAGCTTCGTCGTGCTGAAGTCACCGATCGTAAAATCCCATTTGCCTCTCGATGTCATTTTCGACAAATGAAAAGCCGCTCCGCGGTCTGAACACCTGGAGCGCGCGCCGGTGTTTTCTTCTGCTGAGGTCCCATAGCTGCAACTTGCTTGGCACCTGGCGGAATGCGGCACCACCCTGAGGGTTTGCTTCGTCCCCGCTCGGCGTCTGCCGCCTGGACGGGGGAGCTCCGGCGATGGCGAGGATCAGCCCTTCATCGCCGCCCGCACATCCTTGTCTTCGAGGGTTTGATCCAGCGTCATCCGGGTGCGTTCCAGGATACCATCGATTTCGTCGTCCGTGCAGCAGAGCGGTGGTGCAAAGCCGAGAATGCCGCTGTTGAAGGCGCGAATGACAAGGCCATTCTCCCAAGCGCGGTCGAAGATGCGGCGTCCCGGATCTGCCGCCGCCGGCAGCGGCGTTTTGCGCGCCTTGTCGGTCACCAGTTCGACCGCGGCCAGCATGCCGCGACCGCGAATATCGCCAACCAGCGGGTGATCGGCGAGCGAGCGGAGGCCCTTCATCAGGCGCCTCCCGGCCTTCCGGCCGTTCTCGAGCAAGCCATCTTCATAGAGACGCAGGCATTCCAGCCCGACCGCCGCGCTCACCGGATGGGCTGAGTAGGTATAGCCGTGGCCGACAGCCGTTTTGCCGGCCCCGTCCGCGATCGTATTGTAAACATGGTCGGTCATGAAGACGGCGCCCATCGGCACGTAGCCCGACGTCAGTCCTTTTGCCGTGGTCATCAAATCCGGCACGACCTCGTCTTCCTCACATGCGAACAGGGGCCCGGTGCGGCCGAAGGCGGTGATGACTTCGTCGGCAACGAACAAGACGTCGTGTTCTTTGCACACGGCGTGCAGTGCCTTCAGCCAGCCTGCCGGTGGAACCAGGACACCGCCCGAACCCTGGATGGGTTCGGCGTAGAAGGCCGCGACGCGATCAGCACCCAGTTCGGCGATCTTGTCCCGCAGTGCCGCGACCGATGCGTTGATGATCGCCTGCGGGTCGGAACCGACCGGATTGCGATAGGCGTAGTGCGAAGGTATCTTGTGCTGCCAGTCGTAAGGCACGCCGAAGCCAGCATGGAAAGCCGGAAGCGCGGTCAGACCTGCGCCAACCGTAGAGGATCCATGGTAGCCATACTCGACCGAGATAAACTGGTCTTTTCGCGGCGTCCCCTTGGCATGGTAGTAATAGCGAACGAAACGGATCGTGCTGTCAATCGCGTCGGAACCGCCCAGCGTGAAATAGACATAGTTCAGATCGCCAGGCGCCAGTTCGGCAAGGCGCGCTGCGAGACGAATGGCGGGCTCAGATCCTAGCCCGAAATATCCTGTCGCATAAGGAAGCTCTCTTAGCTGCTTCGCCGCTGCTTCGACGACGCTTTCTTGCCCGTATCCGATGTTGACACACCAGAGACCCGCGAACCCGTCCAGCAAGGTTTTCCCGCTTGCCTCGGTCACCGTTGCGCCCTTGGCGGATTTGAGCACCCGCACGCCCGTCTCTTCATGGCTCCGATAGCTTGAAAATGGGTGAACCAGATGTGCACGATCGAGTTCGATCAATGAGTTGGCCAGCATTTCTTCCTCCGATTCAGCCTAGCGCCTGACTAACGAGCGCATAAGTTTGGTGTGACCTGATTTCGACCTTCGGCTCGTCTGCGGTTCGTCGCATCGTGATGCCACCGCCGACGTGGGCCAGCCCGCGACGGGTGAGCCACTCGCCGAGAGCCGTGGATTCGTCGGTGTCGATACGGACAAACTCGCCCGCACTGTCGGCCAGCAGGAAGTCGATCAGGCATCTCGCTTCGTGAAGCTTCCTCCCCACCACCGGCCCAATCACCAGCCCTCGGCCAAACCGACGAACTGCGGCAAACGCCTGAACATTGCCTTCATCGCGAACGACGGCGAACTTCGCGCGCTCGCGCAACGAGCGCATGAGCGCCGACCGGTCATGACCAAACGCCGCGCGATCCAGAGCAACAAGGCGCGCGTGGTCGCCGTCCTTGCCCCATGACACATGTGCCGGTGCGTCTACAGACGGCGCCAGGCCCTGGTGTTGCACGATCTTGCCGGTCGCGACGAATCCCAGCTTCTCGTAGAGCGCGAGCCCTTCCTGCGTCGCCACCAAATAGCAGGTGCGCCCGCCTGCCTTGGCAAGCGCCTCCTCCATCAGCTTGCGACCGAGCCCGCGACCACGCATTGCGGCATCGACAATGACCATGTTGACGGTGGCGGCATCGTCGCCATAGGGCGTCATCAAGATCGTCCCCACCACGCGTCCTTCCTCCTGGACAACGACGCCTTGGCTGAGCGATTGCATCAGTTCCCAGTCTTCACGACGGTGCGGCCATTCAACATGACGTGACAATTCGAGAGCATCCCTCAGATGCGCGAATGTCATCGTTTCCAGCGTAATTTGCTGCGTGGTCATGGTTCAGTCCGGGCCTGAATTCTCTGAGCTCAAGGTAGGCTGCCGCAGACAGCAGTTCCTTCCGACCAGGAGCTGAGCGATAGGTGTTTTGACTTTCCTTTGCCGCCGGCGCCGCATGTTATGCGGACGGACAGCGGGCCGATCGCGCTCCCCTCGCAGACCGAAACGGTCTCGGGCGCAACTCTCTGCCAAGGCTCTACCGCGATACGAAACAATCTGCTTCGGGGCGCATCGAATGCGGCGACTCGTCTTGTTCGGCTCTCATTATGATCCTCGCTGTTAAAGGCACGCAGTGCCGAAAGATTGGAAGGATCGACGCCCATGACCCAGTTCAGACCGAAATACATCACTTTCGACTGCTATGGCACGCTGACCAACTTCGACATGGCCGGCGCGGCGCGACGCGTTTATGGCGCGCGACTATCCGCAACCGTGACGGCGCAGTTCATCAAGGACTTCTCGGCCTATCGTCTCGATGAGGTTCTTGGCGCCTGGAAGCCTTATAGCGAGGTCGTGCACAATTCCGTGGAGCGCGCCTGCAAGCGCAACAATGTGACGTTCCGGCCTGAGGACGCCCAGCGCATCTATGCGGAAATACCGACATGGGGTCCGCACCCGGATGTACCGGCGGGGCTGGCCAAGGTCGCCAAGGAGATTCCGCTGGTGATCCTGTCGAACTCCATGAAGAGCCTGATCATGTCGAACGTGGAGAAACTCGGCGCACCTTTCCACATGGTCATCACGGCCGAGGAGACCGGCGCCTACAAGCCGCATATGAAGGGCTTCGAGCACATGTTCGACAAGCTCGGCTGCGGCCCGGAAGACATTACGCATGTGTCGTCCTCGTTCCGCTACGATCTCATGACCGCCTATGATCTTGGCATCAAGAGCAAGGTCTGGGTGAATCGCGGCCACGAGCCCGCGAACCCCTTCTACGAATACACCGAGATCAAGGACATCGGCGGTCTGGCCGGCGCCGTCGGGCTGGAGCCCGTTCGTGAATTCGCCTGAACGTCTGTTGCCAGTGCAGTCGCCAAGCTGCGGCGCTCCCCACCTCGTTAATGATCACCGGTCGCAATACGGAGAAAGGGGCGGTTTTCACCGCCCCTTTCTTGTTGTTCCAACACTTTGGAAGCTGCAGGTGTTTCCACCTACTTCCTAGTTAAGCCCGCCAACATGAAGGGTCTTGACCTCGAGATATTCCTCGATGCCAAGCTGCGATCCTTCGCGGCCCACTCCTGACTGCTTGACACCGCCGAAAGGCGCAACCTCGGTCGAGATGAGGCCGGTGTTGAGCCCGACCATGCCGAACTCCAGCGCCTCGGCCACACGCCACGAGCGCTTGAGGTTCTCCGTATAGAAATAGGCAGCAAGGCCAAATGGCGTACCGTTCGCGATCGCGATAGCCTCTTCCTCCGTCTCGAAGCGAAAAAGCGGCGCCACCGGGCCGAACGTCTCTTCCGATGCCAGCAGCATATCGGTCGTAGCCTGTCCCAGCACGACGGGCCGTGCATATTGCTTGCCGTCCGGCACCGTCTCGCTCTGGGCGATGATCCGCGCGCCTTTCGCCTGTGCATCCGCGATGTGACGCTCGATCTTGTCGATCGCGGCCGAATTGATCATCGGGCCGATCTCAGTGCCGTCATCGGTCCCTGCGCCAACCTTCATTCGCGATACGCGCTGGCTCAGCTTTTCTGCGAAAGCCTCGTAAACGCCCGCCTGCACGAGAATCCGGTTCGCGCAAACGCAGGTTTGACCCCCATTGCGGAACTTGGATGCGATCACCCCCTCGACTGCGTTGCCCAGATCGGCGTCGTCAAACACGATAAAGGGCGCGTTGCCGCCGAGCTCGAGGCTGAGCCGCTTGATGCTATCGGCCGCGCCACGCATGAGCAGCGCTCCTACGCGGGTCGAGCCGGTGAACGAGATCTTGCGCACCGTCTCGTTGGCCATCAGTTCGTTGCCGATTTCGGTGGGCATGCCGGTGACAATGTTGATCACCCCGGCCGGAATACCTGCCCGTTCCGCCAGAACGCCGAGCGCCAGCGCCGAGAATGGCGTGAATTCCGACGGCTTAATGACAACCGTACAACCCGCGGCCAGCGCCGGCGCCACCTTGCGCGTGATCATCGCGTTGGGGAAATTCCATGGCGTGACGATGGCACAGACGCCGACGGCCTCCTTCAGCACCAGAATGCGGCGGTCGGGCGTTGGCGACGGAATGGTCGAGCCACCGATCCGGCGTGCTTCTTCGGCGAACCATTTCACGAAGGAGGCGCCATAGCGGATTTCACCGCGTGCCTCCGCCAGAGGCTTGCCCTGTTCCAGCGTCAGCAGCAACGCCAGGTCCTCTTCATTTTCCCGTATCAGGCTGTGCCAGCGTTCCAGAAGCGCTCCGCGTTCGGCATGGGTCCTGGCTTTCCAGTCCTTGAACGCTGCCTGCGCTGCATCTATTGCAGCCCTTGTCTCATCCCGGCCCATGTCGGGTACGGTTCCAAGCACTTCCAAACTGGCCGGATCGATCACATCGACAGTCGCGTTGCTGTGCGCATGCTGCCAGACATCGCCAATGAGTCCCCGCTGGCGAAACAGGTCCGCATCCTTCAGGAAACCAATCTTCGTTATTGCGTTCATGGTTCTTTTCCTCTGCTCTTTCAGCTTAATCCGGCCAGCACGGCCTGCGTGATTGCTTCAGTCCTGTCCTTGCCTGCAATCGTGCCTATCCCGCGTGCGGTTGCGGACTCGATTGCCGACATCACTTCGGCTGCCGCCTGCCGCTCGCCCAGATGCCCGAGCATCATGGCGCCGGACCAGATCGCGGCGATCGGATTGGCGATACCGAGATTTGCGATATCGGGTGCCGAACCATGGACCGGCTCGAACATCGAAGGCGCGCTGCGATCGGGATTGATATTGGCGGAGGCGGCGTAACCCAGCCCGCCCTGAATGGCCGCTCCAATATCCGTGAGGATGTCGCCAAAAAGGTTGGAGGCGACGATCACGTCGAGGCTTTCAGGCGCCAGCACCATGCGGGCGGCAATGGCGTCGACGTGGTATTGCGAGACCTCCACATCGGCGTAGTCCTTCGCCACCTCGCGCGTGACCTCATCCCAGAAAACCATGGAATGTCTCTGCGCGTTGGATTTGGTGACGGATGCAAGCTGTTTGCGGCGCGTCCGCGCCTGTTCGAATCCGAAGCGAAGGATCCGTTCGACACCCGCACGCGTGAAGATTGCCGTCTCGATCGCGACCTCATTGGCCGTGCCGGTATGAATGCGCCCACCGGCGCCGCAATATTCGCCTTCCGTGTTCTCGCGGATGCACAGGATATCGAAACCATCACGGCGAAGGGGTCCCCGAACGCCTGGCAACAGCCTGTGCGGCCGTATGTTGGCATACTGCGTGAATCCTTTGCGGATCGGCAGGAGCAGTCCGTGAAGCGATACGGAGTCGGCCACCTTCGCTGGCCACCCCACGGCGCCGAGGTAGATCGCATCGAATTTCTGTAGGATCTCGACGCCGTCTGGGGGCATCATCGCACCGGTTTCCAGGTAGTAGGCGCACGACCATGGGAACCTTGTATTCTCAAGGGCGAAACCGCCTCGCTTTGCCGCAGCCTGCAGCACGTCCCATCCCGCCTCGGTCACCTCCTTGCCGATGCCGTCGCCTGGGATGTGCGCTATCGTGTAAGCCTTCATTGAGGTCCTCCTGGAGACCGACGGGCACCGAAGGTCGCAGCTTGCTCAACATTGCAGCGACATTCGGCATCTCGTACCTGGTTTCATCAGAACAATAGTCGACAGCGCGCCGCATTTTTCGCCGAGAATGAGCCGCCCGACCGCGTCGAATCGCGTCGGGCGGAATCTGGAAAGTCGATTGTTCTGGAACCGCCGCGCGCGCTATTCGGCCGGACCTTGAGCGTTGAGCTCAGTCGTAAACGCTGACGTAGATCTTGCGCACGGTTTCGATCGTGCGCCAGACGCCGACAAAGCCGGGCTTCATCACGAAACTGTCTCCGGTACGGTAAGTCTTGGTCTCACCGCCCTTCTCCTCGATCTCGACGAGACCCGAAACGATGTGGCAGAACTCGCAGGTAGTGCCCTTGATCGAATGCGTCTCGCCGGGCGTCGCCTCCCAGACGCCGGTCAGGACCTTTTCGCCTTTCGAGGCATCCTGCGCCCACGTCTTGAAGGATGGATTGCCCGAAATGAGCCGCTCTGGAGTTGGCAATGCCTCCTTCGGCGCGAAGGCTGGATCTGTGTCGATCGTGATCAGAAGTGACATGTCATGTTTCCCTGTTAGTAGCCGAGTGTCCGATCGACGAGGCCGATCAGTTCTTCCCCGGCGCGGTGGCGCCGGATATTGTCCACGACGGATTGCGCCGCGGAATCTGCTTGCGTTACGGAAGCGATGTGCGGCGTGATCATCACCTTCGGGTGCCGCCAGAGCGGATGGCCGTCCGGCAGCGGCTCGGGATCGGTGACATCGAGCATTGCGGCATCAAGGTGCCCGCTATCGAGAGCCTGAAGCAGGGCGGTTTGGTCTAACTGCGGCCCGCGGCCGACATGCAGCAGCCTCGCCCCGGCAGGCAGCCGGGAGAAGAGGGCCGCATCGAGGATGCCACGGGTTTCTTCCGTCAGCGGCAGCAGGCAAACGAGAATGTCCGTGCGCGCGAGGAAACCGGCAAGCTGATCCGCTCCATAAAAGCAGGTGACGCCGTCGATCTCCTTCCTGCTTCGGCTCCAGGCAGCGAGGGGAAAGCGAAACGGCAGCAATCGCTCGATAGCCGCCTGCGCCAGCATGCCGAGGCCGAGAAAGCCCACGCGGCGCTCGGCGGCTTGCGGAGCGGCAAGACCGAGCCACGCTTGGCGCTTCTGCTGTTCACGATACGCCACCATATCCCGGTGGAGACTCAGCACGCCGAGAACGACATATTCCTGCATCATGCGAATGATGCCGTCCTCGACCATGCGCACCAGCTTCACCTGCTGAGGCAGGCTCTCACGCTTGAACTGGTCGACGCCGGCGCCAAGCGAAAACAGCACTTCGAGATTGCGATAGCGCGCGATGTCATCTGGTGCCGTCCAAGTCAGGAGGTAGCGCACCTTCTCCGGGTCGACACATTCGCTGCTGTGGAACAATTCGACGTCCGGGAGCTCGCGTGCGAAAACCTTGCGGAAGACCGCTGCGCGCACCGGGTCGGAATTGAAAAGAAAAGCCATGAAACCGCCCTCTCCGGCTATGCGGCTAGGCGCGTGCCGAGACGCTCGATCATGCTCCGGCAGGCAACAAGTTCGCCGATCTCGATATATTCGTTGGCACGATGAGCCCGGCTGATATCGCCGGGACCGCAGATGATCGCGTCGATGCCGGCCTGCTGATAGAGGCCAGCCTCCGTGCCGTAACTTACCGCAGGCAGCGGCTCTTGCCCCGTCAACTCGGCCAGAAGGGTTGTCAGTTCACTCTTCTGCGGGAGCGAAAGACCGGGATACGCGCTCAACTCATGCCACGCCACGTCAAAGCCGCTGTCACGGAGAGCGATTAGCTGGGCCTTTACCGGCTCAAGCAATGATGATGGGGAAACACCCGGCACGGCACGGAGCTCGATATCGGCGGTGCAGCGATCAGGGATGATGTTGACGGCTTGGCCGCCAGCGATGACACCAACCTGCAATGACGAGTATGGAGGCGCGAAATCCGTGTCGAACGGCCCATCCGCAAGGGTCTGACCATAGGCCACGATCTGCGTGACGAGACCTGACATTGCATGCACGGCATTCAGTCCCAGCTCGGGCCGTGAAGAATGACCGGACCTGCCTATCACCTCGAGCCGCGCGGCCGCCTTGCCTTTGTGCCCCCGCACGGCTTCCATTCGGCTCGGCTCACCGATAATCGCGCCAAGCGGCTTCTCGCACAGGCTTGGCAGGGCGGCGATGAGATGCGGCACACCACGGGCACCCGCCTCCTCGTCATAGGAGAATGCGAGATGAATGGGCCGCTGCAAGTTCGTCGCCGCAAGCCGCGGCAGCGCAGCCAGCACGCAGGCAAGAAAGCCCTTCATGTCGGAGGTGCCTCGGCCATGAAGCCTGGCACCATCTTGGCGCAGAACAAAGGGATCCGAGTTCCATTCCCGCTCACCGGCCGGCACGACATCCAGGTGGCCCGACAAGATGTAGCCGCGGGCACGCCGCGGCCCGATCGTGACAAACAGGTTGGACCGGTCGCCTTCGGGGCCGCAAAGGACGGTCGTTTCTGCTCCGGCCGCCTCGCAATATTCACGCACCCAGTCGACGATCGCGCCGTTGGGCGAGCCCACGACCGAGGGGAACGCGATCAGCGTCGCTAGAATTTCTTCGACATTCACCGGGCGCCGCTCCACTCGCAGTTCGCTGGATGCGACAAGTGTGGCAGCAGGCGAGAGCATTCCGTGCCGAATGAAGCTATGCTTTGGCCGAAGATTTCGAATATTGGCCCGGAACCAGCGAAACCTGCTGGCTTTCGGGTGTAATCATAAGGCAAAAGACGGCTGCGGCACCGTCAGCGACGACAGGACGTGCTCGCGAGTTGGATATAAGGAGCAGGTCGACTGAAATGCAGAGATCAGTGCGCCTGAAGTCTTTCGAACTGGTCGCGCGGGACATCGATGATGTTGACGTCGAGTTGCTGCACGCGCTGTCGATCTCAGTCCGCTGGCCGCATCGGCCAAAGGACTGGGATATTCTGCGCCGCGCCGGCCGCGGCATTGTTGCCGTAGACGGCATTGGTCGGGTTTTCGGCAGCGCGATGTGGTTTCCGCAAGGGGACGATTTCGCCACCATTGGCGTAGTGATCACAACGCCCCGCACGCAAGCGCAAGGCGGTGGCCGATGGCTTATGGACCAAGTGCTTGAGCAGTGTGGCGATCGCAATCTGGCGCTCAACGCCACCCATGTCGCCTATCCTCTCTATGTCTCACTTGGCTTCACGACCGAGGCCATCGTATATATGCGACAGGGGGAGGTTCCGCTGGTACTCCCGGCCATGGCTGATTTGGAAGGTGAATTGCAGACGCTGCCGAGCGACAGGCTGAATGAGATCATCGAGCTGGATACGCGCGCGTTTGGAACAAACCGCGAGAGGCTGCTCGCATTGCTCTCAGCGGATGCCTCGATCTGCACTTTGAGCCGTGGCGGCGAGATCGTCGGCTACTCCATGTGTCGCGAGTTCGGGCGTGGCTACGTGATCGGCCCGATGGTCGCGCGCAGTGATCTGGACGCGGTCCATCTCACAGCCGTCCATCTGAGAAATCTTGCAGGACGGTTCGCCCGAGTCGATACCCGGGAGAAGGATGGCATGTTTGCCGCGTTTCTCGAGCAGTGCGGCCTTGGCATTGCCGAAACCGTTACGACCATGTCCAAAGGGCGTCGCTTCCTGAACCGGGAAGAAAACGGACCGTGGGTTTATGGATTGGCTGGCCACGCATTGAGCTGACTGCGGCACCACAATGCGACCGAAAGACGCCACTGCAGATTGTGGTAGTGCATTTCCACGACTATGCCTTCGTAGTGGCATTTCTGGGTTACCCGTTCCCTTGAAGATATCTTCGGTGTGGGCCATCCGCCATCAATCACTCTCGCATTGTTGCGAAAGGCAGCAAGCAGGCCGCCCTTCCCTCAGCCTCCGGATCGCAGCCGTCTAGGGGCTCCGTGACAACATCAGGCATCCTTTGGAAGCACCTGAAGGACCCGTGCGATGAACATATGGAACTCGGCCATGTAGTTGCGCAAGAACTCCTGCGTGGATTCGACTGTGACTTCGCCGCCGTCCGTGATCAGGCCCGGCGTGAACTGGTGCCGGCCTGCAACACACCGACCGTGACCACTGCCGCATCGGTGGCGGCAACCTCGCGGGACACGATGGTCTGAAGTCGCAGGACGACGGATGCCGCCATAACGGCGGGATCTATACTCGCTTGCGGCATCGACCCATGGGCCCCTCGTCCGAACAGCCGGATTTGAAGGCTGTCCGCCGCGGAGGTGATTGGCCCGGCGCTGCCGGCGACGGTGCCGGCGGGACCGACCATGACATGCTGGCCAAGCACGACATCAGGCGTGGGGAAGCGTTTAAGCAGACCGTCATCGATCATGGCCTGGGTGCCTTGGGCGGTTTCTTCACCAGGCTGGAAGACGGCCATCAATGTACCCTTCCAGTCTTTGCGCGTCTGCGCCAACAGCGTGGCCGCACCGACAAGCCAGGCGACGTGCATGTCGTGGCCGCACATATGCCCTACCGGCACCGTGTTCCCTTCGGCGTCCGTCGCCGTGACCTTGCTGGCCAAGGCGAGGCCCGTATTCTCGGCGATCGGGAGCGCGTCCATGTCGGCCCGCAGCATCACCGTCGGCCCCTTGCCGTTGCGGAGCAATCCCACCACACCCGTCTTGCCCACCCCGGCTGTTACCTCGTAACCGGCGTTCTTGAGCCTTTCAGCGGCAATGCCCGCTGTTCGCGTCTCCTGCATCGACAGTTCCGGATGGGCGTGAATGTCTTTGTAGAGCGCCTCAAGATCGGGCAGCAGCCTGCCCATGTTCGACAGGACGGCGGATGTGTCCTCACGAGAAGTATGCTTCTTCATGACAATCTCCTGCCGACGGCTTGGACAACCGGCCTTTTAAGCCTTCGATGGCCCAGCGGAGTAGACGATGATCATTGCTGTCCCCTGTATCGACAGCAAGTCCGATTCCTATGATCAACCAAATCGTGACCTCATCCCGATACGGTGCCGGTGTTCCGGGCGAAGCCTTCATGCGTATTTGCAAGGGCTCGGCCTCGATGGCTTAGTCGCCTTGTGGCGATGTCAAAGATCAGTTTCGGGGGGCGAACTGTCCACTCACCAGTCATCCTTGATCGATTTCCATAGCTGCGAGCTTGGCTACTTGCTCTGCCAAACGATCGCAGGGAGGCGAAACGTACGGATACGCTTCCCGGAGGGCCACTGCCCGTGCGGCTAGTTACGTCGGTCTTGTCCGCGTCGTGCACGGCTTGGCAGCAGCAGGCTTATTTCGACCGTGCTCCCGGCAAACGACATCCCAATACAAATTTGCATTTCGGTCCGCGATTAGACGGCCGAGACACTACCATATCTTAGCGCGAGCCAAACGCCGGCATTCGTGACGTCCAGATCGCCAAGCCGATGATGACGATTAATATCCAAAAGAGCGAATTGAAGAGCATGCGAACAAGGTCGCGGTTTTGGTCCTTGGTAACGCCAAGCCGATCCGAGATCGAGATAATGTCACCGGGCGCGATCAACAGCCAGATTATGAGACGAACGAGTCTTGCCATGCAATTCCTTGCCTCTCCAGCCAGATAGGAAAGCATCAACCGGCGCTCAAGTCGAGCGTGCCACACACGAAGCATGCACTGGCTCGCGCCCGGTCGGGTTCGCATCATTCGAAGCAGAGATGAGACCAGTTCGGTGAAGAGAAAGCTGCGATCTTTGCAAGTTGTCCCGAACTCGGCATCCCTCGCCAGGCGATCCCGCGCTTGCCCGACCGGGTTCAAAGGTTTGTGTGAAGCTCGATAGCCCTCGGGGCCGGATCACGGAACGTGGTCTGTCCTGCGAAACACATATCATGCCGCCGACATTCCCCTTCGTGCTGAGAGCATCGATGAGACCGGGCCCCCTTCCCTTCGGGCTTTCCAGTTCCAGGCGCGATAGCGGGCCGTGGTTGTACTCGTGCGTCACCCGCTGAACGGTCTCCTTCTGCGCTTCACGAGGCCGGCGCTTTCGACTGCATGGCCATGACAAAGCTCCTTCCAAACTCGGTTTTGCCTTTGCCGTCGATGGCTGACGTGAATTCTATTGAAGAACGGAAGCTGCCCTCGGCGCCTCACCAGCGAATGACGATCACCTTATGTCTCCCGCCGCCCAGTTGGATCGCCTCGGTGCCATCGGACTTGCGGCTACCAATTTGAGCGTCGTCAACGATTTCTACCGCAGTAGGATTCATGCCAAAGGCTTCGTCCACTTCGGCGCTGCAGACCAGCGTCCGGCGGTAAATCCTTGATCTGCTCTAAAAGCTCGCGAACGGTCATTTCGCACCTGTTTCGTGGAAGTGGAAGACACAGATCGCAAACTGCCCCCCTCGCGAAATGTTCCTCCTGCACGGCGAATATCCCCGCAGGCGGAGCTGATGGCATCGCTCAGCCGCTCAGCGGATCTTGCGGGCGACGAGGTGATGAAGGATCCGCTTGGGAGCATCACCTTTGCCCCTTTGTTTGCTTATGGCTGCCCCTGGCCGCCGCCGGACCCGTAGATATTTCCGGTTGCGAAGCTTGCATCGTTGGCTGCCAACTGCACATAGATGGAGGCCAGTTCCGCCGGCTGACCCGGCCGTTCCAACGCAGTTGTGCTGCCGAATTTCTTGTATTTTTCCTCCGACGCGCCGCCGCTTATCTGCAGGGGCGTCCAGATCGGTCCCGGGGCCACGCCGTTTACGCGAATACCCTTAGGTCCGAGCTGCTTCGCCAACGACTTCACGTAGTTCATAGTCGCGGCCTTGGTCTGAGCGTAGTCGTAGAGCTCGGGCGAAGGATCGTAGGCCTGTTCCGAGGTCGTTCCGATTATGCAGGATCCTGGCTTCAGATGCGGCAGCACCGCCTTGATGATCCAGAACGGCGCGTAGATGTTGGTCTTCATTGTAGCGTCGAAGTCCTCGCTCGTTATGTCGAGGATGGAGGGTTTCGCCTGCTGCCGGCCGGCATTGCAGACGACGATATCGAGCCCGCCGAGCTGCTGCAGGGCGTCGGCAACCAATTTCTGGCAGAAAGCCTCCTCCCGCAAATCGCCGGGAAGCGCGACTCCGGTCCTGCCGGCATCTCGTATAAGTTGGATCACCTCACTCGCGTCGGGCTCTTCCGACGGATAGAAGTTGATCGCGACATCCGCTCCTTCGCGCGCATAAGCAATAGCGGCGGCCCGGCCCATACCGGAATCGCCTCCCGTGATCAGAGCTTTGCGACCCGCAAGCCGGTCTGAACCCTTGTAGCTGGTCTCTCCGTGGTCGGGTTTCGGCTTCATGTCGCGTGCCAGGCCGGGCCAGGGCTGCGTCTGTGCTTCGAATGGCGGCTTCGGGTACTTGGAGCGGGGATCTTGCATCGCGGGTCCGTTCTCTGAGATTTTGGTCGTTGTTTGCTGGGCGCTGGCCGTACCCGAGACGCCGGCCGCTATTCCGACTCCTGCTGCCGCCATGACTTCACGTCGGGACAATGAACGGGGACGGTCTTTGGTCATTCGACTTCTCCGAGGCGCGTGAAACGTCCGAACCGCCTCGGCCTGATAAGGCTCCTTGGTCCGATCGAGAGAGCCCGAGGAGGGCCGCCATGTCATCTTTTCTCCACGGGATGGCGAATTTTCTCCACGGGATGGCGAATGGCTGGGCGGCTGGTTGCGCAGGAGGTCCGATTGACCGCGAACCCAAGAGCTCTCAATGCCCGAGATAAGGAAGCAATGGAGCAAATCATCGGCTATGACAGCCGAAATTACCTCGACTGGGAGATCGGCAGTGCGTACGAGGCGATCCTGCTGGCGTTGTGGGCCCACAGAATTTCGCCCACCCAATTGACCGCTAGCAGAGTTCTTTGCCCGTTAGCGGCAACGCATCTTCGTCCAATGATTTGAGCCGGCCGATCCGGAGCTCGCGGCTGGTGATTGATCTAATCGGTCTGCACGACCGACATAATTTCACCTTTGACAAGCGCCTGGGGATTACGCGGCCTCTTCCGTCTCAGCGTAATTGACGGGATTCTGCAGGTATGACGGGTCGAGCCGTCGAGCCCAGTTCCTCTCAGCATCGAGCAGTTCATCCTCCTCAGTCAGGCCGTTCATAAAGAGCCTGAGGACGTGCGCAGCAATGCGCGCTGCTTCGTTCGAAGCAGGGGCTACGCCGCGCTCTTTGCAGACGGAGTGACAAACGTGGGCAAGCATAACAATATCGCTCGGCCCCAAAAAACGACCAGGATACAACATACCGTTCTCTGCTCAAAAGCTACTGATGGCTACCGGTTACGCAAGGTTACCAGCAGTTACAATTAACTATGATAGTCATGCACCTCGACTTTGCGAAACATCCATTGCGCCCTCGAAAGGGCGTCAGGTACCAGCAGCACTGAGGCCGAGCCGGACGCTGGGCTGATCTGGCTGCTCGGGAGAATGTGAGAGAGCCTGAAAACTTGGACGAAGTGAAGCCGCTGGACCCGGGAGCGGCAGTCCCGTGCGCTCTGTGGCCGCGGCTACCAATGCGATCAAAGCGTCCGTCATCGATCCTTGAATGCCGGCCGATCGCGCAAGCTCCAAACATTGGCGTCCGGTTCAAATGTCGCGCCGACCACCCGCTCCTTCTCCTCCGGCCCAGCGCCGGCGCCGCTCGACCGAGGTGATCACTTCAATCTGATGCTTCGTCATAGGGCTACTCCTAGTGCTGGCACTAGAACTTGCAGCCCTTCAGCCTATGTCAGCAAGGCTGCTTCACCGGATGGGTACCGGATTTCCAAAGAGGACATTCGTGCTTCTCGCGGTCGCTCGCCTCGCCATGTGTATATCGAGGAGAGATCGCCGCGATCTCCTATTCATTTCACCTGCACTTCGTCATTCCCGTATGGACCGGTATGTCGTCGATCAGCGCGCAGCGCTGGAACGGACGAAACTGAGGCAGGGGGTAATGTCCGGGTAGAGGGCGGCCTCTACGGCCGGCATGCGGAACCCGAACACATAGTTCGATCCAATAGCCGGCCCTGACTTTCAGTTCCACACTACGCGCCGATGAATTGAACCGGAAGAGTCCGGCCGCGTTGTTGGGAAATCGAAACGTAATCCTTGGAGGAAGAAATGGCCGCTACTCAAACAACTCGCGGGCGCAGCCAGGACCGCGCAAAGGTCGCTGGCGGGCAGAATCATGAGGTGAAATACGAGGCGGGCAAGAGTGGGGCAAGCAAAGCCGACGTCAAATCGGCCGTGAAATCGGTCGGCAACAGTCGCAAGAAGGTCAAGGACAAACTCGGAAAGAAATGAGCCACGACAAATGGTTCGGATTGCCACCTTCAATGTGAACGGTGTCAATGGACGGCTGCCCGTGCTCCTCAAGTGGCTCTCGGCCACCAACTACGACATCGTCTGCCTCCAGGAACTAAAAACGTCCGACGAGAAATTTCCGATCGAGGCCATCCGCGAGGCGGGGTACGGCGCCATCTGGCATGGCCAGAAATCCTACAACGGAGTGGCCATTGTAACTCGAGGGATGGACCCGGTTGAACGCCGGCGCGGCTTGCCTGGCGATCCTGATGACACTCACAGCCGCTACATCGAAGCCCAGGTGGACCGGCTCGTTGTCGGCTGTCTCTACGTGCCCAATGGGAATCCAGCGCCTGGTCCCAAGTTCGACTACAAGCTGCGCTGGTTCGACCGCTTGATCAGCCACGGCCAGGACTTGCTCAAAGCGGGAGCGCCGACAGTGCTGTGTGGAGACTACAACGTCGTTCCAACTCCGATTGACGCCGTGGTGCCGCGACGATGGCTCGGCGATGCGGTTTTCTTCCCCGAGAGCCGGCAAGCCTATGCCGAGATGCTTGAGGATGGCTGGATCGATGCGGTCCGGCGCATCCGCCCGGAGAAGGGGGTCTATACTTATTGGAATCACTCCTATGGCGGCGGCTACGACAAGAGTTCTGGCCTGCGAATGGACCATCTGCTCGTCAGTCCATCGTTGTCGCCCAGGCTTCGCGATGCCGGCGTGGATGTTGGGACGCGAGGGTGGGAAAAGCCCAGCGATCATGCGCCGGCTTGGATAGAGCTCGACTAGTCGATTTTGACGGGGCCAAGTTCAGATGTCAGCAGGTTCACGCCTTTGTCCGAAACTTGTCGCATATTTCGGACATGTCCTTGGTTGAGCCTGACAGCAATTTCCGTACGCGCGTGCTTGCACGGATCGAGTCCAAACCCGACGAGGTATGGACCCGCCGACTTTGCAGACTTCGGTGGAGGCATCGAGAAGAGCCTCAACGGTGGCAAACAGGGTCACACTCGACCTCGCCGTCTTTCCAACCCACGCGCCGCCTTTCGTGCGACCCTGAGGTCATCGAGAGTTGGCTGCCACCAAAGCGCGTCACCAATCTCCGTCTTGGTTCGCGAGGGCCAGGTCTTGATGAGCTCATCGAAGGCGGCGGGACGCCACCGACCCCAGACATAGTCATGGTGGTCTGGAAAGTCGGCGTACTGGGTACCAAGAATGTCGCCATCGACGGGCTCGCCATCGCACCCGATGAAGACGATGACACCGTAGCCCCGTGTCATTACCGGCCGGCCAAGCGGCGGAAGATCGTTTGGATCCAGCGGATAGCGCCTGCGGCGGCGTTCCGTGGCATGGGCGCGAGACGCCAGTTCTTGCGGAGACCCCTGCCTCTGCGCCGCGCGCTGTTTTCGCGCTTCGGGCTCGTTGCGAAGAGCGGCAGCCTCAATTTCCGCCCAGCGTCGATGCAGTTGTTCATAGGAGCGATATGGCACTTTCCAAGCGTGCCTGTCGGGATCCCAGGACGCAAACGGCACGTCGCGCATCACCTTCACCACCGAGCGAGAATATGGTGTTTGCACCTCCAGCCGATCCTGGTGCACGAACAGGTACTTGGAAACGATAGGATCGAAGGCGTAGGCGTCGCGTCCTCTGCTGTCAGCATGCACGCTCGATCCGGCGAGTTCTTGCTCCATCCAACGATTGACGCGCCGAGCTGCGGTCTTTCCCGGGACAAACCAGGCCTTGAGTTGATCGCTCCAGCGGGCCCGGGGAAAACTCTTCCGGAAGCGTTCGACGGTGGTCCGATCAAAGGGGAAGGACGCCGGCACGCCCGTTGAGACATTGTCATTCGAACCTGATCCATCCGTTCTCTTCATGATCATGGAGCCTTCACCGCATCTCTGACAGGAGAACGCTTTACGAAGGCGCAAGTGCCCTTCGCGCCGATGTCGGCAAGAACTCCCAGATTGCAGGAGGCGAACGTACCTTTGCTTACTTCGCTAGGGCCTGGGCGATAGCGCGATCGGCGATCCAGCGCGCAATGCAACAGGATCTGCGCTTTTCGTCCGGAAGCCCGAGAGGCCGATCAAGCTGGATTTGCACCAGCTTTCTTAATTCGAGACCGAAATCGAAATTCAACAGTGCCAATTATGTGGACCTTCTCGAGCACAGACACCTGACCGTTTCCATTCATCGCCCAAGGCCAGTTTATCGCTGGAAAGCCAAAGTGCGGGAATTCAGGAGAAATGGCCGCTGGATGCGTTTTTTCTGAAGGGGGTTGTCGAGGGGAGATACCCATGGCTGCACCAGTCTGTCGGCGCTGCCAAATTTGCAGATCGCATCCAGGACCTTTCCAACGACATTCCGGAGCTATGTGACATTATGGAGGCGTTGCTTGCCGCCCGACAGAAACTTCGCGAGCAGTTCACGGTGCTGCATGAAAGGTTGTTGTCGATCGTGAAGGATGACACGGTTCTGCAGGCGGTTGATGACCGTGCCTGGTATCGGCCCTGTCGTTGCGCTGGCTTTCAATGCCACGGTCGACGTTCCTGCACGCTTCAAGAACTCGAAAGCCGTAGGTCCGGCTCTCGGGTTGACGCCGCGGTTGCATCAATCAGGCGAGGACAATCGCGTCGGACGTGTTTCCCTGTGCGGTGACGCCATGATGCGGACGCTGCTTTATGAAGCCGCGCAAGTCTTGCTGACGGTGGTGAAAAAGTGGTCATGGCTGAAAACTTGGGGATGAACATCGCCAAACGTCGAGGCCGGCAAAGGGCGACCGTTGCCCTTGCTCGCAGAATGGCTGTCATCATGCACAGAATATGGTCCGACGGCGGTGAGTTCCGCTGGGCGCGAGAGGAAGCGACGGGGGTGATATAGCCGGGTCCACCAAACGAAAGGGAGAAGATCCGATAACGGGATCCGCCAAGGGCGGATACATGTCCTTCGCGGGACGGAGGATGAAGAGAGGACGTGCCGGGACTCGTTTCCACCGCGGCAACGTGGTGAGAACGCTGTTTAGATTGTCCCCTTCATTCCAACTGATCCCATGCTGGGAGGGCCAAAGCGCCGATCCCGAAGAGAAGCAGGGCCTCGCGAAAGACATCAAATGCCCATGGTAGAGGAAGCTTGAAAGCGATTGACTTCAACACACCGAATAGAGAAGTCCCGGCATTTGCTGGAGCGGATTGAGAGTGAAGCGCTCGGGCTGGGAAGCTCATGCCTTGCAGATGAACTCGTAGGGGGTGAGACTTTGAGGGTTTCGAGTCTGCGACCGAAATTGTAGGCCGCGACCAAATCGGCAAGATGCCGACGCAGTTGGGCGTGATCGTGGTTCTGGGATGCCGCACCGAGCCGCAGCGTGTATGAGAGGCGCTCAACATCGCGTCGGCCGCGCCGCGCTTGGCGGTTTGTGTCTTCTGAGCGGGGAGCGGCTTTCGCTTGGGACGAAGGCAGCGTGATGCTGATCATCGCCGCCGCGCTTCGGTCGCCGATGACGCATGATCATCAGCAGCACCAGCATCGCCACGATGATCATCATGATCGGCATGCCAATGACCATCGCCGCGGTCGGTTGGTCCGTGTGGGGTACATTGGCGCTCGGCTACGCGCCGCCGATCACCATGACTTTGGGCTGGCTGGCCAATGCGAATGCAGCGAATGAGCGCTGCACCCGTTCTAAATCGAGGCCGTCGGCAATGATGACCAGCCGCGATGTGCGGTCTTGGCTCGGCCACGCCTCCATATGTACAGGAGGATGAACGAGATGCTGCACACCGTGGACCGCGACCGGGCGGTCTTCACCTGCGATGTTCAGGATGCCCTTCACCCGAAGGACACGCTCTCCATGTCTGTTGAGCAGCATGGTGAGCCATAAGCCGAACGCGGTCCAATCGACTTGCTCGTCCCAGACCAGGACGCAGGATGCGATCGCCGCTTGATGCGCCTGTCCGTCGGCAGTCGCCAACACGGCAGCCTCCTCGCAGAAGAAGCCTGACTGCGATTGCAGCTGGCTTGCACGGGCTACAGTCTCCTGCTCGAACAGATCTCGTGCGCAGAACCCGGAGCGGACATTCAGTATCGGGGCATCCGGATTGATGCGCTCCAGCCGATCTGCAAGTCGCCCGATTTTGGCGTCGTCAGCGAGATCGGTCTTGGTCATGACCAGCCTGTCGGCAATGGCCACCTGACGATTGGATTCGATATATCGGTCGAGGTTGGCAATCCCGTTCATGACGTCGACGGTGGTCACCACATTTCCCACGATGAAATGGTGCTTCAGCATCGGATCGGATTTTAGCGTCGAAAGAATCGGAAATGGGTCAGCCAGCCCCGTACTTTCGACCACTACCTGCCGGAACGGGGATATCTGGCCTCGCTCCCGCTTCGAATATAGATCGCGGATCGCGTCGGCCAGTTCACCGCGCACGGTGCAGCACACGCAGCCGGACTGAAGCAGTACCATGGTTTCGTCAATTCGTTCCACCAAGTGGTGGTCGAGCCCAACCTGGCCGAATTCATTGATGAGCACGGCCGCGTCCGATAGATCAGGGTCATCAAGCAACCGTTTCAGAAGCGTCGTTTTGCCCGAGCCGAGAAAACCTGTCAGCAGGTGGACCGGGGTGAAAGGCGGTAGTTCAGCCATCGCGACCGGCTTCGAAGCTTGCGATGACATCGGCCTCCAACGGATCGCAAGTCCTGCCCGAAAGACGCTCCGCAGCCTGCCATAGGTGTCCGAGATCGTTGATGATCTCGGTCTTGCCCGTTCGCGTTGAAATGACAAAGGCCGTCCCCTGCCAGTCCGCCAGCCGCATGCCGAAGGAGGCCAGGATGAGATTAGCTATCCTGACGCGATTGGCGCGCTCACGGCGCCGGTCAACGTTTTCGACGTTGCGCGTGTAAACGCCGGGCCGGGCCACGGCATCGGTCCAATGTTCGTTGCTGCCTAGAACGCCGCATAGCGAGCACATGATCTGCTCCTTGGATGACCGTCTTCGGAGACCGTTTGACCCCGACAGGGCCTTACAGTTCCTCTGTAGGTGGTTGCCCTGCCTGGCGATGCCAAGTCCCCCCTGCCTGGTCTACCGCAGGCTTCGACCAGAAGAAGAACGCGGTCTCGGAAATGCCGAGGCCGCGTTCTTCTGTCGAGGAACTCAAGGGGCCGGGATCGGCTTAACCTTGTTTGGCTCCAGCCAGCCCTTGGTCGGCTCACATTTTCCGCAGTTGATGCCGGGCAAATTGTCGGCGTAGGTCACGTCGGGCAGATCCTTGATGGTTGCGCCCGGCGTGGGCGTACCATCTTGCACCGACTTCAAGCTGAGTTCGGGCAGCAGATCGCCGTTCAGCGAGGTGTCGATGAAGAGCGGTGGCACCTTGTCGGCAGGGAAAGTGTTGCAGCCGTCAACGAAGGTCTCACCCTGGCAGAGCTTCACATCCTGCGGCTCAACCCATGGCAGCGGATATTCGATGTTGTTAGCGGTTAGCTTCTTCTTGCCGGTCACGACTTCCATCATGAGCTTGAAGGCGTAGCCGCCAACGGCCGGACCCGCGCTCGAGGAGACGCCTTTCAGGCCCTTGGCCTGCATTGCCGGATCCGCCATCGCGAGACGATAGCCGTTGTTGGACTGGCCGGCAATCACGACCAGCTTGTCGGGACGACTGTTGATGACGGCTTGCAAAGAGCCAAAGGTGCCGTCAACCGTCCAGATACCGTCGACGTTGGGGTGCGCGGCTAGGATCTTGGCAACCTCCTCCTGCGAGGTCGCGTCGTTCCAGTTGCCATAGAAATCGCCGACGATCTTGATGTCGGGATATTTCTTGAACACGCCATAGGCCTGTTCGTCATAGGTCTTGGTCACGGTCGTGCCGGCGACGCCGTGGTTGAAGATCAGCTCTCCCTTGCCGCCCATCTGGTTCACCATCCACTGCGCCGTATTGGCGCCGTAACGGGCGGTGATGTTGGAGACGTTGTGCGCGCAGGACTCCGTAACCGTACTGTCGTATGTGAACACCACGACGCCTTGATCGCAGGCTTGCTTGATGGTGCGGTTGAGCGCAGTCGGCGAGAGCGGATACAGAAGAATGGCGTTGGCGCCTGCCGCGATCATGCTCTGGAGGTCAGATATCTGCTTCTGCACGTCGGTGCCGGAGATAATGGTCTTGAACTCTACCTGGTTGTCGTAAGGCGGGGTCGAAGCCAGTGCCTTGATGCCGTTGGCGGCGCTCGCCTGCCAGGTGTTGCCGCTGTAGCTCATGTTCAGGAACACCTTGTAGGTATCCTGGGCATTCGCGCTGGATGTCCCCAGACCAAGCAACGTGGCGGCGATGGCCGCCCGGCCGTAAGTCAGTCTACGCGAAGCGTTCTTCATGTTCTTTCTCCCATTTGAAGCGACCGCCGACTAACGGCTTCGCAGATTGAGCCGCCCACGCTGGAGCAGCAAAGCGATGATGATGATCCCGCCCTGCACCAGGTCGCGGAATCCCTGCGAGAGGCTGAGCGTGGTGATGACGGTGGACAACGTGCTGAGGAAGAGCGCGCCGGCAAGAGTTCCGAGATAGATGCCGGAGCCACCGGTGACCCGTGCGCCGCCGATGACGACGGCGGCGATGGAGGGCATCAGCAGCGCATCGCCCATGTCAAGCGTCGCGCTCGAGGAATAGCCGGCCAAGAGGATGCCGGTCATTCCGGCACAAAGGCCGCTGATGGCATAGACTGCGATGGTGAGCGCGGCGATCGGCAGGCCCAGCACGTTGGCCGCGCCAGGGCTGCTGCCAATGGCGTAGAGCTTGCGGCCTTCCGCGCTCTTGTTCTGGAACAGCCAGGCGAACACCGCAAAGACGATTATGAAATAGACGGGGTAGGGTACCCCCAGCCAGCGGGAGCTCATGAACTGCTGGATCGCAGGAGCGACCGATTGTTGCGAATTGCCCGCGGTGAAACCCAGCGCCACCCCGAAGAATGTGATGCCGGACGCCAGCGTCACGATGAAGGGCGGGATCTTGGCAATCGCCACACCGATGCCGTTGATGAGACCGATGCCAAGACAGCACAAGAGGGTAAGCGGAATGGCGTACAGCAGCGCGTCGTTGCTGCCGCGCGTAAGTTCCGCGATCATCATGCCGCCGACACCGATGACCACGCCCAGTGACAAGTCGATGCCGCCCAGAAGGATCACCAGCCCCTGCCCGAACGAAGCGACCACCAGGAAGATGGCGGTAACCAGTATGGCGGTGAGCTGGTCGAACGAACCGAAATTGGGACTGGCGATCTTCGTGCCGATGACCAGCAGCGCCGTGGCGGCGAACACGGTGATCGGCGGCACAAGGTCCGATGAGACAAGTGCGCGGCGCGCGCTCTGCGCGCCGTGCTCGGACGTCTGTGCCGGGGTCGTAATGTCCTTGTCGGTCATCAGGCTTCCCTTCTCGCGGAACGGCGCGCCAAATAGACGGAGGCTTGGCCGAAAAGGATTGCCAAGATCATGATAAGTCCGTTGAAGATGTTGGTGTAAAAGTCAGCCACGCCGAGCGCGAACAGCATCTTTTGCAACACCGTCAAAATACCTGCACCGGCCAGCGTGCCGACCACCCCGCCGCGACCGCCGAACAGGGACGTGCCGCCGATCGCGACCGCCGCGAACATGAACAGCAAGAAGGAATCGCTGATGCGTGGATCGCCCGAACCGATCTCGGCGCTGAAAACGAAGCCGGCCATGGCATAGAACAGGCCGGCGGCCACGAAAGCGAATAGCCTGGTGGCGCGGATATTGAGCCCCGAGAGCCGCGCGGCCGTCTGATCCGTGCCGACCGCGTACATTGCTATGCCCATGCGCGAATGCTTGAGCAGAAACCAGAAGACGAGCACCAGCACCAACAGGATCGCCGGCACGGGAATGCGTAGAATGTCGCCGGTGATGCCATAAGCGATGGATTCCACCACCTCGCCGCCAGGTGCCGGAAGGATGAGGAGCGCGATGCCTTGGCATGCGATCAGAGAACCGAGCGTCACGGCGAGCGACTGCAGTCCAAAATAGGCGACCAGTATGCCGTTGAGACCACCGACCACGAGGCCGACCAACAGAACCAGGCCGAAGCTGCCAAGGGCGCCCGCATCGCCGCCACTCACCGTCGCCACCACCACATTCGCGATGGCGATCACACCGGGGCCCGAAAGGTCCAGCTCGCCGCATACCACGACGAGCGTCAGTCCCGTTGCGGCGAGGGCGAGTACGATGGCGTTGTTGAGGAGGTTACCGATGCCGAACAGCGAGAGTGCCGAAGGCTCGTGGGCGGCATAGACGGCGAACATGACGATAAGCAGGCCGATGGCGGCGACCGCTCCGTTGCCTAGAATTGTCAAGCGGCCGCGAGGCGTATCGGATGCCATCGTTACGCCCCTTGGGCGGCAGGCCGCCGCGACCCGTCGCGATAACCGGATGCCAGCGACAGCATACGGTCCTGTGAGAGATGGTCGCGGCCCAGCTCGCCGGCAATCGAATTGCGGTAGAGAACGAGGCAGCGATCACAGAGCTGAACGAGTTCGTCCAGTTCAGTCGAATAGAACAGGATCGAGCCGCCATCGCGCACGAACGCGCGCATCATGGCGTATATGTTGCGCTTGGCGCCGACATCGACACCGCGCGTGGGATCGAACAACAGCAGGCACCGCGCGCCCGTTATCAGCGCCCGCGCCAGCACCGCCTTCTGCTGGTTGCCGCCCGAAAGCGCGCCGACGTTGAGGGGCAGGAGCTGCTTCGAAAGGTTCACTGCCGGGGTTACCTGCTCCACCAGCCGCAGCTCGGAAGATCTGTTTACGAGCTTGAATGGGCTCACCTTGTCTATCACCGGCAGCGAGATATTCGCCTGCGTGGTGAGATCGTGAAACAGTCCTTCGGACTTTCGTTCCTCCGGCACCAGCACCATGCCGAGCCTACGCGCCGCGCGAGGCGAGCCGACCGAAGTCGCCTTGCCTGCGATCGAGATCGTGCCCTCTCGCAGCGTCGACAAGCCCACCAGCGACTTGAAGAGACTGGACTGCCCGTGACCCTCCAGACCCGCCACACCAAGAATCTCGCCGGGAGCCAGCGAGAAGCTGATATCATTGACGCCAGGGCCGATCAGGTGACCGACCTCCAGCGCCGGCGTGGCGCCGACGCGAACCGCCGACGGCGCCTTCTCCGCGGATTCAACCACGGAGCGACCGGCCATACTGCTGAATATCGCTTCGTCGCTCATGGATTCAACATCGCTTTCCAGCACCTTGCGGCCGTTACGCAGGATAACGCAGCGCTGGCACAAGCGGCGGATCTCGTCGAGCTTGTGGCTTATGTAGAGCACTGACGTGCCGCCACGAACAGCGGCATCGACCAGCTTGAAAAGCCATTCACGGTCGGAGAGCGCGGCGGTCGCTTCGTCGAGCACCAGCACGGCCGGGCGGTGCCGCAGCGCACGCACGATCTCGACCTTCTGGCGCGTGCCGAGCGGCAGATCCTCGACCAGCCGCCGGGGCGCGATATCCGCCACGTCATGGGCTTGAAGAATCTCAGCCGCCTCACGCTCGATGTTGCGCGCCGACACCAGACCAAGGCGGTTGAGTGCCGGGCGCGGCAGGAACAGGTTCGCGGCCACTGACAATGTCGGAATCAGGCTGAGTTCCTGGAAGGCGGTTGCTATGCCGGCCAAGCGGGCGTCCACAATGCCCTGCGGCTTGAAAGGAGCGCCGCGCAATTCGATGGAGCCGGTATCAGGTGTGACGACGCCACTCAGTATCTTCACGAGTGTCGACTTGCCGGCGCCATTTTCGCCGAGCAGACCGCACACTTCGCCGGAGCGCATTTCAAACGAAATATCCTCAAGCGCAATCGTGGCACCGTAGCGCTTGGACACGGATCGGAAATCAAGGACGTTGTGCGTTCTATCCTTCATTCCACCTCTTCCCAGTCTTCCCTATTTGGTCAGACCAAGATTGGAGCTAGCACGCCTTACCCGCCATGACAATTAAGAAAACTTGCAAGAAAGCTTGAATTTTCAGCACATTTGGTCTGACCGGAAATGGGTGGTCGAAAAGCAATGCGAAGGGCACCAAATCCACCATCAATTCTGCTGTTTCCAGCAGAATTGACGGGAGCTGCCATCGGCGAGATGACACAGAAAGTATAATCAATCCGATCTATCGGGTCTGACCACTCAAGCGAACCGGGCCGGAGACCGCGCGGCGATCCCGGCATAGTACGCCGAAGCCGCTCAGGATTTGGGACGTGCCTTGCCGCTGCGCGGGAAGCGCTTGCCGAAATCGGCCGCGATCTCTTCCATCTTGACGAACTTCACGCCCTCGAAGCCCTTCATATAGTCATGGAGCCGTTCGTGCATCTTCAGCACATGCGGCTTGCCCGACACGTCGGGATGGATCGTCAGCGGGAACACGGCATAGTCGTAGTTCTCGTAGACCCAGTCGAACTGGTCGCGCCACATCTGCTCGATATCGCGCGGGTTGACGAAGCCGTGACTGTTGGGCGAGGCCTTGATGAACATCATCGGCGGCAGGTCATCGAGATACCAGGATGCCGGTATCTCGATGAGATCGGTCTCCTCGCCTTGCGAATACGGCTTCATCCAGCTGGATGGATGCTTGGAATAATCGATCTTCGTCCACTGGTCGCCGACCGTCACATAGTAGGGGTGATGGTCGTTATGCATCAGCGAGTGGTCGTAGAGCAGCCCCTTCTGCTTCAAAAGCTCATTTGTTTTCGAGCCGAACTCCCACCAGGGAGCGACATAGCCGCGAGGCGCCTTGCCGCAAAGCTTGGTGATCAGGTCGACGCACTTGTTGAAGATGGCCTCTTCCTGCTCGGGCGACATGGCGATCGGGTTCTCGTGGCTGTAGCCATGCATGCCGATCTCGTGGCCAGCGTCCGCCACTTCCTTCATTTCGTCCCAAAAGCTCTCGATGGAATGACCGGGGATGAACCATGTCGTCTTGATCCCCCACTTTTCGAACATCCGAAGCAGCCGGAGGCTGCCGACCTTGCCTGCGAAGGCGCCGCGAGAGATGTCGCAAGGGCTGTCCTCACCGCCGTAGGAACCCAACCAGCCGGCGACAGCGTCAACGTCCACTCCGTAGGATACAAACATTTCTTTCGGCATCTCTCTTCCTTTCGTTGTTCATGTCCCCGGCCGAAGGGCGTCTAGGGTAGTTGCGAGGGTGGAAGACCGGCCCGGCTTCCCGCCATGCTGATATGTTTGCGCATGTAGTAGTTGGCGCCATCGGGATCGCCCATGGCAATCGCCTCCAGGATGCGATCATGCTCCTGCACCGCGAACAGCAGATTGCCCCGCCGCTCGGTGGGCAGGCGCTGGCTCTCCAGCAGCACGCTCGCGAATGTCTGGTGCATGTCCACCAGCAGCTTGTTGCGCGAGATGCGCATGATGAGGTTGTGGAAATCGAAGTCCGTCTGCGCGTAGGAATTGAGGTCCTTTTCGCGCGCCGCGTTGCGAAAGGCGATCGTGCATTCCTTCAGGTCGGCGATCTCCTGATCGGTATGGGTCAGCGCCGCGAGCTCGGCGGCGTAGGATTCGACGATGTAGCGGAACTGATAGACCTCGCTCAGCGAATAACGCGCCGCGAAGCGCCAGGACGGAGTTGCCGGTGCGCCGGAAGGGTCGGCACAAACGAAGCCCCGCCCTCCCTCGCGCGCAACGATCTCGCCGATGGTGGCGAGGATCGACAGAGCCTCGCGCAGCGTGGCGCGGCTCACATTGAGGTCGCGGGCCAGGTCGCGCTGCGGCGGCAATGTATCGCCTGGTCGCAACCTGCCGTCGCGGATCATCGACTGCAAGGCGGCCACCGTTGCCTGGGCCACACCGCCGCTGGCTTCCCGGCGCTCGCGCCGCAGGTCGGGCGGCTGTAAGGCCGCCGTCTTTCCATCATCACTAAGATTGCGTTTCATCATGGCTAGGCCCCAGCGTCAGCAGGAATTGTCGCCACATAGCTAGAACAAGATACATTTGGATGGAACCATTCAGCCCGCGGTTGATCAGAGCATGACATCGCCGCCGTTCGGATTCATGGTCGCGCCGATGTAGTAAGCGCCCTCCTCCGACGCCAGCAGCACGGCGGTGGGAGCGATTTCGTCGACATGGCCGGCGCGGCCGATCGGCAGTTCGCCGAGCTTGCGCTTCTTCCATTCCTCCGGCAGCGCCTTGAATAGCTCCGTTTCGATCGGGCCGGGACAGATGGCATTCACGGTGATGCCGTCGCGCGCCACCTCATAGGCGAGCGAGCGGGTGAAGCCGATGACACCGGCCTTGGCGGCCGCATAGTGCGCCATTTCCGGCGCGCCCTTGTGACCGAGCTGCGAGGCGATATTGATGATGCGGCCGAACTTGCGGGAAATCATCGGCTTCAGCACCGCGCGCGTGCAAAGAAAGACGCTGCGCAGGTTGACGGCCATCATCTGGTCCCACATGCCGGTGCTCATTTCGGCGACGACGGACGTCGTGTCGATGCCGGCATTGTTGACCAGTATGTCGATATGGCCGAGCGCCGCCTCCACCTTCTTGACGGCTGCCTCGACCTGCGCCTCGTCGCTGACGTCGGCCGCGACGGCGAAGGTCCTTGCACCGAAATCAGCAAGGGCGGAGATGCGCGCCTCGGCGGCCTCGAGTTTCAGGTCGAGAACGGCCACGTCGGCGCCCTCGCGCGCGAAGGCCGTGGCAATCGCGCCACCGATGCCGCGTGCGCCTCCCGTGACCAGTGCTTTCTTTCCAGCGAGACGTCCTGACATGCTTGGTTTCCCATTTCCTGGTTGATTGACTATCGTAGCGAAGACGCGAGACCACCGGGCGCCGGCCGGCCGAGGATGCGTTCGGCTTCCTTCATGAACACGTTGAAGGTGTCGGAGGCCGGCACCGAAGCGGCGACGTCCTTGTGGCGAAAGCAATGGACCGTGTGCCGTTCGCCGACCGTCTCAGCCGGCGGCATCTCACGGCGGCAGCGATCGATGACGAACGGGCAGCGCGATGCCAGGAAGCAGCCCTGGGGCAGATTGATCGGGCTCGGGATCTCGCCTTTGAGGCTGACGCTGCTTTCGATCTTGAGATGCGGATGCGGCAGCATGACCGACGACAGCAAACCACTGGAATAGGGATGTTGCGGGCGATTGAAGACCGTTTCGGCGCTGCCCTGCTCAACGATCATGCCGAGATACATCACCGCGACGCGGTGGCTGATGAAGCGCACCGTGGAGAGGTCGTGGGAGATGAACAGATAGGCGGTGTTGCGTTCGCTCTGGATGCGCCGCAGCAAATCGATGATCTCGGCGCGGGCGGTCGGGTCGAGCGCCGAGGTCGGTTCGTCGAGGACGACGAGTTCGGGCTCCGTGACCATGGCGCGCGCTATGCCGACACGCTGCTGTTGCCCGGAAGGCAGCTCGGAAGGATAGGCGTCGAGCAAGTCGGTATCCAGCCGCACCAGGCGCAAGGCGTCGGCCGTGCGGCGGCGCCTCGTTTCGCGGTCGAGCTTTAGCGGCAGGAGCGGCTCGCAGATCGTGTCGCCGATCTTCATGCGCGGGTCGAGCGACTCGTTCGGTTCCTGGAATACAAGCTGAATCTTGCCAGCCAGCTTGCTCTTGTGTTGATGGCGCTGCGCCAGGTCGGTGCCGCGGAAGCGAATGTTTCCGGCGGTCGGCTCGATCAGGCCGACGATGCAGCGGCCGACCGTGGTCTTGCCTGAGCCACTCTCGCCCACGAGCCCCAGTGTCTCACCCGGCTCGATGGTCAGGCTGACGCCGTTGATCGCCTGTACCACCTGCTTGGAGCCGGCAATGGGGAAGCGCTTGTAGAGGTTGTCGATGGTCAGGACGGCGTTCATGCGTGCCTCACGGGGAAATGGCAGCGGACGAAGTGGCCCGGACCGATCTCGGCGAAAGGTGGCCGCTGTGCGCGGCAAACCGGCTGAGAGATGGGACAGCGGTTGGCATACTGGCAGCCGGTGGGCGGTTCGCGCCGCCGGCCAGTGTCCGGCACGCTCCAGCTGTCGCGCAGCCTGGGGCTATGGGAGAAGGCTGCAAGCAGCATCAATGTGTAGGGATGCGCGGGCGCGAGGAAGAGAGCCTCGCGCGGCGCGATTTCGACGATTTCGCCCGAGAACAGCACAGCGATGCGATTGCAGAAATGCGCGGTGATGCCGACGTCGCGGGTGATGAACAGCATGGCGCTGCCATGCTCCGAGGCAAGCTTGGTCAGCAGGGCCAGGATCTGCGCCTGCACCGTGACGTCGAGTCCGCTGGTGGCGTCATCCGAGATGATAAAGGCCGGGCTGCAGATCAGCGCCATGGCGATGACGACGCGCTGCGCCATGCCGCCGGACAGTTCGTGAGGATAGGCATCCATGCGCCGTTCCGGGTCCGGTATCTGCACGTCGTGCAGGATCTTCAACGCCATGCGCCGCGCCTCCTTGCCGCCGACGCCGAGATGGATCCTCGCCATCGCGGCGATCTGGTCGCCGACCTTGAGCAGCGGATTGAGCTCAGCGCGGGGATTCGGCACCACGACCGAGAGACGGCGGCCGCGAAGACGGCGGAGTTCGGATTCGGACAGGCTGAGGATCTGGCGGCCCTCGAAGTGGACTTCGCCGCCGGCGATGCGGCCCGGCGATGGCGGCAGCCCGAGGATGGAGCGGGCGAGCGTCGTCTTGCCCGCGCCACTCTCACCGACCAGGCCAACGATCTCGCCAGGCTGTACTGCAAGGTCGATGCCCTTCAGCACCGCCTTCGGTTCGGCGCTTCCGGACGGGAACGTCACGCGCAAGTTCCTGATGTCGATCAACGGCGGCTTGTCGCCGCCGGACGCGTTGCGCGTTTTGCTTATGATTTCTGCTGCGCCCAATGACATTCTCACATTAATTGCTGATCCGCGGGTCGAGCAGGAAATAGATGAGGTCGACCGCGATGTAGACGATGAGGGAGAAGATGGCGGAGAAGAGCACAAAGCCCAGAACCGGATAGATGTCCGAATTCAGCACACCTTGCACCGCGTATTGCCCCGCCCCTCCCCACGAGAACACGATCTCGACGAGCACCGCACCGCCGATCAGGAAGCCGTAGAGCACGCTGATAATGGTGACGATCGATGGCAACGCATTGCGCAGCGCATGGCGCACGACAAGGTTCTGCGGCACCCCGCACAAAACTTCAAAGCGGCTGAAATCGGAGTCCAGCATCTTCTCCATCGTCGCCTGCGTCATCTTGAGGATGGGACCGGCATTCAGGAGCCCGAGCGTCATCACCGGCAGGACCAGATGCGCGCAGGCAGACCAGAAGGCCTGCAGGTCGCCGGCGAGAAGCGCGTCGATGGTGAGGGCTCCGGTGACCGGCGCCGGCGGTATGACGATCATGTCGATACGGCCGAGAGGCGCAGGCGCCCAGCCGAGCACGGTATAGAAGATGAAGATCAGCACGAGGGCGAACCAGAAGTCCGGTAGCGCACCGGCACTCAAGCCATAGAGATCGGACAGGCGCGCGATCCAGCCGTTTGGCTTGCGCGCCGCATAGACGCCCAGCGTTACCCCAACGATGATAGCCAGGAGCAGCGAAAGCGTGACGAGTTCGAGGGTCGCCGGGAAGCGCTGAAGCAGATCCTCGAGCACCGGCCGCGTTGTCTGCCAGGAGGTTCCCAGGTCGCCATGCAAGAGATTGCGCACATAGATCAGGAACTGCATGTAGAGAGGCTGGTCGAGCCCGAGCTGCTGGCGCAGTGAGGCGATGGCCGAAGGCGTCGCCGTGGGCCCGAGCATCAGCACAGCGGGGTCACCCGGAATGCTCTTCACCAGCAGGAAGCTCACGAGCACAATGCCCAGCAACTGCGGGATCACGAAAATCAGGCGCTTGGCGAGATAGGCCAGGATGCGCATCAGGCGCCCTCCGCCGGCCGGTCGACCCGGCGGCGATGCTCGCGTGCATCGCTCAGCAGCTGCCGGCGCTTGGACGGATCGGCCAGGACCTCGATGGACGCGCCGACCAACGAGAAGCCGAATACGGTGATCGCGAGCATCGCGCCGGGGAACATGGACGGCCACCACTGGCCGGTCACCACGTTTTGAAAGCCCATGGCGATCATGCTGCCCCATTCAGGTGTCGGCGCGCGCACGCCGGCACCAACGAAGGACAGCGCCGAGGTCAGCAGGATGCCCCAGCCGACATTGACCGATAGCTGCGCCAGCACCGGCGCCATCGCATTGGGAATGATGTGGCGCCGAATGGTCTGCATGTCCGACAGGCCATTGACCTGCGAAGCCTCGACATAGCGCATGGAGCGGATGCTGAGCACCTGCGAGCGCATGAGACGCAAGTAGATCGGCGCATTGACGAAGGCTATGGCCAGAACCACCGTCTGGATGCTCTGACCGAGGCTGGCAACCAGGGCGATGGCGAAGACGAAAATGGGAAATGCCTGCAGCACGTCGGCCGCGCGCATGACGGCGAAGGATAGCCACACGCGAATGCCGCGCCCGCTGCTGTAGAAACCAACAACAGCACCGATCGAGCCGCCAATCAGCGCCGACAGGAGCGTGCCCAGTATCGCGATCGTCAGGTCGATGCGGGGCGCGTAGATGGAACGACTGAAAATATCCATGCCGACATTGTCGGTGCCAAAGAGATGGGTGGCATCCGGCGGCTGCAGGAAGCTGGCCGAATCCGCCTCGGTCGGCGAATAGGGTGCAATGGCCGGCGCGAAGATCGCCAGCAGGGTGATCGCGATGACGATCAGATAGCCGATCGCAAATCTCGGCCGGATGACCGCCAGCCTCAGGAGAAGGCTAAGCTTCGAAGACATCTAAGATCTTTCCGATACACTAACTTGTCCCCGGAGGCGGCAGCCTCCAGGGACAAGACCTCATCAGCCGCGGCTGAAATCCTGGAACCGAAGATTATTGGACGTGTAGTAAGTGTAACCCTTGAGGTTCGCCTTACGCGCCAGCGTGTATTTCGGATAAGCAATGAAGCCCCAGGGCGCTTCGTCCATCAACGTCTTCTGCACCTCCGAGTATTTCTGCTTACGCACATTGTCATCAAGCGTGGCAAGACCGTCCTTGATCATCTGATCGACGCTCTTGTTGTCATAATTGGAATAGTTCACGTAGCTTTCGGAGTTGAAGTAGAGGTAGGTCGAGTAGCCCGGATCCGGCGTCCACGGCGAATCCAGATAGAAGATCATCGGCTTGGCGCGCTTGGTGACGTTCTCGTAAAACACGCCGGCCGGCAGCTTCTCCAACGTCAGCTCCACGCCGATCTGCTTTAGCGCGGTCTGGATCAGCAATGCGATCGGCTCCTGCGTCGGGTCGCCGGCGTTGTAGGACAAGGTGGTCGCCAGGTTCTTGGCGCCTGCCTTGTCAAGAAGCTCCTTGGCCTTGGCAAGATCATAGCCGTACGCGAAGAAGCTTTCATCCGCCATCGGGTAGATATAGGGCATCGGCGCCTTCTGCTCGTCGGCATAGCCGTAGTAGATGGTGCGGATGATCTCGTCGCGCGGGATAGCGAGGTTGATGGCACGGCGCACGTCGACATTATCGAATGGAGCGATCTTGGAGTTGAGCTCCAGCCAGATCATGTAGGACGAATTGACGGCATCCACCGCCACGTTCTGCTGCTTCTTCAGCGCCTCCAGTTCGCGCGGCTGCAGGAACTGTGCGATGTCGACCGCGCCGCCCTGCAGCAGCGAGAAACGACTGGCCGACTGCGGCACTTCGCGCATGATGACGCGCTTCATGAAGGGCTTTTCATCCCAGTAGTCTTCGCGCGCCTCGAACACGGCTTGTTGACCGCGCACGAGCTGGGCAAGGCGATATGGGCCAAAGCCAGCACTATCGTTCTTGAGGAAATTGACCGCCCACGGGTCGTCGGAGCCACCGGCTTCGGCGCATTTGGTGGCGTCGTAGATCGGGTTGGCGAGGTTACACTGCTGCTTGAGAAGCAATGGATTTGGCTGTTCGAGATTGAAGGAGACCGCATAGTCGCCTTCCACCTTGATCTGGTCAGGCGTCTTGAGACCGAGCACCGCGGTCTGGAACAGGCCTTGCCCCTTGAGGTTGAACTTGCGGTCCCAAGTCCATTTTACGTCCTTGGACGTGAACTTGTTGCCCCAGTTGGAGACGACACCCTCGCGTAGCTTGAAGGTCGCCTTGCGGCCATCGGGGGCCACTTCCCAGCTTTCCGCCAACCGGCCGCGCAAGGCGAGGTTGTTCGGCTTGTCGGTATGGACGCCGGTATCCTCCCGCAGCACGCCGGGTGCATTGGGATCATCCATCTTCTCATAGCCAAGCATGTACTCGTAGAGCGCACCGAGGGAATCGATGGAGCCCAGGCTGACGTCGAACTCGATGTCGAGGCCCTGGGGCGTCGCGGGCGCCGCGATCACCAGCGTACTGTTTGCGTCCTGCGCGAAGGCTTCCCCCAAGCGGCCGGTCGATGCAGCAAGTGCGGCACCGCCGAAGGCGGCAGTCGTTTTCAGGAACTGACGGCGCGTGGGCGCCAACCGAATTCTGGTAAAATCATCAACCATCTCTCGTTCCCCATTGGTTGCGCGAATACGCTTCGTTATCTTTCCGCTTTTGGACAGACCAAAGAGCGTAACTGACATTAATGGACAAATTGGCCTGACCGTCAATCACAAAAAATGCGAAAAATTCGTGCATTTCATGCACAAAAAAATAGCTTCTTGATTTCTTGGTCTGACCAAATTATTCAACGTCGGGTACGGCAGCGAGGAACCGAAATGCGAAAAATCTGTCTGATGACAACAGGAGGGACGATCGCATCCAAGCTGGAAGCCGAGAGCGGACATGTCACCGCAAGCGTCACAGGATCGGAGTTGCGCGCCATGCTGCACGATCCGCTCGATGGCATTGACATCGCCATCGACGAGTTCTGCAACGTCGGCAGCTATGCCATCGACCTCCCGCTCGGCTTTGCACTGGCCCAGCGGATTTCACACCACCTTCAAGGTGACTTCGATGGGGTCGTGGTGACCCACGGGACCGATACGATGGAGGAAAGCGCCTTTTTGGCTGATCTCCTTGTCGCGACTAACAAGCCGATAGTGTTCACCGGCGCACAGCACGCGGCCGATGAGGCGAACCCCGACGGCCCACGCAACCTCACGGATGCCATCCGGCTAGCCGCGTCCGAAACTGCGCGGGGCCTGGGCGCGATGATCTGCTTCGAGCAGGAATTCCATGCTGCGCGTGACGTGAGCAAGTCGCACAGTTCACGCACCGATACCTTCATCTCCTACGAGCACGGCAAGCTCGGGGAAGTGGACGGCGACCGCATCGTATTGCACCGCAAGCCGGTCCTGCGCCGCACCTACGACGCAAAAGGCATTGTCGCTGATGTCGATCTTATCAAGCTGGTCATGGGGATCGGTGACCGCTACATCCGCTTCGCCGCCCAGGATGGTGCCAAGGCCATCATTCTGGAGGGTTTCGGGCGGGGTAACGCGACGCCCGCCGTCACTGCCGCCGCGACGTCGCTTGTCGCCAATGGTACTCCCGTCATCATGACCAGTCGTTGCCAGCGCGGCCGGGTCAAGCCGATTTATGGCAATGGCGGCGGCAAGACACTCTCCGACGGGGGCGTGATCTTTGCCGGCGACTTGAGCGGCCAGAAAGCACGAGTGCTCGTGGCCGTCCTGCTCGGCATGGGCATCGAGGGCGAACGCCTGCGCCAGGAGATCGAATATTTCGGCGGCTGATGCCCGCTCTTCCACCGCCTGATTTCCGTAAGGCGGCCGTCCATCGCCGCCGTCCCATTCCTGCAGCCGAGGAACCATGATGTCAGCAAAGAAGCACAGGATCGCGGTCATTCCCGGTGACGGGATCGGCAAGGAGGTCGTCCCCGAGGGACTTCGTGTACTGGAAGTGGCGGCAAGGCGCTTCGGCATCGACCTACAGCTCGACCATTTCGACTTTGCGTCGTGCGATTACCATGCCAGGCATGGCCGCATGATGCCGGAGGACTGGAAGTCCCGGATCGGAAACCATGATGCCATCTTCTTCGGCGCGGTGGGCTGGCCGGCCATGGTTCCCGACCATATCTCGCTTTGGGGATCGCTGCTGCAGTTTCGCCGCGAGTTCGACCAATACGTCAACCTGCGCCCCGTCCGGTTGATGCCGGGCGTGCCCTCGCCGCTCGCCAACCGCAAGCCCGGCGATATTGATTTCTACGTCGTGCGCGAGAACACCGAGGGCGAATATTCATCTATCGGCGGCCGGATGTATCCGGGCACGGAGCGCGAGATCGTCATCCAGGAAACCGTGATGTCGCGCGTCGGCGTCGATCGCATCCTGCGTTATGCGTTCGATCTGGCGCAGAAGCGTCCGCGCAAGCACCTCACATCGGCCACCAAATCCAACGGCATCTCGATCACCATGCCGTATTGGGACGAGCGCGTCGAGGCGATGGCCGCCCAATACCCGGATGTCTCTTGGGACAAGTACCACATCGATATTCTGGCAGCCCATTTCGTGCTCAATCCGAACCGTTTCGACGTTGTGGTGGCATCGAACCTGTTCGGCGACATTCTCTCGGATCTCGGACCCGCCTGCACCGGCACGATCGGCATCGCCCCGTCGGCCAACATCAACCCGGAACGCCGCTTTCCGTCGCTATTCGAGCCGGTACACGGCTCGGCTCCGGACATCGCCGGGAAAGGCATCGCCAATCCGATCGGACAGATCTGGACGGCCGCCATGATGCTCGACCATCTTGGTCACGAGGAGGCTGGCCGCGCGATCGTGGAAGCCATCGAAGCCACGCTGAAGAGCGAAGCCACCCGCACCGGTGATCTCGGGGGCAAGGCCGATACCGTCACCTGCGGCAAGGCGGTGGCGGAGGCACTCGAAGGATAGGACCAAGCATGCGCATCGTCGACATCAGGGAAAAGACCGTCTCGATCGCCTCCCCCATCGCCAACGCCTATATCGACTTTTCGAAGATGACTTGCTCGGCCGTCGCCGTGATCACCGACGTGGTGCGTGATGGCAAGCCGGTGGTTGGCTACGGCTTCAACTCGAATGGCCGCTACGGGCAGGGCGCGCTGATGCGCGACCGTTTCCTCGCGCGCGTCCTCGAGGCCGATCCCGAAACACTGATCGACCATGAGAACGACAACCTTGACCCGTTCGCCATCTGGAAGACGCTGATGACCAACGAGAAGCCCGGAGGCCACGGCGAACGGTCCGTGGCGGTGGGCACCATCGACATGGCCGTCTGGGATGCCGTCGCCAAGGTCGCCGGCGTCCCGCTGTGGCGCCTGCTGGCGGACCGTTACCGGGCGGGCGTGGCGGACGAGAAAGTTTGGGTCTACGCGGCAGGCGGCTACTATTATCCCGGCAAGGATCACTCGAAGCTTCAGGCGGAGATGCGGGGCTATCTCGACCGCGGCTACAAGGTCGTGAAGATGAAGATCGGCGCGGCGCCCCTGGATGAGGATCTGCGCCGCATCGAGGCCGTGCTGGAGGTGGTCGGTGGGGGCCAGTATCTGGCTGTCGATGCCAACGGACGCTTCGACCTGAAGACCGCCGTCGCCTATGCCAAGGCGATGCAGCCATACGGCCTGTTCTGGTACGAGGAGGCCGGCGATCCGCTGGACTATGCGTTGCAGACGGAACTGGCGAACCACTACGGTGGGCCGATGGCGACAGGCGAGAACCTGTTCTCGCACCAGGATGCGCGCAACCTCTTGCGCTACGGCGGCATGCGGCCCGACCGCGACTATCTTCAGTTCGACTGTGCCCTCTCCTATGGCCTGGTGGAATACCTGCGCACGCTGGAGGTGATGAAGGCGCTTGGCTGGTCGTCACGACGCGTGGTGCCGCATGGTGGACACCAGATGTCGCTCAACATTGCCGCAGGGCTGCATCTGGGCGGCAACGAATCCTATCCCGACGTTTTCCAGCCCTTTGGCGGCTTCGCCGACGACATCGCGGTCGAAGATGGCTATGTCGGGCTACCCGATGTTCCCGGTGTCGGCTTCGAGAAGAAAGCCGAACTGTTCAAGCTGTTCCGACAATTGCACCAGCCGTGAGCGAGACGCCGGCCGTGCCGAACGACAGTTTTCAGCCTGTCAGGACGTTGCACCCGCCTATAGCGTTGCAGACTGCTTCGGTGACTTCGCGCGTCGTCGCCGCAAGATTGGGTGCGGCGACGCCGACAACCGCAACCTCCTTCGAACTCAGTGTGATATCGGCCCTCATAATGGCCATGCGGAGCAATGGCCTGATCATTCTCGGCATCTCGTGCGAGAAGCAGAAGATCATCACCGGCCTAATTCTCATCCTTGCGGTGTTTCTTTCGCTGGAACACGGCAAGATCGGCGTCATCGAGTGATGCGCCTCATGTCCACAATCGCATCGAACCACGCAGTGTCCGGGAGATCGTCATGACCAAGCCTACCGTAATCATCAGCGGCGCCGGCATCGGCATTGGCCGCGCCACGGCCCTCGCTTTCGCCAGGGTTGGCTACAGAATCTGCGTGACCGACATTCTCGAGACCGAAGGCAAGCAGGTGGCCGAAGAGATCAAGGCGGGCGGCGGGGATGCTTATTTCCGCAAACTCGATGTGACCAGATCGGATCAGGTCGACGACGTCGTGGGGGAAATCGACAAGCAGTATGGCGGCGTGGACGTCGTGGTGGCCAATGCGGGTATCGCCCACAAGGTGCCGCTGGCGCAGATGAGCGATGCCAAGTGGGACATCACAGTCGACATTGACCTAAAAGGCGTGTTCCGGATGGCACGCGCTGCCACGCCGCGCATGCGAGAGCGTCGCAAAGGCGCCATCGTGGCGGTATCGTCGATTTCAGGCATGAGCTATGGCTGGGCCGAGCATGTCCATTATTCCGCCGCCAAAGCCGGCGTTCTGGGTTTGGTGCGAGGCTTGGCCGCCGAGTTGGGCGGCGACGGGATCCGGGTCAACGGCGTCGCGCCCGGTTTCATCCGCACGGCACAATCCCTCTCCGAGGAGCACTCGATGGGTGAAGCGCGGCTGGTGGCTCAGGCTCCTTCCATTCCATTGCGTCGCATCGGCGAACCCGACGAGGTGGCGGATGTAATCCTGTTTCTGGCTTCCGACGCAGCGCGATACGTGACGGGCCAGACTTTGCTGGTAGACGGCGGGCTGACGATCAAACAAGGCTAAACATCATCATGCGTCTGCTTGCTTGTGCAACTGGTCGTCCTTTGTGCCAAGCCAAGGCGCCCCACGTTGCATCCGCTTGGCGGCGGCGTGGTGGAGGTCTATACGTATCGGCCCACTGGTGGTGCGACTGGGTTGACGGCGAGTCACCCTATGAAGCTGATCAATCCAAGTGCGTTCCAAGCCCTTAGGACCGTCGCATGCCGCTGAGCCCTCGCGAACGAATAGACTACCAGGCCATCGTCGATAGACAGCCGCTGAAATTGCCTGACGGCGTCAGGATGCCGGTGTGGCTGATCGTCAATGTCGAACATTGGGACGCGAGGCGGCCGATGCCGCGCACCGTCTTGCCGCCGCCGATGGGCATGCCGATGCTACCCGATATTCCGAATTGGTCGTGGCACGAATACGGCATGCGGGTCGGCTTCTGGCGCATCCACGAGAGCCTGACATCCCGAACAATTGTTCCGACGTTGGCCATCAATGGATCAGTGTGCGAGGTCTATCCCAGGATCGCGCATGCCGCGCACGACGCCGGATGGGAACTGATGGGTCACGGTTGGCTCCAAGGGCCGATGCACAACCTCGAAGACCAGCGCGTTGCAATTCGGCGCACAATCGGCGCGCTGTCCAAGATTTCCGGTAAGCCGCCGGTGGGATGGGAAAGCCCAGGGCTTACGGAGACCTCGGACACCGCCGACATCCTCGCTGAAGAAGGAATTCGGTACGTCGCCGATTGGGTAATGGACGACCTGCCTTGCGAACTGAAGACGACGGCCGGCCGGCTGGTGACACTCCCCTATACGGTGGAGATTAACGATGTCGCAATAATGGCTGTGGCGCAGCACTCGTCGGCGGAACTGCTCGAGCGCGGCAAGCGCCAGTTCGACCGGCTGTATCGGGAGAGCGCGACCTCGCCCCGGATCATGTCCATCAGCGTCCATCCTTATCTTAGCGGTGTTCCGCATCGGATTGGCTATCTGGAGGAATTGCTGGATTATATCTCCTCTCATCGCGACGTGGCATTCTGGACGGGCGAGCAGATCTATAATTGGTACACTTTTGCGCGGCTCCCCGCAGGGTCGGTAGAGCTGTCTGGCACGGCTATGGGTTGAAAAAAGCAAACGCTCGTCTCCACCGAAGCGCAGCATTCTCGTCGATCGGGCTGTTCGGAATGCTATTGCGGAACTGGCGGGCCCGTGGCAGCTTGGGCGAGGCGTATCCGCGCTTTGGTGAGCGCGAATTTCCGTCCGCCTTTGCGGCCGCGTGCTCTGGCGGTAGGAAGACCAGCTGGCGCATTCACGGGTCAGGTCGCGCTCCAACTCGCCAGCGTGGTGAAGACGCAAAACCACCATACGGCCGCTGCGGTCGTGGTGCGATCTACGCACTTTTCCGGCTGGTCAGGCAGGGTTCTTTACCGTATTGGCCAGGTAGGCAAGCGATCGCCCGAGGCAATCCAGCTTATAGTTCCTTAGTGCCTTGTTTTAGACGAACACGGCGAACAGACCTCAGCTACGGTATATTCCCTCGTACGCGATCCTGATCAACGAGGATATTCCTCAGTCCAAGCGACAGGGCGGCTTTCGGGTCGCACTTTTTTCTGGCGACGACTTCACGGCCGAGTTGAAGCCGTCCAACTCCTCGCCGATCTCGACAAGGGCCTTTCTGACTGTCTCCTCAACTTCCTGTCGTTTCTTCGGCGGCATCAGGCTCAGCCCCTTCAGCATCGCCTCGCGCCAGTGCTGCCCCCTGCCCCACGCTTCCGCGAGCGCTGTTGCAAGGTCGTCCTGGCGACGGGTGGCCTCCAGTGCCTCGATAAGGAGGCTGGCCTGATAGACGTCCTTTTCGCGCTTGGCGACGCCGTTTGCATCTGATTGCCTGCGAGAGGCGACGATGAGCTTGTGAACTGCATAGCGTTCCGGCGACGGCACGGTTACAGGCACCCCTGACCGATGCAGCATCACGGTCCGGATGGGCTCGTGGATGAGGAAATCAAGGAAACGCAAGGGCTGCGCCGAAGCTCTGCCCAGTGCTGGCATCGGAGTGGCATGGTCGGTGTAGTGATCGGATCCCCGGTTCGGCGTGAGGAATTCGACCTTGTATCTCGTTGCATTCTCGAATTGCGTCGCGTGTGCGGGATCCGATCTGTGCGGGATCTCCCTGAAGGTCGGGTCAATCTCTCTCAAGATTTCCAAGATCGGCGGCCGGCTGTCGTCGACTGACGAGGAGATCGAGTAGTGCTGCGCGAAATCGGCATCGCCGGTTTGCAATGAGGCACCGGGCAATCTCACGCCGAGATGTCCCGCATACGTCTGGAAGGCAACCGTACCGACGAGCACGCCTCTCAGGCGGAAGATTCCTGCTGCTCCCATTGCTCCAACGACATCGCCAGTGAACCGGTCCGGTGCAGTCAGCCCTGCTTGGCGAGTCAGCGTGGAGACGAGTTTCCGTCGCCCGCGGAGGTCTTCCTTGATCTCTTGGAAGGCTGCAACGCGTTTCGCGATCTCGGGATCATCGGACGGGCCGACATACTTCCGCGTCTTCTTGGGTTGGGTCTCCTCAAAATACCAATAATCCCGCCCCTTCACCGGAACCCGAACGAAATTTCCCGCCGTTGAGAAGTCGGTTTCGAACGATGCACCAAGGCAGCGCTGAACGAGTTCCGCATACATCGTGCGATAAACGAGATCGACCGTCTTCATGCGCCGGCTCCGTTATAAGAAAAATGAGTTTCTCTTATAACAGGATGAACTCAAGCGACGCAAGCGGTGGTTATAAGACAGTTGCAGAAATCTTATAACGCCGCCGCATCATCCAGGGTTCACGCAGACCCGTCATGCCACACATGGCGATCGATGCGCCCGGCTTTGGCCAATGCTACCGCCAACGATGCTGGAGCCGCGCCGATCAATCAGGCACCGCGTGACCGCCGCTGATCATGTGAACCATTTTGATGCCGTTTAGGATGATCGCGGCTGATCCCGGTGATTTGAAGCCGAGCATTGACCCGATGCGGCGCTTGATGCGCCGATGGTCCTGTTCGATCCGGTTACTCAGGTATTTACTCTTGCGGGTCCGGATCGGCTTCAGCCGACGCCGGGAACGATACTGCAAGCGATTTGAGTTGTCACAGGAAACGACAGCCTCCAGGGTGGGCTGGTGCTGCCAGCACCAGGTCGGCAAGCCACCAGGCCAAAAGCTCGGGGTCGGGCCGAATCGCGGCGACGCGGGCGGCGATTGCCGTTGCAGCGAACGGCACCGGCCGCTGCGATCCCGCCAGTTTTTCGATCTCCGTGCAAAGGTCGGCGAGCGCCGCGCGGTGGCAATGGAGCCCGAGCTGGTCGACGATCTTTTCGAGTCGGTCGGCGCTGCCAGCGGGCGGCTGCACGGACAGCTGCCGCCAGGCGCCAAGAACCGCGCCGGCGGGGCCGGGATCGGCGCCGGCCGGGCGCAGGTACCAGGGGTCGCGCAGGGCGTCCTCGGCGCAGCCGGCGAGCCGCATGCTGCCGGCCGCGCTTCCTATCGCGGTGAGCTCGGCTCCGGCCTGTCTGACAAGTCCGTCAAGCCCGGCTCCGCCGTTAAGTCTAAGGCGAGGCCGCGTGAACGAACACGATCTCAAAGCGCCTGTTGCGCTTTGTGAACGATGCCCTTTTCGAACCGGGAAAGAGCAAAGGCGGAAAGATTGATCGAGGGGCTGCCCTGTGTGACCCATTCGCCGAGTTGTTTGCCGATGGAAGGTCCAAGCGCAAAGCCGTGGCCGCTGAAGCCGGCCGCCACGAAGAGTTCGAGCTCTGGCTTGGGCCGATCGATGATTGGAATGACGTCGGGCGTGATATCCAGCCTGCCGGCCCAGGCGTTCTGCAGTTCGATCGTATTCAGATGCGGAAAGATCTGCCGGAAGCCAGCAAGGTTGGCCATCACCTTGCGCATATTGGGCTTCGGCTCCGGCAGCGCCTGCACGGCATTGCGGCGGCTGAAGCGCGCGGCTAATTGATGACGGAAATCGGCTCCGATGCTGAGGTGCAGTTGACGCCAGTTGTTGCGATAGGCGGGTATGAAATGGCGCATGCAGCGAAATGAGTCGACGGTGATTTCGTAATCGACTCCCATGCCGCGATAGCCGTTACCGATAATGAAATCGCCGCCCATAGAGGGGCGGAATGCAACGCGGGGACCCCACATCGCGATGCGGGTGAAGGGTGCTGCCTTCCGGGTGCGGCCGACGGAGGATTTGACGATCTGGATAGGCAGGTGCAGGCCGGCCGAAGCGGCCAGCACCGGTGCGCCGATGCCGTTTGCCAAAACGACGGTTTTTGCTTCGAAGATCCCGTTAGACGCCAGGAGCCTCGGTCTGTCCTGCCTGTCGAGGTCGAGCCGGAAAACCGGTGTATCTTCCAGGATAGTGACTCCGGCTTCGCGTGCCGCAGCCGCGATGGTCCGGGTCGAAAGAGCCGGATCGGCATGGGCGTCGTCGGCGGTGAAAAGTCCGCCGCGCCATTGCCCAGCCAATTCGGGGATTGTCTGACGAACGTCCGCGGCATCCAGCAGGCGCGTCGAAAGGCCGAAGCTGCGCGCAATATCGTGGCCGCTGCGGATCCGATCCTCATCGGCAGCGGTTTCCGCGGGGACCAGGATTCCGCTGCGGGTGAACTGCGTCGCCTGTGTGCCGTATCTCGAGGTCAAGTCCGCCCACAGTTCCAAGGCTTCGACCGCGAGCGGCAGCTCGGCTTCATGCCGTCCTTGCCGGCGGATGAAACCCCAGGCACGGCTGGATTGTTCGGAAGCGATCTTGCCGCGCTCGAAGATTGTTACCGACCTCCCTTTGCGGGCTAGGGAAAGAGCGGTCGAGCAGCCGACAATTCCTCCACCGACAATGGCCACGTCCGTTTGAAAGGTGCCCATCTATGTTCCTTGCCCGATCCTTCGCCGCGACAATAACAGGAGAAGGCAGCCGCGCGTGGCATAGGGCTATGCCGGATCGGCATAGATGCGCGCCCGGCTTCAATTGCGGTGGAAGATATCGTCGATCTGACGCAGGACATCGCGGCGCGATGCCTTGAGGCTGGAAATGAATTCGCGCGCGACGCGCGAGGGGGAACGGTGTGTCGGATAAAGCATGCCGAGACGCAGGCTGACCGCGGGCTCGAAGGGAATGGAGCGCACTCCCGGATGCTCGCGAAAATCGAACGCCGTGAAGGGGTCGATCAATCCGATTCCCAGCCCCTTGGCCACCATGTTGGCGATGGTGCTAAAAAGCTGGGCTTCAAGGACAATGCGGCGCTTAACGCCGTAGCGGTCGAAAATCTGGTCGGCGAGTTGCCTCCCCAGATGATTGTGGGTGATGGAGATATAGCGTTCGTCGCGTAAATCTTCCGGCGTCAGCCGTGCCTTCTGCGCCAGCCGATGATGGCTTGGAACCGCCATCAGATAATGCGCGGAGCAGAATTCCTCGATTTCGATGCCGGAGCGGTCGAAGGGATATTCGGCGATGCCGACATCCACAAGCTGGCTGGCGACGAGTTCTTCTATGCGCGGCGACATCTGGATACGCAGCGAAATGCGGCTCTCCGGCCGGCTTGCCGTGAAGCGGGCGATCGCCGAAGGCATGAAGTCCATTGCCAGCATCGGCAGCGACGCCGCCGAGACCATCCCGGAATTGGCGACCTGCATTTCGCGGGCGATCTCGCGGATTTTGTCGATCGACACGAAGGCACGAAGAACCTCCTCATGCAGCAGGAGGGCTTCCGGCGTGGGATTGAGGTGCCCGCCGGACCGGTCGAACAGGGTCACTGACAAAGATGTTTCCAATTGACCCAGAAGCCGGCTTACGGCCGGCTGGGAAACGCCGAGAAGCTCCGCGGCCCCGATGGTGGTCTTTGCAGTCATCGTTGCCTTGAAGGCTTCGAGTTGCCTGATGTTCAAGCCGCCTCTCCTTTGCAGCCTATAACGGAACTGCATAGCGTCCATAATTCCCCTTATTTGACAATGGGATCGGCGCGAAGTCCGATTGATGAGGCGGTGACCAATCGCCGGACCGCGACATTTGTCGCCAATAATTGCAATGGGAGGATTGGGCAATGGATTTATGGGTGAAGTTCACGTCGATCGCCGTCGTGGCTGGCGCGGTCCTTGCGGGAGTTGCCGCAAAGGCGGACGCGGCCAATGATCGCTTCAAGGAAGTCCTTGAACGCGGCACGCTGCGGGTCGGAGTGCAGGGTGCCTATCCGCCCTGGTCCTATCGTGACCCCGATGGCAGGCTCGTCGGGATCGAGCCTGATCTCGCTGCGGATGTCGCCGAAAAGCTGGGCGTCAAGCTGGAACTGGTTCAGATCGAATCCGCCAACCGCATGCAACTCCTGCAGCAGGGAAGGATCGACCTCATCCTCGGGGCGATGTCCGACCTGCCGGAGCGACGCAAGGTCGTCGGGATGGTGCAGCCAGCCTATTGGGTATCGGGCGCCAATGTCATGGCCAAGGCCGGACTGATCAAGAGTTGGGAGGATCTCAGCGGCAAGCCGCTTTGCGCCAAGCAAGGCCTTTTCTACAATACCGTGATCGCTCAGGCCTATGACGCCAAGATCATTTCCTTTTCCGGCAATACGGAAACCAAACAGGCCCTGCGCAGCGGCAAATGCGCAGCGTGGCTGTCGGACGATACGGCGATCCAGCAGTCGTTGAGAACCGAAGGCTGGGATGGTTACGAAATGCCCCTGAAATCCCGTTATCACAGCTATTGGGCGGCAGGCGTTCCACTGGAGGAGCGCGACGGCATCTGGGGAAAATTCATGACCGGCATGAGCCATGGCTGGCATGCCTCCGGCAAGCTCATCGAACTTGCCGAGAAATGGAAAGTGGTCGCGGATCCGTGGTTCGAAGCCGAACACGAAAAGCTGCTTGAGGCTGACAACACGAAAATGGACAGCCAGTAGTCTCAACGCGACAGGCGCGCCGCCAGGCCGGTTGGCGGTCGACAGACAGCCTTTGTCGAGCCGCCGGCCGGAGACGGAAAAGCTCCATTTTGAGACCGGTGGACGCGGTCCTCCGGTCGATTTTTTTCAACTCTTGGTTCGATCGGCCCGGCGCGGGCGCCTGCGCCAAGCGGATCCATAGTTGCAAACAAGCAGGGATATCATGCGCCTTTCACTCGATGAACTTTCCGGATCAGTCTTCGACGTCGCCATCGTTGGTGCCGGCATCAACGGCGCCGAAACAGCGCGTTGCCTCAGTGCTGCCGGCTATTCGGTGCTGCTCGTCGACAAGAGTGATTTCGCCGCCGGCGCCAGCGGACGGTCTTCGCGGCTCCTTCATTGTGGTCTGCGTTATCTCGCGCCCGGAAAATCCGTCTGGGAATTCGTGCGCCAGCCGCAGCGCTTCCTGACCGCGTGCCGGATGGCCCGGGCGGCGATGCAGTCACGGGCGCAATTCGTCCGCGACACGCCCGACCGTATACGCTCCATGAGGTTCTGCTTTCCCGTCTACCGTGGAGGCCCTTATAGCGGGTGGCAGATCGATGCGGCGTTCCGCATCCTGAAATCCCTGGGCGGCCGCGAGGTGCCGCTGAATTACCGCCGGTTATCGGGCGCAGAAGTCGCGCAGATGCCGCTTCTCCAGCATCTGCGCGACAAGCAGGCGCTCCAGTCGGTCGCCATGTTCGACGAATACCAGTTCGACTGGCCCGAACGGGTGGTGGTGGATGCGGTGCTGGAAGCGCAGCGTCTGGGTGCGTCGGTACGCAACTATACCGAAGTCACCCATGCGGCGCAGCAGGGCGATCTGTGGCAGCTGGAGCTCGGCGATACGCTGGATGCTGCCGCCCGGCCCGTTCACGTCGTCGCGCGCAGTGTTTTCAACATGGGCGGGATATGGATCGACCGCATTAATGCGCGCGTCGAGGCTGGGCGGATCGGTCGTCGCATCACCGGCACCAAGGGCGTGCATATCGTGGTCCGCCTGCCGCCCGAATGCAGCCGTTTCGGCATCGCAACGCTCAACCGGCTGAATGAGGGGCTGTACTGTATCCCGTGGCGTGGCCTGCATTATTTCGGACCGACCGAAACGTTGTATGACGGCGATCCCGACGACATCCATCCGACCGAGGAGGATTTCGAGTTCCTGCTCGGCGAAGCCAATCATCTCCTGCCGACGCTCGATATCAGGCGGTCCGACATTCTCTATGGCTGGGCGGGCGTGCGGCCGCTCACTTACGATCCGGCGCAGCCCATGGGCGCACGTTCGCGGCAACTGCATGACTTCGGTCCTGAAGGAGCGCCCAACCTGTTCGCCATGACGGCAGGGCCGATCATGAGCCATCGCTCGGCAGGGCAGCTCGCATTGACGGCACTGGGCAAGGGACTGGCACCGTCACGGCCGAGCCAGCAGCCGGATTTCGCTTCCAGGAGCGTTCCGCGCGAAACCGGGAACAGCTCACGCGAGGACAAGCTTTCGATCATGCAACGGGGCGTGGAGAGCGAGCAGGCCGAGACCATCGACGATCTGCTGGTACGCCGCAGCGGCCTCGTCTGGAACGACGACCCGCTTGGCGAAGACGTGGACCTGGCAGCCGAGGTGCTTGCCAAGGCGCGCTCATGGTCGGCGCAGAGGAAGCGGCAGGAGGCTGCTTCCGCCCGGGAGGCTATCGCCCATCGGCTGCACATTGATCCGCCCGCTTGACCCAATATCGGGCCCACCTGCCACCAGAGGCAGTGTTTCATGCCCTCTTTGCAGGACAGTCCGCGCCTTGAAGCCGTCAAAGATAATGACAGCCTGCTGATGGATAGATGCTACACAGCCGGTACGCGATCGCGGGAATCGCGATTACGGGACGAATGGCTTTGCAGGGAGTCCGGGGAAGACCGGTGCGCCATGACAAGTACGTTGAACCTTCTGCACTACTCGGCATTTCGCGCCGTCATGCTCACCGGCACCGTCAGCGGCGCGGCCGAATTGCTGGGGCGCAGCCAGCCGGCCGTCAGCCGGCTTCTCGACAAGCTGGAATACGAGCTTGGCGTTTCGCTTTTCGAGCGCCGCAGGGGCCTGATCACGCCGACCACCGTGGCACACCTGTTACTCGACGAGATCGAGCGAGCCTATGTCTCGCTGGACGCGTTGAGCAGCTTCGCAGCACGGTTGGCAAGCGGGGAAGGCGGCGAGATCAGCCTTGCGGTCATGCCGGCGCTGGGCATCAATTTCGTGCCGCATCTGCTGGCCGATTTCAGGAAGAACTGGCCGAAGACCAAGGTCACGCTGAACGTGCGCATGTCCGTCAAGATCGAGGAATGGGCGGCCGCGCAGCAGATTGATTTCGGACTGGCGGAAACACCGTTCAAGCGCTCCGGGTTCCGGACCGAAGTCTTCAGTGACGCGCCCTATATCGCGGCTGTTCCGCGCGATCATCCGCTCGCCGGGCGCAGCCGGCTCGGCCCGGCCGACCTGCGCCAGGGGCCATTCATTTCCTGGACTTCCTTCGTCTCGGCACGGCATCTCCTCGATCAGGCGCTGCTGTCCAGTAGCGTCAAGGTGGATGCCGCCTATGAGACGACCTTTTCGGTGTCGGCCTATGAAATGGTCAAGCACGGGATCGGTATTGCGATCATCGATCCCTACACCGCGGTCGAGCAGTTGGACGACCGGGTCAGGCTGATCCCCTTCGCGCCGAAGATCCCGTTTAACGTTGCCCTGCTGCGCCCGGAGTCGCGCGGGCCCAACCCCGCCGCCGATGCCCTGCTGGAGCTGATGGCGCAAAAGCGCGATCGGATCCTGAGACAATTGCCGGACCAGGACGATATGCACACTACGCATATCAATCGCCGATAATTCTATTTTGAACATTTCGGTATCAGCGCTTTATTGGCGTGATCGACCGTCCAGGAAAACAGGCCGCCAATGTCGCCTAGAATTATCGAGATGCAGGGCCGGGACTACGATGTCGTCGTGGTCGGCGCCGGCATCAACGGTTCGAGCGCGGCGCGAGAACTGGCCGCAGCGGGTTACAGCGTCCTCCTGGTCGACAGGAGCGATTTCGCCGCCGGCGCCTCCAGCCGATCCTCGCGCATCCTGCATTGCGGCCTTCGATATTTCGAAACGCCCAACCCGATCCGCACCTTTGCGTTTCATCCGCAGCGCTTCGCCGCGGCCTTGCGCATGGCGCGGGCGGGGATGGAAGCGCGAACCGAACTTGTCGGGCGGAGCCCGCAACGGTGCAAGCCCTTCACCATGTGCTTTCCGATTTATCCGGAGAGCCCCGTCCGCGGCTGGCATTTGGATCTCGGTTTCCGCATCCTGCGCCGTCTCGGGCCACCGGAACCGGCGCTCGCCTATCGTCGGCTGAAGAGTGATTTCGAAACCCACCTGCCATTCGCAAACGACCTGCGGGACCCCGAAAGTCTGCGGTCGATTGCCACCTACCGTGAATACATCATGGACTGGCCGGACAGGCTGTGCGTGGATGCCGCCCTCGACGCCGAGCGAAACGGCGCCGAAATACGCCTGTTCTGCGAAGCTTCCGTTATACGTAGGAAGCCGGAAGGCTGGCTCGTCGAACTGCGCGACGGTAAGGGGGAAGCGGCCGAGGTTCGCGCGTCCGTCGTGCTGAACATGGCCGGCACCTGGGTGGACGCGGTGAACGCCAATCCCGTCGCCGGCAAGCCAGCGCCCTGCCTTGTTCGCGGCACCAAGGGCGCTCATATCGCGGTCAGGCTGCCGGATTCCTATCGCGGCTACGGCATCGCCACGATCAACCGCAGCGGTATGCCGTTCTATTGTCTGCCTTCGCATGACGACTGCTTTTATTTCGGGCCGACGGAGACGCCTTTCGACGGCGACGCCGCCGGTGCCGCAGCCACCAACGAAGACATCGATTTCCTGCTTGCGGAAGCCAGTCACATGCTTCCCGGCCTGCGGCTCGGCCGCCGCCACGTCGAATTCACCTGGGCCGGCGTGCGGCCGCTCACCTTCGATGCAGCCGAGCCGATGGGGCGGCGCACGCGTCAGATCCACGATCTCGCATCTGCCGGCAGGCCGGGTATCTTCGCGATGACGGCAGGGCCGGTCATGAGCCATCTGAGCGCAGGGCGCGAGATGCTGCGGATCGTCGAGAAGCAACTGAAGCCGACGCGCAAGTCCGTGGCGAGGCGGATCCCGGAGACAGGCGACAGCGGTGCGGAGTTCGCAATTTCGAGGCCGCTTTCGCAAGGCAGGCGCGCCGCTTTCCGCACAGCGGTTTCGGTCGAGCATGCCCGCGACCTGAAAGGTATTCTCTATACGAGGACAGGCCTCGCCTGGCGCCGCCATCTCGACCGCGCCGAGGTTGAGGAGGCTGCCGATGCCATTGCCGATCTGGTCGGCTGGGCGCCGGAGCGGACCGTCAGTGAAATCGACGGGTTCATCCGATACCAGAAGACGGCGTTCCGCGCCGCATCGGACCTTCCAATTCAGCCGACAACACACAAAATGGGAGATGTAGAAGCATGAAAATCGGATCAGCACTGAAAACCATCGCCGCCCTTGCAGTCACGCTGGCCGCAAGTGCGATCCTTCCCGCCAGCAGCGCGCAGGCGGCCGAATCGCATCTGCAGCAGATTCTGGAACGAGGCGCCGTGCGTGTCGGCGTTCTCGGCGCGTTCAAGCCCTGGTCCTTCCCATCGCCGGATGGTTCGATGCAAGGCATCGAGGTGGACCTCGCCCAGTCGGTAGCCGATGCGCTCGGCGTCAAGCTTGAGCCGGTCGTGGTCACGTCCGCCAACCGCATGCAGTTCCTGCAGCAGGGCAAGATCGACGTCATCATCGGCGGCATGTACGACACCACTGAGCGGCGCAAGGCGGTCGGCATCATCGAGCCGGCCTATTGGACGTCCGGTCCGACCCTGCTGGCCAAGGAGGGTGTCATCAAGGACTGGAAGGACATCGCCGACAAGCCGGTCTGCGCCAAGCAGGGCGTCTACTACAACAAGCTGGTGGAGACGGAATATCACGCCAAGGTCGTCGCCTTCACCGGAAACACGGAGGGTAAGGAAGCCTTGCGCTCCGGCAAGTGCATCGCCTGGGTCTATGACGATGCGAGCATTATGGCCGACCTCGCTTCGGGCGAGTGGAAGGGTTATGAGATGCCTGTTTCCGTTCTCTTCGACAATCCCTGGGCGGCCGCGGTGCCCGTGGCGGAAGTGGACAAGGCCTTGGGCGTGTTCATGGCAGGCATGGCCTATCGCTGGCAAGCGTCCGGAAAGCTGGTCGAGCTTGAAAAGAAATGGAAGGTGAAGCCGTCGCAGTGGATCGCCGAGCAGCACAAGAAGGCTGAGTGGGACACGAGCTACCTGAAGGGCGGCAACTGAGCCGATGCTCTGCGAAACGCTGATCGATGACCGGCTGCCGGAGCTAAAATGTTCCAGTTGATCGCGCCCTTCTTCCAGGATCTCTACGACCGCACGGGCCTCAATTTCATCGTCTTCTACGACAGCTATGAATATGGGCGCTTCCTGTCCGGCATCAGCATATCGCTACAGCTGATCTTCTGGTCGATCGTCGTGTCGCTGGTGATCGGCGTCTTGGGGGCCTGGGCGCAAAGCGCCCGGTCTCCCGTCCTGCGGGTGCTGATGGATGCCTATATCCAGGCATTCCGCAACACGCCGCCGATGATCCAGCTCCTGTTCTTCTATTTCGCTCTCGGCGCCTTCACGCCGCAGGTCGATGTTGGCGGCTATTACCAGCCGCTGATCTCGTCCTTCGCCTGGGCGATCATCTCGCTCGGCATTTTCGGCGGCGCCTTCAATGTCGAGATCTTCCGCGCCGGCTTGGAGGCGGTGCCGGGATCGACGAAGGAAGCAGCCGAGAGCCTGTGCATGAGCAAGTGGCAGATATACCTGTATGTCACCCTACCGCTGGCCTTCCGCATCAGCCTGCCGGCCCTCACCAACAATCTCGTCAGTCTCGCCAAGACGACATCGCTCGCCTACGTCATTTCCGTCCCGGAGATGACCTATACGCTGAACCAGGTGTGGTCGGACAATGTGAACGTGCCGGAGATGATGTTGCTCCTGTTCCTGTTCTATGTGCTCGTCGTCTCGCTCCTGGCCGCCGGGCTCCATTTCATCGAGCACAGGCTGACCCTGCCGGGATACGGCCAATGAGCGGCGCGGCTTTCCGTATCGAAAGGGGCCGCTTCGCAGAAGAAAGCTTCTGCTCGCGCATCCATTGGCGGCACGGGCTGTGGCTGGTGCTCGCCTTCTTCGGCTCGCTTGCCTTCGCCTATGCCCAATCGGACCCCCAGCAGCAGGCCCCGTCGGCCATCGCCACGCTGATCCTGTGGCTGCCTTTCATTCTCAAGGGTTTCGCTCTCAATCTCCTGATGAGCTTCATCGCCATGGCGGTCGCAACCCTTCTGGGGATCGGGCTGGGATTGCTGCGGGTCAGCCGCTCGAAGCTGTTGCGAACGCCCGCATGGTTCGTGACGCATCTGTTCCGCAATTCGCCGTGGCTGGTGATCCTGTTCACGGTCATGCTGCTGGTGCCGTTCGAGATGCGCCTGCCCGGCGCCGGAACGGTGGCGATACCGGACTGGATCAAGGCCACCTTCGCCTTTTCGCTACCGGTGATGGCCAATATCAGCGAGGTGCTGCGCGGCGCCATCAACTCCATCCCGAAGGGTCAGTGGGAATCGGCGGAGAGCCTTGCCTTCACGCGTGGCCAGACCTTGCGCTGGATCATCCTGCCGCAATGCGTCAGGCGCGCCATTCCGCCATGGATGAACTGGTACGCATTGCTGGCGCTGGCGACGCCGATGGCCTCGATCCTCGGTGTGCACGAGGCGGTCGGCAATGCCCAGGCCGCCATGGAAGCGGCGGGCGCGCGGCCGGAATTCCTCATTCCGTTCTATCTTTTTCTTTTGTGCCTGTTCTTCGCCTACATCTATCCGATCGCAATCTGGACGCGGAAGCTCGAGCGAAAATATGTCGTTGCAAGTTAAATCGAATACCGACGAAGCAAAGCTGAAATCAGGCTGGTCGCCGGACATGCCGATCATATCGCTGCGCGACGTGCACAAGTCCTTCGGCGCCCTGGAGGTGCTGAAGGGGATCAGCTTCGATGTCCGCAAAGGCGAGGTGATCTGCGTCATCGGCCCGTCCGGCTCGGGTAAATCGACGCTGATCCGCTGCATCAACGGGCTCAGTCCTGTCCAGAAGGGCTCGATCAAGGTCGAAGGGCAGGAGGTGAACGACACCAAGCTCGATCTTCTCGCGCTGCGCAAGAAAGTCGGCATCGTGTTCCAGCAATATAATCTCTTCCCGCACAAGACGGCCCTGCAGAACGTCATGATGGCGCCGGTCCTGGTGCTGAAGGAGCCGAAGAGGGAAGTCGAGGAGCGCGCCCGCGCGCTGATCGCCAAAGTCCGCCTGCAGGGCAAGGAAAACGCCTATCCGGGAGAACTGTCGGGTGGCCAGCAGCAGCGCGTCGCCATTGCGCGCAGCCTGGCCATGCGCCCCGACATCATGCTGTTCGACGAAGTCACGGCGGCGCTAGATCCCGAGACGGTGAAGGAGGTGCTGCTCACGATCAGGGAACTGGCGGCAGAGGGCATGACCTGCATCCTCGTCACCCATGAGATGGGATTCGCCCGCGAGGTGGCGGACCACATCTATTTCACCGACCGGGGCGTGATCGTGGAGCACGGCCCACCGGACGAGTTTTTCACCAAGGCGAAGGATCCCAGGACGAGGCAGTTCCTGAGTCAGGTTCTTTAGGGCCGCAGGCCCTCGGACTAGGAGTTTAGGCCCAAGACCCTTGGGCCTCGGAAATTGAACCAACAGGCCGGCAACGGCGACGCGCGGACCGATCCGTCTGCGCGAGCGATCGTGCTCGGCCGGAATTCGGCAGGAGAATGAAATGAACGGGCCGGTCAAGACCATTACCAGGGATCCGCTGCTGCAGCCGCTGACCATCAAGAAGCTGACATTGCGCAACCGTATCATAAGCACCAGTCATGCCTGTGGCCTGGAAGTCGGCGGCATGCCCGAGGAAGCTTATCAGCGCTATCACGAGGAGAAGGCGCGCGGCGGATTGGCGCTATCGATGTTCGGCGGCTCGTCCAACGTCGACCTGGATTCCCCCAACATCTTCCGGCAGCTCAATGTCGGCACCGACGCGATCATCCCGCACTTCCAGCGCTTCAGCGCGCGCATGCATGATCTCGGTGCGGCGCTGATGTGCCAAATCACCCATCTGGGCCGCCGCGGCGATCCTTATGCCGGCGACCGGCTTTCTACGATCGGACCCTCGCCAGTGCGCGAGACGCTCCACCGCAGCATCCCCAAGGAGATGGACGAGCACGACATAGACCGTGTCGTGAAGGCTTACGCCCAGGCTGCCCTGCGCTGCAAGGAAGGCGGTCTGGACGGGATCGAGACCCTGGCGGCCGGGCACCTGATCGGCCAATTCCTGTCGCCGTTGACCAATCGCCGCACGGATCGTTTCGGCGGCGCGCTTGAGAACCGCCTGCGTTTCGGCCTGATGGTCCACGAAGCGATCCGCAAGGCCGTGGGGGATGATTTCCTCGTCGGCATACGTTTTGTCGTCGACGAAGGCCCCGATGGCGGCCTGAACTTCGAGGAATGCGTCAAGGCGGCCCTGATGCTCAAGGCGGGGGGAGGCGTTGACTTCTTCAATGCCATTTACGGCACGATGGATACGACACGCGCGCTTGCGGAGGAGAACATGCCCGGCATGGGCTCGCCGCTGGCTCCATGGATCGAACCGGTCGGCGCCTTCCGCCACGAGGTCGGGTTGCCCGTCTTTCACGCCGCGCGCATTGCCGATGTCGCTTCGGCTCGCTTCGCGGTGGCGGAAGGCAGGCTGGACATGGCGGGCATGACGCGCGCCCAGATCGCCGACCCCCATCTGGTGGAGAAGCTCGCCGGCGGCCGCGAGGCCGAGATACGCCCTTGCGTTGGCGCCACGCATTGCCAGTCGCCGTATCGCCCCTCCTGCCTGCACAATGCCGCGACGGGCCGCGAACTGACGCTGCGCCACATCATCCAGAAGACTGACGGACCTGCCCGCAAGGTAGTCGTCGTCGGCGGCGGACCGGCCGGCCTGGAGGCGGCGCGTATCAGCGCCGAGCGCGGCCATGCCGTTTCGCTCTACGAGGCGGCTGGCGATCTCGGCGGGCAGATCCGGATCGGCGCGACCGGCTCCTGGCGTCGCGACCTCATGGGCATTGTGGAGTGGCGCGAAGCCGAACTGCAGCGTCTCGGCGTTGCCGTCCATACCAACGCCTATATGGAAAGCGCCGATATCGCCGCGCTTGAACCGGATGTCGTCATCCTCGCCACGGGCGGCCTGCCGCAGATCGACCTGCAGGAGGGCGCGGAACTCTGTCTCAACACATGGGACGTCCTGACCGGACAGGTGCCGCTGCATGGCGAAGTGCTGATTTACGACGGAACCGGACGGCATCCAGGCCCGCTTTCCGCCGAACAAGCCAGAGATGCAGGTGCGGAGGTCGCCTATGTCTCGATCGACGCGCAGCTTTCGGAGGAACTGACCTATGCCGAGCGGCTGCGCTGGAAGAAGCGCTTCCTGCAGCTTGGCGTGAGGCCAGTCTTCGAGAGCCGACTCTTCGCGGTTCAGCGCAAGGACAACCGGCTGGAAGCCAGCTTTGTCAATGAAATCTCGCGGGAGGTGACGAGTATCCTTGTCGACCAGGTCATCGTCGAGCAGGGCAGCATTCCCATGGACGAAACCTATTTTGCGCTGCGCAGCCACTCGGCGAATGATGGCGTCACCGATCTCGACGCCATGGTTAAGGCGGCGCCGCAACCGCGCCTGCGGGAAAGCGGCTTCGAACTGCACCGTATCGGCGACGCGGTTTCGAGCCGCAACATCCATGCCGCGGTGCTGGACGCCTTGCGCATATGCAGCGCGCTGTGACGGTGCGCGCGCCGGCGGTGTCAGCGGCCGATGCGGTCGAGAAACTGATACCAGCCCGCCACTGTGCGCACCGCCGGCTCGCGCAGGAAATAGAAGGGGATGGATTGCGGCTCGTTGCGTTGCATCAGGCTGAGTTCCGGCCTGTCTCCCAGCATCAGGTCGACGGCGCGGCGGCCCATGAGGCCCGACATGGCGATGCCGGCCCCGTTGTAGCCGAGCGCGAAACCGGTCCGCTCGTCGAGCATGCCGATCTGCGGCAGGCTATCCATGGTCATGGCCACGAGCCCCGACCATCGGTGGGTGATCGCGGTGCCGGCAAGCTGGGGGAGCATCTCCTTCAGCGCCCTTTCGAGCGCCTGGAAGGCGGAGGCGGAATCTTCGCGCCCGAAGGCCCCGCGCCCGCCGAACAGCATCCGGTCGCCGGCGGGTCGAAACCAGCGCATCATGCGCCGCGTCTCGCTGTAGCTGCGGCAGTGCCGCATCAGCGTGGCCCTGAGGTCGGCGCCAAGCGGCTCGGTCGCGATCATGGCGCTGCGGAAGGGGATCACCGTTCCGCGCACCGGCGCAGTGGCGGCGGTAATGTCGGAATAGCCGTTGGTGGCGATCAAGACATGCCTGGCTGCGACCTGGCCCCGCGCCGTCGTCAAAACGGTGCGGTCGCCGTCCTTCCGGCGTGCCACCACGACCGAATTCTCGAAGATCTCGCCGCCCCCGCTGCGCACTGCGCCGGCAAGCCCCCGCGCATAGTTCAGCGGATGAACGATGCCGGCATGGGTGGAAAGCACGCCGCCGACGAAATCGGCCGAACCGGTTTCCTCGCGCACCGCGCTGGCGTTGAGTATGGTCAGGCTGGCATCGCCGAACATACCCCGCGCCGTCTCCGCTTCGGCCACGAGCCTTTTCTGGGCAAGTTCGTTGTGGGCGCAACGCAAATTGCCGGTCTGGATGAAGCCGGCGTCGGCAATACCCAGTTCTTGGATATTCCGTTCGACGCGATCCATCGCATCATGGCCGATGCGGTGCATGCGCCGCGCCGCTTCAAGCCCATGGTGCGCCGCGATGTCGCTTAGCGAGGCGCGAAACTTGGTGGAAACGACCCCGCCATTGCGGCCGGAAGCGCCCCAGCCGATTTCGACCGCTTCCAGAACGACGGGATGCAGGCCGCGCTCGATGGCGCGCAAGGCGGCATTGAGGCCGGTATATCCGCCGCCGATGATGGCGATATCGGCCTGGACCGCGTTTCCAAGCGCGACCGGCGGCGGCGCCGGCGAGGCCGTTTCCAGCCACAGCGATCGTGGATGTGCCAGGTCCTGCATCGGCATCGTCCTCCCTTGGGCGCCGGCGGAGCTATTCCCGCTCGACGGCGTCGGCGAGGTCGCGCAGTGTGGCGAAATGGAAATCCGGCTTCGTCACTTCGCCCGGATGCGGTGTGCCGCCATAGCCTTCCAGGTGCATCCGCCGCTCGATCCAGCAGACCTTGTAACCGAGCGAGCGGGCAACGCCGATATCATGATACTGGCTCTGTGCAACGTGCAGCATGTCCTCCTGGCGATAGCCGAAGGCGGATTGCCGCCCGAGATTATGCGAGAAGAAGCGTGGGTCAGGCTTGGCGCATCTGGCGTCGTCCATCGTGACGGCGTCGTGGAAAGGGGTCCCCAGCGTGTGCGAGTAGGCGCTGAAGGCAACGCGGTCGGCGTTCGTCATGGCGACCAGGCGGAAATGCCGGCGCAGCCGCTTGAGTGCCTCGGCGGAATCCTCGAATGCCGGCCAGCGCAGCACGGCAATCTGGAAAGCGTCGGCCGAGCGCTGGTCCGCAGGCAGGCCGAGCTTATGGGCCACATGGAGGTAGACGTCCGCCATCACCTGGCTGGAGCGGCCGGGATGATCGACGCGCCCTTCAAGATAGGGGGCGAAGAGATCGTCGTCGCTCAGCCCCTCGGCAGCCTTTCCCCCGATCGAGCGGAACGCGTCGAGAATGCCTTTCTCGAAATCGATGAGCGTCCCCACGACGTCGAATGTCAAAATTTTGAATTGCTTGAAGGACATCAGACCTGCCTCTCTTCCTCGCTGAAACCGGCTTCCGACCGGCGGAAGCTTGCGTTCAATGAACAGAAGAGGATGCGTCGCCGCAATTCCACAAATGCTGATCGGGGAGCTTACATTTTGTAATGTCCCGCCTTCGACACCTGCTTCCTTCGCTCAATGCGCTCGTGACCTTCGAGGCGGCCGTACGCTGCGGGACCTTTGCTCGTGCCGCACAGGAACTTTGCGTCACCGGCCCGGCTGTCAGTCGCACGATCGGGCGGCTGGAGGCCCATCTGGGCGTCGCGCTTTTCCACCGGACCGCTTCCGGCGCCGTCCTGACGGAGCAGGGCAGCGTGCTTTTTTCGGGAATTTCGGGCAGCTTCGACGAAATCGAGCGAACAGTCCTGCGGGTGCAGCAGTCAAGGCAGTCGGGAATGCGGACAGTGGTTCTTTCGGTGTCGTCTGCCTTCGCCACGCACTGGTTCATGCCCAGGCTAGCGCTGTTCCAGTCGAGATTCCCGAAAGTCGATATCCGCTTTCAGCTGATCAGCGGACCGCTTGGCGGAGCCGTGGACGGTGTCGATATTGCGATGCGCTTCGATCATGGCAGCAACGCCCGGCACGTCGCGCGCAAGCTGATGCCGGAATTGCTGGTGCCGATCCGCGCTCCTCACCTGCCGGAAAAACAGGCGCCCACCGGCACGTTCATGCCGGCGCTCGACAGGATCATCAATCTCAGCACGGCAGAACCGGACTGGTCGGGCCTGTTTTCGGAGAACACGGCAAATGGCACGGCGGGCGGGCTGCAGTTTTCGGACTATACAGTCGTGGTCCAGGCCGCCCTGCTCGGGCAGGGCGTCGCTCTCGGCTGGCTCAACGTCGTGTCGCATCACCTGGCGCGCGGTGTCCTGGTGCCGGTAGGCCCGGTCATGAAGACCGGCCGGACCTGCGAACTGGTCATCGCCCGCAAGCAGGAGACTCCTGTAGTTTCCGAGATCTGCGATTGGATAGATACCGAATTCACCACCGATATGAAGCGCGTCGACGCGCAGTATCCTGGCCTTGAACTTGGTGCCGATCCATCGCGCCAGGAAAATGGCCGTAATCCGATCAGGAGTTCATCCCATCCAGCGTCTTGCGGCGGATTCTGATAAGGGTGTTTCTCCATTGCTCCAACGGCTGCGGCGGCATCGCGCTTTTCAAGGCCGTCGAGTATTCGGGTGTGATCGCGGACGCTCAGTGACACGGCGCCCTTCGCCAAAAGCCCCGGCGGCGGAATTCCAGGCCGAACGAATACATCTTGTGCAGAAAATCGGCCAGAAGCGGATTGCCGCCGGCCCGACAGATGGCGTGGTGGAATTCGGCGTCGGAAATCTGCAACCGGACGGGATCATGCGTCATCTGGCGCTGCGCCTCGAGCGTCTCAGCTCCCGATCCCCCGACGACCGGTCGTTTGTTCGACAAGAGCCCGATCCAGCTCATCGGCGAACTTCGCCAGCCGAACGGCGCCGCATCGCGAAAGCCGCAGCGTATCGATTACGAAGTATCGCCGCAACGGCACCGCCAATCTCTTCGTTTGCCTCGATGCCCATCGGTCATGGGGGAACGTCAAGGTGACCGAGCGGCGAACCTCCGATGACTTCGCGCTCTGCATGCACTCGTCGATCTCCACTTCCCAAAGGCCGAGTACATCAGATCGTGCTGGTCAATCTGTCGACACACGCCCGCCGTCCTCTATGCGGCCTTCCCGTCATCGGAAGCGCGCCGCCTGCTCAGGCGCATCGAATTCCACTATGCGCCCAAGCACGCCAGTTGGCTCAACATGGTCGACATCGAGATCGGCATGGAGAAGCGGTTCTCAACCGGTTTGGCTGGCCGAGAGGAGGAAGTGACTATCAAAATACCTCAAAAGAAAATGTCGATGCGGATTGCCACTAGGGTGGGGTCCGCGGACGCCAACTTTGCCCACGGGCACCGGCACTCAGGTGGCGGCAAAGGAAGCATACCCAAGAACTCGAGATCCGGAGCAGATCCAAAGGCAGTTGAGGGCACACGCGACCTCGATTCCACCGACGGAGTCCCTTGGGCACGACGCCAAACAACGGTCCACACAGCTCCCCGGTCGACTTCCTCCCCAATTCAGCGCTTGGGGATTCACCGGTTTGCGCAAACGTCCTTCATGACTCGGCGTAATTGGCCCTGCTTGAATCGGAAATCGCATGAGTCGGTAGCGCCCGGTTCTTTCTTGTAAGAGAGCGGCTTCTGCAGCAAATCCAGGAATATTCATTTTGATCGCCTCCTTTGTTGGTTTTATCGATCATAGCATTTGACCAGACTAACTCCCGATTTGTCGACACAAACTTCAGTCCGCCAACATGCAGGAACGCTTTAACCAAGGAGCGCCCGCATGAACGGGCGATCCGGATCTTGCGAACGAACCTTCTGAATTGCGCTTAGCAGAAGCCAGACGCATAACATGCGGTCAAACATGCCGGTATATCGCCAGCAGTAAGTATTGAACAAGCAGTAGTACATGCAAGGCATGACCAAAACCCAAAGAGCACACCACCTCCCCCAATCATGCCTCCGCCGCCGCCGCGCAATTGAGCCATCACTCCTTCTCCAATATTGTTGTAGGGTTGGTTTATTGCAGATTGGTAGTGACCTCTCGTCTTGCATAGCGATGTTTCTGCAGTAAATCCAGGCATATTCATTTTGTATCTCCTTACACTTAGCTAGATTTAACGGTCATAGTACGGCGACATCTTCGCGACGAGGAACGGAAATTCTTCGGTTACGTCGCAGCGCGTAGAGAACTTCTCTGTAAAATCGCTGTTGCGGTTGGTATAAGAGAAGATCACGTCAACGATGTTGCGGGTGGCGCTCAAGGGCGAGGGGCGCACTTCCACCCCGGTCAACGAAAAGTCCCGCCCAAATTCCTCAGCGGCCTTGCCATAGATAGCGGGATAGCGCATGGCCAGGTAGTTCAAGGCGCGGTGCTCGTCGGTCGCGCCGGCATTGTCCGTCAGCTGCATGATCCTGCCGAACAGTTCCTCGGCCGCCGGTCCGAACTGCTGGGCAGTGGTTTTCTCCGGCTTCGGGATGGCTTTGATAAGGGCGTCGCGGTCGAAGGAGTAGATTTGATCGAATGCGACGATGGGTACCATCAGGCCATTACACATTTGCGGCGGCGCGATGGGACCGCGCATACCGATGACAACATCGATGTCATTAGGGCTAGGGGCGGGACGAGTGGCTTCCACCAGCAGATCAATGTCCGCCGGATCGCGTGGCTGCAGTAGGTAAGTTTCCAGCCCCTGGATGGTCAGGACCCAGCATAGTTGGCGCACTAGGTAGCGGTGCTCGCGCTTGGATAGCACGGCGTAGAAGGTCTGTTGATCGGTCTTCCCGGCGGTCTCCGTGCGTCCTGTCGCCTGGGCAAATTCCTTTTCCGCGGCGAGGTTCGGGAAACGCGCTTCGACCCGACCAATGGCGTAAACATAAGAGAGGGACATGGAGTTCGCGCCTCCTGCGCAGGTTGGGCAGGGCGTCTCCCTCGAGAGTGGAGAGGTCGACGACGATCGGAGGTTTTCCTCCCCAGCGGGACCGTAGGCGGCCGTGAACACAGCGGCATCGCATCTTGCCTCATCATGACCTGTCGACCGTTCTGTCGATTCTTGTTCCATAGTAATCCTCATTCATCACATCACAGATCAATGGATCTGGGTTAATGGGCACGGCCGGTGAAGACAAACCGGCGGTTTAGCGCGGCCGCCCGGCGTTCACAGCCTCCGCAGGATTGTATCCCCAGATAGGAGGTAGCTCGTCCAACCGCATCGCCTAACCCGATTTCCTCGTCGGTGATAAATCCAGGCAGGCGTACCCGGTAAGGCGGATGTTCGCTCTGGTTTGGCGAGTCGTTGCCTTCATTTGCCTTTGTCACGCTGTTCGCCTCCTCCCATTTGTCACCAATAGTACTTGGTAGGCCGCCGCGGCATCCAGTAAAGGTGGAACGACGGAAGCACGTCGCGAGGTGGAGGCTTGGGTCAGGGCGAGCTTGATTTGTACCGCGGTCGCAGAAGGAAATTCCGACCATAGAAGTGCAATCGCACCGGTCACAAAGGGCACCGCAACACTTGTTCCACCGAGCGCAAGCGACTGGCCCTCGCTGCCGAGACTGGTAATGCTGTCGCCGGGCGCGCGAAAACCCCGCCTGCCGATGGAACTACCCAGGTTCGATTCGTCGATCGGCCTACCTCGAAAATCACAGGCCACCACCGGGATGACCCACGGGTGGCGGGTGATGGCGGAACTTCCAAGCGTGCCTTGGTTGCCCGCAGCTGCAACGATTATGACGCCGCGGCTGACGGCGAGATTGAGCGCCTCTTCCAACGCCTGCTCGTCTTTAACCGAAGGTTGCGCAAGGGCGAGGCTTAAATTGATTACTCGCGCGCCTGAGCCAATGCATTCGACAATCGCCGTGGCAAGCTCCCGGGGTGTTGCACTGGGCATATGTTCGCGCCCGGCGGTCGTCTCGGTGAAAATAGGGCGTATGAGTAGGGTACAATCGGGGCAAATGGCGGGCGCAGCGGAACTCCGCCGGGCCGATAAGATGCCGGCCACAAACGTTCCATGTAGGCACGCCGCGCTGTTAGCTTGGGTGCATGTGCCACCGCTGCTTCCGAGGATCTCGTGGAGGTGTTCGCCTGTCAGATCGGGATGTTGGGTAACGACAGGTCCATCGATGAGCCCGATCTTCACTTCCGGGCTACCGCTGCCGCGTTCCATCAACGCGGTGAGGCTGACTAAGGCTAAAGAAGCAGAGGGCGCCATCTGCGTTGGACGATCGTCGCGATCGACCTCCCAGCATCTTTTTTATCCTACACGCCGCAAGGAATAACGCAACCCCATCCGGTTGCAATGTCGTAAGCAGATGAGTTGTCCGGATTAGGTAGCACGTGAGTTGTCCGGTTTTATCGCCAGCGGATGGAGGCTGGG
>NZ_VFVH01000018.1:0-33367 GCF_006442685.1 Mesorhizobium sp. B2-4-7
GAGATCCACACGCCGATGTGGGTGGTGAGCGATGCCGCGCGCGAGGCGATCGACCTGATCGAGCGCGCCATCGAGAAGCGCCAGGTGCTGACCATCGACTATTCGGACGAAGCCGGCCGCGGCACCGCCCGCGACATCAGGCCCTTGGGCCTTTGGTTCTGGGGCAAGGTGTGGACGCTGGTCGCCTGGTGCGAGATGCGCGACGATTTCCGCGCCTTCCGCATCGATCGCATCGCCTCGGTGGTCATCGCAGGCCGCGTCTTCAAGCCGGAGCGCGGCAAGCAGCTCGCCGATTTTTACCGGGCGGTGGAACGCAGCGAGGATTACGGCATGGCGCCGGACCGTGCGGCGCGAAGCTGAGGTCTCCCAACCCGTAAAAAAGCCCGCTCGAAGCGGGCTTTTCGGTCGAGTTCGCGAGAATTCTACTCCTCGTCGTTATCCCTGTCCTTCGACTTCAGAGCCGAGAGCTTGGCGAACACGGCGTTGGCGTCGAGTTCGGCATCCTCGTCCTTCGGCTTTTCGGGAGCCGGAACCAGGCGCTCGGTCAGCGCCGCCGGCAGCAATGTGTCGCCGACCGGCTGTGCCTGCTCGCGGCCGCGCGATGCGCGGTTGACTTCCATGTCAAGATCGATCTGCGAGGCGAGACCGAGCGTCACCGGGTCCATCGGCTGCAGGTTGGCAGAGTTCCAGTGCTTGCGCTCGCGGATCTGCTCGATCGTGGACTTGGTGGTGCCGACGAGGCGCGAGATCTGCGCGTCCTTCAATTCGGGATGGTTGCGCACCAACCAGAGAATGGCGTTCGGTCGGTCCTGACGCTTCGACAGCGGGGTGTAGCGCGGCCCCTTGCGCTTGGATTCCGGCACCCGCACCTTGGGGTCCGAAAGCTTCAACCGCTGGTTCGGATCCTTCTCGGCACGCGCGATCTCGTCGCGGGTCAACTGGCCGGTCATGATCGGATCCATGCCCTTGATGCCTTGCGCCGATTCGCCGTCGGCGATCGCCTTGACCTCGAGCGGATGCAGCCCGCAGAACTGTGCTATCTGCTCGAAGGAAAGCGCGGTGTTGTCGACCAGCCAGACAGCGGTCGCCTTTGGCATCAGCAGCGTATTGGCCATTTTAAAAATCCTTCTCGTTCGCCCGCGTTCCCGCGCGGGCGGTGGTTTAGAGCCACCAAAATGGGAAATTCGCAGGTTATATAACCGCTCTCCGGCGGTTCCGCAATGTTTTTGGGAAGGCGTTTTTGGGAACGCCCGTCGATCTGGCAACCACACCGGGGCAGATCAATCACGGGCGGCATGAAAATGGTGCCGCGAATATGTTTGGGGTCCAGAAAGACAAAACCCGCCGGACAGGTCCGGCGGGTTCGGAACCGGCGACGAGCAAGCGTCTGCGGCGGCTCTGCTTTGCGACCCCGCCTTGCGGCGGGGCGGTTCTTGAAGTCAGATCGCCTGGCGGGCGATCTTTTCGATGTCGGCGCGGTTGATGCCGAGATCGCTGAGCTGGCGCGCGTTGAGGCGGTTCAGTTCGCGCACGGTCTCGTTGTACATACGCCAGTTACGGAAAGCGCGGATCGGGTTCATGTCAGTCCTCCAAATGGGGTGTTCGTTTCGATGATGCTCAAATAGTCATCATCGAGCGGCACTTGAATGGCTGATTTTGCATAGCAATGATGCAAATGCTGCATTGCACCATTAAGCTTTTGTTCAGCTTGCAGGCAGGGGCCGGGTCGCGGGTATGAGCCCGCCTCGGCCAGCCGGGCATCGGCAATGTTGCCGTCAGCCGACGTCGAGCACGATCTTGCCGATATGATCGCCTTCCTCCATACGCTCATGCGCCCGCCAGGCATCGGCAAGCGGGAAGATCATGTCCATGACGGGCGCGATCCGGCGCGTGCCGAGCAACGGCCACACCTGCGCTTCGAGCGCGGCTGCCAGCGCCGCCTTGAACTCGACGGTGCGCGGCCTCAGTGTCGAACCGGTATGAACAAGCCGCTTGACCATGATTTTCGAGAAATCGGCGCTCGCCACCGCGCCGCCTTGCAGGGCGATCTGGACGATCCGGCCCTCGACCGCCGCGGCCTCGTAGTTGCGCGCCACATAGTCGCCGCCGACCATGTCGAGGATGACGTCGGCACCCTTGCCGCCCGTCGCTTCCTTGACCGCCGCGACGAAATCCTCCTCGCGGTAGTTGATCGCCCGGTCGGCTCCGAGCTTCAGGCAGGCATCGCATTTCTCCTTGTTGCCGGCCGTAGTGATGACATGGGCACCGAAGGCCGATGCAAGCTGGATCGCCGTTGTGCCGATACCCGAAGAGCCGCCATGAACCAGCAGCGTTTCGCCTTTCTTCAAGCCGCCGCGCTCGAACACATTGTGCCAGACGGTGAAATAGTTTTCCGGCACGGCCGCCGCTTCCGTGTGGGTGAAACCGGCCGGCAGCGGCAGCACGCTGCCGGCATGAACCTTGACATATTCGGCATAGCCGCCGCCGGGGGTGAGCGCGCAGACGCGCTCGCCAAGGCGCCAGCGAGAGATTTCGTCGCCGAGCGCGGCCACTTCGCCCGACGCCTCCAGGCCCGGCAGGTCCGACGCACCGGGCGGCGGCGGATAGGCGCCCTTCCGCTGCTGCACGTCGGGCCTGTTGACGCCGGCGGCGCGCACCTTGATCAATATCTCGCCGGGACCGGGCACAGGCACATCGCGCGTCTCCGGTTTCAGCACCCTGGGCCCACCCGGCTCGGAGATCGCGATGGCCGTCATCCTTGCCGGAATTTTAGATCCGCTCGCCATGAAATCTCCCGTCTTTCCTCGCCGCATTCTTGCCGGCTGTTTGCATCGACGCCCCTGCCCTATGTATGCTCATTGGCAAATCAGGCAAATGGCCAATCGGTATGGCGGAGGAGGAGCACAAATGGCGATCTTCGACGACGAACCCAAGAAGAAGGCGCGTCCGCACGAGATCGGGCAGGACCTGTCGCTGCTCTCCGTCGGCGAGTTGTCGGAACGGATCGGCATCCTGCGTGACGAGATCGCCCGGTTGGAGGCTGAACTCAAGTCGAAGGACAGCACCAAATCCGCGGCCGAGGCGCTGTTCCGCCGCGGATAAGGCCGAAAAGACCCGCCTCCGAAAAGCCCGAATGCGACTGTCTTCAGACTCTGCGTCTCTCCTCGATTTCAGCCGGATCAAAAAATGCTCGCAGCCTACAGACCGATCCTTTCGCTGCTTCGGGGCACCGCATTCCTCTTGGCGGCGTCGGGATTGCACGGCTTGCTGTTGCCGCTGCGCGGCCAGGTGGAAGGCTTCTCCACCGCATCGCTTGGCCTGATGGGCACAGCCTGGGCCGGCGGCTTCGTCACCGGCTGCTTCTTTGCACCACGTATCGTGCGCCGTGCCGGCCACGTGCGCGCCTTCGGCGCCTTCGCCGCGTCCGGCGCCATCGTTGCGCTGCTCACCGGACTGGTCATCGACGAATATGTCTGGATCCTGTTGCGCGCCTTCACCGGCTTCACCATGGCCGGCGCCTTCATGGTCATCGAAAGCTGGCTGAACGAAAAGGCCACCAACGAGAATCGCGGCACCGTTTTCGGCCTCTATATGATGGTCACCTATGCCTCGATCATGGGCGGGCAGATGATCGTCGCCGGCGGCGACGTGAAATCGGCCTCACTCTTCATGATCACCGGCATCCTGTTCTGCCTGTCACTGATCCCGACCGCGGTATCGACCGCCTCGCACCCCAAGCCGCTCCAGGACGTCAAGCTCGACGTCAAGGGGCTCTACGCCAACTCGCCGGTCTCGGCCATCGCTTGCGTCCTCATCGGCATCGCCAACGGCGCATGGGGCACGCTTGGCGCCGTCTATGGCGCCCGCATCGGCATCTCCACCGCTGAGATCGCCTTGATGATGAGCCTGGTGGTGGTGGCGGGTGCCGCCATGCAGCTTCCGGCCGGGCGTTTCTCCGACAAGACCGACCGGCGCTTCGTGCTGGCGGGTGCCGCTTTCGGCGCTGCGCTGTTCGCGCTCTTGATCTTCCTGTTCGAGCCGCGCTCCGGCGTCTTCGTCATCGTCTTCACCGCCGCCTACGGTGCTTTCGCCTATACGCTCTATTCGATCGCCGTGGCGCATGCCAACGACCACGCCAGTGCCGAGGACTTCGTCAAGGTTTCGGGCGGCCTGCTGCTGCTCTATGGCTTCGGCACCATGATCGGACCCTTGCTGGCGGCCGCCCTGATGGGCTGGATGCGTCCGGAGGGCCTGTTTCTGGCGACCGCCTTCGCGCATCTTTCCCTGGCAGGCTACACGCTGCTGCGCATCAGCCGCCGCGCGCCGGTGCCGATCGAGGACCGCGACGCCTTCAAGACGCAGCCCGCCGACCGTTCGGTGACGCCGGAAGCATTGCGGCTTGACCCACGAAGAAAAGCAGAAGCAAACGGTTGAGATTCGAAGAACTTTGCCCCACAAATGAGGCATGATGCTTTCCGACGCCTTCATGGCGATCGCCGATCCCAACCGGCGCCATCTCCTGGAAGAACTTCGACGCGGTCCCAAAACCGTCAATCAACTGGCAGCCGGGCTGCCGGTCTCACGTCCGGCCGTATCGCAGCATCTGAAGGTGTTGCTCGATGCCGGCCTTGTCCACGCCAAGGCCGAAGGCACGCGGCGCGTCTATACGGTGAGCAATGCCGGCTTCCTGAAACTCAACATCTGGCTCGACCAATTTTGGGAGACTTGATCGTTCCTGTTCAAACGACCGGTCACGCACCACGATCAGCCATCATTATAGGGGAAGAGCTTGAAATAGGGCTGCGCCTCCTCAATCACCTGGGCGAAGGCCGGCCGCTGCAACAGCCGGTCATGGTAGCGACTCACGGCAGGATATCTGTCGCCGAATGGCTCGACCTTGTTGGCGTAGAACAGGGCCGGCGAGGCCGCGCAATCGGCCATGGTGAAGGCGTCGCCCACAGCCCAGTTCCTCGACGCCATCTCCTGCTCGATGATCGCATAGGAATTGCGCAACTGGTCGCGCGCCTGTTCGACGCCGAACGGATCGGTCCTACGTTCCGGGCGCAGCCGGTCCCCGACGATCTTCTGCATCGGTTCCTGCACATAGAGATCGTAAAAGCGATCGGCCTGGCGAACCGCGATTGCGAGGTCGATATCGGCGGGGACGAGGTCGACCGGTCCGGGATAGTGCGCGGCCAGATACTCGATGACGAGGGTCGACTCCAGCACGGTGCGGTCGCGCGCATCGTCACGCAAAGCGGGCATCTTGCCCCAGGGCGCTATCTTCAGGAAGGCCGCTCGCGACTGCTCGTCGCCGAGATCGACGATGACGGACGCGAACGGCGTGCCGTTCTCGTAGAGCGCGATCAGCGGCTTCCAGCAAAACGAGGCCAGCGGATGATAGTGAAGCGTCAGGGACATTTTTGCTCACCTGTCTCGGGGTTCACGTCGTCTAGTACCGAAATGTTTACTTAACTATTGCCCAAACTTGTGGCGTCAGGACCGCGCTTTGAGTGCCAATCGGCCCGGATATGAGCAACGATGCCGGTGACGATCACATCCCAATCGTCCGAATGCAGTTCGTGGCCACCGCCTTCAACCCGGAGGAGTTTCGCGCCGGCGACCGCCCCGGCCAGCGCTTCGCCATGCTCGACCGGAAAGATGGGATCGGCCGTACCATGGATTACCAGCAGCGGCGCGTTCATCTCGTGCAGTCGGCCCCTCCATCGATCACTATCGCCCTTGAGCAGGAAATGATTGGTCGCGCTGAGCAGGCCGCCGGAGCGATCATAGTCCCGCTCGATGAAGGCTCTCATGCGGCCCTCGTCGAAGGGATGCGCTGTGCTGGCGATCGCCTTGGCATCTTTGATCATGAAGTCCATGACCTGGCGGCGATCCGACCAGTCAATGTGCGCGCCTTCAGCCGAATGTTTGATATAGGCATCGCTGGTCTGCGGCAGGTTCGAGGTGTCCACTCCCATCGGCGAGCTGCTGATCACGGTCAGCGACGCGACGCGGGACGGATGCTTGAGCACCACGAGCTGCGTGATCATGCCGCCCATCGACATGCCGGCGATATGCGCCTTGTCGAGGCCGTGGCTGTCGAGAACGCCGATCGCATCGTCGGCCATGTCGTCGAACGTGTAGGGCGGCTCTCCCGGCGGATATTTGGTCGAGCGGCCGGTATCTCGATTATCATAGCGGATTACGAACAGTCCCGCGGCGGCGAGTTTCCGGCAAAACGCCTCCGGCCACCACAGCATTGAGGCCATCGCTCCCATGATCAGCAGCAGAGCGGGGTCGGCGGGGTCGCCAAAGGCTTCGGATATGATAGTGGGGCGTCCAGTCTTCGTCATCGCGTCGCCTCCTCATCTGCTTGCATTTTGCAATCGGTTGCACCATAATAAAACCGATACAATAATGCAACCGGTTTTGGAGAAGTCGAATGAACATCGATCGCCGCTCGGGTTGCCCGATCAATCTTTCGCTGGAAGTGTTCGGCGACCGCTGGAGCCTGATCATCCTTCGCGACATGATTTTTGGCGGCAGGCGCCATTTTCGCGAGTTGCTCAACGGGTCGATGGAAGGCATTGCTTCCAACATACTGGCCGACCGGCTGAAGCGGCTGATGGATCTGGGCATGCTGACCAAGGCCGACGATCCTTCGCACAAGCAGAAGGCGATCTACAGCCTGACCGAAATGGCGATCACCCTGGTGCCGATCCTGGCCCATCTCGGCGCCTGGGGCCGCGTCTGGCTGCCGGTCAGCGAGGAATTGTCGATCCGGGCCGAGCTTCTGGAAAAGGGCGGGCCGCCGCTATGGGAGAAATTCATGGATGAGTTGCGCCACGAGCATCTCGGCACGCCCCTCGATGCAGCGTCCGGCCCCTCTGTACGCGCGACCCTGCAGGCCGCCTATGAGGCCGTGCTCGCCAGCAAGGCTCTCGGCGCCAACCCGGCCGCGTGACCAACTATTTTCCCCGTTGAATGGCCGGCTCTGCTACAAGAGGCCGAAAATCACGTCACGAGATTGGAACAGACTCTTGGTTGAGAACTCTAGGGATACTGCCCGCGCGCGCGCCGATCTGCGCTTCAAGAAGCAGGAGGAAGCGGCCACGGTCCGACAGAAGGCGATGGCCGAGTATGTCGCCGAGAGCGATGCCCGCAAGGTCAAGACCGACAAGCTGCGGGCGCTGCGGCTGGCCAAGGAAGCCGAAGACCTTGCCAACGCGCCGGCAGTGCCCGCCAAGAAGCCCGCCCGCGCCAAGAAGAAGTAGCACGCCGCTCCCGGTTGCTTCGTTGCCGGCCCTGAGCCGGTGGCCATTGATCGCATTTGGTGGATCGCGGCATAGGCGCGATCCGGATCGGCGCGTTCACCCCGCTTTCCACGAAGCAATTTCAACCGGAACCTGGATTGCCTCGTCCGGCTGGCTGCCGATGACTATCCGTTCAAACAGGAGATCGCCATGACCGCACTGCCGCTCGACAAAGCCCTCGAGATCATCGATGCCGCCTTCACCAAGGGCGCGGAGCTCAAGCTCAGGCCGCTCGGCGTCTCGGTGCTCGACGCCGGCGGCCATCTCGTCGCCTTCCAGCGCCAGGACGGCGCCTCGTTCCTGCGCCCGCAAATGTCGGCCGGCAAGGCCTATGGCGCGCTCGCCATCGGCATGGGCTCGCGCCGCGTCGAGGCCTTCGCCAAGGAGCGCCCGCATCTCATGACCGGCATCTCCGACGTCTCGGGCGGACGCGTGTTGCCGGTCATGGGCGGCGTGCTGATCCGCGACAAGGCAGGCAGCATCATAGGCGCGGTCGGTATTTCGGGCGACAGCTCGGACAATGACGAAGCCGCCGCCATCGCCGGCATCGAGGCCGCCGGCTTCACCGCCGATCCGGGCTGAGGTTAATTCAGGTTGATATCCCTGCTCGCCGACCGCATCGACACCGAGAAGCCGGCGAGCACGTCGAACAGCGCGATGATCATCAGCGTGAAGAAGACCGAGTGCGCGGCGCCCTTGACCAGCAGGAACTCGACCAGGAAGGCCACGAAGACCAGCGTCGACAACAGATGGTCCATGATCGAGGCGTTCGTAGTGCGCGCCGATTTCACGATCTCGACGAAGAGGAAGATGAGCCCGATCAGCACCATAAGGTCGCCGAGCGTCATCGAGAACACCCCGCCGGACATCATGCCGACGGAAAAGACCTCGCTTGCCCAGGGATCGTCACCGCTGCCGAATATTCCGAGCAGCCCGAGATTGTAGAGGACAAAGGGCACGATCAGCAGCGGGACGGCACCGAACATCTGGCGTCTCCATTTGGGGGCACCCCTTTGTAGAGTGCGCCACCGGCACGCCGTCAAGAATTTTCGCAGCACGCCCCAAACACGCTAGAAGACCGAATGCAACAACGATGTCAGCCGGTTGTCCGGCCGACATCTTAGAAATCGAGCCGCGGGATGCGTGACCGCGCACCCCGCTCGCGATCAGCGCTTGAAGTAGCCGGCGCGCACGGCCGCGCCGATGACGTTGAGGATGATATGGCCGGCCGTCATCGAGGTGATCTCGTTGACATCGCGCGCCGGCGCGATCTCGACGATATCCATGCCGACCAGCTTTCCTTTGCCGACCAGCCCCTTGATGAGTTCAATCGTCTGCCGGTAGCTGACGCCGCCCGGCTGTGGCCCCTCGACCGCCGGCATCACCGCCGGATCGAGGCCGTCGGCATCGATGGTGAGATAGTAGCGGCCGCCGTCGGGAATTCGCTTCAGGAGCGCCGCGGTGCCGATGTCCTGCCATTCATTGGTGGTGATGATGTTGGCGCCATAGGCGCGGGCGGCCTCGACCTCCTCGATGCGCGCGCTGCCCTGGCCGCGAACGCCGACTTGGAAAATGTCCTTGATATGCGTCATTTCTGAGGCCCGGCGGATGGTGCTGGAATAGCCCTCCTTGACCCCGTTGACGTTGTCACGCCAGTCGAGATGGGCATCGAGCTGAACCAGCGTGATCGGACCCTCGCCGTCAAGCGCCCGGAAGATCGGGATCGGAATGCCGTGGTCGCCGCCGATTGTGATCGGCAGTGCGCCCGCGGCGCGGATCTTGCGGATCGCCGCTTCGGCTCTGCCGTAGTGCCCGACATGATCGGCCGCCGCGCCGGGAACATCGCCGACGTCTACCACCTTGATGTCCTTGCCGTCGAAGACTGGCCCACCGATGTCGAAATCATAGCGGTCGAGCGCCTGGCTGATCCGCTGCGAGGCGCGCCGCACCGCGGTCGGCGCATTGGTCTGGTCGTTGATCAGCTCGTCGATCGTGTAGGGATCGCCATAGGGCATGCCGATGATGGCGACATCGGCCTTCAGCGTGTCGAGGTCATCGACCAGCGGAAAGTTCATGAATGTCTGGAAGACGTCGCGCGGCGCGGTGGTGAGTTTGGACATGGGGTCTCCTCTGCGTTGAAGCTTTTTTGGATCAGGCGCCACGGCGGGCTGCGAGATGGGGCTGCAGCCTATGCTCCAGGCTGCGCGAGATCGCTGCCACGAAGGCCGTCAGCCCCCAGTACAGCAATGCGATGGCGGTGAAGATCTCCACCGGCGAGAATGTGCGGCCAATGATATTCTGGGCCATGTAGGTGAGTTCCGGCACGGTGATCGCCGACAGGATCGCCGATTCCTTGATCAGCGTGATGGTGAGATTGGTGGCCGCGGGCAGGATGTAGCCGAGCACCTGCGGCACCAGGATCTTGCGGAAGATGGTCAGGTAGCGCAGTCCCAGCGCGTAGCCGGCCTCGACCTGGCCGTACGAAATCGACTGGATCGCGCCCCTGATGATCTCGGCGGAATAGGCGCTGGCGTAGGCCGACAGCGCCCCGATCGACACGACCACGGGCGAGAGCCTGACACCGAACATCGGCAAGGCGTAGAACAAAAGGAAGATCTGGATCAGGAACGGGATATTGCGGAATATTTCGACATAGGCCGAGACGATCGCCGTCGGCACCCGTCCGCCGCGCAGCCGGATCAGCGCCAGCACGGTACCGAGCGCGAAGCCGAACGGCAGTGCGACAGCGCACATCAGCGCCGTGTTGCCGAAGCCCTTGGCGAGTATGTGCCAGTTGTCCGCTATGACGGAAAAATCGAAGTTCATGCGCGTACGCCTTGCGCCTTGCGTTCCAGGCGCTTGGTCAGCACGCTGCATGAGAGCAGCACGACGAAATACAGCACCGCCGCGATGCAGAAGGCCTCGACCGGCCGGTAGGTGACGTTCATGATGTTCTGCGCGGTGCGGGTCAGTTCCACCACCGCGATCACCGACAGGATCGAGGATGCCTTCACCAGCATGGTGAACTCGTTGACCATCGGTGGGATAATGGCGCGGAAGAGCTGCGGCAGGATGACCTTGAACCAGGTCACGGCAGGCTTCAGCCCGAGCGCCTTGGCCGCCTCGTACTGGCCGGCGGGAATGCGCGTCAGCCCGGCGCGCAGGATTTCGGCGACGAAGGCCGCGCTGTTGAAGCTGAGCGCCAGCACGCCGGCCAGGAGCGGCGGCAGGTCGATACCGACGAGGCCCGGCAGCACGTAGTAGACCATGAAGATCTGCACGATCAGCGGCGTGCCTCGGATGAAGCTGGTGTAGACCGCGCCGATCCAGCGGATCACGCGCCAGCGCGACCTGCCACATGCGAGCAGGCCGAAGCCGATCAATGTGCCCACCAGAAACCCCAGCGCCGAGACGCTCAGCGTGATGCCGGCGCCGGCCAGGAATTCCGGCAGGAAGGTCAGCGTCTTTGAAAAATGGAACATTTTTCAGCTCGAATGATCCCTGGACGTCCGGGCCATCCGAGACCGGCGCGTCCAATGACTGGAACCACCGGTCCGGCAGCGCCGGGCGCCTGGTTGGGGGCTTAGAGCGCGCCAGGCGGCAGATAACCCTCGTCGGGCGTCTTCATCTCGAACCCGAACCATTTGAGCTGAAGCTCCTTCAGCTTGCCGCTGTCCTTCAAGTCGCCGATTTTGGCGTTGATGAAGGCGCGCAGATCCTTGTCCTCCGGCCGCACCACCCAGGAGAGATAGGAGAATTCGCCGATCGAGCCGACGACCTTGTAGGTATCGGGAACGTTCTTCATCAGAACGGCCGCCGAAGGCGAGGCGATGACGATGGCGTCGACCTGGCCGGAGGCCAGAGCGACATGGGTCTCGGGGAAGGAGGTGAACAGCTTCATCTCGCCGACACCCTTGCCGCCTTTATCCTTGAGCTCCTTGTCATAGGCCTCGATGATGGGCTGCACGGAGGAGGCGAGTTGCGTGGCCACCACCATGCCGTTGATGTCCTCCGGCTTCTTGATGCGCTCCTCGTCGACGCGCACGACGACGACGTTCTCGAACGAACCGGTTGGCCGCGTGTAGGCGTATTTCGCCGCCCGCTCGGCGTTGATGCCGGTCGAGGTCGCCATCAGGTCGAACTTCTTGGCCAGCAGCCCTGGCAGCAAGCCTTGGAAAGGCAGGTTGAGCTGGTCGAGCTTCACGCCGAGCTGGCTGACCACATAGTCGAGAATGTCCTTGTTATAGCCGACGATCTGGCCGTCGCGGACGAATTCGAACGGCTCGAACGCGGCCTCGGTTCCGACAAGGATGGTGCCGCGCTGCTTGATTTGGTCGACCAGCCCATTGGCATGGGCGGTGGCAGTGAACGGCAGGAGGAGCGGAGCGGCGGCAAGAAGGGTCAGGACGCGGCGGCGCGAAGCGGAAAGAAACTCACCCATTGTTACCCTCTTTTTTCTTCGGTTTTGCTGTGCTGGTAAGCCCGGCCGCTATGCTTGAAGACGCGACCGATCATGTAGCTCTCGGAATCCTTGATCCCGGGAACGTTGGCCAGTTCACTGACGAGGAAATCGTGCAGGCTGGTCGTGGATGGCAAAGTGAGCTGGATGATGATGTCGAACGGCCCGGTCATGGCGTAAACGCTGTCGACGAACGAGTATTCCGACAGTTTTCGAGCAACGCTGATGATGTGCTCGCGGTCGACGTCGAGCCCGACAATGGCCGCAATGCCGACATCGCTGCGCAAAGGGCGCACGACCGCCTGGATGCAGATATCCGGGTCCTCGAGCACACGGGCCATTTTCCGCCGCACCGTCGCTTCGGTGACGCCGATGCGCTTGGCGATATCCACACTCGACATCCGCCCATCGACTTTGAGTTGGGAAAGGACGGCCTGCTCGGTATCGTCGAGATCACTTGTGCTGACGAAATCCCACATCGAATTCCCAATCTGTGTCGATTTCCGACTATAAATTCAAAAATCGCATAAGAAACCGTCTATGGCAATCCCACAGATTACGAAAAACACCAGCGACGCTGCCTCCGGCGATTGCCGCGCATCGGGCTCACGGTTCGATCATTGGGAAAAGTCGTGTCGACCGAGTCGAAGGCGATGTGCGGTATGCAATCGGCCATGCCTCGAGGATGCACGATGAGGCGGCGTCCGGGCCGATCGGAGATCAAGGCCTGGAGACGCAGCTACGCTGTCGGTCGTCGGTCCCGCCAGACGCAAAAAGACCGGCCAGCGGCCGGTCTTTTTAGCTCAAACATCAGGAAAGCTGGTCTCAGCTTTCCTTGGGCGTCAGCACCTGGCGGCCGCGATACATGCCGGTCTTCAGGTCGATATGGTGCGGGCGGCGCATTTCGCCGGAGTTCTTGTCCTCGACATAGGTCGGGGCCTTGAGGGCGTCTGCCGAGCGGCGCATGCCGCGCTTGGACGGAGAGGTTTTTCGTTTTGGAACGGCCATGGATATGCTCCACTACATGGTCAAAAGCCCCGCCCGCCCTCGTGAAAGGGCCGTGTCAGGGGCCGGAATCTGAGAAAGTCGGGTGCCTATACACGCCCGGTGCCGTTTTGGCCAGCGCTGCCCGCGAATTTTTTTATGTCGGCTACTGGAGGCAGCCGACATAAGCGCCGGATCGGCCGGCGCGCCGCTCGATCAGGTTGGCCAGCCTCCTTAGCCCCGGCCCGGGCTTGGCCGGGTTGCGGGCGATCGGATTTGGCAAGCTGACGGCAAGCAGCGCGGCCTGACGGCGCGACAGCTGTTTTGCCGAAATACCGAAATGGTGCCGCGCCGCCGCCTCGATGCCGTATATGCCCGGCCCCCACTCGGCGATGTTGAGGTAGATTTCCATGATGCGCCGCTTCGACATCACCGCGTCGAGATACACGGCCAGCGGCAACTCGACCACTTTACGAACCGTGCCCAGCGGACGAGACCACAAAAACAGGTTCTTCACCGTCTGCATGGTGATGGTCGAGGCGCCGCGCGTCCCCTCGCCGGCCAGCGCGTCGTCGACGACACCCCGCAATTCGCCGAGGTCGACGCCGCGATGGAAACAGAACTGTCCGTCCTCCGACATGATCACCGAATTGGCCAGCACCGGTGCCACGTCGTCGATCGACACCCAGCGGCGGTCATAGCCGGAGAAGGTGGCAAGATCCTTCAGCATCAGCGTCGACACCGGATGCACGAAAGACGGCAGATAGAGAAAGGTCAGCACCGTAGGGATAAGCGCCAGCACGGCAGCCACGACGATACCGCGCCGGACCCAGCGTTTGAGAGCACGACGGTTCACGCCACGGGATCTCGTCGCCATGTCCAGCTTTTCGGTTTCATGATCGACGATCGGTTCCGCCAAGTCGCCCAACCCGTGTCTCTCCCTCCCCCGGCATAATGGCGCTTGTCTTCTTGCGCAACGTCTGAGTGTCGGCTACCGGTCCGGGCCATGACGAATGACGATGAAATGGCGTTCGAAACGGCGCTCGTCGCACGGGCCGCCGCCGTCGAGACGTTGCTGCGGCGATTGCTCGACGACCGCGCGCTCACGGGCGAGATCGCGCGGCCCGAGCGCCTTATGGCGGCGATGCGGCACGGCGTGCTCAACGGCGGTAAGCGCCTGCGCCCCTTTCTGGTGATGGAAAGCGCGGCCCTGTTTTCCGCCGACGGCGAAGCGGCACTGCGCGTGGCGGCCGCACTGGAATGCGTGCACTGCTATTCGCTGATCCATGACGACCTGCCGGCGATGGACGACGACGATCTGCGCCGCGGCCAGCCTACCGTGCACAGGGCCTTCGACGAGGCGACTGCCATCCTCGCCGGCGACGCCCTGCTGACGCTTGCCTTCGACATCCTCGCCGACGAGACTACGGCGCTGCCGGCGGAGCGGCGGGCCGCCCTTGTGCTGGCGCTCGCCCGCGCCGCCGGGGCCGGCGGCATGGTCGGCGGCCAGACGCTGGACCTCGAGGCCGAGCGCATCGCCCCGGACGAGGCCGGGATCATCCGGCTGCAGGCGATGAAGACCGGTGCGCTGATCCGCTTTGCCTGCGAGGCGGGCGCGGTCGTCGCCGGCGTGCCTGCCGGGGATCGCGAAAGACTGGCCGAGTTCGGCTCGGCGATCGGGCTTGCCTTCCAGCTTGCCGACGATCTTCTCGATTTGACCGCGGATGCCGCACAGATGGGCAAGGCGACGGGCAAGGACGCCGCCGCCGGCAAGGCAACGCTGGTGGCGCTGCACGGGGAGGCATGGGCACGCGCCCAGTTGCATGGCCTTGTCCATCAGGCGCATGCGCTGCTCGAACCCTATGGCGAGCAGGCCGGCCTGCTGAAGGCAGCCGCGACCTTCGTGGCGACGCGCAACAATTGAGATCGGGCAGACCCCGAGGCTTGGCGTGAAGGTTTCTGTTTAACGGGCCAATCGGGAGGATCAGGTTCGATGTCGACCAAATTGTTCGATCTCAGCGGGCGCACCGCCCTCGTAACCGGCTCCTCGCAAGGCATAGGCTTCGCCTTGGCCAAGGGTTTGGCCGAAGCCGGCGCCAGGGTGATCCTCAACGGCCGTGACGAGGCAAGGCTCGCCACCGCGATCAGGCAGATTCCCGGAGCGGAAAAGCTGGCCTTCGATGCTACCGATCATGAAGCGGTTCGCTCGGCGGTCGACGGTTTCGAACTGGACGGCGGAGCGATCGACATTTTGGTGAACAATGCCGGCATGCAATTCCGCGCGCCGCTCGAGGAGTTTCCCGCCGATGCGTTCGAGCGCCTGCTGCAGACCAACGTCGCCAGCGTCTTCCATGTCGGCCAGGCCGTGGCGCGCCATATGATCAGGCGCGGCCGCGGCAAGATCATCAACATCGCCAGCGTGCAGACCGCGCTCGCCCGTCCGGGCATCGCGCCCTACACGGCGACGAAAGGCGCGGTCGGCAACCTGACCAAGGGCATGGCTACGGATTGGGCCAAACATGGCCTGCAATGCAATGCCGTTGCACCCGGCTATTTCGATACGCCGCTCAACGCTGCCCTTGTCGCCGACCCTGCGTTCAGCACCTGGCTGGAAAAGCGCACGCCAGCCGGCCGCTGGGGAAAGGTCGAGGAACTGGTCGGCGCCTGCGTCTTCCTGGCCAGCGAGGCCTCCTCTTTCGTAAACGGCCATATTCTCTATGTGGACGGCGGCATCACAGCGTCGATCTGATCCGCCGCGCCGAACAGGCAGGCGCGCCAAATGCTGCCCGATCGATAACCGGTTGACGCGGAGCTGACATCACTCGTGGCAGCATTCCGCTGTTCGAAGATACGCGGCTGCGGTGGTCTCACTCCCGGCCAGAGCGTTTGGGACCTTGCGTTTCGGGAACAATTGCACCCGTCGCGACGTTCGGGACCAGAAGCAGGAGGCAACCCATGAACGACAACAAGCATCGCAAACAGCCGAGGCCAAGCGATCGCGACTTGCGCAACGATCCCGGCATCGGCGCATCCAAAGGCACCATCAAGGGTGGCGACATTCTTGACGACGACGAGGAACTCGATGGCGAAAATACTTTTCGGGGCGATGTCGAGAACGACACCACCCCGCAAGGCGGTGTGAACCCCGACCAGACCGGCCGGACGAACAAATAGAGGGATATATCCCATGACCGGCAAGAAGACCCACGAACAGCAGGTGCAAATCATCGAGGAGCGGGTGAACACCAAGAATGCGGACAAGAATTTCAACGCCGAGGACGAACTGAAGCGGTCGAAGCAGGAAAGAACGGCTCGCCAGCAGGGCCAGTCGCTCAGGGGCGGCGACGTCGATCTGGTCGATGCCGATGACCGTGAAATGCTTCGCGGCTCGAACCAGGAATCCCGGCATCACAAACGGCCCTCGGATTGAAATAATATCCGAAGCTTGACCGTCCCTTGAAGTGGCGCGGCCCTTCATCTCGGCGCAGCCGGCAGGCTACATGGGAGGCTGCGGGAATCCGAAATTCTCGGTCGCCAGAACGAAATCTTAATGTAAATCAAGCGTAATCCCGACCGTTAAAATAATGCGTATGTGTTGGGGTTGCGCATGCCGGAATATTCTTCCTTCATACGGTCCATCCGGAGCCGTTATCTCTCAGGATTGCTGATCTTCGCGTTGGCTTCGCTGGCGATCATGCTCGCACTTGATCGCGTCAATTCCTTCCGCCACCAGATCGATGCCCTGAGCAGCAACCTTGTCATCTTTACCCGCGATCTGCGCAACGCGACCAGCTTCGCCGAGACGACGGGAACCGCCTGGCGAGCGGAGACGCGCGATGCGCTGACCGCGTCGGCGCGCGGCCATTCGGAACGCCTGACCAGCGAGATTGGGACGCTTGCGACCCAGATCGCCGCATTGCGTCCACGCCTGTCGACAAAGACGATCAACGAGCTCGAATCCGCTTCGGTCAATGGCGACCTTTTCTGGTCTCCGCGCGACATGATTCGAAACTTCAACCTGATGTCGGTGGCGCAGAAGGTCGATGAGTGGAGCTATCGCGAAATCCGCAACCAGAACGACCTGTTTGCCCAGCCGATGCTGGTCCGCGTCCGCACCGCCATGGACGACGAGCGCCATTTGGCCGATGCCTCCAGTGACCGGCTGCTGCTGTGGGCGAGCGGATTGCTGTTCGCGGTGCTCTCCATCGCCGCTTTCTGGATCTTCCGGCCGATGGAGCAAGCCATCCGCCGCGCCTTCGCCGAATCCGCCGAGTCGCTGTTCAAGGCCGAGGCGGCCGACCGCGCCAAATCGGAATTCCTCGCCAATATGAGCCACGAAATCCGCACGCCGATGAACGGCGTGCTCGGCATGGCCGAGCTGCTGGCCAAGACTGAGCTGACCGCGCGCCAGAAGACCTTCACCGACGTCATCGTCAAATCCGGCAATGCGCTGCTCACCATCATCAACGACATCCTCGATTTCTCCAAGATCAATGCCGGCCAGCTCACGCTCGACCCGGCGCCGTTCCGCCTTGCCGAGGCGGTCGAGGATGTGGCCACGCTCGTCTCCGCCCATGTCGCCGAAAAGAACCTCGAACTGATCGTGCGCGTCGACCCGCGCCTGCCGGCCTACGTCGTCGGCGACGCCGGGCGGTTCCGCCAGATTGTCACCAACCTGCTCGGCAACGCGGTGAAGTTCACCGAGAAGGGCCATGTGCTGATCGACGTCGGCGGCGAAACCGTCAATGACGTCGTCCAGCTCAAGTTGCGCGTCGAGGACACCGGCATCGGCATCCCGGCCGAAAAGTTGCAGAACGTGTTCGAAAAATTCGCCCAGGTCGACGGCTCCTCGACCCGCCGTCACGAGGGCACCGGCCTTGGTCTCGCCATCGCCGCCCGCCTCGTCGACCTGATGGCCGGCAAGATTGGCGTCGAGAGCGAGATCGGCCGCGGCTCCGTATTCTGGTTCGCGGTGCCCCTGCCCGTGCATCGTGCCGAGGCTCGCGACGAGATCGTGCCGGTCGACGTCACCGGCGCCCGCGTTCTGGTCATCGACGACAATCCGGTCAACCGCGAGATCCTGCTCGAACAGCTCAGGAGCTGGAGCTTCGACTGCGCCGCCGCCGAAAGCGGTGCGGTCGGCTTGGCTTTCCTCGACCGCGCCTGCCAGCTGGGGGCCGCCGTCGATTGCATCATCCTCGATTACCAGATGCCCGGTATGAACGGCGCCGATGTCGCGAAAGCCATCGCCGCCGACAGCCGGCTGTCGGCCATACCGGTCGTGCTCCTGACCTCGGTCGACCAGGTCGATTTCGGCAAGATGATCATTGATTTCGGCATTGCCGCGCACCTGACCAAGCCGGCGCGCTCCGCGGTCCTGCTCGGCACCGTCATCTCGGTCGTCCAGAAAGCCCGCTCGCAGGTCGGCAGGGCGCAGTTCGTTCGCGAACCCGTACCGGCGCTGCCGCAGGCGGCGCCGCCCGCCTTTACCGTCATCCGCGGCCCGGCAATGCCAGCCGTCCCCGTGCCGGAACCGACGGTCGCGCCGAATGGTCCGATCGACATCCTCATCGCCGAGGACAACGAGGTGAACCAGCTGGTGTTCGGCCAGATTCTCAACGGGTTGGGCTTGAGCTATCGTATAGCCGGCAACGGCCGCACGGCGGTCGAGATGTACCGCTCGTTGCGCCCGAGGCTGATCCTGATGGACGTCTCCATGCCGGAGATGAACGGTTACGAGGCGACCCGCGCCATCCGGGCGACGGAGGCCTCGGATGGCAGCCACATTCCGATCATCGGCGTCACCGCGCATGCGCTGAAGGGCGACCGCGACAAGTGCATCGAAGCCGGCATGGACGACTATCTGCCGAAGCCGGTTTCACCCGACCGCCTCGGCGCCAAGATCGGCACCTGGCTCAGCGAAACGGTGGTGGCGAAGACGGCATAGCTATACCGTCGACGCCTCGGACGCCGCATCCAGATGATAACGGCGCATCCAGTTGAGGCTTGTCTCGTCGGCAAGCCTTGCGACGCCGGGTCTTATATCCCCAGCATCCGGTGCCTGAACCCCCAAGGCGTCGCAAACGGACGCCAACATTGCAACCGGATCGCTCGACAGGCGCTCATAGCCGATCCGCAGCGGGATTACCTCTTGCTCCGCGAACCACATGTTCCAGGCAGCGTCATAAGCTCCGAGCTCGGCAACCTCATCCTTGATCCGCCCGAAATCATATTGAGGTTCCCGGGGAGGCCCCACCCTTTCCAGCTCGGTTCCATCAGGAGCGACATGCCAAAGGCCGGTTTGCTGCGCCTTGACCAGCGATACGGCCTGCGCAAGCTTGTCCTCGCGTGACAGATGTATGTAGAGAACACGGCCAAACGCCCTCTCGAAACGAGCTTTATCCGAGACAAGCCCCGGGAAAATCCGGTCGAGTATCGCTGAAAGCTCATCCAGATTCTCTCGCATCAGGCGCAGGCCGAAAATACCGGTCCCATCCTTGCCGGCGGCGATGGCCGCATTGAGATAGGCGGCATTGAATTCGAGTTCGCCCATCGTGTCGCGGCCGGGCAGCCCCCACTCTTCGGCCCATTCGGGCACGTCCTGCCGCCGATAGAACGAATGAGGATCGCCCGCCGCCTTCGTGGAGGCCAGGAGTTTGCACAGCAAAGTGCTTCCGGTCCTGGGCGTGCCGCAGATAATATATGCGTCGACCATCCTGCGGCCCTCATTGCTCGTCGAAGGCAGGGCAATGCCGGCCAATCCAGGGTCGCCTATAGCCGCGGCCGGCATTTTTTATCGCCCCTTCACCCGCAACGACACACCCTCTACCGGTTGCGCACCACCACGCATGCCCCGCCGACACTTTGCAGTTTCTGGCAGATAGCGCCGGCGGCGGCACGGTCGTCGACCCCGATCCTGACCGCGTAGATGCCGCGCCGGCCGATCGGCGTGCGCACCCGGCTGACCACCGGATCATGCCCGCCTAGCAGGGCCGGGAAGCGGCCTCTCACCCTGAGCCACTGGTTGATCGCGGCGCTGCGGCGGAAATTGCCGGCCACCTGGATTCCCCACGGCTTTATGTTGATGGAAGCCATCGCCACCGTGCGCGACATGATCACCGGGAGCTTACGGCAGGCCGCGACGAAATCGGATTTCGCGTCGAGCGGTCGCACGCTTCCGGCATAGGCGCGGTCGGCGAACTTATCGACCGGCTCGCCCATGATGTCGAAGACATAGCTTTCGGTTTCCATCGGCAGGAAGCCGCCCGAGCCCAGCCAGCGCGAGACCCGGTTTTCGCCGGCATTGTAGGCGGCGGCCGCCAGGCCGAGATTGCCATAGCTGGTCTTCATCTCGGCGAGGTATTTCGCCGAGGCCGGGATCGCCTGGTTGATGTCGAAGGAATTGGCGAGCCCGCGCATCTTGGCGGTCCCCGGCATGAACTGGGCGATTCCTTCGGCGCCGACCGGACTGACGGCGTTGGGATCGAACCGACTTTCCTTCCAGATCAGCCGGGCGAAGAAATCCCTGGGCAGGCCGTTCTGGTCGGCATGGGCCTGGATCAGGTTGCAGACCTTGTCGATCAGCCGCTGCTTGGCCGATTGCGGCGGATCGGCCTGGACCAGGGTAGGCCACCCGCACAGCAGGATCAGCGCAACCGGGAGGAAGCGCAGCATTCGACCTACTCTGCCGCGGCCTTGCCGCGACCAAATCGTTGTTCGATATAGTCGGCGACCATCTTTTCGAAATCCTGCGCGATCGACGGTCCGCGCAGCGTCGCCGCCTTCTTGCCGTCGACGAAAACGGGCGCCGTCGGCGTCTCGCCGGTGCCTGGCAGCGAAATGCCGATATCGGCATGTTTGGACTCGCCCGGGCCGTTGACGATGCAGCCCATCACGGCGACCTTGAGGTTCTCGACCCCTGGGTATTTCTCACGCCACGCCGGCATGTTCTTCCTGAGATCGGCCTGGATGTTCTGGGCCAGTTCCTGGAACACGGTCGAGGTTGTGCGGCCGCAGCCGGGGCAAGCGGCGACGATCGGCACGAATTGCCTGAAGCCCATGGTCTGCAGCAATTCCTGCGACACCTGCACCTCGCGCGTGCGATCGCCGTTCGGCTCCGGCGTCAGCGATATGCGGATGGTGTCGCCGATGCCTTGCTGCAACAGGATGCCCATGGCGGCGGATGAGGCGACGATGCCTTTCGAGCCCATGCCGGCTTCGGTGAGGCCGAGATGCAGCGCATGGTCGGAACGGCTGGCGAGCTCGGTGTAAACGGCTATCAGGTCCTGCACGCCGCTGACCTTGGCCGAGAGGATGATCTTGTCGCGGCCAAGGCCGATCTCCTCGGCCATCTCGGCCGAGAGGATCGCCGACTGCACGATCGCCTCGCGCGTCACTTGCTGTGCGGTCAACGGAAAGCCGCGGGCCTGGTTGTCGTCCATCAGCCGGGTCAGGAGTTCCTGGTCGAGCGAGCCCCAGTTGACGCCGATGCGCACCGGCTTGTCATGTTTGATCGCCATCTCGACGATTGCCGCGAACTGCCGGTCCTTCTTGTCCTTGAAGCCGACATTGCCGGGATTGATGCGGTATTTGGCCAGCGCCTCGGCGCAGGCCGGATGATCGGCCAGGAGCTTGTGACCAATATAGTGGAAGTCGCCGACGATGGGCACGTTGATACCGAGCCGCGCCAGCCGCTCCCGGATGCGCGGCACGGCGGCGGCGCTTTCATCGCGGTCTACGGTGATGCGCACGATCTCGGAGCCGGCGCGATGCAGCGCCGCGACCTGGGCGACCGTCTGGTCGACATCGGCGGTATCCGTATTGGTCATCGACTGCACGACGACGGGAGCACCCCCGCCAACCACCACGCCGCCCACATCGACGCCAACCGAGGTGCGGCGCGGGAAGGGAAAGGAATAATATCCGGTCATGCCGGCAGCCTTTAATCTCTGGAGCGCCGCGCGTCCACTTGGACGCACAAAAGCGCGCTCCGGGCCGATGCGCTGAAGTCCGGGCATGAGGTGGAGGAGCAAAGATGGCTTGTCAATGGCGACAGGTCGCCACTGGCCGCAATCGATGCCGCCGCCGGTTGCTCGGCGCCCGACTTTTATCGCTCGCTTGCGTCGGCCAATCGGCTACCTGGCGATTGGCAGGCCCCATCGCTTTGTCTTTCCCGGAACGAGTCCGTCATTTCGGGGAGGAGCAAGGAGAAGAGCGACGCAGCGCAGTCCCAGAATCCAAGCCCTGACCTCAGAGCGCCGCGGCAAGGCGGAATTCTGCTCCGCTGCACTCTTCGGTCAGTTATGGTAAAGGGGAGCCGCGACGAGCTTCGCCCCTACTCGTCCTGGGACTAGGAAGTCGGACGGCCTCTGCCTGGTACGAATATCTGTGATGGTCGACCTGAAATCGAAGATCAAAACCACCAGTCCGGCGGCAATTGCCGCCGGCAGGAAAGACCCGAATGGTGAGCGGTTATGTCAGTGGGGCATCAATGCGTCGTGGGTTTGGCCCTCAGTTTTTCAATCTCGTCCTTGATTGCCAGCTTGCGTCGCTTGAGATTCACGATTTCCAGGTCGTCCACCGACGGGTGATTCATCGCGTCATCGAGCTCGCGTTCGATGTCGCCGTGTTTCCGCTGCAACTCATCAAGATGGGATGCAAGAGACATGATTGGTTCTCCCTTTCATGATTTCCTCGATTGCAGCCGCCAAAGGCGCGTCCACCGCAGGCTCGCTCTGTGACGGCACAATGACAGTGTGCCACCTTCGCGCAGCGATGTCGAATGATCCGTGGTAGCATTCCACGACAACGTGAAATGTGATATGGGCTGCGCGCCGGTGGCAGAGAGTGCCACCCCCCGCCCAATCAGGCCCAGCTTTGGGCGCCGCAGACGTGCAGACGGTAGAGAATGTCCGATCAGGAACAGGCCGATATTCGCCTCGAATTTTCCCGGCTGAAGCAGGAACACGCCGATTTCGACGCCGCGATCAATGCGATGGTCGCCATGAACTGCGACCCGCTGCAGATCCAGCGCATGAAGAAGAAGAAGCTTGCGCTGAAGGATCGGCTGATGAAGCTGGAAGACAGGATCATCCCGGACATCATCGCCTGACTTCAGGTCCAGGCCGCGATCGAAAGCCGCGCCGCGCGTTCGCGCAACAGGGCCAGGAGTTCGCCTGTCTTCTCCTGCGATGTGTCGATGGGCACCACCAGGCACATCGTCGCCTCGACGGTGCCGGGTGCTGAAAACACCGGCGCGGCGAGGCATTTCGTATAGGCGTCGACGAGCCCCGAAGTGATGCAATAGCCGGTGGCTCGCGCCGTCGCTATGTCGGCGATGAAATCGTCCAGCCGCAATCTGCGGCCATCGGGCAGCATAAGGTCGTCTTCCGATATCATGGCTTCGATCCGGGCCTGTTCGAGGCCGGCGAGCAGCAGCCTGCCTGACGCGGTCCAGGGCAGCGGAATCTGCAATCCGGTGGCGGAGCTGATGCGGAACGGCCGGGTGCCCGGGCTCGAGTGGACGATCGTGTAGCGGCCGCTCTGCAGCATGCACAGTTCGGAGGTCTCACCGGTCTCGCGCGACAGGTTGTCGACCTCCTGGCGTCCTCGCCTCAAGAGGTCGTTGCCGCGCACATAATCCATTCCATAGAGATAGAGCTTCTTACCGAAATAGACGCGGTTGCCGTCGCCGGCCATCTCCAGGAGGCCCGCATCGACCAGCGATCGCACCAGTGTGTAGGTGGTCGAACGCGGCGCGTTGACCCCCTTGGCGAGGTCGCCGATACCGATGGCGCGCTGCGTCGAATGAAGGAACTCCAGAATCTGGAGCACCCGGTTGAGGCCCTTCTCCCGAGAGACCGAAATCTTTGCGTCCGCTGAGACCGCCAAGGCGCTGCCATCTTGCATTGTCGATTCCTGATGTTAGTATCTGTCTTGTACAGGATACACTCGTCCCTTGTAAGAGACAATTTCTGTAACGATCCGGGTGCGCGTATTGCCTGTGCGTAGGGGAACACAACACGAAAGGAGGTCGCTGTGGACGACACATCCAAAAGGCGTGATTTTCTGAAACTGGGCATGGCCGGACTGGCAACGGCCGGCGTCATGAGCGCGGCGGCAACGGTCGACGTCCAGAAGGCGGCGGCGCAGGCTGCGCCCGATAGCTTGCTACGCACCGTGCTGGAGCGCGGCAAATTGATTGTCGGCACCGGAAGCACCAATGCGCCATGGCATTTCGAGAACGATGCCGGCGAACTCGTCGGCATGGACATCACCATGGGGCGCATCCTGGCAAAGGGCTTGTTCGATGACCCGGCCAAGGTCGAGTTTGTCATGCAGGACCCGGCGCAGCGCATTCCGAACGTGACGACGAACAAGGTCGACATCACCATCCAGTTCATGACCATGACCGCGCAGCGCTCGCAGCTGATCAACTTCTCCAGGCCTTACTACGTCGAGGGCGTCGCCTTGCTGACTTTGCCCGGCGCCGAGAACAAGACCTTCGACAAGCTGCTTGCCGCAGGCTCCGCGACGCGCGTTTCCATCCTGCAGAATGTCGACGCCGAATCTTCGGTGCATTTTGCCTTGCCGGAGGCGCAGGTGATGCAGATCGATACACAGGCCAACGTGCTGCAGGCATTGGAATCCAAGCGTGCCGATGCCGCTGCCGTCGACCTCTCCACCGTGCGCTGGCTCGCCTCGCGCAATCCGGACAAATACTTCGATGCCGGCAAGAGCTGGTACTCGATGCTTTATGGCGCGGCGCTCCGGCAAGGCGATCTCGATTGGCTGACCTTCGTCAACCAGACCTTCACCATCGCCATGTTCGGCCATGAAACGGCGCTCTATGACGCCGCGTTCAAGGACTATTTCGGGCAGGAGCCGCCGGCGCGCCACCCCGGCTTCCCGGTTATCTGACGTCATCGGCGGAAGGGCGCCGACCCTTCCGCCTTTTTTCCTGGCGACGCGGCCAGCTTTGCGTCACATCGGGAGCACTGAGGCCGACGCATGGGTTATGCGCTCAATTTCAACCTGATCTGGCGGCATTTCGACAAGCTGTGGGGCGGTCTGCTGCTCAGCCTGGAGCTCGCCGTCATCTCGATCGCCATCGGCATCGTCATCGGTCTGGTCCTGGCGGTCTGGTACGTGTCGGCCGGACGCATGGTGCGCGGCATCATTGCCGCCTATGTCGAATTCATCCGAAACGTGCCGCTGATCCTGCTCGTCTATCTCGTCTTCTACGGTCTGCCGACCGTGGTCGACATCGCCTACAGCGCGCAAACCTCGTTCGTCGCCACGCTGGCGCTCTACAGCGGCGCCTATCTGGTCGAGGTGTTCCGCTCCGGTCTCGAAGCGGTGCCGCGCGGCCAGCTAGACGCCGGCAAGGCGATCGGCCTGACGCCCTGGCAAAGGCTGCTCCATGTGCGCCTGCCGACCATGCTGCGCATCACGCTGCCGGCGCTTTCCAACACTTTCATATCGCTGTTCAAGGACACCTCCGTCGCTTCGGTCATCTCGGTGCCCGAACTGACCTTCGGCGCGCAATGGATCAACTTCAACACCTTCCGCATCGTCGAGGTCTATCTCGTCGTGACGGCGATGTATCTGCTGACCGGCTACGCCCTGCTTTACGCGCTCCGGCTCGTCGAACGATGGTTCAAGGTGGTGCACTAGCATGCTTGGCCAGATCGCCTACGCCTTGCCTTTCCTGGCTCAGGGTTTTGCGCTGACGCTTTGGGTGTCGCTGCTGGTCGTGACGTTCTCGCTCGTCGCCGGTGTCGTCCTTGGCGTCGGCCTGGTCTATGGCCCGGCGCCGGCGCGCTGGGCGGTGCGCATCTTCAGCGACACTATTCGCGGCATACCGATCCTGGTGCTCATCTTCTTCGTCTACTACGGGATGCCGGCCGTCGGGCTTCACCTGCCGTCCTTCTGGGCTGCCGTGCTGGCGCTGACCTTGTTCAAGACAGCCCAGGTCGTCGAATATCTCCGGGGCGCCGTCGGCTCCATCCCGAAGGGACAATCGGAGGCGGCAATGGCGATCGGCCTGACCTTCCGCCAGCGGCTGGCCCATGTCATCTTTCCGCAAGCGTTCAGGCGTTTCCTGCCGCCCTGGATCAATGGCGTCACCGACGCGGTCAAGGGCAGCGCGCTGGTCTCCCTGCTCGGCATCACCGATCTCATGCAGGCCATCAACCAGGTCATCGGCCGCACCTATGAGGCCATGCCGCTCTACATCCTTGGCGCCCTCATCTACTTCGCCGTCAACTATGCGCTTTCGCTTGCCAGCCGGCGGCTGGAGCGGCGTTTCTCCTTCATCCGGGAATAGCAATGTCCACAAGCTCGAACGATGCCCCGGCCCTTCTCGACATCCGCGATGTGTCCAAATCCTTTGGCGCCGTCCAGGTCCTGCGCTCGGTCAGCCTGCGCGTGGCGCGCGGCGAGGTGGTGACGGTCATCGGGCCCTCGGGCAGCGGCAAGACCACGCTGCTGCGCTGCGCCAACTTCCTGGAGAGCTATGACAGCGGGTCCATCCGCATCGACGGCAAGGAGGTCGGCTTCCGAGAAACCGGAGCCCGCCAGCGCCGCAGCGAACGCGACCTTGCCGCGATGCGCGCCGAGACCGGCATGGTGTTCCAGAGCTTCAACCTGTTTCCGCATCTCACCGCCGCCGGCAACATCATGCTCGGCCTCACCAAGGTGCGCGGCAAAAGCACCGTGGAGGCGCGCACGATTGCCGAACACTGGCTCGGCCGCGTCGGTCTTGCCCATAAGGCCGACAGCCTGCCGGCGGAGCTCTCCGGCGGCCAGCAGCAGCGCGTCGGAATTGCGCGCGCCGTGGCCATGGGGCCGAAAATCCTGCTGCTCGACGAGATAACCTCCGCCCTCGATCCGGAACTCGTCGGCGAGGTGCTTGAAGTGGTGCGCAGCCTCGCCGAGGACGGCATGACGATGGTGATGGTCACGCATGAGATGGCCTTTGCCCGCGACGCCTCGAGCCGCATCGTCTTCATGGCCGATGGCAGCGTCGGCGCGGTCGGCCCGCCGAAGGAGATTCTCGCAGCAGACGCCGAGAATGAGCGTCTGCGCAATTTCCTGGCGCGCTTCCGCGCCTCGCATTTCTGACATTGGATGGTTGACACCATCCCAAGGAGCCTTCTTCCATGACGCCTTACACCAGGCTCGCCGAACTCGGCCTCACATTGCCCGAGCCGCCGACGCCCATCGCCAACTTCGTTACCCATGCCGAGAGCGGCCGGCTGATCTTCCTGTCCGGCCAGGGACCGCTGCGGGCCGACGGCTCGCTCTGCACCGGGAAGGTGGGCGAGGATGTGACGGTGGAGGAGGCTTATCAGCATGCCCGCCTCACCGGCCTCAACCTGCTTGCCGTCATGCATGCTGCCGCCGGCGATCTCGGCCGCATCGTGCGCGTCGTCAAGCTGCTCGGCTTCGTCAACGCCACGCCGACCTTCAGCGACCACCCCAAAGTGGTGAATGGCTGCTCCGATCTTTTCGCCGACGTTTTCGCCACGATCGGCGGGCATGCCCGCTCGGCGATCGGCGTCGGCTCCTTGCCGGGAAACATCACCGTCGAAATCGAAGCGGTCGTCGAGATCGCTGCCTGATCTGTCATCCACGGGATTGCTCACATGAAAACATATTCAGACACCGGCTCCAACACCACGATCCGCGAACGGCTCGGCCTTCGCCCGATCATCAACGTCTCCGGCACGATGACGGCGCTCGGCGCGTCGATCATCGTGCCTGAAGCGATCAGCGCCATGTCTGAAATGGCATCGCAATGGGTGGAAATGGACGATCTGCAGCGCGCCGCAAGCGCCGTCGTCGCGCGCCTCACCGGTGGCGAGGCCGGCTTCATCACCGCCTGCTGTGCCAGCGGCATCACCATGGCGATCGCCGGCGCGATGACGGGAACCAACCTGCTCGCCATCGAACGCCTGCCGGACGACACCGGCGACCTCAAGTCGGAGGTGATCATCCAGCTTGGCCACATCGTCAACTACGGCGCCCCGATCGACCAGTCGGTCCGCGTCGCCGGCGCCAAGGTGGTGCCCGCCGGCACGGTCAGCGTCACGCAGGACTATCATGTCCGCGACGCGATCAACGACCGCACGGCGGCAGGGCTCTATGTCGTCGCGCATCACACCGTGCAGTACGGCATGCTGTCGCTGGAGGAATTCTGCGAAATCTGCCACGCCAGGGGCGTGCCGGTGATCGTCGACGCGGCTTCCGAATATGACCTGCGCGGCTTCCTGGCGCGTGGCGCCGACATCGTCATCTACAGCGGCCACAAATTCCTGAGCGGCCCGACCAGCGGCATCGTCACCGGACGCAAGGATCTGGTGCGCGCCGCCTATCTACAGAACCGCGGCGTCGCCCGCGCCATGAAGGTCGGCAAGGAAAGCATCGCCGGCACCATGGCCGCGCTCGAGGCATGGGAGAAGCGCGACCACGCCGGCATCCGCCGGCGCGAAGAGGCCGCCCTCAACCTTTGGAAGGATGCTCTGCAGGGTATCCCGGGCATTGGCGCGGAGATCATTCCCGACCCGACCTCCAACCCGCTCGACCGCCTGCAGGTCTTCGTGCTGCCGGAAAGCCGCTTCACCGCCGCCGGCCTTGCCTCGGCGCTTGCCGGTGGATCGCCGCCCATCATCGTGCGCAATCACGAGGTCGAACGCGGCCATTTCTTCCTCGACCCCTGCAATCTTCATCCCGGAGAGGCGGAAATCGTCGCCGAACGGCTGCGCGCCCTGTTAACCGCGAAGGACCGGCCCGCCGACGCCATGAAGATTGCCCGTAAGGACTCTTCCGGCGCCTTGCGCTGGCCTGATTGAGCGCCAGGCGGACCAACGAACCCAAAGCACCGGCTGATCACGCGACCGTGAACAGCCGGATGCGTACGCGGCGGGAATAAATCTCGGCTGCAACGGGTCTCCTCGACATAGGCCGCTACAGGCGTTGAGGAGATCGGCATGCCCGTCATTATGAAAACGACAGCGAACATGGCCGCGGCGTTGGCGGCCGCCATGTGCTGGGGCGCATGACCTTAGCCGGCCTCTCTCTTCCATGACGCACGGCTTTCCCATTGCGCTTGACACTGGTGACGCAGATGACTTCACTTTCGCCACGGCAGGCGGCTTTGCCTGTTGCCGAGGGTTTCGCCCGCACGGGCGGGGCGAGACCGCCGGTATTGCTTGAAAGCGCACGGCCTGTTCCTCGTGGAGTATCGGATGGTGCTGCTTTGAGCGAGAAGGCCGGAGCCGAGCGCTTCAGCGAGGTGGTGCTGCCTCATCTCGGTGACGCGCTGGCGCTTGCCCGCTGGTTGACCGGCAATGGCGCCGATGCCGAGGACGTCGTGCAGGACGCCTGCATAAAGGCGCATGCGGGCATATCAGGCTATGCCGGCGGCAATGCCCGCGCCTGGCTGCTGACCATCGTGCGCAACACCGCCTATACCTGGATGTCGCGCAACCGGCCGCGCGGCATGTTGGCCGTCGGTGATCTCGGCGATCTCGACGAGATGGCGGCGGCACACGGCATCAGCGTGCCGGACGAATATGGTCCGGAGGCAAGCCTGATCGCCAAGGCCGACACGGTGGCGCTTGAAACGGCGATAGCAGCCCTGCCGCAGCCGTTTCGCGAGACGCTTGTGCTGCGCGACATCAGCGGCCTCAGCTATCGCGAGATAGCGGCCATGCTCGGCGTGCCGATGGGCACGGTGATGTCCAGGCTGGCTCGCGCGCGGAGCCTGCTTATGTCTGACCTGGGGAGAGCGCCATGACCATGCATGACGATGGACTGCCCAATGATCCGGAAGGCATCAGGCTGATGATCCACGCCCTCGTCGATGGCGAACTTGATGCAGCGGCCGCGCTTGCGGTGGAGCGGCGCATTGCGGCCGATCCGCGGCTTGCCTCGGAGCATGCCCGCATCGTGGCCTTGCGGGGCGCGGTCAGCCGCCTGCCGCGCCCAGATGTCGGCGACGCCTTTCGCGCGCGCATCGCGGCCATTGGCACTGCGGCCACCGCGCAGCCGGAGTCAGGCGAAACGGCCAAGCCGCAGCAGGGCCGGCCGGCGCTCCCGGGGGTGCTTGCCCCGGGCGGGAGAGGCCAGAGGCGAAACGCCGATACGCGGCTGTCGCCAAGTCGAGCGCGCCGCTTCGGTTCGTTCGACTGGCGCGCTCTTGCCGCCTCGATCATGATCAGCGCGGTGCTGGCCAGCGGGGCAACGCAATGGGTGATGGTCAACGGCGCGTCCGACAGCTTCGCCGCGGCGGTCGCCAGCGGCCATCGCCGCAGCCTGCTTGCCGCCAGCCCGATCGATATCGTCTCGTCGGACCGCCACACGGTAAAACCCTGGCTCGACGCCCGGATCGGCGTGTCGCCGCCGGCACCGGATCTTGCCAAGGACGGTTTTGCGCTGATCGGCGGCCGGGTCGAGGTGATTTCCGGCCGCCCGGTGCCGGCACTTGTCTACCGCCACCGCGAGCATCTGATCACGCTGGTCGCCGAACCGCAGCAGGGCGGCAAGGTCAGCGAGCCTGACGATCTTTCCTCGGGCGGCTTTTCGCTGGTGCAGTGGAGCGACGGCGCCTTCTCCTACTGGGCGATCTCCGACATGGAGCGGCCCGAACTCGACGATTTCGTCGCCCGCTTCCGCAAGGCTGCGGCATAGGCCGATTTCCCGGCCGGACACCGGCAATGCCCCGCATCCTTGCCGCCGCCGCCGAATTCCGCTAAGGCGCGCCTTTGTCGCCGGGAGCAGAAGCTTGGACGATCAACGCGCCGACGTCGCCATTATCATGGGCAGCCAGTCCGACTGGGCGACCATGCGCCATGCCGCCGAGACACTGGAGGCGCTTGGCATCCCGCACAAACGGCTGATCGTCTCGGCGCACCGCACCCCCGACCGGCTCTATGCCTTCGCCAAGGGCGCCAAGGCCGCCGGCTACAAGGTCATCATCGCCGGTGCGGGCGGTGCGGCGCACCTGCCCGGCATGACGGCGGCGATGACACCGCTGCCGGTGTTCGGCGTGCCGGTGGAATCCAAAGCCCTGTCGGGACAGGATTCGCTGCTGTCCATCGTCCAGATGCCGGCCGGCATTCCGGTGGGGACGCTGGCCATCGGCAAGGCCGGTGCTGCCAATGCAGCCCTATTGGCTGCCGCCGTGCTGGCGCTCAACGACGACAAGCTTGCCGGGCGGCTCGATGCCTGGCGCGCCTCACAGACCGCCAAGGTCGCGGCCGAACCCACGGACACGCAATGAGCCTGCCCGCCGGATCGACCATCGGCATCATCGGCGGCGGCCAGCTCGGCCGCATGCTGGCAATGGCGGCCGCTCGCCTCGGCTACCGCACCGTGGTGCTGGAGCCGCAGCCGGATTGCCCCGCGGCACAGGTCGCCAACCGTCAGGTCACGGCCGCCTACGATGACCCCGCCGCGCTTGCCGAATTGGCCGAGGCAAGTGCCGTCGTCACCTATGAATTCGAGAACGTTCCGGTTGCCGCCGCCGAGGCGCTCGCCGCAAAGGTGCCGGTCTATCCACCTGCGCGCGCGCTTGATGTGGCGCAGGACCGGGTGACCGAAAAGACATTTCTCAACGGCATCGGCATTGCCACGGCGGATTTCCGCGCGGTCGACAATGACGGCGAGCTGACCGCAGCGCTGAAATCCTTTGGCGGCAGCGGCATATTGAAGACGCGGCGCATGGGCTATGACGGCAAGGGCCAGCGCGTCTTCCGTGACATGCAAGCCGGCGGCTTCGCCGGCACCTGCGAGGCCATGGGCAGCGTGCCGCTGGTCCTCGAGGCCTTCGTTTCCTTTGAGCGCGAAGTCTCCGTCATCGCCGCGCGCGGCATCGATGGCGTCGTCGCCGCCTACGATCCGGCCGAGAACGTCCACCGCAACGGCATTCTCCACACATCGACCGTGCCGGCCGCGATCGCGCCCCGGACAGCCGAGGCGGCCCGGACAGCGGCGGTGAAGATCCTGTCGGCGCTCGACTATGTCGGCGTCATCGGCGTCGAGTTCTTCGTGCTGGCCGATGGCTCGCTGCTGGCCAACGAGATCGCGCCGCGCGTCCACAATTCAGGCCACTGGACGGAAGCCGCCTGCACCGTTTCGCAGTTCGAGCAGCATATCCGCGCCGTGGCCGGCCTGCCGCTCGGCGACCCGCGACACCATTCCGACTGCGTGATGGAGAACCTGATCGGCGACAATATCTCGCGCGTTCCGGAATTGCTGGCGGAGCCCGACCTGATGCTGCATCTCTACGGCAAGGCCGCAGCGCGGCCCGGCCGCAAGATGGGCCATTTCACCCGGATCAGCCGCCGCGCCTGACAGCAATCTCGACGCCGCGAGCTACCGGGCAGGAAAACTCGGCGCATGGCGTTCTCAAGTCACGTGGCGACCACCACATCATACCAGCCGGTGCCGAGCCATTGGCCGATTGCGGATATTTGACGACACCGGGCATTCATCTCCGCTACCGGGCATGCTTGCGGTTGACACGGACAAGGCTCCTCGTTTATGAGCCACCCACAGTTCAAAGGCGCGTCTTCTGGCGCGCCTTAAAATTTCGACCCGGACCGGGTCCACACCGACAGGCAAGACCATGAAGATCAAGAATTCGCTCAAGGCGCTGAAGGCGCGTCATCGCGACAACCGTCTGGTTCGCCGCAAGGGCCGCGTCTACATCATCAACAAGACCGCCCCCCGCTATAAGGCGCGCCAGGGCTGAGCTTCGTCGCGAGGCTTTTGCCTCCGCAGTTGGTGTTTATCGTCGGTCCGCCGGCCGTTCACGCTAAAATCAGTTTGACGTTCCGCCGCCCGGGACTAGATTCGGGCGATGCGGATTCTTTTTGCATTTTTGACGGTCCTTCTCTTTTGCAGCGCCGTCTCGTTGCCGGCGCGGGCCGATGATCGGGCGGTGGTGCAAGCGGCCCCGGAGCCGGCGCCTCCGGATGCCCAGCCAGTGCCGCAAGCCGCGCCTCCCGCAATGAACAGGGAAGCCCGCCTCGACAAGCTGTTTGCCGATCTCAAGCGCGAGCGCAACGAAAAGGCGGCAGAGCGTATCGCCGGCATCATCTGGAGCGAATGGTCCCAGTCGGGCAGCGCCTCGATCGACCTGATGATGCAATGGTCGCAGAAGGCGCTCGAGAACCAGAAATTCGACGTAGCGCTCGATTTCCTCGACCAGGTGGTCACCTTGCAGCCGGCCTATGCCGAGGGCTGGAACCGGCGCGCCACGGTGCATTTCATGATGAAGAACTACGGCAAGTCGATGTCCGACATCGACCATACGCTGCAACTCGAACCACGCCATTTCGGCGCGCTGTCGGGCCTGGCACAGATCATGACCGTGACCGGACGCAAGCAATCGGCGCTCGAGGCCTGGCAGAAGGTGCTCGCCATCTACCCGATGCTGCGCAGCGCCCAGGACCAGGTCGGCACGCTTTCGGAAGAGCTCGCCGGCGAAGGCATTTGATATTTTAAGGCAGTAGGGAAATAGGGCAGTAAGGCAGTAGGAAAGAGATCGCCCGGAAATACTTGCCCTACTCCCCTACTCCCCTACTCCCCTACTCCCCTA
>NZ_VFVH01000019.1:0-22305 GCF_006442685.1 Mesorhizobium sp. B2-4-7
CAGACCTACCTACCAGCTCACAATGCCCGCTTCGCCAGGCCGGCCGCGGTCGAGGACAGCGCCTTTGTCGCCGCAGATCCGCAACAACTGGCCCAGATCCTGTGCAACGCCATCTGCCTCGACGCAACCATTCCGGCCTCGTCCATCACGAAAACGGTCTTGCCGTCGAGGAGGTCAGTACCCCTCCCCCACCGAAGCTCCCATGACGCCAATGTGCGCGCCGCGATTGCCGCTTCCTTTTCCAGGCCTTCGGCCGCCTTGCCGGCGAGCGCCCCACCAACGACGCGAAAACCTTCGCGTTCCCAAGCCTCCCGTGCCGCTTTCAGCGCGCTGGTTTTTGCGGGCTGGACTTGGAACGTCGCGCCTTGTCGGGGGTTGCCCTTCAGCGCGCGCGGATCGACAAATTTCAGTTCCATGGAAATGCTCCTTACGGGGTTGCCGGACACAGCCCGTCGCTGCGTCCTTTCTCGTCTTCTTCTCGAAGACACCCCCCGGCCCGCGGAGCGAGCGGGCCGGTGCAACTGCGGCCGAGCATCCCTGCCCGGCAGGACAAGCGGGGCTAACAGCCCTGCGAAGGACGACGTGGCCGGGATCGCGAGCGGCGCGGTTGAGCGCAAGCGTCAGCGGTCCGCTCGATCTGCGAGCAGGTTTTCCCCTCCCCTTCCTTCTCAGCCTTCTTCCCAAATTTGGATTGAACCCCGCTATTCTGACGCTATATTGCGTCATAATTATTGACATACAGGAATGGAGGTAAGCGTCATGGGACTTGCCCAATATGCTGACGGCGGACTTTTTTCACCGCGCAAAATCGCAGACGCCTTGCGTACTACCAGCGAGGAGATCGCCCGAACCGCCGGTCTCGGAAAGGATGCCATCCAGCGCAAGGACCGCATTGGCTCGGACAAGACGCAGCGACGGCTGCGCGAGATGTCGGAGATCGTCAACAAGGTCGAGCCCCGCTTCGGCTCGGCGCTGATGGCCTATGCCTGGTATCGCTCCGAGCCCCTGCCCGGCTTTTCCGGCCTGACCGCGATGCAACTGGTCCGTGATGGGCGCGCCGATGACGTGCTCGACTATATCGACGCGGTCGACGCCGGCGTTCACGCCTGATCCGGTCGATGCATTTCAAGGGGGAACTCTATCGGGCGCTGAATCCGATCTATGCACGCGAGCGGATGTCTGGCCGTGGCGCGGAGCTTTACGGTGGCCGTTTCAACCGGAAAGGAACGCAAGCGCTCTATATGTCCTTGTCGGTCATGACGGCGTTGCGCGAAGCCAATCGGGCCGGCAGTTTGCAGCCGACGACACTCGTGTCTTATGATGCGGATATCGAGGCGGTTTTTGACAGCCGCGACCATGAGCGCCTGCGTGCGGAGGGGATGGATGCGGCGGGGCTCGCCGGTACGACTTGGCGCGATCAGATGAAAGCAACCGGAGAGGCGAAGACGCAAGCCTTCGCACGAAGACTTGTCGCGGCTGGCTATCATGGATTGCTCGTCAGAAGCTTCGCCCCCGGAGCGACGGAGGACGGCCTTAATCTCGTCCTCTGGACATGGAGCGATGTGGCGCCCTGCCGTCTCACCCTGATCGACGATGAAAACCGCCTGTCGCGATAGCGGCGATCGAGGACAGCCGGTTATGGTTAACAAGAAGAAAGGCCGGCCACGCCGCGAGGCGTGACCGGCCAGCACATTCGATCAGGCGGCAATTGCGTCGGTCGCCCCGGCACCTTCAATATCCGTCGCCAGTGCCGCCTCCACCTCAGCAAGCTGCCGCCGCTTGTCGGCCAATTCACCCGCGAAGGCGAACTCGGCACTATCATCCCGGGACTGGTACGACGCAAGCCGGCGGCGGGCGTCGGCGAGGCGCTGGCGATAGCGCTCGCGCTCTCCTTCGAAATCGTCGAGCGCGTGCTTGAGGCGCGAAATCGCTCCGAGCGGCGTGACCGTCATGGCAAGCTCGATTTCGGAATCGGCACCGGTGCGCATCAGCGTGGTGCTATAGAGGCCGTTGACCTCGTCGTCATTGCCGGGGCGTGTACGCGGCGAAGCCTCACTTGCGCCCTGTCGGGCGCAAGTGGCAGGCAACGATCCCCTCTTAGTGAGCCGGGCGGTACTCGTAAGGATCGTATTCGTGGACCACCGTGCCCTTGTCACCGTCATATTCGCTCGACACCATGACGCCGAACTCGCCATCGACTTGGAAGAGCGTGACCGGGACCATCAAGGTCTGCGCGAGATTGAAGGCATGGTGCTGAGCAAGGGTGAAATTGTGCGACATCGTTTGGCTCCCGTCTTTGGGCGGGGTCCATCCCCGCTCGACAGGCGCCCGACGTGTTCAGGGCATGGCCGCGGTCACCTTGAAGGCGCAGCCGCAGAGGTCGCACGCTTGCGTAGCGAACCCCTTGCGGGTTGATTGTGGAAGGCCAGGACCTGAACCAGGAAAGCCGGACATGAGAGCGGGATTGCACCTCCTCAATGGCGGCCGCCCTGTCCCCCGTCTCACACTCCTTCACGTGCTCGCCCGAGAGCCGTTCATACCGAGCCCGTTCGCCTTCAGTTCCCCGCGTTCTCGAGAGGCCTACAACATCGCTGCTACAATCCGGTTCCAAGGCATCCTGAAATAAGCGCTAGAGTCCAACGCTTCATAGCTGCCACAGCCAGGATTTCCGCTTGCCGTTTGACAAGGCCCACCCGCCGAGCAGCATCAGCGCACCCCAAATCAAACAACCCGCGGTCCCAATAGACCCACTGGGACCGCGGGACGGTTTCGTTGACATGGTGTGTGCCGAGAAGCTGGTGATCGTCCACTCCCTCGACCAGGTTGAATATGCCAAAGCCCATGAGCATCGTTGCAAGTAGCAACTTTCCTGACCACCCGAGATGAGGTTGGCGCGCCGCACGCCATAGCACAATGAGACCTAATGCGACGAACACGTATGTGCCGGCGTGGAACCAGCCATCGAGGGACGTGTTGAACCGAAGGTTCTCAAGATTGCGGCGGGATAGCCGGCTGGTCGCCATATGATGCCACTGGAGCAACTGATGCAGAACGATTCCCTCGAAGAACCAGCCTGAGCCCGAGCAGGATTCCGGCCGAGGTCGGGAACCTGTGAGGCTCTTCGTCGCTGTTCCTTTTTCTCCTAAGGGGACCCAACGTCGAGCCCGCCAATGTACATCACCGTTTTTGCGCTACCGGCGCGTCATCATCGCTTTTTGAGAACCGCTTCAGCTGGCAGACCGAGACGGTGACCGCCACCGACCTTGTGGTATGCGACTGGACAGAACGCTATGATGTCAGGAGCAACTTCGCATGACCGACCAACAACTGATTATAGGAGCATTGGGAGTCTCGTCCAGTTTTGACGTCGCGCTTGAAACGCGCCGACGCATCGATTTTCTCGGCACCTATCTGCGTGCCTCGAATCTCAACACCTACGTTCTGGGCGTAAGCGGTGGCGTAGATTCGCTTGCTGCCGCTCTTCTTGCGCAACGGGCCGTGGAGGAACTGCGAACGGCAGGATATGAGGCCAGATTCCTGGCCGTTCGGCTTCCATACGGCTTACAGGCCGACGAGAGCGACGCGCAGCGGGCACTGGATACAATACAAGCAGACGAAGTGCGCCGGGTCGACATCAAGCCCGCCGCCGACGCGATGCTGGATTCGATCAAGCTTGCGGGCACCGACCTCGGCGATGCCGGCGGAGAGGACTTTTTGCTTGGCAACATCAAGGCTCGTGAGCGGATGATTGCCCAGTTTGCGCTTGCCGGCGCCACCCGAGGGCTGGTCATCGGTACCGATCATGCGGCCGAAGCACTGATGGGTTTCTTCACCAAGTTCGGCGACGGTGCTGCCGACATCCTTCCTCTTTCCGGGTTGAACAAGCGTAGGGTTCGCGCCTTGGCGGCGCATCTGGGCGCTCCGCCTCAATTAGTTGCCAAGATTCCGACTGCCGACCTGGAGAACCTAATTCCGCTTCGCCCGGACGAAGATGCCTATGGCGTAACTTACGATCAAATCGACGATTTCCTTGAAGGTCGGGAGATCGACGAAGCAGCGCGCACGCGCATATTTCAAGCGCACGCCGGCACCGCACACAAGCGCGCGCTTCCAGTGGCGCCCGTCGCCTCGTCCGGTCCATCACGACAGTAGCCGGACTCTCGGGATGGATGCTCACTATTGCTGCGACCGCCGCCAGATCTTCCACGTCCGATCCGACAGCGTCAGGTGCCGAATCCCGCCCTCGGGCTCACTTGGATTCAGCGAATAAGTTGAGCCGTCCTATCGCGCGCAATGCATCGGCCGTCGGCCCCGAGGGCGACTCTCGATCGAAACGAGCACTGCGTAGGGACGGTTGTCCGTCGCGGTGATGGCGCCTTTCCGGGCGCGCTGGGTTAAGCGACGTTTGAAAAAATCTGCTGATCCAGGTCGCACGTGGCCAGCCCATAGCGCCACCTGTGATTCGTTGCCTCGCGCCGGCTCTGATAGAACAGCGTCAGTTGCCGGCCCTCTATCATCACAGTCGAGTGCCCGTTCTCTCCCGGCTCGCCCGGATCCAGCACTGGGCCGACGGACACGTAAGGTCCTTCGACGCGATCGGCAATTGCGAAGAATACACGCTGGCGGCTGCCGCGCGGCCCCTCGGGCAGGAAGCAGGTTGCATTGAGCAGCACGCGTCCATCCGGCAACTCGACCAGTTGAGCGCCTTCGATGCCCCATTCATAGTCGGGATGCTCGCGTGCGTTGTGATGCGGAACGTCCAGGTGGTCCAGGATCTTGCCAGCGCGCTTCCATGGTCCGAACCAGGAGTCGGACTGGCTGCGTGCGAGATAGACGTCGGGTTGCGGGACCCTGCTGAATTTCGGCATTCCCGAGTAGACGATGTAGCGCTTGCCGCCGATGACCGCCGGATGGGGATCGTAGATGCCATCTTCATCGGTGTCCGGCAGGGATAATATCGCCGACGTCAAAACAACCCAGTGGAAACCATCATTAGACACCGCATGCTCGCACCGCCCACCCGACTTCATGAATTCGGTCTGGATGAACATGTGGAAAACCCCGCCTTCGTGGATGACACCGGGCGCCGCCACACCCGAGCCGGTGATCGGCAAGGCGATCGGTTCATGCTCGGTCCAGGGGCCACGCGGATCCGGCGCTGTGGCGTGCAGTATCTTCCATTCCTCGCTCGTGACGGTGCCGCTCGATCCGAACATGTGCCAGAGCGTTCCGTCGAATACGGGACAAGGATCTTTCAGGTCGTCCACCTGCTGCGGGTGAAACAACGGAAAGACGTGCGTTTCAAAATTGATCTGCATGTCCATAAACCTCGACAGCCTCTCTCAGCTTCCGACACCCAGGTCCAAACAAACTGATTCGAGGCGCTCTTATTCTAGCAGCGTCGGCTAACACGTGTCGATTTTCCCACAGGCCTTCAACAGCTCGAGGAGTGACAAAGCGCCACGTTAGGGCGCCGTGGTCCCAATTCCAGCGGATCTCGTGCCGCATTCGGACCGCCCGCGAAGCAGTCGAGCGGCCCTACCTCTGATCGTTGAGGCCGATGATCGGCCACGCAAATCAATTAATACCGCGGGAACAACTTACTAAATCGAAAGTTAGATGGAACTGAAAGCATCAGGCAGGAGTGTCGAAAATTAACCTAGGTTAATTCTTCGAGACTTGACTCGTATTAAAAGGGAAAATATATGGAAATCGCGCCGGCAAAAACAAAAAAAATCACGTCTATTGCGTACAATGCAGTAGTTATCTGCTTTTCACATCTCCGATGGAATTTTGTATTTCAAAGGCCACAGCACCTCCTGACCCTCGCCGCCCGGCAGCAACAGGTAATTTACTTCGAAGAACCAGCCTTCGAAGATGTCCGCGGTCCCTTCATGCGCGTGAACGACGTAGCTCCGGCAATCAGGGTTGTCACGCCGGTCGTCCCGCTTGGAACATCCGCGACAAAGGTGGACGCCATCCAGCGAAGCTTCGTCAATGAACTCGTCGCACCCGTTCCTCATGACCGGCTGATTGCGTGGTATTACACGCCAATGGCGCTGCGCTTCAGCAGTCATCTGCGCTGCAATGTGTGTGTCTACGATTGCATGGATGAGTTGTCCGCCTTCCGCGACGCGCCCGCGGAACTGGCACAGCTGGAAAGAGCGCTGTTCCGCCGTGCCGATCTGGTCTTCACGGGCGGGCAAAGCCTCTATGAGGCAAAGCGCAGTCAGCATCGTTCGATCTTTGCGTTTCCAAGCAGCATCGACGCTGCTCATTTCAACATGGCGAGAGAGGGGGGCGAGGAACCATCCGACCAGGCAGCCATTCCCCATCCAAGGGTTGGCTATTTCGGCGTGATCGACGAACGGCTCGACATCGCCCTTGTTGGCCAGACGGCTGCCGCGATGCCCGACATCCAGTTCGTCATGCTTGGGCCGGTGGTCAAGATCGATCCGGCGACCCTGCCACGGGCAGACAATTTGCATTGGCTCGGGCCCAAGAACTATGCCGACCTGCCGAGCTATCTTCGTCATTGGGCAGTCGGTTGGATGCCGTTCGCGCTCAACGAGGCAACGCGATACATCAGCCCAACCAAGACACCCGAGTTTCTTGCGGCCGGACTGCCCGTGATCTCCACCGCGATCGTTGATGTCGTTCGCACCTACGGTGCGGCTGGTCTCGTCGAGATCGTCGACGCCGACGACATTGCGACCAAGCTTCGCTGCATGCTTGCCCGCCCCAGAGACCTGCAGGTGAGGGCAGTTGATGCCTATCTCGCCGACAAGTCGTGGGAACGCACTTGGGATGCCATGACCTCACACATCCACGGTGTCCAGGCGATGAAAACTGTCGTTCCGCTGCGCAGGAGAGCCTGACGATGTTCGACTGGCTGATCGTCGGAGCCGGCTTTGCCGGCAGCGTGCTTGCCGAGCGCATTGCATCGCAACGCCGCGAAAGTGTCCTGCTCATAGACCGCAGAAATCATGTCGGCGGCAACGCCTATGACTGCTACGACGAAGCGGGACTCCTGATCCATCGCTATGGTCCCCACATCTTCCACACCAACGCGCAATCCATCGTCGACTATCTGTCGCAGTTCACGGCGTGGCGGCCCTACGAACATCGCGTCCTCTCTTCGGTAGACGGCAAACTGCTGCCCATCCCGATCAATCTCGACACGATCAATCGTCTCTACGGACTTGATCTCACCTCCGAACAACTGGAAGAATTTTTCGCTTCGCGACGAGAAACGGTGGAGGAGGTCCGAACCGCCGAAGACGTGGTGGTCAGCACCGTGGGCAAAAATTCTTTCGCGGCTATACTCGCAAACAATGGGGCGTGGATCCGTCCCAACTGAGTAAATCCGTAACGGCACGGGTGCCGACCCGCACCACCCGCGACGACCGCTATTTTGGCGATACGTTCCAGAACATGCCCGCCGGCGGCTATACGCGGATGTTCGAGCGGATGCTGGACAGGCCTGAAATCAAGGTGATGCTGCAGACCGACTATGGCGAGATACGCGACAAGATCGGCTTTCGGCAGCTGATCTATACTGGGCCGATTGATGAATATTTTGATTGGAGGCTCGGCCGTCTGCCTTACCGTTCCTTGCGGTTCGACCATGTGACAGTGGATTGCGAACAATTCCAGCCAGTGGCGGTGGTGAACTATCCGCAGACGGAAAACTACACCCGCGTCACGGAGTATAAGCATCTGACAGGCCAACGGCATCCGAAAACCAGCCTCACCTACGAATACCCGACCGATATAGGCGATCCCTATTATCCTGTTCCGAGAGCCGAAAACGAGGAGCTGTACAAACGCTACGAGGCAATGGCGGACGCCTGCCCAAACGTCTGGTTCGTTGGACGGCTAGCGACCTACCGTTATTACAACATGGATCAAGTGGTGGGTCAGGCCTTGGCCACATTCGCGAGGATACAGAAGACCCTGCCGGCCTCGGCTTCGTTGGAGGCGCCGACATTTGCTGTGCTCGCGCCGTAACCATTTGCCGGACGAAGCCGAACGCGATGCCGTTCTACCCGACAGGCCCATGCTGCACGCGTGATGGCCGGGCTTACGCGAACAGAAGGCGCTGGCGCGCCAGCTCGTCCGCAACTGGCTGCCGGATGCTGCGCGAACCATCCGCGTGCACGGTAGAAAACAAGCCGACTTCGGCGTGGCGGGAATTGTCCCAACCCGGATAGGCTGTCACGGGATAAATGCAAATGCCTTGGATGGGGACGCCCAGCTTCATCGCGGCGCGGACCTCATCGCAGACATAATGCAGCCATGCTGGCCCGGCGGATCCTTCGGACCCGGTTTCAGCAATGAACATCGGCTTGCGGAACCTGTGAGCGACCTCGAGCAACATCTCGGACAGCGCCTGATATTCATGGTGGCCCATGGGAATGGTCGGACCGTTTAGATACCATTGGTTGTGAGGATAAAAGTTCAGGCCAATCACGTCGACAAGATCTTGGCTGCCGCCCAGTTCAGGCTCGACCTGTCCCATCAGCATCTCATACGCCTCGAACTGACCTCGCCGGGCGTTCTGCGCGCGTTGCCGTTCCGCTCGGCTGCCGTCGCGAGGCGCGATATGGATCAGCGGCTCAGCCCAGACGAATCGACAGTCGGGGTCGGCCTGTCGCATTGCACGGATGCCCGCGACCGCTGCCTTAACGAGATGCCGTTTGAACCATCCGCGCTTCTTTGGGCCGACACGCGGGAAGTAGCCGACTTCGACGGCCCAGGCAAAGAACGAGATTTCGTTGATTGGACAAAGCAGCGGAGAGGTGCCCGTGAAGGAGCGATGGAACCGCACGGCCTCCGCGGCAAAAGCGGCGTAGGCGTCGATGAATTCCTGCGATCCCTGATCGATGTGATCGGGCGACCCGTAATGAAAAACATCCCAGATCACCTGCACGCCAACGGCACGAGCCGCTTCGATCATGGCCGCCCAACTCGACCAGTCATAGATGCCCGGCGCCGTTTCGATCAGGTGCCAGCGCAACCCGTCTCGGATCGTTCGAAGCCCGAGCTCGGCACAGCTCCGGTAGTCCGCCAAGGCATGGATGTTGTGCGAGGTAGCGCGAACAAGATCGAGCCGGACACCGTCGCTCCGCCTGTGGGAGGAACATTCAAAGCCGGCCATGAAGAAGCTTTCGAAGGTTCGGCCGACCGCTCGGTGTTGACCATCGTCTACCACATCCTGGACCGGGCCGGATCGTTCGGTGGGGGCCGGCCTGGCCATCATGCTCTCTCGCGGGTCTGGCGATTTGCCCGTAGCTCGTTACAGTTCACGGTGCTACGCGATTCGTCGACAGGATCGGCTTCAGGATGCCGACTGGCGCGAGCCTCTGCTTGGCTTCTGTCCTGCTCGTCCATGCCGCGCTTGGCTGTGTGCGGCCAGGCTAGCCTACCCGAGTGTGCCGGCTCCTTGATTGTCATTGATGCATTTCTCCGCTGGCGATCGGCGCCGGAGCTAAACCGCGAGCACAATGCTTTGTTCCGGCTGCGCCCGTTACGAACCCCATGCGGATGATTGTTCCCCGGCGCGTCGCAAACCCCACGGCGGGTCACCGCCTGCACGAGAATGGAACCGGCGACCGTCCCGGTAGTTGGGATGATTATCGGTCGGAGGTTTGTCCATGCTTTCCCCATCGAGGAACTCGCGCGTTCCGTCAGGGAGCGGCGCGCGATCCTGTTCGTTGGGGCTGGCGTGTCAATGAGTGTCGGCCTGCCCTCCTGGCGTAAGCTCATCGATCATCTGGTCGAGGACCTGGGCATCGATGACGGCATCATCGCGCCGTCGGACGTCAGCTACCAGACCCTGGCGGAGTTCTACCGGTTGAAGCGGGGCACCATCGGACCGCTGCGAAGCTGGATGGATCGGAACTGGAGTGTCTCGCATGAGAAAGTGAGACGTTCGGAGATCCACCGCCTGATCGTGGCACTGGACTTCCCGATCATCTACACGACCAACTACGATCGCAACCTCGAGGTCGCCTTCGAAGTCCATAGCCGCGACTACGTGAAGGTGGCAAACGCAAAAGACATCGCCAAAGCCAGCAACGGGGTCACCCAGATCGTCAAATACCACGGCGACTTCGACGACGACTCCTCCCTCATTCTGGCCGAGACCGACTATTTCGACCGGCTGTCCTTCGATTCACCGCTGGATGTGAAATTCCGCGCGGATGCATTGGGGCGGACGATCCTTTTCATCGGCTACAGCATGTCGGATATGAACATTCGCCTGCTTTTGCACCGCCTGTGGCAGACCTGGAGGCTGTCCGGCTATGAGACCGACCGCCCCAGATCGTTCGTATTCATGCCTAGCCCGAGCGTCGTCCAGGAGGCGGTGCTGGGTCGATGGGGCATCGAAATGTTGAGCGAAGAGGCGGCTCAGCCTGAACAAGCGTTAGCAGCGTTTCTTTCCAAGCTGCTTGACGCCATGAGGGGTCCATGAGGGGGGACGAACCGGGCACCAGGGCCGCCTTGAGGGCGGGGTGAAGGCGATCACCCCGCGGGTCGCTTCATCTTGGTCTTGCGCCAAACAACCGCGCCCTGCCGAAGCGGATTGCACACGTTTCGCGCACGCGCGTCCAACTCGACATGGTCAGGATAAATACTGTCGAACAGAAGGAACATCTGGTTCTGCGGTCGGTTGGGCGAGATCAACGGAGATAATATGAGATGTTTTACACCGACAAGAAATTGCAATTCCCTGTGCGCGTGGAAACGCCCAGCCCGATCTTTGCTCGTGCTTTGCAGCAGGCGATCGGTGGCGTCGAAGGCGAGATACGAGTTGCGCTGCAGTACTTCTTCCAGGCCTGGGGCGCGCGCGGCCCAAGCAAGTATCGGGACCTGCTGCTGAACACCGCCACTGAGGAACTCGCCCACATCGAGATGCTCGCGACGGCCGTGGCGTTGAATCTGGAAGGGGCGCCGCTGTCTTTGCAAGAAGACATTTCAGCCGATACGATCGGCGGCTCCGTGTTGAACGGCATGAACTTCCGCCACATCCTTTCCACCGGACTCGCGGCATTGCCGGAAAATTCAAACGGCGTGCCCTTCAATGCTTCACACGTCTACGCCAGCGGCAATCTCGCCGCCGACATGATCGCCAATGTCACGGCGGAAAGCAGTGGCAGAGTGCTTGCCACACGCCTCTACAATATGACCGACGATCCCGGCATGAAGGAGATGCTGTCGTTCCTGATCGCCCGCGACACGATGCACCAGCAGCAATGGTTAGCAGCCATCGAGGACATGGGCGGGCTCGCGGCTTCACTGCCGGTTCCCAATTCCTTCCCCCAGGAACAGGAACTTCGCGACGTCAGCTATGCTTTCGTCAACTGTTTCGTCGACGGCGTGCCGCCGCCCGAGGGCCGTTGGTCGAGCGGCAAATCCATTGACGGCAACGGAGAGTTCACGACGGTCGCGGGCGAGCCGATGGGTGAGGAACCCATGCTTGGCTCCCCCCGCGTGGACAGCGGAGCACAGAGCGAACAGATCGGTTCTACCCGGGGCTCCAGTCGCGCCAGGGGGTCAGACGGTAACGGCGCTCGCGGCTAGTGTCATTCTCCAGCTTAGGCTGATGGCAACGCTTTCTCCCTCCAATCGTCGGAAAGCACCTATGGCGTCGCGCCTTCTGTTCAGGGTGAGAAGCCGTGTTGGTTCCCGAACTCACCACCTGGCCAAAGGACCTGCTGCCCATCAGTGGCCAGCGAAGCTCTTGTCACCGTCAATCGAACAAAACGATGAGGGGACGCGTGATCATGAGCCAGAAGATGGCGAGCACGGCGGCGAAGGCAGGAAAACCGAAGACAAACCACAACCGAAACAGCTTGTTGTACCGCTCCGGCGGCGGGTCGCCAGATGTGGCGGCGCGCGTCGCCAGATTGCGCATCTCCATCTGCATCCAAACGACCGGCAGCCAGAACAGGCCGGTCACGACATAGAGCACAATCGACAGCACGATCCATCCTTCCCTCAATGAATAGCCAGCCTGCCAGGCGAGGGCCACGCCGGTGATCGGCTGCGCGACGACGGCAGTCGCGGTAAAGAGGAAATCAGCGACAACCACGATGTGGGCAACTGCCGCGATTGTTGCGGCATTGCCGGTCCGGTGAGCGAGAAGCATGAAGAAGGCAATCCCCGCCCCTGTCCCAAGCAGCACGGCTGCGCCGATGACGTGCAGATATTTGACCACGAAATAAAGCATCAGCGCTCGTCCAAGATCGCCAGCGCAACGAAGTGCAAGGCGAGGATCGGCAGGATTTTCATCAGCGGGCCGAGTGGCTCGTTCCAGAGATCCGGGCGCAGGATGGTGCCGGCGATGGCGTAGGACAGCGAGATCGCGATCGCACCCCAAAGACCCGGGCGGCTTGTCGGCCGGAACGCGATCAGAGCGCCGACAGCCGCGTCGGCGATTGCACCGGCCACGACCGCGGCCTCGGCGTGGGGCGCCACCGCAGTGCCGATCAGCAGTTCGACGCCATTACGCCAGCCTGTCGTGAGCGAGATGATGCCGGTCATGATCCAGAAGAATGGCAGCACAACGAAGATCGCGGGCTTGATGAGATAGAGCCCGGCAAACCATCGCTCCTGGACCGTTGCCGGATCGGCCGCAAGTGCTGATGCGAGGCTTGCCGGGTGAATGCCTGTCGTCACAATCCAGGGCTGCGGATCACCGACAGCGCCTCGCGTGATTTCTTTTTTGCGCATTGCTGCGGATCGGCGGTCGCCAGCCGAGCCATCCAGCCAGATCGCCCAGACGATAGAGGCCTCTCGCCACCCAGCCGGGCAAGGTGAATATGGCTGCCTTCTTCCATCCAAACCACTGGCGGTAACGACTGACGAGCTCTGTCATGGTGAGCGCCTCCGGCCCCGCAAGCTCCAGCGTCAAGCGAGAAGGACTCGTGGGCAGGAGGAAGAAAAGAACGGTGGAGACAATGTCATCGAGCTGAACGACTTGCAGGCGACCGGTATTGGGCATGGCCGGCAACAATGGCAGCGCGGCTAGCCCACGCAACAATGCGCTTGCGCCAAAGACGCCGCGCCGCGCCACCGAGGGACGCAGGATCACCCAGCCGACATCGAGCGCCATCAATACCTTGTCGCCGGCCAGCTTGCTGGCGGAGAAGGCGGACAGCTGATCGCGGTCGACACCGATCGCCGAGAAATGGATGACCGTCTTGATGCCGGCCCGTTCGCAGGTCCTGAAGAGAGCGGAAGCGGCGATGGCATGGACCTCCTGAACCTTTTCCCGCGCGTTGTCCTGCAGAACGCCGGCGCAGTTGACGACGGCATCGACGCCTGAAAGAGGCGAACTCCAGTCCTCCGGTCGGACCGCCTCCGTCATGTCCAAAATGACGTCCGAACTTTTCGAAGAGCCGGCAGGTCGGGAGCGGCGGAGCACGCGCCGTACTTCGTGTCCCTCCGCCTCCAGGCGCGCGCATAGTGAGGCGCCTATCAAACCTGTAGCGCCGGTGACGAGGATCTTCATCCCGTGAGCCCGGCCTGCGGCGTCGCTCGAGCCGCCGGCGGCCTGTTTGCCGGCAGCACGCCTTGTTCGTCGAATCCCCATCTGTGGCAGGACCAGTACCATATCCGGTCGACCGGGTTCCAACCGTCGATGCAGCCGGCACTCGAACCGTCTGCCGCCTCGCTGATAGCGAGTTGCTCGCCATCATGGTTGATCACCCGGCCGTCGCCTGGGTCGATCTCATCGATCTCAACAGCTTTGGTGCGACGTTCGAACAGGAGCTGTCTTTTGCTCGACGCCGGTTCCGCGGACATAGGCGCGGCCGATGCTTGGTCAAGCGGCATGGGTTGCCGGACATCCATGACGGACCTCCTCGGCGTGATCCAGTGCGGATATCTAGGCCGCCTTTTGCATCGCTCTCTCGTTCACACCGGCCTCCCCGAGTTGCGTCAGTGCTTCATCGGTCGCCTTCTCCTCCTTGAGCGACTGTTCAAGCAGCGGAACGGCCTTTTTCAGCCCAAGCAAACCGGCCCAGGTGATCAGCGTTCCATATCGGGCGATCGATCTCATAATGCTCGACGGCTTGCGCGGCGGCCACGAGCCCGGCATCCAGGGCTGGAGCCTGTTGAAAGTCCTCCAGGATCTCCTGCCCTTCTTCTATGATGCCGTCGATTGCCGGGCAGGTCTTTCCCTGTGCCCGCTTGCCGAAGATCTCGAACACCTGCTGCAGGCGCTCGATCTGGCCTTCCGTCTCACCTCGATGCTTCTCAAAGGCAGCAATCACCTTTTCGGATTCAGCTCCCTTCGCCATCTTCTTCAAGGCGGAAGGATTTTGCGCTCGGCGTAGTAGATATCCTTCAAGCCGTCGTGGAAGAGATCCTCAAGTCCCTTTGTCTGCGAAGCTTTCTTGGTTGCCATCCTCATCTCCTGCTTGAAAGCGCGCCGGGCGGCACCCCGTTCAAACGAGGCGGCTCCTTGTTTGTTCCGCCGTTTTTCCCCAGCAGACGCCGGCACCCCGTCGGTTGCGAATAAGCGGCATCGACGGCAGTGCCTGAATGCGCACACAATAGGTGTTGTCTCGCCAATGCCGCATTGAGGCTCTTACGGCGCCAATGGGGGGCACCAGGATGCCGGGGAAGCGACGAATATCCCCGCGAGGGCTGCGCCACGCGCCATCCTGAACGACTGAACGACTGAACGACTGAACGACTGAACGACTGAACGAGGGCGGACCTGTTCACTCGTTTTGCGCAAGATAGCTGTGCATATCGGTTGCGGCGATCGCCGCGTGTCCGAAGGCGACCGCGACCTGGTTGATTTCGTCAACCACATCGCCTGCGGCGTAGAGGCCCGCAATTGCGGTTCGCTGGCGCGAATCCACGACAAGATTGCCGATTTCGTCACATTCCGCGCCGAGGTTGGTGGCCAGCTTCGATCGCATCGTGCAGCCCAATGCGGGATAGATGGTATCGAAAGACAGCGTGTTTCCGGCAACGAGCCTGATGGTCGCCTGATGGCCGGCAGAGCGGATCGAGCCCGGGAGGCACGCGTGCACCTTGATTCCAGCCTTTTTGAGCAAGGCGTCGGCGGCGGGGTCGAATCGAGTTGTCGTCTCGACCAACATGGTGACGTCACTTGTGTAGCTTCGCATAAACAACGCCATCTTCATTGCGTGATCTGCCGGGCCCATCACCGCAACCCGTCCGTCGATGACCTCGTAGGCGTCACAGATCGGACACAGCCGCAACGTGCCGGCCTTGATCATATCGGCGGCGTCGGGCGTGTCTGGAAGCGTATCGACAATACCGGTGGCCATGAGCACCGCGCGAGCCCGAATGGGAACCGATGCCGTGGCGATGAAATCGGTCCCACCCCGCTTAATGTCGTGGATCGTATCGTCCACGAGATCGACTCCGCTCAGCAGTGCCTGCTGCCGCAGACGATCAAGCAGCTCAACACCGGCAATACCGTCAGGAAACCCGGGACAGTTGTGGGTTACCGGTATCCACTTTGCGCGGCTTTGGCCGGCATCCACAAGGACGATCCGGCGCCGAAAACGCCCCAGGTAGGTCGCGGCGGTCAGGCCGGCCGGTCCGCCGCCGATGACCAGGCAGTCGTATGATTCGCCAGGACGGATTTCATCGTCTGAAACCACAAGAGAACTCCCGACATGAGCGCGTCATTCCTGGCTGCCACCGCTGAGCGCCTCGTAAACCTCAGAACGCAACCAAACGAAGATCATCGCTCAGTCCTTGAGGCAGCGGGATCCAGCACGTCCGCGACCGCGTCCTTCTTCGCGCGAGGAAGGAGCGTCATCAGAAGAATGAATGCCGAGAGAACGAGACAGGCGGCGTTTGTGATGATGATCGGCCACTCGCCTTTCATGGACCCGAAGATGAGCCAGAGGGCGAACCCTGCTGCCGTAATCGCATACATAGGCGCGGAGATACTGCCCGTGTCGCGCGTCTTTATGATCTTCCAGGCTTGCGGCGTAAAGCTCACCATCGAACATAGTGCCGCGAGATAGCCGACCAGTGTCTCAGTTTCCATGCAATCAAACCGTCGGCGCGCGGTTTTGTTCACGACGGGTGTCTCTAAGTTCAATTTGACCGCTGCCCTGGCACCCTGCAGATGGCTTAGGGCTTGGCCGTGGAGGACTGATCCGATTCGGGAAGTCGATCTCGAACCGCCTTTTCGGTAGTTTTTGCGGTGGCCTTGACGACCTCACCGACCTTACCGGCTAACGTGTCGGCGGTGCCGCTCGAGCCCTGCCGGTCCGCCTCGCTCTTGACTGTCTCGTAAGCTTCGGCAGCGATCTCTTTCGCTTGCTCCACGCCGTCCTCTAAAGCACTGTTGGCGCTGCCAAGTAGTTTGTCGCGGTAGCCGCCGAGTTGCTCGTCTTCCATGGTTGTGCGAGGCAGAAGCACGCCTATAGCCGTACCCGCCGCCAGGCCGAGGACGGCAAGTGCCAGTGGTTCGCGCTCAAATAGTTCCTGCGCGGTTCGACTCGCCTGCACAGCCATATCACTCGCACTGGAGCCAAGCTGCCCCACGGTGTTTACAACCTTATCCTTGGTCTCGCCAGCCGCAGTTGCGGCCGCTTCGCTTGCATTGCTCGCAATCGAGCCAGCGGTCGCGCCGGCATCCGAGAGCATCTCTGCGACCGCCGATGGTCCACCATTGGGGATCTCTTGTCCGGAACTCGGCCCTTCCGCAGCCCCCGTCACATCGCTGACCCCGAACGTCCCCCCATCCGTGTCGGCCTGATTGTTGACAGCCTGGGTTGCAGGAGAGCCACCCGCCGAAGCACCGCTGCCAAGCATCAGCCAAGCCAGGCCGGTCCCAACCAGCATCAGGGCCAAAGGGTTGTCGCTGACTTGGGTCTGGAATCTGCTGAGGGCGGCGGTCCCTGCGCCGCCAGAAAACAACCCGGTGAATTCGTCGATCAACTGACCGGGTGTCATTTTGCTGCGGATGGATTCGGCGGTATCGACGACCGCTGCGCGGGCAATCTCGGCTTCGCGTTCGAGTTCGGCTGCCGATTTCTCGCTCATCTCATTTGTCCTTTGATCACACGCGCATCGCTGTTGAGTTGTTCTTGTGTGCGGTCAGGAGCCAATCCGGAAGGCGCAATGCCGGCCATTCCCGTGCGAAGGAGAATCACCCCCAGGATCGCCACGACGACACCGACGAGCAGCGAGGCCCACCCGGCCCCCAGACCCGCCTTAGCCAAAGCGATCACGAGCGCTTGGAGCAGTACCACCAGCGATGCCAGCAAGCACACGGCACCGCCTACGACTTCGACCACGCCGTGCCCGGCTTTGCTGACGTTTTCGGATATTTCGGCCCGCAGAAGCCTTGTTTCGGTCTGTAGCAGGGTCGTCACTTGCTGTGTAAGGTCGCTCACAAGGCTCGCGAGACTGCGGCCGTCCTGATCGTTGTTCATCGGTCATGCTCCGTGCTCGGCCAAGAAAGTGGCTGCATTCGTTATGACGTGAGGTCGTCCCGTGGAGAGCTGCCTGTGGTCTTCGGGCGCGTTACAGTCTTTGGGGCGCCACTGCTTTTCAGCCGACCGTCCGCTTCGCTCGAATCAGCGGGTTGCGAGCTTTTGATGAAGCGTCCCAGAGCCAAACCGGCGAAAACCGACCCGGCGATAAGCACTCCAGAGTTTTCGCGCCCGAAGGACCTGACCTCGCCTAAGACTTGTTCGACTGGTTTGTCCCGCAAAGAGGACGAGAGGCGCTCCAGCCCGCCAGCGGCAGTAAGCACGAACTTCGAAACGGTGGCTTGATCGCTGTTGGCCAGATGCTCACTTGCTGCCCGCAACGCGCCCCCAAAAGCGGCTAAGCTCGCGCTCATGTCGCGCTGCGTTTCCTGCGCCTTCCCTGACAAAGCCTCCTGCGCTTCCGACGCGTACTCGCCAGCTTTGCTGACGACTTCGTCACTGGCGTCGTGAATCAACCGGGTGGCATTTTGGGTTTCTTCCTGGAGCCGGTCGGAGAGCTCGCTCTTTGCCGTATCGAAATCGGATGCTGGACGTCCTGGATCGCCTTCGCGTTGCATAATGGCTCCTAGTGAAAACCGAGGAAGGAGAGAATTGCCAGCACGACGACAACGAGACCTATGAGATAAATGACGCTGTTCACGGCCTGATTTCTCCATTTTCGTCGAAAGCAAACACGCTGAACCGCGCGATGTTCCATCAGCCAAAACTTTTTTAGCTCCCTTAGATTTAAAGACCCCCTGCGTGGGTTGATCGTGCGAGTTGAACGCGAGCACGTCGCCATGTTTGGAGCCCAAGGGTTACTCGTCACCGGTGCTCTTTTGGCTATCCAGTCTGTGGAAACGGCTGGCAAGACTAACGCCTCCCCCGGCTGTCATTCGACCTTCCGCGGGCTCAATCTCGAGGAGCCCTAGGCCGAGCTAAGCCCGTAGCCTCGTTCGAAGGTCAGGCGATCAGGCGCCGGAACAACCTTGTGGCGTCTCAGTTCGGATGGCGAAAACGGTGAGCCTTTTGGGTGCGACGTCCCAGCGGCGATTCGCCAGTCGCCGCAACCTACGCAAGGAGCACGGCAGCTTGTCTTTCCGGTTTCAATTCTCACTGAAACGATCATCACGCGTCTGGGTCGGCGGCCTGGTTGCGGCGGTGGCCTTGCTAGCGTTGAACAATCGAGCAGCGACCAAGCAAGCGCTTTCCGTCCGCGCGAAAGGAAGGACCATAGAGGTCGACGGTGTCCGCCTTCGATATGTCGAGGCTGGAAGCGGCAGGGACCTGGTTCTCCTGCATGGGAACGGTTCCGCCGCTGAGGACTTCCAAACCAGCGGTCTAGTCGACAAAGCAGCCAAGCGTTATCGCGTTATTGTATTCGACCGCCCCGGGTTTGGCGGAAGTACTCGGCCGCGCGGTCGCCTATGGACCGCCGCGGCCCAGGCAGATCTGCTCCAGAGCGCCACGCAGAGGATCGGGGCAGACAATCCCATCGTTCTTGGGGGGCATCGATCGCCCTCCAGTGGGCGGCCCGGTATCCGGACGAGATTGGTGGCGCGGTTCTCCTCTCCGGCTATCATTTCCCCTCCGCAAGGTTCGATGCCATGCTTGCCGCCCTGCCGGCACTGCCAATCGTGGGAACCATCATTTGCCACACCATCCTGCCGCCTGTCGTCAGGCTGATCTGGCCCGTTTTGATGCGCCGCCTGTTTGGGCCGCAACCTGTCCCGCCAGAGTTTTCAAATGCTTTGCGAGATCTGGTCAGCGCACCGTCGCACTTGCGAACGACTGCCGCGGAATCTGGTCTGCTGATCCCCGTTGCCGCGTTGGCTCCCAAGACCGCAGGGAGGACAAACGCGCCGATAGGTATCATGGCCGGGGACGCGGACAGCCTGCTCGACACCAACTATCATTCCCAACATTTGCACGCGGTCCTACCGGGCTCGATGATGCGCATCGTCGCGGGTGCCGGTCACATGGTTCATCATGCTGCGCCGCACCTTGTGCTCGAGATGGTGGACAGCATCGCGGCAGCCGGATCGCTCTCACCTGAAGAAGCTGCTTACTATGCTCCTGCACCGCGCGAATGACTCGGGCGGTAGCCCCGAGCCCGGGCGGCCAATCGATCTTTTCTGATCCAGGCACAGAGTCGTTTTGTCATAATTCGAAGAAAGCTTTTCGGGTCTTTGAATATAGTCTCTTCCGAGATCATCTCGTCATGGGTCCGCAACTCGGTAAGCAGCATTCCCTTGCCATAGGGCTGTATCACGACTTCGCGCCCGCGTTGGTACAGCACCACGCAGGACCGCGCCGCCACACCCTTGGCCATCGCTTCGCGCAGCACGGAGAAGGCCTCGGTGGAAGCACCGTCGGCAGGGATCAGGTAATAAGGCTTTTCCAGGTAGCGCGTGTCGATATCCTTGATGGCGACAAACTCGTCGACCTCAAGCGTGTGCTCAGACGTCATCTTTAGCTTTTTGATCTCGTCCGGTTCGACCTTGATGAAATCGCCCGCGTCTGCCTCGTAGCCTTTGACTTGGTTTTCGCTATCGACGACATCGCCCGTCTCTTCGTCAACATAGGCAGCCTTGACAGGCAATCCATCTTTCCGATTCAAAATCTTGAAGTGGATTTTCGATGCCTCGCTGGTTGCACCCACAAGCTTCACTCCGCACGACACGGACCCGACTTTTAAAATCCCTTTCCAAACTGCTCGTGGGGCTGCCATGCAGTCCTCCTGTCGGGCCGATCCTCGGCACAAACGTCAGCCAGATCGTTATGTTCCGCCCGCCTGACTTGGATTGCCGCCGGCGACTGTGCCTGGGTTGAGTGGGCCTGATCCAACGACACATGCTCCAAGGAAATGAGGCGCTCATGCCACCGCGGACTGAACGTCAGGCCAACGCACGATTTGGACCAGAAACTCGATTGCGATCGTACGCGATAAAAAAATCCTGCCTCACAACAAAATCCAGCTTGGAACCTTCTGAAATCGCCAAGGTTCGGACAGAAAGGCCCCGAACGGATACACGAACATGGCACGCTTCTTTTTTGATCTTACTGAAAATGGAAACGTTACTGAAGACAACGAGGGGAGCGAACTTCCCGATACGGAGACCGCTACAGATGAAGCTGTAAAGGCTTTGACCGAAATAGCGAGAGAGACACTCCCCCATGACGGCAATGAGTGCGAACTCGCTTTCATCATACGCGACGAGGAGCGACCAATAGCAGAGGCAGTTATACGGTTCGAACTTCGCCCGCTTTAAAGCGCTCCCCGGCCTGAAATCCATCGATCTGGCGACGCTCTCGGCAGGCGATCCTTGTCTGGTCGGAGAGTGTCCTGAAGCGCTCCATGTCGTTTCGGATTGCACAACTGCATCAGCCTCCACTACCATCAGAACCTCCCGTTTCGCTAGCGACTCCTCATCCGCGTATCCTATCGCGGCCTTCGACCGGCAAGTCGCCAGGCCCATTTGCGGCGTTGACCGTCTCGCTTACCGAACACCTCTGATAGGTATGTCTCATTGGGTGAGCCATTCGTGATGAAGGTCCGTCAGCGCTCCTGAGGCTGCATGGATCGAAACGCCAACCGACCAGTTAAGTGGGTCAGGTGGAGACACGGAGAGAGCTATGCGCCCAAACACCTCAGGCAATGACATGGGATCCGCCACCCCAACCACACCACCCGCGGACGGCCTCGCTCCTGCCTTGGCCCGCAACATCGAAGCAATCGTTCAACGACGGAAGCGCGATGCGAACGCTGCCACTGCGGAGCAACGCGCCGCGGGAGCAATTAGCCAGTTCGCAGGCAGCATGATGTTCGTCTATATCCATCTTGTTTTCTTTGGGGGCTGGATCGTCCTCAATATCAAGCCCGTCGGCTTTGTTCAGCCTTGGGACCCATCCTTGGTTATCCTGGCGATGATTGCATCCGTGGAGGCGATCTTTTTGTCCACCTTCGTGCTCATCAACCAGAACCGGATGGCCGCTGAGGACGATGCGAGAGCAGACCTCGATCTTCAGGTCAGCCTGCTCAACGAACACGAGACGACCAAGCTCATCAAGATGGTCGAGGAGATTGCCAAGCGCATGAATGTTGCCACGGAAGCGGACGATGAATTGAAGGAACTGAAGCGCGACGTGGCACCTGAAGCTGTTCTCGACAAGATTATGGAGGCAGAGGAGTAGAGGAGGTGTCGCCAGTATCTCACCGATAGGCGAAACCGTGTCGATGAACGCTCGTTTGCTGTCAGCAGGGCTGGCGGGTACAAAGTAGCCGCAGACAAAGACGATCCCTTCGCACACTTGCCCCCTCCGACATGGCTCCCTGCGTCGCAGCCGCTATACCTGGCACGACATGTGTCTCGTCGGATCCATTCGGTATCCCACACTGCACCTTTATCAGCGGCCTCCCTTCGCCGCTGCCATTGCCGGCAGAAGCTGGCATTGGTCGAATTCGATCTGGCTTACATCAGCGGCCAGATCGTCGACCATCAGAAGACTGTGCAACTCCTTGAATGGGAGATCGGCTCCGGCCGGGATCCGGATGTCCAGCATTTCGCCTCCGATATCCTGCCGGCCGTACTGGAGCACCTGCGAATGGCGCGGGACGTCCGCAGCAAGCTGGTGAACCCGGCATTGGCCGATGCCTCGGGCCAGAGCAAGAAGTGACCGTCGCGTCGGCGGTCAATCCGCGCGTCGACAGCCCTCTGGCCGAGCCTGCCATAGTCCAGGCGGAACCATCCTCTCCGCTCGCGGTTTGGGCGAGCAACCCAAAGGGAGAGCTTCATGACACAATCGCGCGACTGGTTGATAC
>NZ_VFVH01000002.1:0-660629 GCF_006442685.1 Mesorhizobium sp. B2-4-7
CTCCAGCCCCCGCCACCCCCGCCGGTGCCGCCGGCGGGGGTGGCGGGGGCTGGAGCTCCGGATCGCCGGCCTGCACCGGCGGCGTCGGATCGACCGGCGGATTGTTGACGTCGCCTTCGGACGGCACGGGCACGTGCGGCAGTTGGGAAGGCGGCGGCGGCGGCTCGGTTGCCGGAGGTTCGGGCTCGGGCGCCGCCGTCGGTCCGATCCCCGGCGGCGCTGCGGCCGGCGATGTCGGCGTTATCAACGACGAGCGCAGATACCAGTTCTCCGCGCTGCCTGCGGTGACGCCACCCTTGAACAGATAATATTCGAAGGCGCCCGCCGCGACCGGCGCGTCGAGCGCGAAGGCGCTGGCGCTGGAGGTGGCGCCATTGACCGCCTGGACGACCATGATGCCGTCCTGCGTCGTCTCGGCACCCGTGCCGCCGACATTGACCACCCCGATGCCGGTCGAGCCGGAAGCCGTGCCGCCCGACAGCACCAGCCTGTCCGAGGCCGAGGAATCATCGCCGAGTTCCGTCTGGATGAGCAGCAGGCCGCCAAGCCCGGTGTAATTGCCCGAAATCGTCAGCCGATCCGTCGCGCCTGTACTGCCATTGGTCAGGTCGATGCGGCCGGCATTGACGACGTCCGCAAGCTGGCCCGCCGTAAAGGCCTGTATCGACGCGTTGAAGCCGCCGCCATAGAGCGTGCTTGCCGCATCGACGCTGAGCGAGCCCGTGCCGGTGCCGCTGTCTCCCAGCACCAGATTGCCGTCCAGCGTGAGTTCGGTGTCGTTGGTGGCGTCGATGCTCTCCCAGTTCTGCACCCGGCTGATGCCTTTGAGCTTGACGTTGTCGAAACTCAGCGTGTCGGTGCCGAGGCCACCATTCAGCGCGTCGGCGCCGCCCATATTGGAATTGGTCAGGTTGCTCAGCTTTGCCGTGTCGTTGTCGGCGCCGAGGTCGACGGCGCCATAGATGATGCCGCCGCCGTCCCAGACGAAACTGTCGGCGCCGAAGCTCATCAGCACGTCGCCGCCGACCGTGCCGCCGGTAATCGTCACGCTGTCATTGCCGCCGCTGACACTGATGTTGCCGCCGATCGTGCCGCCCGAAAGGATGATCGTGTCCTTGTCGAAGCCGGTGACCAGGTTGCGGTCGATGGTGCCGCCGGACATGTTGAAGTAGTTCTGGTCGAGCTTCATGTTGACGCGGCCGATGCGGCCGCCCGTCATCACCGCATGGTCGCCGTCGTCGAAGAAATCGACGATGCGTCCGTCCGTCATGGTGAAGGTGTCGAGGCCATCACCCTGGTTAAGTGAACCGATCTGGCCGCCGCTTATGTTGAAGTCGTCTATGCCCGAGCCCTGCTGCACATTGCCGATGACGGTGCCAGCGCCGATGGTGAAGAAATCGGCGCCACCGCCCTGGTCGACCGTGCCGGTGATGGTACCGGATTGCATGTTGATGCGGTCCGAACCAACGCCGAAGGTGACATTGCCGCTCACCTGGCCGGTGCCGCCGGCGGGAAAGGTGAGCGTGTTGTCGCCGTTCAGATCGTTGAGGCTGCCGCCCGAATCGCCGCTGTCGCAGATGAAGGTGTCGTTTCCGGCGGTCGGAACGAGCAGGCATGCGGCGAAGGCGGCGGAATTGGGCAGCAACGCCAGCGACGTCGCGGCAAAAACGCCAAGCATTCGAGGAAGAAACATCACCGGCATATGCCGTTTCAGAACAACTAATTTAGCGATGTCTTCCGAATCGCCATTCGGAAGCCTGTTTTCAAAGCGCCGCACCGCGTCCCTCCAAGATTCGCGATTGCAAGCCCCCACCCTACGCCGCAATGAAGACACAATTCGTTCCGTTTTACAAAGCCTAATCTGCCCGTCATGGTTGATGAACTGGAAAACGGGCCGGACAGAGCTGTGCTTTGATTGAGCCAGAATTGGTGCTTGGCGTGCGTCTCGCCAACCCTCCAAAGCGTGTTGGTGGCGGCGCGTACGCTGGCGCGGCCACACAGCCCGCCGTCGGCGTTGTTTTCGTGATGCGCGGCCGATTGTCAGAGAATTGACCCGCGGCGGATCTTGGCTTAAAAACTGCCTCGGCCAGATTTTTTCGAGTTCCGAAAAAAATAATGGCAAGGGAGGAAAACATGTATGTCGGCCTCGACCTTGGCACGTCGGGCGTCAAGGCGCTGCTGATCGATGCCGAACAGACCGTCATCGGTTCCGGCCATGGCGCGCTCGACGTTTCGCGGCCGCATCCCGGCTGGTCCGAACAGGATCCAGCCCACTGGCTACGCGCCTGCGAAGACGCGATTGCCGAACTGAAGGCCTCCCATCCCTGGCAGTTCGCGGCGGTGAAAGGCATTGGCCTGTCCGGTCAGATGCATGGCGCCACCTTGCTCGATGCCTCTGACAAGGTGCTGCGCCCCTGCATTCTGTGGAACGATACGCGCAGCCATGCCGAGGCAGCCGCGCTCGACGCCGATCCGCGGTTTCGCGAGCTGACCGGCAACATCGTCTTTCCCGGTTTCACCGCGCCGAAGCTCGCCTGGGTGAAGAACAACGAACCCGCCATTTTCGCCAAAGTGGCCAAGGTGCTGCTGCCCAAGGATTTCCTGCGGCTGTGGCTGACCGGCGAACATATTTCGGAAATGTCGGACTCGGCTGGCACTTCCTGGCTCGACGTTGGGAAGCGGCGCTGGTCCGCCGACCTGCTCGCGGCCACGTCGCTCGACGAAAAGCACATGCCATCCCTGGTCGAGGGTACGCAGAAGGCCGGTGGGCTGCGCGGCGAGCTGGCGTCGAAATGGGGCGTCGAAGCCGGCATCCCGATTGCCGGCGGCGCCGGCGACAATGCGGCTTCCGCCTGCGGCATGGGCACGGTCCGTGCCGGCCATGCGTTCGTGTCTCTGGGCACGTCAGGCGTGCTGTTTGCCGCCAATGCCTCCTATCTGCCCAACCCGGCAAGCGCGGTCCACACTTTCTGCCATGCGCTGCCTGACACCTGGCATCAGATGGGCGTCATCCTGTCGGCCACCGATTCGCTCAATTGGCTGTCCGAGATTACCGGCAAGGGCGCAGGCGAGTTGACATCGGAACTGGGCGATACACTGAAGGCGCCGACCGGCGTGTCCTTCCTGCCCTATCTCTCGGGCGAGCGCACGCCACACAATGATTCCGTCATTCGCGGCTCCTTTACCGGACTGGCGCATGAATCGAGCCGCGCCGTCCTGACCCAGGCCGTGCTGGAAGGCGTGGCCTTCGCCTTTCGCGACAGCCTCGAGGCGTTGAAGACTGCGGGCACGAGCTTGATGCGTGTGACGGCGATCGGCGGCGGCTCGCGCTCGCGCTACTGGCTGAAGGCCATCGCCACCGCGCTTCAGCTGCCTGTCGACATTCCCGCCGACGGCGATTTCGGCGCCGCCTTCGGCGCCGCCCGGCTCGGCCTGATCGCAGCGACGGACACTGATCCGCTCGATGTCTGCACGGCGCCGAGGACCGATGCAACGATCGAACCGGATGCCGGCTTGGATGGTGCATTTGCCGATGCCTACCAGCGCTACCGCGGGCTTTATCCGGCGATCAGGGCGGCAACGGCGTGAGCAGGTGCCACGCGCCCCCCTCTGCCCTGCCGGGCATCTCCCCCTCTAGGGGGAAGATCGGCAGCTTTGGCGGCTACGCCAGCCTTGCAAGGCCGGAGGTTGGCGAAGGTATAAAAATCAGCCAATCTCCCCCCTTGAGGGGGAGATTGCCGGCAGGCCAGAGGGGGGCGCCTGGCGCCTACCTTAGCCGTGAAGCCTCACTGCGCCGGCACCTTGTCGAGGAAGCCGGTGATGCTCTTCAGGCGGCCGTTCTCGATGACGCCGATATCGGTGCCTTCGATGACGGACGGTGTGCCCTCCGGGCCGAGGTTCCAGGAAAAGCGGATTTTGTCGGCAAACCCGTCCGGTGTGCCTTTCAGCGAGAAGCGGAAGCCGGCAAAGCGCTGCTGCACGCCATCGATCAGCGCCGCGACGCCTTCATGGCCGTCGCCCTGCATGATGGGATCGCGATAGCTGACGTCTTCGGTGAAAGTCGCCTTGAGCAGCACCTGACGGCGCGCGGCGTCGCTCTCGTTCCAGGCGGTGATGTAGCTTTCGGCGATCTTGTTGAGATCGGTCATGATCTGTCTCCTTCGTTGGCTTTGACATGACCCTTTTCACCCAACGGACGAACGGAACCAATTACGCCTGAGGTAATCAGGCGGAGCCATTTCGGAGAGGAAGGAAATCCATGAGCAGCGGCTTTTTCGGCGACATCCAGAAAATCAAATATGAGGGGCCGGATTCGACCAATCCGCTGGCTTACCGGTTCTACAACCCAGACGAACTGGTGGCCGGCAAACGGCTGGAAGACCATCTGCGCTTCGCCGTCGCCTACTGGCATTCCTTCGCCTGGCCGGGCGGCGATCCGTTCGGCGGCCAGACCTTCGATCGGCCGTGGTTCCCCAAGGCCGGCGGCATCGACACGATGGAACTGGCAAAACTGAAAGCAGACGTCGCCTTCGAGATGTTCTCGCTGCTCGGCGCGCCCTATTTCTGCTTCCACGATGCCGACGTGCGGCCCGAAGGCAAGGATTTTTCGGAAAGTTCCGCGCGCCTCGACGAGATCGCGGACTATTTCGCCACCAAGATGAAGCAGACTGGCGTCAAGCTCTTGTGGGGCACGGCGAACCTGTTCTCGCACCGCCGCTTCATGTCGGGCGCCGCGACAAACCCCGATCCGGATGTGTTTGCCTATGCGGCGGCGACGGTGAAGAGCTGCATCGACGTCACCAAGCGGCTGAAGGGCGAGAACTATGTGCTTTGGGGCGGACGCGAGGGCTATGAGACGCTGCTCAACACCGACCTTGCCCGCGAGCAGGAGCAGGCCGGCCGTTTCCTCAACCTCGTCGTCGACTACAAGCACAAAATCGGCTTCAAAGGCACGATCCTGATCGAGCCGAAGCCGCAGGAACCCACAAAACACCAGTACGACTACGATGTCGCGACCGTCTATGGCTTCCTCAAGCGCTTCGGCCTGGAGAAGGAGGTCAAGCTCAACATCGAGCAGGGCCACGCCATCCTCGCCGGCCATTCCTTCGAGCACGAGCTGGCGTTGGCCAATGCGCTCGGCATCTTCGGCTCGATCGACATGAACCGCAACGACTACCAGTCGGGCTGGGACACCGACCAGTTCCCCAACAATGTGCCGGAGATGGCCCTGGCCTATTACCAGGTCCTGCAGGCGGGCGGCTTCAAGACCGGCGGCACCAATTTCGACGCCAAGCTGCGCCGCCAGTCGCTCGATCCGCAGGACCTGCTGATCGGCCATATCGGCGGCATGGATGCCTGCGCGCGCGGCCTGAAGGCAGCCGCCAAGATGGTCGAAGACAAGGCGCTGTCGGCTCCACTCGCCGAGCGCTACGCAGGCTGGAACAGCGGCGAGGCCAAGGCGATGCTTGCCGGCAAGCGCACGCTGGAGGACATCGCCGAGCGCGTGGTGAAGAAGAAGATCGAACCGCAGCCGCGCTCCGGCCGTCAGGAACTGCTGGAAAACATCGTCAACCGCTACGTGTAAGGGATGAAAGGCGGGCGGCGGCTCGTTCAGCCGCCGCTCCGCTTACCCACGCCGCTTCGCGGGGAGAAGTTCCCGGCGTCGCGCTTATTTGCCTGCCGCCCTGTTCGCCATTGAACGGAAAAGGTGCCGGCGGGCGGACGAGGGTGGCGCCGAGACCGGGTGAAGGGCTTTGCGCCAGTGCGGAATCGACGACAAGGTTTTGCCCACTGACGCCCCTCAATCGCCTCTCTCTTGCCTTCAAACTGCCGTCACGAATCTCCTATAAGAAGGTGCTCGTGGCGGGAGAGGAAGAAGGAGGCGAACCGATATGCAGAACGAACGTGAAATCGACGCCCTGCTCTCAAATGGCGAAGCCGGGTCGATCATCGACCGGCTGATGGCAATGCCGCATCCGAAGGATGGTGCGCGCCGCTCCAACGAATGGGACCGCGCCGTTGCCAGCCGTTTCGAGACCCATCTGGCAAGACAGATGCGCTCGCAGATCGACGGCGGCAGCGACCGGCAGAACGCTGCCTGATCAACCGCTTCCCACCCTCGGGTCAAGCCCGTGGGCATGCTTTGGATGACATGTACATCAACCCCGGCGTAGCCTGACCGGGGCTTCACCGAAAGCTCTTGAAAACGCCCTTGAAAATGCCGCGGCGGATGAAAATCCGGTCCGCCCGGCAATGTCGGCCATGGCCACTCTGGTGTCGATCACCAGCCGCCGCGCAGCACCCAGGCGCAGCCTGAGATAGTAGGCGCCGGGCGTCTCGCCGATCGACTTGCGGAAGATGCTCTCCAGTGTCCGTGCCGTAACCCCGGCGCGCTTTGCCACGGCGGCGACCGTCAACGGCTGGTCGACATGCGCCTCCATCAGCCGGATGGCTTGCGCCAGGCGCGGGTCATAGCCGTCGAGCCGGCCGAGCGAGACCAGGGGCTGAGCGTCGGTGGCCGCACGGGCCTGATCGTAGATGAAGACGCTGGCCACATCGAGCGCCACGGCCATGCCGAGGCGGGTGCGAACCAGGTGCAGCATCAGGTCGAAGGTGGGCGAGGCGCCGCCTGAGGTGAAGACCGGCCCGTCGATGACGTAACGGTCCGGGCGGACGTCGACGCCCGGAAAGGCCGACGAGAAATCCTCCATGTCTTCCCAATGGGTGGTGGCGCTGCGGCCTTCGAGCAAGCCGGCCCGCGCGACCAGCCATGTACCGGCCTCGACGCCGCCGCAGGCGCGCGCCGAACGGGCGGCGCGGCGCAGGCCCGAGAGCAGAGCCGACGTCGCATAATTCTGCGTGCCGAAACCGGCGACGACGACAAGAACGTCGGTCGGCTCGGCCGCGTCGAAGCGGCCGCTGACCGCCACTGGCAGGCCGCAAGTGGTGACCGGCGCCTCGCCGGTTACGGAAACCAGCTTGAAATCGAACAATGTCTCGCCGGAGATGCGGTTGGCGGCGCGCAGCGGGTCGACCGCCGAGGCCACGCACATGATGGACGAGCCGGAAAACACCAGCATCGTCACCTTGAGCGGCAGACGCTCGGCGCGAAAGATCGTCAGTTTTTCGCCTTTAGTCATGGAAGCTTCGTAAAACGCAAAGCAGTTTTCGGCAAGTCGGGCGATGCTTGGCGCCTGTTTCGACTGGGAGGAGAGTTCCATGCCGCTTGCGATGAACCGTGAGGTTTTCATTACCTGTGCCGTGACCGGGTCCGGCGGTACGCAGGACCGCAGCCCGCATGTGCCGCGCTCGCCCAAAGAGATCGCCGATTCGGCCATCGACGCGGCCAAGGCGGGGGCGGCGATCGTGCATTGCCATGTGCGCGATCCCGAGACCGGCAAGCCCAGGCGCGACGTTCATCTCTACCGCGAGGTGACCGAGCGCATCCGCGAGGCAGACGTCGACGTGGTGCTGAACCTTACCGCCGGCATGGGTGGAGACATGGTGTTCGGCTCGCCCGAAGCGCCGCTGCCGCTGAATGAAAAGGGCACCGACATGGGCGGCGCCACCAACCGCATGGAGCATGTGCGCCAGTGCCTGCCGGAGATCTGCACGTTGGACTGCGGCACCATGAACTTCGCCGAGGCCGACTATGTCATGACCAACACACCCGGCATGCTGCGCGCCATGGGCGGCATGATGACCGCGCTCGGCGTCAAGCCGGAGATCGAGGCCTTTGATACCGGCCATCTGTGGTTCGCCAAGCAGTTGGTCGAGGAACAGGTTCTGAAGCCGGATGCGCTTGTGCAGCTTTGCATGGGCGTGCCATGGGGGGCGCCTGACGACCTCAACACCTTCATGGCCATGGTCAACAACGTGCCGTCGACCTGGAGCTGGTCGGCCTTTTCGATCGGCCGCAACCAGATGGCCTATGCCGCCGCCGCAGTGCTGGCCGGCGGCAATGTCCGCGTCGGTCTCGAAGACAATCTCTGGCTCGACAAGGGCGTGCTTGCCACCAACGCGCAGCTGGTCGAACGTGCCGCCAGCATCGTCACCAATCTCGGCGCCAGGATTCTGGGGCCGGAGGAAGTGCGCAGGAAGCTCAACCTCACCAAGCGGCCGCCGATCGCGGCATAGAGAGGGGAGCTTCAGATGGCCACCGTCAAATTCACCGCAATGAAGGATGGCGACAGGGAAGACTACGAATTCCTGACCGCGCACGAGATCGACTATGCAGCCAGGATCGGCGAGCGGCTGCTCGACGCGCTGGTGCAGCTCGACGAGGGCCTGTCGGGCTACAAGATCACCCGGCTCGGCCATTCGCTGCAGGCGGCGACGCGCGCCTGGCGTGATGGCGCCGACACCGACTGGATCGCCTGCGCGCTGCTGCACGACATCGGCGACATCTACGCGCCCTACAATCACGACGAATATGCCGCGTCGATCCTGAAACCCTTCGTGCGCGAGCAATGCACCTGGGTGGTGGAAAAGCACGGCGATTTCCAGCGCCTTTATTACGCCCATCATCTCGGCGGCAATCGCCACGCGCGCGACCGCTTCGCCGGCCATGCCTATTTCGACGATTGCGACCAGTTTTGCGAACGCTGGGACCAGTCGAGCTTCGACCCCGACTACGAGACGCTGCCGATCGAGTTCTTCCGGCCCTTCGCGCTCGAAGTCTTTGCCCGCAAGGCCTACGACCCATCGGTGATCCGTACGGGCGAGCGCGTGCCTCTGACGGATCCACAAACAGCCAGCAAAAGAACCGGAGCCTGACAATGAGCATCATCAACAAGGCGGCCGCCATCGGCGGCGGTGTCATCGGCGCCGGCTGGGTGGCGCGGCTGCTCCTCAACGGCATCGACGTGTCGATCTTCGATCCCGATCCCGAGGCCTCGCGCAAGGTCTCAGAAGTGATGAGGGGCGCGCGCCGCGCCTACAAGCAGATGGTTCCGGGCGGCCTGCCGAAAGAAGGCAGACTGACCTTCGCCAAGACCATTGCCGACGCGGTGGCCGACGCCGATTTCATCCAGGAAAGCGTGCCGGAACGGCTCGACCTCAAGCACAAGGTGCTGGCCGAGATCGACACTCACGCGCCGGCCAACGCCATCGTCGGCTCGTCCACATCAGGCATCAAGCCGACCGACATGCAGATTGCGATGAAGAAGCATCCGGAGCGGCTGGTCGTCGGCCACCCGTTCAACCCGGTCTATCTCCTGCCGCTGGTCGAGATCGTCGGCGGCGACCAGACCTTTCCGGAGGCGATCGAGGTTGCCCGGGAAATCTATGCCTCGATCGGCATGAAGCCTGTCGTCATCCGCAAGGAAATCGAGGCCTTCGTCGGCGACCGACTGCTGGAAGCCGCCTGGCGCGAGGCGCTGTGGCTGATCAAGGACGGCATCTGCACCGTCGAGGAACTGGACGACATCATGCGCTATGGCTTTGGCCTGCGCTGGGCGCAGATGGGTATGTTCCAGGTCTATCGCGTCGCCGGCGGCGAAGCCGGCATGCGCCACTTCATGGCGCAGTTCGGCCCCTGCCTGAAATGGCCGTGGACCAAGCTGATGGACGTACCGGAGTTCAACGACGAGCTGGTCGACCTGATCGCCACGCAGTCGGACGACCAGGCGCATGGCCTGTCGATCCGCGAACTGGAAAAGATCCGCGACGACAATCTGGTCGCCATCATGGATGCGCTCTCGAAGCAGAACAAGGGCAAGGGCTGGGGAGCCGGCGCCCTGCACAGGGACTATACGAAGCAGTTGGCCAAGCTGGCGGCGAAAAAGCCGGCCGCCTCCAAGGCGGCCGAGAAGGCGAAGGCATCGAAGCCGGTGAAGAAAGCCGAAAAACCGAAGAAAAAGAAGAAAGGCTGAGACCATGGATTTCGGTCTGTCGGAGGAACAGAAGCTCATTGTCGAGACGACGCGCGCCTTCGTCGAGAATGAGCTTTACCCGCATGAGCGCGAGGTCGAGCGCACCGGCGTGCTGCGCCGCGAACTGATCGAGGAGCTGAAGGCCAAGGCGATCGAAGCCGGTCTCTATGCCGCCAACATGCCGGCCGATGTCGGCGGCGCGGGGCTCGATACGGTGACCTGGCTGCTTTACGAGAAGGAACTCGGCCGCGCCAACTACGCGCTGCACTGGACCTGCGTCGCGCGCCCCTCCAACATCCTTTTGGCCGGCACGCCGGAGCAGCGCGAAAAATATCTGTTCCCGTGCATCCGTGGCGAGAAATGGGATTGCCTGGCGATGACCGAGCCGGGCGCCGGCTCCGATCTGCGCGGCATGAAGGCGACCGCCGTGCAGGACGGCGACGACTGGGTATTGAACGGCACCAAGCACTTTATCTCCCACGCCGACCTCGCCGACTTTGCCATTGTCTTCATGGCCTCGGGCGAAGAGGATTCGCCGCGCGGCAAACGCAAGAAGATCACCGCCTTCTTCGTCGACAAGGGCACCAAGGGCTTCACGGTGCGCGACGGCTACCGCAACGTCTCGCATCGCGGCTACACCAACGCCATCCTCGAATTCGACGATTGCCGCCTTCCGGCAAGCCAGGTGTTGGGTGAAGTCCACAAGGGTTTCGACGTCGCCAATTCCTGGCTCGGCGCCACCCGCCTGCAGGTCGGCGCCACCTGCCTCGGCCGTGCCGAGCGGGCGCTTGGCCATGCGGTCGAGTACGCCGCGCAGCGTCAGCAATTCGGCCAGCAGATCGGCAAGTTCCAGGGCGTGTCGTTCAAGCTCGCCGACATGGCAACCGAACTCAAGGCCGCGGACCTGATGGTGTTCGAAGCCGGCTGGAAGTACGATCAGGGCACCGTCACCGACCAGGACATGGCCATGGCCAAGCTGAAGGCCACAGAAATGCTGGCTTACGTCGCCGACGAAGCGATCCAGATCCATGGCGGCATGGGGCTGATGGACGACCTGCCGCTGGAGCGCATCTGGCGCGACGCCCGGGTCGAGCGCATCTGGGAAGGCACGTCGGAAATCCAGCGCCACATCATTTCGCGGGCGCTGCTGCGCCCGTTCGGGGCCTGATCCATGCACAAACTTGAACGCCTTCTGCGCCCTAAATCGATCGCCGTGTTCGGCGGCGCGCAGGCCGCCGCGGTCGTGGCACAGTCGATCAAGATGGGCTTTGCCGGCGAGATCTGGCCGGTGCACCCGAGCAAGGAAGAGGTCGCCGGCCGCAAGGCCTATCGTTCGATCGCCGATCTGCCCGGCGCGCCGGACGCCGCCTTTGTCGGCGTCAACCGACACCTGACCATCGACGTGATCAAGGCCCTGGCCGAACGCGGCGCCGGCGGGGCCGTCTGCTTTGCCGCCGGTTTCCTCGAAACCGAAGCCTATGACGCGGATGGCGAGCGCCTGCAGGCCGAACTCGTCGCCGCCGCCGGCGAGATGCCGATCATCGGGCCGAACTGTTACGGCCTGATCAACTATGCCGACGGCGCGCTTTTGTGGCCCGACCAGCATGGCGGCATAAGATTGGCCGACGGCGGCAAAGGGGTGGCCATCATTACCCAGTCGTCCAACATCGCCATCAACATGACGATGCAGAAGCGCGGCCTGCCGATCGCCTTCCTGATGACCGCCGGCAACCAGGCGCAGACCGGCCTCTCCGAAATGGCGCTCGGCCTGATCGAGGACGAGCGCGTCAGCTCGCTCGGCCTGCACATCGAGGCTTTCGATTCGGTAGCCGGCTTCGAGCGGCTGGCGGCACGGGCGAGGGAATTGAAAAAGCCGATCATCGCCATGAAGGTCGGCCGCTCCGAACAGGCCAGGCAAGCGACCGTCTCGCACACCGCGTCGCTCGCCGGCTCGGACGCAGCGTCCGGGGCCTTCCTGAAACGGCTCGGCATCGCGCGCGTCGATTCCATCCCCGCCTTCATCGAGGCGCTGAAGCTGCTGCATGTCACCGGTCCGCTGCCCGGCTACAGCCTGTCATCGATGAGCTGTTCGGGCGGCGAGGCTTCGGTCATGGCCGACAGCGCCGAAGGCCGCTGGGTCAACTTCCCGGTGCTGACGGAAGAACACCGTGCCCACGTCAAGTCGACGCTCGGGCCGCTGGTCGCGGTCGCCAATCCATTGGACTACCACACCTTCATCTGGAACAACGAGCCGGCGATGACCGCCACCTTCACCGCCATGGTGTCGGGCGGCTTCGACCTCAACATGCTGGTGCTCGACTTCCCGCGCCCGGACCGCTGCTCGGTGACCGACTGGTGGGCGACGCTGCGCGCCTTCGAATCGGCGCTCAAGACCAACAAGGCGCATGGCGCGATCGTCTCGTCGCTGCCCGAGAACCTGCCCGAGGAATACACCGCCGAGCTGATGGCGCGGGGCATGGTGCCGCTGTTCGGCATTTCCGAAGCGATGGATGCCGCCCAGGCGGCCGCCTTCATCGGCTGGGCCTGGCGCGAGCCGCAGGCGCAGCCGGTCGACACCTCCGCTTCCGGCGCTGCCGGCGGCGAGCATGTCACGCCTGACGAGGCGCAAGCCAAGGCGCGGCTGATCAAGGCCGGGCTGCCGGTGCCCAAGGGCGAGCGCGCCGACAGTGCCGTCGAGGCGGTGATCTCGTCCATGGCGCTCGGCTTCCCCGTGGCGCTGAAGGCGCTAGGCGTCACCCACAAATCCGAGGTCGGCGCCGTCAGGCTCAACCTCAGGGACGCCGAATCCGTCAGCACCGCCGCGCACCACCTTTTGCCGCTCGGCACCGGCCTTTATGTCGAGCGCATGGTGCGCGACGGCGTCGCCGAGCTGATCGTCGGCTTCACCCGCGATCCGATGTTCGGCGCTGTCATGACGCTGGGCACCGGCGGCGTGCTGGTCGAATTGCTGCGCGACAGCGTCACCTTGATGCTGCCGGCGACCCGCGACGACATCGAGGCAGCACTTCGCGGTCTCAAACTGTTCCCGCTGCTCGAAGGCTATCGCGGTCGGCCGAAGGCCGACGTCCAAGCTGCCATCGACGCCATCGCGGGCATTGCTGCCTTCGTGCAGACGAATGCCGGCGAGATCGAGGAACTCGACATCAATCCGCTGATCGTCTGCAGCGAGGGCAAGGGCGCCTGGATCGCCGATGCGCTTTTGGTGCTGGGAGAGAACAAGAATGCCTGACGTCATTTCGACCCGCCGTGAAGGCTCGATCCTCGAGGTCACGCTCGATCGGCCCAAGGCCAACGCCATCGACCTGAAGACCTCTCGGCTGATGGGCGAGACCTTCAAGGCGTTTCGCGACGACCCCGGCTTGCGCGTCGCCATCGTCAAGACCGCCGGCGACAAGTTCTTCTGCGCCGGCTGGGACCTGAAGGCCGCCGCCGGCGGCGACGCCGTCGACGGCGACTATGGCGTCGGCGGCTTTGCCGGGCTGCAGGAACTGCGCGACTTGAACAAGCCTGTCATCGCCTGCGTAAACGGCATGGCAGTGGGGGGCGGCTTCGAGCTGGCGCTGTCCTGCGATCTCATCTACGCCTCCGATCACTCCTCCTTCGCATTGCCCGAGATCCGCGCCGGCACGCTTGCCGACGCCGCGACCATCAAGCTGCCGAAGCGCATTCCCTATCATGTCGCCATGGACCTTTTGCTCACTGGCCGCTGGATGGACGTTGCCGAGGCGCATCGCTGGGGCCTGGTCAACGAGGTGCTGCCGAAGGAGAAGCTGGAGGACCGCGTCTGGGAGATCGCCCGCCTGCTCGCCAGCGGCCCGCCGCTTGTCTTCGCCGCGATCAAGGAAACCGCGCGGGTGGCCGAAGCGCTGACTTTCCAGGACGCGATGAACAGGGTGACGCGCCGGCAGTTGCCGACGGTCGATGCGCTGTACGGTTCCGAGGACAATATGGAAGGGTTCCGGGCTTTTGCGGAGAAGCGGGAACCGGTGTGGAAGGGGAAGTAAAGCAATGCCAGAGATGACGGCGCGAGGCACCCCCCTCTGGCCTGCCGGCCATCTCCCCCGCAAGGGGGGAGATTGGATGTCATTTCCGCTTTCGCCAATCGTCAACGCTGCAAGGAGGGCGATGTCGATTGAACTGCCAATCTCCCCCCTTGCGGGGGAGATGTCCGGCAGGACAGAGGGGGGTGCCTGGGCTCGCCGTTCACAGTCGGCGCGGCCATGACCGACTACAGCAAACTCATCGATGCCGAGACCCGGGCCTTCATCGAGCGGACCAATTCCTATTACCCGCCGGATACGATCGACTACACGATTGCCGAACAGCGCGAGATCTACGACCGCATGTGCCGGGAGTTCTTTGCCGGCTATCCCGAGGGGGTGACAGCGGAGACCACCGCTATTGCCGCACAGGCGTGCAATATCCCGATCCGCATCTATCGCAGCGCCCCGCAGACAGCGGCGACGGTGCTCTATTGCCACGGCGGCGGGTTCATCCTTGGCGGGCTCGGCAGCCATGACGACGTTTGCGCCGAGCTTTGCGGCCGCACCGGTTATGACGTCGTTTCGGTCGACTACCGGCTGGCGCCGGAGCATCTGCATCCGGCCGCGTTTGACGACGCGATGAACGCCTTCGAGTGGGCGGCAGCCACCCGCGATCATCCCGTCCTGCTCTGCGGCGACAGCGCCGGCGGCAATCTCTGCGCCGCGGTCAGCCATGCGACGCGCGGCCATGCGAAGAAACCGATCGGGCAGGTGCTGATCTATCCCGGGCTCGGCGGCGACCGTTCGCGTGGCTCCTATCTGAAGCATGCCGAAGCGCCTATGCTGACCACGCGCGACCTCGAATTCTACAAGCACATCCGTACCGGCGGCGTGGACCAGACCGGCGACATCACGCTTCAGCCGCTGGCCGACGCCGATTTCGCCAACCTGCCGCCGACCGTGCTGATCACCGCCGAGTGCGATCCGCTGTCGTCGGACGGCGAGGCCTATCGCGACCGCATCGTGGCGGGCGGCGGGCGGGCCACTTGGTTCGAGGAAAAAGGGCTTGTGCACGGCTATCTCAGGGCGAGGCACACGGTCGGCCGCGCCCGCGCCAGCTTTACCCGCATCGTCGAGGCGGTGTCGGCGCTCGGCAAAAGCGAGTGGATCTGGTGAGGGCCTCCTCGCATGACAATCGACAGAAGATGATCAACCCAGCGACTGCCAAGCCGTTCGGCGCTCAGCCTACCGAACGAGCCGCCGCCCGGCCGGCGCTGCGGCCGGAGAAGATACAGCCGCCCAGGAACGTGCCTTCGAGCGCCGCATAGCCATGCACGCCGCCGCCGCCGAAACCGGCGGCTTCGCCGACCGCATAGAGGCCCTGAACCGGCTCGCCATCGCTCCCCAGCACGCGGCTTTCGAGATCGGTCTGCAGGCCACCCAGCGTCTTGCGGGTCAGGATGTTGAGGCGAACCGCGATCAGCGGGCCGTTCGCGGGATCGAGCATCTTGTGCGGCCTGGCCGTGCGGATCAGCCGGTCGCCGAGATAGGCCCGCGCTCCGCGCAGCGCGGTGACCTGCATGTCCTTGGAGAAGGGATTGTCGAGTTGCCGGTCGCGGGCGCGGATCTCGCGCTCGACATGGGCGAGGTCGAGCAGCGGTTCGCCGCCGGCCAGCTTGTTCATGCGCGCCACCAGATCGGGCAGTTCGGCCTCGATGATGAAATCCTCGCCCTTCTCCATGAACGCCTTGACCGGGCCCGGAATGCCCGACGTGGCGCGGCCGAGCACCTGGCGCCAGCTCTTGCCGGTCAGGTCCGGGTTCTGCTCGGAGCCCGAGAGCGCGAACTCCTTCTGGATGATTTTTTTGGTCAGGATGAACCAGGAATAGTCGAAGCCGGTGCTCATGATGTGGCTGAGCGTGCCGAGCGTGTCGAAACCGGGGTAAAGCGGCACCGGCAGGCGCTTGCCCCTGGCGTCGAGCCACAGCGACGACGGACCGGGCAGGATGCGGATGGCATGATCGGTCCAGATCGGCGCCCAGTTCCTGATGCCCTCGACATAGTGCCACATGCGGTCGCGATTGATGACGCTGCCGCCGGCCTGTTCCGTGATCGCCAGCATGCGGCCGTCGACATGGTCGGGCACGCCGGTGATCATGCACTTCGGCGCCGCGCCCAGACGCTTCGGCCAGTTTTCCCGGACCAGCTGGTGGTTGCCGCCGATGCCGCCGGAGGCGACGATCACGGCCTGCGCATGAACCTCGAAATCACCTGATATCTCACGCGAACTCTTGTGGCCGCGCTCGACGGTGCTTGGTTGCAGGATGTCGCCGCGCACCCCGTCGATCCTCGTGCCGGTGCGGATCAATTCGTTGACGCGGTGGCGGAACTTGAAGCGGATCAGTCCCTTCTTCTCGGCTTCGCGGACGCGCAGCACGAAGGGCTCGAGCACGCCGGGACCGGTGCCCCAGGTGATGTGAAAGCGGGGCACGGAATTGCCATGGCCAATGGCATTGCCGCCGCCGCGCTCGGCCCATCCGACCACGGGAAAGAATTTCATCCCGCGCTCCAGCAGCCAGGAGCGCTTCTCGCCGGCGGCGAAGCCGACGTAGGCCTCGGCCCATTTGCGCGGCCAGTGATCCTCCGGCCGGTCGAAAGCGGCGGTGCCCAGCCAGTCCTCGAGCGCCAGCTCGTGCGAATCGCGGATGCGCATGCGCCGCTGCTCGGGCGAATCGACGAGGAACAGACCGCCGAACGACCAGAAGGCCTGGCCGCCCAGCGACTGCTCCGGTTCCTGGTCGACGATGACGATCTTCTTGCCGGCCTCGGCCAGTTCGGCGGCGGCGACCAGCCCGGCAAGGCCGGCGCCGACAATGATGACATCCGCGTCGTCAGCCAATTTCCCCTCCCGTTAGCTGGCTACCGTATGAATCTCGAACCGGAATATATCAATGATGGTCAGACCGCCTCCCAGCCATCCTTGCCGCCGGCGCGGAAGATGGCGTCGATGACCTTCTGGTTGAGCACGGATTCCTCCAGCGTGAAGACGCGCTCCTTACCGCCCTGGGCCGCCCGCGCGAAGGTCTCGACCTCGAGCCGGTACTGCTGCGTACCGGGAAAGCGGAACACCTGCGCCTCCGTGTGGTTCTGATTGTGCAACTCGACGCGGTGGTGATCGTAGAGCCCGGCATTGAACGGCGAGAACACCTCGATGAACCCGTTCTCGCCATGGAACACCATCACCTGGCGCGCGGCCATCTGGGTCGAGAGATAGAAGGACAGTTCGAAGTCGCCGAAATCGGCGCGGATCGAGGAATAGATGTCGGTGCCGAATTTTTTGTCGCGCTCGATCGTCGCCTGCACGCGCAGCGGCTCCTTGCCGGTGGAAAAGCGCGTCGACACGGTCGGGTAGACGCCGATGTCGGGCAGCGCGCCGCCGCCAAGGTCGAGTTGGTTGCGCATGTTGTTGGGATCGACATTGTAATAGGAGAACGCGCCCTGCACATGGCGCAGCCGGCCGATGACGCCGCTGGCGATCAGGTCGCGCACCTTGATCCATTGCGGATGGTAGACGACCATGAAGGCTTCGCAGACCAACACCTTGCTGGCATCGCGCAGCTTGATCAGCGGCGGAATGTCCTTGGCGTCGAGCGCCAACGGCTTTTCGACCAGCACATGTTTTCCCGCCTGAATGGCCTTGGCCGTCCATTCGACATGCTGCGATGTCGGCAGCGGGATATAGACGCCGTCGACCTCGTTCGAGGCGAGCAACTCCTCATAGGAACCGAAAGCATGCGGCGCGCCGAAGCGATCGGCCAACCCACGGGCCTTCGACTGATCGCGGCTGGCGATTGCGGACAGCACGCCATTTTCCGCCTCCACGATCGCAGGTAAAAGCTGCTCGCGACCGATCTTGGCCGTCGATAACACACCCCATCGGAACATCAGGCTTCTCCTCTCGATTACAGGCGAGGAGGTTTGCCTGAAATCGGGGCAAAAGCCAATGCGGGGGCCAAGTTCCTCGCCCCACGAGCGGGGAGCGATGGCTCAACCCCTCTTCCCCGTCAGCCTCATGTCGAAACCGACGACGTTGGAATAGATCGGCGTGCCGACATCCATTCCGTAGCGCGACCGCAGCACCTTGCCGGTGACGTGGAACCCGATCGTGCCGGACTTCAGGCCATCGAGCTCGGCGGTGAACTTTTCCGCAAACGTCTTGCCGCGCGCCGTCAGCCGGCCGGTGACAAGCGCCGTCGTATCGCCGGTGCGGGTCACGCTGGTCGAGCGGAACTGGATTTCGGGGCTGTTGGCCGCATCGAACACGGCGTCTGAACGCAGGAAAGCGTCGATGCGGCCCTGGCCGGTGCCGACGCTTTCGGGAAAAATGGTAAGGTTGACCTTCGAGCGGCTGACGTCGTCATTGTCGATGCGGATCGTGCCCTTGAAGTGAGCAAACGCACCATCGAAACCGCCGCCGCCGGCCTTGCCGATGGTGAAGCGGATCGAGGAGTCAGCCTGGCTGATCGTGTAACTGCCGGCGGCATCATCGAGGACAACTGCTGCCCAGACAGGCACGGCAAGGCAAGCGGCAAGGGCCGCCGATCCGAGGAGTCGCGCATACATGAGATTATTTCCTTCTTCGGAGGCAACGCTCTTCGCGTCCTCGCTTACAAACGAGGCCGAACCCCGTTCTATTCCCCGCCTGAGGAAGGCGTGACGATGCGTGTAAGCACATTGTCCCTCAGTCGGAAATGATGGCGCAGTGCCGCCGTGACATGCAGCGCCACAAGTGCTGCGCCGGCATAGGCAAGGTACCAGTGCGCTGCCGCCCAAAAACTCTCGGCGGCATCGGATTCCGCGAGCGGCAGGTTGGGCATCACGAACAGGTTGAACGGCATGCTTGGAATTTCCAGCGTCGAGACCGAAACCAGCGCCCAGCCGGACAGAGGCAAAGCGATCTGGAAGGCATAGAGCGCCAGGTGAGCGAGCGGCGCCGCCCGGCGCTCCAGGGATCCGACCGAGGATGGCAAGGCCGGCGCGGCATTGCCGAGCCGCCAGGCGATGCGCAGGATGATCAGGCCGAGCAGCAGGAAGCCCAGCGATTTGTGCAGCTGGATGAGCTCGAAAGCCGTGCGCTGGCTGCTGATGCGGACCATCGCGAAACCGAGCGCGAACTGGCCGATGAAGGCAAGGCCGATCAGCCAATGAAGCAGGATTGCCGCCCAACCGTAGCGGGTCGGGGTATTTATGATCGAAGCTCGCATGGAAAGTGAACGAATGTCGCGTCGGCTTTCTTCCACCCTCCCACAAGGGAGAGGGCAGCCTATCCGCTCACCCTGAAGAAATCGATGAAGGCCCTGAGCGCAGGCCGCATCTGGCGGCGACTCGGATAGTAGACGAAGAAACCCTCGAAGGACGGACACCAATCCTCCAGCACGCGAACCAGCCGGCCATCGCGGAGCGGCTCGCGGACATAATCCTCGAAGACGAAGGCAAGCCCGGCCCCGTCGACCGCCGCCTGAGCGATCAGATGGTCTTCGTCGAGAATCAATGGTCCTTGCGCGGCAATCTCGATCTCCTCGCCATCCCTGGCGAATTCCCAGCGGTAGAGAATGCCGCTGGAGAAGCGGAAGCGGATGCAGCGATGATCGGACAGGTCACGCGGATGGCGAGGCCTGGGCATGGTGTCGAAATAGGAGGGCGCGCCCACCACGGCGCCGCGTATATCGGGCCCGATGCGCACCGCGATCATGTCGCGTTGCAGGCTTTCGCCAAGCCGCACGCCTGCATCGAAACCGCCTTCCACCACGTCCGTGAAGCGGTCCTCGATAACGATCTCCAGCACGATATCGGGATAAGCCGCGGCAAAGGCGCCGAGCCGCGGGGTCAGCACCAGATGGGCTGCCGTGCGCGGCACGCTCAGCCGCAGATTGCCGGCCGGCCGGTCGCGCGCCTCGACCGCCGCCTCCAGTGCCAGGTCGATCTCCGACAGCGCCGGCCGCAATCGTTCCAGCAACCGCGCGCCCTCTTCGGTCGGGGCAACGCTGCGGGTGCTGCGTGCCAACAGCCGCACGCCAAGCCGCGCCTCAAGGCTGGACACGGCATGGCTGACCGCCGACGGGGCGATCGCCAGTTCCCTGGCCGCGCCGCGAAAGCTGCCGCATTGGGCAACAGTTGCCAGCACCGCAAGCTGTGAAAGATGTGCCCGGTTCATTGATCTATTTTCGAGAACGCCCCGTGCACAGATGAGCCGATTATCGAACATAAGGCAAGGCGCTATTTCCTGGGCATCGCAACAAGGAGACGCGTGATGAAAACCCGCAAACTCGGTACTGAACTCGAAGTTTTCCCGATCGGCCTCGGCTGCATGGGCATGAGCTTCGGCTATGGCGGCCAGCCGGAAGCCGAGGCGATCGCCACCTTGCGCCGCGCCGTCGAGATCGGCGTCAATTTCTTCGACACGGCAGAGGTCTACGGGCCCTACGAGAACGAGATCCTGCTCGGCAAGGCGCTGAAGCCGGTGCGCGATCAGGTGACGATCGCAACCAAGTTCGGCTTCAATATCCTGGAGGAAGGCACCGGCACCGATCGCATGGCGGGCGTCGACAGCCGCCCCAAACACGTCAAGGCCGTCGCAGAGGCGTCACTGAAGCGGCTGGGCACCGACGTGATCGATCTCTATTACCAGCACCGCGTCGACCCGAACGTGCCGATCGAGGACACGGTCGGCGCCATGGCCGAGCTGGTGCGCGAGGGCAAGGTGCGCGCGCTCGGCCTTTCGGAAGCGAGTGCCGCCACCATCCGCCGGGCGCATGCCGTGCATCCGATCGCGGCCGTCCAGAGCGAATATTCGCTGTGGAGCCGTGACCCGGAAGACGAGGTGTTCGCCGTCTGCCGCGAACTCGGCATCGGTTTCGTTCCCTATAGCCCGCTCGGCCGTGGCCTCTTGACCGGCACGATCGCCAAGCCCGAAACGCTTGATGACGACGACTGGCGCCGCACCTTGCCGCGCTTCCAGGCCGACGCCATGGAAGCCAATGCCAAAGTCGTGGCCACGCTGGAAAAACTGGCGACCGAAAAGGGAGTGACCTCGGCACAGCTGGCGCTCGCCTGGGTACTGCACCAGGACGATTTCATTGTCCCCATCCCGGGCGCCCGAAAGATCCGCCATCTGGAGCAGAACACGGCGGCGGCTGATATCGAGCTGAGTGCCGCAGAGGTACAGACCATCGGCGATGCACTGTCGCCTGATAAGGTCATGGGCAAGCGCTACACAGAGGAGCTGCTGGCGCTGGTGAATGGGTGAGCTTTCACCCTCCCCTGTGCGGAGGTCGGCTCGCTGTCGCAGCGAAGCGAAGACAGGGTGGGGTGGCGATGCGCGATACAGAAGATCACGGGTGTCCGCGCGAGGCACCCCCCTCTGTCCTGCCGACATTTCCTACCATGGCACGACCGTAATCTCCGGCCAGTAATCCCGCGCCCGCTGGCCCTTCGCCTCATGCGTCCGCTGATTGTCCATCGCCCGGTTCGGCGTGACGCGGAATGAGAAGACGTCGTCGAGACCGAACGGCGCCAGCAGTTCCAGTTGACAATCCGCGTCGTATCGCACCCCGACCGCATGTGTCTTCGACGCAAAAAACCGGACCGACTCGCTCGAACTCGTGTAGCGCGGACAGGGCCGCCCGAACTTCTGCGGGTACCACAAATGCACCCGCGCTTGGTTGCGCACCTCGACCGGCAGGGGCAGCCCCTGGAAATGCTTCGCCGCCCGGCGGATGACGGCGTCCTCGGCCTCGTAGGACAGGTCGCTATCGTCGAAATAGAACAGGTCGACATCCTTGATGCCATAACCCGACGGCTTCCCCGTCAGATGGTTCCAGACCGAGTTATAGAGCACGCCGGAGACCACCAGCCAGTCCGGAAGATCGAGCGTGCGGGCACATACCAGCGCCTGGCGCACGAGCGCATCCGACAGCAGGATGTCGAGAAACGCAGCGCGTTGTGCTTCGAACGGGAGCCCGGAATAGTGCAAATGGTCCATCGCCCTTTGGAGGGCGATTCGCCGTGCTCCCGCAATCCCGGAAAGAGGCTATGCCCTGAGCACGCCTCCAGTCTGCTTGCCGACATTCTCGACGATGCGCCTGGCCAACGCCTCGAAATCCTCGTCGGTCAGCGTCTTCTCGACCGGCTGGATCGACACTTCGATGGCGATGGACTTCTTGCCCTCGCCGAGCGCCGCACCTTCGAAAACATCAAAGACCGAGACGCCGGTGACCAGCTTCTTGTCCGCGGCGAGCGCCGCGCGTACCAGCGTGCCGGCCTCGACCGCCTTGTCGACGACGAAGGCGAAGTCGCGCTTCACCGCCTGGAAGGCGGAGAGATCCAGCCTGGGCTTGGTTTTCGTCGGCTTTGCCTTGGGCTCGGGCACGGCATCGACATACACTTCGAAGCCGCAGAGCGGGCCGGAGACGTCGAGCCCTTCCAGCGTTTTTGGATGAAATTCACCGAACGTGCCGAGCACCGTCTTCGGTCCGAGCTTGATCGTTCCGGAACGACCAGGATGGTACCAGGACGGGCCGCCGGCCTCGATCTGCAGCCGCTCGACCGGCGCGCCGCAGGCTTCGAGTGCGGCGATGGCATCAGCCTTGGCGTCGAACACGCCGACCGGACCGGAATTGCCAGCCCAGTTGCGGCCGGAACCGTCGAGCTTGGCGGTGCCGCGCCGCACGCCGGCGGCAACGCGCCGTTGCTGGTCGGCGCCGTCGCCCTCATAGGTGCCGGAGACCTCGAACAACGCCACGTCGCCAATGCCCTTGTCGGCATTGCGCTGGGCGGCTGCGATCAGGCCGGGCAGCAGCGAGGGCCGCATGTCGGACATGTCGGCGGCGATCGGGTTGGCGAGCTTGAGCGAAGCCTGCCCGCCGCCGAATAGTTCGGCGTGCCTGGCGGGGATGAACGACCAGGTGACTGCCTCCATCATGCCGCGCACGGCCAGCGCCCGCTTGGCCGCGCGGGTGCGGATCTGCAGCGTCGTCAGGATCTTGCCGTTGACCGCGTCATGCGCGCCGAGCGGCTGCGAAGCGATGTTGTCGACGCCGTGGATGCGCATCACCTCCTCGACCAGGTCGGCCTTGCCGTCGACATCGGGACGCCAGGACGGCACGGCGATTTCGACGACATCGCCCGAACCCTCAGGCTTGAAGCCGAGGCGCGTGAGAATATCGAGGCTTTCCGCCGTCGGCACTTCTATGCCGGTCAGCCGCTTCACTTCCGACAGCGGGAAGGAGACGATCTTGGGCTGATGGCCGGCATAGCCGGCCACCTCGATTTCCGTCGGCGTGCCGCCGCAGAAATCAAGCACCAGCCGGGTCGCAAGCTCAACGCCCGGCACCATGAATTCGGGGTCGACCCCGCGCTCGAAACGATAGCGGGCATCGGTGATGATGCCGAGCGCGCGCCCGGTGCGGGCCGTGGTGATCGGGTCCCAGAGTGCGGATTCGATCAGCACGTCGGTCGTGTTCTCGTCGCAGCCGGAACGCTCGCCGCCCATGATGCCGGCGATCGATTCCACGCCATTGTCATCGGCGATGACGCACATCTCCGGCGTCAACGTGTATTCGCGGCCGTCGAGCGCCAGTACCTTTTCGCCATCCCTGGCGCGACGCACGACAAGATTGCCGGCGACCTTGCCGGCATCGAAGACATGCAGCGGCCTGCCACGATCGAAGGTGACGTAGTTGGTGATATCGACCAGCGCGCTGATGGGCCTCAGCCCAATGGCGATCAGCCGCTGCTGGAGCCATTTCGGGGACGGGCCGTTCCTGACGCCGCTGACCAGATTGAGCGCGAAGCCGGGGCAGAGTTCCGGCGCTTCGATCGTCACCTTGACGGGGCACATTCCATTGCCGACATGCGGCATGATCGCGCCGCCGACGAGGCGGCCGAGACCGCTCGCCGCGAGATCCCGGGCGATGCCGTAAACGCTGGTGGCATCAGGCCGGTTTGGCGTCAGATTGATCTCGATGACCGGATCGTCGAGATGCGCGTAAGCGGCGAAGCTGGTGCCGACCGGCGCATCTTCGGGCAGGTCGATGATGCCGTTGTGCTCGTCGGAAAGTTCCAGCTCGCGCTCGGAACACATCATGCCGTGGCTTTCGACGCCCCTGATCTTGCCAACCGTCAGCGTCACATCGATGCCGGGCACATAAGTGCCGGGCGCGGCGAAGGCGCCGATCATGCCCGCCCGCGCATTGGGTGCGCCACAGACGACCTGCACGGGCGGCTTGCCGTCGCCGGTGTCGACGGTCAGCACCCGCAGCCGGTCGGCGTCGGGATGCTGCACCGCCGTCAGCACCCTGGCGATGACGAAGGGCTTCAGGCTCGCCTTGTCGTCGACATGCTCGACCTCGAGGCCGATCGAGGTCAGCCGCTCGACGATCTCGCCGAGCGAGGCGTCGGTCTCGAGATGGTCCTTGAGCCAGGAGAGGGTGAATTTCATGATGCTGTTCCGTAATGTATCGCAGCAGGAATCGTCTTGACCGTCACGCGCTCAGGCCCCCGAACAAAGTCGGCATGTCGAGCGGCCGGAAGCCGTAATGCGACAGCCAGCGCACATCGGCATCGAAGAAGGCGCGCAGATCCGGCATGCCGTATTTCAGCATGGCGATGCGGTCGATGCCCATGCCCCAGGCAAAGCCCTGATATTCATCGGGATCGAGCCCGCCAGCGCGCAGAACGTTGGGGTGCACCATGCCGCAGCCAAGGATCTCCATCCAGTCGGAGCCTTCGCCGAAGCGCACCTCGCCTGGCCGCGAGCGGTCGCACTGGATATCGACCTCGAGGCTTGGCTCGGTGAACGGGAAGAAGGACGGCCGGAAGCGCATCTTGACCGACGGCACCTCGAAGAAGGCCTTGCAGAACTCTTCCAGCACCCACTTCATGTTGGCGACGTTGGCCGATTTGTCGATCACCAGCCCTTCGACCTGATGGAACATCGGCGAGTGGGTGGCGTCGGAATCCTGCCGGTAGGTCTTGCCCGGAATGACGATGCGGATCGGCGGCTTCTGCTTCTCCATGGTGCGGATCTGCACCGGCGAGGTGTGGGTGCGCAGAAGCTTGCGCTCGCCCTTCTCGTCCGGCTGGAAGAAGAAGGTGTCATGCATCTCGCGCGCCGGATGGCCTTCCGGGAAATTCAGCGCGGTGAAATTGTAATAGTCGGTCTCGATGTCGGGCCCTTCGGCGATGGCGAAGCCGAGATCGCCGAAGATCGCCGCGATCTCGTCGATGACCTGGCTGATCGGATGAATGCGGCCGCGCTCGGCCGGCGACTGCCGCACCGGCAGCGTCACGTCGACCTTCTCCGCGGCGAGGCGGGCAGTGATGGCAACATCCCTGAGTTCCGCCTTGCGCGCGGTGAGCGCATCGGTGACGCGGTTCTTGAGGCCGTTGATGGCGGGGCCTTTGACCTGGCGCTCCTCAGCGCTCATCGAGCCGAGCGTCTTCAGCATTTCCGAGATCGACCCCTTCTTGCCAAGGGCTGCCACGCGCACGGCTTCTATCGCGGCCTCGTCAGCAGCCGACGCTATGTCGGCGAGCAGCGAAGCTTCCAGGCTTTCAAGATTTCCAGCGGTGGCGTTCACGGCGAAACTCTCTCGATCGGGCAACCCACCATCACCGGGCGTGTCACCAATTTGGTTACATCAGGCATAAGAAAAACCCGCGCCAGCCGTGCCAGCGCGGGTTCCCCAAATCAGAATTTCGAATGCTTGGGAAGCGCTGGTCTTAGGCGACAGCGCTTTCAAAAGCATTCGGGGTGGTGTTCTTGAGGTACTCAAGAGCAACCTTGGCCTTGGCCACGAGCGCGGCGAAAGCCTGCGGCTCGTGGATGGCCATATCCGACAGGATCTTGCGATCGATCTCAATGCCAGCCTTGTTGAGGCCGTCGATGAAACGGCCATAGGTCAGGCCGTGCTCGTGCGTCGCGGCGTTGATGCGCTGGATCCACAGCGCGCGGAACGAGCGCTTGCGGTTCTTGCGGTCGCGATAGGCGTATTGCAGCGACTTTTCCACCGCCTGCTTGGCGATGCGGATGGTGTTCTTGCGGCGGCCGTAGAAGCCTTTCGCGGCTTTCAGGACCTTCTTGTGCTTGGCGTGCGAGGTGACGCCTCTTTTTACGCGTGCCATGTCATGATCTCCTTAAAAGCAATTCCAGGAAAAGTGCCTTGCGGTTTTCCGTTCGGAATTGCGTAAAACAAATTCGTGTTCGGCCGAATGCTCAGAGGCCGTTCGGCAGAAAATTCTTGATGACCTTCTTGCCATCCGGTTCAGCCAGAACCATCGTGCCGCGGGCATTTCGAATGAACTTGTTGGAACGCTTGATCATGCCGTGACGCTTGCCGGCCGCAGCCGACAGGACTTTACCCGTACCGGTGATCTTGAACCGCTTCTTGGCGGCCGATTTGGTCTTCATCTTGGGCATTTTGCTACTCCGTATTGTGGCGCACCATCGCGCTTCTTGTTCGCTTCGGGCCGACCAAAGCCCGAAAAGCAAATGAAACCGCCACGGCATGCCCTGCCGGGCGGTTTTCTTGGAACGGCGGTCCTATACGTCAAAGCAGGCGACTGTGCAACACCCACCGCGCCGCGCGTTTCCCCGAACGCCCGGATGCGGCGCCCGGTCCTTCATCAGGGGAGCGTAAACAACACCGGCAACATACCCGACTGCTGGGCGCCGTCGATCAGTTCGAAGGCCGGCAGCGCGATGAGGAACACCAGGCCGTCGAGAAGCGTTGTCAACAGCAGGCGCGGCTTGAAGCTGCCGGTGTCGCCTTCCTGGTAAAGGGAAAGCTTCGGAAAGAAGCGCGGCACTCTTGCCAGATAGGCCTGATAGGGCTCGCCGAGCGCTTCCTTAAGGAATTTCTCCTCGCGCAGGATGACGATATGGAAGGCGCCCGCACACAGGACAGCGAACAGAATGATGCCGGAGAACGAGCCGATCTGCGCGCCGACGCCGGCCGCGGCCACAGTCGAGAACACATAGAGCGGGTTGCGGGTGATCGAATAAGGCCCGCCCGTCACAACTTCGGAAGATTTGCGCCCACCTATGTAGAGCGTCGACCAAAGGCGGCCGCAGATACCTAGGAAAATCAGCAGCACGCCGAACATCTCGATCGTTTCATGCATCGCCGTATCAGGCGGAAAGCTCGATTGCCCGAACAGCAGGGCTGCGAACAGCACCACCACGAGCACGGCAAGCACCAGCCTGCGCGTGCGCTGGTAGCCACCCAGCCCGTATTTGAGTTTTTTGTCCAAGGGAGGAATCCGATCGTCGAGAGCTTAGCCGGCGACCGCAGCTATGGCCGAGAAATGGGCGTCCCGCCGATCGCCGGGACGCCCTGTAGCACAATTCAGGCGGAATTGGAGCGCGTCGGTCGCGCTAACCTTATCGTGATCTAGCGCGGCGCCAGCACCATCATCATCTGGCGGCCTTCGAGCTTCGGCTCCGCCTCGACCTTGGCGATGGTAGCCACTTCCTCACGCACCTTGTTCAGAAGCTGCATGCCAAGCTCCATATGCGCCATCTCGCGGCCACGGAAGCGCAATGTCAGCTTGACCTTATCGCCTTCCTCGAAGAAGCGGCGCACCGCCTTCATCTTGGTCTCGTAGTCGTGGCTGTCGATGTTCGGGCGCATCTTGATCTCCTTGATCTCGATGACCTTCTGGTTCTTGCGCGCCTCGGCCGCCTTCTTCTGGTTGGCGTATTTCAACTTGCCGAGATCGAGGATTTTTACGACGGGCGGCTGCGCGTTGGGCGATATCTCGACGAGATCGAGCCCTGCCTCTTCGGCGAGCAGCAATGCGTCGTTGATGGAAACATCGCCACGGTTCTGGCCTTCGGCGTCGATAAGCTGGACCCGGGGAACCCGGATGTCACGATTGGAGCGCGGCCCATCCTTGGTCGGCGCCGCTGCTTTGAAAGGTCTGCGAATGGTCGTGGTCTCCTTGGCCGTTTCGTTCTGGATTTGCAGGTCTTGATATGTGGACGCGCCAATGTGGGGAGCGCGCGGGCGGAGTCAATAGCACAGCATTGACAGAAAATCACCTGATCGCTGCCTGCGACAAACAAAGAAAGATCGCGAGCACTTTTCGCCACACCACTGGCTGTGTCACAAGACCCTGCGCCGAAAGTCGGCGCAAGGAAAAAGCCATGACTGCCCCTGTCTTTCTGGATGTCGACGGATCGAGCATCGCGGTGCGCCATATTGCGGGCGCGACGCCTGGCGTCGTCTGGCTCGGCGGCTACAAGTCGGACATGCTGGGCACGAAGGCTGAAGCGCTTTCGGACTGGGCGGCAAAAGAAGGCCGCGCCTTCCTGCGCCATGACTATTCCGGACACGGCGAATCCGGCGGCGCCTTTGCCGACGGCACGATCTCGAAATGGCTTTCGCAAAGCCTGGCCGTGTTCCGGCATTTCACCAGCGGCAGCCAGATCCTGGTCGGCTCGTCGATGGGCGCCTGGATCGCCCTGCGCATGGTGCAGGAATTGCGCAAGGCAGGCGACGCAAGCGTCGTCGGTCTGGTGCTTCTAGCACCGGCGCCGGATTTTACCGCAGAACTGGTCGAACCGGTGCTGACCAAAGCGCAGAAGCGCGACCTTGCCAAAAAAGGCTTCTTCGAGGAGCCGTCGGACTATTCCACCGAGCCCTACATCTACACGCGCGCGCTGATCGAGGATGGGCGCGACAACCTGGTCATGACAGGCCCGCTCGACACGCACTGCCCCGTCCACATCGTGCAGGGCCTGGCCGATCGGGACGTGCCGTCGAGCCATGCGCTGAGGCTGGTCAGCCTGCTGCCGGCCGACGATGTCACGCTGTCGCTGATCCCCGACGGCGACCACCGGCTATCGCGGCCGCAGGATTTCGACATGCTGGTGCGGGCGGTCGGCGACATGGCCGCGCGGAGCAAGTGACGATGCGCCTTTCCATCCCGATCTCAGCCTTTGTCGCGGCCATCGTCGGTTTCGGCGGCACGCTGGCCATTGTCATTGCCGCCGCCCACGCGGTTGGCGCGACGCAAATCCAGACGGCGAGCTGGGTGACCACCATCTGCCTGGCGATGGCGGTCGAAAGCCTGTGGCTATCCTGGCGAACGAAAATGCCGGTCATCACCGCCTGGTCGACGCCGGGCCTGGCGCTGATGGCGGCGTCGAGCGGTTTTTCGATCGGCGAGGCCGTCGCCGCCTTCATCGTTACCGGCATTCTTTTGGTCGCCACCGGGCTGTTCCGGCCGCTGACGAAACTGATCTCGGGGATACCGCCCTCGGTCGCTTCAGGAATGCTGGCCGGCATTGTCGTCACCTTCGCGCTTAATGCGGTCAAAACTGTTCCCGCCGATCCCTGGCTGATCCTGCCGTTGATCGCCGCCTTCTTCGTCATCCGCCTGTTCAATCCGGCGCTGTCGGTGCTGGCAGTGCTGGTCGGCGGCGGTCTCGCCGCGTTTCTCACCGGCCGCGTCGGCGGTTTGCCCACTCCTGAACTGTCGACGCTCACTCTGATCGCGCCTGTGTTCACCGCCAAGGCGATAATCGGCCTGGCAGTACCGCTCTACCTGGTCACCATGGCTTCGCAGAACCTGTCGGGCCTCGCCGTGCTGCGCGCCGCCGGCTACCATCCGGAACCCGGTCCGCTGATCGGCATCACCGGCCTGTTTTCGCTGCTTTCGGCGCCGTTCGGCGGCTCGACCACCAATCTGGCGGCAATTTCGGCGGCTATCTGCACCGGGCCCGACGTTCATCCAGACCCAACGGAGCGCTGGAAGACAGGGCCGTTCTATGCCCTTGCCTATCTGATCTTCGCGATTTTCGGCGCCTCCCTGGTGGCGATCTTCGCCGTCCTGCCGCAGAGCCTGATCGTGCTGGTTGCGGGTCTTGCGCTGATGGCCTCGCTGGCCAACGCGCTGGCGATCGCGCTCAAGGACGAAAGCGAGCGCATGGCCGCCACCGTCACTTTTGTCGTCACCGCCTCCGGGCTGACCTTGTTCGGCGTCGGCGCCGCATTCTGGGGACTGATTGCCGGGCTGGTCGTGCTTTTCCTCGATATGCTCAAAAAGCGATAATCATTTCAGCAGCTTGTCCGGTTTTAGCCGACATTGTCTTGAATCGCCGTTTTTGCCTTCCCATTTCGATTCCACGCAGCCGGTCCTGGCTGTCTCCAACCGAAGGAATGGGAGAAAATGAACACATCTGCATTGATCCGCCCGGCCTGGACGCCGGCAACCATCGCGTTGATGGTGATCGGCTTCATGGTGTTCTGGCCGCTCGGCTTCGCCATGCTCGCCTACATCATCTGGGGCGACCGGCTCGAGGGCTTCAAGCGTGATGTCAACCGCGCGACCGACGGCATCTTCGCCGGCTGCCGCCGCGGTTCCGACAAAGCCGCACGCTGGGGCCACGGCTCCGCCCGGACCGGCAACGTCGCGTTTGACGACTGGCGCGAAAAGGAGCTTGAACGCCTGGCCGAGGAACGCCGCAAGCTCGACGACATGTTGACCGAGTTCGACGACTACGCCCGCGAATTGCGTCGCGCCAAGGACCAGGACGAGTTCGATCGCTTCATGGCGAACCGCAACAAGTCGACCGCTCCGGCAAAGAGCGACCCGAGCACAGGCACGACCCCCACCAAGCGTGGCAAAGGCTCGAACCTGCTTGACGACTGAGGCTGAGCGACAGGCCCGATCGTGAAAAAACGGCGTCGCGCGAGCGGCGCCGTTTCTTTTTTGTTCTATTCGTTTTTCTCGAATCGCGTATCGTCCGGCCATGACCCTCGGATTCTTCCGCAATCTGACGAAGCCCAAGCCCACGCCTGTCGTGGAGCGAGAATACTGCGTTGCCGGCCGCACGCTGCCGCTCAAGATCGTCGAGAGCGCCAGGGCGCGGCGTCTGACGCTGCGCATCGATTCCGGCGGCCAGGGCCTGCGTATCACCGTGCCGCCGGGCCTGCGCCGCGGCGAGGTGGAGCGGTTCCTCGATCGTCATCAGGACTGGCTGGAGCAGCGGCTGGCCAAGGTGCCAACGCGGCCGCAGGTGCGGCCCGGCATCAAGATCCCCATACGCGGCGTGCCGCACCGCATCGTGCATGAGCCGTCAAGGCGCGGCACCGTCACCGTGTCGCGCGACGAACGCGGCCCGCTGCTGATCGTGCATGGCGAGCGCATCCACCTGCCGCGCCGCATCGCCGATTTTTTGAAGCGCGAGGCCAAGAAGGAGATCGAGAAGCTGGTGGCCAGGCACACCGAGGCGCTTGGCAAGCGCGCCAAGGCGATCCGCTACAAGGACACGTCCAGCCGCTGGGGCTCGTGCACTTCCGAAGGCAATTTGTCCTTTTCCTGGCGCATCATGATGGCGCCGCCACCCGTCATCAACTACCTCGTCGCGCATGAAGTAGCGCATCTGAAAGAGATGAACCACGGCCCGAAATTCTGGAAATTGTGCGAAAAGCTCTGTCCCGACACCGACCGCTGCAAGGACTGGCTGAAGCGCAATGGCGGCGCCCTGCAGGCGATCGTTTTCGAGTAGCGCAATCGCGAAGCGTCGCACGGTGCCTGAGGATAGCTGTTGCGTGGTGATCCTTCACACCTCCTGTCGCGCCAGCGTTTACGTTCTTACTGGCCGCACGAACTCAATCGTCATTCGCGGCGTTCAGCTCTTCAGGCCGCAGCCCCTCTTCGCTATGATGCGGCCACGGTAAAAAATTCCGATCGAAGGCGTCGGTGTCGAAATAATCGAGCGCCCGATGCGCCTCGGCGCCGTTGAAGGCGGCCTTGTCCATCAAATGCGCGATCACCTCGCGCGCTTGCGCGATCTTCTGCCTGAGTTCGGCAACGGTTCTGTCAGTCATGATGTTCTCCCGCCTTGCATGCTTTCCCATGATAGGTAGCGCCTTTGGCCCTGCCGGCAAACAACATGCTTTTTCTCGACTCTGCCTCGATTTCATGTCAATTCCCGCGCCATGGCACTCGACGTCAAAATCTGCGGCTTGAAGACCGACCAGGCAATGGCCGCGGCGCTGGCCGGCGGCGCCAGCCATGTCGGCTTCATTTTCTTTGCCAAGAGCCCGCGTTACATCGAACCGGCTGCAGCCGGGCGGTTGCGCGAAGCGGCGCGCGGCAAGGCTTTGGCGGTTGCCGTTACCGTCGACGCCAACGACACCTTCCTGGACGACATCATCGACAGCATGCGCCCGGACATGCTGCAGCTGCACGGCTCGGAAACGCCCGAACGGGTGGCCGAACTGAAAGCCCGCTATGACCTGCCGGTCATGAAGGCGCTGCCGCTCAGCGAAGCCGCCGATCTCGAGCGCATCAAACCGTTCGTCGGGGTCGCGGACCGGTTCCTGTTCGACGCCAAGCCGCCGAAGGGCTCCGAGTTGCCGGGCGGCAATGGCGTTGCGTTCGACTGGCGCATCCTGACCGGCCTTGACGCCGGGCTCGATTACATGCTTTCCGGTGGGCTCAACGCCGCCAATATCGGCGATGCCCTTCGGCTTGCCAGCCCGCCCGGAATTGATATTTCCTCCGGCGTGGAAAGCGCGCCGGGCGTCAAGGATCCGGCGCTGATCGAGCAGTTTTTCCGGGCCGTCAAGGCAGTGCGAGACGACCGCGCCGCCTGACCGCCTCAAACCCGAGCATGTCCCGGAAAAGTGGAAACCGGTTTTCGACAGGACATGCTCAAGAAAATCGAGATGCCAGGAGATCGGCGATGAACAAGCCGGCGACACCCAATTCCTTCCGCACCGGACCCGACGAACAGGGCATGTTTGGCATTTTCGGCGGTCGTTTCGTGGCCGAAACGCTGATGCCGCTGATCCTCGACCTCGAACGGCACTGGAACGAGGTCAAGGACGATCCGGATTTCAGGGCCGAGCTCACCGACCTTTCGACCCACTATGCGGGGCGGCCGTCGAAACTCTATTTCGCCGATGGCCTGACGAAATATCTTCGTGAAGTTTCCTCGGCGAAGGGCCTCGGGGGCGGTGCAAAAGTCTATTTCAAGCGCGAGGACCTGAACCATACCGGTTCGCACAAGATCAACAATTGCCTCGGCCAGATCCTGCTGGCCAAGCGCATGGGCAAGACGCGCATCATCGCCGAGACCGGGGCCGGCCAGCACGGCGTGGCGTCGGCCACGGTCGCTGCCCGTTTCGGCTTTCCCTGCGTCGTCTACATGGGTGCCACGGACGTTGCCCGCCAAAGCCCCAATGTCTTCCGCATGAAGCTGCTTGGCGCCGAAGTGCGGCCGGTGACCGCTGGCCACGGCACGCTGAAGGACGCCATGAACGAGGCGCTGCGCGACTGGGTGACCAATGTCGAGGACACTTATTACCTGATCGGCACCGCCGCCGGCCCGCACCCCTATCCGGAGCTGGTGCGCGACTTCCAGTCGGTGATCGGTTCGGAGGCGCGCGCTCAGATCCTCGAGCAGGAAGGCCGGTTGCCCGACACCATCATCGCCGCCGTCGGCGGCGGCTCCAACGCCATCGGCCTGTTCCATCCGTTCCTCGACGACAAGGATGTCCGCATCATCGGCATCGAGGCCGGCGGGCGTGGCCTCGACGGCATCGAGCACTGCGCCTCGATGAACGCCGGCGCGCCGGGCGTGCTGCATGGCAACCGCACCTATCTCCTGCAAAATGCCGACGGCCAGATCATGGACGGCCATTCGATCTCGGCCGGCCTCGATTACCCCGGCGTCGGCCCGGAGCATTCCTGGCTGCGCGACTCTGGCCGCGTCGAATATGTGCCGATCCTCGACGACGAGGCGCTGGAGGCCTTCAAGCTGACCACACGCGTCGAAGGCATCATCCCGGCGCTCGAATCGGCGCACGCCATCGCCCATGCGGTGAAGATCGTGCCCGCCATGGACAAGGACCAGATCGTCATCGTCAACCTGTCCGGCCGCGGCGACAAGGACGTGCATACGGTGGCTTCGATGCTGGGCATGGAGATCTGATCATGGTGACCCGCATCGATCGCCGCATGGCAAAGCTCAAGAACGAAGGCCGCCCGGCGCTCGTCACCTATTTCATGGGCGGCGACCCGGACTATCAGACCTCGCTGTCGATCATGAAGGCGCTGCCAACGGCCGGCGCGGACATCATCGAACTCGGCATGCCGTTCTCCGATCCGATGGCCGATGGCCCGGCGATCCAGGCCGCGGGCTTGAGAGCACTGAGAGGCGGCCAGACGCTGGTCAAGACGCTCAAGATGGCGGCTGACTTCCGCACCGGCGACAATGAGACGCCGATCGTTCTGATGGGCTACTACAACCCGATCTACATCTACGGCGTCGACCGCTTTCTCAAGGACGCATTGGCCAGCGGCATCGACGGGCTGATCGTCGTCGACCTGCCGCCGGAGATGGACGAGGAGCTGTGCATCCCGGCGCTGAAAGCCGGCATCAACTTCATCCGGCTGGCGACGCCGACCACCGACGACAAGCGCCTGCCCAAGGTGCTGCAGAACACGTCCGGCTTCGTCTATTACGTGTCGATGACCGGCATCACCGGTTCCGCGCTGGCCGACACCGGCAAGGTGGCTGCGGCGGTCAAGCGCATCAAGGGCCATACCGATCTGCCGGTCTGCGTCGGCTTCGGCGTCAAGACCGCCGAACAGGCGCGCGTCATCGGCGCCAATGCCGACGGCGTCGTCGTCGGCACCGCGATCGTCAATGCGGTCGCCAATGTGCTGGGGCCGAAGGGCGAAAAGACCGCCGACCCGGCCGAGGCCGTCGCCACGCTGGTCAGCGGCCTCGCGCAGGGCGTGCGGTCGGCCCGCCTTGCTGCCGCCGAATAGTTTTCCTACCTCAGGTCTTGTGCACGTCGCCATCCCGGGCGGCATGCGCTGGATCGGTTTGCCGTTTCACGGAAACGCCGAACCGCTCTATCTTTTTGCTTTATCGCAATTCCGGTCGGAAAACCGGTTCACACTTTTCCTGGAATTGCTCTAACTCTTCGTCAGGACAGGAGCCGAAGCGATGAACTGGATCACCAACTACGTTCGCCCGAAGATCAATTCGATGCTCGGCCGGCGCACCGACATGCCCGAGAACCTGTGGATCAAGGATCCCGAGACCGGGGAGATGGTGTTCCACAAGGATCTGGAATCCAACCAGTTCGTCATCCCGTCTTCGGGCCATCACATGAAGATCTCGGCCAAGGAGCGGCTGAAATACTTCCTCGACGACGGCAAATACGAACAGCTCGAAAATCCCAAGGTCATGCTGGACCCGCTGAAATTCCGCGACGAGAAGCGCTACACCGACCGGTTGAAGGACGCCAAGGCCAAGACCGGCCTGGAAGATGCCATCGTCAACGCGCTGGGCACCGTAGAAGGCCTGCCGGTGGTGGTGACGGTGCAGGATTTTGCCTTCATGGGCGGTTCGCTCGGCATGGCCGCGGGCGACGCCATCGTTCATGCCTTCGAGGTGGCCGTGCAGCGCAAGCGGCCGCTGATCCTGTTTGCCGCTTCCGGCGGCGCGCGCATGCAGGAAGGCATCCTGTCGCTGATGCAATTGCCGCGCACCACGGTTGGCGTCGACCGGCTGAAGGAAGCCGGCCTTCCCTACATCGTCGTGCTGACCAATCCGACGACCGGCGGCGTCACTGCCTCCTACGCCATGCTGGGCGACGTGCATATAGCCGAGCCCGGCGCACTGATCGGCTTCGCCGGACCGCGTGTCATCGAGCAGACCATCCGGGAAAAACTGCCGGACGGCTTCCAGCGCTCCGAATATCTGATGGAGCACGGCATGGTCGACATGGTGGTGTCGCGACTGGAGATGCGCCGGACCATCGCGCGGCTCTTGAAGATGCTGCTCAAGATGCCGGAAGAGCACAAGCCCCTGGAGCCGGAAATCCTGCCGCCGGCGGTGGTCGCGACGGAAGCACGGCCGCAGGCCTGACGCGACACTCTTTGCCGCGAACCGCGATTGCGCGCGATCCATCGCGCGCTTAGGACTCCTACATGACCACGCTTGCCGCCGACCGTGAAATCGAAGCGCTGATGGCGCTTCACCCGAAAGGCTTCGACCTTTCGCTCGACCGCATTTCACGACTGCTGGAGCGGCTGGGCAATCCTCAGGACTTGCTGCCGCCGGTGATCCACATCGCCGGTACCAACGGCAAGGGCTCTTGCGCCGCCTTCTCGCGAGCGCTTCTGGAAGCATCCGGCCGACTCGTGCACGTGCACACCTCGCCGCATCTGGTCAGCTGGCACGAGCGCTACCGGCTGGCGGCTGATGGCGGCGGCAGGCTGGTCGAGGACGATATCTTCGCCGAGGCCATCGCCCGCGTCGCCAAGGCCAATGGCGGCGAGAAGATCACCGTTTTCGAGATCCTCACCGCCGTCACCTTCATCCTGTTTTCGGAGCATCCGGCCGATGCCGCCATCATCGAGGTCGGTCTCGGCGGCCGCTTCGACGCCACCAATGTCATCGCCAGGCCGGCCGTCTCGGTGATCATGCCGGTGTCGATGGACCACGAAGCCTATCTCGGCGACCGCGTCGAACTGATCGCCGCCGAGAAGGCCGGCATCATCAAGCGCGGCTGCCCGGTGGTCATCGGGGCGCAGGAAACCGAGGCGGCGCAGCAGGTGCTGATCGAAACCGCCGAGCGGCTCAGCTGCCCGACCCTGGTCTATGGACAGGATTTCCTCGCCTTCGAGGAGAACGGCCGCATGGTCTATCAGGACGATGATGGCTTGATGGATCTGCCGCCGCCGCGGCTGCCCGGGCGCCACCAGTTCGCCAATGCTGCCGCCGCGATCGCCGCCGTCAAGGCAGCCGGCTTCGAGATCAGCCACCGTGCCGCCGAGAAGGCGATGACCACTGTCGCCTGGCCGGGGCGGATGCAGAAGCTGTCGCAAGGCAGGCTGACGGAACTGGCGCCCAAGGGCGCCGACATCTGGCTCGACGGCGGCCACAATCCGGGCGCTGGCGTGGTCGTCGCCGAGGCGCTGGCCGAACAGGAAGAGAAGAACCCCAGGCCGCTTTTTCTCATCTCCGGCATGATCAACACCAAGGACCAGAGCGGCTATTTCCGCGCCTTCAATGGCCTCGCCCGGCACGTCTATACCGTGCCGGTGAGCCTGAGCGACGCCAGCGCGCCGAACGACGAACTGGCGGCCCGTGCCACCGAGGCCGGGCTGACGGCCGAGCCGGTGAGTTCCGTCGCCAGCGCGCTGATGTTACTGCGGGACACCTGGGACGGCCCGCCGCCGCGCATCCTGATCGGCGGTTCGCTCTATCTGGCTGGAGCGGTGTTGGCGGAGAACGGCACGCCGCCGACGTGACATGGCGATAATCGGAAATCTATCCTACCCGCCCCCGGAAAACGATCTCGGCTTGGGAAAACGTCATGGCACAACATACCAAAGACGCTTCGCGTGATCCGTTCCAACGCTAGAAATCCCACGGTGAGATCAGGTCGAGGTTGGCGGTGGCAAAGTCGTTGAGGTTGCGCATCGCCAGCCGACCACCGTTTACACGCACGATCGCGGCGATCATGCTATCGGGAGCCGACATTCCACGGCCCAGGCGGCTGGCGGTTCCCATGATCTCCCCGTAAACCAGCGCAGCCTCTTCCGTCAGCCCAGAAATCCGGTCGGCGAAGCGACGGCGCCATTGAGAAAGCCCCTGCTCCAGGCGATCCGCACGCTCATCAGGTCGGATTTTGTGAATGCCGAAAGCGACTTCAGCAATCGTCACCGTGGGCCAATTCAGCATCGTTGCGGACAAGCCAGGCGAGAACGGCTTCGTCCGGTGCCTTCTTGAGTGTTTCTGAAATCACATCGGTGTCGACGAAAATCAAAGCTCGGGTCCAGCATGAACCAGGCGGCCGTCGCGGATGATTTCCTTCAGATCGATATCGACGCCACAACTGGCCGTGAGGCGGGCGTAGAAGGTGGTGGCGGGCTCGCGTCCCGCCTCACGGATCTCGTACGATTCAAGCGCTCGCTCGACGACATCTGCTATCGAGCGATTTTCGCGACGAGCAAGTCTATGAGCCAGGTCGCGTGCTTTTGCGCTACGGACCGAGAGCTGAGGTTCGGCCATCTCAAACTCCGTTGTTGGAAGACATATATACCGGTTTCCGCTGCGGTATTCGAGGCGAACGCCGCTATTTCAGCTCGATCTCAATGAAGGCATATTCGCCCTCATTGGCGCTGATGACGTCGTGCTCGACGCCTTCCCTGCGGAAATAGGGCGCGCCTTTCTTCATTTCGGCGAAGGATTCGCCGTCCTTGGTCAGAAGCTTTACCTTGCCGTCCATCAGCGGCACGACAACATAGTCGTGGCCATGGCGGTGCCAGCCGGTGTTGTCGCCCGGCTGAAAGCGGTATTCCGTGACGATGACGCGCTCATTGTCGATGAAGACGGTGGCCTTGGCGGATCCGGTCATTTTTCCTCTCCCTGCATCTGCTGCCAGCAGAAGACATGGAGGCCCCGGACGTCAGGGCCAGAGCGGGCGACCAATGACGCCAACAAAAAGCCCGGCGCGATCGGCCGGGCTTGATGTCAGGAATTTCGGATTGATCAGGCGAGATTACCGTTGATCCAGTGCGACAGCGCGGTCTTGGGCGCGGCGCCAACCTTCACATCGGCTCTTTCGCCGCCCTTGAAGATCATCAGCGTCGGGATCGAGCGCACGCCGAATTCCGCTGCCAGTTCGGGATTCTCGTCAATGTTGAGCTTGGCGATCTTCACCTTGCTGCCGAGCTCATTGGCGATGTCTTCCAGCGCCGGCGCGATCATCTTGCAGGGACCGCACCATTCCGCCCAGAAATCCACCACGACCGGCTCCTTGGCGTCGAGCACAGCGGTCTGGAAATTGTTCTTGTCGACCTTGACGGTAGCCATGCGGAAATCCTTTCGAAATTTTTCGTCGCACCAAATGTGGTGGTTGCCGCGCCCTTCTTCAAGCAGTTCTTGTGTCACGCTCGCGTGAGTCGGGCAAGAGCGTCATCCATGGCCCGAGCCGGCAGTTCGATCAGCCGCGGCGCCTCCGTGAACAGCAAGGCCGCCGTGACTTCGCGGCCGGGATAGAGCGGCCGCAGCAAGGCGCGATAGAGCGCGAGCTGCAGCAGATAGGCGGGCGGAACCTCGCCCAGCGAGGCGGGCGCCGGCCGATTGGTCTTGTAATCGATGATGGATACGCGGTCCGGCGTCACCGCCAACCTGTCGATCTTGCCGGAAATCGAGCGTTTCGTGCCCTTGACGTCGAGGCTGCTCATGACCGCCACTTCGGCGCGCGAAGAGGGTCCGAAAAGCGGCGCGAAACGCGGATCGGCAAGGATCGCCATCACCGAGGCGACCGCCTTTTCGCACTCGCCGGCCGGCCATTGCGCGCCGGCGCGGGCGAGATAGCGTTCGGCTGCGCCCTGGCGTTCGTTTTGCGCCACGCCGGGCAGCATCTGCAGCAGTTTGTGCAGCGCCAGGCCTCGCATGACGGCGAAGCCGGGTTCGGCGTCGCCATCCAGCACTGGCGAGCCGGTGTCGATGACGCTTTCCTTGCCCTCGTCGATCAGGGCGGAGGCTCCGGATGGCGACAGCGGGCGCGGCAGGTCCTCGTATGGCGGCAGCGGCTTGAACAAGATTTCGGGCGGCGGCCCGAAGTCCCGCGTCTGCCTGGCTTCGCTCTCGGCGACCGGTGCAAACGGCGGCAATCCGGTCACCTGGAAGCGATGCACTGAGACGCCGCCGCCGGCCGGATGCGGATACTCGGCACTCTCCGGCGCCCCGACCAGGGCACGGCTGACGAGCGAATGCCAGGTGCCGGTGTTCGGCGCGCGCTTGCCGTGATAACCGCAGACGATCAGCCTGTCCTCGGCCCGGGTCATGCCGACATAGAGCAGCCGCCGATACTCGTCATCGGCGAGATCGCGCGCCCTTGCCGCGGCAGCCTTCGAAATGGCGTTGGCGACGTCGCTGGCCGAACGCCAGAGAAAGCCCTTGCCGCTCCAGTTCAGCCCGGAACCCTCGAACGGCATCAGGCGCGGCAGGTGCTGATCGCTGAACGGAGCCGAACCGCCATCGACCAGGAAGACGACAGGCGCCTCGAGCCCCTTGGCTGCATGCACGGTCATGACGCGGACCTCGTCGCGGGTCTGGTCCATCTCGCGCTTGATTTCTGGACCGGCGCTCTCCAGCGTCGACAGGAAGGCTTCCAGCCCGGGCAAGCCGGTCCGCTCCTCGGCAAGGCAGAAACTCAGGAATTCGTCGAGAATGTCCCCGGCTTCCGGCCCGAGCCGCGCAACCATCTTGCGGCGCACGCCACCGCGTGCCAGCAGGCCGGCATAGAATTCGAACACCGGCTTGAAGACGGCCTCGTTGGCCCAGATGTCGAGTTGAGCGGCGACCGCCGCGAGCGCTTCGCTTTGGCTGGCATGCTGGCGCAGGGACTCGGCCAGCGACAGGCCGGATGGTCTTTGCGCGGCCAGTGTGAAAAGCATCTCTTCCGACAGATCGAAGATCGGGCTCCGCAGCACGGCGGCGAGCGACAGATCGTCCTGCGGCTGGATCAGGAAATGGCCGAGCGCGATCAGGTCCTTGACCGCGATGTGGCCGGGCAGGCTCAACCGGTCCGCGCCGGCGACCGGGATGTCACGACGTTTCAGGGCACGCGTCAGTGCATGAACGAAGCGATCGCGCTTGCGCACCAGCACCAGCACGTCGCCAGGGCGCAGCCTCTTGCCGCGGCCTTCGATGACCTCGCCATTGCCGATCCAGCCGGCAATGGTGGCGGCGACGTTTTCGGCAACCCGAACCGCCGGCGCGCGGGCATGGTCGACTGCCTGGGTCCAGTCGTCCGGCTCGTCGACGACATCGGCGCCGATGGATGGCCAGACCTCGACATAGCCCGGTGCATCGGTGCGTATCGCCTTGTGGCTCAGCGGGTCGGGGTCATGGCTGATGCCGCGCCGCACGACCGGATCGGCGAAGACACGGTCGACAGCGGCCAGAACATCGTCGGTCGAGCGGAACGACCAGGTGAGCTTCAGATCGGCGAAGGGCGCATCGGCGTCGCGCACCTTGCTTGCGAACAGGAGCCTGCTGTCGGCGAAGGAATCCGGCGCCGCTCCCTGGAAGGAATAGATCGACTGTTTTTCGTCACCGACAGCGAAGATCGTCCGATGCGCGGTGTCGCGGGCGCCGATGCCGGCGAAGAATTCCTCGGCCAGCCGCTTCACCACCTCCCACTGGTCGGGGCTGGTGTCCTGCGCCTCGTCGAGCAGGATGTGGTCGATGCCCTGGTCGAGCTTGTATTGCACCCACGGGCCGGCATCGGGCCTGGCCAGGAGACTGACGGTGCGGGTGATCAGGTCGTTGAAGTCGAGGAACCCGCGGCCACGCTTCAACTGCTCGTAGCGGGCGACCAGCCAGTCGGCCAGCGTCAGCGCGGCGCGCGTGCCCTCCAGCATTCGGAACAGGGCGAGCCGGTCGACCGTCTCGACGATTGCGGTGGTCGCCGAGAGATAGCGCTCCGCCAGGTCCGGCAGCCGGTCGAGCAGCGCCTTTTTGAATGCATTGGCTGGATCGTAGACGTCGCCGTCGGCCTTCAGGAAAGCCCGCGAAAGCAGCTGCAGGCGGCGCACGGGGTCGGTTTCCGCGAAAGCCAGGCGCGCATGAGGCAAGATGTTGTTGAGCACCGTCCTGGCGTCGGCGGCCTCCGCCGCCTGGGCGAAGCCGGCAAAATAATCCGGCAGGAAGCCGGGCAGCGGCCAGATGGCGGTCGCTATGCCTTCGGCGGTCTGGCCGGGGCGGAATTGGAATTCGTCGAACAGCGTCTGGAAGTTCGGGCCGCCTCGATCGATTTCACCGATGAAGGCGCCCAGTTCGTCGCGCTTGCGGACGATCTCACCCAGCAAAGCGTCGAGCCCGGCCTCGCCACCGCGCTCGAGCACGGCGGCGAAAGCTTCGGCGAGGTCCGGCCGATCCGCCGCGCTGCCCGAAATCATTTCACGGCGCGCGGCGGCGAACAACGATGCCTCCATCTGCGGGTCGAGCATCTCGAAATGCGCGGGGATGTTGGCTTCCAGCGGGAACTGGTGCAGCACCGATTCGCAGAAGGCATGAATGGTCTGGATCTTCAGGCCGCCGGGCGTTTCCAGCGCCTCGGCAAACAGGCGGCGGGCGCGGCGCATGGTTTCGCAGTCGGGCCGGCGGCCATCGAGCGCCTCGACCCTCACCGCCAGTTCGGCATCGCCGAGCGCGGTCCATTCCGACAGGGTCGAGAACACCCGGTTCGACATGTTGGCGGCGGCGGCACGCGTATAGGTCAGGCACAGTATCTTCGACGGATCGGTGCCGCGAAGCAGGAGGCGGATCACGCGCTGGGCCAGCACATGGGTCTTGCCGGACCCGGCATTGGCCGACACCCAGGCGGAATTCCTCGGATCCGAGGCGCTGGCCTGCCTGGAGGCGGTTTCGCCGGGGATGGGATAGGCTTTCTTCATGCCTCCCCTCCCTCGTCATCCGCATCGCCGCCCGCCGACCATTCGAGCACGCGGGCGAGATGGTCGTAGTTGCCGTCGGTCTCGCCTTCGCGGAACGGCAGTGCCCGCGACAGGTAGCCGGCCGCCGGATCGGCATAGTGGATGAGCAATTTCTCCAGCCGCGCCCAGGCCTCCTCGGCGAGGTCCGTGGCGGTGCGTGGCTGCCGGTTGTATTCGAGGATCGATTCCTCGAAGACCTCGCCATTCGGCTTCAGCCTGACAAAAGCCAATTGCGAGGGCTCGCGCGCGCCGAGTTCCTGGAAAGCGCCGCGCCTGAGCAACGCGCCCTCCAGGGCCAGTTGCGGCGACAGCAGCGTGTGCGCCTGCGCCTTGGAAGGCGAGGAGCCGGTCTTGTAGTCCAATATGTCGGCCATGCCGCCATGGAGAAGATCGACCCGGTCGGCATAGCCCGACAGGGTGATCCCGGATTGGCCGACCACGGTCTTGGCCGCTCGCGCCTCGGCGTGGCGCCGGGCCACGGCCCCAGCGCGGCCGCGTTCCCATTCGATGATGCTGGCGGCGAGCTTTTCGAAACGCGGCCACCAGACCGCCTCGACATCGGCGGGAAGTGCTGCCTCGGCGAAGCAGGTTCGGCCGGCGGCGAGCAGGCCGGCCAGCGCATCGGGAGCACGCGGATCGGCCACGCTGCCCGAGAACAGATGCAGGATGGCGTGGAACAGCGTGCCGCGCTCGGCCGCACCCGGGTCGCGGATGACCGGGTCGAGCGGCAGCAGGCCGAGGATGCGCCTGGCATAGATGGCGTAGGGATCGCGACGCAGCGTCTCGATCTCGGTGACCGAGAAATGGGTTGGACGCAGCGCGACCGGCGGCTTCGGCTGCGGGCGCGGCGCGAAATCCCGCCGCGGGCCGGTATCGAGCGCGCGCGCCCAGGCGATGAGCTCGTCGCCGCGTTCGGCAAGCCTGGCTGCCTGGTCCTTGCCGATATAAGTGAGAATGCGCTGCAGCCAGCGCGAGGGCACGGCGGGCGCGTCACCGGCGCGTGCGGAGCGCGACAGCACCACCTTCGCCGCCCCCATGGCCATCTGGAAATCATGCGCGGCAAGCCCAATGCGCCGTTCGGGCGGCTCCAGGTCGATGCCGGTCTTCATCAGCCGCGACATGAAGCGATCGCTTTCGGGTTTGCGCGGCCACACGCCTTCGTTCATGCCGCCGATGACCAGCGTGTCGACATTCTGCAAGCGGGCTTCCAGCGCCCCCCAGATGGCGATGTTCCTGTCTGTGCCTTGCGCCGGCTTGACCGTCTCGGGCGCGATCAGCGCCGCCATGACATCTGGCCATTCGTCGGCGGCAAACGACAGCGGCACGGACGCCGCGACCAGTCCACGCAACAGGTCGGCCAGTTTCTCGCCGGCATCGCCGGCATAGAGTGCGCCAAGCCCGCCATCGGCCGCACGGCCGAGATTTTCCAACACCACGACGCTGGCCCCGACCAGCGCGACAAGACCGGCGTCGGCCTGGCCGCGAAAGGCGGCAAGCGGCGCCAGCGCTTCGTTGAGACGTCCGAGCAAATTCCGCGCGCCTTCGATGGCGCGCACGGTCAGCCGGGCAAACCAGAAAGGCCGCCTGCTGTCGGCGCCGAGGTCAACCAGGCGGGCTTCGAACAGGTCCGGCAGCGACGCGATGTCGGGGCGGCCGGTGCCGCCGCGCAGCGCCACCAGCTCGATCAGTTCCGCCGCATGGCGAACGCTCGTCCGGTCCAGGCCAACGGCAAGCAGGGGATGCTTGAGCAACGACAGCAGGCCGACGGGGTCACCGGGGCGGAACACCGCCTGCAACGCCAGCCCAAGCAGGCCGGCGGCGGGCGTGTTGGAAAGCGGCACACCGCCGGAATCGTCGGCGACGACGCCGAAGCGGGCGAGTTCGACCGAGACGCGGCGCGCCAGCGCCCGGTCGCCGGTAACGAGAGCCGCCCTTTGGCCGGGCTGCTCGACGGCGCGCTTGAGCGCAACGGCGATCGCCACGGCTTCATCGCGTTCGCTGGCCGCTTCCAGCAGGCTCACGCCGGAGAACGCCTGCTCGATGTCGGAGGCGGAAAAGCCGCTGCGCGTCTCGGCCCACAATTCGGTGGTCTCGGCCGGCCGCAGCGCTTCGCCCACGAGGGCGGCGCGAAGCGCGAGTTCATGTCCGGCCGCGCCTATCTCCTCGACATCGCCGCGCAGCACCCCGATGGTGCCGATCAGCTTGGCGAGGCCGTATTGCGGATGGCCGAGCACGGCCGGACGTGCGCCCGGCGCCGTGATGGCCTGGAAGGACGGCTCATCCATCGTCCGGTCGAGGCCTGGCAGCACGATGGCTCCGCCCGCCAAGCGGGCGATGGCGGCCAGCAGCTCTGCCGTGGCGGGGATGGAGCCGGTGGAACCGGCGGCGATAACCGGCCCGGCGGGCGGATTGCGCCGCAACCGCGCCGCTTCCAGCCGGAGCAGGGCGCTGCGATGCGCGGCCGGGTTGGAGAGGTTCCGTTCCCCAAGGAATTTCGGCCAGGCTTCGGTGACGATGCCGAGGAAATCGAGCGTGACCTGCCACCATCCCGCGAGATTGCCGCTCACCAGATCGGCGAGCCGCGTCCAGTCCGTGCCTTCCGTCTCGATCTCATCCATAAGCCGGGCGAGATCGCGCGCCAGCCAGATCGCATCGGCGGCGGAGGCCGGAATGACGATCTCCTCGTCGAAAAGCGCCGCCACATGCGCCGGCAGCCGGCGTTTCCAGGCACGCACCAACGGCGCCAGCAGCAACAGGCGTTCGGTCGCCGCGATCGGCGGCGCGAGGTCGATGGCCGCCGACGCTTCCGTCTCGAACGCGGCCTCGTCCTCATCGAACTCGCCGAGCGGCCGGATGACCGGCAGAATCGCCGAACCGCCGCCGCCCCTCGCCGACAGGCTGTCGACGAAGACGCCACGCAAGGCGCGCGCGGCGCGGCGCGTCGGCACATAGATGATGACATCGGCCAAAGCGAGCGGGTCGCCATCGAAGCGAAAGCCCGGAACAAGACGCCCGGCCAGCAGCGCCTCGGCAAGCGTCGGCAGAAACGGCGCACCGGGCGGAATGGAGAAAACGCGGCCCGGGCCGCTCATTGCAACTCGGCTAGCGCGTCGGCGACCGCCGCTTCCGCGCTCGCAATAGCGTCAGGCGTGCCGACGGTGATCCAATGGCCATGCATCGGCATGCCGGACAGCCGGCCGGCGGCGATCGCCTTGTCGAAGTAGGCGTTAAGCGAATGAGGTTCCGGCAGGGCACCCTTGAAGATGCGCGGATGGACGATCGCCGCCCCGGCATAGATCAGGCCCGCCGGATCGCCCTTGGAACGCCGCAGGGTGCCGTCCGGCGCCACCAGGAAATCGGTGCTGCCGCAGTGTCCGGTCGCCTGATGGAGATCCGCCAGCATCAGCAGAATATCCATTTTCGCGGCGTCCCATGCAAGGGCGAGACGGTTGAGATTGAGCGTTCCTTGGTCGATCCAGAAGGTGTCGGCGTTGAGGATGTAGAAGGGCTGTTGGCCGAGCTCCGGCAGCGCCTTGACGATGCCGCCGGCGGAATCGAGCAACCGCTCGCTCTCGTCCGAAATGACGATCCGCGGCGCATGGCGCGCGCCGAGATGGGCGACGATCTGTTCGGGAAGATAGTGCACGTTGACGACGGCCTTGCCGATGCCGGCCGCGGCGAGACTGTCGAGGCCCCAGTCGAGCAGCGTCTTGCCGGCGATCCTGACCAGCGGCTTGGGGATCGTGTCGGTGATCGGCCGCATGCGCTTGCCGAGCCCTGCGGCAAGCACTATCGCAGTTTTGGGCACGATCGCAGTTTTGGGCACGCTCGCTGCGTCCGGTATCGATGTCACGGCGTTTGCTCCTCCAGCAGACCGTGAGCGGTATAGAACTCGCGAAGGCCGGCCAAGGCAGGATGAGACAGCGCCCGGCGCAGATAGTCGCGGATACGCGGCAAGTGCTTCAGATAATAGGGCTTGCCGTCGCGTTTTTCGAGCCGGACGAAGATGCCGAGGATCTTGGAATTGCGCTGCGCCGCCATGATCGCATAGGCCTCGAGGAATGCCGCCTCGTCAAATGGGCCGGCCGCGTGGCGGGCGGCGACATAGGCATCGAGCGTGCGTTTCTCGATGCCTGGCGGGATGGTGACGCGCGCGTCCATGGCCAGCGAGGCGACGTCGTAAGCGGCGGGGCCGATCAACGCGTCCTGGATATCGACGATACCGAGCCGGTCATGGCCGGAGCGCTCAGCGCGCCAGATGATGTTCGGCGAATGAAAGTCACGCAGCATCAGCGTGTATTGGCTGTCAGCGAGCCGGTCGAGAACCGCGTTCCACTCCTTGTGGTAGCCGACGCGCAAGGCATCGCCCGCCGGAGCGCCCGTCAGCATCGGCACGTACCAATCGACCAGCAGGTCCGCCTCGATCAGCATGGCGTCGCGGTCGAAGGGCGGCACATCGTGAAACACGCCGGGCGCGGCCTCCATCCGGTGGGGCCAGGTCTTGCCATGCATCATGGCGAGCAGTTCGGCCGCCGCCTCATAGCGCCCGGCGACCGGCCTGCCATGCCCGTCCAGGAAACCTTCGGAGCCCAGATGTTCGAGTAGCAGGAATCCCTGGTCGAGATCCTGCGCATGGATTTCGGGAACGCTGACCCCGGCGGCGAGCAGCGCGCGGTCGATGGCGGCGAAGGCTGACACCGACTGGGCGGTGTGGGCGATGACGCCATAGGGCTTGCCGTCGCGCACCGGCGGGCCCAGCACCAGCCGCGGCGAGTTCATCAGCACCCTCGCGGCGTGGCCTGGAAGCGAGACAATTTCGTAGGAGCGGGCAGAGGCATCGCCGATGAAATGGCGGCGGCTGGCCTCGCCCCATCCAGCGCCTTCGAGGAAATCACGCATGGCGAGCGACCGCGCCACCCGATCGTAGGCAGCGCCTTGCCCGGACAGTCTCGCCAATCGGCCATCGCCATGCTGGACGAGTTCGATCAACACGGCGGTCCCAGGCAAATAACCCTCGGCCCGTTCCGGCCATTCGACAAGGGCCGCGCCTTGCGCCAACGCCTCGTCGAAGCCCAGTTCATCGAGCTCGGCTGCCGAGGACAGGCGGTAGAGGTCGAAATGATGGACCGGGATGCGCGTATCGTAGCTTTGCACAAGGGTGAAGGTAGGACTCGGCACGTCGAGACCGGCATCGTCGGCCACGGCCCTGATCAGCGCCCGCGCCAGCGTCGATTTGCCCGCGCCGAGATCGCCCTTCAGCGCCAGGATGTCGCCGGCGCGCAACGCCAGCGCCAGATCCTCACCCAGCCGCGCTGTCTGTGTTTCGTCGGCGAGTAAACGCTCGAGCATCAATGCGGCCATCGAGTGCGCTACTCGGCCGCGGCGCGGATGCCCGGCATGTCGGGAAAGGTGCAGATGACGGTCGTGCCCTTGTCCTTGCCGGTTTCGATGCGGACGCTGCCGCCATGCAGCTCGACGAAGCTCTTGACGATCGACAGTCCGAGCCCGGCGCCGCGCCGGCGGCCGCCATTGGCGCGCGGCTCGAAGCGGCGGAACACCGAGTCAAGCACGTCGGGCGGCATGCCGGGTCCATCGTCATGGACCGAGAATTCCACACCGTCCGCCAACTGACGGCAGGCGAGCCGGATGGCGCTGGCCTCCGGCGCGTAGTTGGCGGCGTTGCTGAGCAGGTTGTAGAGGATCTGGCGGATGCGGATTTCGTCGCCGTGGAAGGTCTTCGGCGCCGCCGCGGCATCGACCTCGAGCCTGATTGAATGCTCTTCCAGCCGGTCGGCAACCAGCTCGGCGGCGGCGGCGATCGTGCGGTCGACATGGACCTCGGAAATGTCGAGCTGCATGATGCCGGCATCGACCGTGGCGAGGTCGAGTATGTCGTTGACGATGGTCAAAAGCACCGAGGACGACGAGCCGACATGCTCGACATATTCGCGCTGCTTCTGCGTCAGCGGACCGGTGGCCGGCAGCGACAGCAGTTCGGTGAAGCCGATGATGTTGGTCAGCGGCGAGCGCAGTTCGTAGGACACGTGCTGGACGAATTCGTTCTTGAGCTGGTCAGATTTCTCCAGCGCCTCGTTCTTGTCCTTGAGCGCGCGTTCGACACGGACGCTGTCGGTAACGTCGACGAAGGTCATCATCACTTGCCCGTTGGGCAGGGGGATCACGGCGTAGCGCAGCACGGTGCCGTTGTTGAGCTCGGTCTGGCCGTGGCGGTCGCGGCGCTCGTCGTCGAAGCCGGTGATGGCGGCGACGAAGCCGCCCCACGGGCTGTCGATCGCTTGCAGGTCGCAAAGCTCACGGATTGCGGAAACATGGACATTGGGCCGGGCGGTTTCGGCGTCCAGGCCCCACAAAGTAGCAAATGCCGGGTTCGACAGGCGCAGCCTGCCGTCGGGACCGAACACCGCCACGCCTTCGGCGAGGTTGTCGAGTGTTTCGCCCTGGACCCGCACCGCGGTGCGGTAGCGGCTTTCGAGGTCCATCTTCTCGGTCAGGTTCTCGAACACCCAGGTGACGCCGCCCTTGGGCTGCGGGTTGGCGACGACGCGGATGGTCTTGCCGTCGGGCAGGTGCCACCAATGCTCCTGCGATTCCACCGCGCGGTAGGCGCCGAGCAGGCCTTCCTTCCAGCGGCGCCACTCCGGCTGCTCGGCGATCTTGCCCTCGCTGCGCAGCCGATCCAGCAGCAAAGCGTTATCGGGCGCGCTGTGCAGGAAGCCTGCATCGAGGCCCCAGAGCTTCTGGAAAGCCTGGTTGAAGAAGCGCAGCTTCTCGTCGGTGTCGAAGATCGCGACCGCCGTGTTGAGCTGGTCGAGCGTGTCGGCGTGGCTGCGCACGGTGCGCTCATATTCGCTGCGGATCGTTTCGATGGCGCTGGTGTCGCAGGCAAGCCCGGCCGAACCGTCGGCGCCGGCGAAATCGGTCACCGCGAAGACGCGGCGGTCGCCCTCGATCACCGTGGAAAGCGTCTGTTCGAAGACAGGATGGGACTTGTGCTGGGCAGCGATCGCTTCGCGCGCCTGGCCGCCGAGGAATTCCTTGGCGTCGCGGACGGCCATCTCCGCGCTTTCGGCCTCGACCGCTTCGGCATAGGCCCGGTTCACCCATCTCAGGCGGCCGTCCTCGCCGCGCAGCCATGCCGGCATCTTCAGCGCCTCGAGCAGGCCGATCATCGTATCATGATCGGCGGCCAGCCGCTGGTTTTCGATCTTCAGCCGGGCCTGGCTGCGTTGCGTCTCGGAAAGGGAAACGAACCGCACCAGCACATGCGCCGCGCTCTTGCGGCCATGCACTTCCAGCGGAGCGCCGGTCTGCGTTTCGATGACGAGGTCGAAGGACACGGCTCTTTCGCGCAGCCCCGCGACGGCATGCTCGAGTGCCGCAGCCGAGCGCGGCATCAGCCAGCGGCCGAAGGCAAGGAAGGCGGCCCGCTCCTCGGGCGCGCCGCTTTCGACCGGCAGCGTGCCGATGAGCTCGGGTTTCTTGTTCTCCGAGGCCCAGACGACGACACGCTGGTCGCGCAAGTTGAGCAGCGCCTCCGAACGGCGCAGCGCCGCGTTGATGTCCGCGATGCGGCTCCTGAGCTCGACATTTTCGGCCGAGGTGCGCGCTCTCTCCCGGATCAGAACGATGGCCGACAGGAATGCCGCTCCCATCACTCCGACAAAGACGGCAAGCTGCACGACCTCGACCGTGCTCACCGATAGGCTTGCGGCCTCCGCACCAGCAGCCTGGGCGTGGGCCACCGTGCCGGCCAAAGGCCAGCCAAGTGCGGAGCCGGCAAGGAACAGTCCGGCGCGCGCGCGCCATGAAGGGTGCCCGCCTCGCGTGGCGGTGCCGGTAATCCTCGAATCGTCATGGCCGCCGGAAACGGCCCGTCCCGCGCAAAGCGGGTTATCCCCCGGCATGTCTTGGTCCTCTTCGCCGCCTGAATGCAAGACCGCCCTGATGCGTACGCCGGTCCTCGTCCCCGGACCGCGAATCACAACAATAGCGCCTGCTGGAATCGGCGTGAAGAATCATTCGGCGCAAAAATAAAGCCGGGCGAAAAGTCAATCGCCCGGCGTCAATATCTGGTAGTAAATTCAGCTTTGGTTAATAGCGGTAGTGTTCCGGCTTGAACGGACCCTGCGGGGTCACGCCGATATAGGCTGCCTGTTCGCCCGACAGTTCGGTCAGGCGAGCGCCGAGCTTGTCGAGATGCAGGCGCGCGACCTTCTCGTCGAGATGCTTGGGCAGCACGTAGACCTGGTTCTGGTACTGCTCGCCCTTGGTGAATAGCTCGATCTGCGCCAGCACCTGGTTGGTGAAGGACGCCGACATGACGAAGCTCGGATGGCCGGTGGCGTTGCCGAGGTTGAGCAGGCGGCCTTCCGACAGCAAGATCATGCGCTTGCCATCGGGGAAGGTGATCATGTCGACCTGAGGCTTGACGTTGGTCCATTTCAGGTTGCGCAGCGATGCCACCTGGATCTCGTTGTCGAAGTGACCGATGTTGCCGACGATCACCATGTCCTTCATCGAACGCATGTGGTCGAGGGTGACGACATCCTTGTTGCCGGTGGTGGTGATGACGATGTCGGCGGTGGGTGCGGCATCTTCGAGCGTGACGACCTCGAAGCCGTCCATCGCCGCCTGCAGGGCGCAGATCGGATCGACCTCGGTGACCTTGACGCGGGCGCCGGCGCCCTTCAGCGAGGCGGACGAGCCCTTGCCGACGTCGCCATAGCCGCAGACGACGGCGACCTTGCCGGCCATCATGGTGTCGGTGCCGCGGCGGATGCCGTCGACCAGCGATTCCTTACAGCCATATTTATTGTCGAATTTCGACTTGGTGACGGAGTCGTTGACATTGATGGCCGGGAAAGGCAGCAAGCCCTTCTTCTGCAGCTGGTAGAGCCTGTTGACGCCGGTGGTCGTCTCTTCGGTGACGCCCCGGATCGCTTCCTTCTGCTTGGTGAAGAAGCCGGGCGAAGCCTTCATGCGCTTCTTGACCTGGGCATAGAAATATTCCTCCTCCTCGCTGTGCGGATTGGACAGCACGTCCTCGCCGGCCTCGGCGCGCGCGCCGATCAGGATGTACATGGTGGCGTCGCCGCCATCATCGAGGATCATGTTGGAGGTGCCGCCGTCGGCCCACTGGAAAATCCTGTCGGTGTAGTCCCAGTACTGCTCAAGCGTCTCGCCCTTAACGGCGAAGACCGGGATGCCGGCCTCGGCGATGGCAGCAGCCGCATGGTCCTGGGTCGAGAAGATGTTGCAGGAAGCCCAGCGTATATCGGCACCGAGCGCCTTCAGCGTCTCGATCAACACCGCGGTCTGGATGGTCATGTGCAGCGAGCCGGTGATGCGCGCGCCCTTGAGCGGCTTCTTGGAGCCGAATTCCTCGCGGCAGGCCATCAGGCCCGGCATTTCGGTTTCGGCGATCTCGATTTCCTTGCGGCCCCAGCCGGCAAGCGAGATGTCGGCGACCACATAGTCCTTGCTACCCGTCATGGCAGTGCTCCGATGCGAATTGTTACGCTGTTGAATTGGTTGCGGATGCGCCCGCGCCGGCAGGCGCGTCGAAGGGCGCGAATTGCCCGACTGACTAGCAGATCGGCGTCAAGACGACAATGGGATATAAAGAAATCTTTATCCCTGCATGTCTTTCATGCGAAGGTAAGGGATCAGCATTCCTCGCCGAAGCGGGACGCCACCAGCTGCTCCAGCGCATTCATGACCTCAAGCGCTTCGGGACCGCTGGCGGTGACGCGAATCGAATAACCCGGACTTGCAGCCAGCATCATCAGACCCATGATCGAGGTGCCGCCGACCTTGACGCCGTCCTTCTCGACATGGACCGACGCGTTGTAGCCGCTGGCGAGCTGTACGAACTTGGCCGAGGCGCGCGCGTGCAGGCCGCGCTGGTTGACGATCGGAAATTCGCGGACGATCTGGTCCTTTTCCGACGACATCGTGCTCATTTGCTGCTCAGGAGCTGGCTGGCGACATTGATGTATTTGCGCCCCGCCGCCTGCGCCTCGTCGAGGGCCGCCGCCATGTTGTCGCCCTTGCGAATCGAGGAGAGCTTGATCAGCATCGGCAAATTCATGCCGGCGATGACTTCGGTGCGGCCGGACTCCATCACGGAAATGGCAAGGTTCGATGGCGTGCCTCCGAACATGTCGGTCAGCACGATGACGCCCGCCCCGGTGTCGACACGGGCGACGGCGTCGACGATGTCGCGCCGGCGCTGCTCCATATCGTCGTCAGCCCCGATCGCCACGGTTTCGAAATTGTCTTGTGGCCCGACGACATGTTCCACGGCATGTCGGAACTCGGTGGCCAGTTGACCGTGCGTTACAAGCACGAGTCCGATCATTCTTTGGTGGCTCCCGTCATCGCCGCTTCACAGGCGCATTTTATGCTCGCCAGCCATTCCAGGCGGCGGGAGCGCTATCTTGTCGACGCGCGGCTCGTTGACAAGCCCAAAATTGCGCCGGCCCATGCCATTTTGACGCATTGCAGCAAAAAACCCCGGTCGCATCATAGAAAAGGCGCGATCGACAGATGCGCCATCACGGCGGGCAAGGCAGCGGCAATATTGCGTTCCGCCACGTCAATCCGCGGCACCAGGCAGCCGGCGATGTTGTCGTCGGCATCCTCCTGAAAGCGTGCCACTTCGCCGGCCGGCAAAAGCCTGACATGCAGATCGATGACGGCGCCCGCCTCAAACGGCACGGGTCGCGGACCACGCCCGCGCACCTCGACCAGGCCCTCGATCGCGGCGGGCGCGCGGCACACCAGCCGTCCCGCATGTGCCATGACGAAAAGCTGGTCGTCGCCGACGAGCCGTGAGAACAAGCCTCGCGGGTGGCAATGGTCAATGAGCGCCAGCGCCAGCGTCGTCTTGCCCGAACCGGATGCGCCGCTGACGAGAACGCCGCGCTCGCCGATCAGGATGGCCGTTGCGTGGATGTTTTCAGGCTGCATGAGCGTGCCCGCTTATGCATTTCGGAAATCCTGATCCAACCCCGTCATCCCGAGAATCTGCAGGCCTTCCAATAGTGTTCGCACCATAGTCCCGCTGTGCGGCGGATCCACGGGACAAGCCCGAGGATGACGGCCGCAAGGCCGCGATATCCGGGATCATTTTTGCATGAGGCATGATCTGATCCGAAAACCGGTTCCCACTTTTCGGGATCATGCTTCGGCCGGCAGCGTAACCACGAAGCGGGCGCCCTTGATCTCGCCTGGCTTGGTGCCGGGGATGTTCTCGGCGGTCAGCGTGCCGCCATGGGCCTCGACGATCTGCCTGGATATCGACAGGCCAAGGCCTGAATTCTGGCCGAACGCCTCGCCGGCGGGCCGGTCGGTGTAGAAACGTTCGAAGATGCGGTCGATGTTGTCGGCACGGATGCCGGGACCATTGTCATCGACGGTGAGGATGTTGAACTTGCCGGTGCGCGCCAGCGACAGGATGATGTGGCCGCGCTCCTCTGGCACGAAGGAGCGGGCGTTCTCGATCAGGTTGGTGATAACCTGGCCGATGCGCAGGTCGTGGCCGACGACGAAATAGCCCTTGACGCCCTGCGGCAGCTTGGCGACCCTGAGCTCGATCTCGACCGCCTTCTTGTTGCGCGTCGTTTCACGCGAGACGGCGACGAGGTCGGTGATGAACTTCTTCAGGTCCACGGTCCCCGCGTCATCCCGCGCCAGCTCGGCGTCGAGACGGGAGGCGTCCGAAATGTCGGTGATGAGGCGGTCCAGCCGCCTGACGTCGTGCTGGATGATCTCCATCAGCCGGCTGCGCGAATTGTCGTTCTTGGCGAGCGGCAAGGTCTCCACCGCGCTGCGCAGCGAGGTCAGCGGGTTCTTCAATTCATGGGAAACATCGGCGGCGAAGCTCTCGATCGCCTCGATGCGCGCATAGAGCGCGTTCGTCATGTCGCGCACGGCAATCGACAGATTGCCGATCTCGTCCTGCCGGTCGGAGAAATCAGGGATTTCCTCGCGGCTCTTGACGCCGCGCCGCACCCGCACGGCCGCCGCCGACAGCCGGCGCAGCGGATTGGCGATGGTGGAGGCCAGAAGCATCGACAGGATGGCGGTGACGAGCGCCGCGATGCCAAAGACGCGCAGGATCGCCTTGCGTTCGGCGGCGACGATCTTATCGATGTCGCCGCCTTCGGTCGACAGCATCAACACGCCGAGAACGGCGCGGAAGCGCTGGATCGGCACCGCGACGGAAACGATCTGCTCGCCCTGTTCGCTGATCCGGACGATGGTCGACGGGCTGCCGGTCAGCGCCTTGACCACTTCCGGGAAGGCGGCGCCATTGCCGCCCGGCTGCTCGTGATAGACCGGCAGATCGGTGTTGCGGAAGAAGTCGAAGATGAACTTCTGGATGCGTTCGACAAGGTCGGGCTCTTCCTCGTCGACCGGGGGCAGATCGTACCGAAGGATCTGGCCGCGCGAATAGAGATGGCGCGAATCGAGCAGCAAATTGGCGTCGCGGTCGTAGATGCGGGCGCGGGTGCGGGTCGGCGAGATCAGCCGGCGCAGCACCGGGGCGACGCGCTCGGGATTGATCGGGAAATCCAGATTGTCGAGCTGGTCGGAGCCCGGTCCCAGGCTTTCGCCGGCCTGCAGCTCAAGCAGCTTTTCCGGATCGATGCTGATCGAATCGGTCTCGACCGTCGCCGAGGCGGCGATCGCGCCGGCGATGATCTCGCCCTGGGTCATCAGGCTTTCGACGCGGGCGTCGATCAGCCCGTCGCGGAAGGTGTTGAGATAGAGAATGCCGGTGACCAGGACTGCGAGGCCGGCGAGATTGAGGAAGAGGATACGCCGCGTCAGGCTGGAAAAGATGTGATGGCCGAGGAAGCGGCGCATGGGCACGGTGAGCTTCGACAGGAACGCGGGCATGATGCGCGCCGGCCGCCTTGCAACGCCCGCCGATCTGCTCCGCTGTGCTTCCACTGCCATCGAACAGCAGTTCCCTGCTTAGTATTAGTGAGTAGCGGGTAGCGAATAGAGAAATGGTTGGCTGAGATCACGGCGATGCACGGGTGGCCGCTCGCACCATTCAAAACTGACTACCGACTATTCTCTATTGCCTACCCGCCTATTCACGCCTCGCGGAACCGGTATCCGACTCCGTAAAGGGTTTCGATCATCTCGAAGTCGTCGTCGACGGCCTTGAACTTCTTGCGCAGCCGCTTGATGTGGCTGTCGATGGTACGGTCGTCAACATAGACCTGCTCATCATAAGCCGAATCCATCAGCGCATCACGACTTTTTACGACGCCGGGGCGCTGTGCCAGCGAATGCAGGATCAGGAATTCGGTGACGGTGAGCGTCACCGGTTCCCCCTTCCAGGTGCAGGTGTGGCGTTCCTGGTCCATGACGAGCTGGCCGCGCTCGAGCGAGCGCGCCTGCTGGCTGGGCGCTTTTGCCGCGGCCTCACGGGCGCTGGCACGACGCAACACCGCGCGCACCCGCTCGACCAGCAAACGCTGCGAGAAGGGTTTGCGGATGAAGTCGTCGGCGCCCATCTTGAGGCCGAACAGCTCGTCGATCTCGTCGTCCTTGGAGGTCAGGAAGATGACCGGCAGGTCGGATTTCTGGCGCATCCGGCGCAAGAGTTCCATGCCGTCCATGCGCGGCATCTTGATGTCGAGGATGGCGAGATTCGGCGGGCGCGCCGCCAGGCCTTCCAGCGCGGACGCACCATCCGTGTAGGTTTCGACGCGATAGCCTTCCGATTCGAGGGCGATCGACACCGAGGTCAGAATGTTGCGGTCGTCATCGACAAGCGCGATTGTTGCCATTTCAAGCGGCTCCCTCATGAGCTGTCCCTTCTTTGGTAGAGAAGGGGCTTTTGCAGGACAAATTAGGTACAAAATGTGGCATAGGCCTTCGCCGCTGTCACGGGCGGCATGCCGGCGGCCACGATCGCACCTCGATATGGATTGGACGAACCAGCGCCGCCAATCCTTTGGGCAACCACGAAACTTTTTGCACATATAAACGATTTAAACAACTTTCAAAATTTTTAAATCGATTAATGATTTGATATCATTCGGCTTTTCTGGTTCTGACCATCTAAGCTCGCGTAGTGGGCGTGCCGGAAAGGCGCCGGCAAAGATGCGGCAAATCGGAGAAGGGTCACCCATGTCGGAAGTCGGCAAACGCAATCCTGCCTGCGCGATCGATCGTATCGGTCTCAGAACCTCTGGCCTGGTGCGCTACAATTTCGGGGCGCCCGCCCTCTACGAGGAATCGATCAGGCGCGGCGAAGCGCGGCTGACCGCACATGGCGCGCTGGTCGCCGAAACAGGCCAGCACACCGGCCGTTCGCCCAAGGACAAGTTCGTCGTCCGCGACGGCGCCACCGAGAATGACATCTGGTGGGACAACAACAAGGCGATCTCGCCGGACCAGTTCGAGACGCTGCTCGAAGAGTTCCGGGCGCACGCCGCGGACAAGGATCTCTACGTGCAGGACCTTGTCGGCGGCGCAGACCATGAGCTGAAGCTGCCCACCAGGGTCATCACCGAGTTTGCCTGGCATTCGCTGTTCATCCGCAACCTGCTGATCCGTCCGGAAGCTGCGGAGCTCGACCATTTCGTGCCCGAGATGACGATCATCGACCTGCCCTCCTTCCGCGCCGACCCCGCCCGCCACGGCACCCGCACCGAAACCGTGATCGCCGTCGACCTCACCCGCAAGATCGTCCTGATCGGCGGCACTTCCTATGCCGGCGAGATGAAGAAATCGGTGTTCACAATGCTGAACTACCTGCTGCCGGCCAAGGGCGTGATGCCGATGCACTGCTCGGCCAATGAGGGCGCTGGCGGCGACGCCGCGATTTTCTTCGGCCTGTCGGGCACCGGCAAGACGACGCTGTCGGCCGATCCGTCGCGCACGCTGATCGGCGACGACGAGCACGGCTGGGGGCCGCACGGCATCTTCAATTTCGAAGGCGGCTGCTATGCCAAGACCATCAAGCTGTCGGCGGAAGCGGAGCCTGAGATTTTCGCCACCACGCAGCGCTTCGGCACGGTGCTGGAGAACGTCGTTCTCGACGCCCATGGCGTGCCGGATTTCGACGACAGCCGGCTCACCGAGAACACGCGCTGCGCCTATCCGCTCGACTTCATACCCAATGCCAGCAAGACGGGGCGCGCCGACCATCCCCGGAACATCATCATGCTGACCGCCGACGCTTTCGGCGTGATGCCGCCGATCGCACGACTGACCCCGGCGCAGGCGATGTATCATTTCCTGTCCGGCTACACGGCCAAGGTGGCCGGAACGGAGAAGGGCGTGACCGAGCCCGAAGCGACGTTCTCGACCTGTTTCGGCGCGCCGTTCATGCCGCGCCATCCCTCGGAATATGGCAATCTGCTGCGCGAGCTGATCGCGCAGCACGGTGCCGATTGCTGGCTGGTCAACACCGGCTGGACTGGCGGCGCCTACGGCACAGGCAGGCGGATGCCGATCAAGGCGACGCGCGCGCTGCTTGCCGCGGCACTCGACGGCTCTCTGAAGACGACCGGTTTCCGTACCGACGCCAATTTCGGTTTCGAGGTGCCGGTGGCGGTGCCGGGCGTCGACGCCGCCATCCTCGACCCGCGATCGACCTGGGCCGACAAATCGGCCTATGACCGGCAAGCGGCAAGGCTGGTCGGCATGTTCGCCGTCAATTTCGAGAAGTTCGAAAGCCATGTCGACGCCTCCGTCCTCGGCGCGGCGCCGCACATGCGGGAAGCGGCGGAATAATCGCCCGCCAGGCTCAGCCATCCTCGCAAGGCCCGGTCCCGATCGGGCCTTTTCTTTTTTCGTGCGCCGCGCCATGACTGCGGCATGACGAGCGACGACACAATCATCATTGCCGACGATGCCGTGATCCATCCGGGTGATCTGCACGAGGATTTCATCCGCTCCTCCGGCCCCGGCGGGCAGAACGTCAACAAGGTGGCGACGGCGGTGCAGCTGCGCTTCGATGCACGCAACGCACCCGGCCTGTCGGAGCGCGTGCGCGAACGCACGATCAGGCTTGCCGGCCAGCGCGCCACCAAGGACGGCGTCATCGTCATCGAAGCCGGACGCTTCCGCACGCAGGAGCAGAACCGGGCGGATGCACGGGCGCGGCTGACGGCGCTGGTCGCCAAGGCGGCCGAGCCGCCACCGCCGCCGCGCAAGAAGACGAGACCGTCGAAAGGCGCGGTCGAACGGCGGCTGAAGAGCAAGGCCGGACGCGGCACCATCAAGAAACTGCGCGGCCGGGTAGAGAACGATTAAGCAACACACCAATCGCGCGCGTGAACCCGCTTTCAATTTCGCTTTGCAGATGCAAGGTTTACTCATTGCCACAGCAAGGAGACCTGGAGATGGGTATGTTCGATTTCGTCAAGAGCGTCGGCAAAAAGCTCGGCATAGGCGGTGACGAGGAAGCGGCACCCAGCGCCGATACGCTCAAGAAAGAACTCGATTCGCACAAGCTCGGTACCGACGGCGTGCAGGTCGTCGTCCAGGGCGACACGGCGGTGCTGAAGGGCGTGGTCAAGGACCAGTCGGTTTTCGAAAAGGCGGTCATCGCCGTCGGCAACACGCTAGGCGTCTCCAAGGTGCAGGCGGACGAGTTGCAGGTCGCGCCGGCCTCCGGTTCGGCGGCGGCCGCGGCCAAGGAACCGACCTTCTACACCGTCCAGAAGGGCGACAATCTCTGGAAGATCGCCGAGAAAAGCTATGGCAAGGGCAAGGGCGCCAAGAACACGGTCATCTTCGAGGCCAACAAGCCGATGCTGACCCATCCCGACAAGATCTATCCGGGGCAGGTCCTGCGCATTCCAGACCTCACCTGATCAAGGGAGACGCGAATTTTTCGGGAACGGCGGCTTTCGGGTCGCCGTTTTCATTTTCAGATGGCATGCTCGAACCGACGAAACGGAGCTAGCGACCGACCTCATGCTCGTTCTGCCCAAGGGCGTCCGCCACATGCCGGCCTATCTGTCCCGCGACGTGCAGGAGGCGCTGGTGGAGGATGTGAGAGGCATCGTCCAGCAGGCGCCGCTATTCGTGCCGGCCATGCCGCGCACCGGCAAGGAAATGAGCGTGCGCATGACCAATTGCGGCCCGCTCGGCTGGGTCACCGACAAGGAACGCGGCTATCGCTACCAGCCGACGCACCCCGTGACAGGGACGCCGTGGCCGCCGATCCCTGATGTGCTGATGCGGTTGTGGCGAGAGGTCTCGGCCTACCCGCATCCGCCGCAGGCATGCCTGGTCAATTTCTACGCGCCGGATGCGAAGATGGGTCTGCATCAGGACCGCGACGAGGAGGATTTCTCAGCACCCGTCGTCTCGGTCTCGCTGGGCGACGACTGCCTGTTCAGGGTCGGCCAGACGACGCGCGAGGGGGCGACCCGGTCGTTCCGGCTGAAGAGCGGCGACGTCGTCGTGCTCGGCGGCGAAGGACGCCTCTGCTTTCACGGCGTCGACCGCATCTATCCCTCGACCTCGGCGCTGCTGAAAAATGGCGGCAGGATCAATCTGACGCTGCGGCGGGTGACGAGGGGTCAGTGAGCACTGCTGCGCCGCGCATAGACCTCGATGTAGTCTCCTAGCGCGATCTCTTCGTAATTGCTCATCAAGGCCTGGAAGTCAGCGTTCTGACGCATCCAGGTAGTCCATATTGGAGGATAATTCGCTGCCAACGACAACACGGATTTCTTCTTGTCCAAGCGATCGACAAGGATGATGTCCGGCTTGTTGTCGCGGATCAAGGAGTTGACATAAAGCGTATAGTTGTCGAGGTCGTGCCGCGCTATTCGTTCGTCTTCGCCGTGATAGTTGCCTTTCATCAAACCCCAAAGCGCATGGGCGCCAACCCAATCATGAGCGTAGGCTGAAAGCCAGCGGCCATTGACCATCCTCGCCAGCGGATTCCCGACGGAAAGATCCGAACTGACCTGAACAATGGACGGCGAGGAGTATCGGGCCTTGATTGCATCGACCAGGCTCTTTTCCGGCATCTGGTAAAACTGGTGGTGCGTTACCGTGAGAGCGACAACCACGGCAAAGGCGGCGCTAGAATGAAGTCTCGCATTGGCGCGCTCCGAGGCCGCTTCTTCTCCTGAAAGCGCGAGCACTTTTTGCCGTCGCGATGCAACAGCCAACAGCATCGCGACCAGCAACGCAAGCTGATACGGATACTGGTGATTGGGCCAATATTTGCCAAGATATGCCATTGAGACAAAGAAGCCTGCGCCACTTGTTACCGCAATTGCCACATCACTTCGCCAAGCAGATTTCCGCATCTGGAAGGCTATAAAAACGACGAACACCGCAAAGGTCGGCAGCGCCAACAGAATATTTATGTTGGCCCGCAGACTGACATAGTAGCGCATCAGCAAAGGCAAGAACGTATCAAGAAATTCTGGGAACCATATTCGCACGCTGGCGAGATACCCCGTGCAGATCGCGCCTATGACGATATTCTCAACAGTCAGGCAGGCCAGAAGCGACCGCCTTCGCCAGGCGATGACAAGATAAGGCAGTGCGATGCCAAGTGCCCAGTGGGGCTTAACGAGCAGCAACACGCTTGCCGCCAGCCCAACGGTGAATGCAAGTGCAAATGGTATATGCTGGCCTTGACTATCGTTGGAACGCCACATCATCAGGAACAGCATCGGCATGAACAGCATCATACCGATATGCTCGCGTTGTCCGAAAATATTCCCTGGCATGATCAGAAGCAGAACCGCGAGCATGGGATAGACCCACTGGGTTCTGAGATCGACAAAGATCCTGCCTTTCTCGATCACAAGGGCCGACAACAAAATCGAAACGACGAAGATAAGATAGATGAAATATTCGATCGCCAATTCCGGCGAAATTCCCAACCTATGGGACAACCACACTGGTCCGATATACAGAGCGACCGAAAAAGGCGGGTTGGTTTCTAAAATGTCGACATAGAGTTTCTGACCAGAAAAAATCTTCTCGCAGATAATGATTATCCAACTCACATCGGTGTTGTCACCCGCTGTCCAAGGCATGAAAAAGGAGATCACGACGACCAGTCCAACGAGCGAGAATTGCCGCAGACTGCCGATACGGTACTGGGATGCGACCATCGCATCGAACGTTCTTGCGCCCGACAAGCTCATATGATTGCCTCTAAAAGGACGAGCCTCCGCAAAAGATTAAAGGTCATGATCGAAACTGGGACAGAGGCATAGCTGCTTGCGATCCCATTAAGATTGCATCGGAAACTAGCTCGGATAGCCTAAAGTGCCGTTAATCGCGCCAGCTAAAGCTTGCGCAGCGCCACTTCCTCGACCAGGTGGTCGGCGCCTTTGCGTAGGATCAAGTCGGCGCGGGCGCGTGTCGGCAGGATGTTTTCGCGCAGGTTCTTCAGGTTGATGTTGGTCCACAGGCCTTCGGCAATCGCCCGTGCCGAATCCTCCGACAGTTGCGAATAGCGATGGAAGAACGATTCCGGATTGCGGAAAGCGGTCTCGCGCAGCCGCATGAAGCGGGAAATGTACCATTCGTGGATCAGCTTCTCGTCGGCATCGATGTAGATGGCGAAGTCGAAGAAGTCGGACAGGAAAGGCACGATCTTGCCGTCCTGCGGCAGCTTGCCCGGCTGCAGCACATTGATGCCCTCGAAGATCAGGATGTCGGGCCGGTCGATGGTGACGAACTCGCCGGGGATGACGTCATAGGTGAGGTGCGAATAGACCGGCGCGCGGATATCTGGCAGCGCCGACTTGATGCCCGAGAGGAAGCGCAGCAGCGCGCCGACGTCGTAGCTGTCGGGAAAGCCCTTGCGCTCCATCAGGTTTTCGCGGCGCAGCACCTCGTTGGGCAACAGGAAACCGTCGGTGGTGATGAGATCGACCTTGGGGCTGGACGGCCAGCGCGCGAGCAGCTCCTTCAGCACGCGCGCCGTGGTCGATTTGCCGACCGCGACCGAACCGGCGATGCCGATGATGAAGGGCGTCTTGACCACGTCCGAGGCGTTGAAGAAAGCCTGGCGCTGCCGGAACAGCAGTTGGCTGGCCTCGACATGCGCCGACAGAAGCCGCGACAGCGACAGATAGATGCGCTTGACCTCTTCGAGATCGATTGGATCGTTCAGCGACCGCAGGCGGCGGAATTCATCCTCGCTCAGCGTCAGCGGCGTGTCGGCGCGGAATTGCGACCATTGCTCGGCCGAGAAGAAACGAAAAGGGGAATATTTCTCGGTCGGTGCGAGCTGATCCATCGAGATTCCTGCCCTCCTCGCGGTCAGCGCTTGGACCGTGACGCCTTCTCGGCGATACCCGAACGCCCGGTGCGGCTTTCGAGCTCCCTAAGCACGTCGTCCAACGGCACACCCGAAATGCCGAGAACGACGAGCCAATGATATATAAGATCGGCACTTTCCGAAACGAGCGCCTGTTTGTCGCCCTTGATGGCGGCAATCACCGTCTCGACCGCCTCTTCGCCGAGCTTCTGCGCCGCCTTCTCGATGCCGCGCGCGTAAAGCTTGGCGGTCCACGAGTCCGGATCGCCGGAATGGGCGCGTTCGCTGATGATTGTCTCCAGGTCGGAGAGTGAAAACTCAGTCATGGCGCCTTGGCCCTGTTTCTTAGCCGCAAGCCTCTAGGGCCGATCGCCCGAGGAGTCCAGCCGCATCGGCAGGCCGGCTTGCGCCATATGGGCCTTGGCCGCGGCGATCGTATAGGTACCGAAATGGAAGATGGAGGCCGCCAGCACGGCACCTGCATGACCGTCGCGAATGCCTTCGACCATATGGTCGAGCGTGCCGACACCGCCCGAAGCGATCACCGGGGCGCGCACCGCGTCCGATACCGCGCGGGTCAGCGCGATGTCGTAACCGGCCTTGGTGCCGTCGCGGTCCATCGAGGTCAACAGGATCTCGCCGGCACCGCGATCGACCATTTTCCGGGCGAATTCGATCGCATCCATGCCGGTTTTTTCCCGTCCGCCGTGGGTGAAGATCTCCCAGCGGTCGGCCTCGCCGGCGCCCGACACTTTCTTGGCGTCGATGGCGACAACGATGCACTGGTTGCCGAACTTGTCGGCGGCCTCGGCGACGAAATCCGGGTTCTTGACCGCCGCCGTGTTGATCGACACCTTGTCGGCGCCGGCCAGGAGCAATTTCCTGATATCGGCGACCTGGCGTACGCCGCCGCCGACGGTGAGCGGCATGAAGCATTGCTCGGCCGTGCGGGCGACGACATCGAAGATGGTCTCGCGATTGTCCGATGACGCGGTGATGTCGAGGAAGCAAAGCTCGTCGGCGCCGGCCGCGTCATAGGCCTTGGCGGCCTCGACCGGGTCGCCGGCATCGACGAGATCGACGAAGTTGACGCCCTTGACGACGCGGCCGCCCTTGACGTCGAGACAGGGGATGACGCGGGCTTTCAGCATCAGCGGCCTTCTATCGTGGCTATGAGATCGTTGAGCAGCTGCCCGACCAGCGGCGGCACATCGGCCTGCGCATCGAAAGCCGGATCGTAGGCGGAAACGGTGATGCCGACGATCGGCACCGCAAGCGCCATAGCGCAGGTCGCGTCGCGCAATTGTTCCGGGTTCGGCCCGCCCGGCGCTACATAGCGGTTGGCCTGCAGCGCCTCAGGGTCGTGCACGTCGAGATCGAGATGCAAGTGCACGCGTTTAGCGCCGGCGACCTTGAGTTTTTCGGTTGCCGCTGCCGCTCCCGGACATTCCGTGCGGATCACCGGCAATGCCTCCAGAAGCTGTTTCTCGTCCGGGTCGAGATCGCGGGCGTTGACGAGCACGCAGCGCGACGGATCGATCGGCTGGAAGCCGGGAATGGCCGCCGCCATCGGGCGCCAGCACAGGCCAAGCACGGTGGCCAGCGCCATGCCGTCGAGAAACCCGTATATGGATGTGTCGGGCGTGTTGAGGTCGCCGTGCTGGTCGGCCCAGATGATCGCGTCGGCGCCTTCGCCGGCGACCGCGCCGGCTGATGTCAGGCAGTTTCCGGCCAGCACGATGGGAAAGCGTCCCCTGTCGCGGGCAATGCGGACCTCGCCCGAAACGGCATTGCAGACAGCGAAACCGGTGGCGATCTCACGCTCCTGGGCATCGCCGACCTTGCCGATGTCCTCGACCGCGACATCGTGGCCGGCCATGGTCAGGGCTTCGACCAGTCCGCCCGCAATCAGCGCGTCCGGCCCCTGCCCCATGCCGCCATGATAATGGCCGCTGTCATAGGAGGCCAGGATGATCGAGACTTTCAAGATCGCATCTCCACCGGGGGCGCGCCTTTCAGGATCGCCAATGCTTCGGCCGGGTCGATACGGCCGTCGTAAAGCGCACGGCCGGAGATCGCCCCTTCGAGCTTTTGCGCGTCGGGCATGGTCATGCGCACGATGTCGGCGATCGAGGCGAGGCCGCCCGACGCGATGACGGGGATCGACACGGCATCGGCGAGGCTGATCGTGGAATCCCAGTTGATGCCGGTCAGCACGCCATCGCGGTCGATGTCGGTGTAGATGATGGCGGCGACGCCGGCGCCTTCGAATTTCCTGGCTAGCTCAACGACGCCGAGGCTCGACGCTTCGGCCCAGCCCTCGACCGCCACCTTGCCGCCCTTGGCGTCGATGCCGACGGCGACCTTGCCCGGAAAGGCCTTGCAAGCCTGCCTGACCAGGTCCGGATCGCGCACGGCCACGGTGCCGAGAATGACACGGGCAAGCCCGCGGTCGAGCCAATCCTCGATCTGCTCGAGCGTGCGGATGCCGCCGCCGAGCTGCACCGGGTTCTTGGTCGCCTTGAGGATGGCGCCGACCGCGGCGCTGTTGACGCTCTGACCCTGGAAGGCGCCATTGAGGTCGACGACATGCAGCCATTCGAAGCCCTGCTCTTCAAATGCCTTTGCCTGGGCGGCCGGGTCGTCGTTGTAGATGGTCGCGGTCGCCATGTCGCCGTGCCTGAGGCGCACGCACTGGCCGTCCTTGAGGTCGATTGCCGGAAACAGGATCATTTTCTCAGGCGCCTTCGACAATGACAAAATGGCCGGTCGAGGCGGCAAGCCGGAATTTAGAGGCCTGCTGATATTCCGGCGAATGATAGCATTCGACGGCCTTGGCGTAGGATTCGAACTCGACCAGGACGTGGCGGTTGCCGGTTGGCCCTTCCGGGCTCTCGTGGCGTCCCGCCCGCACGACGAATTTCGCGCCGTACTTGGCGAAGGCAACGGCATTCGCCTCGATATACCGCTTGTACAGATCGGGATCGCGAACATCGATCATCGCCATCCAATAGCCCTTCTTGCTCATGGCTCCTCAAGGCCTCCAGCGCAGGAAATTGGTGATCAGGGCGAGGCCCAGCGCCTGGCTCTTCTCTGGGTGGAACTGCGTGCCGACGAGATTGTCGCGGGCGACGGTCGCCGTTACCGGGCCGCCATAGTCGGCGATCGCCAGCACCTCGTCGGGCTTGCGCGCATCGAGATGATAGGAATGGACGAAATAGGCGTGCAGGCCGGTTGGCCCGGTTGGAACGCCGGAGAACAGCGGATGCTTGCGCATCAGCTCGATCGTGTTCCAGCCGATCTGCGGGATCTTCAGTGCCGGATCGGCCGGCGTGATCTCCTTCACGTCACCTGATATCCAGCCAAAGCCATCGGTGATCGTCTTTTCGAGGCCGCGCTGCGACATCAGCTGCATGCCGACGCAGATGCCGAGGAAAGGACGCCCCTTGGCGATGGCGACTTCCTCGACAGCTTCCCACATGCCGGGGACGGCACGCAGGCCGGCCGCGCAATCGGCATAGGCGCCGACGCCGGGCAGCACGATGCGGTCGGCCGTGCGCACCCGCTCGGCGTCGGCGGTCAGGTCGATGCCGGCGGCGATGCCCGCCTCGCGCGCCGCGCGCTCGAAGGCTTTGGTGGCCGAGCGCAAATTGCCCGAGCCGTAATCGATGATCGCAACGCGCATGTCAGCGCCTTCCCGGAATGTGGGTCAGCCCAAGCGCCATGCCCGGCTGCGCCGGGCGCGCCAGGGCGGCGTCCGGCACCATGCGCGGCGCAGGCTCGGCTTCATCCGCATGCCGCTCGGCCTCCAGGGCAAAGCGCGCATCGGCATCGTCGAGCCAACCGGCTTCGACCACCCCGCATTCGCGCCAGCCGCGGCGGCGGAGCGCCGCGATGCGCAGCGCCTGCCCTTCCAAGCCGACATAGAGCGAGACAAGCAGGGACAGCAGCGAACCGGCCAACCCGAGACCGAGCCTTTCGCCAAGCATCGAAAGCACCGCCATGACAATGAAGGTGAGTGCCGCTTCGATCCACAGCCGATGCCAGGCGAACCACAGCGGCGGCACCAGCAGGCCGAGCCAGGTGAAGCCGTCGCGGACAAGCGCCGTCGCATCGGCCTTTTCGCCAGGGCCCGGCGGTTCCATCACGACATAGCTGGCCATGACCTATCCCTTCAACGATCCCTTGGTGGAGGGAACCGCGTCCGGCTGGCGCGGATCGCGCTCCAGTGCTGTCCGCAGCGCACGCGCCACCGCCTTGAAGCAGGTTTCGGCGATGTGGTGGTTGTTGGCGCCATAGTGATTGGTGACATGCAACGTGATGCCGGCGTTCTGTGCCAGCGCCTGGAAGAATTCGCGCACCAGCTCGGTGTCGAAGGTGCCGATCTTGGGCGAGGAAAACGAAACGTTCCACACCAGGAAGGGACGGCCGGAGACATCGATCGCCGCGCGCGTCAGCGTCTCGTCCATGGCAAGATCGATCGAGGCATAGCGCATGATGCCGCGCCGCTCGCCCAGCGCCTTGGCCAGCGCCTGGCCGAGCGCGATGCCGGTGTCCTCGACCGTGTGGTGGTCGTCTATGTGCAGGTCGCCCTTGGCCCGAACGGTCATGTCGATCAGCGAATGGCGCGAAAGCTGGTCGAGCATATGATCGAAGAAGCCGACGCCGGTCACGATGTCCGATTTGCCGGAGCCGTCGACATGGACCGACACGGCAATGTCGGTTTCCCTGGTCTTGCGGCTGATTTCGGCGGAACGGGGCGACATGGCCTTGTCCTTGTCCGTGAGTTTAAGCGCTTCAGGCGTTCGCCTGCTTGAAAACGAAAGCCTTCTAGCAGCATGATCCGGCGATTGCCAGTTGCGATCCAGGCCGGTATCGAGCGTTTGCAATCACCGCCCCCATGCATACATATGGGCTGATCAAAGTCACTCGTACCGCGCCAATCGCCTTTTGAGGGATGGCGCGAATCGGAGCAGCAAATGTCCAATGAACTGACCATGCACGCCACGACTATCGTGACGGTGCGCAAGGGCAACAAGGTGGTGATCGCCGGCGATGGCCAGGTCAGCCTTGGCCAGACCATCATGAAGGGCAACGCGAGAAAGGTGCGCCGCATCGGCAAGGATGGCAACGTGATCGCCGGTTTCGCCGGTGCCACGGCGGACGCCTTCACGCTTCTGGAGCGGCTCGAAGCCAAGCTCGAACAATATCCCGACCAGTTGACGCGCGCCTGTGTCGAACTCGCCAAGGACTGGCGCACCGACCGCTATCTGCGCCGGCTGGAAGCGATGATGCTGGTGGCCGACAAGTCGGTCTCGCTGGCGCTGACCGGCACCGGCGACGTGCTCGAGCCCGAGCATGGCGTCATGGCCATCGGTTCAGGCGGCAACTATGCGCTGGCTGCGGCCCGCGCCTTGATGGACAGCGACAAGGATGCCGAGGAGATCGCGCGCAAGGCGATGCAGATCGCCTCCGACATCTGCGTCTACACCAACAACAATTTCGTCGTCGAAACACTCGATGCCGCCTGAAACAGGCCGGCGTCCATGATCCCGATCCGAAAGACCGCGCAAGCGAAAAATGGAGGCCGGCTTCGGAGAAGATCATGGAAAGACACGAACATAGCTACGATTTTCGGCCGGTGACCCAGAAGGACCTGCCGATGATCGCCGGCTGGCTCGCCGAACCGCATGTCGCTCAGTGGTGGGACGATCCAGAGACGGAAATCGCCGAGATTCGCGATCATATCGATTCGATTTCCGTCGAACCGCTGATCGTGGAACTCGACGGCACGCCGATCGCTTACCTGCAAAGCTACGATCCACACCTGGAAGAAGACCACCCTTATGCCGACCAGCCGTTCGGGACGCTCGGCATCGACCTGTCGATCGGCCGGCCGGAACTGGTCGGCATCGGCCATGGCTCGGCGATGGTGCGCCAGTTCGTCGAGCAGTTATTCGAGGAAGGCGTGCCGCGCGTCATCATCGATCCCGACCCATCCAATGGACGCGCCATCCGCGCCTATGAAAAGGCGGGATTCCGCGCAATTGATCGCCGGCAATCCAGATATGGCGACGTCTTGCTGATGGCAATCGATGCGCACGAGAGGCAAGCGGGCGACACGGAAGCGGGGAACTGACGGATGAACGCAGTTGGCGAGGACAGAGCGCTCTCGGCCTATGAAGACAGCTGGCGGATGGGGCTTCTGCTCGTGCTCGCCCTGATCATCTTCCAGGCTGGAGCCCTCTATGGCATGGGGCATCCGCCGATCTGCACCTGTGGCTATGTCAAGCTCTGGCACGGCGTGGTGAACAGTTCCGAAAATTCCCAGCATATATCGGACTGGTACACGTTCTCGCATATCATCCACGGCTTCCTGTTCTATGCGCTGGCTAGGTTCCTGTTTCCGCGTTCGCCGGTCGGCTTGCGGCTGGCTTTCGCCGTCTTCATAGAAGGCGGCTGGGAGCTGATCGAGAACAGCCCGTTCATCATAGAGCGCTACCGCGCCGGCACCATCTCGCTCGACTATTACGGCGACAGCATCATCAATTCGGTGTCGGACACGCTGGCCATGGTGCTGGGATTTGTGATGGCGCGAAGGCTACCTATATGGGTGATCGTCAGCCTCGCCATCCTTTTCGAACTGGGTACGGGCTACCTTATCCGGGACAATCTGACACTCAACGTGATCATGCTGCTGCATCCGTTCGAGGCCATCAAGCAGTGGCAAAGTGGAATTTAGTGATATGAGCACATTTTCTCCCCGCGAAATCGTTTCGGAACTCGACCGCTTCATCATTGGCCAGAAAGACGCCAAGCGTGCCGTGGCCATCGCCTTGCGCAACCGCTGGCGCCGCCAGCAGCTGGAAGGCCAGATGCGCGAAGAGGTGATGCCGAAGAACATCCTCATGATCGGGCCGACCGGCGTCGGCAAGACCGAAATCTCGCGCCGCCTGGCGCGGCTGGCCGGTGCGCCCTTCGTCAAGGTCGAGGCAACCAAATTCACCGAGGTCGGCTATGTCGGCCGCGATGTCGAGCAGATCGTGCGCGACCTCGTCGAGGTCGCCATCGGCCTGGTGCGCGAGAAGATGCGTGAGGACGTCAAGGCGCGCGCCCATGTCAACGCCGAGGAACGCGTGCTGGAGGCGCTGGTCGGCAAGACTGCCAGCCCTGCGACGCGCGATTCTTTCCGCAAGAAGCTGCGCGAGGGCGAACTCGACGACAAGGAGATCGAGATCGAAGTGGCCGACACCGGCAATGGCGGCATGCCCGGCTTCGAGATTCCCGGCATGCCGGGCGCCAATATCGGCGTGCTCAATATCAACGACATGCTGTCCAAGGCAATGGGCGGCAAGAAGACCAAATTGCGCAAGACGACGGTGAAGGAATCCTACGACCTGCTGGTCAACGACGAGTCCGACAAGCTGCTCGACCAGGACGAGGTGGTTCGCCGGGCGCTGGACGCCGCGGAAAATGACGGCATCGTCTTCCTCGACGAGATCGACAAGATTGCGGCCCGGTCGGACATCTCCGGCGGCCCTTCGCGCGAAGGCGTGCAGCGCGACTTGCTGCCGCTGGTCGAAGGCACCACGGTGGCGACCAAATATGGGCCGTTGAAGACCGATCACATCCTGTTCATCGCATCGGGTGCGTTCCACGTCTCGAAGCCGTCCGACCTTTTGCCAGAGCTGCAGGGCCGCCTGCCTATCCGCGTCGAATTGCGCGCCCTGGAAAAGGAGGACTTCGTTCGTATCCTGACCGAGACGGAAGCGAGCCTCATCAAGCAGTATATCGCGCTGATGAAGACCGAAGGCGTCGACCTGACCTTCACCGACGACGCCATCGATTCGCTCGCCGGCATCGCCGTCGACCTCAACGCCAGCGTCGAGAACATCGGCGCGAGGCGTTTGCAGACGGTGATGGAGCGCGTGCTGGACGAGATCTCCTACGACGCGCCGGACCGCAACGGCACTGCGGTGACCATCGACGCCGCCTATGTGGAGAAACATGTCGGCGACTTGTCGAGGAACACCGATCTGTCGCGCTTCATTCTTTGAGCAGGCGCGCGCCGGATCGTTCCGGCGCCTGTCGGGCGAATGGATCATGTGTGGCCGGATGGTATCATTCGGCCACCTTTCGTTCTGCCGAGCGCAGGGCCGCTCTCGACTCGACCAGGAGCTTTACCTAGTTTGCGCGGCAATTCTCTAGGCGGCGGGGCGCATGAAAAAACTCATCCCAGTCATTCTCGGCTTGACGCTGGCGGCAACGCTGTTCGGCGCCGACGCGGCAACCCTGGTGCCGCCGGGAAACCGCAATGCCGAGCAGCCCAGCATTCCGGGAGCCTCGAGCCGGCGCACGCAGGCCACCAACACCACGTTCCAGGCAAAATACCGCAAGGTCTATGCGCTGCTGCAGAACGACGCCGACCTGCGCGGCAAGATCAAGAAGGCGGCAAGCGTCTACGGCATCGATCCAATGCACATTGTCGGCGCCATCGTCGGCGAGCACACCTACAATGTCGACGCCTACGACCGGCTGCAGACCTACTACGTCAAGGCGATCTCCTATCTCTCCAGCAAACTGTCCTTCGCCTATGACGGCGAGGGCATCACGGATTTCGTGCAGCGGCCGGAATTCAGGAAATGCGCCGGAATGTCCGACAGTTACGATTTATGGGAATGCCGCGAGCAGGTGTGGAACCGTTCGTTTCGCGGAAAGACGGTGGGCGGCGAGGATTTCCCCAACGACCGTTTCGGCGCCACTTTCTTCCAGCCCTACTATGCCGGCCAGACCTTTGGTCTCGGCCAGCTCAATCCGCTGACCGCGCTCCAGATGAGCGATCTCGTGCACAAGGTTTCCGGCCTGCCCAAGCTCGACGTCGGCGATCCCAATGCGGTCTACAAGACCATCATGGATCCCGACCTGACGCTGCCCTACGTCGCCGCGACGATCCGGAAATCGATCGACGCCTACAAGAGCATCGCCGGCTTCGACATTTCGAGCAATCCGGGCCTGACCGCCACGCTCTACAATGTCGGCAATCCCGAGCAGCGCGCCTATGCGCTGAAGGCGGAGAACGAGAAGCGCAGCGCCGCCGGCGAGCCGGTGAAGCTGCCGGAGGAGAATTATTACGGCTGGCTGGTCAATGACAAACTACCGGAGCTGAAGGCGCTGTTTTAGGGAGCTCAGGCGCGCTGACGTTAATTTGCCAACGCCTGCGCCGCAGACCCTGACAATTGGCGTTGCATCCTACGCCGCCAGCAGCGACTTCAATTTCACCGCCTGCGAACCGAGCGCTTCCGGCGCCGGCCTCGCCCGTTTGCCGATCAGCATCTCCGCCAGCCTGATATCGCGGGCGACCGCATTGCCCGGCCCGATGCCGCTGGCGGCCACCAGCCTGCCGTCCTCGGCAAGATGAAAGAGGATGAAGGCGTGATCGCCGAGATCGCGGCGCACCGTGCTGCGGCCTTCGTCGGAAAGCCCCGCGATCTGCAGGGACAGGCCGTATTGATCCGACCAGAACCACGGCACCGCCGCATGTGCTTCGCCGGCGCCGAGCATGTTTTTTGCCGCCAGCGCGCCTTGTTCCTGGGCGTTGCGCCAGGCCTCCAGCCGCACGCGACGGCCGCCATAGACGGCAAGCGGGAACGAACAGCAATCGCCGGCAGCGAAGATGTCGGGGTCGCTGCTGCGCAGTTCGGCGTCGACTGATATGCCGTTGTCGATGGCCAGTCCCGCTTCGGCGGCAAGAGCCGTCACCGGCACGGCGCCGATGCCGATGATGGTGAGATCGGCGAGGATTTCGCGGCCGCCGGCAAGCGCGATGCGCACCTGCCTGCCGTCGTCGGCGATCAAGGCAATGCCTTCGCCGCACGCTATGTCGACGCCTTCGGCGACGTGGGTGTCATGGACGACCTTGGCGATCTCGGCCGGTACGCCGCGCATCAGGATGCGCGGCTGCGCCTCGATGACGGTGACCGCGGCACCGAGCTTGCGGGCCACCGCGGCGAGCTCGAGCCCGATGAAGCCGCCGCCGATGACGGCAATGCGGTTACCCGCCTTGAGATGGGCGCGGATAGCCAGCGCATCGGCGAAGGTCCTGAGGTAGACGCAGCGCCCGCCAAGGCCGGGCATCGGCAGTTTGCGCGGCGTCGAGCCCGTCGCCAGCAGCAGCTTGTCATAGGGCAGGACCGAACCGTCCGACAGGCGCACAGTATACGCGGCGCGATCGATCGCTGCAGCCTGAATGGAATGGATATGCCGGATCGACTTTTCGGCGAGGATCTCGTCGCTGGCGATCGCCTTGATCTCGGGCGCGCCGCCGGCCATGGCGTCCTTGGACAGAGGCGGCCGTTCATAGGGCAGATGCGGCTCGTCGCCGACCAGCGTCACTGGTCCCTCATAGCCGAGGTCACGCAATGTAAGCGCTGCCCGGCCGCCGCATTCCCCGGCGCCGATGATGACCATTCCGCGCGTCATACCGGTCATCCGATCTGGACGAGGACGCTGCCGGCCTCGACCTTGACCGGATAGGTCCTGAGGTTGACGCAGGCCGGCGCACCCTTGGCCTGGCCTGTCTTGTAGTTGAAGCGGCCATTGTGCTTGGGGCATTCGATGATGTCGTCCATGACGAGCCCGTCGGCGAGATGCACCTTTTCGTGCGTACAAAGGCCGTCGGTGGCGAAATACTCGTCATCGGGGCTGCGATAGATGGCGTAGCTGCGGCCGCCGTGATCGAGCCGCATCACATCTTCTTCGTCGATGTCTCCCACGGCACAGGCCTCGACCCAGTCGCTCATACATTTCTCCCGCGAAATTTCCCGATCGCGCCTCACGGGCGGATATCACTCCGCCGCGGCGTTGAAGGCAGCATTGTCGTTGTGCAGATCCTCGCGATACGGCCTGGCCGTTGGCGGCAGCTCGCGCTTGAGGAAATAATCCTCGTTGCGCAACTGGCGCCAGAAGACAGGCAGCATCTCGCGATAGCCGGCCAGGATCGAGGGCGTCGGCGCCGGCAAATCATGCTTGATCAGTTCATGCAGCTTCGGCAGCGCATGGTAGGGCACCATCGGGAACATATGATGCTCGACGTGGTAGTTCATGTTCCAGTAGATGAAACGGCTGATCGGGTTCATGTAGACGGTGCGGCTGTTCAGCCGATGGTCGGTGACGTTGTCGGCAAGACCGCCATGCTGCAGCAGGCCGACCATGACGTGGTGCCAGGCGCCATAGAGCCTGGGCAGGCCGACCAGCATCAAGGGCAGGAACGAGCCGGTATAGAGCGCCAGCGCGATGGTTGCGGCATAGATCGCGGTCCAGATGCGGGCGATGCGGATCGCTTTCGGCTGTTCCTGCTCGGGAATAAAGGTCTTTTCGGCCGCGCTGATGTTGCCGGCGGCGTTGCGCAGCATGTCTGACATCGCATGCCAGGCGTCGAGCACGCCGACAAAGCCGAGGATGGCGCGCACCAGGTCCGGCGGCCGCATGACCGAGATTTCCGGATCGCGGCCGACGATGATGGTGTCGGTGTGATGGCGCGTGTGGCTCCAGCGCCAGGTCACCGGGTTGCGCATGATCATGAAGCAGGCGACCTGATAGACCCAATCATTCATCCACTGCGTGCGGAAGGCCGTACCATGGCCGCATTCGTGCCAGCGGGAATCCGTGGACGAGCCGTAGAGCACGCCATAGGCGAAGAAGAACGGCACGCACCACCAGGTGCCCCAGAACCAGGCACCGCCGGCGCCGCTGACGATGAGCGCGGCGATCCAGATCGCCGTGTCGCGGAGCGCGGGCGCGTCGGAGCGCTGCATCAGCTCCTTCATCTGCTTGCGGGGAATGTCGGTGTGATACCATTCGGCCGCCGACAGGCCGGTCTCGACGGCCAGCCTGGCGTCGCGGCCGATCAGGCTGTAGTCACGCCGGGACGGCGCAGCATGCATGGTTGCCTCCCTCGGCAAGGGCATCCGCCACGCGAATGCCCGACATTTCCTGACTTCGAGGCTGAAAATAACGCCAGCTCATGATAGACTCAACATCATAAAGATAGTTTCTATCATTTCCTATCATCAAGATGTAGGAAAGATGCACGGTCAAATGAGGACAGACATGGCGAAACGGCCGACCATATCAGATCTGGCGCGCATCTCCGGCGTCAGCGTCGCCACGGTGGACCGGGTACTCAACAGCCGCCTGCCTGTGCGCGAGGAAACGGCGCGCCGCGTCTATGACGCCGCGACCGAGATCGGCTATCACGCCGCAGGCCTGATCAAGCAGCGTATGCGCCAGGAATTGCCCGAGTATCGGCTGGGTTTCCTGCTGCTTCGGGGCAATGACGTTTTCTATGGCGATTTCGCGCGGGAACTCGAACTCGCGGTCGCACAATCGCAGCGCTTCCGTGGCGTCGCAACCATCGATTTCGCCAGCTCCCTGGCCCCGGATGAGATCGCCGCCCAGACGCGCAGGCTGGCGGCGAAATCGCGGGCGATCGCCGTGGTCGGCCCTGATCATCCGACGCTGACGGCGGTCGTGGAGGCGCTAAAGGCCAGGGGGCAGCCGGTCTTCTCCCTGCTGTCCGACTTCGCCGCCGGCATCCGCGAAGGCTATGTCGGGCTCGACAACCGCAAGGTCGGCCGCACCGCCGCCTGGATGATCTCGAAGGCTGCGAGGAAGCCCGGCAAGGTCGCCCTTTTTGTCGGCAGCCATCGCTTCCACGGCCATGAGCTGCGTGAGATCGGCTTCCGCTCCTTCTTTCGCGAGCATGCGCCGGACTTCAACGTGCTGGAGACGCTGGTCAATCTGGAGGCCAACCAGGTGACCCATGATGCGACGATCGATCTTCTGGGGCGATATCCGGATCTTGTCGGCTGCTACGTCGCCGGCGGCGGCATGGAGGGCGCCGTCTCGGCGCTGCGGACAGCGAAGCCCGCAAGCATGCCGGTGGTCGTCTGCAACGAGATCAACGCCGAATCGCGCGCCGCGCTTGCCGACAACATCCTGACGATGGTGATCTCGACGCCGCTTGCCGCGCTCTGTCGCGAGCTCGTCGATCGGATGGCGCATGCCATCGAAACTGGCGCGGCCAATGCGCCGGGCCAGACATTCCTCCCCTTCGACATCTATTTGCCGGAAAACATCTGAAGCCATTTCAGGAATGCGCAGCGGTTTTCCGTCCAGGTCGCGTCAGGACGGAAGGTAGGGCGTTTCCATGAAACGATAAAACCCTCGGGCAGCCCGGTCTGCCGCAAACCAGCCGCCTGAAATGATAGAATCCATCAGAGGCAGCCGAAAATCGCACGCCCGGATTCGGAATCTCCCTTGACGCCCCGATCCGAAATGGAATAAATATTTCACTGACTGTACATTTTGGTTCTTTCGTTCCGACAACATCTGGTTCGAGCAGGCAGTTCGGCGTTCCAGCCAGTGGTGAACCGCGTTGGAACGAAATGATATCAGGGAGAGATTCCCCGAGGAGATCGGGGATTCCGGATAGATCGGTGCGACCGGACACCCAAAGTGGAGGAGAGATACAATGAAGAAAATGATTTTGGGCGTCGCTTTCGCGGCGCTGATGAGTTCGTCCGCCATGGCCGCCAAGATCGGCGTGTCGATGGCCAAGTTCGACGACAATTTCCTGACCGTGCTGCGCAACGGCATGATCGAGCAGGCCAAGGGCATGAGCGGCGTGGAGCTGCAGGTCGAGGACGCGCAGAACGACGTCGCCAAACAGCTCGACCAGATCAAGAACTTCGCCGCATCAGGGGTCGACGCCATCATCGTCAATCCGGTCGACACCTCGGCCACGCAGGCGATGTCGGATGCCGCGGCCGCCGCAAAGATCCCGCTGGTGTATGTCAACCGCGAACCGGTCAATGTCGACACGCTGCCTGACAACCAGGCCTTCGTCGCTTCGAACGAGGCCGATTCCGGCACGCTCGAAACCAAGGAGGTCTGCCGCCTGTTCAAGGAAGCCGGCAAGAAGGAAGCCAATGTCTATGTGATCATGGGCGAGCTTTCCAACCAGGCAGCCGTGCAGCGCACCAAGGACATCGAGGAGGTGATCGCAACGCCGGATTGCAGCTTCATCAAGATCATCGACAAGCAGACGTCGAACTGGAACCGCGATGAGGCCCAGAACCTGATGACCAACTGGCTGTCGACCGGCAAGCCGTTCGACGGCGTCATCGCCAACAATGACGAAAGCGCCATCGGCGCCATCCAGGCAATGAAGGCCGCCAATGTCGACATGAAGACGGTTGTCGTTGGCGGTGTCGACGCCACGCAGGACGCGCTCGCCGCCATGCAGGCAGGCGACCTCGACGCCACCGTGTTCCAGGACGCGGCTGGCCAGGGCGCCGGCGCGCTCGACGCGGCACTGAAACTGTCCAAGGGCGAGAAGGTCGAACACAAGGTCTACGTGCCCTTCCAACTGGTGACGCCGGCCAACATCGACAAGTTCCTGAAGAAGAACTGAGCGGCGGAACGGTTCACCTCGGGGCGGCGCTCAAAGGACCGGGCGCCGCTCCTCCTCTCGGCGCTTTCATGGCGCCAGGAGCGACCGCGGCTGACGGAGGATAGACGAGTGGCACAGACATCTCATGGCGTCGGCGGGGTCAGCTATGATGCGAAGAAGCGCATATGGCCGGCGGAATTCAACGTCTTCCTGGCGCTCGTCATTCTTGTCGTCATCTTCGAATTGATCGGCCGCGTCTTTCTCGGCGACAGCTTCCTGTTCAACACCCGCAGCAATGTCGGCGGCCTCTTCAACGAGGCGCGGCTACAGATCATCATCCTGCAAGTATCGATCGTCGGCATCATCGCCATCGGCGTGACGCAGGTTATCATATCGGGCGGCATCGACCTGTCGTCGGGCTCGATCGTCGGCGCCACCGCCATGATCGCCATGAGCTTCGCCCAGGTGGCGACGGTCAACGGCAACCCCAATCCCAAGGCGATGTTCCTGGCTCAGGGCTGGACCGACCTGCCGGTGATCGTGCCGGTGCTGGTCGCCATCGGCTGCGGGCTGCTGGCAGGCCTGGTCAACGGCGCCCTGATCGCCTACACGCGCATTCCGCCCTTCATCGCCACGCTAGGCATGATGGTGACCGCGCGCGGCATCGCCAAATGGTGGTCCAAGGGGCAGCCCATCTCGTTCCCGACCGAGAGCTTCGCCGCCATCGGCAAGGGCCTGATGCCCGTCATCATCTTCCTGTCGCTGGCCGTGCTGTTCCAGCTGATCATGACCTACACACGATACGGCAAGCATTGCTACGCGATCGGCTCCAACGAGGACGCCGCACGCATGTCCGGCATCAAGATCGCCAACCACAAGATCCTGGTCTACGTCATCGCCGGCATACTCGCGGCGCTCGCCGCGGTGGTGCTGTCTTCCAAGAACCTCACCGCCCAGGCCGGCATGGGCGTGATGTACGAACTCGACGCCATCGCCATGGCGGTCATCGGCGGCGTATCGCTGTCGGGCGGCCGCGGCTCGATCATCGGCACGGTGATCGGCGCGCTGATCTTCGGCGTCATCATCTCCGGCTTCACCTTCCTGCGCCTCGACGCCTACTACCAGGAGATGGTCAAGGGCGTGATCATCGTCGGCGCCGTCGTTCTCGACCAGTGGCGCCAACGCCTGCGGGCATTGAGGGCTTGACCATGGCAGACATCGTCCTGAAGACCGAAACCCTGACCAAGCGCTATGGCGGCGTGCAGGCGCTGGAAGGCGCGAATTTCGAGCTGCGCAAGGGCGAACACGTCGCCATCATGGGCGACAATGGCGCCGGCAAGTCGACCTTCGTGCGCCAGATCACCGCCGTCGAGCAACCGACCAGCGGCCAGATCTGGTTCGACGGCAAGCAAGTCAATTTTTCGGGCCCTATCGAGGCGCGCGAGGCCGGCATCGAGACCGTGTTCCAGAACCTGGCGCTGGCCGACGACCTCGACGTGCCGTCGAACCTGTTCCTTGGCCGAGAAAAAGTGCTGTTCAATCTGGGACCGTTTTCGATCCTGGACCGCCGGGGGATGCGCAAGGCGACCGAAGCGGCGCTGGTGCGCACGGCGGTGAAAATCCCAAACCTGTCGAACACCATCCGCCATATGTCGGGCGGCCAGCGGCAATGCGTGGCGATCGCCAGAACCGCGACCTTCGCCTCCAAGCTGATCATCATGGACGAGCCGACGGCAGCACTCGGCGTGCAGGAGACCGCGCAGGTCGAGAACATCATCCGCACGCTGAAGGACAATGGCGAGCCGCTGATCCTGATCAGCCACAATATGCGCCAGGTGTTCGACCTTTGCGACCGCATCGTCGTCTTCCGGCGCGGCCGCATCGTCGCCAATTTGCGCAAGGAGAACACCGACGGAAACGATATCGTTTCCTACATCACCGGCGCCAAGACCGGAGAGGCCGAACTCGCGGCCTAGGCCGGGCGCGGAGGCGGCGGTCATCGCCTCCCTGTCGATCTTGTCTTGACCGGAAAAACACCTGCGCGCATGACCGGCGCCCCGCCAACCTTCGAACCATTCCCCAGAGGAAATTTCCATGACTCTCCGCTTCGCCCTCCTCGGTGCCGGCCGCATCGGCAAGGTCCACGCCCGCGCCGTCGGCTCCAATCCGCAGGCCAAACTGGTCGCCGTTGCCGACGCTTTCGAGAAGGCGGCGAGCGAACTCGCCACGGCCTACGGCGCCGAGGTGCGCACCATTGATGCCATCGAGAAATCCGGGGACATCGACGCGGTCGTGATCTGCACGCCGACCGACACCCATGCCGACCTGATCGAGCGCTTCGCCAAGGCCGGCAAGGCGATCTTCTGCGAGAAACCGATCGACCTCGACGTCAAGCGGGTCGAGCAGTGCCTGGCCGTGGTCGAGAAGGCCAAGGCGACGCTGATGGTCGGCTTCAACAGGCGCTTCGACCCGCACTTCGCTGCGGTGCGCAAGGCAATCGATGACGGCGCCATCGGCACGGTCGAGATGGTGACCATCACGTCGCGCGATCCGGGCGCACCGCCGATCGACTACATCGCGCGCTCCGGCGGAATCTTTCGCGACATGACCATCCATGATTTCGACATGGCGCGCTTCCTGCTCGGCGAAGAGCCGGTGGCGGTCAGTGCGCATGCCTCGGTGCTGGTCGACAAGAAGATCGGCGAGGCCGGCGATTTCGACTCGGTCAGCGTTATCCTCGAAACGGCTTCCGGCAAGCAGGCCGTCATCTCCAATTCGCGCCGCGCCACCTATGGCTACGACCAGCGCATCGAGGTGCATGGCTCGAAAGGCATGGTCGCGGCCGAGAACCAGCGGCCGGTGTCGATCGAACTGGCCAATGAGAAGGGCTATACGCGCCCGCCGCTGCACGACTTCTTCATGACCCGCTATCTCGATGCCTATGCCATTGAGATTGCGTCCTTCATCGCCGCCGCGACGTCGGGCAAGAAGGCAGCACCGAGCGGGACGGACGGGCTCATCGCACTTCGGCTGGCGGATGCGGCGCTGAAATCGGCGACATCAGGCCAGACCGTCCGCCTCGACAAGTAACGACTTAAAGCACAGGAGCAGAGCGATGAGCGCATCAGCCGATCGCAATTCACAAACGCGCGCCATCGTCACCGGCGGCGCACAAGGCATAGGCTTCGCGGTCGCCGAGGCATTGGCGGACGAAGGCTGCCGGGCGCTGGCCCTGATCGGCCGCTCGCAGGAAAAGGGCGACAAGGCAGTCGCCAGCCTCAAGAAGTCGGGCGTCGACGCGATCTTCATCAGCGCCGATGTCTCCAAGGTGGCCGACTGCAAGCGCGCCGTCGCCACCGCGCTTTCGCATTTCGGCACCATCAACGCCCTGGTCAACGCCGCCGCCACATCCGCGCGCGGCTCGCTGGTGGAGACCAGCGAGGAGCTCTTCGACACCATCTTCGACACCAATGTGCGAGGACCCTTCTTCCTGATGCAGGGCGTGGTGGCGCATCTGCTTGAAAAAAAGGCCCCCGGATCGATCGTCAACGTGCTGTCGATGTCGGCGCATACCGGCCAGTCGTTCCTGACGCCCTATTCGACCAGCAAAGGCGCGCTGATGACGCTGACCAAGAATGTCGCCAACGCCTATCGCTTCAATCGCATCCGCTGCAACGCCGTGCTGCCCGGCTGGATGGACACCGAGGGCGAGGATATCGTGCAGAAGAAATGGCACGACGCACCCGACGACTGGCTCGAGAAGGCCGAGGCTGCGCAGCCGATGGGGCAGCTGGTGAAGCCGGACCAGTTGGCCCGGCTGATCAGCTACATGGTCAGCCCGCAATCCGGCGTGATGACCGGCTCGCTGGTCGACTACGACCAGAGCATCGCTGGGGCGTCGCCGGAGTAGCGGCCGCGTAAGCGAAACCGTTAACCAGGTGGTCATCCACGGGCGGAGCAAGGAGCGCAGCGACGCGGCGCAGACCCGAGGATCCATGCCGCGACTTCCGGGCCGTCGCTACGGCACAAGATTCTGCACCGCAGCACTCTCCCATCTAGGTCGCGGCATGGATCCCAGGGTCTCCGCGACGGAGCTTCGCTCCTGCTTCGCCCTAGAATGACGAAATCGCAAAGGCTCGGCCCTCACCTGAAATTGCTTGCTACCAGGGTACGTGACAAACGCCGCCGCTTCGACTATATGAGCCGCATGATCCACCTGACCGCCACCTATTGGTACTTTAGCAGCTCGCTGGCGGCGGGAGGATTGCGCTCGATCTGAAGATTGCAGCAAACAGTCCGACAAGCCGCCAGACCTGGCGGCTTTTTTGTTTTCAGCCGGCAGGTCTCCCAACCAGGAGCAGAAGCCGTGTTGACCACCACAGACGACCTTCGGGTCAAGGAACTGAGACTGCTGAGCACGCCGGAAGAGGTGATGCGCGAGATACCGCGCTCACTCACGGCGACGCGCACCGTTGCCGCCTCGCGCAACGCCATCCACTCCATCCTGACCGGGGCCGACGACCGACTTGTTGTCATCGTCGGCCCTTGTTCCATCCACGATCCGGTCGCGGCCGTTGACTATGCCAGCCGTCTGGCGGCGCTGCGCGAGGCTCTGTCCGACCGGCTCGAGATCGTGATGCGGGTCTATTTCGAAAAGCCGCGCACGACGGTCGGCTGGAAAGGCCTGATCAACGACCCCGACCTCGACGGCAGCTTCAACATCGACAAGGGGCTGCGGATGGCCCGCAACGTGCTGTCCGCCGTCAACAATCTGGGCCTGCCGGCGGCGACCGAATTTCTCGACATGACCACGCCGCAATACATCGCCGACCTCGTCGCCTGGGGCGCCATCGGCGCGCGGACCACCGAAAGCCAGATCCATCGCGAGTTGGCCTCGGGCCTGTCCTGCCCGGTCGGCTTCAAGAACGGCACCGACGGCAATCTCAGGATCGCTGCCGAGGCGGTGAAATCCGCCGCCCAGCCGCATCATTTCATGGCGGTGACCAAGGGCGGACGCAGTGCGATCGCGGCAACGACCGGAAACGAGGATTGCCATGTCATCCTGCGTGGCGGCGTTCAGCCCAACTATGACGCGGCAAGCGTCGAGGCCGCCTCGGTCGAACTCGCCCGCATCGGTATCGCGCCCCGCCTGATGATCGATGTCAGCCATGCCAACTCAGCCAAGAAGCCGGAGAACCAGCCCAAGGTCGCGGCTGACGTGGCAGGACAGGTCGCGGCGGGGGACGAGCGCATTATCGGCGTCATGATCGAGAGCAATCTCGTCGCCGGCCGGCAGGATGTCGTGCCGGGCAAGCAGCTCGTCTACGGCCAGAGCATCACCGATGGCTGCATCGACTGGGCGGCCACGGAGACGGTGCTGCACGGCCTTGCCGGCGCCGTGGAATGGCGCCGGTCGGCGCGCCGCGCCTTAATGGAGAGCCGGCAGGGCGCCGCCTGATCCGGTTGGAGCATAAGGGCGGCGTTTCCGGTTTCAGCCCAGGACCACGCCGCCCTTAGAGCAGTTCACCGTTTCATGGAAACGGCGAACCGCTCTAACTCTTTGTTTTGACGCAATTCCGGACAGAAAACCGCACGCACTTTTCTTGGAATTGCTCTAGGGCCGCAGCCCTCCACCTCCCTTGCATGCCACCGATCCCCGTGTTACATACTGAACCAAATGGTTCAGTATTCCGCGACCCGCCTGGATGCCTCGTTCGCCGCGCTTTCGGACGCCACCCGGCGCGGCGTTCTGGAGCAGCTCGGCCGTGCGGACGCTTCGATCACGGACTTGGCCCAGAAATTCCACATGACCCTCACGGGCATGAAGAAGCATGTCGGCGTCCTGGAGCAGGCGGGACTCGTCACGACGCGGAAGGTCGGGCGCGTGCGGACCTGCAAGCTGGGCCTGCGCCGCCTGGAGGAGGAGACCGCATGGATCGAGAGATACCGCCAGCTCTGGGCCGCACGCTTCGACGAGTTGGATAAGGTTATCGAGGAATTGAAACGCAAGGAGGAAGTCGATGGACGCAGGAAGAGCGAGTGAGGCCAAACGCACGACGGTGGAACGGAGGTCCGACCGGGAGTTGATCGTTACGCGAAGCTTCGACGCGCCTGCGCGCATCGTGTTCGAGGCGTGGACCAAGCCTGAGCTGTTCAAGCAGTGGTGGGTGCCGAAGTCGATGGGCATGTTCCTGCGTTCCTGCGAGATGGATGTTCGTGTGGGAGGCGGGTACCGTTTGGTGTTCGGGCATGACGGCTCGAACCCTGCCGAGTTCTTCGGCAGGTATCTCGAAGTGACACCGCACTCGCGCCTCGTCTGGACCAATGACGAAGGGGGTGAGGGTGGCCCCGTCACCACGGTGACCTTCGAGGAAAAAGGCGGCAAGACGCTGCTAGTCATGCGCGAGCTCTATCCCTCGAAGGAAGCCCTCGACGCCGGCGCCGGGGCGGCGGATGCGATGTCCGAGCAGTTCGAGCAGCTGGACGAGCTTCTCGCCACGCTGCAGGGCGCCGCCTGATCCGGCCGGCGCCAGAAGGGCGGCGGTCCGGTCTAGCCCGGCATTACGCCGCCCTCAGCCCTTCCCATGCGGTGAACACGGACACCGCGAAGAGCAGCAGCCCGGCCGCCCGGCCGGCAAGGATGGTCGCTCGCGGATTAGCGATCAGCAGCTTGCGGCTGCGGCCGGCCGATATTGCGAGCCCGCCATAGATCGCGGCCTGCGTCAGCACGGTCAGCAGGCCCATCACCGTCGCCTGCATCCAGATCGGGCCGTAGTCCGTTCTCAGGAACTGCGGATAGACGGCAAGGACGAACAGGTAGGCCTTCGGATTGATCAGGCAGGTCACAAGGCCTTGGCGAAACGCCTTCCATGCCGAGCGGCTGCCGGCGGGCCCGTCGCGACCGACAGTGATGGAGCTGCGCATCAGCGTGATGCCGATGAAGGCCATGTAGGCGGCGCCTGCAATCAACAGCGGCTTGAACAGGATCGGCAAAAAATGCATCAGCAGGCCGACGCCGATCGCGCCGTTCAGCGTGTGCACCATGCCGCCGACCATGATGCCGCCGGTCGCGGCAAGGCCCCTGTCGCGCCCGCCCGTCAGCGCATTGGCCAGCACGAACAGCATGTCCATGCCCGGAACGGCGATGATGCCGAACAGCAGGATAAAGAACAGCCAGAGATTTTCAGCATAGCTCATGTCAGTAGCCTGTCGCCTCGCTCGGCCCAGCCGCAGCGGAACCTGTTGATTTTCAATCCGATAGACGATCCTATAGGCCGAACCAACTGACGATGATGTGTCAGTTGTGATCGGCAACGGGTGAGAAAAATGCGCAAGGCGTCGCGCCTGTTCGAGATCATCCAGATCCTGCGGCTGGCGCGGCAGCCGGTGACGGCGGCAATGATAGCCGCGCAGCTGGAGGTGACGATACGCTCGATCTATCGCGACATCGCAGCGCTTCAGGCCATGCGCGTGCCGATCGAGGGCGGGAGGGGCATCGGCTATATCCTGCGCCCCGGCTTCGACTTGCCGCCTCTGATGTTTTCGATCGAGGAGATGGAGGCGATCGTGCTGTCACTGGCGCTGCTGGAGCGCACGGGCGACGACGAGCTCAAGCAGGCAGCCAAGCGCGTCGGCGCCAAGATCGCCGGCGCCGTACCGCCGCCTTTGCGCCAGACGCTCGACGCCAATGCGCTGCATGCGTGGGGATTCGCCGCGCCCTCTGCAGGTGCGATCGACCTGGCGCTGGTGCGCCGCGCCATACGCGACGAGGAGAAGCTCGACCTCTCCTATCGCGACGAGCTTGGCCGCGCTTCCGAGCGCCTCATCCGCCCGATCGCGCTGATCTATTACGCCGAGACCGCCAACATCGTCGCCTGGTGCGAGCTGCGCCAGGCGATCCGCAATTTCCGCAGCGACCGCATCGAGGATTGCCAGCCGACGGGACTGCGCTTCAAGGGCGAAGGCGATCGGTTGCGGCAGATCTGGGTCAATGGGTGGGAAGTCAACGCAGCGGCCGTCGGCTAAACCGACCAGCGGAGCGAACCTTACCTTACATCCACCCAGCGCTTCTCCTCGAACGATCGCGCCATCGCATGCACGGTGCGCTCGATCTCCAGACCTTCGTCGAATTCGATGAGCCGCGCCGGTCTGCCGGCGAGCCGGGTCAGCAGTTCATGGCATTCGATGATCTTGAGATCGTTGAAGCCGAGGCTATGCCCGGGCGCGGGCACGAACAGATCGTAGGGCTTGTGCTGCGGCGCCACCAGGATGGTGCGATAGCCCTGTTCGGTCGGGCGATCCGATGTGAGGTAGAGCTGGAACTCATTCATCCGCTCCTGGTCGAACAGGATCGAGCCCTTGGAGCCGAAGATCTGGACGGCGATGCGGCCCTTGCGGCCCCAGGCCGAACGGTTGACCAGAAGCGTGCCGGCGATGCCGTTCTCCAGATGCATCAGCACGGAGGCAATGTCGTAGGTCTCGACCGCGCGGCGGCCGCCGGCGGCCAGCTTGCGGTCGGCATAGGGCTTGGCCATGTCGCAGATGACGCTGGCGACGCGGCCGAACAGGGTCGACACCAGCGACAGCGGATGCACGGCGAAATCATCAAGCGCGCCATAGCCGGAAGATGCCTCGTGCTTCCAGAAGAACAGCGCCTCGGGATCGGCCATGAAATCCTCGTCCATCTCGATGCGCAGATGGTTGACCTCGCCGATGATCTTTTCGTCCAGCAGCGCGCCGATATGGCGGATGGCCGGGCTCTGGATGTAGTTGTAGCCGAGCGCCGCGACCTTGCCGGATTTCTTCGCCGCGGCCGCCATCGCCTCGGCTTCGGCGAAGCTCGGCGCCATCGGCTTTTCGCACCACAAATGCTTGCCGGCCTCGAGAACTGCGATGGCCATTTCCGGATGGAACTGGTTGGGCGTGGTGAGCGAGATGACGTCCACTTCGGGATCGTTGACGACGGCGCGCCAGTCGCCGGACGCCCTGGCGAAACCGAACTCGCCGGCCTTGCGCCTGGCGAGATCCTCATTGACCTCGCCGAGATGGACAAGCCGCGGTTTGGTTATGTCGGGAAAGACGGCGCCGACGGCACTCCACGCGATGGCGTGGCACTTGCCCATAAATCCCGTGCCGATAAGACCGACGCCGACCATTTTCCGTTCCTCCACCGTCATAGATGCTACGTGGATGAATTAGTCCATTTTTGTTCGGAATGGAATGTCTGCCTCATTTTTTATGGTGTTCTTGCGCAGCCTCGCTATGATGGGGCAGAGAGGACGCTTCACCGATGAGCTTGGACGGGCCGACGATGGACGAACGGGTACCTCGCGACTTCGAGACGCTGCGCGCCACAATCCTCGATCGGCGCGAAAGCCTGCCCAAGCGCATCGCCCAGATCGCCGCCTATGCGCTCGACAATCCCGACGATATCGCTTTCGGCACCGCCGCCAGCATCGCCGCCTCAGCCGGCGTGCAGCCCTCGACGCTGATCCGCTTTGCCCAGCAGCTCGGCTTTGACGGCTTCACCAGCCTGCAGCAGGTGTTTCGCGAACGGCTGCGCGAGCGCAACTCCTCCTATGACGAACGGCTGCAGGCGCTGCGCGCCAAGGCCGAGGGCGGCGCCGGCCACCGGGCGATCTTCGACGGCTTCGTCGCCGCCGCCAGCACCTCGCTCAACGACATTTCGCGCACGCTGGACGACGCGCATCTGGAAGAAGCGATTTCCCTGCTGGCCAAGGCACAGACCATCTATGTGCTGGCCAAGCGGCGCTCCTATCCGGTGGCGTCCTACATCGCCTATGCGCTTGGCAAGCTGAAGATCCGCAACCAGCTGATCGAATCAGCCGCCGGCCTCAACGCCGAGATGGTCAGCTTTGCGACGCCCGCGGATGCCGTCGTCGCCATTTCCTTCTCGCCCTATGCGCCGGCCACGATCGAGGAGGCGCGCACGATTTCGGAACAGGGCGTGCCGATCATTGCCATCACCGACAGCTCGTTTTCACCGCTTGCTCAGTTCGCCAGCGTCTGGTTCGAGGTTGCCGAGGCGGATTTTGCCGGCTTCCGCTCGCTATCGGCGACGATGGCGCTGGCCATGGCGCTGACCGTTGGCGTCGGCGAGAAGCGGCGAAACCCCGGCAAAGGGCGCAAGGCCTGAGTGGAAGGCAAAAGGCGATTTTAGATCGGGGAATGCTCATTCCATATTGACTATGGATTGGAATTATTATTTCATATTTTTCGGCGCCACGCTGCCGCTCGCGCGTGTACCCCAACATAACAGGCCCGACGGGAGGTTCCAATGAGCGAAGCCGTGGACGCGAAATACGCTGCGCTCGACGTCATCACCATCGGCCGGGCTTCCGTCGACCTCTATGGCCAGCAGATCGGCTCGCGGCTGGAGGACATCACCTCCTTCGCCAAGTCGGTCGGCGGCTGCCCCGCCAATATCTCGGTCGGCACGGCCAGGCTCGGCCTGCGTTCGGCGCTCCTGACGCGCGTCGGCGACGAGCAGATGGGGCGCTTCATCCGTGAACAATTGAAGCGCGAAGGCGTCAACACCGACGGGCTGAAGACCGACAAGGAGCGATTGACCGCACTGGTGCTGCTTTCGGTCGAGAGCGAAGGCGTTTCGCCGATGATCTTCTACCGCTCCGACTGCGCCGACATGGCGCTGGCCGAGGAGGACATCGACGAGGCGTTTATTTCCTCGGCTCGCGCGGTCGTCGTCACCGGCACACATTTTTCCCGGCCCAACAGCGATGCCGCCCAGCGCAAGGCGATCCGCATCATGAAGGCCAAGGGCGGCAAGGTCGTGTTCGACATCGACTACCGGCCGAACCTCTGGGGCCTGGCCGGCCACGCCGAGGGTTTTGAGCGCTACGTCAAGTCCGACCGCGTCTCGGCACAGTTGAAGACGGTGCTGCCCGATTGCGACCTCGTCGTGGGTACCGAGGAAGAGATCATGATCGCCTCGGGCGCCGACGACTGCCTGAGCGCGCTAAAGACGATCCGTTCGCTGTCCTCGGCCACCATCGTCTTGAAGCGCGGCGCCATGGGCTGCATCGTCTATGACGGGCCGATCAGCGACGATCTCGAGGACGGCGTGGTCGGCAAGGGTTTTCCGATCGAGATCTACAACGTGCTTGGCGCCGGCGATGCCTTCATGTCGGGCTTCCTGCGCGGCTGGCTCGGCGGCGAAAGCCTTGCCACGGCGGCGACCTGGGCCAATGCCTGCGGCGCCTTCGCCGTGTCGCGGCTGTTGTGCGCGCCGGAATATCCGACCTTCGAGGAATTGCAGTTCTTCCTCAAACACGGCAGCAGGCATCTGGCCTTGCGCAAGGACGAGGCGATCAACCACATCCACTGGGCAACGACGCGCCGGCACGACATTCCCTCGCTGATGGCGTTCGCCTGCGATCACCGGGTGCAGCTCGAGGACGTCGCGGCCAAGACCGGCGCCGATGCCTCGCGCATCGAGGATTTCAAGGTGCTGACGGTGAAGGCGGCGGCCAAGGTCGCCGCCGGGCGCGACGGATACGGCATGCTGCTCGACGAGAGGCATGGCCGCGAGGCGATGTTCGAATTCGCCAGGCATTCCTTTGCCTGGCTCGGGCGGCCGGTGGAGCTGCCGGGCTCGCGGCCGCTGCGCTTCGAATTCTCGCAGGACATCGGCTCGCAGCTCACCGAATGGCCGGTCGACCACTGCATCAAATGCCTGTGCTTCTATCATCCCGACGATCCGCCGGGCTTGAAGGAGGAACAGCAGCAGAAATTGCGCGCCCTGTTCGAGGCCGCGCGGAAAGTGGGGAGGGAGCTTCTCATCGAGATCATCGCCGGCAAGCACGGCAAGCTCGACGACAAGACCATCCCGCGCGCGCTTGAGGAACTCTATGCACTCGGCATCAAGCCGGATTGGTGGAAGCTCGAACCGCAGGCATCCGCAGGCGCGTGGACGAAGATCGAGGCCGTGATCCTGAAGAACGACCCCTGGTGCCGCGGAGTCGTGCTGCTCGGCCTGGAGGCGCCGCAGGACGAGTTGGAGGCCGCCTTCGCAGCGACGGCCAAGGCGCCTATCGTGAAGGGTTTCGCGGTCGGCCGCACCATCTTCATCAACGCCGCCGAACAATGGCTTTCCGGCAGGATGTCGGACGACGAAGCGGTTGCCGACATGGCATCGCGCTTCGAGCAGCTGACCGAGGCATGGCTTGCCGCGCGCGGCCGTAAAGCAGCATAAGAAGGCACGGGCACAGGGACTGCGGAGGAAACCAATGAGCAAGACAATCCGCCTGACGATGGCGCAGGCGCTGACCCGTTTCCTGAGCAAACAGATGACCGAGATCGACGGCGCAAAGGTGCCGATCTTCGGGGGCGTCTGGGCGATCTTCGGCCACGGCAATGTTGCCGGCATCGGCGAGGCGCTCTACCAGGTGCGCGACGAACTGCCGACCTTCCGCGCCCACAATGAACAGGCGATGGCGCATGCGGCGATCGCCTATGGCAAGGCCAATTTCCGTCGCCGCTTCATGGCCGCCACCTCTTCGATCGGACCCGGCGCGCTCAACATGGTGACGGCGGCGGCACTTGCGCATGTAAACAGGTTGCCTGTCCTGTTTCTGCCGGGCGACGTCTTCGCCAACCGCATTCCTGACCCGGTGCTGCAGCAGGCCGAGGATTTTTCCGACGGCACGGCGACGGTCAATGACTGTTTTCGTCCGGTGTCGCGCTATTTCGACCGTATCACGCGGCCGGAGCAGATCATCCCGGCGCTTAACCGCGCCATGGCCGTGCTGACCGACCCGGCCGAATGCGGGCCGGTGACCTTGTCGCTCTGCCAGGACGTGCAGGCCGAGGCCTATGACTATCCCGAGAGCTTCTTTGCCGAACGGGTCTGGCGCCAGCGCCGGCCGCGCCCGGATCGGGCTGAATTGGCGGCTGCGGTTGCAGCGCTGAAGAGCGCACGCAAGCCGCTGGTGATCGCCGGCGGCGGCGTGCTCTATTCTCAGGCCTCGAACGAACTGGCGAAATTCGTTGAAGTCGCCGGCATTCCGGTCTGCGAAACGCAGGGCGGCAAATCCTCGCTGCCGGACGATCATCCGCTCAACATGGCGGCGGTCGGCGTCACCGGCACGTCGGCCGCCAACCGGCTGGCGGAAGAGGCCGATGTCGTGCTCGCCATCGGCACGCGCTTGCAGGATTTCACCACCGGCTCATGGGCGCTGTTCAAGAATTCGGGCAAGACCATCATCGGCTTGAATGTGCAGCCTTTCGATGCCGGCAAGCATCGGGCATCGACGCTGGTCGCCGACGCGGCCGAAGGCTTGGCTGAACTCGGTGCCGCGCTGAAGGGCTGGAAGGCCCCATCCGCCTGGACCGACAACGCGGCAGCCGGCAAGAAAGAATGGCAGGCCGAAGCCGCCAAGGTGACGGCGTCGACCAATGCCGCCTACCCTTCCGACGCGCAGGTGATCGGCGCCGTGCAACGCGCCATGGGCTCCGGCGTGACGCTGCTCAACGCCGCCGGCGGGCTGCCGGGCGAATTGCACAAGCTTTGGCAGGCCGGCGCGCCCGGCTCCTACCACGCAGAATACGGCTTCTCGACCATGGGCTATGAGATTGCGGGCGGGCTCGGCACCAAGATGGCCAAGCCTGACGAAGAGGTCGTCGTCATGATCGGCGACGGCTCTTATCTGATGCTCAATTCCGAGATCGCCACCTCGGTGATGCTCGGCCTGAAGCTAACCATCGTGCTGCTCGACAACAGGGGTTTTGGCTGCATCAACCGGCTGCAGATGGCGACCGGCGGCGCCAACTTCAACAATCTCCTGAAGGACGCGCGCCACGAGGTGCTGCCCGACGTCGACTTTGCCGCGCACGCCGCGAGCATGGGGGCGATCGCCGAGAAGGTCTCGTCGATCGCAGGGCTGGAGACGGCGCTGGCTCAGGCGAAAGGCAACGACCGCACCACGGTACTGGTCATCGACACCGATCCGCTGGTCTCCACCGATGCCGGCGGCCACTGGTGGGACGTGGCGGTGCCGGAAGTCTCCGAGCGCAGCCGAGTGAACGCGGCGCGCAAGGTCTATGACGAGAAGCGGCGGATGCAGAGCGTCGGCGATTGATCTCGGCGCTGCCCACCCCCTACCTCTCCTTGTGGGGAGGTCGGACCGAAGGTCCGGGTGGGGTCTGGCGCCGCACCCCCACCCCGCTGCTTCGCAGCGACCCTCCCCACAAGGGGGAGGGTGAACAAGAACCGGAGTGACGACTTGAAAGCCAAACTGGGCATGTCCCCCATCGCGTGGTGGAACGACGATCTTGCGGAACTCAGCGACGACGTGTCGTTGGAGGAGTGCCTACGCCAGTCGCGTTCGGCCGGCTTCACCGGCATGGAGATGGGACGGCGCTTTCCCAAGGACCCCAAGCTGATGCTGCCGATCCTGAAGGCGGCTGACGTCACGCTGTGCGGCGGCTGGTTCTCGGGCACGCTGGTCGACGAGGAGATGAGCAAGAACAAGGATCGCATCCAGCCGATGATCGACCTGTTCAAGGCGGTCAACGCGCCTTGCATCGTCTATGGCGAGGTTGGCCGTTCGATCCAGGGCGACCGCTCGAAGCCGCTCGCCACCAAGCCGAAACTCTCGGGCGACGAGATGAAGGCCTATGCCAGGCGCCTGACCGAATTCGGCGAATGGTGCGCCGAGCAAGGCATGCCGCTTTCCTATCATCATCACATGGCGGCGGTGGTCGAGACCGAGCCGGAGCTCGACGCCTTCATGCGCCATTCCGGAGCGGGCATTCCGCTGCTGCTCGATGCGGGCCATCTGGCCTTTGCCGGCGGCGATGTGCTGCGCGCCATCGACAATCACCACAAGCGCATCAGCCATGTGCATGTGAAGGATGTGCGCATGGGCGTGATCGAGAAGCTCGACCGCACGAAGCAGTCCTTCCTCGACGCGGTGGCGCTTGGCGCCTTCACCGTGCCGGGCGACGGCTCGCTGGATTTCGGCGCCATCGTGCAGCGTTTCGCCGACCATGGCTATGAAGGCTGGTTCGTGGTCGAGGCCGAACAGGACCCGAAGAAGAACCCGCCGCTCAAGATGGCGCAGGTGGGCCACAAGGAGTTGATGCGGGTGATGACGGCGGCCGGCTATACGGTCGAGACGCAGGGCTTCCCCGATGTCTGATCGGGTTCTCGCCAGGCCGGGCTTGCTGTAGGTTGCCGCGATGAAAGATTCCGAGCATCCCTTCTTCCGGCCATTGTGGCGGCGTGTCGCCGTCGTCGCGGTGTGCGTCATCTGGTCGATCATCGAATTCGCGAGCGGCACGCCGTTCTGGGGCGTGATCGCGCTGGGCTTCGCCGGCTATGGCGTCTGGCAGTTTTTTTATCTCTACAAGCCGGCGGAAGAGGTTAAGCCTCCGGCCGAGCCCAAGGAATAAACGGTCCATGGTGCGCAGAAGGCTTACGGGTCGGGCACTGTATGCATGACAGATAGCGTGCCTGGGAGATCGGGCGAAACGCCTCTCGCTTCGTCATCCTGGGGCGGAGCAAGGAGCGAAGCGACGCGGCGCAGACCCCAGGATTCATGCCGGGGCATCAAAACAGCCGCTGCGGTGCAGAATTCCGCTCCGCCGCGCCCTTTGGGTGAGGTCACGGCATGGATCCTAGGGTCTTCGCGACGGAGCTTCGCTCCTGCTACGCCCTAGGATGACGAAGTTGGAAGGCTTCGACCACACGGCTTGGCTTCGCAGGCTTTGTAGCAAGCCAAAGGAATAGGAGAGACAGAATGTCGAAGCTGCTGGTCAAAGCCCACAAGGGCCATGGCCGTGTCGCGCATGTCACCCCGCAAAGCGCCGGGTGGACCTATGTCGGGTTCGACCTGCACCGGCTGGAACCGGGCGAAACGGCTTCGGGAACAACGGACGATCGCGAAGTCTGCCTGGTGTTCGTCACCGGCAAGGGCACGGTCACGGCCGGCGGCAAGGATCTCGGCCTGCTTGGCCAGCGCATGTCGCCCTTCGAAGGCAAACCATGGTCGGTCTATGTGCCGCAGGGATCGGACTGGTCGGTGACGGCTGATAGCGGACTGGAACTGGCGGTCTGCTCGGCGCCGGGATTGAGCGGCGGCCTGCCGGTTCGCGTCATCGGGCCTGACGACCTCGGCCAGGAGGTGCGCGGCAAGGGCACCAATACGCGCTACGTCACCAACATCCTGCCCGAGGGCAAGCCGGCCGATTCGCTGCTGGTGGTCGAGGTCATCACGCCCGGCGGCCACACGTCGAGCTATCCGCCGCACAAGCACGACCAGGACAATCTGCCTGCCGAGTCCTATCTCGAGGAGACCTATTACCACCGCCTCAACCCGCCGCAGGGCTTTGCTTTCCAGCGGGTCTATACCGACGCCGACAAGGACGGCTCCCGCGATCTGGACGAGGCGATGGCGATCGAGGACGGCGATGTCGTGCTGGTGCCCAGGGGCTATCACCCCTGCGCGGCTTGTCATGGCTACGACCTCTACTACCTCAACGTCATGGCCGGCCCGAAGCGGACGTGGAAATTCCACAATGCGCCCGAGCACGAATGGCTGATGAAGGCCTGACCGTTGCGCGTTCACGGCTGAACCTGTTGGTCCAGATCAGGAAAATCGTCGGCTAAGGACCGGCGGGGTCGATTTGCCTTCGAAAACCCTTCAAAGCTTCGTCAATCCGTCATGGAAATCACCTATGGCAACGGGCTGACGAGGATTTTCGATGCGCTACGCCATCTACTTCACCCCCCAACAGGACGAAAAATTGGCGCGGATCGCCGCCAACTGGCTGGGCCGTGACCCGTTCGGCGCCGCGACGCGACCGGTGGAGGCGGTGGGCGATTTGTCGGCGGCGGAAGTCGCCTTCCACACCGCATCGGCACGGCGCTATGGTTTTCACGCAACGCTGAAAGCCCCTTTCCGGTTAGCGGCCAACGAAACCGAAGCCTCGTTGCGCGCAGCGCTCGACGCCTTTGCCCAGGCGACGCCCGTTGTGATGATCCCGCGTCTCGTCGTCAGCCAGATCGACGGTTTCTTCGCACTGGTGCCGGAGGCGCCATTGCCTCCGCTCAATCGCTTCGCCGATGATGTGGTGCGCGATTTCGACCGCTTTCGCGCGCCGTTGACGGAGGCCGAGATCGAGCGGCGCAGCCCGGACTCGCTGAAGCCGGGCGAATTCCGCAATCTCTGCCAATGGGGCTATCCTTACGTCTTCGAGAGCTTCCGCTTTCACATGACGCTGTCCGGCAGGGCCGGGCCACAGGAAAGCCCTCGTCTTCGCCTGGCAATCGAGGGCCTGTTCACCGAGGTGCTGCGCCAGCCGGTTCCGGTGGACGCGCTGACGTTGTTCATCGAGCCCGAACCCGGCGCCCCGTTCATGGTGCTTTCCCAGCACGCGCTCGGGCGCCGTCCGGCCAGAAAAACCGCCTGAAGCAACAAGCCGCAAAGGCGAGAAAAAACCAAGGACTGCCTAAGATGACCGCCGACACCATTCTGAGCAACGCCCGCATCGTTCTTGCCGACGAGATCATCGACGGTTCGCTCGTGATGCGTGACGGTCTGATCGCCGACATATCCGCCGGCGTCGTGCGAGCCGGCGAGGACATGGCTGGCGACTTCATCATTCCGGGACTGGTCGAGCTGCACACCGATCACCTGGAAGGCCACTATGCGCCGCGGCCCAAGGTGCGTTGGAACCCGATCGCCGCCGTGCTCGCCCATGACGCGCAGGTGGCGACGGCAGGCATCACCACCGTGCTCGACGCCTTGCGTGTCGGCATGGACGAGGATGCCGATCTCAACGCCGCCGACATCCGCAAGCTCGCCGATGCGATCGAGGACAGCGTGCGGATGGATCGATTGCGGGCCGATCATTTCATCCATCTACGCTGCGAGGTCTCGGCGCCGGATTGCCTCAGGGCCTTCGCCAATTTCGACACGGACGAACGGGTGAAGCTCGCCTCGCTGATGGACCATGCGCCAGGCCAGCGCCAGTTCGTCAACCTCGAAACCTACGCCTACTACTATCAGCGCAAGCTGAAGCTGACCGATCACGATTTCCAGAAATTCTGCGAGAAGCGGATGGGCGAATCGGCCCGGAATTCGGCCCCGAACCGCGTCTTCATCGCCGCCGCCTGCCACGAGCGCGGCATCGTGCTTGCGAGCCATGACGATGCGACGACGGGCCATGTCGACGAAGCCATCGAGCAAGGCGTGCGCGTTGCCGAATTCCCGACCACCGAGGAGGCCGCCAGAGCTTCGAAGGATGCCGGGCTCGGCGTGCTGATGGGCGCGCCCAATGTCATGCGCGGCGCCTCGCATTCGGGCAATGTCTCGGCGCGCACGCTGGCCAGCGACGGCCTGCTCGACATATTGTCGTCCGACTACATCCCCTTCAGCCTGATCCAGTCCGCCTTCTTTCTCGGCGACGTCGTCGATAGCATTTCCCTGCCGCAGGCGGTGGCAATGGTGTCCAAGAACCCGGCCGAGGCCGTCGGTCTTTCCGATCGCGGTGTCATCGAAGAGGGCCGCCGGGCCGACCTGGTGCGCGTGCGCCTCGACGACCACGTTCCGGTGGTGCGCACGGTCTGGCGGCAAGGGCGGCGGGTCGCATGATGGTCTCGGCGTTGATCGAGCGTGAACTGTCGGCCGAGGCGTTTCCGATACGCGACGGCGTCTTTGTTGCCGTGGTGGGCCCGAGCGGCGCCGGCAAGGATACGATCATCGGCCATGCCAAGGCGCTCTTCGCCGACGAGACGCGGCTGGAATTCGTCCGCCGCGTCATCACCAGACCGAGCGACACGGCAAGCGAGGATCACGACACGCTGGCCGATGCCGCCTTCATCGAGGCCGAAGCCGACGGCGCCTTCGCCGTTTCCTGGGAAGCGCACGGCCTGCGCTACGGCCTGCCGGCCGAGGTCGATTGGGCAGTGGCCAACGGCCATGTCGCTGTCGCCAACGTATCGCGCGCGATCATTCCTGCCTTGCGGGAGCGCTATGCCAATCTGGCCGTCGTCGAGATCACCGCTTCGCCCGATGTGCTGGCCGGGCGGCTGGCGATGCGTGGCCGCGAGTCGCGCGGGGAGGTTCTGGCACGCCTGGCGCGCAGCGCCCCTGTGACGCTCTCCGGACCCGGCGTCACCTCGATCGACAATAGCGGTTCGCGCGAAGCGGCAGGCGAGCGCTTTGCCGAGGTGCTGCGCAAGGCGATGGCGTTCTCCGACATGTCGGGGCTGATCGACTAAAGGTGTTGATGGTCAGGTGGCGCTCGCCTGACCTGAACATCGAAACACCTTCCTTTTATGCCGCGTGCCGGTCGTGATCGGCACGACGCGTGCTGGCCGACGGCGTTGCCGAAGGTTGTGTCGGCGCGTCCAGAACCGCGACGTGATGACGGTACACCATTTCCCAGCCTTTCCAGCCGGTAAACAGCAGGATGCAGACAACGATCAATGAAAGCAGCACTCCCCATGGGCGAACTGCCGCTTCGGCGCCTTGGCTGTAGCGAAGATAGAAATTGATCAGCGCCAGAACGACGGCGGTCAAATTGCCGACCATGTGATACCAGGCGTCCGTCAGAGCGCGGATGCGCGGCTCGCTCAGGAAATCGATAAAGCCGGCAATCGCCGCCAGGAGAGCCATGACGATGGCTGCTCCAATCAGCCACATCGACGCGCGTGCCCAAAAGACGTCGGCAGTGCCCCAGAACATCAGATCGGTGAGAAACGCGCCGACAAGGAACGCGACAGGAAAGGGAATGAGCATCGGATGGATGGGATGACCTCCCACCTTGGCGGTGCTTAGCGGATTCGCAGCCATGACCATGCCTCCGAATAGAAAAGCTTTGAACAACGCCCAGATAAGGGTTTCGTTCCAATCCGGATGGAAGCTCGCAAGACCGTTTTCGCGATGCCGCCCCCCTTTTGCACTCAAGTCACTTGGGGCCGCACAGATACGGCCGACAACAGATCGAGCGGAATTGCGGGGCGGGCGAGATAGAGCGAAGTTATCTTTCGACGGCCACGGCGGACGGCGGCTTTTTGCCCCTGACTATTCCGCCGCTGCCCCGGCGATGCTCTTGCGGCTGGCGTCGACCATGCGCCGCCGCGCGCGGAACACGCCCCACTGCTGGTCGATCAGCACGCCGATGAGGATGACGCCGCCCATCACCGCGAAGTTGAGCGAGGACGGGATGCCGAGCAGATTGACGAGGTTCTGCAGCTCCTGCAGCAGCACGGTGCCGAGGATGACGCCGATCAGCGAGCCCTCGCCGCCGCGCAGCGAGAAGCCGCCGAGCACGGCCGCGGCAATGGCGTAAAGCTCGTAGAACTGGCCGTGGCTGGCCGGCGAGATGGATCGCGTGTACATGGCGAAATAGATCGCCGACAGCGCCGTCAGTACCCCGCAGATGACGTAGGCGGCCATGACGACACGCCCGGTGCGGATGCCGGAATATTTCGCCGCTTCCTCGTTCTTGCCGATGGCGTAGAGATAGCGGCCGAACACCGAGCGGTGCAGCACCACCCACATGACGATGGCGATGACCATCAGCGCGAAGAAGGAGTTCGGCACGCCCCAGGAGCGGCCGGCGGTCAAGAATTCGAGCTCCGGGAAATTCTGGCCGAAGGCGAAGCCGGCGGTGCCGTCGGCGGTGTAGAAGCGGGCGACGCCGCGATAGATCAAAAGGCCGCACAAGGTCACCACGAAGGGCTGCAATTTGAGCCGCGTGATCAGCCAGCCATGCGCCAGGCCGATGATGGCACCGAGCACCAGGATGAGCACGAAGGCCAGCGGCCATTCCATGCCGCGCACGGCGATGAAGTCGATGAAAAGCGTTCCCAGCAGCGCCACCAGCGAGCCGACCGACAATTCGATGCCGCCGGTGATGATGACGAAGGCCTGGCCGATCGACAGGATGCCGAACAGTCCGATCAGGTTCGAGGTGTTGGCGAGATTGATTGGCAGCAGGAAGCGCGGATTGATGATGGCGACGATGGCGCCGACCACCAGGATCAGGATCAGCAGGCCGAGATCTTTCTTGCTCATCATCTTCTCCCCAATGCCGGCCCGAGCGCTTCCGCGGCGCGGCGGCAGAATTATTTCGGCTGCTTGCCTACCGCCAGCAGCAGCACGTTTTCCTGGCTGAACTGGTCCTTGTCCAGAATGCCCGAGATCTGGCCCTCATGCATGACGGCGATGCGGTCGGACACGCCGATCACCTCCTCCATGTCGCTGGAGATCATCAGCACGGCGACGCCGGCGTCGGCCAGCGCACGCATCAGCCCGTAGATCTCCGCCTTGGCGCCGATGTCGATGCCGCGCGTCGGCTCATCGAGGATCATCACCTTGGGGTTCATCGCCAGCCATTTGGCCAGCACGACCTTCTGCTGGTTGCCGCCCGACAGCGTGCCGGTGCGCGTCTGCACCGAGGGCGCCTTGATGCCGAGATCTTTTTTCTGCTTCTCGGCGGTTGCCGTTTCGGCGCTGGTCGACACCAAGGAGCGCTTGGCATGCGCCGGCAGGTTGGGCAGCGAAATGTTCTGGGCGATCGAAAGGTCGAGCAGGATGCCGGTCAGCTTGCGGTCCTCCGGCACTAGGAAGATGCCGTGCGCGACGGCATCGGCCGCCGAGCCCAGGGCGAGCGGCTTGCCGGCGAGCTCGAGCGTGCCGCCAAGGCTGCTTTCGATGCCGAAGAACACCCGCGCCAGCTCGGTGCGGCCGGAACCGACAAGGCCGGCAAGGCCGAGGATTTCACCGCGCCTGACGTCGAGATCTACCGGGCGGCCGGGATAGGTCGGGGTGCGGATGGCCTTGGCCGACAGGGCGACGGCGCCGGGGGCGCGGGCCGCCTCGGAAGCCTTCTCGCGCTCCTTCAGCATGCGGCCGATCATCAGCTTGACCATCTGGTCGTGGTTGATGTCGCGCTTGGGCAAGGTGCCGGCCAGCATGCCGTCGCGCAGCACGATGACGCGGTCGGCGACGCGCTCGACCTCGTGCAGGCGATGCGAAATGAAGATGACGCTGATGCCGTCCGCCTTCAGCGCCCTGATGACGTCGAGCAATTTGTCGGTCTCGGCGATCGGCAGGCTCGACGTCGGTTCGTCGAGGATGACCAGCCTTGCCTTGATCGACAGCGCCTTGGCGATCTCGACCATCTGTTGCTGAGCGAGCGACAGTTCGGCGACGGGCGTGTCGGCGGAGAAATTGGCGCCGACGCGCTTTAGGAGCGGCGCCACCATGGCGCGCAGCCTGGCGCGGTCGACGAGCCTGAGCGGCCCGGCGCGCAGCGGTTCGCGGCCGAAGAAGATGTTGGCTGCGACGTCGAGGTTCTCGAAGAGGTTGAGTTCCTGGTGGACGAAGGCGATGCCGGAGCCCAGGCTGCCCTCGACGCTCAGGCCGTCATGGGCGGTGCCGTCGACGGTGACGGTGCCGCTGTCGGGCCGCGTCACGCCGCCGAGGATCTTCATCAAGGTGGATTTGCCGGCGCCGTTCTCGCCGACGAGACCGATGACCTCGCCCGGCCTGACCTCCATCGAGAAGCCGTCGAGCGCGACGACGCCCGGATAGGTCTTGCGCACGTTCTCGAGACTGAGGAACGGGGTGGTCGCGGCGATGGATGTGTCGGAATAATTCATCATGCCTGACAGCGTTGGCGGGCCGACCTCTTGGCAGACTGACTGGCCTCGAAGGGTTCGTCAATGCGAGAGCAGCCGGCTCAAGCGACGTTGAGCCGGCTGAACTGCCTTCGGTCTTAGTTTCCAGCCATCGCCTTCAGATTGGCGGCGTAGGCGTCGACGTCATCCTTGCCGATGATCTTGGTCGGGATGATGATGAGGCCGTCGGCCGGGATGCCCGACTTGTCGCCCTTGAGATAGGATGCCATCAGCTTCATGCCCTGATAGGCCCACTCGAAGGGCTGCTGCACGACGGTGGCGGCAATGGTGCCTTCCTTGACGCCGCCCAGGGTGATCGGATCGTCATCGAAGCCGACGACGGTGATCGAGCCGAGCTTGCCGGCATCGCGCAGCGCTTCATAGATGCGCGGCGTGTTGTAGGAGTAGAAGCCGACCATGCAGGTGACGTCGGGGCTGGCGACCAGCGCGTCCTCGACATTCTTCTTGGCGCGGGCCTGGTCGATGTCGTCGCCGCGCACGTCGACGAGCTCGATCTTGGTGCCGGCCAGGCCATCCTTCATGCCCTGGATGCGCTCCTTGGCATTGTCGGCGCCGAGCAGGCCGACGAAGCCGAGGCACTTGCCGCCGTCCGGCATCGCCTTCTTGGCGATTTCGGCCGCCTGCTTGCCGGCATCGACATTGGACGAGCCGATATAGGCGACGCGCTTGGTCTGCGGAGCGTCGCTGTCGGTGGTGAACAGCGCCGTTTCCGAGGCGATCTTGTTCAGCCCGTCGGTCGAGGTCTTGGGATCGACGGCCGAAACCATGATGCCCTTGACGCCGGCGGTGACCAGATCGTCCATCAGCCGCTGCTGGATGGCGACCGAGGACTGCTCGGGATATTTCAGCTCGAGATTGTAGTCGGGCAGTTCGCCCTGCGCCTTCTTGACGCCGGCTTCGGCCGCCTTCCAGAAGTCGGAAGCGCCGTTGACGACGAAGGCCAGCGTCGGCTTGTCGTCGGCGCGCGCGATCGTGCTCGCCGTCAGGCCGAGCAGCAGCGCCGCGGTGGCCACGGATGCATTGCGTATCAAGGATTTCATGTTCAACCTCCCGTTTTGGCTGGTCGTCGGACCGGCCGATCCTGCACTTGTCTGATTTGCCGTTCGCGGCTTGGACGCCCTCCTCCTCAAGGGTTCCCGGCACTGAAGATGGCGTCGTTCCAGCCACGGCGACGGACTTTAGAGACTCATCCCCCGTTCGTAAATAGTCCGATTTGTCTGACATATCACATGTCCGCGACAAGGCTTCGCGGGGTACTGTCCGCTTGCCATCGGGCCATTCGCATGCACCGCGCCCCAGGGAAAACGGACGCGACGGACCGACGTTACAGCGCATTTTCGTATTAGTAAACGGTATTAGTTGCGTTCGATGGCGACCGCGCCGGCGGTGACGCTGTTGGCTTTGCCGAGAACGCAAGGGTTTGGCGCAAAAGGGATAATCGGCTCATATGCTGTGATTTTAAGCTGTCCGAGCCCCGTAGCCAGTAGACCGGTCGCCCGCTAATAGATATAAGTCAGCCGATATTTCTATAAACCGGCGCGGCCTTGATGGTCGCCGGGCAGGCCGGACAGGCCGGGGAACACGAACAGCATGAGCGAGACCCCCGATATCGCGACGGCAAGGCGCCGCAAGGCGCCGGTGAAGCCCAAGGGCCGGGTCACCATGACCGACATTGCGCGCGCCGCCGGCTGCTCGCAGGCGACTGTTTCCTTCGTGCTCAACAATTCGCCTGGCATAAAACTGTCGCGGCAGACGCGCGAGCGGGTGATCGAGGCGGCGCGCGCGCTGGGCTATAGTGCGCCGGCCTTTTCGGCACTGAAGGCGCCGGCCAGCGCCTTCGACGGGCTGGACGGAGTGATCGGCTTCGCCGTCGACCAGCTCGCCACCAGCCCGGAAGCCGTCGTCGCCATCGAGGGCGCGCGCCAGGCCTCGTGGAACGCCGGCAACGTGCTTCTGGTGGCGCAGACCATGGGCGACGCCGTGATGGAGCCGCGCGCCATAGAGGCGCTGACCAGGCGGGGCATTTCGGCGCTGATCTACATGACCATCTTCACCCGCGAGATCACGGCGCCCGATTTCCTCTACAGCCTCGACATCCCGGTGATCCTGCTCAACTGCTACATGTCGGATTACGCCTTCCCCGCCGTGGTGCCCTCCGAGATCGCCGGCGGCCAGAGCTCCACCCGGCACTTGATCAGCCACGGCCACCGCCGCATCGCCACCATCACCGGCGAGCCCTGGATGCAGGCGGCACAGGACCGCCTGAAAGGCTACCGCCGCGCTCTTGCCACTGCCGACATCCCTTTCGATCCCGAACTGGTGGTCGAGGGCGACTGGTCGGCAAGTGCCGGCTATGCCGCGACCGTCAAGCTCCTGGCGCTGAAGGACCGCCCGACCGCCATCTTCTGCCAGAACGACCGCACCGCGATCGGCTGCTACGAAGCGCTGAAGGAAGCCGGCCTGCACATCCCGCAGGACATCTCCGTGGTCGGCTACGACGACGAGGAAATCGCCAGGCATCTGTTCCCGCCGCTGACCACCTCGATCCTGCCGCATATGGCGATGGGCCAATGGGCGATCGAACAGCTCGAAGCGCCAGCGACGGTGGGACGGGGGCGCTATCCCATCACCAAGCTGGAATGTCCGCTGGTGGAGAGGGAGAGCGTGCGGGCCGTGGCAGGCTGACCGACCCGGCCGACAAGGCAAGCATTTGGGCGATGAAAACCGGCGCCGCGAGCGCCGGCAGGCCACGGACTTTCCCGTCGGACTTTCCCGCTGCCGGGGCCAGCCAGGCATGCCCTTTCAATTGGCACAGCAAGCGGTCGGGCCGCCGGCCCCGAGGCCGCGAAGGCGTGAAAAATGCCGGCCAGCGACGCCGCGAGAGCCCGATTGCGCCAAGATTCGAGGACATTTGTTCCAAGCGCGGCGTGTTGGTTGAACAGATTGGGTTGCAGGCATAGCCTTGCGTCGTCCACCGGGGCTCGCCTCGAGCTTGCGGGGGCAACAGGCGGCGGATCGCGGCGTGCCGCTGATCGAGGAGACGAACATGCAGCTCGAACAATCCCTTGCCGGCATGCGCCGGCGCGACCTTCTCAAAATGATCGGCATTACGGCGGGCAGCGCCGCAATGTACCAGGCCATGACCAGCATGGGGCTGGCGGCAGAGTCCGATTACAAGGGACCGATCAAGCTCGAAGGCGACCCGAAGGGCGCTTCGGTGCTCGTCCTGGGCGCCGGCCTGGCCGGCATGCTGGCGGCCCTGGAACTGCGCCAGGCCGGCTACAAGGTGAAGATCCTCGAATACAATGCCCGCGCCGGCGGCCGCAACTGGACGATACGCGGCGGCGACACCGTTACCGAACTTGGCGGCTACACGCAGAAATGCGAGTTCGACGAGGGGCTCTACCTCAATCCCGGCCCCTGGCGCATCCCTTACCATCACAACGGGCTGTTGGCCTACTGCCGGAGGCTCGGGGTGACGCTGGAGCCGTTCCAGCAGACCAACCACAACGCCCTGCTGCACTCGACGGAGGCCTTCGGCGGCAAGCCTAAGCGGGTGCGCGAGATCCAGACCGACTTCAAGGGCCACACGTCGGAGCTGCTGGCCAAGGTGGCCAAGAAAGGCCAACTGGAAGGGCTCGTCTCCAAGGAGGACCAGGAGGTGCTGCTCGAGGCGCTGCAGTCCTGGGGCGCGCTGGACAAGGACTACAGCTACAAATCCAGCCTCGCGACCGCCGAATTCCGCGGCTACGAGAAGGAGCCGGGCGGCGGCATCGGCGCCGAGCCGGTGGCGGGTCAGGTCATCGGCGCGTCCGACGTATTGAATTCGCGCCTGTGGGGCAGCCTCGCCAACTTCTCGCTCTACGAATTCCAGACCACCATGTTCCAGCCGGTCGGCGGCATGGGCAGGATCGGCGAAGCCTTCGCCAAGCAGGTCGGCGATCTCATCACCTACAATGCCAAGGTCACCAAGATCGCCCAGAACGACAAGGGCGTGACGGTGACCTATGAGGACGCGAAAAACCCCGGAACCGCCCAGGAAGCCAGCGCCGACTGGTGCGTGTGCACCATTCCGCTCACCATCCTCAGCCAGATCGAAATCCAGGTCGGCGGCGCCATGCAGGCGGCGATCGGGGCGGTGCCCTATGCGTCCTCGGTCAAGGTCGGCCTGCAGATGAAGCGCCGTTTCTGGGAGGAGGACGAATCGATCTTCGGCGGCGTCAGCTACACCAACTTGCCCATTTCGCAGATCTCCTACCCCAGCACCGGCTTCAACGCCGGCGGCAAGGGCGTGCTGCTCGGCTGCTACACATGGAACGGACCGAACTCCTACGAATTCACCGCCATGACCCCGCAGGAGCGCGTGCAGAAGGCGGTGGAATACGGCGCGCAGCTTCACCCGCAATACAAACAGGAGTTCGAGACCGGCGTTTCCTGGGCATGGCACCGCTCGCCCTTCACGCTTGGCTGCGCGGGCGACTGGACCGAAGAGGCGCGCAAGGAGCATTACGACAATCTGTGCCAGATCGACGGCCGCATCGTGCTGGCCGGCGAGCATGCCTCCTACATTCCTGCCTGGCAGGAGGGCGCGATCCTGTCCTCGCTCAACGCCATCACCCGCCTGCACCAGCGCGTCATGCAGGGATGAGGCCATGCCGATTCCTTCGTTCACCCCATATCCCGCGAGGCATCCCATCATGAGCAGCTCCTTCAAAAGACCCTGCGGTCTCATCGCCGCCATGGCCGCCGCCATGGCGTTCACGGCCCCCGGCGCGTTCGCCGATTCGGCCGGTGTCACGTTCAGCCAGGGCGATACTTTCACCGAAAAGGACGGCGCGGCGCTCTATGCCAATGTCTGCGCCGCCTGCCACCTGGACAAGGGGCAAGGCGCGGTCGGCGCCGGCCACTATCCGGCGCTGGCCAAGAACAAGAACCTAGAGACCGGCGGCTATCCCGTAAGCCTCGTCCTGCACGGGCAAAACGGCATGCCGCCGGTGGGGCAGATGATGAGCGACGACCAGGTCGCGGCCGTGGTCAACTATGTCAGGACGCATTTCGGCAACGACTACAAGGATGCCGTGACGGCGCAGGACGTGAAGGATGTCCGCTGAGTGGCGGATGTCGCCCGCACATGCGGCAACGCAAACCGCGCGGCGGGCATTCCGGCGCTCGCCGCCCTCTCGAATGGAAGGAAACGGGTCATGAAACCATCGATCGGGAAATCATGGATTGGGGCCGCCGTGCTGGCGGCGGGAATGCTGGCGGCCGGCGCGGCCGTGGCCGACGACGTCGTTCGCCACAAGATTCCGAATTCGGATTTTCCGATCCTGCGCGCCGTCGAGGTGCCGGCCGGCAAGACCACGGTCTATCTCAGCGGCGCCGTGCCGTCGGTCATCGACGAGAAGGCCGACAAGGCGACGATCGCCGCCTATGGCGACACCGAGGCCCAGACCGGCTCGGTGCTGAAGTCGATCGACAAGACGCTGGCCGATCTCGGCCTGAAGATGGGCGACGTCGTCAAGATGCAGGTCTTCCTGGTCGGCGATCCCGCCAAGGGCGGCAAGATGGATTTTGCCGGCTTCATGAAAGGATACACGAAGTTTTTCGGCACCAAGGACCAGCCGAACCTGCCGACGCGTTCGGTGGTGCAGGTCGCGGGCCTCGCCGGTCCAGGCTTCCTGGTCGAAATCGAAGCGACCGCCGTGCGGCCCTGAAGCCGGGGCGTTCGGCCAGCCCGTCGAGCCAGGATGCCGAACGGGCTGGCGAGGCGCGGATCTGGCGGGCCGCGAACCGGGGCGGCTGAAGCGGCCTCGCTCGCCCAGGCACCCACCGAAAGGCGGAGCCGGGCGATGTTGACCCGCCAGTGAGGGCTAAACCGCGCGGAGCCCACGCCCATGCACTAGCCATTCGTCGAAGGCAGGTCGCGCGACCGCGGACGGAAAACCGCCTCACGCTTTTCCCGGAATTGCCCTAGCCTCGCCTCTTCAGCGCAGGGAGAGCGAGATGACCTCAAGTTTCACCGTTCATGACGCCAGCGGATATGAGCAGCTCATGGGCCGCTGGAGCCGCAAGCTCGCGCCCAAATTCATCGACTTCGCCGGGCTTGCCCGCGGCGAAAAGATCCTCGACGTCGGCTGCGGCACCGGCAGCCTGACATTCGAGCTGGCCAAATCCGCCGACCTCGCGGCGATCGCGGCAATCGACTTTTCGCCCGTCTTCGTCGAGGCGGCGAAGCGGCGCAACACCGACCCGCGCATCGAGATCCAGCAAGCCGACGCCACCGCCTTGCCGTTCGCCGACGATGGTTTCGACCGCGCGCTGGCGCTGCTCGTGCTCCACTTCGTGCCGGAGGCCGGCAAGGCGGTGGGCGAGATGCGCCGCGTGGTGCGGCCGGGCGGCGTGGTGGCGGCCGTCGTGTGGGATCATCTCGGCGGCATGCCCGGCATGCGCATGATGATCGACACGGTGGCCGCGCTCAGCGAAGGCGGACGCCAGATGCGCAGCCGCTATTGCTTCCAGCCGATGATGCAGCCGGGCGAAATGAAGCGGACTTTTGTCGAGCAGGACCTGGCCGACGTGACCGAAACCGAGCTGATGATCCGCATGGACTACCGGGACTTCGACGACTATTGGGCGCCGATAGCGGCCGGCGAAGGCCCGCTCGGCAAATACATGATGACGCTCGATCCAGCCGAGCGGACGCGCAGCGAGGCCGCCGTCCGCGATGCCTATGAGGCCGGCCGGCCGGATGGCGCGCGGTCGTTCGCGAACGTTGCCTGGGCTTGCAGGGGCGTGGTGCGGTAAGGGCGCCGAAGAACCGCCCGTCCGCCATCTGCCGCCCAGGCCGGTCTCCATGAAGACGCACCGGCGCTATTGCGGCAGACCGGCGGCCTGCAGCGCCTCGCCGAGGCATTGCGCGACCGCCGGGGCGCAATGTACGGCGGCGAACTGCCGACCGTAGCGAAACGTCGGATGCAGCTCACGCACCCGCGCCGCTGCCGCCATCGCCTCGTCCAGCCGGCCGAGCTTGGCCAAGGCGGCGGCCAGTTGCACATAGGTGATGCTGTGGGCGGGATTGGCCTGCACCGACCTGTATGCGGCACGGCAGGCCTCGTCATAGCGGCCGCGCAGCAGATGGCTCATCGCCTGCGCGTCGAAGGCGGCGAAGGCCCAGGGGTCGAAGGGGCTGAGCCGCATCCCGCGCTCGCTCCACGCGATGGCTTGCTCGGCTTCGCCGCTCCAGCCGAGGATGACGCTGCCCAGAATATAGGTCAGGGCGGATGACGGGCTGACGGCGAGCGCGGCTTCCAAAGCGGTGAAGGCGGCCTTGCGGTCATGTCCATCCATGCCGATCGAAAACCCCGCAAGGGTAAGCGCGGCCGCGTCGTCCTGTCCGTGCAGGATGGCCAGGCGGGCATGGCGCACCGAAGCCTCGCGATCGGCTTCCTGCAAGCCGGCGCGAAGGAACAGGCAATGGTGGCACATGGCGGCGTTGCCATGGGCAAGCGCATAGGTCGGCTCGAGTTCGATGGCGCGTTCGAGCAGCACGAGCGCCTGCGTCACCCGCTCGGGCATGCCGGAATCCACGTCCGGCTGGGCGCGCAGCACGAGGTCGTAGGCATCGAGACTGTTGGGGCGCTTGCGCCTCACCCTCTCGATTTCGACACGCCGCAGGCTGGGCGCGATCGCGCCGACGGCCGCCAGCGCGATCTCATCCTGGAGCGCGAAAATATCGGCGGAGGCGCGGTCGAAGCGCTCGGCCCATATGTGGGCGCCGGTCGAGGTGTCGATCATCTGGCCGGTGACGCGCACGCTGCCGCCGGCCCTGCGCACGCTGCCTTCGAGCACATAGTGGACGCCGAGCTCGCGGCCGACCTGCTTCACGTCCACCGCGCGCCCCTTATAGGTGAAGGAGGAGTTGCGCGCGATGACGAACAGCCAGTTGATGCGCGCCAGGCCGGTGATGATGTCGTCGACGATGCCGTCGGCGAAATAATCCTGTTCGGGATCGCCGCTCAGGTTCGAGAACGGCAGAACCGCGATCGAAGGCTTGCCGGGCCAGGTGAGCGTTGCCGCCTCGGGGCCGAGACCACCGATCGCGACCTCGGGACCGACATAACGATAACCGTGCCGCGGCAGCGTCTCGATCCAGCTTCCGCCGCCGGCCGCGCTCTCCAGCATGCGCCTGGCCGCCGCGATCTGCACCGTCAGATTGCTGTCCTCGATCGCTTGGCCCGCCCATGCGGCGTCGATCAGCGCCTGTTTCGGAACCGGCTTGCCCGTGCGTTCAACAAGCAGCGCCAGCAGCGCGACGGCCCGTTGGCCGAGCGGCGTCGGCTGGTCGCCGTGGAACAGGATCCCGGCTTCGCCGTCGATGCGAAAGGGGCCAAAGGCGAGGCTCGTTGCCATCCCCGAAGGAGATACCGTTTGCAATCTTTTCGCAATGATTTCGCAACGGCTTCACGACTGGCCGGCCGGGTAGAGGCATCCTGTGCCGGTGGCTGCGGGAAAAAGCAGCGAACCGATGGAGGATCAAATGAGCGCCGCCCCTGTCATCCGGATGCCCGACGAGAACACGGGGGTCATGCTGCGGGGCCAGCCGATGGTGTTCCTCGTCACCGGCGGGGATACCAGACACACGAGCATGTTCGACTGGACCATACCGGCCGGCTTCGCCACCGGCCTGCATGTCCATCGCGTGCAGGAAGAAACCTTCTATGTGCTTGACGGCGAATGTGTCTGGTACGTGGGCGGAAAGGTGATCCGGGCGACGCCGGGCACCTTCCTGTTCATTCCGCCCGGCGTGCAGCACAACATCACCAATGTCGGCGAAAAACCGGCCCGCGTGCTGATGACCGTCTCGCCGCCCGGGCATGAGCACTATTTCGAAGATCTTGCGAGGCTCGCCGCAAAGGGCTCCCCGGATCCGAAGGCGGTTGCCGCGCTGCGGAACCGCTACGACACCGACCAGATTTCTACGTTGACGACGAGTGCATAGGCGCAGTTGGTCGACAGGCGTAGTTGGCCTGCCTCCGGCGCAACTGTGACCTCCGGTGGCTGCGATGTCCGGACACAGCGAAGATGATCTCCACGGCCGAGAGGTGGCCCTCCAACGCGGGGAACCCTGCATCTGGATAAAAGCGAGCAGTGGTCTAATCTCCCTCGGGATTCCGACGTCTTTCGCAGGGGATACCCGAATGGCACTTGGCGGACCGCGCCCGACTTGGCTTACTTTCGACTGCTACGGCACGCTGATCCAATGGGATGAAGGGCTGATGGCCGCGATGGAGACGATCCTGTCGCGCAAGGGCCGCAGGATCGAGGCGCAGACATTCATCCCGGTCTACGACCGGCACGAACACCAGCTCGAGCATACCAGGCCGCACCTCTCCTTCGCCGAGGTGACGGCCAAGGCGCTGCAGCTGGCGATGCGGGATTTTTCGCTGGAAGCGGAAGCCGGCGACGCCGAACTGCTGACATCCTCGATCGGCCGCATGCCGCCCTTTCCGGAGGTCGTCGCGACGCTGCAAAAGCTGAAGCAAGCCGGCTTCAAGCTGGCGATCATCTCCAACACCGACGACGCCATCATCGCCGGCAATGTCGCGCAGCTGGGCGGCGCCATCGACCGGGTCATCACCGCGCAACAGGCGCAGGCCTACAAGCCGTCGCGGCAGATCTTCGAACACGCCTGGCGCACCCTTGGCGTGACCAGGGACGAGCTGGTCCACATCTGCGCCAGCCCGCACCTCGACCTGACCGCCGCACGCGACCTCCACTTCCGCGCGGTCTGGGTCGATCGCGGGACGGGACGACGCCCGCCGGCGGATTATGAGCCGGACGCGGTGGCGCGGGGGCTGGATGATGTGCCGGGGTTCTTTGAGGCGGCTGGGTGGGTTTAGGATATCGGAGGGTTGGGCGCGTAGGCTCGAACCACTCCAAAGCCCTTCGGGCCAAAAGTGTCACCCATGTCTCCGGTATAAACCGTAACCTATGTGTCCGGAACGGACCCCTTGTGAGTTGGCGCACCCGACAGGATTCGAACCTGTGACCTCTGCCTTCGGAGGGCAGCGCTCTATCCAGCTGAGCTACGGGTGCTTCCCGGCGGGCCGGAAAACGAACCGGGTGAACCGGCAAGTCACGGCTTCTTAGCGGAAGCGGGCGCGGGCTTCAACGGGCAATTGGGGATTGGCGGTTTCCAAAGAGCCTCGCAGGCGGGAGCCTGTCGCGTGCGGCGCTCCCTCTCCGTCTCGGCTTCGCCGCGCCACCTTGCCGGGGCGAGCCACGGGGTCTCGCCCGTCCTTCGGACCCACTTTGTGGCGGAGAGGACCCCAAGCTTGCCAGAGGCGAGCTTTGTGTGTGTCTGCAATGGCGGTCGCGTTTCTTCCGATCATGCCTGCTGTGCGTTCCTTCACCCCGCCGGCTCACCCTTCACCGCCCGCCTCCTCCGCACCGCCCTCTTCGCCTTCTTCGCGCCGGTCAGCTCGTGCATGGCGTCGAGTTGCATCTGCTGCATTTCGGCCAGGCGCGTCCATTGGCGCGAGATGAGGTAGTCGAGCTTTTCGTGCAGGTGGCGCACTTCGAGCTCGGCCTTGAGGTTGACGCGGTAGTCGTTGAAGGAGCGCAGGCGGTCTTTCACCTCCTGGCGCTTCTGGCTCATCATGATGATGGGCGCCTGGATGGCGGCGATGCAGGAGAGCAGCAGGTTGAGCAGGATGAAGGGGTAGGGATCGAAGGCGCGATTCAAGCCCTCGAACAGGTTGATGGCGATCCACACCAGGAGCACGCCGGCGAACGAGATCAGGAACCACCAGCTGCCGCCGAAGGCCGCCATGTTGTCGGAGACGCGGTCGGCGAACGAGCGGTGCTCCTCGAACTCCTCTTCCGAGTTTTCCGAAATCGTGTCCTGCCTGGCGATCGATTCCACCACCTGGCGGTCGAGCTCGGAGAATTCGCCGTGCTCCTGCTGGAGCAGCTCCTCCATGTAGCGCATGCGGTAGCGCCCGAGCTCCTCGCGGCTGATGCGGGCGCCATGCGGCAGGTCGGGATGGTCGGAGCGGATGCGGTCGGCCAGGCTCGGGCGCAAATCGTCGATGCGCACCAGGTCGCGCTTGCGGAATTTGCGGCCCGAGATCGCCGACGGTCTTTTCTTGGGCTTGGCCCGCGAGGCTCCGGGCAAGGCCGGCTCGGAGTCCGGCACCTCCGGCGTGTCGAAATGCTCGTCCGAAACCCCATGCAGGTCCTCTCCGGTGGTCGGCGCCTCGAAATATTCGCCGCCGCTGTCGTTGTCCGCCGCCTGCTGCTCTGACGCCTTGGGAACGGTGCTCATGATGCGGGCTCCTGCTGTGGTGGAAGACGATAGACCGATGCGGCGATGCTTAGCCAGCATCGCGGCGAATTGGCGTGCCTATGCCACGCCTTGCGGACGATTGCGTGACAGGAAGGGGCAGCGGGCCGCCTTTCGGGGCTGGTAGAGAGACATTCGAGGTTGGCGGCGGCTCAATGAAATCGTCATCAACCCCCTGGGGGCACCATAACGGGGGCGAAGCTCCGTCGCGGAGCCTGGATCCATTCCGTGACATTGGCGGCGGTGGAGCAGAATTGCGAACCGTTGCGGCGCCTGCCGAGTCGCGGCATGGATCCTCGCGCCGCGTCGCTACGCTCCTTGCTCCGCCCGTGGATGACGAAGTGATTGGCCGGCGCCTGGGCGACGGCACAAAAAACCCGCCTTGCGGCGGGTGGCTGGCGCAAATCAGCACCATAGCGAGAATAGTAGCATAGTTGCCTTCACCCTGTCAAGAAAAAATTCCTATCGGGCCAGTCGACGCCATCGCCCGCTTTCGAGCGACTGCGCCGCCCCTCACTGTCCTGCCGGACATCTCTCCCCGTAGAACGGGGAGAGAGGGGCTGTTATCGCCGGTTTCGCCAATCACCAACGCTGCAAAAAGGGTGCCGAGGTTGCGGCCAGCTCCTTCTCCCCGTCACTATACGGGGAGAAGTGCCCGGCAGGGCGATGAGGGGCGGGACCGACTTCGATAGTTGAGCAAGCTGGTCCGAAGCGAGGCAGCCCCGCAGTTCGCCCGCTCACTGCTGTTCGGCGTACATCACCCTGGTCGGGGCGTCGGCAACCGCCGGCGACAGGTTGCGCTGGATCAGCGCCTCGACATGGTCGTTGCGCTGGCGGGCGCTGTCGGCGCCCATCACCACCACGATCAGCTGGCGGCCGTCGGCTTCGTAGGAGGTGACGATGTTGAAGCCGGAAGCCCTGATATAGCCGGTCTTGATGCCGTTCACGCCGCGCACGCGGCCGAGCATGTCGTTGTGGCCGCGCACCAGCCGGCCGCGAAACATGAAGTCGCTTTCGGAAAAATAGTGGAAATGCTGGGGGAAGCGCTGGTGCAGCGCCATGCCGAGCACCGCCATGTCGCGCGCGCTGGTGACCTGGCCGTCGTCGGGCAGGCCCGAGGCGTTGCGGAAAATGGTGCTGGTCATGCCGAGCTGGCGCGCCTTCGACGTCATCATGGCGGCGAACTCGTCCTCCGAGCCGCCGAGATATTCGCCCACCGCCACCGCCACGTCATTGGCCGACTTGACGACGATGGCGCGGATGGCGGAGTCGACGTCGATCGTTTCCCCGCGCCGGAATCGCAGCTTGGTCGGCGGCTGCGAGGCGGCATGGTCGGAGACCGGGATCTGCGTTTCCTTGGAGACGCGGCCGCTCTCCATCGCCTCGAACAGGAGGTAGAGCGTCATCATCTTGGTCAGCGAGGCCGGATAGCGCTGCGCCCTCGAATTGACCTCGAACAGCTGCTTTCCGCTTCTGATATCGACGACGATGGCGGCGTATTTCTGCGGCGGCGCCGGCACGGCGAGCACAGAGTCCGGCGGTGTCGTGGTCGAGCAGCCCGCAGCCATCAGCAACAGGCCAAGGGCGACGAAAAGTCTCTGGACGAGCGGAAGGCGACGCTGGTTGGACAAGGGCAAGTCTGTTCGGGTCAGGCTGTTGCTGAGATGCGGCGAAGCTAACGTAACCCGCCGGCCGCGTCCATTTGGTTAATGGCGGTAGCCCCAGCTTTGTCTGCTTTCGCAAGCTTGCGTTCCAAGGTGATGCAAAATGCCGGTCGCGGCGCTTGCGCAACCGGCGGCGAACGGTTCTTGTTGCGCCTTCGGATTCGATGAGAGCGCTATGGACACGGTCACCCTCAAGGCACGCGGCATTTCGGTTTCGCTGGACACCACGGTCGGCCATGTCGCCGACATGGTGATCGAGAATGGCGGGGTGGTCGAGGACGGCGGGCGCCAATTGCGGCCGCTGCACCGCGCACCCTGGGTCGGCACGCCACGCGAGACGCTGCCGGCCGACTTGCCGGAAGGCACGGTGCGGCTGTCCGGCGATTTCCTGTGCGCGCCGTTTTCGCGCAGCGACGTCGAGGAAGCGCCGCTGCATGGCTGGCCGGCCAACAGCGCCTGGGACGTCACCGAAAGCAGCGCCGTGGACGGCGGCTGGCGAGCCGTTTTCCGGCTGCGCCGCAAGGTGATGGGCGCGACCGTCGACAAGATCCTGACGCTGCGCGACGGCCATGCCTTCCTCTATCAGGAACATGTGTTTTCCGGCGGCCACGGCGCGATCTCGGTCGCCCATCATCCGATGACGGCGATGACGGATGGCGGCCGGCTGGCCTTTTCGCCAAAACGCTTCGCGGCCTCGCCCGCCGATCCGCTGGAGACCGACCCCGCGCGCGGCCGCTTCCTGCTCGCCTATCCCGGGCGCAGCAGCGATCTCGGCCATTTTCCCGCCGCCGACGGCGGCACGCTCGACCTGACGGATTACCGCATGGACGACCGGCGCGAGGATTTTGTCACGCTGGTCGAGGCCGATCATGGCGGGCCGGGCTGGACGGCCCTCGCGCGCCGGGCCGAGGACGATCTGGTTCTGGTGCTGAAGAACCCGGCGGAACTGCCGGTCACCATGCTGTGGTTCAGCAATGGCGGCCGCGACTACGCGCCGTGGAGCGGCCGGCATCTCGGCGTGCTCGGCATCGAGGACGGGCGCACGGCGATAGGCCATGCCGCCTCGATCGGCGACAACTGGCTGACGCGCGAAGGCGTGGCGACGGCGTTTACAGTCGGCGAAGGCGCCAGCGTCTCCTTCCGCCATGTCATCGGCGCCCTGCCGCTGGCGGGCGGCGAGCCGCCGCAGGAGGTCACCACGGCGGAGGGCCGCATGCGGCTCTTGGGCCGAGGCTCGGCGCGGGAGGTGCCGTTCGACAGCGATTTCCTGCGCATCGGGCAGGCCGCGGCTGGTTGAGCGGATTGGCTTCGAACGTCGGCGTTTCGACACTTGACCACCGCACCTTACCCAAAATGCCGGTTTGAAATTTCCGCCGAGTGCCGCCAGAATAACGGTCGCGCCAACCCTCAGGGGCAAGCGAGGCCGCCATGTCCGAAATCGCCCATCTCGCCGCCACCATCTTCAAGCGCGCCGGCAAGGCAAAGCGCTTCATCGTCGCCATTGCCGGACCGCCGGGGGCCGGCAAGTCGACATTGTCGGCGAGCCTGCACGATCTGCTGCCGGAAGGCGCCGTGGAGGTCGTGCCGATGGACGGCTTCCACTATGACGACGTCGTTCTCAACCAGCGCGGGCTGCGCGCGCGAAAGGGCGCGCCGGATACGTTCGACTTCGGTGGCTTCGAGACGCTTCTGAAGCGCATCCGGGCCGGCGAGCCCGACATCGCCATCCCGGTGTTCGACCGCGGCAAGGAACTGTCGCGCGCCGCGGCGGCGATCATCGGCGCGGAGACCAAATTCATCCTGGTCGAGGGCAATTATCTGCTGCTCGACGAGGAGCCGTGGTCGCGGCTGGCGCCGCTGTTCGATTTCTCGATCTTCGTCGAGGTGCCGCGCAACGAGCTCGAGCGCCGCCTGATGGAGCGCTGGCACGAACATGGCCGCTCCGAGGAGGATGCGCGCGCCTGGATCGCCTCCAACGACATGCCCAACATCGAACGCGTGCTGGCGCGGCGCCGGGCGGCCGACCTGGTGATTGGTTAACCTGCTTAATTGTCGGTATTTTTCGACGGGAACCTTAAGGGGTTTCGCACCGTTATGGCCGGGAACCGATTGTCCTGCGTAAGGGGATTTTGCAATGGCAACCAAGGCAAGAAAACCCGCGACCGCCAAGACCAGGACGACGAAGACGACGCAGGCGAAAGCCGGCGCTGGTCCGGCGATCGCCGAACGTTCGAAGGACGCAAAGCCCAGCTTCGGCAAGGCCGCGCCTCGGAAGGTCGCGGCCGCGGCCGCAAAGCCGGCCAGCGCGCGCAAGCCGGCCCCAGAGAAATCCGGCGCCGTCCGCACCGTGGCAAGCGTCGCGGCCGGCGCGGTGGTGGCGACGGCACGCGGCGCCGCTTCGCTGGCGGCTTCCGTGATGGGCAAGGGCGGCCCGAAAGCCAAGGCGAAATAGCCCAGCCGGGCCGGCCAAGGCTACGATATCCCGCGCCCCAGGGCGGCCGGGCCGCTTCAGCCCTTTGCCGGGAGTGTCAGCCCCTTCTGCACCGCCGGCCGAGCCAGGCCGCGCTCCAGCCATGCCGCCACATGCGCGAAATCATCGAAGCCGACGAGGTCGCGCGCTTCATAGAAGCCGATCAGATTGCGCACCCAGCCGATGAGCGAGATGTCGGCGATGGTGTAGTCATTGTCCATGATCCATCGGCGGCCCTTCAGCCTGCCGTCGAGAACGCCGAGCAGGCGGCGCGATTCATCGCGGTAGCGCTCCAGCGGCCGCTTGTCGGCAATCTCACGGCCGGCGAATTTGTGGAAAAAGCCGACCTGGCCGAAGATCGGGCCGACGGCCGCCATCTGGAAGAACACCCACTGGATCGTCTCGTAGCGCAGCGCCGCGTCCGCCGGGACGAGCAGGCCGGTCTTGTCGGCGAGGTAGAGCAGGATGGCGCCGGACTCGAACAGGCCGATCGGCTTGCCGTCGGGACCGTTCGGATCGATGATCGCCGGTATCTTGCCGTTGGGATTGAGCGACAGGAATTCCGGCGTCCAGCTTTCGTTTTTGCCGATGTCCACATAATGCGGCTCGTAGGCCAGGCCGATCTCTTCCAGGGCGATCGATATCTTCACCCCGTTCGGGGTCGTCGCCGAATAGAGCTGGATCCGGTCCGGATGCCTGGCCGGCCAGCGGGCGGTGATTGGAAAGGCGGACAGGTCGGCCATCGAGAACTCCTGGGCGGGATTTCGCACCGAGCGGCGCGGTCTGGGTGGGGTCGGCAAAGAATTAGGCGTACGCCCCGGCACGATCAATGCGGCGTCAGGCGTTTGGCCGTGCACGCACAGTCAACAAATCGAATGATGCCGGCATCGGGAGCCGGCAGATTGACCTGCCGGGCAGAACACGATCGCCGGGATCAGATCGCCTTGAAGGCCAGCACCGCATTGGTGCCGCCAAAGGCGAAGCCGTTGCTGATGGCGGCGCGCACCTTGCGCTCGCGCGCGACGTTCGGCGTCACGTCGAGATCGCAATCGGGGTCGGCCTCGCGGAAATTCGCCGTGGGCGGCACCACGCCCTCTCGGATCGCCATCACGCAGGCGATCATCTCCAGCCCGCCCGAGGCGCCAAGGCAATGGGCATGCATCGACTTGGTCGAGGAGACGGAAAGCGAGCGCGCGTGCTCGCCGAAGACGCGCTTGATCGCGGCGGTCTCGATCTGGTCATTGGCCTTGGTGCCGGTGCCGTGCGCATTGAGGTAGTCGATGTCCTCGGGATTCAACCCGGCGTCCGCCAGGCAGAAACGCATCGCCGCTTCCGGCCCTTCTATGGTCGGCGCAACGATGTCGGAGGCATCGGCCGAGAGGCCGGCGCCGACGATTTCGGCGAGGATGTTTGCGCCGCGCGCCACCGCATGATCGTAGCTTTCCAGAACCGCCATGCCGGCGCCTTCGCCCAGCACCAAGCCCTGACGATCGGCCGAAAACGGCCGGCAGGTATCGGGCGACAGCACGCGCAGAGCCTCCCACCCCTTCAGCACGCCCCAGACCAGCGGCGCCTCGGTGCCGCCGGCGACCATGACGTCGGCGCGGCCGAGCCTGATCTGGTCGACCGCCGATGCGATGGCGTGGTTGGCCGACGAGCAGGCCGAAGTGACGCCGAACACCGGTCCGCGCAGGCCGAGATGCATGCTGACCTGGCCGGCGGCGGCGCCCGGCATGACCTTCGGCACCGTGAAGATGCCGGCGCGATTCTTGCCCTCGATCAGGATGGCGCGATAGTTCTCCTCGACCGTCTCGAAGCCGCAGACGCCGATGCCGATAACGGCACCCATGCGGTAGGTATTGTCCGCATGGGCGGCCAAACCGGACTGCTGTAAGGCTTCGCGGGCGGCAATCACCGCCAACAGGCTGAAACGGTCCATCGAGACCAGCTGCTTGCGCTCGATGCCATGGTCGGGCAGCCCCTTGATCTCGCAGCCGATCTTGACCTTCAAATCGTGCAGGAACGGGTTATCGATGGGGCCGATCGCCGAGCGGCCGGCGCGCATCTCGGTCCAGATCGCCGGCACGTCGGTGCCAAGCCCGCACAAACCGCCGATGCCGGTAATGACGACGCGCTTGTGCATCCGGTCAGGCTTTTTTCGCGATCAGCGCGCGAACGGCCTCGACCATGTCGCCAACATTCTTCAGGTTGCTCCAGGCATCGACCGTGTTCATCTCGATCTCGATGCCATACTGCTCCTCGAGATCGAAGATGATCTCGGTCAGTTCCAGCGAATGGATGCCGAGCGCCGTCAATTCGGTGCTGGTGGTGATCTCCTCGCCGCCCGGCTCGGCATGAGCCTTGATCTTTTCGATGATTTCGGTCGCCAGTTGGTCAGCCATTCGGTTTCTTCCCCACTTTGTCGTTTCCCGACGCCAACTGAACAGCGCCTTTTTGTCCTCGATATCAGGCCGCGACCGTCGCCTTGGACCCCCGCCAGGCGTCGCATGAGCGTACCAAGGTGGCTCCCTCTATAGAAACGGAAACGCCATCAAGCAACAAGCTATATATCGACAAAACCGCCGCGGTGCTTAACCTGACGGCGTGGATACGATCGAACATACCGGATTTTCGGCCCCGCCGGCGCAGCGGGCGGCCGGACTGGCGCAGCTCGTCTGCGCCAGTCAAGACGGCCGCACACGGCTGCGCCGCCTCTATCAGGACGGTTCCGCCAAGATAAGGATGCCGGCCGTTTCCGGCGGCCCGCTGGAAGCCGTGCTGATCAACACCGCGGGCGGGCTGACCGGAGGCGACCGCCTCGGCTGGGAGATCGACGTCGGCGCGCATGCCAGCGCCACGATAACGACGCAGGCCTGCGAGAAAATCTATCGCGCCGCTTCCGACCGGGCCGAAGTCAGCGTCCGGCTAACGGTCGGCGAAAACGGCCGCGTCGCCTGGCTGCCGCAGGAGACCATCGTTTTCGACCGATCGGCCTTTGCCCGCACGCTCGACCTTGATCTTGCCGCCGGCGCCGAGGCGCTGGTGCTGGAAGCCACCGTCTTCGGCCGGACGGCGATGGGCGAACGCGCGGTCCAGGGCGGCTTTCACGATCGCTGGCGCGTCCGCCGGGGCGGGGCTCTCATCCATGCCGAGGATTTCCGCATCGGGCCCGACATCGCCGCGACCCTGGCGCGCCCACCGATTGCCGGCGGCGCCGTCGCCATGGCGACGGTGCTATTGATCTCGCCGCGGGCGGAAGCGCTTCTCGATCCGGTTCGGGAGATCATCGGCGGCCAGGGCGGCGCCAGCACCTGGAGCGTGCAGGAATCTGGCAAGCTTCTTGCGAGGCTGTATGCCGGCGACGGCTACCGGCTGCGCCAGCATCTGGTTCCGCTCGTCGGCTTGCTCAACGGAAAGGCGGGACTGCCCAAAATATGGTCACTGTGATCGTGTCCGCATCATTTCAGGGAAACGCATGAACCTGACGCCAAGGGAAAAGGACAAGCTGCTGATAGCCATGGCGGCGGTCGTGGCGCGCAAGCGTCTGGAGCGCGGGGTCAGGCTCAATCATCCGGAGGCGATCGCGCTGATCACCGACTTCGTCGTCGAAGGCGCCCGCGACGGCCGTCCCGTCGCCGAGCTGATGGAAGCCGGCGCCCACGTCGTCAGCCGCGCCCAGGTGATGGAAGGCATCGCCGAGATGATCCATGACGTGCAGGTGGAGGCGACATTCCCCGACGGCACCAAGCTGGTGACCGTGCATGAGCCGATACGGTGAGGAGACAGATATGCTTGAGCTGCGCCCGAACTGCGAATGCTGCGACAAGGACCTGCCGCCGGAAGCGGCGGATGCGTTGATCTGCACCTTCGAATGCACCTTTTGCGCCGATTGCGTCGAAGACGTGCTCGGCGGCGTCTGCCCCAATTGCGGCGGCAATTTTTCGGCACGGCCGATCCGTCCGGCGGCAATGCTGAAGAAATATCCCGCTTCGACCAAGCGCGTCCTCAAAGCCGAGGCCTGTGGCCCGCGCGAGGCCGCGTGAACGCCAGACGACCCTGATAGGAAAGACGATCCTGATAGGAAAGACGCACCGATGATCTCAGCACAGATGAAACGCACAGCCCTCTCGGCGATTCTGCTCATGGCAGCCGCAATGCCCGCCTACGCCCATGTCGGGGCCGGCACGACCTCCTCCTTCGCGGCCGGCTTCATGCATCCGCTCTCCGGCCTCGACCACATGACGGTGATGGTCGCGGTCGGCCTGTGGGCGGCACAGAAAGGCGGCAAGGCCATGTGGGCATGGCCGGCGGCCTTTGTGGGCGTCATGCTGGCCGGTGGCGCGCTCGGCATGCTGCATGTGCCGCTGCCCTTCGTCGAGCCGGGCATATTGGCGTCGGTGGTGGCGCTCGGATTATTCGTGGCGCTGGCCGTCGATCTTCCTGTCACGGCCGGCGTCGCCATCATCGGCGCGTTCGCGCTGTTTCATGGCCACGCCCATGGCACTGAAGTGCCGGAAAATGCCGCAGGGCTTGAATATATGGCCGGCTTTGCCGTCGCCACGGCGCTGCTGCACGCCGCCGGCATCGCCGCCGGGCTTGGCCTCGGCAGGCGATTTCGCGTGCTCGTGCGGGCCGCTGGTGCCGCCTGCACGGCGATAGGGCTCGGCCTCGTCTTCGGCGCCGTGTGACGAACGATGATCCCAGGTGAAATCATTCCCGCCGACGGCGACATCGACCTGAACAAAGGCCTGCCGACGGTTACGCTCAAAGTGGCCAACAGCGGCGACCGGCCGATCCAGGTCGGCAGCCACTATCATTTCTTCGAGACCAATGAGGGCTTGAAATTCGACCGCGAACAGGCGCGCGGCATGCGCCTCGACATCGCCGCCGGCACCGCCATGCGCTTCGAGCCCGGACAGGAGCGCGACGTTACGCTGGTGCCGCTGGGCGGCAAGCGCGAGGTCTATGGCTTTCAGCAGAAGGTGATGGGCAGGCTGTGAGGCCGAGGGCGTCTCATGCGCGGCGTGCAAAGAGGGCAAAGGGCTTTCGGGCCAGCACGAAAGCGAGTTGTGCCCTCGGCTCAATCGGACGGCTTGGCCGCCGCATAGATGACGATCTTTCCGGGGTCGTCGAATTCCACGGCGAGAACGTCCTGCGCAAGCACGCGTCGCGAGTCGATGGCGTTGAACAGCAGCGCGTTGGCCTCGATCTCCTTGCGCAGCTCCGCAATGTCGTCCTGATGCTGCTTGACCTTGGTTTCGATCGCCGGCGGCGGACCGCCTTCGGTGCGCGCGGCATCGGTCAGGAACACGATGTCGACCTTGTCGAGCTTGGAGGTCTTGCGCACCGTGCCGATGTTTTCACGCGTCCGGTCGATCGCCCTGGCAACTTTGCCCGCTTCGGCATCGCTCCTGGTTTCTTCCTGCTTGACGTCCGAGCCGATGATCCGATTGACGGTCTCGGGACTTTCGAGTCCTTGTGCGTGAAGGGAGGCTCCGGGGCTGCCCGCCGCCAGGAATGCCATGGAGGCGAAGGCATAGAGCCGTCTCTTGCCGGGGTTGGTCGCCATCGCTCGCTCCTGGACGGGTTCGTTTCGCGGCGCCGTTCAGCGCCGATGAAACGAAACGGCTCCTGCCCGGCCAAGGTTCCCTTCCAGATAGCGCGGGCGGACCGGACGACGGCCCGCCGCGCAGGCGCGCCGTCAGCTCGCCTTCTTGGTGATCAGGGTCAGGGCGCCGTTGGGCTCCATGCTGGCCGCGACCACCTGCGCCGAGGTCATTCCCTTGGCCTCGAGGGCGGATTTGACCTTGGGCGTGGCATCGATCGAGCTGCGCAGCTTCTGCAGGCCGGCATCGCCGCGCTGGGCGATCACCTGGTTGACCTGCGTCTGGGTGTCCTTCGGCAGTTCGGTGATGTCGACGATGTTGACGCTCTGGATCGTCGGCGCGGCCTGCTGCCCGCCGGGGGCGGGCGCGGCCGGCGCTGCCGGAGCGGGCTGCTGCGCGGGCTGCTGCTGGGCACTGGCGGCACCCGCCAGCATCAGGGTGGCGGCAGCGGCGAGAACTATCGTTTTGCGCATGGATTTTCCTTCCATCGATTTGGCAAACGGTCGTTTTGGGGTGACCCTCCAACCTCAACCGCCAAATGGGATCAGAAGGTGTCGACCAGCGGGTCATTGCGTGACCATTGGATGGCAGCAATGTGCAGCCCGGTTTCACCAGCACCGCAATTCGGGAGCAATCACTGATGGCCAGAATAACCCGCGCCGCCTATGCGCAGATGTACGGGCCGACGGTCGGCGACAGGGTGAGGCTTGCCGATACCGAACTCTTCGTCGAGGTCGAGAGGGATTTCACCATTCATGGCGAGGAGGTGAAATTCGGCGGCGGCAAGGTCATCCGCGACGGCATGGGCCAGAGCCAGGTTTCCCGCGCTGAAGGAGCGGTCGACACCGTCATCACCAATGCGCTGGTGATCGACGCCAGCGCCGGCATCTTCAAGGCCGATATCGGCCTCAGGGACGGCCGCATCGCGGCAATCGGCAAGGCCGGCAACCCGGACACACAGGATGGCGTCACCATCATCATCGGCCCCGGCACCGAGATCATCGCCGGCGAAGGCAAGATCCTTACCGCAGGCGGCTTCGACGCGCATATCCATTTCATCTGTCCGCAGCAGATCGAGGAAGCGCTGATGTCGGGCATCACCACGATGCTCGGCGGCGGCACCGGCCCGGCGCACGGCACGCTCGCCACCACCTGCACGCCCGGGCCATGGCACATGGCGCGCATGATCCAGTCCTTCGACGCCTTCCCGATGAATATCGGCCTGTCGGGCAAGGGCAACGCTTCCTTGCCCGCGGCGCTCGAGGAGATGGTGCTGGGCGGCGCCTGCTCGCTGAAGCTGCACGAGGACTGGGGCACGACGCCGGCCGCGATCGACTGCTGCCTGTCGGTCGCCGACGACCATGACGTTCAGGTGATGATCCATACCGATACGCTCAACGAGAGCGGCTTCGTCGAGAACACGGTGGCGGCGATCGGGGGCCGCACCATCCACGCCTTCCACACCGAAGGCGCGGGCGGCGGGCATGCGCCCGACATCATCAAGGTCTGCGGCCTGCCCAACGTCATCCCGTCCTCGACCAACCCGACGCGGCCCTACACGGTCAACACGCTGGCCGAGCATCTCGACATGCTGATGGTCTGCCACCATCTGTCGCCGTCGATCCCGGAAGACATCGCCTTCGCCGAAAGCCGCATCCGCAAGGAGACCATCGCGGCGGAAGACATTCTGCACGACATCGGTGCCTTCTCGATCATCTCCTCGGACTCACAAGCGATGGGCCGCGTCGGCGAGGTGGCGATCCGGACCTGGCAGACCGCCGACAAGATGAAGCGCCAGCGCGGTTCGCTGCCGCAGGAGACCGGCAACAACGACAATTTCCGCGTCCGCCGCTATATCGCCAAATACACGATCAACCCGGCCATCGCGCACGGGCTGTCGAAGGAGATTGGTTCGATCGCCGTCGGCAAACGCGCCGACCTGGTGCTGTGGAACCCGGCCTTCTTCGGCGTCAAGCCTGATATGGTGCTGATCGGGGGCATGATCGCGGCGGCGCCGATGGGCGACCCCAACGCCTCGATCCCGACGCCGCAGCCGATGCACTATCGGCCGATGTTCGGCGCCTATGGCAAGGCGCGCACCAACTCGTCGGTAACCTTCGTCTCGAAGGCGGCACTGGAGTCCGGTCTGCACGGCCGGCTCGGCGTCGACAAGCAGTTCGTCGCGGTCGAAAACACGCGTGGCGGCATCGGCAAGCATTCGATGGTGCTCAACGACGCCACGCCGCATATCGAAGTCGATCCCGAGACTTACGAGGTTCGTGCCGACGGCGAACTCTTGACCTGCGAACCAGCGACGGTGCTGCCGATGGCGCAGCGATATTTTCTGTTTTGATAAGATCGCCGCGAGTCATTGCCCTCGTTAAATGCGGCGGTGAGTGGGTTGTGCCGACTGCCCGAATGGGCCCACTCGTTCTCCGCGGACTTGGAAATTGTGCACTTTGGGAGCAATATCTCCTCAATGAACAAGATATTTCGCAAACAGCAATTGACGCCCTACGAGGCCGACTATGCTCAGTGGTGCGCCGAGCAGGGCGCGTTGCTGCGCGAAGGTCGTCTTTCCGACCTCGATCGTGAGAATGTTGCCGAGGAGATCGAGAGCTTGGGGCGGAGCGACAAAAGGGAAATTGCGAGCAGGCTTGGCACTTTGGTCCTTCACTTGCTGAAATGGGAGTTTCAGTCTGAGCAGCGCAAAACGGGCTGGTTGCTGACAATTCGGGAGCAACGGCTTCGGATTGAGGGCCTGCTTGATGAAAGTCCGAGCCTCAAAAAATATCCTGCGCAGGTGCTCGATCGAGAGTTCAAGATAGCAAGATTAAAGGCATTGGACGAAACAGGCCTGAGAGATCGGGATTTCCCTGTCCATTGCCCCTATGGGATCAAGGAAATCTTGGACGATGATTATTTCCCAGGATCACCGTGGTCTTCAGACAACCTTATGCGCGAATAGACTGATAGTGGTGTGTTGACGGACGTTCCATCACCTGGCGAGCATTCGGCATGGCCACCGAAATAGCTTCGCCCCACGACATCTTCCCGCATATCCGCATCGTCATGGGCATGGTGATCGGGCTCGGCGTCGCGCGCCTGTTGTCGGGGGTGGCGCGCATCGTCCAGCATCCCGGCCAGTACCGGCTCTATGCGGTGCATCTGGCCTGGGTCGCTTCGGTGCTGTTGATGCTGGTGCATTTCTGGTGGTGGGAGTTCGGCCTCTACGCCATCGAAACATGGACCTTCGGCAAGTACCTGTTCATCATCTTCTACGCCATCACCCTGTTCCTGCTCTGCGCGCTGCTGTTTCCGGATTCGATGCTCGACTACACCAGCTATGAGGATTTCTTCTATTCGCGCCGCGCCTGGTTCTTCGGCCTGCTGGCCGCGACCTACCTGCTCGACGTGATCGACACGCTGCTGAAGGGACCAGAGCATTTTGCCCGCTTCGGCAACGAATATCTGTTCCGCACGCCGGTCTTCGTCGCGCTGTGCATCGCCGCGATCCTGGTGCGCGACCGCCGCTTCCACATCGCCTTCGTCGCCGCGGCGCTGATCTACCAGATATCGTTCATCCTGCGGCTGTTCGACACGATCGTATGACGGCCGCGGATGCTCTAAGCTGACCGGGAAAGGCAGGGTTCAACCATGTACAAGGCCGTCGGATCGCGTGGATCCCGGGTCAGCCGTGTTCTGTGGATGCTCGAAGAACTCGGACAGGCCTATGAATTCGTCGAAATTCCCCTGCGCTCGCCCGAAGCCTATGCGCTCAACCCCTCGGGCAAGGTGCCGATCCTGATCGACGGCGAGCTGACGCTGACGGATTCGGCGGCGATCTGCGTCTATCTCGCCGATAAGCACGCGGACAAGGGCATGGGCGCCAATCCCGGCCTCGCCGGCCGCGCCGAGATGGATTCCTGGATGCATTTCGCCCAGAGCGAGTTCGAGGCGCCGCTGTGGAACAAATTGCGCCACCGCTTCCTGCTGCCCAGGGAAATCCGCGTCGATGTCGGCCCCGCGGCCGCCTATGATTTCGCCTCGGAGGTCAAGGCGCTGGAGCGGCGGCTTGGCGACAAGCCGTTCGCGCTCGGCGACCGGTTCTCGGCTGTCGACGTGCTGCTCGGCGACATGGGCGGCTGGGCCAGAGCCGGCCGCTTTCCAATAGAATCCGAACGCGTCAACGCCTATTTCGACCGCGTGCTTTCACGCCCTGCCCGTGCCCGGGCGCAAGCCAATGGCGGAGCCATGAAATGAAGCTCAACCTCAACACCGACTTCACGAAGTTCCCGCGCGCCATCTCGGTGCTGACCTCCGGCAATGCCGGCACCACGGCGCCATCCGGCCGCGCGGTTCTTGCCCATGATGAGCGGCATCTGCGCCGCCGGGCGATCGAATTGTCCGATGGCAGCAAGGTACTGGTCGACCTGCCGGAGCCCGTCACCCTCAACGACGGCGACAGGCTGGTGCTGGAAGACGGCCGCCATGTCGAGATCATCGCGGCGCCGGAGGAGGTCTACGATATCCGCGCCCGCGACGCCGTGCATCTGGCCGAGCTTGCCTGGCATATCGGCAACCGCCATCTCGCGGCGGCGATAGAGGCGGAGCGCATCCTCATCCTGCGCGATCATGTCATCAAGGCGATGCTGGAGGGGCTCGGGGCCACGGTGAGCGAGGTTTCCGAACCGTTCAAACCGGTGCGGGGCGCCTATTCCGGCGGCCATGACCACGGCCATGCGCACGCCCACAGCCACGCCGAAGCGCATTCACACAGCCATTCGCATTCGCACGACCATCACGATCATCACGATGATCATCATGACTGACCAGCCATCCGGCATCGCCCTGCTGCGATTGATGGCATGGCTGTCGCCGGTCTTTCCGGTCGGCGGCTTTTCCTACAGCCATGGCCTCGAACGCGCCGTGCATGATGGGCTGGTGACCGATGCGGCGGGCCTCGCCGCATGGCTTGAAACGCTGGTCGAGATGGGCTCCGCCTGGAACGATGCCGTGCTGTTCGCCGAGAGCTGGCGCAAAGCCCGCGAAGGCGGCGATCCGGCCGAAGTCGCCGCACTGGCCGAGGCGTTGGCCGGGTCGCGCGAACGCCATGCCGAGACCATGCTGCAAGGTGCGGCTTTCCTCAAAGCGGCCGCCGCCTGGCCCTCCCCCGTGCTGGAGCGCTTGCCCGCCGATTGTGCGTACTGCGTCGCCGTCGGCGCTGTTGCCGGCGGCAATGGTATCGCGCTTCAGGACGCGCTGTCCGCCTTCCTGCAGGCCTTCTTCTCCAACCTCGTCCAGGCCGCGATCCGGCTGGGCGTCATCGGACAAAGCGGCGCGACCAGTTTGCTCGCCGGCTTCGAGCCGCTGGCCCTTGCGACCGCCGCCCGCGCATCCCGCTCGACATTGGATGATCTCGGCGGTTGCGCCTTTGTCTCTGATATCGTGGCGATGCAGCACGAAACCCAGTATTCGCGATTGTTCCGCTCATGATCGTCCTTGCCTTCGTCCTCTCATTCGTCCTGCTGGTGATCACCGCGTTGCACGTTTATTGGGGCATTGGCGGGATATGGCCGGGCAAGGATGCGGCGTCCTGCGCGCATGCGGTCGTCGGCTTTCGCGGCGTCGACGAGATGCCGGCGCCGTTCGCCTGCTTTGCCGTCGCCGCCTGCCTGGCGCTGGCAACGCTCTGGCCGATGGCTCTGGAGGGTGTGTTTGCCTCGCCCTTTCCCAGGGAAGGCCTCGCCGCCACCGCGCTGCTGATCGGGCTGGTGTTTCTCGGACGCGGCATTGCCGGCTTCACGCCCCGGTGGCGCCGGCTGGCACCGGAACAGCCTTTCGCGCGGCTCGATAGGAGCCTTTATTCGCCGCTGTGCCTGCTGATCGGGCTCGGCTTCGCAGTTCTCGCCATCACGGAGTTCCCGACATGACGCAGCCCAACGGTCCCTTTCGCATCGGCATTGGCGGCCCCGTCGGTTCGGGCAAGACGACGCTCACCGAGAAACTGTGCAAGGCGCTGCGTGAGGAATTCTCCATCGCCGTCGTCACCAACGACATCTACACAAGGGAAGACGCCATGATGCTGGCGCGGCTGCAGGCGCTGCCGGAAGAGCGCATCGTCGGCGTCGAGACCGGCGGCTGCCCGCACACCGCCATCCGCGAGGACGCCTCGATCAATCTGCAGGCGATCGCGGAGCTCAACCGCAAATTCCCCGATCTCGACATCATCTTCATCGAATCCGGCGGCGACAACCTTGCCGCCACCTTCTCGCCGGATCTCGCCGATCTCACGCTCTATGTCATCTCCGTCTGCCAGGGCGAGGAGATCCCGCGGAAAGGCGGTCCGGCGATCACCCGTTCCGATTTCCTGATCATCAACAAGAGCGACCTGGCGCCCTATGTGAACGTCAATCTCGACGTGATGGAGAGCGACGCCACCCGCATGCGCGGCAAGCGGCCGTTCGGCTTCACCGACCTGTCGCGCGGCAAGGGGTTGCGGGAGGTGATCGATTTCATCGTCGAGCATGGCGGCTTGAGGCTCGGGACCGCCGCAAGCACGGCGGCGTGAGCCGGCTGCACCAACCGAAACCGGTTGCGGGCACAAGCAGGGCACGGCATTGTTCCTAAAACCCGGAGGATTTTTCGATGAGCATCGCCCGCCTGCAAAAGGAACCGCTGACCAACCTGCCCTTCTACGAGGAGCGCGTCGATCTTGCCTGCGCCTTCCGCTGGACGGCGCGGCTCAACATGCACGAGGCGGTGGCCAACCATTTCTCGCTGGCGGTCAACGAGGACGGCACAAAATTCCTGATGAACCCCAATCAGGTGCACTTCTCGCGCATCAAGGCGAGCGACCTTTTGATGATCGACGCCAACGATCCCGAGACGCTGTCCGGCCCGAATGCGCCCGACCCGACGGCGTGGGGCCTGCACGGCGCCATCCACCGCAACGTCCGCCATGCGCGCTGCGTCATGCATGTGCATTCCATCCACGCCACCGTGCTGGCCTCGCTCGCCGATTCTAGGCTGCCGCCGATCGACCAGAATTCGGCGATGTTCTTCAACCGCCACGTCGTCGACGCCCATTATGGCGGTCTGGCCTTCGAGGAAGAGGGCGAGCGCTGCTCGCAGCTCCTGACCGACCCCAAGGTCAAGGTAATGGTGATGGGCAATCACGGCGTGCTGGTCATCGGCGACACGGTGGCCGACGCCTTCAATCGCATGTTCTATTTCGAACGCGCCGCCGAGACCTACATCAAGGCGCTGTGGACAGGGCGGCCGCTACGCACGCTTTCCGACGCCATCGCCGAGAAGGCGGCAAGCGAAATGGACGACTATCCCGGCCAGGCCGAGCGGCATCTCAGCGAGCTGAAGGCGATCCTCGACGAGCAGGAGCCGGTCTACCGGAACTGAGGTTTAAAGCCCCAGTTCAGCCCGCAATTCCTCGGCGCTGTTGATGACCACCGCACCGGGCGGGCCGTCCATCGGTTTTTCCGGCCAGAAGATCGTCTTCATGCCTGCCGCCAGCCCCGCCATGGCGCCCGGCCAGCTGTCGTCGACCGCCACCGCGTGCGCGGGATCGACATCGGCCAGATAGGCGGCGCGCAGGAACGGCTCGGCTTGCGGCTTCCCTTCGCGCACGTCGTTGCGGCTGATGGTCTTCATGCCTGGATAGATCAGGCCGACCATGTGCAGATTGGCGTCGACGATCATGCGGTCGGAATTCGAGACCACGGCTTGCTGCACGCCAAGCGCGCGCAATTCGTTGAATATCTCGATCGCACCGGGGCGCGGCTTCAATGTCGCGACAAGCGGCAGATAATGCTCGTATTTATGGACGATCCACTCGTCGAAGGGCAGATCCAGGCCGAACTCGTCGCGCATCATCAGGTAGACCGGCCAGGCAGCGACCCCGAGAACGCGCTCATGCAGGTCGGGCGGAGGCTGAAGGCCGACATTGCGCATCGCCGCCACCAGGGCTGCTTCGTGCAGCGGTTCGCTGTCGACCAGCGTGCCGTCCATGTCCCAAAAAACCGCTTTCGGTGTCATGCAACGCTCCTTTTGGCGTTCCCTTAAAGGGTTTACCCCGCGAGATAAACCATCCGGACGGCAGAACGTGCCACCTGTCGGAACGGAAATCCCCCTTTTGCCTGCCGTGGAATCCCCAGGCCGACGATGATCCGGCCGATCCCTCGCCCGCAGAAGCAAGCAATTGCCCTGGCGATTGACAATTGCGCAGCGCGCTGTTCCCTGCGAAAGTAGGCGCGACCGCTTCCATGACCGGCGGTTTCGGGAGGCAGGACGTGAACAACCGGCAGGAGGGCGGCAGCAACAGGTTGGACGATGCCGCGCGCGCGGGCTGGCTCTATTACGTTGCCGGCAACACGCAGGACCAGATCGCCGCCACGCTCGGCATCTCCAGACAGACGGCGCAGCGGCTGGTGTCGCTGGCAGTGTCGGAAGGCCTGATCAAGGTGCGCGTCGACCATCCGATCGCCAACTGCCTCGACCTCGCCGCCCGCCTGAAATCGCGCTTCGCGCTCGACCTGGTGGAGGTGGTGCCGAGCGACCCGACCTCATCATCGACGACGATCGGCATCGCCGAGGCGGCGGCAGCGGAAATTGAGAGGCGACTGAGATCGCCGGCCCCGATCGTGCTGGCGATCGGCACCGGCCGTACGCTGAAGGCGGCGATCGAGCAACTGCCGCCGATGGAGTGCCCACAGCACAAGGTGGTGTCCCTGACCGGCAATATCTCGCCCGACGGTTCGGCCGCTTTCTACAACGTCATCTTCACCATGGCCGACAGGGTCAAGGCGCGGTCGTTCCCGATGCCGTTGCCGGTCATCGCCTCCTCGCCGCAGGAGCGCGAGATGCTGCTCAGCCAGCCGATGATCCAGCCGACGCTGGCGCTCGCCGCGGAGGCCGACGTCACCTTCGTCGGCATCGGCGACCTCGGCCCGAAGGCGCCGCTCTATGAGGACGGCTTCATTTCCGACGCCGAGCTGAAGGCGCTACAGAAGGCCGGCGGCGTCGCCGAAATCGTCGGCTGGGTGTTCGATCGCGACGGCCGCATGATCGAGGGCATCACCAACGACCGGGTGTCGTCGGCGGCCCTGCCGTCACGCGAGAAGTCGCTGGTCATCGCGCTCGCCATGGGTGAACGCAAGCTGCCGGGCATCCTGGCGGCCGTGAACCGCCGGCTGGTCAACGGCCTCATCACCGACGAACGAACCGCCGCCGCCCTGCTGGCGAGCGGGTGAGCCAAAAGCCTCGAAGCAACATCGATTTGCGATAAAATCCGGGCCTGCTATCCATGCCGTCCGAAAGGATCGTTGCCGTCGAGGAAGCCAAGGTCCCGCTGCAGGTGCGGCGACAGGTCCCTGATGTCGAGATGCGCCTTTTTCCTGGTCGCGAACCAGCCGAATCCGTCCGCAAGCCATGAAATCCAGCGATGATCCGGAGCGGGAGTGCATTTTTGCTGCGCCATGGTCATGATCGTCAACCTTCGCTATCTTCAACCCGAGTGACGGGCTGAGGATGAATGTCGGTCTTGCCGGCCGCCTTTGCCAATCGAACGTCGATAAGGACCCATAAGGAGGCTTTATGCCGGATCTCAGCTCGCGACAGGTTGCGCAGCTTCCGCCGCTGCAGGCGATCCGGGTGTTCGAAGCGGTGGCTCGGCATCTGTCCTTCACCAAAGCGGCCGAGGAACTGGCGATGACGCAGGCAGCGGTCAGCTATCAGATCAAGGTGCTGGAGGAGCGGGTCGGCGCGCCGCTTTTCCTGCGCCGGCCGCGACAGATCGAGCTCACCGAAGCCGGACAGCGCCTGGCGCCGGCGGTCAGCGAGGCCTTCGCCTTACTCGGGCAGGCCTATGCGGCGGCGCGCGGCGGGGCGGACGGTCTGCTGTGCGTCACCACGGTGCTGACCTTTGCCTCCAACTGGCTGGCGCATCATCTGGGTTCGTTCCAGATCGCGCATCCCGCCCTTGCCGTGCGGCTCGACACATCCAGCCGCCTGACCGATTTCGCCCGCGAGGATGTCGACCTTGCCATCCGCTCGGGCGGCGGCAAATGGCCGGGACTGGAGGCCTACAAGCTGCTCGACGCCGATTTCACGCCGATGCTGAGCCCCAAGCTCGCCGCGAGCATCGGCGGCGTCAAGGAACCGGCCGATCTGCTCAAGCTGCCTATCCTCGATCCCGGCGACATCTGGTGGACGCAATGGTTCGAGGCCGCGGGCGTGCAAAGCCATGACCTTGCCAAGCGCCCCGGCAGCAGCATGGGCGCGCAGGCCTATGAGGCCAATGCGGCCATCGCAGGCCATGGCGTGGCGGTCCTGACCAGGGCGCTGTTCAAGGCGGAACTCGCCGACGGCCGCCTGATCCAGCCCTTCGACCTGGTCGGCGACGACGGCCACGCCTACTGGCTGGTCTATCCGGAGGCGCGCCGCAACGTGCCGAAGATCCGCGCTTTCCGCGACTGGATCCTGGCCGAGATCGCCTGCTGACCGGCTAACTCCAGGATCAAAACCGCGCTCCATCCAGATCGCCGTTGTCGCCCGGTCCGCGCCTGCGGGACGGCCATTTGCAACGCGCCAGGTCGGCGCTCCTCCATCGAGTGTGCGCTGCACCATCGAATCTGGCTTGACATAATTCATTCTTAGTGAGTAATTGCTCACAGCCAAGGCAAATGCTCATCTTGGTCCATGGGAGGAATTTGATGAAACTTCGTACGCTCATCCTGGGCTTGTGCTCGGCCAGCGCGCTCGCGTTCGCGGCACATGCCGAATCCATCACCATCGCCACCGTCAACAATGGCGATATGGTCCGCATGCAGAAGCTGACCGACGACTTCACCAAGGCGAACCCCAACATCCAGCTCAACTGGGTGACGCTGGAAGAGAACGTGCTGCGCGAGCGCGTGACCACCGACATCGCCACCAAGGGCGGCCAGTATGACGTGATGACCATCGGCACCTACGAGGTCCCGATCTGGGCCAAGCAGAGCTGGCTGTTGCCGCTCGACAAGCTCGGCGACGACTACGACGCCAAGGACATCATCCCGGCGATCGCCGGCGGCCTCTCGGTCGACGGCAAGCTTTATGCCGCGCCCTTCTACGGCGAAAGCTCCTTCGTCATGTACCGCAAGGACCTGATGGAGAAGGCAGGGCTGAAGATGCCCGACGCGCCGACCTGGGACTTCATCAAGCAGGCCGCCGACAAGATGACCGACCGCGCCAATGGCGTGAACGGCGTGTGCCTGCGCGGCAAGGCCGGCTGGGGCGAGAACATGGCCTTCCTGACCGCCATGTCGAACTCCTTCGGCGCGCGCTGGTTCGACGAGAACTGGAAGCCGCAATTCGACCAGCCCGAATGGAAGAACACCTTGCAGTTCTATGTCGACCTGATGAAGGCCGACGGGCCGGAGGGCGCGTCCTCCAACGGCTTCAACGAGAATTTGGCGCTGTTCCAGCAGGGCAAGTGCGGCATGTGGATCGACGCCACCGTCGCCGCCTCCTTCGTCTCCGATCCCAAGGCCTCGCAGGTCGCCGACAAGGTCGGTTACGCACTGGCGCCTGACAATGGGCTCGGCAAGCGCGGCAACTGGCTGTGGGCGTGGTCGCTGGCCATTCCCGCCGGCACGCAGAAGGCCGATGCCGCCGAGAAGTTCGTGTCATGGGCAACCAGCAAGCACTATGCAGAACTGGTCGCCTCGAAGGAAGGCTGGGCCAACGTCCCTCCGGGAACGCGCTCCTCGCTCTACGCCAATCCAGAGTACCAGAAGGCGGCTCCGTTCGCCAAGATGACGCTGGACTCCATCAATGCCGCCGACCCGACGCATCCGACCGTCAAGCCGGTGCCCTATGTCGGCGTGCAGTTCGTCGCCATCCCCGAATTCCAGGGCCTCGGCACCACCGTCGGCCAGCTGTTCTCGGCAGCCCTTGCCGGCCAGTCGAGCGTCGACGACGCGCTGAAGCAGGCCCAGGACGCCGCAACCGCGGCGATGACCGAGGGCGGCTACATCCAGTAAGGCTCCTCCCGGTGCCTAAGGCCGGTCGCCGACCATGGCCGGCAACGGCCGCCCGAAACCCAGTTCGGGCGGCCACTTCCCGACAGCTCGAGAAAATTCCGTCCGATCCTTGAAGGGTGACCGTCATGGCTACTCAGCAGACCCGTTCGCTTGCCCGTTTCATGATGGCGCCATCCGTCGTCCTGCTGCTCGTCTGGATGGTCGTTCCGCTGGCGCTCACGCTCTGGTTCTCCTTCCAGCAGTACAATCCGCTCAATCCGATCCGCGACGGCTTCGTCGGCTTCTCCAATTACGCGTTGTTCTATTCCAACCCGGCCTTCCTGCAATCGATCCTGAACACGCTGCTGATCGTCGTCAGCGTGCTTGTGATCACCGTGGTCGGAGGCATCCTGCTGGCGCTTTTGATCGACCAGCCGATGTGGGGCCAGGGCATCGTGCGCATCCTCGTCATCTCGCCGTTCTTCGTCATGCCGCCGGTGGCGGCACTGGTCTGGAAGAACATGATCATGCATCCGCAATACGGCGTCTTCGCCGACATAGCGCGGTTCTTCGGCCTCCAGCCCATAGACTGGTTCGGACAATATCCGCTGACCGCCATCATCATCATCGTCGCCTGGCAGTGGCTGCCTTTCGCGACGCTCATTCTTTTGACTTCGCTTCAGTCGCTGGACGGCGAGCAGAAGGAAGCCGCCGAGATGGACGGCGCCGGCTTCATCAGCCGCTTCATCTACCTGACGCTGCCGCACATGTCGCGCGCGATCACCGTCGTCATCCTGATCCAGACGATCTTCCTGCTTTCGGTCTATGCCGAGATCCTCGTCACCACCAATGGCGGCCCGGGATACGCCTCCACCAACCTGCCCTTCCTGGTCTACCAGAAGGCGCTGCTCGAATTCAAAATCGGCCAGGCCTCCGCCGGCGGCATCATCGCGGTCATTCTCGCCAACATCGTCGCCTTCTTCGCCATGCGCGCCGTCGGCAAGAACCTGGACAGATAAGGGAGGAAAAGATGGCACGCGCAGTCACAACCCGGCACAAGACGATCGCGACGGCTGCCGCCTGGATCGTCGCCTTGCTGATCTTCTTCCCGATCCTCTACACGATCATCACCTCGTTCAAGTCGGAACAGGAGGCGATCCAGGGCTTCAACCTGATCCCGTCCGGGACCTTCGAGAGCTATTCCGAGGTCCAGGCGCAGAACGGCTATTTCAAGTTCTTCCTGAACTCGGTGCTGCTCTCGGTCGGCTCGACCATCCTGGCCCTGCTGGTCGCCATTCCGGCGGCCTGGTCGATGGCGTTCTCGCCGACCAAGCGGACCAAGGACATTTTGATGTGGATGCTGTCCACCAAGATGATGCCGGCCGTGGCCGTGCTGTTTCCGATCTACCTGATCTTCCGCGACACCGGCCTGCTCGACAGCCGCATCGGCCTGATGGTGATGCTGATGCTGATCAACCTGCCGATCGTGGTGTGGATGCTCTACACCTATTTCCGCGAAATCCCCGGCGAGATCCTGGAAGCGGCGCGCATGGACGGCGCCTCGCTGTGGAACGAGATCATCTATGTGCTCACACCCATGGCGGTGCCGGGCATCGCCTCGACCATGCTGCTCAACATCATCCTGGCCTGGAACGAAGCGTTCTGGACGATCCGGCTGACCACGACGGAAGCAGCACCCTTGACCGCCTTCATCAGCTCCTTCTCCAGCCCGCAAGGCCTGTTCTGGGCGAAGCTCTCGGCCGCCTCGACGCTGGCGATCGCGCCGATCCTGATCATGGGCTGGTTCAGCCAGAAGCAACTGGTGCGCGGCCTGACCTTCGGTGCGGTGAAGTAGGGGCGGCGCCGTGAAGTAGCAGCGTGCGCCAGGCGGCGGACGGAAATCCACCGGGAGGAAAGCATGGGAAATATCACGCTCAAGAACGTCTCGAAATCCTTCGGCTCGACGTCGATCATTCCGAACATCGATCTCGTCATCGAGGACGGCGAGTTCGTCGTCTTCGTCGGCCCGTCGGGCTGCGGCAAGTCCACGCTGCTGCGCCTGATCGCCGGCCTGGAGGACACCAGCGGCGGCACCATCAACATTGACGGTCGCGACGTCACCGGCGAGGCGCCGGCCAAGCGCAAGCTTGCCATGGTGTTCCAGTCCTATGCGCTCTACCCGCACATGACGGTGGCCAAGAACATCGCCTTTCCGCTGAAGATGGCGGGCGAGGACCAGGCGACCATCGACAGGAAGGTGAAGGACGCCGCGCGCGTGCTCAACCTCACCAATTATCTGGAGCGCCGCCCCGGCCAGCTTTCCGGCGGCCAGCGCCAGCGCGTCGCCATCGGCCGCGCCATCGTGCGCCAGCCTTCGGCCTTCCTGTTCGATGAACCCCTATCCAACCTCGACGCGGCGCTGCGCGGAACGATGCGGCTGGAGATCAGCGAACTGCACCACCAGCTCAAGACGACGATGATCTACGTCACCCACGACCAGGTCGAGGCGATGACCATGGCCGACAAGATCGTCGTGCTGAATGCTGGAAATGTCGAGCAGGTTGGCTCGCCGATGGAGCTCTACAAGACGCCGAAGAACCTGTTCGTCGCCGGCTTCATCGGCTCGCCGAAAATGAACCTGATCGAAGGCGCCCCGGCGGCGAAGTACGGCGCCAAGACCATCGGCATCCGGCCCGAGCACATGGCGATCTCGACCACGGCGGGCGATTGGAAGGCAACAGTCGGTGTCGCCGAACACCTGGGATCCGACACCTTCCTGCATGTCCAGGCCGACGGTGTCGGCCCGCTGACGGTGCGCGCCGACGGCGAACTCAGCGTCCACCATGGCGACAGCATTTATCTCACCCCCGACAAGGCCAAGCTGCATCGCTTCGGCCCCGACGGCAAGGCATTGGCGCCGTGAGGCTGAAAGGCAAATCGGCGCTGATCACCGGGTCGGCGCGCGGCATCGGCAAGGCCTTCGCCGAAGCCTATGCCCGTGAGGGCGCTATCGTGGCGATTGCCGACATTGACCTCGAGGCTGCGCAAAAGACGGCCGCCGGGATCGGCGGCAAGGCCTACGCGGTGAAGCTCGACGTCACGGACCAGGCCTCCATCGATGCCGCGGTGCAGGCGGTGGAAACCAGGACCGGCGGCCTGGACATACTGATCAACAACGCCGCGATCTTCGACCTTGCGCCGATCGTCGAGATCTCGCGGGCGAGCTATGAAAAACTGTTCTCGGTCAATGTCGCCGGCACGCTGTTCATGCTGCAGGCGGCGGCGCGCTCGATGATCACGCGGGGAAAGGGCGGCAGGATCATCAACATGGCGAGCCAGGCCGGGCGGCGCGGCGAAGCGCTGGTCGCGGTCTACTGCGCCAGCAAGGCGGCGGTCATTTCACTGACCCAGTCGGCCGGGCTCGACCTGATCAAGCACGGCATCAACGTCAACGGCATCGCGCCTGGCGTCGTCGACAGCGACATGTGGGACCAGGTCGACGCGCTGTTCGCCAAATACGAAAACCGGCCCAAGGGCGAAAAGAAAAGACTGGTCGGCGAAGGCGTGCCTTACGGCCGCATGGGCAGACCGGAGGACCTCGCCGGCATGGCCGTGTTCCTGGCCAGCGACGAAGCCGAATATATCGTCGCCCAGACCTACAATGTCGATGGCGGCCAGTGGATGAGTTGAGGCGGGGGCGGCCTCTTCTCCCCGTGCCTCCGCGGGGAGAAGAGGCCAACATCAAGGTGGCGGCCGCATCGCTTCGGAAGGCATGTGCCGCTTCCTACCCTCTCCCGGTGAAGGGGAGAGAAGGGTAACGAAGGCCGCAACCCGGCCAAAGGGTAAACAGATGACCGTGAAACTCTCTTCCGCCAATCTCGCCAACCTGCCCGCCAGGGTCGCAGGTCCGAAATACGACCGCGCAGCGCTGAAGGCCGGCATCGTGCATTTCGGCGTCGGCAACTTCCATCGCTCGCACCAGGCCGTCTATCTCGACGAGCTGTTCAATTCGGGCGTCGGCCACGACTGGGCGCTGGTCGGCGCCGGCGTGTTCGAGGGCGAGAAGATCGGCCGCGGCAAACTGGAAGAGCAGGACTGGCTGACGACGGTGGTCGAGCAGGACGAGGGTCATATGAGCGCCCGCGTCACCGGCGCCATGATCGACTTCCTGACGCCGGGCGATGCCGCCGCCATCATCGAACGGCTGGCCGATCCGGCGATCAAGATCGTGTCGCTGACCATCACCGAAGGCGGCTATTTCATCGATCCTGCCTCCGGCGTGTTCAACCCGACGCATCCCGATATCGTCGCCGATGCGCAGCCGGGCGCGACGCCGAAGACCGTGTTCGGCATCATCCTCGCCGGCCTGGTGCGGCGGCGCGGCGATGGCATCGCACCGTTCACGGTGATGTCCTGCGACAACATTCCCCACAACGGCCATGTCACGTCGGATGGCGTCATCGGGTTGGCCCGCCTGATCGACGAGGATCTGGCGGCCTGGGTCGGCGGCAATGTCGCTTTCCCGAACGCGATGGTCGACCGCATCACGCCGGCCACGTCGGACCGCGAACGCGCGATCCTGGCCAAGGATTTCGGCGTCGAGGACAATTGGCCTGTCTTTTGCGAACCCTTCCGGCAATGGGTGCTGGAAGACCATTTCACCGACGGCCGGCCGCCGCTTGAAAAGGTCGGTGTGCAGTTCGTCAAAGACGTCGCGCCCTACGAGCTGATGAAGATCCGCATCCTCAATGGCGGCCATGCCACCATCGCCTATCCGGCCGGGCTGATGGACATCCATTTCGTGCATGAGGCGATGCAGGAGCCGCTGGTGCGCGGCTTTCTCGACAAGCTCGAGCATGACGAAATCATCCCGACTGTGCCGCCGGTGCCGGACACGGTCCTGGAGGATTATTACCAGCTCATCGAAAAGCGCTTTTCCAACCCCAAGATCGGCGACACGGTGCGCCGGCTCTGTCTCGACGGTTCCAATCGCCAGCCGAAATTCATCATCCCGACCATCGCCGACCGCTTGAAGGCGGGAAAGAGCGTCGCCGGCCTGGCACTGGAATCGGCGCTGTGGTGCCGCTACTGCTTCGGCACGACGGACAGCGGCGCGGTCATCGAGCCCAACGATCCGAACTGGGACCGCTTGCAGGCGGCGGCAAAGGCGGCAAAGGACGCGCCCGCCGCCTGGCTTGCGATGGAAGACATCTATGGCGATGTCGGGCGCGCCACCGCGTTCGTCGAGGCTTTCGCGCATGCATTAAACCTGCTGTGGACGGATGGCACGCGCACCACGCTGACGCGCTACCTCGCCGGCAAGCTCTGAAACGGGACCATGGCGCCGGAACTGGTCATCTTCGACTGCGACGGCGTGCTGGTGGACAGCGAGGCGCTGTCCGTCTCGGCACTGCTCGGCATGATCGCGCTTGCCGGCGGCAGTATCGGCGAGGATACGGCCTACGAGCATTTCCTCGGCAAGAGCATGAAAAGCGTGTGCGAGATCCTCGCCCGCGACTTCGGCCTGCCCATCACCGATCAGCACCTGACCATGATGCGCGTCGAATTGATGCGCAAATTCCGCGAGGAGCTGAAGCCGATCGCCGGCGTCAAGGAAGTGCTGCCGAGGCTAGGCTTGCCGTTTTGCGTCGCCTCGTCCGGCACGCTCGACCGCATCCGCTACGCGCTCGACGTCACCGGATTGCTCGGATTGATGGAGCCGCATCTGTTCAGTGCCGGCATGGTGGCCAGGGGCAAGCCGGCGCCCGACCTGTTCCTTCATGCCGCCGCCTCGATGCGGGCGCATCCGCGCAAATGCCTTGTGATCGAGGACAGCCCCGCCGGCGTCGCGGCGGCGCGGGCGGCTGATATGCGCGTGTTCGCCTTCACCGGCGGCGCGCATGCCGGCAACCCTGCCCTGAAAGCGCGGCTTGCGTCGAGTGAGCCGGACTTTATATTCGCTGACATGCTGCAATTGCCCGATCTGATTGCAGGCCTGGGAGCGAGAGACAGAGCATCTTGACGAAACAGTTCGTTTGCGCGGTCGATGTCGGCACCGGGAGCGCCCGCGCGGGCATTCTCGACACCAGTGGCACCTTGCTCGGCCGCGCCGAGCACCCGATCGCCATGCACCAGCCGAAGGCCGATCACGCCGAGCATGATTCGCGCGATATCTGGTCAGCCGTGTGCGCCGCGGTGCGTGCGGCCCGCGAAAAATCCGGTGTTGCCGCCGAGGACATTGCCGGCATTTCCTTCGATGCCACCTGCTCGCTGGTCGTGCGCGACAGGCAAGGCGGCCAGCTCAGCGTTTCGGTGACCGGAGAGGAGCGCTGGGATACCATCGTCTGGCTCGATCACCGCGCCATCGCCGAGGCCGACGAATGCACGGCGAGCGGCCATGAGGTGCTCAACTATATCGGCGGCGTCATGTCGCCGGAAATGGCGACGCCGAAGCTGATGTGGCTGAAGCGAAACCTGCCGAAGACCTGGAATAAAGCCGGCTATCTATTCGACCTTACCGACTTCCTGACCTGGCAGGCAACGGGGTCGCTGGCCCGCTCGCAGTGCACGCTGACCGCCAAATGGACCTATCTGGCGCACCGGGAACCCGCATGGCAGCGCGATTTCTTCGAACTCGTCGGCCTCGGCGACCTCTTCGAGCACGGCAATCTGCCCGAAAGGGCCAGTCCGGTCGGCGCTTACATCGGCTCTTTGAGCGCGCAAGCAGCGGCGGAGCTCGGCCTGACGGAGACATGCCGGGTCGGCGCCGGGGTGATCGATGCCTATGCCGGTGCGCTTGGCGTGCTCGGCGGGTTTGCCGGCGACGAGCGGAATATCGGCCGTCATTTGGCGCTGATCGCCGGCACATCCTCCTGCGTCATGGCGATGTCACCCGATCCGCAGCCCTTCGCAGGGGTCTGGGGGCCATACTACGGCGCCGCGCTACCGAAGCTGTGGCTGTCGGAGGGCGGCCAGTCGGCCACCGGCGCCCTGCTCGACCACATCATCCGCTGGCACGGCGCGGGCGGCGAGCCGAACGCGGCCATGCATGCGAGGATTGCAAGCCGCGTCGCCGAGCTGCGCACGGCGGAGGGCGACGCCCTTGCCGGCCGGCTGCATGTGCTGCCCGACTTTCACGGCAACCGCTCGCCGCTCGCCGATCCACATGCGGTCGGCGTGGTCAGCGGACTTACGCTGGATTCCTCCTTCGACAGCCTGTGCCGGCTTTACTGGCGCACCGCCGTCGGCATCGCGCTCGGCGTGCGCCACGTGCTGGAAGCGCTGAACGAGAATGGCTATCTGATCGACACGCTGCATGTCACCGGCGGCCACACCAAAAATCCGCTCTTGATGGAACTCTATGCCGACGCCACCGGCTGCACGGTGGTCGAGCCGCTGGCCGACGAGGCGGTGCTGCTCGGCACAGGCATGGTGGCGGCGACCGCCGCCGGGCTTTTCCCCGACCTCAACGCGGCCTGTCTTGCCATGCAGCAGGGCGGCAGGACCCGCGCCGCCAACCCGGCCGCCGGCGCCCGCTTCGATCGCGACTACCGGATTTTCCTGAAGATGCACCGGCAACGCCAGGCGCTCGACGCGATCCAGTAGAACGCGCCTTACCGTGTCAACAAGGATAGGCCGGACTTGGCATCGAACAGGTGCATATCCGATTCGTCAAACGTATAGCGGACATCGCTGCGGATAGTTGGGCAGACGCGGCTGGGAACGAGTGCGCTGATCTCCTTGCCGCCAAGAGCGAATGTCACCAGTGCATCGTTGCCATGAAACTCGATGAGATCGGCCGTTCCCGCCAGGAAATTTCCGGCGCTGCCGGGGGTCGCGGGCTTGAGATCCGGAGGCCTGATGCCAAGCACCGCCTGCTCGCCATGTTGTAGCTTGAAGCGCGAGCCGTCGAGGGTGAAGACAGTTCCGCCATTGGTCAGCGTCCAGCCATTTTCTTTCCGGGCCACCGTCAAATCGATGAAATTCATGTTCGGCGTGCCGATGAAGCCGGCAACGAACAGATTGCCCGGCCGCTCGTAGATTTCCGCCGGCGAGCCGACCTGCTCGATGACGCCGTCCTTGAGCAGCACGATGCGGTCGGCGAGCGTCATCGCTTCGAGCTGGTCATGGGTGACATAGACGGTGGTGGTCTTCAGCGACTGGTGCAGCCGCGCGATCTCGACGCGCATGTGGTTGCGCAGCTTGGCGTCGAGATTGGACAGCGGCTCGTCGAACAGGAAGACTTTCGGCGTCTTGATCATGGCGCGCGCGATCGCCACGCGCTGCTGCTGGCCGCCGGAAAGCTCGGCCGGCTTGCGGCCGAGATAGGGTTCCAGCCCGAGCGTCCTCGACACCGCTTCGACCCGCTTCTGGATCTCGGCCGCCGGCACTTTCTGGCGCCGCAGCCCGAAGGCGATGTTGTCGAAGATCGTCATGTGCGGGTAAAGGGCATAGTTCTGGAACACCATGGCGATGCCGCGGTCGCCCGGATCGAGATCGTTGACTACCTTGCCGCCGATCGAGACCTCGCCGCCGCTGATGTCCTCCAGCCCCGCCAACATGCGCAGCAAGGTCGACTTGCCACAGCCGGACGGGCCGAGGAACACGACGAACTCGTGCTCCTCGATCGAGAGATTGAGGTCGCGGATGACCGTCGTGGTGCCATAGGCCTTGTCGACATGGGAACAGGTGATCGCGGACATGGTCAGCCCTTTTTGCCGCTGAGCAGGATCTGCAGCTTGACGTCCTGCGGGTGCGCTGCCGCCGCCCGCTCGAAAGCCTCGATGCTGTCGGAGAAATCATAGGTGCCAGTGATCAGCGGCTTGAGATCGACCTTGCCGGAGGCGATGAGCTGCAAAGCGCGGTCGAAAATGTTGGCATAGCGGAACACGGTTTCGATGCGCACTTCCTTCGATATGGCCGCCGGCACGTTGAGCGACACCGGCTCCACCGGCAGCCCGACGAGCACCACCGCGCCGCCAGGGCGCACGACATCGAACAGATTGGCGAACGCCTTGGGGCTGCCGCTGGCCTCGAAGACGATGTCCGCGCCCCAATTGTCGGTCGCCTCCGCCACCGCCTCGGCCAATGACTGCTCGCCGATGTTGACCGGAACGACGCCGGGATAGCGCCCGGCAATTTCGAGCTTGGGCGCGGAGAAGTCGGAAATCAGCACTTTCGAGCAACCACCGGCCAGGGCGGCCAGCGCTATCATGATGCCGATCGGGCCACAGCCGACGACAGCCGCCACGTCACCCGGAACGATGCGCGCGCGCGCCGCCGCCTGCATGCCGATGGCGAAAGGTTCGACCATCGCGCCTTCGGCGAAGGAGACGTTGTCGGGCAGCCTGTAGGTGAACGCCGCCGGATGCACGGCTTGCGGCGCCAGAATGCCGTGCACCGGCGGCGTCGCCCAGAAGGTGACGTCCGGGTCGACATTGTAGATGCCGAGCTTGGTTGCCCGCGACGACAGATTCGGTACGCCTGGTTCCATGCAGACGCGATCGCCGACCTTTAGCGTCCGGACATTGGCGCCGATCTCGACGATCGTTCCGGACGCTTCGTGGCCGAGTACCATCGGCGCGCGCACGACATAGCTGCCGATGGCGCCATGGGTGTAATAATGCACGTCGCTACCGCAGACGCCGACCGTGTGGATGGCGATCCTGACGTCGTGCGGCCCGACTTCGAGCGGCAACGCAATTTCGCGCAGCGACAGCTCGCCCTTTTTCTCAAGCACCAGTGCCCGCATCGTGTCGTCCTCGCTTCAAGTCTTTTTTTGCCGGAAAACGGAATTCAGGAAGCCGCTGAGCACGCCGAGAAACAACAGCGGCGGCAGCGACAAAAGCACGACCGAGGCGTTCAGGATTCCCCACGGCACATTCATGCCTTGCTGGGAGAGTTCCGAGGCGACGATCGGCAAGGTCTTGGCATTGGAGCTCGACAGCATCAGCGCGATCAGGAACTCGTTCCAGACCAGCACGAAACTGAAAGCCACCGCGCCGATCAGCGAGCGCGCCGCGACCGGCAGCGCGACCCTCCAGAACACCGAATAGGCGCCGTAGCCATCGACGAAGGCGGCTTCCTCGACCTCCTTCGGCACGGCCTGGAAGGCGGGAATGGCGAGCCACATGATCACCGAGATGGTGAGCAGGCAATAGGTGACGATCAGCGCGGCGAGCGTGTCGTAAAGCCCGAGCTGCAGCCAGATCACCATCAGCGGGATGGCGACCGCCACCGGCGGCAGGAAGCGAAGCGACAAAACGAAGAACTGGATGTCGCCGGCCCAGCGGTTCGGGTAGCGCGCCACCGCGTAAGCCGCCGGCAGGCCGAGCACCACGCCGATCAGTACCGCGCAGCCGCAGGCGACGACCGAATTGTAGAGGCCGGTCATGACGCTGTCGCGGCCGACGATATAGCTGATGTTAGCCAGCGTCGGCGTGAACACCAGGCGCGGGACGCGGGTGATGATGTCGACATTGTTCTTCAGCGAATTGAGCGCCGTCCACAGCAAAGGAAACACGGCCATGAAGCCTGCAAACGCCAGCACGGTCTTGCCGATCAGGCGGCCGGGTCTCATGCGATATGGTCTCATGCCTGCGCCCGCTTCCAGAGCATGGTGAAGGTGATGACCGTGGCGATCATCATCAGCACCGCCATCGCCGAGGCGTAGGAGACCTTGCCGGACTCGATGAAGCCTTGCGAGAAGGCGTACATGTCGAGCGTTTCGGTCGCCACGCCCGGACCGCCGCGGGTCATCACATAGATCAGGTCGAAGGAGCGCAGCGACTCGATCATCTTGACGAACATTAGGCTGACCAGCGGCGCCTTGAGCATCGGCAAGGTCACATAGGCGTGGATCTGCCAGCGTTTGGCATGGTCGAGCCGGGCCGCCTCGATCGGCTGCGGCGGCAGCGTTTCCAGGAGCTTCAGCACGATGACGGCGAAGAACAGGCCCCATTGCCAGACGTCGACCGAAGCGACGGCGAACAGCGCCGTCGACGGCTTGGACAGCGGATCGAAGATCAGCCCGCCGGTCAGCAGCCGGTAGGGGTAAGTGGCGATGCCGTAGAGCGGATGGTAGGCGAACTTCCAGACGAAGGCCGCCGAGACGCGCGGCAGCAGGACCGGGATGATGAACAGCAGGCAATAGACGTTGCGAAGGCGCGGCGAGGCGACCTCGAACATCAGGACGCCCAGTCCGATGGCGACCGTCATCGTCGCGATAACCGTGACGAATTCCCATTTCACCGACACCCAGACGGCGTTGAGAAAGCGGCGGTCGACGAACAGGTCGGCGAAATTCGAGAGCCAGACATAGGAATAGGCTGTCGAGCTGAGTTCACGGTTCTGCAGGGCGATGACGACCGCGTAGAGCGTCGGCACCATCGACAGCACCAGAAGGATGACGAGTGTCGGCACGACGAAGGTGACCGGCAGGGATGAGCGTCGCGGCATCTGTCTAACCTCTGCTGCGTCTCGAACGATTGAGCATGACTGACCTTTCGCGCGAAGGCTGGCTCAAACCGCAATGATGAACCAAGACCTGCGGCGCACAGGTTCCGGCGCTCCACCGAATGCCGTGGACCGCGCGCCGCAGGGGGAGGATGGCTTATTTCTTCACCAGCTCGTTGGCATAAGCCTCGAGTTCGTTTAGGCCGCCCTTGATATCGGTGCGGGTGCCGGTGACCAGTTCCTCGAGGATGATGCCCCAGCGGTCGCCGAGATCGGGCCAGCGCGGGTCCTGCCAGAAATTGACCGCCGTGACCTTGCCGGTTTCGGCCAGTGCCTGGCCGAGATCGGCGCCGTAAATATCGGCGAATTCCTTGCTGGCCAGGATGCTGGTGCGGTTCAGCTCGCCGAACTGGTGGGCGTCGAGCCGGCGCTTCTCGTTTTCCTTCGATGTTGCCCAGGCGATGAACAGGCCGGCGCATTTCTTCGACGCGTCGTCGGCATTGGCCTTCGTCGCGATGGCGAGGCCATGGCCGTAACCGCCGCCCGGCAGTGGCGACGGCGGCGGCATGAAGCCGATGTTGCCGACGACCTGCGAGGTCTTCGGATCGACCGCCATGCCCGACAGCGGCGTCGATTCGACCAGGATCGCGACCTGGCCCGACAGGAAGGCGCCGGTCGATTCATCCCAGCTGCCGGTCTGCGTGCCGGGCGCCGAATCCTTGAACAGTTTCAGGTAGGTCTCGGTCGCCTTGACCGCGGCATCCGAATTGAAGGCCGGGTTGTCACCGTCGAACCACTGGCCGCCATAGGCCTTGAAGAAGGGCATCCAGCGCCAGACATTGGCGCCCGAACCGCGCGCGCCGCGCAGCGCGATGCCATACATGCCCTTGTCCGGATTGGTCAGCTTCGGCACGTCGGCGATCAGCTCGTCCAGCGTCTTCGGCGGCTGGATGCCGGCGGCCTCCAGCACGTCCTTGCGATAGACCATCAGGTCGCCGCCGCCGGTCAGCGGCGCGAACCAGACCTTGCCGTCATAGGTGGCGACCTTCTGGCGGCCGGGGTCGAAGTCGGCATAGTCGTAGTCGGCCGGATAGTAGTCGGCCAGCGGCACGATCCATTTCGAGGAAGCGAACAGCGCGACATTGGCTTCGTCGACATAGTAGACGTTGTAGTTGCCGACCGTGGACGCGTCGGCGCGCGATTTTGCCCGGCGGTCGTTCTCGTTGAGGTAATCGATCTGGAAGCCGGCGCCGGCAAGCTTCTCGAACTCGGCCTTGGAGTCCTCCAGAAGCGTCAGGCCGTCACGTGGCTGCGCCAGCACCTTGACCGGCGCCGAGCAGACCGGCGCCTGCGCTAAAGCGATGGTTGAAACGGTAGCGGAAAGCATGAAAGCTGCACCAAGGCTGGCAGCGAGCCGAATTGGTTTCATTATTTTCTCCTCCAGGAACACGTCGCAGGAAGCGGACGTCCTCGGGTTGCGCGATCCTCACCATCGCCCGAGCGACTTGCCACCCATCGCCAAAATGCGGAGTTGCAGCGGCTCGCGCTAGAAGCTCCGTTGCAGAAGACCTGTACTTTTATGCATTGTGCGACGCAAAAACCGGCATCCGGTTGCGCCCAATCTCACATGAGTATCGATCGGACTCGGGGGCGGTGGTTTTTAGGGCGTGCTTACGCGCGCATCGCCAGCCGCTGCCGCGACAGCTTGCGATAGGATGACGGCGTCATCTTGTGCTTGCGCATGAAGGCGCGGTTGAAATTGGAGATGTTCATATAGCCGACCTGGAAACAGATGTCGGTGATCGGAATATCGGTATCGGCCAGCAGCTTGCAGGCCTGCCACAGCCTCAGCTTGGCAAGGTGGTCACTGAAGGAATTGCCGGTGTTCTTCTGGAAGAAGCGCGAGAATGTGCTCTCGGTCATTCCCGCGAGCGCCGCCACATCAGGCAGCTTCAGATCCTCGGCGAAATGCTGGAACAGATAGGTCAGCGTGCGCTGGATGATGTCGAGCGAGGCGGCATCCAGAACCGGGGAGAAATCCGGCGAGGACAACAGCTCGTATTCGTCGGTCCTGGCGAGGAGATCGACGAGATTCAGGAACAGGCAGAACCTGGTTAGCCCGCTGGCCTCCCCCATCCGTTCCATCAGCTCGGCGCCTTCCAATGCCGTGCGGCCATGAAAAACCATACCGCGCAGCGACCGCTCCAGGAACGGCTCCAGTTCGCGCAGTTCGGGCAACAGGCCAGCCGAGCCGCGCAGCCTCTCGGCATCGAACTGGAGGACGATGTCGCGGCCTTCGATCAGCTCGCCCGGCTGCACCGCCGTCACCCAATCATGCGGCAGCCCGCCGCCGACGATGGTCAGATAACCCGGCCCGAACTCGCCGATGTGGTCGCCGACCAGCACGACGCCGGAAGATTTTCGCAAGAGGTGGATTTCGTACTCAGGATGGAAATTCCAGACATTGCGCTCCCAGGGATAGTCGTCCAGCCGCCACAGGAAACTGTCGCTCGCCTCGGTGACGATATGTTCGAAGGCCGGCGCCGTGCGCGGGATCGCGGCCGGATTTTTCCTGCGCCTGAACTGCATCCTTCCCTCCCGGCAATTCGCCGGCTGCTCATCTCTCTTGATGATCCGTAGCAGCCCCTGGCCGGCAAGGGAACGAGACGCAGGCATCTCCCTGAAATGCCGCTGGCTCAATCTCTTCCAGTGCCTCCTCCCTTGCCTTCATGTCGCATTTCGTTCAAGAGACGGCGCAAACGCCGCGAAACCGAAGGTTTTGCCGTTTGACACGCGGCTTCCGGCTTTTTGCCGACGCGCCGCGACCTTGAAAGAGCGGAACAATGTCTGCGATCGAAGCCGGCGCTCGCGCGCCGGAAAATCTTTGGCGTCAGGAAATCAGGGCGACGCTGGCGCTCGCCTGGCCGATGGTGCTGACCAATCTCGGCCAGACCGCCATGACGGCCACCGACGTCATGATGATGGGCAGGCTGGGGGCGGACACGCTCGCCAGCGGCGCGCTTGGCGCCAATCTCTATTTCATGCCGCTGATCTTCGGCCTGGGCCTGATGCTGGCGACCTCGCCAATGATGGCGACCGAGCTCGGCCGCCGCCGCCATTCGGTGCGCGACCTGCGCCGCACCGTGCGCCAGGGCCTGTGGCTGGCGATCCTCATCTGCATTCCGATCTGGATCTTTCTCTGGCACGGCGAGAACGTGCTGCTCGCCATGGGCCAGGAGCCCGCTCTGGCGCACAGCGCCGGCATCTACCTGCGCTGGCTGGAATGGGCGGTGCTGCCCTTCTACGGCTATATCGTGCTGCGTTCGTTCATCTCGGCGCTGGAGCGGCCGGGCTGGGCGCTGATCATCGTCTTCGTCGCCGTCGCCTGCAACGCGCTCTTCAACTGGGTGTTCATGTTCGGCAATCTCGGCGTCCCGGCCATGGGCATATCAGGCTCGGGCCTTGCCACCTCGCTGTCCTCAACGCTGATGTTCGTCGGCATGGCCGCCGTGGTGATGTGGGAGAAGAAGTTCAGGCGCTATCATCTGTTCGGCCGCTTCTGGCGGTCCGACTGGCCGCGCTTCAAGGGCCTGCTGCGGCTCGGCCTGCCGATCGCCGGCATCCTGGCTTTCGAGGTGACGATCTTCAACGCCGCGGCGCTGCTGATGGGCCTGATCGACGCGGATTCGCTTGCCGCGCACGCCATCGCCATCCAGATCGCGTCGATCTCCTTCATGGTGCCGCTCGGCCTAAACCAGGCGGTGACGGTGCGCGTCGGGCTTGCGCATGGCGCCGGCAATCCGGAAGGCGTCTCGCGCGCCGGCTGGACCGCCTTCGTCATCGGCGTCTCGTTCATGGCCCTGATGGGCCTGATAATGATCCTGTGGCCGCATCTCCTGATCAGCGCCTTCATCGACCTGGCCAATCCGGCCAATGCCAGGGTGATCACGCTTGCCGTATCGTTCCTGGTCTTCGCGGCCCTGTTCCAGGTCTTCGACGGCGCGCAAGCGGTTGCCGCCGGCATGCTGCGCGGCCTGCACGACACCAAGGTGCCGATGATCTATGCCGCGATCGGCTATTGGGGCGTCGGCCTGCCGCTGGGCGTGCTGCTCGCCTTCCCTTTCGGCTTCCATGGCGTCGGCATCTGGATCGGGCTGTCCAGCGGACTGGCGGTGGTGGCGGCGTTGCTTCTGGCGCGCTGGCTACGGCGGGATCGCCTCGCGCCGCCGCTGGTGTTCGAACACTGATGCAGAGGGCCGCCGGGTTGTCCGGTGGCCTTTCCGTCATTGTCGGCGTCAGCTGTTTTTGAGCGCCGGGCTGAACACCATCAGGCTCAGTATTTCGAACAGCACCTGGGCGCCGGCATGCGCGGTGTTGGTGGTCGCATCATATTGCGGCGCCACCTCGACCACGTCGCCGCCGACGATGTTGAGGCCTTTGAGGCCGCGCAGCAGTTCGAGCACTTCCCGAGTCGTCAGGCCGCCGACTTCCGGCGTGCCGGTGCCCGGCGCGAAGGCCGGATCGACGCTGTCGATGTCGAAGGAGACATAGGTCGGTCCGTCGCCGACTATTCTGCGCGCCTTCTCGATAATGGCGGGGATACCGAGGCCGGTCACCTCCTCGGCATGGATCACGGTCATGCCGGATTCGTAGGTGAACTCCCACAGATATTCGGCCGAGCCGCGGATGCCGATCTGGATGGTGCGCGTCGGGTCGAGCACGCCATCGAGCACCGCGTTGCGGAACGGGCCGCCATGGTGGAACTTGGTCATGTCGAACAAGCCGCTTGTATCGCAATGGGCGTCGATGTGGATGAGGCCGACCGGGGCCTTCTTGCCGACGGCCTTCAGGATCGGATGGCTGATCGAATGGTCGCCGCCGACCGACAATGGAATGACGCCGGCATCGACGATCTGGTTGGTGCGGCGCTCGATGTCCTCATGGCAGGTCTCGAGTCGGTAGCGGCTCTGGAACGGCACGTCGCCGATGTCGGCGACCCTGAGCTCATGCGTCGGTGCGCATTCCAGCACGTGATTGTAGGGGCCGATGCGCTCGATGGCGCGCAGCGCCCGCGGCCCGAAGCGGGAGCCCGGCCGGTTGGTGACGCCGAGATCCATCGGCACGCCTGTTATCGCCACCTGCAAATCGCCGAAATCCGGGTTGTCGGCCGATATTTCGCGATAGGGTGCGGCGAGGAAGGTGGGGATACCGGAATAGGGCGCCAGCCGCGTGCCTGACTTGGAGAATATCTTGTCGGCGACCTTGCGGAACTTCGGGTCGAACATCTCGCCGCCATGGCTCTCGCCATATTTGCGGCGCAACGCGTCGAGCTTGCCGCTGTCATAACCCATGTCGGTTTTCTCCTGTCTGTTTCTCCGGAGTGTCCGGTAGCGCTTTGGAAAAATCAATTGCGTTCGGACGGGTTGGCTGCCGCAGGTCTTTCTTTTTGTCGGGCCAGCCTGAAACCGGGCAGCGCTTTTGCCAATTCGATGCTATGAGGCCTGTCGCGATCATGGGCGGCAGGCAGCGAAGGCGGTAACGAGACATGGCCAGGACCGATATTGCGCGGCGCGTCTACAACCATACCTGGAAGCTCGACCCGATCGTGCGCAGCCTGCTGGACACGGATTTCTACAAGCTTCTGATGCTGCAGATGATCTGGGGGATGTACCCCAAGGTCGACGCCACCTTTTCGCTGATCAACCGCACCACTTCGGTGCGGCTGGCCGAGGAGATCGACGAGGGCGAGTTGCGCGAACAGCTTGACCACGCCCGCACCTTGCGCTTCTCCAAGAAGGAGATGATCTGGCTGGGGGGCAACAATTTCTATGGCCGCAAGCAGATCTTCGAGCCGGAATTCCTGGCCTGGCTGGAGAATTTCCGGTTGCCCGAGTACGAGCTTTCCAGGCGCGGCGGGCAGTATGAACTCTCCTTCAGCGGCCCGTGGATGTACACCACGCTGTGGGAGATTCCCGCACTCGCCATCATCAACGAATTGCGCTCGCGCGCCGCCTTGCGGTCGTTCGGGCCTTTCACGCTCGACGTGCTCTACGCCCGCGCCAAGGCCAAGATGTGGGCCAAGACCGAACGGCTGAAGGCGCTGCCCGGCATCCGTATTTCCGACTTCGGCACGCGCCGGCGCCATTCCTTCCTGTGGCAGCGCTGGTGCGTGGAAGCGCTGAAGGAAGGCATCGGCGAGGCTTTCACCGGCACCTCCAACGTGCTTCTGGCCATGGACAACGACCTCGAGGCGCTGGGCACCAACGCGCATGAACTGCCGATGGTGCTTGGGGCGCTGGCCAATTCGGAAAAGGAATTGAAACAGGCGCCCTACAAGGTGCTGCAGGATTGGCAGCGCTACTATGGCGGCAATTTGCTGATCGTGCTGCCCGACGCCTTCGGTACGGCTTCCTTCCTGCGCGACGCGCCGGACTGGGTGGCCGACTGGACCGGCTTTCGCCCCGACAGCGCGCCACCGATCGAGGGCGGCGAGAAGATCCTGTCCTGGTGGCGCGAGAAGGGCAAGGACCCCAGGCAGAAGCTGCTGATCTTCTCCGACGGGCTCGAGGTCGAGACCATCGAGGAGACCTACCGCCACTTCAAGGGCAAGGTGCGCATGTCCTTCGGCTGGGGCACGAACCTGACCAATGATTTCGAGGGCTGTGCGCCTACGGCGACCGACAGCCTCGACGCCATATCGCTGGTCTGCAAGGTCACCGAGGCCAACGGCCGGCCGGCCGTGAAGCTCTCGGATAATCCAGCCAAGGCGACGGGTGACCTCAAGGAGATCGAGCGGTATCTGCGCATCTTCGGTGAAAAGGACCGGGTGGAGCAGTTGGTCAAGGTGTGAGGGCACGACCGGTGCTTCCGGCATCGCCATACGAGACGGCAAAGTCGGATAGGCTGAGTTCCTTGGCGCCCCCCTCTGTCCTGCCGGACATCTCCCCCTCAAGGGGGGAGATCATGCTGTCATCTTCGTCTTCGCGAACCTCCGGCGTTGCAAGGGAAGCGCCGACAGAGAAACCGCCAATCTCCCCCCTTGAGGGGGAGATGTCCGGCAGGACAGAGGGGGGCGCCGTAGAGTGCCGTCGTCGGTCATTAGCATTTTTGCCTATCGCTCTATTGCTCCTCTCACCCACCCCAGCCTTCGCCCACGCCTCGGACCGCGGCCACGTCCTGCTCCTGCCGACCGGCTATTACCTGATCGGCGGCGCTTTCGCCGTGGCCGCAAGCTTCCTCGTGCTGGCGCTGCTGCCGGCGCATCGGCTCGATCGTTTCTGGCGGCGGCGCCTGCCACTGTTCACACTGGGTGATGATGCCCGCACCGCTGCCAGCCTGATATCCTTTGCCGGCTTTGCATGTCTCATTGCCGCGGGTTTTCTCGGCAGCCGCGATCCGCTCTCCAACCCGCTGCCTCTGGTGATCTGGACACTGCTGTGGGCCGGCTTCACGCTGCTGCAAGGTTTCCTCGGCGACCTCTGGTCCTGGCTTAATCCCTGGTACGGGCCGGTGCGTCTCCTGTCTCGCCTGGCCGGCAGGGGTGATGAAGCGGCCAGGCGCCTTCCATCATGGCTCGGCTGCTGGCTGGCTGTTATCCTGTTCTTCGCTTTTGCCTGGTTCGAGCTCATCGATCCGGCGTCCGACGATCCGACACGGCTCGCCCGGGCCGCCGGCCTCTACTGGTTGTTCACCTTGCTGGCGATGCTGTCGTTCGGTTATGGGGCGTGGGCCCGCAGCGGCGAATTCCTCACCGTCTTCTTCTCGATGGTGGCACGCTTCGCGCCGCTCGTGCGCGACGAACGCGGCCGGCTTGCGCTATGCTGGCCGGGCGCCAAGCTGCTGACCGCCGCGCCTTTGCCGGCAAGCGGCGTGGCCTTCCTGCTGCTCGCCCTGTCCTCGGTTTCCTATGACGGCCTGTCGAAGACCTTCTTCTGGCTGGGCCTGTTCGGCATCAATCCGCTTGAATTCCCCGGCCGCACGGCGGTGATCGGCAGCGGCAGTTTCGGCCTCGTCCTGACATTCATGCTGCTTGCGGCGGTCTTCCTGCTTGCCGTGGTCGTCGGCCAGAAGCTCGCCGGCGAAGGCCACAGGCTTGGCGAGGCGACGGGACTGCTGGTCTGGTCGATCGTGCCGATCGCGCTCGCCTACCACATCGCGCACTACCTGACGGCGCTGCTGGTCGACGGCCAGTATGCGCTTGCGGCACTGTCCGATCCGTTTGCGTTCGGCTGGAACCTTTTCGGCACCGCCGACATGCAGATCGAAGCCGGCATCGTCGCCGGCGCGGGCTCGGCATGGTGGCTGTGGAACATCCAGGCCGGTGCCATCATTCTCGGTCATCTGCTTGCTGTGCTCGTCGCCCACGGCTTCGCCGCACGCCTGCATCCGGTTCCCGCCCGCGCCGCGCTCAGCCAGTTTCCGCTCACCTTGCTGATGATCGCCTACACCGTCTTCGGCCTCTGGCTGCTCGCCACGCCGACCGTTGGCTAGACGCGGTGGAAATAAACCGGGATCCCCTTGGGGAAACGGCATTGCCGTGTCCGGACTTTGGTGATTTAGTTTGTACACATGCAATTTCGGCCGTCCGCAGGAAGCGGTCTGCTACGTTCCAGCCATTGGTCAAAACTCAAAAACAGGGGAACTGCCGTGACTGACAAGAATGGGTTTTTCGATCTCTCCAAGGCCGGTCTCACCCGCCGCACCGCGCTGAAGGGTCTGGCCGCCGGCGCCGGCCTGGCGGTCGCGCCCGGTTTCGTCCGCTACTCCCAGGCGCAAAGCTCCGCCCCGGTCAAGATCGGCTTCCAGTCGCACCGAACCGGCATCGGCGCCGCCTATGGCCGCTGGTACGAGAAGACCACGGCCGCGGCGGTCAAGGCGATCAACGCGGCCGGCGGCATCAATGGCCGGCCGGTCGAGGTCATCATCGAGGATGACGGCACCGATCCCGGCCGGGGTGCCGAGGTGGTTGGCAAGTTCGCCACCCAGCACAAGACCGACATCGTCTTCGGCACCTTGTTCTCGCATGTCGTCATCGGCTCGGCACCCGCCGCCGGCGAAGCCAAGATGCCCTATTTCGTCGTCAGCGAAGGCCACCATGTCGCCTCGACCAAGCTCAACCGCTATGTCTTCCAGCCCGGCATCACCGACGTGAAGAGCCAGATCCAGTCGATGGCGCCGTGGATCGCGGCCAATGCCGGCAAGAAGGTGACACAGATCTTCCCCGATTTTGCTTTCGGCTACGACCACCGCGACTACCTCCCGCCGGCGTTGAAGGCGCAAGGCGCAGAGGTCATCGCGCAAATCGCCATTCCACCGACGGAGAGCTCCTTCACCAAATACTTCCCGCAGATCCCTGCCGAGACCGAGGTGATCTACCACGTCATGGTCGGCCCGGCGGTGCTCACCTTCGTCAAGGAGCTTGGCGAGTTCTACGGCTCCAACCGGCCGCAGCTGTTCGGCTTCATCGATTCGCTCGAAGCCGTCGACATCAACAGCCCCGGGCTCGAATTCCTGGACGGCAGCCATTTCTGGGAAGGCTCGCCACGTTATGCCCAGACGGACGATTCCGAGGCGCAGAAGGCCTATCGCGCCGCCGTCGGCATCGACGACAATGGCGCGGCCGTCGGCGACCCCAAGGATGTCTCCACCGCCGCGCATATGTTCGGCTGCTGGGAGACGCTCTACGTCGTCAAGAAGGCGATGGAAGACGCCGGCTACAAGGGCCCGGAAGACCGCGCCAAGCTGGTCGAGGCGACCGAGGCGCTGACCGAATTCGCCGAAGGCCCGGAGCATCCGCAAGGGCCAAAGACCTTCAACGGCAAGATCCACCAGTGCTTCGGCATCCAGAACATCTCCAAGGTCGAAGGCGGCAAGCTCAAGGTGGTGCACAAGACCAAGATCGAGGACGGGCTTTACGAGGCCGAGGGGGATTATACGACGCAGGCGTTGTAGGCCGGCTCAACAGCAAGCGTGAGCGCCAAGCCACCCCCCTCTGTCCTGCCGGACCCGGCCCTTCGCTGTCGCTCCGGGCGTTCGTCGTTCGGAAAGCCAAGCAATTGGCTTTCCGTCCGCTGCGCGGACCACTTCTCACCCCCCTCAAGGGGCGCGATTGCGCTATCGGTGAGTGCCTAACCCATGCATTTCGGACCCCACCTCCTCCTTGCCGCCCTCGAAGGGCTCGTCACATCCGCCGTGCTGGCGCTGACCGCGCTCGGCCTGTCGCTGGTGTTCGGCGTGATGCGCGTGGTCAACGTCGCGCATGGCGAGTTCTTCATGCTGGGCGCCGTGCTCGCCTGGGCGATCACGACTGCGATCGGAGGCCATCCGGCGCTCGGGTTCCTGGCGGCACTTATCATCGCACCGCTGGTCGTCGGCGCCCTTGCACTGGTGGCCGAGCGGCTGGTGCTGCGCCGGCTGAACTACAATCCGGAAGCCACCATCGTCGCCACCATCGGCATGCTCTACATCATCCAGCAGCTGGCGCTGACCTTCTATGGTCCGGAAGCGCGCCCGGTAGAGCCGCCCTTCAGCTATCGCATCCTTCTGCCGTGGTTCGGCTATTCGGGCTACAAGCTGTCGATCATCGCGGCATCCGTCCTTCTGCTCGTGGTGACATGGCTGGTGCTGACGCGCACCAGGGTCGGCCTCGTCATGCGTGCCACGCAGTATGACAGCGAGACGGCACAGGCCTTCGGCATCCCTGTCGATCGTGTCTATGGCGGCGTCTTCGCGCTCGGCGCCATGCTCGCGGCCATTGCGGCGGTGCTGATCGTGCCGATCAGCCAGGCGCATTATCTGATGGGGCAGGACCCGCTGCTGCTTTCCTTCATCGTCGTCATCATCGGCGGCCTCGGTTCGCTGCGCGGAACCGTCATCGCCGCCGTGCTGATCGGCCTGTCCGACGGTATCATCTCGATGTTCTTCTCGCCGACGCTGGCCAAGATCATCGCCACGCTGCTGGTCGCCATGGTGCTGGTGTTCCGGCCGCAGGGCCTGTTCGGGACGGCGACGCGATGAGCGAGACCTCGCCGGCAAAAGCCTACGGCTTGCATCTCGGCGTTATCGCGCTGCTTTTTGTCCTGAGCTTCGTGCTGCCGGACTATCATCACGGCCTCGTCGCCCGCATCATGGTGCTGGCGGTCTTCGCCATGGGCTACAACATGCTGTTCGGCTATGTCGGCCTGCTCAGTCTCGGTCATGCCATGTTCTTTGCCGCCGGCCTCTACGGCGCCGGCCTTGCCGTCATCCAGCTTGGCTGGAGCGTGCCGGCGGCTTTGTTGAGCGGTATCGCCTGCGGCGCGGTGCTGGCACTGGTAATCGGGCTGCTGGCGCTGCGCACTACGGGTGTCGCCTTCATGATCGTCACCATGATGTTCGCGCAGGTCTTTTACCTCCTCATCCTCTATTTTGCCGCGTGGACCGGCGGCGACCAGGGCATGGTGGTGCCGCAGCCGGCACGCGTCCTGAATTTCGGCGCGACATCGCTCGATCTCACCAATCCGACGGTGCGCTACATGAGCGCGCTGGCGCTGTTCTCGCTCGTGCTTCTGGTCACGCTGGCCGTCGTCCGCTCCCGATGCGGCCGCGTGCTGGTCGCCATCCGCGAGAACGAGGAACGGACGAAAATGCTGGGGTACGACACCTTCTCCAACAAGCTCGCCGCCGTGGTCGTCTCCGGCGCCATCTGCGCGGCGTCGGGCGCTGCCTATGCGCTGCTGTTCGGCTATGTCGGCTCGAGCTTCGCCTCGGTACAGTACTCGATCCTGCCGCTGCTGTGGGTGCTGCTCGGCGGCGCCGCCACCACGCTCGGACCGCTGATCGGCACGCTGTTCATGTACTATGTCATCGACGTCACCAGCGGCTTCACCTCCGCCTACCTGTTGATCGTCGGCGTCGCGTTGATCCTGCTGGTGCTGTTCTTCCCGAAAGGCATTCTGGGCAGCATCCGGCAGCGCTGGCTCGGATGGCTGCCATGACGCCGCTTCTGACCACCAAAGGCCTGTCGCGCAATTTCGGCGGCCTGCGCGCCGTCGACAGCGTCGATTTCACCTTGGTGCCGGGCGAAATCCGCGCCGTCATCGGCCCCAACGGTGCCGGGAAGACCACTTTCGTCAGCCTGATCAGCGGCCGAATCCCGCCCTCGTCCGGATCGATCGTTTTCGACGGCTCCGACATCACCGGCCTGCCGGCCTATGTCAGGGTCCGCCAAGGCATTGCCTACACGTTCCAGATCACCAGCATCTATGCCAACCTGTCCGTTTACGCCAACGTCGCGCTGCCAGTGCAACTGACGCTACGGCATGGCCATTCCAAGAGCGCGATACAGGCCGCTGTCATGTCGGCGCTCGCACGCACTGGGCTGGCCGACCGCGCCCATATGCCGGCCGGTCAATTGTCCTATGGCCACCAGCGCCTGCTGGAGGTGGCGATGGGCCTGGCGCTGAAGCCGCGCCTGCTGATCCTCGACGAGCCGACGCAGGGGCTCGCCGACAGCGAGATCGACAATTTCATCGCCCTGGTGCGCGAGATCGCCAGCGACGCCACCGTGCTCCTGATCGAGCACAACATGCCTGTCGTCATGCAGCTTGCCGACCGCATCACCGTTTTCAACGCCGGCAAGATCCTGGCAGAGGGCACGCCGGAGGCGATCCGCGAAAATGCGGCGGTGCAGGAAGCCTATCTGGGGACCGCCCCATGACCGAGACGAGCAAGACGCAAGCGTTGCGGATCGCGGGACTGGACTGCTTCTATGGCGAGATCCAGGTGCTCTATGGGCTCGACCTGGTGCTGAACAAGGGCGAGGTGCTGTGCCTGTTCGGCCGCAACGGCGCCGGCAAGACGACGACGCTGAAAGCCATCATGGGACTGGTCCGGGCGAGTGCCGGTTCGATCAGCCTCGCAGGCCAGGAATTGACCGGCCTGGCCGCCCACGAGGTGCCCAAAGCCGGCATTGCCTATGTGCCGCAAGGCAGGCGGCTGTTCGCCGAAATGACGGTGGCGGAGAACATCGAGATCGGGCTGATGGCGCGCGGCAAGGGGAAGGCCGTGCGCGAAAACGTGCTCAACCTGTTCCCGCTGCTGCGCCAGCGGCTCAGGCAGCGCTCGGGCACCTTGTCGGGCGGCGAGCAGCAGATGCTGGCCATGGCACGCGCGCTCTGCCTGGAACCGCAGGTGCTACTGCTCGACGAGCCGACCGAAGGGCTGATGCCGTCGATGATCGCAAAAATCCGCGAAACGGTGGCGAAGCTGCGCGAACTGGGCGTTTCCACCATCCTGGTGGAGCAGCGGGTCGACGCCGTGCTGTCGGTAGCCGACCGCGTCGCCTTCATCGAGAACGGCCGCAACCGCGAGACGGTCGATGTCGAGGCGTTGCGCGCCGACCCGTCGGCGGTCAGGCGCTATGTCGGCGTAGGCTGAGCACTATCTCCCCTAGTAGCCGTTCCGCGTCAACCGCTTGGCGCCATCGTGGGCTTATCCAAAGAACAAAAACCCGGCGATCAAAAACGTCGGGATCAGCACCGCGCCCGACCATGCCATGTAGCCGAAAAAACCCGGCATGTTCACGCCGCGGTGCCGGGCAATGGCGTAGACCATGAAGTTCGGCGCGTTGCCGATATAGGTGTTGGCGCCCATGAACACCGCACCCGCCGAGATCGCCGCCAAGGTCGAAGCGAGCTCCGTCATCAGATGCCGGGGAGCGCCGCCGGCCAGCTCGAAGAACACCAGGTAGGTCGGAGCGTTATCCAGGAAGGACGACAGCGCTCCGGTCAGCCAGAAATAGGCGAGATCGTTGGGCATGCCTTGCGCTGACGTGACGAGCGCGACCAGCGGCGCCAGCGCGCCTTCGTGGCCGGCCCTCAGGATGGCGACGACGGGCACGATGCAGACGAAGATGCCGGCGAACAGTTTCGCCACTTCCGCGATCGGCCCCCAGTTGAAACCGTTCGCCTGCCGATACTCCTTGCGCGAGACGGCCAGCGAAACGAAGGCAAGCGCCAGGATGACGACATCGCGCACAAGGTTCTGCAACTCGAGGTCCACCCCCTGAATGGAAAGACCGATGCCGGGCTTCCATGTGGCCGAAAGCAGGATCGCGCCGATCACGCCGGCCAGCAGCGGCAGGTTGGGCAGGCCGCGGATGCGCACTTTCGTGTCCGGCGTCGGGTCCTTGATCTTTGGCGCGCCCATTTCGCGGCGATGCAGCGTGGTGTCGATCGCCAGGAAGACGGCGAGCACGACGACGCTGACGAACAGGGTCTCGCGCCAGAGGTTGGCGGTGGTCCAGAAGAAATCGACGCCGCGCAGGAAGCCGACGAACAGCGGCGGGTCGCCGAGCGGCGTCAGCGAACCGCCGATGTTGGACACCAGGAAGATGAAGAAGATGATGACATGGGCGTTGAACGGCCGGTTGTCATTGGCGCGGATGAGCGGCCGGATAAGGATCATCGAAGCGCCGGTAGTGCCGATGACGGAAGCGAGCAGGGCGCCGATGAGCAGCAGCCCGGCATTGACCAATGGCGTGCCGTGGATGTTGCCGGCCACGAGAATGCCGCCCGAAATGGTGAACAGCGCGAACAGGAGAATGATGAACGACATGTATTCGGTGAGCAGCGCATGCAGCACCGCTTCCGTCGCCACCGTCGTGCCGAAGGCCGATGCGAGCGGCACCACCACGAGAGCCGCCCAAAATGCAGCAATCTTGCCGTAATGATGCTCCCAGACATGGTTGAAAAGCAGCGGTCCCGTGGCGATCGACAGCAACAGCCCGGCAAAGGGCAGTGCCCACCACAGCGACATCGTCCGGCCTGGCAGGCCGTGCTCTTCCGCGGCGAAGGCCGTTCCCGGCAACAGCATCGCGACAGCCACCACGGCGCTTGCCATCAAAGCCGTCGCTACCGGTATGAACCCCCTCTTTTCCCCCACGATGCGATTAGTCCGCCGCGTGGTCTTCGAGCGTCACGCCTGCTTGGCGCATCCTCGCCAGCATCGTCTCGACCGAACCGTTGAGGTCGATCCCGCGGCAGGCATCGAGCCTGACAGTGGTCCTGAACCCCTGCTTGACCGCGTCGAGCGCCGAGAAGGCGACGCAGAAATCGGTCGCCAGGCCGACCAGGGTCAGAGTGTCGATGCCGCGCTCCCTGAGATAGCCGGCAAGGCCGGTCGGCGTCGTGTGGTCGTTCTCGAAGAAGGCCGAATAGCTGTCGATATCAGGCCGAAATCCCTTGCGGATGACGAGCTCGGCCTTGGTCCAGGCAAGACCCGAGTGAAAATCCGAGCCGAGGCTGCCCTGGATACAATGGTCCGGCCACAATGTCTGCTGGCCGTATGGCATCTCGATGGTTTCAAAAGGCTGGGCGCCTGGATGGCTTGAGGCAAAGCTCGAATGGCCGGCTGGATGCCAGTCCTGCGTCAGCACGACATGATCGGTTCGCCGGATCAGGTCGTTGACCAGCGGCACGATCTCGTCGCCGCCGGTCACAGCCAACGCGCCGCCAGGGCAAAAGTCGTTCTGCAGGTCGATGACGACAAGCGCTTCTTCGGCCATGGGGTTCCTTCCTGTCGGTATCGGGCGCGGGCTCCCAGGGGGATCCCGGCGAAAGAAAGCCGCTGGCGCGACCGGAGGGAGAAACTTGACCAGATGGCGGGCCGCGTCAACCATTAGAGCGCCGGGCGCAACCCCGAACGCGCAAAGGGCGCCCCAGCACCTAGATTTTGCGGAGAACAAATGCGTGGCGGCGGCAGCCGTGCGGGTGCTGCGCAAACTCCGGCTTTGACAATTTCCGCCGACTTGATATCATTTGCATACGAATGAATTTAAGCCGGGCCCGGACGCCGGCAAGTTCCCTCGGAAAGGCCCTTTTTCTGGGAAGGCAAAGCGTGATCCGTTACGCGAAACCCACCACGGTCGACGAGGCGCTCGCCCTGCTTGGCGAAGCTTCGTGGCGCATCCTTGCCGGCGGCACCGACTTCTACCCGGCGCAAGGCAACAAGCCTTTCCGCGACAATGTGCTCGACATCAACGGGCTGGCCGCGCTGCGCGGCATTGCGGAAACGGAAACGCACTGGCAGATCGGGGCGCGCACCAGCTGGACCGATATCGTTCGCCATCCCTTGCCGCCGGCCTTCGATGCGCTGAAAGCGGCCGCGCGGGAGGTCGGGTCCGTTCAGATCCAGAATGTCGCCTCGATCGCCGGCAATCTCTGCAACGCTTCGCCGGCCGCGGATGGCGTGCCGGCGCTGCTGGTGCTCGACGCCGAGATAGAACTGCGCTCGGCGCAAGCGGTGCGCCACCTGCCGCTCCGGGAATTCATCCTCGGCAATCGCCGCACGGACCTGCGGCCCGGCGAGATGGTAACCGCCATCCGCGTGCCGAAAGCGGCCGGCGCGGGTATGTCGGCTTTCGTCAAGCTCGGCGCGCGGCGCTATCTCATCATCTCGATCGCCATGGTGGGGGCACGCCTGGTCGTGCAGGACGGCATCGTCGAGCAAGCGGCGGTCGCCGTCGGTTCCTGCTCGGCTGTTGCAAAGCGGCTCGGCGGGGTCGAGGCGGCCCTGCGCGGACTGGCGGCGGATCATGGGCTGGCCACAGCGGTCCTCGCCGCGCCGATGGAAGAGCTGTCGCCGATCGGCGACGTGCGCGGCAGCGCCGAATACCGGCAGGACGCAGCGCGCGAAATCGTTGTCCGCGCCGTGCTGGCGGCTGCGGGGCCGGTGAATGGTGACAGGACGGCGGCGGCATGAACAAAGCACAGCCTGACATCAGCCAAGGTCGACCCGGCGGAGCCCTTTCCGACAGTGACGCAGGTCAGCCCGGCCTCGCACGCGCCGAGATTACCTTCGCGGTCAATGGCGCCGCCGTCTCGGTCAACGTGCCGCCGCTGCGCCGGCTGTCCTCGGTGCTGCGCGACGAATTGCTGCTGACCGGGACCAAGGTCGGCTGCGACGCCGGCGACTGCGGCGCCTGCACGGTGCTGGTCGATGGCGATCCGGTCTGCGCCTGCCTGATGCCGGCGGCGTCGGCCGCCGGAGCGTCGGTAACGACGGTTGAAGGGCTCGCCAATGGCCGGCTGTCGGCACTACAGGCCTCCTTCCTGGCGCATGGTGCGGCGCAGTGCGGCATCTGCACGCCGGGCCTGCTGGTGGCGGCGACGGCCCTGCTGGAGAAGAAAGCCAGGCCGAGCGAGATCGAAGTGCAGGACGCGCTTGGTGGTGTCCTCTGCCGTTGCACCGGGTACCGGAAGATCGTCGCTGCTGTGATGGATGCCTCCGCCCAGGCTGCAAGCCTGGATTTCCGTCTGCCTCGGTCCGGTCACGCCATTGGTTCCTCCCCGATCCGGCTCGATGGCGTGCCGAAGGTGACCGGCGGTGAGAAATTCGGCAGCGATTCGTTCCCGGCCGATGCGCTGGCGGTGCTGGTAATCCGCTCGCCGCACTACCATGCCAGCTTCGCCTTCGGCGACCTCGACGGCTGGGCAAAAGCTCGTCCCGGCATCGCCGGCGTCTTCACGGCGGCCGATATCCCGGGAAAGAACTGTTTCGGCGTCATCGGTCCGTTTGCCGACCAGCCGGCTCTCGCCGAAGGCTTGGCGCGGTTTCGCGGCGAGGCGGTGGCGCTTGTTGCCGGCGAGCGCGAGGCGATGCTCGATCTCGACCTGTCGGATTTCCCGATCCGCTGGACCGAATTGCCACACCTGTTGCAGCCTTGCGAGGCACAGGCCGAAGGAGCGGCGCTGATCCATGTGAACCGCCCGGCCAACCTTCTGACCAAGGGCTTCGTCGAACGCGGCGATCCCGAGACGGCGCTTGCCGATGCCGCTGTCACCGTGACCGGTGCGATCGAGACGTCCTATGTCGAGCATGCCTATATCGAGCCGGAAGCCGGCCATGCCTATATGGATGGCGACACGCTGGTCGTCGTCGCCTGCACGCAGGCGCCCTATATGGACCGCGACGACACGGCGAAGGTGCTGGGCCTGCCCGTCGACAAGGTGCGCATCGTGCCGACCGCGACGGGCGGCGGTTTTGGTTCCAAACTCGACGTGTCCCTGCAACCGCTGGTCGGCCTGGTGGCGATGAGGACCGGGCGGCCGGCGGCGCTTGCCTACACGCGCAATGAATCGATGATGTCGACCACCAAGCGCCACCCGGCGCAGATGAAAGCGACCATCGGCGCCGATGCCGAGGGCCATGTCACCGGCATGATTTTCTCAGGCGATTTCAACACCGGGGCGTACGCGAGCTGGGGACCGACCGTGGCCAACCGTGTGCCGGTGCATGCCTCAGGTCCCTACGCGACCCCGAACTACCGCGCCGAAGGCCGCGCCATCCATACACATGGGCCGATTTCCGGCGCTTTCCGCGGCTTCGGCGTGCCGCAAGCGACCATCATGCAGGAGACCTTGTACGACGAGCTGGCCGGCAAGCTCGGCATCGACCGGCTCGACTTCCGCTTGAGAAACTGCCTTCGTAACGGATCCGAAACAGTTACCGGACAGCTTCTGGAGTCCGGAGTCGGCATCGCCGAATGCCTCGATGCCCTGCGGCCGCATTGGGCGCGTGCAGTGGCTGACGCGGACGCCTTCAACGGTGCCAACGTGGATAAAAAGCGCGGCGTCGGCATCGCCTCCTGCTGGTATGGCTGCGGCAACACCTCGCTGCCCAATCCATCGACCATCCGGGTCGGCATTGCGGCGTCAGGCGAGATCATCCTGCACCAGGGCGCCGTCGACATCGGCCAGGGCTCCAACACCGTCGTCACGCAGATCTGCGCCGACGCGCTCGGCCTGCCCCTGGAAAAGTTCCGGCTGAAAGGCGCCGACACCGCGATCACTCCCGATGCCGGCAAGACCTCGGCCTCGCGCCAGACCTTCGTCACCGGCAAGGCGGCCGAGAAGGCCGGCCGTGCCTTGCGTGATGAGATCCTGCGTTTTGCCAATGTCTCGCAAAAGGCGTCGCTTCAACTCGACGGGCCGACGATTATCATATGCGAGGGCGAAGCGATCCGCCGCGTCCATCTTGGCACACTCGAAGCGGATATCCACGGCTTCGTCTTCCGCGCCGAGGAGACTTACGACCCGCCGACCTTGCCGCTCGACGGCAAAGGCCAGGGCAAGCCCTATGCGGTCTATGGTTACGGCGCGCAGATCGCCGAGCTCGAGGTCGACCTCAAGCTCGGCACGGTCAAACTGGTCAAGATCACAGCCGCGCACGATGTCGGCAAGGCGATCAACCCTCTGCTGGCCGAGGGCCAGATCGAGGGCGGCATCGCGCAAGGCATCGGCATGGCGCTGATGGAAGAGTTTATTCCCGGCCGCACCGAGAATCTGCACGATTATCTCATTCCGACCATCGGCGACGTGCCGCCGATCGAGACGATATTGATCGAGGTGCCAGACCCGGAGGGGCCGTTCGGCGCCAAGGGCCTGGGCGAACATGTGCTGATCCCGACGGCGCCGGCGATCCTCAACGCCATCCGCCATGCCACTGGTGTGCTGGTCACAAAAGTTCCGGCAACGCCGACGCGCATCCGCGCCGCCATCCGCGAGAAGGAGGCATGCCGATGAGCGAGCTTGCCGAACGCTTCGAAACCCATGATCCCGGCGAGAAGCTGATGGCGGAGAAGATCCGCTGCGATGCCTGCCCTGTGATGTGCTACATATCAGATGGCCGCACCGGCGCTTGCGACCGCTACGGCAATGCCGGCGGCCGGATCGTGCGCATGGACCCGCTGACCATTCTCGATCATACCGCCGAGATCGGCGGCGCTGTCGTGCCCTTCGTCGCCGAGGGCGAGGCCTGGGACGGCGAACTGGTCAACACCGGCCGCCGCTTCGTCACGGCGATCGGGGCAGGAACCACCTATCCCGACTACAAGCCGGCGCCCTTCATCGTCAGCCAGCAGGTCGAGGGCGTCGATCTCGTCACCGTCGTCACGGAGGGCATCTTCTCCTATTGCGGCGTCAAGGTGAAGATCGACACCGACCGTCATATCGGACCCGAAACGGCTGTCGTGCGGTCGCAAGGCGAGGCGATCGGTCATGTCACGACAGGCGAATATGGCTCGCAGATGCTGTCGCTGGGCGGCGTGCATCATCTGACCGGCGGCTCCAAGGCCGAAGGCCGCGCCACCTGCGATGCGCTGCTCGATCTGTGCAACCGCAAGCCAGTAGAACTGAGCATCGACGGCGGAGCCACGATAACAGTCGAAGCCGGCAAACCGCCTGTCATCGACGGCAAGCAGGAGCACCGCATGCGGGTCGGCTGCGGGTCGGCGACCATCGGCATGTTCGCCACCCAATGGCGCGGCTTGGTCGACGAGGTGGTGGTGGTCGACGACCACATCACCGGCGTCATCTCCGAGCATCAGGCCGGCAAGGTGCTGGGCTGGCAGGACACGGGGATAAAGATCATCGGCCGCCGCTCGACGCCTGGGCGCTATTTCAAGGTCTCCGAGCCCGGCCTCGGCTGGGGCGGCACCAGCATATCCGACCCGCTGTCGATCCTGGGCGAATGGAATGCCAAGAAGGGCGCGCGGCCCGGCCTGTCGCTGCTGATGGTTTCGACCACCGGCGAGCAGTTCGCCTATTACGAACTCGACGACCAGTTGAAGCCTGTCAAAAAGCCGTTCCCGGAACGGTTGCAAAAGTCGGTCAGGCTGATCGAGGACAATTGCGAACCGGCGCTGTGCACCGTGCTGTTCATCGGCGGCGCCGGCGGTTCGCTGCGCGCCGGCGTCACCGAGAATCCCGTCAACCTGACGCGTTCCGTACAGGGCCTGACTACCTATGTGACGGTCGGCGGCGCGCCGGTCTATGTCTGGCCGGGCGGCGGCATCACGCTGATGGTGGATGTGACGCGTGTGCCGGAAGGCGCCTTCGGCTATGTGCCGACGCCGGCGCTGGTGGCGCCGATCGAATTCACGCTGCTCCGCGACGACTATATCAGGCTCGGCGGCTACGAAGCCGAGATCCGCAGCGTCGAGGATGTCGTCGCCAAAGGCGGCGAGTACCTGAACGCGCGCCGGGGCGGCGGTGCGCCGGCCGGCAATCCATGGCCGCCGCTGGCGCAGTTGCGGCGCACGCCCGCGAACGGGGCCGCGTGACGATGAACGGCCCGCAAGCGCATTGGCTCGGGGATGGCAGGCGGCTACACCTCAATCACGGGCCGATCGACCTGATCGTCGAGGCCTTTGGGACACCAGGCGAATGCCGGCGAGCTTATGAGCAGGCCGTGGCGCGATTCCAGACCATCCTGCCGGAACTGGTGGAGGAATTGCCCGAGTTGCGCCGGCCGGCCACGTTGCGCCCGCGCGCCTTCGCCGGCTCGACGGCGCGGCGCATGGAAGCGGCAGTTACCCCATTGGCGGACGACTTCATCACGCCGATGGCAGCCGTCGCCGGTTCGGTAGCCGACGAAATACTTGCCGCACTCATTGCTGGGCGAAAACTCGATCGCGCCTATGTCAACAACGGTGGCGACAGCGCGCTTCATCTCGGTGCCGGCCAGTCGATCACTCTTGCCATTGCCGGCACCGGCCATGGCCTTGCCGACCGCATCGTCATCAGCGCCGAGGACGGCGTGCAAGGCGTTGCCACCAGTGGCTGGCGCGGGCGCTCGTTTTCCCTGGGCATCGCCGACGCCGTCACCGTGCTGGCGAGGACCGGCGCAGAGGCCGATGCCGCGGCGACCCTGATCGCCAATGCCGTCGACTTGGCCAACCATCCCGCTATTCGGCGTGTGCCCGCGCGTGATCTGGCGCCGGACAACGACCTTGGCGACAGGCTGGTGACGCAAGAGGTCGGGCCGCTTTCTGCCACAGAGATTGCCACGGCGCTGGACAGGGGACTTGCCGTCGCCGAAGATTTCCGCCGCAGGGGACTGATCGCCGCGTCGGCGCTGTTCCTCGCCGGCAAGACCCGCATCGAGGGCTCCATGGCGCTTGCCGCGCCCGACAAAAGTCCAGGGAAGGAAGTTGCCCATGCCTGAGTTTCCGCTCCGCAAGATCGTGGTGCTGACCGAAGAGATCTTTCATGAGGGCGGGCCGGCGCCCAAGGTGCCGCGCCGCCGTGCCGCCGCCATGGCGCTGGTGAAGAACCCGTTCGCCGGGCGCTATGTCGAGGAGTTGCAGAGCGCCATGGACGATCTGAAGCCGCTTGGCCTGCTGCTTGCCGACCGGCTGATCGCGGCATTGGGTGGCGACGTGAAGCAGATCGACGGCTATGGCAAAGGCGCCCTCGTCGGCATCTCGGGCGAACTCGAGCATGGCGCGCTTTGGCATGTGCCGGGCGGCTACGCCATGCGCGAGCGGCTCGGCGACGCCAAGGCGATCGTGCCGTCGGCCAAGAAGGTCGGCGCCTTCGGCTCGCGGCTGGATGTGCCTCTCGGCCACATCAACGCCGCCTATGTGCGCAGCCATTTCGATGCGATGGAAGTCGGCGTCAGCGACGGACCGCGTCCCGACGAGATCCTGTTCTGCCTCGCCATGACCTGCGGTCCGCGCGTGCACAATCGCATGGGCGGCCTGGCCGCCGACGACATCAAGGCATGGGACGGGCTGCGGTGAGCGGCGAGGACAATCTGCTGAAGCTGGTCGAGGTCGAGGAGGCGGACGATCAGGACTACCACCTGCAGGAGCAGGTCGGCTTCATCCTGCGCAAGGCGCATCAGCGCCACGTCTCGATCTTCGCTGCCCATATCGGCGACCTGACGCCACCGCAATTCGCGGCATTGGCCAAGCTGCGCGATGTCGGCGAGACTTCGCAGAACCAGCTCGGCACGCTGATCGCCATGGATGCGGCGACGGTGAAGGGCGTGATCGACAGGCTGAAGGCGCGCGGCCTTGTCGAGCTCTCCAAGCACGAGGGCGACAAGCGGCGGCTGCTGGTCAATTTGACCGCCGAAGGGCGCGAGGCGATCGAACGCCTGATCCCGCTGGCGCGCGAGATTACCGAGGAAACCTTGGCACCGCTCACGGCCAGGGAGATCGCCACCTTCATGAAGCTGCTGGCGAAATTGGCGTAGGCCGGCGACGAGGTCCTTTCCTCTCCCTCCGGACGGGAACCACCTGGCCACCGCCGCCGACGGATATTGAAAGGGGACCAGGGCGCAAGAACCTTCCTGCACCGCGCCAAGGGTCGACTCCCACTCCGTCGAGCTTCGCTCGACACCTCTCCCCCGATCGACGGGGGAGAGGTGGGCGCCAAGCTGTCCTGGGACGAAGAACCTGGACCTTGGGCCGGCGCTTATCTCCGGCGAAATCTCAGAGGCCGTTGTCCTTCAGCACCTGGGCGGCGTTTTCCTTGGTGATCTTCTGCGTCGGCAAGGTGATGGTCTTTTCGACCTTCTCGCCATTGAGGAACTTGATCGCCTGCCGAAGGCCCTCGGCGCCCGGGGTGACATAGGTGAAGGTCGCCGTCAGCTCGCCCTTGTTCACCATCTGCACGCCTTCGTTGGGCAGGCCGTCGATGCCGATGAACTTGATGTCCTTCTCGCGGCCGACATCCTTGGCGGCAAGATAGGCGCCATAGGCCATCGGGTCGTTGTGGCCGTAGACGAGATCGATCTTCTCGTTGCTCTTCAGCGCGTTGGCCATCAGATTATAGGCCTGGTCCTGCTTCCAGTCGCCCGACTGCTGGTCGAGCAGGTACTTGATGCCCGGCTCCTTGTCGGTGAACTCATGGAAGCCGTCATGGCGGTCATGCGCCGGCTGGGTGCCCATGCCGCCCCAGATCTCGACGACATTGCCCGATGCCTTGCCCTTGCCGCCGAGCAGCTCGACGGCATATTCGCCGGCCGCGCGGCCGATCAGCTTGTTGTCGCCGCCGACGAACTGGGTGTAGTCCTTGGTGTCGACATTGCGGTCGAGCACGAAGACCGGGATCTTGGCGTCGATCGCCTGCTGCACGACCCCGGTCAGGCCGGCCGATTCCTTCGGCGACACCAAGAGCGCATCGACCTCCTGGCGGATCAGGTTCTCGACATCGGCAACCTGCTTCTCGGTCTTGTCCTCGCCGTCGGTGATGATCAGCTCGACCTCGGGGTGCTTGGCGGCCTCGGCCGGTATGTCCTTGTTGAACTGCGCGCGCCAAGGCTCGATGGTCGTCACCTGCGAGAAGCCGATCTTCCACTTCTTGTCCTGGGCCATGGCGTGGCCGGTGGAGAGCAGCGCGGTGGTGGTCAGCAATGCCGCGCCAAGGGCGGCAAGCTTCAGCGTGTCACGTCGTTTCATTTCTTGTTTCCTCCGAGATTGAGAGACCGGGTCTCTTGCGACGGCCGTTTTGCCGCGGCCGTTTCCTTGTGCGCCGCTCCGGGCAGGCGCAGATAGGCTAGGAGATCACCGGCATTGCGCTCCTGCACGAGCACTGTGCCGATGATGATCATCCCCTTCAGCACCAGCTGAAGGTTCGAATTGATGTTGTGGAGCTGCAATATGTTGGACAGCAGCCCGAAGATCAGCACGCCGCAGAATGTCCCCATGAGGCTGCCGCGCCCACCCATCAGGCTGGTGCCGCCGATGACCACGGCGGCGATGGCGTCGAGCTCCAGGCCGGCGCCGGCATCGGGCTTGCCTTGCCGGTACTGCGCGACATAGAGCACCGCGGCAATGCCGGCGAGCAGGCCCGAAACGGCGTAGGTGACGATCTTGACCCGGCCGGCGGCGATGCCGGAAAGCCTGGCCGCCTCCTCATTGCCGCCGATGGCGTAGACATAGCGGCCGAACGGCGTGAAGCGCAGCACCGCGCCATAGATCAGGATGGCGCCGAGGAAGAACAGGCCGGGCATCGGAATGACGCCGAACACCATCGAGCGCAGCAGCTCGAAATCCTCGGTGGCGTTCGAGCCGGTATAGACCGGCAGCACAGCATTGTTCTGGCCGGCGGTCAGCCGGGCGATGCCCAACGCCGTCACCATCATCGCCAGGGTGACGATGAAGGGCTGCAGCCGCCCGGCAACGATGATGAAGCCGTTGAGCGCACCGAACAGCAGGCCCACGCATGGCGCGACCAGCAGCACGCCGAGGACGCCGAATTTGGGCTCGACCTGCGGCAGCAGGTACCACAGGGAAAGACAGCACAGGACCACGCCGACGATTGCCGGCGTGACCAGGCCGCGGGCGCGGTCCAGCCTTGCGTCGCGCGAGGCATCGGCGCCGGCGCGCGACTTTTCAAGATTGAGGAAAATGAAGCGGGTGACGATGAAGCCGAGACAGAGCGCCACCACGGCGACGGTGGGCACGCCAAGCACCACTCCCGGCGTCACGCCCGGAACCGTCAGCAGCATGGCGCAGACCACCGAACAGATTGCCATCAGCGAGCCGACCGAAAGATCGATGCCGCCGGTGATGATCACCGCCGTCATGCCGGTGGCGATCAGGCCGGTGGTCGACACCTGGCGCAGCACGTCGAGCAGATTGCCGTAGGACAGGAAGATGTTGTTGCCCTTGGAGCTGACCGGCGAGCCCAGCACGCCGATCAGGAAGATGGCGATGAGGCCCCAATAGAGCTTGGTGCGGGACAGGAGTTTCAAGGCGGTCATGCGGCAGGTCTCGAAATCGTGCGGCGCGGCGCGGCGAGACGCATGATGGCCTCCTCGCTCGCCGCATCGCGGGAAAGGATGCCGGTCTGGCGGCCATCGGCCATCACCAGAATGCGGTCGGAGAGGTACAGCAGTTCCGGCAATTCGGAGCTGATGACGGCAATAGCCAGCCCGTCGCGCGCAAGCTTGAAGATGAGATCGTAGATCTCGCGCTTGGCGCCGACGTCGATGCCGCGCGTCGGCTCGTCGAGAAGAAGCACGCGCGGCCGTGTCGCCAGCCATTTGCCGATGACGACCTTCTGCTGGTTGCCGCCCGACAATGTGCCGGCTGGCTGGTCGATGTCCTCGCAGCGTATGCCGAGCGCCCGGACCGCGTGGCGCGCCAGCTCCTGTTCGCCGGCCAGCGAACGGATGCCGAAGCGCGCCAGCGATCCGACCAGCGGCAATGCGACGTTGTCTGTAATGGAAGCCTGGAGATGCAGGCCTTGGGTCTTGCGGTCCTCGGTCACCAGCGCAATGCCGAGGCGCCTGGCATCGCGCGGCGAGCGGATCTCGACCGGCGCGCCGTCGAGCCGGATCTCGCCGCCGGTGCGGCCATCGCTCGAGCCGAAGATCGCCTCCAGGATTTCGGTGCGCCCTGAACCCAGCAGCCCGCCAATGCCAAGGATCTCGCCTTCGGCGAGTTCGAAGCTGACTCCGTCGATCACGGTGCGCCAGCCATGGGCGTCGGGTTTCGTCAGCGACAGGTTCTCGACGGAAAGCACGATTTCGCCGCCGGAACGGCGCTCCTCTTCCGAGGAGGCCAGCAGGTCTCGCCCGACCATTGCCGAAATGATGGCGTTCTCGTCGAGCTCGCCCATCGGCCGCGTCAGCACGTGGCGTCCGTCGCGAAACACCGTGACCCTGCCCGCCAGGTGCATGACCTCGTCGATGCGGTGCGAGATGTAGACGATGGCGACGCCGCTGTCGGCAAGCTGGCGGATGATGCGGAACAGCCTCTGGCATTCGGCTGGAGAGAGCGCCGAAGTCGGCTCGTCCATGATCAGGATGCGCGCCGACATCGACAGCGCCTTGGCGATCTCGACCAGTTGCTGTTCGCCGACGCGCAAGGTGCCGACACGGGCTTCCGGGTCGAGCTCGATGCCCAGCCGCTGCAGAAGGGCGCTGGCGGCGCGGCTGCTCGCCTTGCGATCGACGATCAGCCCGGCGATCAGCTTCTCGCGTCCGAGAAAGATGTTGTCGGCGACGCTGAGTTCGGGAACCAGGTTGAGCTCCTGGTGGATGATGGCAATGCCGGCGGCCTCGGCGTCGCGCACGCCGGCGAAACTCGCGGCTACGCCGTCGACGCGAACCGTGCCTTCATAACCCGTGTAGACACCGGAAAGGATCTTCATCAGCGTCGACTTGCCGGCGCCGTTCTCACCCATCAAGGCATGGACTTCGCCGCGCCGCAGCTCGAAACCGACGTCGACCAAGGCGGCAATGCCGCCGAAGCTCTTGGATACGTGCTCAGCGCTTAGGACGACCTCCGAACGATCCGCCGCAACATCCCGACGCGCGATGGAATTTCCGTGCTCCATGACAAAGGCGGCCTCCCTTCCGTCGTCGTCTGACCTCATGAACGCTATTCTAAACGTTTCGATCCTGTCAAGCTTCTATCTGGTCACGTGAGATTGGCTCATTTCAATTCTTGCGAAAAACCGCGATATTCCGTAGGTATGATGCTAGAGAGGCGGCGAAACGTTTCGAAAATGGCAAGGTCAAGGCAGACAAGGCAGCGAAAATCGACGGCGCCGACCATGCTTCACGTGGCCGAAGCGGCGCGCGTGTCGGTCGCCACGGTTTCGGCGCTGATCAACGGCACGGCGACCGTCAGCCCGGAGCTCAGCCAGCGCATCGAGCAGGCGATCCGCGATATCGGCTACAAGCGCAATGCGATCGCCCGCAGCCTGAAAATGGGCACCACGCGCACCATCGGATTGACTGTCCCGCACATCACCAATCCGTTCTTCACCGATGTCGTGTCAGTCATCCAGCAGGCCTTCGACCGCGCCGGCTATGCGGTCATGCTGTGCTGCACGGACGAGGACCTCAACACCCAGGACGACCAGATCAGGCTGCTGCTCGACCGTATGGTCGACGGGCTGATCGTGGCGCGCGTCGGCGATGGGACGATCCTCAAGCGCATCGTCGACGACGCCAACGTGCCGGTCGTCCTGCTTGACCGCATCTGCGACGGTGTCGACACGGATGCCGTGGTGCTCGACAACCAGCGCGCCGTGTTCGACGCCATCACCTACCTGATACATCTCGGGCACCGGCGCATCGGCTACATCACCGGAACGTCGGATATCTCACCGATGCATGATCGCATGGCCGGATATCGCGAAGCGCTTCAGGCAGCCGGCCTGCCGGTCGCCGAGGAGCTGGTACGTTCCGGCAATTTTCACGAGATCGACGGCTATAACGCGGCCATGCAGCTGTTGTCGCTGCACGACAGGCCGAGCGCGATCTTCTCCGCCAACAATCCGATGGTGATCGGCACCATGAAGGCGATCCGCGATATCGGCCTGTCCTGCCCGGAAGATGTTTCGATCGCCTGTTTCGACGATTTTCCGTGGTCGGACGTGTTTGTCCCGCAACTGACCACGGTGGCACAGCCGGTGCAGGCGATCGGCGAACAGGCGGCCAATTTGCTGCTCGACCGCCTTGCCGGAAATCGCGACGCGCCGCCGCGCAAGCTGGTGCTCAAGGGCCGGTTGATGATCCGCAATTCATGCCGACCGCTGGGAGCGGTGGCGCAGAGCGTGAGTGCGTAGAGCGGTTCAGTGGTTGAATCGCTATCGGCAAGCGCCGAGCTGGAAATCTCACGCCGCTTGCGACAGCGATTTGTGGGCGTCGGCCAGGATTTCGAAGGACCTCACCCGAGCCGCATGATCGAATATCTGCGCGGTGACCATCAATTCGTCGGCGCCGGTGCGGCGAACGAAGGCGTCGATGCCTTGCCGCACCGTTTCCGGCGAGCCGACGACGGCGCAGGACAGCGCCTGGCCGAGCATGGACTTGGCCATCGGATCGAGATCGCGGTCATAGTTCTCGACCGGTGGCGGCAATTTTCCGGGGCGGCCGGTGCGCAGATTGACGAAAGCCTGCTGCAGCGAGGTGAACAGCAGTCGTGCCTCAGTGTCGGTGGGCGCCGCAAAGACGTTGAGGCCGAGCATGACATAGGGCTTGTCGAGCTGTTCCGACGGCTGGAAGCGGGAGCGGTAGATGTCCAGCGCATGGTCTAGCTCGGCCGGCGCGAAATGCGAAGCGAAGGCGTAGGGCAGGCCGAGCATGGCGGCAAGCTGGGCGCCATACAGGCTGGAGCCGAGGATCCAGACCGGCACGGTCTGGCCTTCACCCGGCACGGCGCGCAGCCGCTGGCCCTCTTCCGCCGGCAGGAAATAGCCCATCAGCTCGACGACGTCCTGCGGAAAATTGTCGGCACCGGCCTCGAGATTGCGGCGCAAGGCGCGCGCCGTGTTCATGTCCGTGCCGGGCGCCCTGCCGAGGCCGAGATCGATGCGGCCGGGGAACAAGGCGGCCAGCGTGCCGAACTGCTCGGCGATGACCAGCGGCGAGTGATTGGGCAACATGATGCCGCCGGCGCCGACGCGAATGGTCTTGGTGCCGCCCGCGACATGGGCAATGACGACCGAGGTGGCGGCACTTGCGATGCCCGGCATGTTATGATGCTCGGCCAGCCAATAGCGCTTGTAGCCCAGCCGCTCGGCATGGCGGGCAAGATCGAGCGAATTGGCCAGCGACTGCGAGGCATCGCTGCCTTCGACGATCGGCGACAGGTCGAGGACGGAAAGGGCTGCCATGTCAGGTCTCCACGAGATTTATCTCAAGCACCCTGCCTCGAAGGCCGTGCGGTCGGGAATGAGGATGCCAAGCCGCCCCCGAGCGCATCGTCAAATCCGCTGGCCGCGGCCATGCGTTTCTGCTCGGCGGGGCTGCCGCGATGATGGACAGGAAATGCAAGCCCGGATCTGTCGACGCCAAATGTTGGCGACGCGCCCAGCCGCGCATCGCGCAAGCCGGCATGGCCGATGCGAGCGAAACAGTCGTCGAGGTCGAAGGAAGCATCGCTCATGGGAAGGGCACCGGCCATTGGACCGGCCGGATATAGGCATTCGAGCCAGGCGCCGCAAACCAGACGCGCGGCTTTATGCCGGAGCCTTACCTTCCTCGGTGGCCTCATCTTCCACCGCCGAGAGATGTTGTGCCGCCAGGAAGTTGCCGACATGGCTCAGACCATCGAAGTGATCGCAGAACACCTTGATGAGGACCAGCAGCGGCACCGCCATCAGCGCGCCGACAAAGCCCCATAGCCATGACCAGAAGGCAATGGCGATGAAGATCGCCACGGCGTTGATCTCGAGCCGCCGGCCGACAACCATCGGCGTTACGAATTGGCCTTCGACGATGTCGCACAAAAGCAGGAAGGCAGGCGCCAACAACGCATAGGAGATCGTGTCGAAGCTGATCAGCGCGATGATCGTGACCACGATGAGCGTGATCATGGCGCCGACATAGGGCAGGAAATTAAGCAGAGCGGCCGTGGCGCCCCAGACGAGCGGGTTGGGCATGCCGAGTGCCCACAGACCAAGGCCAATGATCGTGCCGAGGCCGATATTGATGATGGTGACGGTGAGCAGATAGTGCGAGATTTCCCGTTCCACGTCGTAAACGACCCGCAGCGCCCGCTTCTTCTCGGTGAGGCTGGCGAAGGACTGGATGATCTTTTCATAGAACATCGTGCCTGAAGCGAGCAGGAACAGCGACAGCACGAAGATGATGGTCAGGCTTGTTCCCGCCGAAAGGATGTTCGAGGCCGCCGACGACAGGAAGCCAGACTGGGCTACCGCGACTTTCTGTATGCCCGGCTCCTGCGACGTCTCGGTGAGGCCTTCGATCTGATGTGTAACCTCCATCATCCTCTCGAGCGGAGGTCGCAAATGCGCCAGCCGCTCGGTCAGCCGCTGGCCGATCGACGAAGTGTTGTTGATGAGATCGATCACCGGGCCGCTCAGCAGGTAGCCGGCGCTGGCGAAGAGGCAGAGGGACAGAAGCACCAGAAGCGTCGCCGAAATCACCTCGGGTATGCCGCGCTTGCGCAGAAGCCTGACGATCGGCGTCAGCGTCAATGCCAGCAGAAAGGCCAGTATGACCGGCATGAAGAAGGCACGGGCGAAATAGAGCGCGTAGATGGCCATGAAGATGAAGATGCCGACGAGCAGCGAGCGTATCAGATGCGTGTCGGCGCGGGCGGCGATGCGCGCCTCTTCTGCTTCGGAAACGCCCGCGACCGAAGCGGTGGGGTCAGCTTTCATCACGGTCCCTCGGCGGCGCACCGCAATTGGCGCAACCGCTGAGAAAACGCCCCTGCCGGTCCAAGGTTCCGTGAGCCGGCGTTGACGGCGAGCCCACGAGGCCCGCCGTCGCGGTTATTGTTCCCACGCAATTTTTCGCGGAAGTGCAACACTACGCGGCAGGCGCCGGGGCCGGGACGGCGTCAGCCGTTTCCTTGCGCACGATCGGCGCCACCCTGGTGCCGTAGAGTTCAATCGCCTTCATGATCTTGGCATGCGGCATGATGCCGATCGCCATCTGCAGCAGGAAGCGGTCATTGCCGAAGATCTTGTGCTGGGCGACGATCTTCTCGGCCACCTGCTCGGGATTGCCGACGAACAAGGCGCCGCCCGGGCCGCGTGACTGGTCGAAATGCGCCCGCGAGGTCGGACCCCAGCCGCGCTCGCGGCCGATGCGGTTCATCACCTCGGCCTGTGGGCCATAGAAATCGTCGGCCGCCTTCTCGGTCGTGTCGGCGATGAAGCCGTGGACGTTGATGCTGGTGGCAAGACCCTTCGGATCGGCGCCCGCGCGCCTGGCGGCCTCGCGGTAGAGGTCAAACAGCGGCGCGAACCGCGCCGGCTCGCCGCCGATGATGGCGAGCGCCAGCGGCAGGCCGAGCGCGCCCGCGCGGGCGGCGGACTGCGGCGTGCCGCCGATGGCGATCCAGATCGGCAGTTTTTCCTGCAAGGGGCGTGGGTAGACGCCGCGATCGTTGATCGGCGCGCGCAGATTGCCCGACCAGGTGATCTTCACCTGATCGCGGATGGCGAGCAGCAGGTCGAGCTTTTCGGCGAACAGCTCGTCATAATCCTCAAGATTGTAGCCGAACAGCGGAAAGGACTCGATGAACGAGCCGCGCCCGGCCATGATTTCGGCCCGGCCGCCGGAAAGAAGGTCGAGCGTGGCGAATTGCTGGAAGACGCGGACCGGATCGTCCGAGGACAGGACAGTGACGGCGCTGGTCAGTTTTATGCGTTTGGTGTGCTCGGCCGCCGCGGCCAGAGCCACGACAGGCGCGGACGCGGCATAGTCCGGCCGGTGATGCTCGCCGAGGCCGAAAACGTCGAGGCCGACCTGATCGGCCAGTTCGATCTCCTCGATCAGGTTGCGCAGCCGCTCGTGCGGGCCGATTGCGCCGGGGCCCGGCTGCGGGCTGACGTCGGCGAAAGTGTAGAGACCGAGTTCCATCTGGTGTCATCCTGGCGTTTGATTTTCGCGCTAGAGGTAGCGATCAGCCCGTATCACCACCAGAGGGTCTGACTGCGAACAGTGCGTGTCCGTTTCGGCCGCGAAGGCGTCTCCCGGCTGCAACAGCACGGAATTTCATGGCTGGCATACCGTTTTGGCGCTTGAACTCCCGGTTTTCGCGCGTATGTAAGCGTCGCGAATTGACTTCAGGGAAGTGGACTTGGCTATCTACAGGGAAAAAGACATTTTCGAGCGGCGCAACGCCGCGAACGAGGCAAAGAAGGCGCTTCTGGAGCGCTTCAAGTCGAAGCCGGCGGCGGACGATCCCGCAGTGCTGGCGCGACAGGCCGAACGCAAGGCTATCCTTGCGGCGCGTGAGATACGTGAGGCCGAGAAGGCGAGGCTGAAGCAGGAAAGGCTGGCACGCGAGGCAATCGAAAAGGCTGAGCGCGAGGCCGCAGCCGAAGCCGCACGGATCGCGGCCGAAGAGGCGGCGCAGGCGGAAGCCAGGATTCGGGAAGCCGAAGAGGCCGAGCGCATCGCGCGTCTGCTGGCCGACGAGGCCGAGCGCAAGGCGAAGCGCGATGCGCGCTATGCGGCGCGCAAGGCGCGCACCGGCAGGACACCGCCAGGCTTTACCGGCCGCTAGCCTCAGACCGCCGGAGCAATCTGCTTCGAGGATCAGGGTCGCTGCGAAGCGGCCCTGCATGCGTTTGTCCGCGCGCCAATTCATGCGATTGCCGACGCCGGTTGTGATGCGACTTTCGCGGAATTGCTCTGTTTGCTTCGACGCAATTCCGGACGGAAAGCCGCTTCGCACCTTTCCTGGATTGCTTTACGCCGCGAATTTCAGCCCCATAATGCCGCAGACGATGAGCGCGATGCAGGCGAGCCTGATCACGGTCGCCGGCTCGCCGAGTAGCCAGATACCGAGCAGCGCCGTGCCGACCGTGCCGATACCGGTCCACACCGCATAGGCGGTGCCGACGGGCAGCGCTTTCAGCGCCAGTCCAAGCAGCGTGAGGCTGACGATCATCGAAGCGACCGTGAGCACGGTTGGGACGAGCCGGGTGAATCCGTCGGTGTATTTGAGGCCGATTGCCCAGCCGATCTCGAACAGGCCGGCGAAAAACAGAAAAATCCATGACATGGGGAACGCTCCATCCAAGCATCGCACCGACGTCCGTTTCGGGACGATGCAATGCGCGATCGACCGAGCACCGCGGAAGCCGTCCGGCTGCCGATGCCCTATCAAACAGTGGGCGGGTCGTCCCGACCGGATTTCAGGAGATGTGGGGTCGTCCCCGCACCAGATATAGGCTGTCTTAACGCCGTATCAACAAGGTGCCGGCGGTGTTTCGAACGCCGCCGGCGAACTCCATCCGAGGCACGCGACTATTTTTCCTTGAGCCTCGTTGCCTTGACCGGCGGCGCCTTGAGCGTGGGAGCAGCGGCCGGCTTCTTGGCGTCCTTCTTTGGCTTGCGGGCCTCCTTGCCTGCTTTCATCGCACCTTTTGCCATGATTCGTTCCTCCAGTTGCGGGAGGCGAAGTGAAACAAGAGAAATGCCTCTAGGCAAGGGGCTGTTCGCGGCCATGGCCGCGAAAACCGGCAACCTGTTTCGGCGGCCTTATGAATCCGAACCGGCGCGCAGCGACTTGAACGGACGGGGTGTTGGTGCGTCGCGATGGCCGCGAAATTTCGGCGGGCCCGCAGCATGATCTCAAGGAAATCGGCTCCCACTTTTCCTGCAATTGCTCTAGACTTCGCGTGTCGGACAGGACGACAGGGAAGCAATGGCGGGGCATGGCGGCTCTCGAACGGTCATCTACGCGGCGCTCGCCGGCAATCTCGCGATCGCGCTGACCAAATTCGTCGCAGCCTTCTTCACCGGCAGTTCGGCGATGTTTTCGGAAGGCGTGCATTCGCTGGTCGATACCGGCAATGGTAGCCTGCTGCTTTATGGCATGCATCGCGCCGCACGCCCGGCCACCCGCGCGCATCCGCTCGGCCATGGCCGCGAGCTCTACTTCTGGAGCTTCATCGTGGCGCTTCTCGTCTTCGCGCTCGGCGCCGGCGTATCGTTCTACGAAGGCGTGACGCACATCATTGCGCCCGAACCGGCCGCCAATGTCAGGGTCAACTACATCGTGCTCGGCCTGTCGTTTCTGTTCGAGGGCAGCTCATGGCTGGTGGCGCTGAGGGAATTCCGCCGGCAGAAGGGCCAGCAGGGCTGGCTGCAGGCCGTGCAATCGAGCAAGGATCCAAGCGTCTACACAGTGCTGTTCGAGGACAGTGCCGCGCTTCTCGGCCTGATCGTCGCCTTTGCCGGCATATTGGCGGCGGAGATTTTCGAGATGCCGGAACTGGACGGCGCCGCCTCGATCGGCATTGCGCTGATCCTGGGTGCGACCGCGGCCTTCCTGGCGCGCGAGAGCAAGGGGCTGCTCATCGGCGAGCCTGCTTCGCCCGCGGTGCAGAAAGAAGTGCTGGCGATCGCGCAGCAGGATCCGGCGGTGCAGCGGGCGAACGGCGTCCTGACGGTCCACCTGGGGCCGGAAGAAATCGTTGCCGGCCTGAGCATCGAATTCGAGGACCATCTGTCCGCGCCGGAAATCGAAGCCTGCGTCGAGCGCCTCGAAGCGCAGCTAAGGAAGGAAATGCCCGAGATCACCCGGCTGTTCGTCAAGCCGCAGACGTCAGGCACCTGGGAACAGCGACGCAAGCTGATCGAATCAGCATCCGAGTAGACTTTGAGCATAGCCTCGAAACCCGCGTTCCATTCCTCGGGATCATGCCTCTGGATCAGCGTCGCGTCGTTGCCTTGCGCCGCTGCGCCGCTAAAATCAGCCGATCGAGTTTTGGAGGACTGATTATGAAGATCGACGGCGGCTGTCATTGTGGTGCCATCACCTATGAGGCGGAGGTCGAACCGGAAAAGACCTCGATCTGCCATTGTACCGATTGCCAACAGTTGACCGGTACGGCCTTTCGCGTCACCGTTCCGGCGTCTGAAGATCACTACCGGATCACAAAGGGTACACCGAAGGTCTACATCAAGACCGTGGCAAGCGGCGCCAAGCGCGTCCAGGCCTTTTGCGCCGACTGCGGCTCGCACCTTTACGCCACGTCGGTCGGAGATGGCCCAAAGGTCTACGGCATTCGAGTGGGAACCGCGCGGCAACGCCAGGATTTGATTCCGACACTGCAAAAATGGCACCGCTCGGCGCTTCACTGGCTACCTGAATTTCACGGCATGGCCACAGTGGAGGAGCAGTAGCGCCGTCCGGTGCGGCGCCTCATTCGTCGCCTTCGACGACCCTCAGCCTGAGCTGGCCGGTCTTTGAATCGGCAACGCGTGGGGAATCGACAACGCGCGGGCCGGGTTCCGGCTTCGCAGGGGCTGGTGACGCCATGTCAGGGTCGGCATCGCCTCCGGGCTGCGCCCCAAACTCCAGAGCTTCGATCTTCTGGCCGCGTTTGGTCACCTTCGACGTCGAGACGAGGATGTCGTCTATATCCTTGGCCGACTGGGCAAAATGGCCCTGCAATTTGCGCACCCGCTCGTCGACGCGCGAAACATCCTCCATCAGCCGGATCACCTCGCCCTGGATCAGGTGTGCCTGCTCGCGCATACGGGCATCCTTCAGGATCGCCTGGATGACCTGGATCGACAGCATCAGGAGCGACGGCGAGACGATGACGACGCGGGCGCGGTGCGCCTTCTGCACCACCGCCTCGAAATTTTCGTGGATCTCGGCAAACACCGATTCCGACGGCACGAACATGAAGGCGGTATCCTGCGTCTCGCCCTGGATCAGATATTTATCCGCGATATCGCGGACATGCACCTCGATGTCGCGGCGGAAGGCCTGCGACGCGACCTTCTGCTGTTCGGCGCCTTCGGCGGCGCGGATGGCGTTCCAGGCTTCCAGCGGAAACTTGGCGTCGACGGCAAGCGCCGGCGCGCCGTTGGGCATCTTCACCAGGCAATCGGGACGGCTGCCGTTGGACAAGGTCGCCTGGAACTCGTAGGCGCCGTGCGGCAGACCGTCGGCGACGATCGCTTCCATGCGCGACTGGCCGAAGGCGCCGCGCGTCTGCTTGTTGGAGAGGATCGCCTGCAATTGCACGACCTGGCCGGCGAGCGACTGGATGTTGCCTTGCGCGGTGTCGATGACGGCCAGCCGCTCCTGCAATTTGGCCAGGCTCTCATGAGTGGATTTGGTTTGCTCGGTCATGGTCTGGCCGAGGCGGCCGGTCATGGCATCGAGGCGCTGGCCGATCGATTGCGTCAGTTCCGCCTGCCGCGCGCCGAAGACTTCCGCGATGGCGCCCATGCGGCCCTGCATCTCGGCTTGGCTTTGCAATATGCCGGCCATCCGCGCCTCGGCGTCGCGGGCATGGTCGGCGGCTTCGGCAGCGGCCACGGCGCGCGCCTTGGCCGAGCGCCACAGCGCGACGACAAGCGCCACGAACAGGCCAAGAAACACAAAGGCCCCGAACGCCAGCGCATGGCCGAGCGTGATCGTGGTCGCGCCAAGCCGGGCGACAGGTTCCGAAAGGATGGATGTCAGGTCGTTCATGCACACAGCATAGACGATTCGGCCGGCCAGCACAGATCAAAACGTGAACGATCCCCCGGCGTACCGGTTGACGCCCTTTATTCAAGGTCTTAGGTGAGACGCCATGCCGATCAAGCCGCTCATCATCCTTCCCGACCCCATCCTGCGCCAGGTTTCCAAGCCGGTGGAGCGCGTCGACGCGCCCTTGCGCAAACTGGCCGACGACATGCTGGCGACCATGTATGACGCGCCCGGCATCGGGCTGGCCGCGATCCAGATCGGCGAACCGCTGCGCATGCTGGTGATCGACCTCGCCAAGGAGGACGAGACGCCGGCGCCGCATGTCTTCATCAATCCCGAAATCCTGGAAAGCGCCGACCAGCGCTCCGTCTACGAGGAAGGTTGCCTGTCGATTCCCGACTATTATGCCGAGGTCGAACGCCCGGCTTCCGTGCGGGTCAAGTACCTCGACCGCGATGGCAAGCTGCAGGAAATGGAGGCCGAGGGGCTGATGGCAACCTGCCTGCAGCATGAGATCGACCATCTCAACGGCGTGCTGTTCATCGACCACATTTCGAAGCTGAAGCGCGACATGGTGGTGAAGAAGTTCAAGAAGCTGGCCAAGGACAAGGCTCCGGGCAAGCTGGTGGGATAGGGGACAATGCCCCTTCGCGTGATTTTCATGGGGACGCCGGAGTTTTCGGTGCCGACATTGCGCGCAATTGCCGATGCCGGACATGAGGTCGCGGCCGTCTACACGCAGCCGCCGCGAGCCGCCGGCCGGCGCGGCCTTGAGCTGACGCCGTCGCCGGTACAGCGCGAGGCGGAACGGCTGGGCATCGAGACGCGCACGCCGACGTCGCTCAAGGGCGAGGCCGAACAGGCAGCTTTTCGCGCGCTGCAAGCCGATATCGGCGTGGTCGTGGCTTACGGCCTGCTGCTGCCCAGGGCGGTGCTTGAGGCGCCGCGACTGGGCTGCATCAACGGCCATGCCTCGCTGTTGCCGCGGTGGCGCGGTGCGGCGCCCATCCAACGGGCGATCATGGCGGGCGACAGCGAAACCGGCATGATGGTCATGCGCATGGAAGAAGGCCTCGACACCGGCCCGGTGGGGCTGGTTGAAAAATGCGTCATCGAACCCGATATGACCGCCGGCGATCTGCATGATCGATTGATGAGCGTCAGCGCCGCACTGATCGTGGAAGCGCTGGCGCGGCTGGAAAGGAATAGCCTGGCGTTCACCGCCCAAGCGGTTGAGGGGGTGACCTATGCCAAAAAGATCGATAAATCCGATACGCACGTGGATTGGACGCGACCCGCGGCCGAAGTTCACAATAATATTCGCGGCCTGTCGCCGTTCCCCGGCGCCTGGTGCGAGGTTGAAATTGGTGGCCGGGTGGAACGGCTGAAACTGCTTCGCTCGACGCTTGCGCAAGGTGTGGGCGAGCCGGGAGGAATTCTCGACGACCGCCTGACGGTCGCCTGCGGAGCGGGCGCGATCCGGCTGGTCGAAGTTCAACGGGCTGGCGGAAGGCCCGCCGCCGCGCAAGAATTCCTGCGCGGGACCAAGATCGAAAAAGGAATGAAACTGTCATGAGCATGATGTCGATACGCGCGGCGACGCCGCGGGATCGCGAGGCCATCCGCCTCGTCGAGGAACACGCTTTCGGCCAGCAGGCGGAGGCCGGGCTGGTTGACGCGCTGGTTTCCGGCGGCGACGCCGTTGTCGAACTGGTGGCGGAAGAAGACGGGCAAGTGGTTGGCCACATCCTGTTTTCGCGGCTCTTCGTCCGCACCGGCGGGAAAGATTTCCCGGCGGTGGCACTGGCGCCGCTGGCGGTGGAGCCCTCCTTTCACGGCACCGGCATTGGCGGCGCGCTGATCCGCGAGGCTCACATCCGCCTGCGCGACACCGGCGAGATGCTGGCCGTGGTGCTGGGCGACCCCACCTACTACGGCCGTTTCGGCTACAGCCACGCGCGCGCCGAAGGATTCGAGAGTGAATACCAGGGCGAGGCGCTGCAGGCGCTGGCCTGGGGCGACGCTCCCGAAACCGGCCGGCTGGTCTACGCCTCGGCCTTCACCGCACTCGCCGCCTAGGCGAGTGCGTATAGCCGCCCGGCATGCCGCGTTTTCGCCTCGACATCGAATATGACGGCAGCTTGTTTGCCGGCTGGCAGCACCAGGCGGACCAGCCTTCGGTGCAGCAGGCGATCGAGCAGGCGATCGAAAAATTCTGCGGCCAGCAGGTCCGCTTGCGCGCTGCCGGCCGCACCGATGCGGGCGTGCATGCGACGGCCCAGGTGGCGCATGTCGACCTGGCCAGGGCCTGGCCGGACGACAAGGTGCGCGATGCCGTCAACGCGCACCTGCAGGGCGCCGGCAATCGCATCGCGATCTTGAAAGCCACGACCGTCGTCGACGGCTTCGATGCCCGCTTCTCGGCCATCGGCCGCCACTATCTCTACCGCATCCTCAACCGGCGCGCGCCCTCGGCCCTGGAAAAGGGTAAGGTATGGTGGGTGCCGAAGCAGCTCGACGCCGCTGCCATGCACGAAGCCGCCAAAGTGCTGCTCGGACGGCACGATTTCACCACCTTCCGTTCCACGCAATGCCAGGCCGAGAGCCCGGTGCGCACGCTCGACCGTCTTGACGTCAGCCGTTCGGGCGACATGATCGAAGTCAGAGCCTCGGCGCGTTCCTTCCTGCACAACCAGGTGCGCTCGATGGTCGGCTCGCTCAAGCGCGTCGGCGAAGGCGCATGGACGGCCGGCGATCTCAAGGCGGCGCTCGAGGCGCACGACCGCGCCGCCTGCGGCCAGGTGGCGCCGCCCGACGGGCTTTTTCTGATCGGCGTCGATTATCCCGGATAGAGTCCCGAAAGGCTCTGAGCTCCGGTGTCCGGAACCGTGATGCCAAGCAGCGCCTGCAGCCCGAACAGCACGATCAGCGAAGCGATGAACATGCCAACGAAGACAGCGGTCCCGATTGCGGCCCCCCTGCCGATGGTCGCGTTGGTCATGCGCCAGGTCAGCACCATCGACAGCGCGAACAACAGCAGCGACACAAGGCTGGAGATCTGGCTCGCCGACGTCAGGAAAAGCCTGATCAGCGCGGACGGCAGCATCAGCCAGGCGGTGATGGCCGAAGCCCAGTTCGAGGCCACCACATAGTGCACGAAGCGGCCGCCGATGCCGGCGCGCGGCGCGACCAGAGCCAGTGCGACCAGAGGCAGCACCCAGGAACCGATATCGACTGTCGCCAGCCGCAACAGCATGCTGAAGCGGCCCGCGAAGGCATCGGGATCGCCGATCTCGTTGGCGATGCCGACCCAGCCGACGATCAATGCCGGCGCCGCGACGACGATGGCGAAAAAGGAATTCCAGAAACCATCGGCAGACAGGTCGAGCAGACGCAGGCCATCGGCCCTGCCGAGCATCAGTCGCCAGGCGCCGGTCAGCGAAACTTGGGTCTCGTCCGCCGAAAGCATGCTGCTCAGTCCTGTCCGAACCAGTCTTCGATGAAGCGCTGATAGATTTGCGTCAGCGTCTCGAGATCGGCAAGGGCTACGCGCTCGTCGACCATGTGCATGGTCTTGCCGACCAGGCCGAATTCGACCACCGGGCAATAGTCCTTGATGAAGCGGGCATCCGACGTGCCGCCGGAGGTGGACAACGCCGGCGCTCTGCCGACCACCGTCTTGACCGAGCCGCTCAACGTCTCGATCAGCCTGTCGTCGCGGGTCAGGAAGACATGGCTCGGCCGGTCGCGCCAGACGAGTTCGTAGTCGACCGGCATCTCCTTGCCGGGCCGGTATTTCTTGCGGCCCGCCGCCTGGTCGAGACGGTTGTGGATTTCGGCCTGTATGGTCTCGGCGGTCCAGCTGTCATTGAAGCGGATGTTGAAGGTGGCGGTTGCCTTTGCTGGAATGACGTTGGTGGCCGGGTTGCCTACGTCGATGGATGTCACCTCCAGATTGGTCGGCTGGAAATCCTTCGTGCCCTCATCGAAGACGGGATGCAGCAAAGCATCGATCAGGCTCATCAGCCCGCGTACCGGATTGTCGGCAAGCAAGGGGTAAGCGACATGGCCCTGGCGGCCATTGACGATGACGTCGCCCGACAGCGAGCCGCGCCGGCCGATTTTTATCATGTCGCCGAGCGCAGCCGGGTTGGTCGGCTCGCCGACGATCGATGCATCCCATTTCTCGCCCCTGGAAGCCGCCCATTCGAGCAGCTTCGTGGTACCGTTGATGGCCGGGCCTTCCTCGTCGCCGGTGATCAGCAGCGAGACCGAGCCCTTCGGGCCGCCATTCGCCTCGACATGGCGCGCTACCGCGGCGATGAAACAGGCGATGCCGCCCTTCATGTCGACCGCACCCCGGCCATACATCTCGCCATTGGCGATCTCGGCGCCGAAGGGCGGATGCGTCCAGGCGGCTTCGTCGCCGACCGGCACCACGTCGGTGTGTCCGGCGAACATCAGATGAGGGCCATTGCCGGAGCGCCTGGCATAAAGGTTCTCGATATCGGGCGTGCCGTCTTCCGAAAACACCGGGCGATCGACGAGGAAGCCGAGCGGTTCCAGCATCGTCTGCAACGCGGTCAGCGCACCGCCTTCGGCCGGCGTCACGGAGGCGCAACGGATGAGGGCGGCGAGGTTTGCGGCGGGATCGGTCGGCAGCGTCATGGCAAAAGCGATAGTCGAAAGCTGAAGGCCTGTCACGGCCAGACGTAGGGGCCAGTCCTATGACCGGCGATACCGCCGACATTATGGTTTTCATGTCGTATAGTCGTGGGCCCGGTGCGGAGCGACAGGATGGCAAACGGGGACAAGAGAATCGTCATTGCCGGCGCCGGCAGCATCGGCTGCTATGCCGGCGGCTGCCTGGCGCTCGCCGGGCACCAGGTCATCTTGCTGGCCCGGCCGCGCGTCGAGGCGGCGCTGCGGCAAGGCGGATTGCGGGTCAGCGACCTTGAGGGCCGCGATCGAGGCCTCGAGCCGCAAGCGCTTGCCGTCACCATCGATCCAGCCGCTGCCTTGCCGCAGGCGGACGTGATCCTGGTCACCGTCAAGAGCGGCGCGACGCGGGAAATGGCTGCGCTCATCGCCGCCCACGCCCCGCCGGACGCCGTGGTGGTGAGCCTGCAGAACGGCATCGACAATGCCGACAGGCTGCGCGCCGGTGTCGGCGGGCGACCAGTGCTGGCCGGCATGGTGCCGTTCAATGTCGTGCAATCGGCCGACGGCGAATTGCCGCTGCGTGTCCACCGCGCCAGCGACGGCAAGGTCATGATCGAGGACAGCGATGCCGGTCTGATCAGCCTTCTCGGCGTCGAAGGGCTCCGGGTTGAAGCCCATGCCGACATGAAAGCCGTGCTGTGGGGCAAGCTTTTGATGAATTTGAACAATGCGCTGGTGGCGCTTTCGGGCCTGCCGCTGGCGAGCGAGCTTGCCGACCGGCGCTGGCGGCTGATCCTGGCAAGACAGATCGACGAGGCGCTCCAGGCCATGAAGGCGTCGGGCATCGAGCCGGCGCGGATCGCCGGCTTGCGGCCGGCGCTGTTGCCGATAGTGCTCCGCCTCCCCGATTGGCTATTCAGGCTGCTGGCGCGGCGGATGCTGGCCATCGACCCGGAGGCGCGTTCCTCCATGTGGGACGATCTGCAGCGCGGCCGGCCGACGGAGATCGGCGATTTGCAAGGCGCCGTTCTTCGCCTGGCGCAAGAAGCGGGCACGCCGGCGCCGACGGTCCGACGAATCATCGCCCTGGTGCGTGAAGCGGAAGCGGCCGGCCGCGGATCGCCCGGTTTCGGCGCGGATCAGGTCGCCGCGCCTGAAGCGCGTCGCGTCTGAATGAATTCAGGCGACGCGGATCAGGCCTTCATTTTCATGCATACCGTCAGTAGCGCATCGCGATGATGGGCGCTCAGGGTTCGGCCGGTGCATTGGTGCGCTTGCCATAGCGGTTGGGTCCGGGCTTGCCCGGAAACAGGCAAAGCACGACGAAGGCGACGATCGAGACGACCGGCACGAACAGGATCAACGCCGCGATGCCGGGCTTGTCGAGGTCGTGCAGCCGCTTCACCGCCAGTGCGATGTTCGACCACAGCGAGGCGACGAAGGCGATGAAGAAGACGAACGACCACATGTTGCTCTCGGGCGAGCCTTCCGGCACCAGCGTGAAACGATAGAGCGGGAAGGCCTGGATGATGGCCACGAGCAGCCCACCAAGAAAATAGGCCGCGCGGCTGACGCGGCCCGATGTCTTGAAGAAAAGCCAAGTAAGGTTGGATCTGTCAGGCAAGCGGGTCCCGTCCATATTGATTGACACCCTGGGCGCCTTCGAGAACGCTGAGACCGATCAGCGTCCACCAGCCCGACTTGTCGCGGTCGTGCCAGCGTTTTCCATAGAGAGCAATCGCGAAATAGATCGACGCCAGCGCGACGAGCATGCCGATGATGCCGATCCTGCCGCCGCCTGCGGTCGTGAAGCGCGTGCCGAGAATCGCATCGAGAATGAAGGCAACAATACCGATGACGATGAATATATCGATGCCGGCCCAGAACTTGGCGTGATCGATGCGGCCGTCGAAGCTCGTCAGCAGACATCTCCAGTCCATGCCACCCTCCATGTTGAACCGGCGCGACCGATCGTCGCGCCGGCGGAAGGTGCGCCCGCTTTCCAAAAAGATCAATCGCGCAGCAATTCGTTGATCGAGGTCTTGGACCGGGTCCTGGCATCGACCCGCTTGACGATGACCGCGCAATAGAGGCTTGGACCCGGCTCATTGTTCGGAAACGGCTTGCCAGGCAGCGAACCGGCTACGACGACGGAATTCGGCGGCACTTCGCCGTAGAAAATCTCGCCGGTGGCGCGGTCGACGATCTTGGTCGATTGGCCAATGAAGACGCCCATGCCGAGCACAGAGCCCTCGCGCACGATGCAGCCTTCGACCACTTCCGAGCGCGCGCCGATGAAGCAATTGTCCTCGATGATGGTGGGACCGGCCTGCATCGGCTCCAGCACGCCGCCGATGCCGACGCCGCCCGACAGGTGCACATTCTTGCCGATCTGGGCGCAGGAGCCCACCGAAGCCCAGGTATCGACCATGGTGCCCGAATCGACATAGGCGCCGACATTGACGAAGGACGGCATCAGCACGGCGCCCGGCGCGACATAGGCCGAGCGGCGCACGATCGACGACGGCACGGCGCGGAAACCGGCCTTCTCGAAATCGACGGCGCTCCAGCCGTCGAACTTCGACGGCACCTTGTCCCACCACACGGCCTGGCCGGGACCGCCCTTGATGATCTCCATCGGGTTCAGCCGGAAGGACAAAAGGACGGCTTTCTTCAGCCATTGGTTGACATGCCACTGGCCATCGGCCTGGCGCTCGGCAACGCGGGCGGTGCCGCGGTCGAGCAGATCGAGCGCCGACTGGATGGCGTCGCGTGTCTCGCCTCTGGTCGCCGTCGAAATCGCGTCACGCTCCTCGAAGGCCTTGTCGATGGTCTTTTCGAGGCTCGCCAGATCCGGCTTCGACATGAATTCGCTCCATTACCAGGCTGTTAAGGGGCTGAGCCTTAACCTGTTTTGAAAATCGCGCGGACCCTATGTGAAGGCAGAGTAGGGGTCAATCGCGACTGCGCCATGGGACGGCGCAAGTGAATGAAATGGACGGACCTGACATCATGACACCCATGGAAAAGGCGGGCTGGACGCCGCTGCCGCATTCGGACGAGGATCTGGAGCGGGCCAGGAGCGTGCCGGACACGCCGCAGACGCGCGCCGAGACCTACCGCCTGGCGTGGAACGATCCCGACTTCATGACGCGGCGCGAACTGCGCGCGGTCAGGCTGCAGCTCGAACTCCTGAAGCCGGAGATGATCCTGGCCGAGCGCGGTATCCGCTCGACCGTGGTCCTGTTCGGGGGCGCGCGGCTGCCTGAACCCGGCGGCGAGGCCTGGGCGGCCAAAAACGAGACGCAGAAGAAGAACCTCGAGGAAAACAGCAAATATTACGAGGAGGCGCGCAAATTCGCCCGCCTCTGCTCGCAGCAATCGGCCAGTTCATACTACCGCGAATATGTCGTGGTGACCGGCGGCGGGCCCGGCGTGATGGAAGCGGGCAATCGCGGCGCCGACGATGTCGGCGCGCCCTCTATCGGCCTTAACATCGTTCTGCCGCACGAGCAGGCGCCCAATGTCTATGTGACGCCGGAACTCTGTTTCAACTTCCACTATTTCGCCATCCGCAAGATGCATTTCGTCATGCGCGCGAAGGCCGTCGCGGTGTTTCCCGGCGGCTTCGGCACGATGGACGAATTCTTCGAGACGCTGACGCTGATCCAGACCGGGCGCATGGAGCGCGTGCCGGTGATCCTGTTCGGCAAATCCTTCTGGAAACGGGCGATCGATCTCGACTTCCTCGCCGAGCAAGGCACGATCAGTCCCGGCGACCAGGACATCATCGATTTCGTCGACACCGCCGACGAGGCCTGGGGCATCGTCAGCCGGTTCTATAAGTTAGGGGAGTAAGGGAGTAGGGCAGTAAGGCAGTATATCTAGAATCAAGGGCTGAGAGCGCCCCTCATCTTCCTACTGCCCTACTGCCCTACTGCCTTATCCCCACGACTATCTCCGTCAGAAACCCGGCCAAATCGTCGGTGACGAAGTCGACATCATCTTCCTGCGCCGGATCGCGCTCCCAGATTTCGGAGAATGTCGGCTCGAAATTGCGCGGCACCACCAGGACCGTCGTTATGCCCAGTGACTTCGGCACGGACAGGTTGCGCGCGAGATCCTCGAACATCACCGCATTGTGGCCGGTGACGGCGTGAAGTTCGGCGAATTTCTCGTAGGTCTGGCGCGCAGGCTTGGGGTTGAGCCCGGCAGCGACGATATCGAAGATGTCGTCGAAATGATCAAGGATGCCAAGCTGGCGCGCAGTGCGCTCGGCATGCCTGCGGTCGCCGTTGGTGAAGATGAACTTGCGGCCGGGAAGCTGGCGAATGGCGGTGCCGAGGACGGGATCCGGCACCAGCCAGGAATAGTCGATGTCGTGGACCTTCTCGAGGAAATCGTCGGGGTCTATGCCATGGCGCGTCATCAGCCCGTTCAGTGTCGTGCCATATTCCCGATAAAGTTCCTTTTGCAGCTTGCGCGCGTCCTCGCGCGGCAGCGACAGCAGTTCCCCGACATAGGCGGTCATCTTGACGTCGATCTGCGAGAACAGATTCGAATGATGCGGATAGAGCGTGTTGTCCAGGTCGAACACCCAGTCGGTGACATGGGCGAAGCGAGCGGGGTCGGGGTGTGTAGCCATGCGCCCCTTATGGCACGAAACGGACGATCTTGAAGGGGCTTTATCCACAACTTCTACGCGCCGAAAGTGGCAGAACAGTCTCACCGTTCAAATTTTAGGCATCCTGGAAAGGTGGCCTTCAGGGCTTGCTGGCACAGAGGCGGTCCAGTGGGAGCCAGCGATGAGCAGTATAATTCTGAAGTCCGCCACCATTGCTTTCGTCTCCGTCGCGGTTTCGCTCCTTCTGACCCTGATCATCGTCCCCGCCATGGGATTCCCGGTCAACCGCATGATCTGGCTGACCTCGACATTGTGTCCGCTGGTTCTTGCATGGGCGGCCTGCGCAAGCACGTTCTGGCACAGCGACAGGCTGAAGTCGGCGCATCGCGACCTTGCCCGCACGCACGCCCAGCTTGCCGCAGCGCATCGCCGGCTGGCGGAAAAGGCCAGCCGCGACGACATGACGGGCATGCTCAACCGGGAAAGCTTCTTTGCCGTGCTCAACGGCTCCCGGCACAAGCCCGATCGCGGCGCCTTGCTGATCATCGATGCCGACCATTTCAAGATGATCAATGACAGCTTCGGCCATCTGACCGGCGACGACGCGCTGCTCCTGATCGCCAGCGCGATCAAGCGCGGGGTGCGCGACGGCGACGTCCTCGGCCGCATCGGCGGCGAGGAGTTCGGCGCATTGCTGGTCGGAGCCACGGAACGGGAAGCCAAGCGCGTCGCCGAGCACATCCGCCGCGAAGTCGAGCTGATCCGCTTCCGGCCCGTGGACGAGCGGACCATTCCGCTGACCGTCAGCATCGGCGGAACCCTCTGCGACGAAAGCGCCAGCGTGTCGGAGCTGATGCGGGCCGCCGACCGGCGCCTCTACCAGGCCAAACATCGGGGACGCAACCTGGTGATCCTCGACACCGACATCTCCGAGGCGGCCTGAACGGGCCGATCCAGCACATCGGCCTGTTAAGGAGTCTCTAACCCTGTTTGCACTCGGCTGCGCATTGTTCCGGCTTGCAACCAGTTTTGGCACGCTTCTGGCTTCGATGATGAAGCATGTGCCGTTCAGGGACCATGCCTGGATGTTCAGGGAACATGCCTGGATAGAGACCCCGTCGAGAGACCTGTCATGAGTTTCCTTATCAAGAAGATATCGCGCCGAATGATCATGCAGACGCTGATCGCGGTGCCTGCCCTGTCGCTGTTCCGCAAATTGCCCGATGCGGGTTCTTCCGAAGCCGCCCCCGATGAGATCGTCGAGGTCAATGGCTGGATCCTGAAGCGGAGCGACCTGGCATGATCTTCGACAGTTATGAGGCGTTTCGCGCCGCGAATTTCACGCCTAGGGTCTGCGTTCTCGGCTCCGGCCCGGCCGGCACCACGATCGCCAGAAAGCTCGGTGCCGCCGGCATACCGGTCGTGGTGCTGGAGGCCGGCGGCAGGGAGTTCAGCGACACCTCGCAGGATTTCTACCGCGGCACCACAGTCGGCGATTTCTATTTCGATCTCGATATCACCCGGCTGCGGTTCATGGGCGGCAGCTCGAACCACTGGGCCGGCTGGTGCCGCGTGCTCGACAAACAGGATTTCGAGCCGAAGGCGTGGGTGCCGGACACGGGCTGGCCGATCCGGCGCAGCGACATCGAACCGTATCTGGGCGAAGTGCGCGACATCCTGGAACTGCCGGATTTCCGGCCGGACGCGCCGGTCTCGGACGACATCCGCTGGGTGCAGCTGATCAAGAGCGGTGCCGTGCGCTTCGCTGAAAAATACGCCGACGAGCTCGACAAGAGCAGGAACATCGCTGTCGTGCTCAACACTTGTGCCACCGAGCTTGCCGGCGACGGCAGACGCGTGACGGGCGCCAGGCTGTGGTCGCAGGGGCAGGATGCCGGCTTCTTCAGCGCCGACTATTTCATCGTTTGTACCGGCGGGCTGGAGAATTCGCGGCTGCTTTTGTGGTCGAACCAGCGCTTCAATGGCGGCGTCGTGCCGAACGCGACGGCACTTGGCCGCTACTGGATGGAACACCCGACCTTCCAGGGCGGCAACGCCATCCTGGCCGACTATGGCGCATTCGAGGTCGATGCGGTGAACGAGGCCTTCTTCTCGCCGATGCCGGCCGCGATGGAGCGGCTGCGGATCATGAATTTCGGCATCAGGCTGATCGAGACGCCCTATCCCGGCGTCAAGGACCTGATCGCGGATCTCGCCTGTACGGCGCCCAACATGGCGGAGTGGCTATCGGGCAGGCTCAACCAGAACCTGCGCTGCGCGGCCCAACTCTATGTAGCCTGGGAGCAGGCGCCGCTGGCCTCGAACCGGGTCGAGCTGTCGAAGACCGTGGTCGACCACGCCGGCGTGCCGCGCATCGAGCTGCACTGGAAGAAATCGGACCTGGAACGCCGCACGCTGCTCGAAGGGCTGAGGCTTTTCGGGACGACGCTAGCCCAGAAGAATCTGGGCCGGGTGCGTATAGCCGACTGGATTTCGAACGGCGGCGACTACCCGACGGACGAGGAGACGGCCGGCCACCACCACATGGGAGGCACGCGCATGGGCACCGATGTCGCCACGAGCGTCGTGGATGCCAATTGCAAGGTGCACGGCATGGACAATCTCTATGTCGGCGGCTCCTCGGTGTTCTGCACCTCGGGCCAATGCAACCCGACGACGACGATCACGGCGTTGGCCTGCCGGCTCGGCGAGCATCTCGGCAAGGTGGTCGCCGCCTGAGGGTTCCGCAGTCCCCACTAAATCATCTCATCCCGGCAAAGCCGCGTCACATAATGGCGCGGCCGCCGGAGCGGCTTAAAAGCCGTGGAGATGCGCACCGGCACGGCGGCGACGCAGCTTTCCTGGAATTGTCCTACGCCCGCCGCTCCGACCGGCCAAAACGCCGTTCGAGATAGGCCTGGCCGAACTCCAGCGTGATCGACAGGATCCAGTAGATCATCGAGGCGGTGATCAACATCTCGATATGGCGGAACTCGGTCTGGCCCATGGTGCGGGCGAGATACATGATCTCCCAGACGCCGACGACCGACACCAGGGACGAGTCCTTCAGCATGGCGATGAACTGGTTGCCGGTCGGCGGGATGATGACGCGCATGGCCTGCGGCAGGATGACCAGCGCCATGGTCTGGCCGGGGCTCAGTCCAAGCGCGGTGGCGCCTTCGCTCTGTCCGCGCGGAATGCTTTCGATGCCGGCGCGGAAGATCTCGGTCATGTAGGCGCCATAACACAGCGACAACGCCAGAATGCCGGCCGGCACCGCGCCGATCACGTAACCGACCTGCGGCAGGCCGAGATAGATGATGTAGATCTGCATCAGCAAAGGAAGGCCGCGGAACAACGAGGTGTAGAAAGTGGCCAGCCCGTACACAATGCCGTTTCCGGTCAGTTTGGCGATCGCGCCGACAAGTGCGATGGCTGTCGCGATCAGGATCGAGATCGCCGAAATGTAGAGCGTGGTGGTGACGCCCTGGGTGATCAGGAAGCCGATCTTCCTGGCGATGAAGGCAAGCGAAAGGTCGAAGGAATAGAAGAACAGCATCAGGAGCACGAACAGTTCGATCCAGACGCCGACGATCTGCTGCCGCCGGGGCAAAAGCAGCAGCAGCTTGCAATTCACCAGCACAATGAGCGCGATCAGCACCGCGGAAAGCGCGCGCGACAGGGCAGGGTTGGCCTGCAGCCAGCCGGATGCGACTGGAATCACCGAGCCGATCCAGCTTGACTTGATGCCCATCGCGTAAAGGCCGGCGGCCAACAGCGCCAGCACGAGCCCCGCCGCTGCGCGGCGGGTGATCCCCGGATAGAAGAGCATCAGCCTGCCGATCATGCCGTCACCTTGTCTTTCGTGGCGGCATGACGTTCTCGCCACCAGTCCTGCGCCTGCAATTTCCAGTAGGTGAGTTGCGCGGCCGCCAGGCCGGCGGCGCCGCCGGCCCAGCTCAATCCGAATGGCGCGAACTGCCGGTACCGGTCCGAAACGCCCAGAATGCCTTCCGCAACGATTTTTCCGGCGATGGCCGTGGTGTTGAGACCATGGCCGCCGAAAGCCGTGCAATACCAGACGCCCGGCTGCAATTCGCCGATCTGGGGCATCAAGTGACGGGCATAGGACATCAATCCGGACCAGGCCAGTTCGGTCTTGAGGTCCGCAAGCTGCGGATAGGTACCGATCATCTCGCGGCGCAATTCGCGCGCCAGCGCGTAGGCAGAAGCGGCGCGCGTGGTGATGCGCCCGCCCCACAAAAGGCGATTGCCGCCATCGACCAGCCGATAATAGTCGCCGGCCCGCCGGTTGTCGCCGACCGCGTCCGTGGTCGCAACGGCTTGCGCGATCAGGCGCGGCGCCGGCTCGGAAACCATCACATAGGTCGCGATGGGCAGGAAGGCGCGGTGGAGTTGGCTGAATACCGGGCCGGTGTAGCCGCCGGTAGCCAGCACGACGCGAGTTGCCCGAAGCATGCCCTCTCGCGTGCGCAGCATCTTTTGCGGCCCCGACAGATCGCATTGCACGACTTCGGAGCTCTCATGGATGCTGCCGCCAAGCCGCTCGATCTCATCGGCCACGGAACGCAGATAATTGAGCGGATGGATGTGAAAGGCTTTCGGGTCGCGCAGGCCCTGATAGTAGCGAGCCGATTTAAGCACCGAACGGACGTCTTCTCTGCGCAGATATTGAAGCTGGTATCCGTGGTCGCGTGCCGCCTGGTCGGCATAGGCCTTGAGCGCGTCGCCATCGTCGTAACGCAGGACACTGACCAGCCCGTCGCGCGGCATGGCGGCCGATATGTCGAGAGCCTCGATGGTATGACGCACGAATTCGACGCCCTCGATCGACAGCCGGTGCAGTTGCCGCGCGGCCTCCTTGCCGACGCGTGCGGCAATGGTGTCGCCGCTGGTGGCGAAGCCAGGCGTGACGAAGCCGCCATTGCGGCCGGAGGCGCCGAAACCGACGACCTGGGCCTCCAGCACGGCGACGCGCAGCCCGGAACGCGACAGCTGCAGCGCCGTGGTCAGGCCGGCCAGTCCCCCGCCGACGATGGCCACGTCACAGTGCGCCTCGCCGCGGAGCGGGGGCCTGATCTTCCGGTCGATCATGGTGCGGGCGTAATAGGTATCCGGATAGGCCATCGGCGACTTTCAACTGCATCCCGCTCGTCAGGAAAAGCGCGTAGCGCTTTTCCCTGGGGAATTGCGCAAGAACAAAGGTTTAGAGAGGGGTGGCGATTGTTTTAAACGCTGCACCGCTCCGGCATCTGACACGTGATGCCCGCCGGTCGCCGAGCGGCGGCCGGCGGGCAATCCAACGTCATTTGGCGCTGTAGTCCTTGCCGTACCATTTCGTGGTCAGCGCGGCGAGCGTGCCGTCCTTCTTCAGCTCGGCGATGATGCCCGAAACCTTTGCGGTCCACTCGGGATCGTTCTTCTCGGCGATGACCACGAGCGGTTCCCGGAAGGCATATTCCCCTTCGAGGATCTTCACGGGATAGCCGTTCTTGATGGCGTTCTGCGCCGTCTGCTCCGGCGCGATCACGGCATTCAGGCGAACGCCGTCGCCAAGCCGCAGGTCATCGAAGGGAAGCATGGAATCGGCGAAGGTGCGGATCTCGCCGGGCTCCAGCTTGTATTCGACGGGAGGCAGGCCGGGCGCGTCGATCTCAAGCTTGCGGCGGATGAAATCCTCCGAGGTGGTGGCCGTCTCGACGCCGATCACCTTGCCGTTGAGATCGGCGACCGACTTCGCGGTGCTGTCCTTGTGCACGACGTAGACATAGGGGCTGTAGTAATAGATGCCGACAAAATCGATCACCTTGGAACGGGCCTTGGTCGGCGTGACCGAGCCGACGCCGAGGTCGTAGCGCCCTTGCCAGCGGCCGCCGGTCAGGGTCGCCCAGTCGGGCGTCTCGAACGAGACCTCGACCCCCAGCCGTTTGCCGATCTCGCGCGAGACATCGATGTCGAAGCCGGCGAGCTCGTTGCTGTCATTGAGAAAGCTTTGCGGCGGCCAGGCGGCGTTGGTGGCGACGACCATCGCCTTCTTCGACGTGACGCGATCCAAAGTTTCTCCGGCCATGGCCGCCGTCGTGATCGCGAATGTCGCGACGGCAAGAATGGCGAAATCGAGCAGTTTTTTCAAAGTTATCCTCCCTTATGGATGCAGCTGAAATGACGGTACCTGCGTCGGGCACCAGTGGTTGTTTCGATCAGCCTCGTCCGCGACGTCTCCGCGGCGTACCGTGGCGTTCGGCTTGCGGATGCAAGTCCAACGCGGCTCGGTGTCGATTTGCGTCCATCGCAGCCGAAGCTGTTCCCCCTCATGGACTGGCGTTTGTGACAGTTGACACTCAGGTCGCGAAAAGCAGGGTTCCACCCGGCGAAATGCCGGATAATGGCAGCCATGCAGTCATTACGTGCCGTGAGGCGGCAAAATGCCGGATATTTGCGCCTTGCGCAGCCTGCACCGGCGGTTCCTGAGGATTGTCGCGGCGGTGGTTCAGCCGATAGGATCGCGCCGAGCGATTGGACGGGTTCCAGGGCGGATCGAAGGAGAGGATTGATTGTGGAATTGACCGAAAAAGATCGCCAGCTGCTCGCGCTGATGCAGAAGAACGCGCGTGAGCCGGTCGCATCACTGGCGCGTCAGCTCGGCGTATCCCGGACTGCCTTGCAGGAGCGCATACAAAAGCTCGAGGCGGGCGGGGTCATCGAAGGCTACGCGGTGCGGCTGACCAAGGAGGCGGCACAGAATTCCGTCCACTGTTTCACCTTCGCCGCCCTGAACAACAAGAGCTACCCGGACGTCTCCAGGAAGATCAAGGCGATGCCTTCGATCCAGGCGGTCTATGCCATAACCGGCGAGTGGGACCTGATCATCCATGTCGCGGCCGAGACGCTCGAGAAGCTGAACCGGGAAGTGAATGCGCTGAATGAAATCAGCGGCATCGTCAAAACCGCATCGCATGTGGTGATGGAGACGAAGTTCAATCGCAACATCTATGCCGCACTGTAGGAAGGGCGAGGTTTCGCTCGCCCCTGCCCATCCAAATCCGGCTAGAGCAATTCACCGTTCCATGGAACGCTGAACTGCTCTATCTCTTTGTTTTTGCGCAATTCCCCAGGGAAAGCGCTGCGCGCTTTTACCGGGGAAACCGTGCACACTTTTCCTGGAACTGCTCTAGACAGTCGCCGGGTCGAGTGCGGGCTCGCCCATGCGGCGAGCGACGATCGCCGCGAAATCGGCGGTCTGGAATGTGTCGCGCAGCGCGTCGAAGGACGGCAGCACGAAATAGACGCGCTGGAACTTGTCGATTTCGTAGCCCGTGCGCATCACCGTCTCCAGGTCGAAAGGCGCATGGTGCGCATCCTTGCTTTCGACCGCGAACTGCAACTCCGTGAAGGATGACATCAGACCGGCGCCGAAGGCCTTCAGCGGATGACCACTCTCCTGCATGAGGCCGTATTCGGCCGTGTACCAGTAGAGCCGGCTGATCATTTCGTCGCCGCCGAGCGCGATGATGTCGCCGGCCTTCTGGCCATACATCTGCATGAAGTCGGCGAAGACCGGCTGCGACAGCACCGGCACATGGCCGAAGAAATCATGGAACATGTCGGGTTCGACGATGTAGTCGAGCTCCTGCTGCGTCCGCAGCCAGTTGGTGACGGGGAAACGGCGGCTGGCGAGATGGTCGAAGAAGGGCGCGGCCGGGATGAGCCCTGGCACGGCGACGATCTCCCAGCCAGTGAGCTTGCGCAACTTGGCACTGACTTCGTCGAAGTCCGGGATGCGGTCGAGCAGGCCGAGCTTGTCGACGCCGTCGAGATAGGAATGGTGGGCGAGCTTGCGCGTCAGTTTCGTCTGGCGGTCGCACAGCGTGCGCCAGACCGCCTGTTCCTCGGCGCTGTAGTCATAGCCTTGCGCCACGGTGAAATCGGCACGGCAGACCGAGTAGTCGCCGCGCAACCCTTGAGCCGCGCAGTCGCGGGCATATTCGGCAACGCTCATTGTCGTCATGGTTTTCTCCTCGCCAATCTTGAATTCCGGATGTGCCCGAAGTTAACCGGACTTGCGGAGGCAAATCGGTTTCGGTGATGGCCGGAATGAGGATTTTTGGATAACATCCACTCGGAATATGCCATAGCGGAGTGAAAATGCCTCAATTCGACGATTTCGAGATCAAGATGCTCGATATCCTCCAGCGCGACGGACGCAAGCCGGTCTCCGAACTGGCGCAGGAGATCGGCCTGTCGACGACACCTTGCGCGCGGCGCTTCGAGGCGCTGCAGGAGGCCGGCATCATCAAGGGCTTTGCCGCCGTGCTCAGCCGCCGTGCCGTCGGCCTGACGGTCGAGGTGTTCATCCAGGTGCGGCTGGTCAGCCACAGCGACGGTTCGCCCGAGAGTTTCATCGCCGCGGTCCAGCGCATGGACGAGGTATCATCCTGCTGGACGATGACCGGCGACCACGACTTCCTGCTGCATGTCATGGTGCCGTCGGTCGACGAACTCAACGCCTTCGTCATGCACCGGCTGATGCGGCTTGACGGTGTGCGCGACGTCCACACGCAGCTCGTGCTGCAGAACATCAAGGGACCCGGCCACGTGCCGCTCGGACATCTGCGGCGGTGATGGCGCCGGCCAGCATGGGCGGATCACCCATGAAGAGGTCCCGCCATGGAGCTCGTTCTCCATGCGCTGGTATACGCAGATGGACGGCGGCTCTGGTCCGCGAGTCTAGGGATTTCTGACGCGCGATGGCCGGATGAAAGATGGCCGATTTCCGGAGCGCGCCACAGGACGCGGAAGAGCAATCGATGGTGTTCGAACGGACGGCATGGAAACCTGCCGTGCTCGCGGCCATGCATTCGCACCGCGCCTGACTTTTTCACGCTGGCCGTTATCAGGCTGCGCGCTACTTCCTGGAAGCAGAGGGTGTCCGGCAGGAGGAAGCGATGGAGCTTGTCACCCATAAAAAGATGAAAGAGGGCCGGCTGATGCCTTGGGGAAAAGGCACCGTCGTCAGCGGCGCCAGGGGCTATGTCTTTCTCGCCGGCAATACGGGCACGGCCGAAGATTACGACCCGTCGACGGGCAAAGGTGGCGCCGTCGGGGACGCGGCGACGCAATGGCGCTCCATTTTGACGACCATCAAATCGGACCTGGAGGAGCTTGGCAGCTCGCTCGAGCATCTCGTCAAGATCACCCAATATGTCAAAGGACCATTTCCGGACGGCGGCGTTCTGAGTTCCCCCAATTTCCGGCTGGACGTCATGGACGAATTCTTCGCCGCGCACTGCCCGAAGCACTGCAGCTACAACAATCCGCCGCCATCGGAGGTAATCGGGGTTGCCGCACTTGCGCATCCCGATCTCGTCATCGAGATCGTGGCGATCGCCGCTCTACCGGACTAGCGTCCGGCGCGACAGCCCACAAATGTCAGGGCACGATCAGCGTGCCGGCGCCGTGCTCGGTGAACAGTTCAAGCAGCACCGAATGCGGCGTCTTGCCGTTGAGGATGACGACGCCTTCGACGCCGCGCTCGATCGCCTCGATGCAGGTCTCGACCTTCGGGATCATGCCGCCCGACACCGTGCCGTCCTTGATCAGCGCCTTGGCCTCGGCGACCGTCAGCTCGTCGATCAGCTTCTTGTCCTTGTCGAGCACGCCCGGCACATCGGTGAGGAACAGAAGACGCGAGGCCTTGCAGGCGCCGGCGATGGCGCCGGCAAAGGTATCGGCATTGATGTTGTAGGTGTGTCCGTCGCGGCCGGGCGCCACCGGCGCCAGCACCGGGATCATCTCGGAGCGCGCCAGAAGGTCGAGCAGCGTGCGATCGACCTCGACCGGCTCGCCGACGAAGCCGAGATCGAGCACGCGCTCGATGTTGGAGTCCGGGTCGATCATGGTCTTGCGCGCCTTTTCGGCGAACACCATGTTGCCGTCCTTGCCGCACAGGCCGATCGCCCATTCGCCCTCGGCGTTGATGAGCGCGACGATCTCCTTGTTGATAGAGCCCGCCAGCACCATCTCGACGATCTCGACCGTCTTCTGGTCGGTGACGCGCAGGCCGCCCTCGAATTTGGATTCAATGCCCATCTTGTTGAGCATGGCGCCGATCTGCGGCCCGCCGCCATGGACGACGATCGGGTTGACGCCGGACTGTTTCAACAGCGCGATGTCGCGCGCGAAGGCTTTGCCGAGTTCGCTGTCGCCCATGGCGTGGCCGCCATATTTCACCACCACCGTCTTGTTCTCGTAGCGCTGCATGTAGGGCAGCGCCCGCGACAGCAGGGCGGCCTGCATTTCGGCGGTGGCGGCGATGTCCGTCATCGGCGTGGTTCCCTGGCTTTTGATTTCATTCCTGTCGTTGCCCCAAAACCGCTGCGCATTTTTGGCGACATGCATCAGGTAAAGACGGCGGCGTCTTAGCGGGAATTGACGCGGGCCGCAAACGGCTTTGCTGTCATATTCGGGCGGCTCACGACCTCGTCATCACTTAAGGCACCATAAGCGGCGCCCTGCGGCCAAGCCAACCGGAGATCTTCTCCATCTGCGCGGCCAGGGACAAAAGCGTCTCCTCGTCACCGGGGCGGCCCGCGGCCTGGACGCCGAGCGGCAGGCCGGCTTCGGTGACGTAAACAGGGAGCGCGATGGAAGGCTGGCCGCTGACATTCTGGATCGCCGGCCAGTGAGTGAACCACAGGCTCTTGTCCATCAACTGGCCGAACAGCGGTTCGATCCTGAGCAGCGCCGTGAGGCGAAGCTTGTCGAGCATATTCTCGATGAGCTCGTCGGCACCCTTCGGGTCCATCGCACCGCAAGCGAGCGGCGGGTGGGCGATAACAGGCATCAGCACGGCGTCGTAACGCGCCGTCTCCGCAATCAGTTGCCGCGAGGCGGCATGCAGCCGCTGCAAGCCGGCATAGGTCTCGCCGGCCGAGACCATTTCGCCCAGTCGGCCGAGCACCCGCGTCGCGCGCTCGATGTCGCCGGTGACGGTGCGGCCGACGCGCACCGCCTCGGCCCGCAACATGCCTGCGACAGCCGAGGCAACCGTTCTGCAGAAATCGGCGAAGAAGTCGCGACCGATGGAGGGCAAATCGATTTCCTCGACGCTGTGGCCGCCCTCGCGGGCGAGCGCCACCGCGGTATCGAGCGCTTTCAGCGTCTCGGCCGAAATCGGCAGGCCGAGCGGAGAGTTCCGGTACATTGCGAGCTTGAGCTTGCCGGGATCGCGGGCGGCAGCCGCGGCGAACGCACCCTTCGGCGGCGGCGCGACATAGGGTGCGAGCGGGTCGGGGCCATGGGTGAGGTCAAGCAGCAGGGCGCAATCGCGCACCGAGCGGGTGACGGCATGGTCGACCACCATGCCGTACCAGCTTTCGCTCACCAATGGCGACAGCGGGACGCGGCCGCGCGAGGTCTTGAGACCGACCAGCCCGGTGCAGGCAGAAGGCACGCGGATCGAGCCGCCGCCATCTGAGGCATGCGCCACCGGCACGACGCCGGCGGCGACCAGTGCCGCAGCGCCGCCGGACGAGCCGCCGCTGGTGTGGCCGGTGTTCCAGGGATTGCGGGTGATGCCGAAGGCTTTTGATTCGGTCATCAGCCGCAGCCCGTGTTCGGGCGATGTCGAGGTGACGATGGGTGTCAGTCCGGCGGCGAGATAGCGTTCGGTCAGCACCGAACTGACCTCGGGCATCCAGGCGGGGATGCGGCTGCCGCCATGTGACGGCACGCCCTTGATGGCGATGCCGAGATCCTTGATGGCGAAGGGCACGCCGGCCAGCGGTAGGGAACGATCGATGCCCTTCGCCCGGCTGCGCGCCGCATCGTAGAGTGTCTCGGCCGTGGCATTGATTTCAGGCCGGCTGGCCTCGGCGCGCGCGATCGCAGCGTCGACCAGTTCGACCGGCGAAACCTCGCCCTTGCGCACCAACGTGGCAAGGCCGGTGGCGTCTTCTTCCCACAGCACTCGTTCGACCGACATGCGCGCTCCCCCGATCCAGGCAAGGTAACCAGCGGCCAATCCGTTGGCAATCGAGCGATGAACGAGTGCGGCGCGGTGCGGAAAGCTTTGGGTGCACGGAAATTTGCGCCGTTGCAAATACATCGCAATCCCCTAATTTGCCGACATGACGCCACAGGAGATCAGCAATCTGATTGTCCGGACTTCGATGAAGGACCGGGCTTCGTTCGATCTGCTGTACCGGCAGACCAGCGCGAAACTTTTCGGTGTCTGCCTTCGTGTATTGAAGGACCGGGGAGATGCCGAAGAGGCGCTTCAGGAGGTCTTCGTCAAGATATGGACGAAGGCGGACCGTTTCGCCGTCTCGGATCTAAGCCCGATTTCCTGGCTGGTGGCCATCGCGCGCAACCATGCGATCGATCGTATCAGGGCGCGGCGGGAACCTGCCGCCTATATCGATGCCGCGCTCGATGTGGCCGATCCGGCGCCGGGACCGGAGGCCATGACCGTGGCAGGTGGCGAGTCCGAGCGCATCTACCATTGTCTCGAGGAATTGGAGAAGGGCCGGGCAGCGGCTGTCCGGGGCGCCTATCTGAACGGCGAGAGCTATGCCGAACTGGCGGAGCGCCATGGCGTGCCGCTGAACACGATGCGAACCTGGCTGCGGCGCAGCCTGCTGAAGCTCAGAGAGTGTCTGGAAAGATGACGCTGGTAGACGACGACGGACCGGAACGTGGAGGCGACGACCTGTTCGCCGCCGAATACGTTCTTGGCGTCCTGACAGCGGAAGAACGCCAGATCGCGTCCCGCCGCATCGATGGCGACGCCGCATTCGCTCGGCTTGTCGATGCCTGGGAGGCCCATTTTTCGCCCTTGGCCGTCGCCTATCCCGGGACAGAACCTCCGATCAGGGTCAAGGAGGCGATCGATCGTCGGCTGTTCGCCTCGCGGCCTCGCGCCGGCCTATGGTCGAGCCTTGCCTTCTGGCGCGGCCTTGCCGCCGCCGCCATCGCGGCGCTGGCGATCTACATCGCCTTGCCTTTCATCAACCCGCCGCTCCAACAACCACAGCTTGTCGCCTCGCTGGCCGCCGAAGGCAGCGACGTCAGATACCTCGTCGTCTATGACGCGGCGCATCATGAAGTCGGCCTGTCGCACGTTTCCGGTGAGCGGGCCTCCGGCAAGGACTTCGAACTGTGGGTGATCGTGGGCAAGAACGCGCCGGTTTCGATGGGCGTCATCCCGGCCGGGAAGGCTGCGCATGTGGCGGTTTCGCCGGCCGTGCAGCAGAAACTTGCGCAGGGCGCCGTGCTGGCGGTCAGCCTCGAGCCTTCAGGCGGTTCGCCGACCGGCCAGCCGACGGGACCGGTGGTCGCGGCAGGCGACCTGAAGGGCATCTGATGGCTCCCCGCCCGGACCGTCGCCTTACAAATATTTAAGTCTATTTTTGTATGGATAACCACGGACCAAATTCTCGTGGTTGGATCAGCCTATCCGCCGAAATCACTGGACCTCATTCGGAAGAAAATAATTCTTTCATAGGGAGCGAAACTAAGTTTTGCATGGCCCGTATCTCCTCGCGTTCCCAATGATGGGGAAAACAACCCGAGGAGACTTACATCATGCGTAAACTCGCCACCCTTTTGCTCGCCGGTACGATCGGCCTCTCAGCGCTCGGCACCATCGCCTATGCCGCCAATCCGATGGTCGGGGGCGCACCCATGTACGCCAAGAAGAACATCATCGAGAACGCCGTCAATTCGAAGGACCACACGACGCTGGTCGCTGCCGTCAAGGCAGCGGGCCTGGTCGACACGCTGCAGGGCGCCGGACCCTTTACTGTTTTCGCTCCCACCAACGAGGCCTTTGCAGCGCTTCCGGCCGGCACGGTCGAAACGCTGCTCAAGCCCGAGAACAAGGACAAGCTGACCAAGGTCCTGACGTGCCATGTGATCGCGGCGAAAGCGATGGCCGCCGACGTCGCCAAGATGGCCAAGGCCGATGGCGGCGCGCATGTGGTCAAGACCGCCGGCGGCTGCGAGCTGACGCTCAAGGCCGACAAGGGCAAGGTCACCGTCACGGACGAGAACGGTAACGTCGCCCATGTGACGATTGCCGACGTCAGGCAGTCCAATGGCGTCATCCACGTCATCGACAAGGTTCTTTTGCCGAAGATGTAACGAACGGCTCGCTGCCGGCGAACAGGCAGCAAGGCTCTCCTGCCGGTGCGCGGCTCCGCGTTGCGCCGGCAGGCGTCCGCTACGCACTGTGGCTCCAACCAGGAGGCTGGTGCGGGTAACGTTCGGCCCTCAACGGCTTTTGATTTTCAGCCGAGCGTTGAATGTGGCAAACAGACAGCAGGAGGATTGGCCATGAACCGTCGCGACTTTCTCTTGAGCGGCGCCGCCGCCATCGGCGTGGTGGCCGGCACGGCATCTCTGCTGCGCATGGGCGGATCGCAGGATGCACGTGCGGCGGAGACCTTCGAAGTCACCAAGACCGATGCCGAATGGCGCGCGATCCTGTCTCCCGCGGCCTTCGACGTGCTGCGCAAGGAAGGCACCGAATATCCCGGCACCAGCCCATTGCTCAACGAGCACCGCAAGGGCGTCTTCGCCTGCGCCGGCTGCGACCTGCCGGTTTACTCCTCCGAGACGAAGTTCGATTCCGGCACCGGCTGGCCGAGTTTCTGGCAGGAGATCGCCAACGCCGTCGGCAAGACGCAGGACCGGTCGCTCGGCATGACTCGCACCGAAGTCCACTGCCGCCGCTGCGGCGGCCATCTGGGCCATGTCTTCGACGACGGCCCGCCGCCGACCGGGCTGCGTCACTGCATCAACGGCGTGGCGCTGAGCTTCAAGCCCGCCACAGCCTGAGACCATGCGGCCGCGATATGAAAAAACTCCGGGCTTGCGACCCGGAGTTTTTTAGCGGTCAGTCATTTCGGGCGTGGACTGGAGGAGCTTCCCGAAACGGCTGCCCGTGTTTCCTTGCTTCCAGCGCATTACCGAACGCAAATCGTTTCTCCGGTATTGCCCTGGTGTCAGTGCCCGCCGCCACCACCGCCGGCGGCCGCCGGTTTGCGGATCATCATGGTGAACAGGCCAAGCGTCGCGAACAGCACCGTCAGCATGTAGAACACGTCCATGAAGGACAGCAGCGCCGCCTGCTGCTGGACCATGCCCGACAATTTCGAGATCGCCGCGCTGGCCGCATCCAGGCCGGCGGTCTGCTCGAAATTGAGCGTCATGTTCTGAAGCTTCTGCTGCGCGGCCGCACTTCCCCACTGCACGTGCTCGGAGAGCCTTGCATAGTGGAAGGCGTTGCGGTCGATCAGCACCGTGTTGATCAAGGCGAGGCCGACGGCACCGCCGAGATTGCGGGTCAGGTTGAACAGGCCCGATGCATTCTTCAGCCGCTCGGGCGGCAGCGTGCCGAGCGCGATGTTGTTGATCGGCACCATGCACAGCATCATCGAACAGCCGCGCAGGATCTGCGGGATGAGCAGCTCGTAGAAATCCCAGTCGGCGGTCAGGTGCGTCATCCACCAGGTTCCGGTGGCAAAGCCGAAGAAGCCGATCATCATCATCAGGCGCGGGTCCATCTTGTTCGACAGGATGCCCGAGACCGGCGCGGTGAAGAACATCGCCAGGCCGCTGACGAACAGCGCCTCGCCGATCATCATGGAATCGTAGCCGCGGATGCGTCCGAGGAACACGGGGTAGAGATAGGTGAGACCGTAGAGGCCGATGCCGATGACGAAGGAGAACAGCGAGCCGAAGGCGAAGTTGATATTGCTGAACGCCTTGAGATCGACGATCGGCTCCTCGGCGGTGAACACCCGCCAGAAGAACAGCACCGCGCCGAAGGTCATGACGACGGCGCAGATGAACACCGCCTGATCCTGCAGCCAATCATTGTTCGGGCCTTCCTCGAGCACATATTCCATGCAGCCGAGGAACGCCGCCATGCCGGCAAGGCCCCACCAGTCGAACTTCGAGAACAGCTTGAGGTTGGGCTTGTCGAAGTCGATCAGCGACCAGGCCGCCGTCGTCACCAGAATGCCGGGCACGACATTGACGAGGAACAGCCAGTGCCAGGACATTGCGTGGCTGATATAGCCGCCGACGGTCGGGCCGATTGTCGGCGCCAGGGTGGCCACCAGGCCGATCATCGGCGACACGACGGCACGGCGCGACGGCGGGAAGATGGTGAAGGCGGCCGCGAAGACGCTGGGGATCATGCCGCCGCCGATAAAGCCCTGGATGGCGCGATAGACGATCATCTGGTCGATGTTGGTAGCGGTCGCAGCGAGCGCGCTGGCGGCGGTAAAACCCGCCGCCGAAATTGTGAACAGAACGCGCGTCGACAGCATCCGGCTGAGAAAGCCGGACAGGGGGATCATGACCACCTCGGCAATCAGATAGGCCGTCTGCACCCAAGGGATCTCGTCGGAACTGGCGCTCAGGCCAGCCTGGATCTCGGCCAGCGAGGCCGAGACGATCTGGATGTCCAGGATGGCCATGAACATGCCGAACACCATCGCCAGGAAGGCTATGACGCGCCGCGTCGAGATGGTGTCAGGCACAGCCGGCCTCGCCGGCGGCGCTCCTGCGGTCAGGGTTGCGGTGGCCATGGCGTTGCTCCCCGGAGCGCGCTCAGTTGGTCGCGGCCGGCGCGGTGCGGCTGTCGACGGCGACAACGACGCTCAAGCCGGCGCGCAGCCTGCCGCTCTTCAGGGCATCGGCCGGCACGTCGATGCGGACCGGGACGCGCTGCACCACTTTGGTGAAGTTGCCGGTGGCGTTTTCCGGCGGCAGCAGCGAGAACACGGCACCCGAGGCCGGCGCCAGCGAGGAGACGGTGCCCTCGATGGGCTCGCCGTCGATGGCATCGACCGAAATCCTGACCTTTTCGCCGGGCACCAGCCGGGCAAGCTGGGTCTCCTTGAAGTTGGCGACGATGTAGAGCTTGTTCATCGGGACGATGACGGCGAGCTTCTGGCCGGGGCTCACGAGGTCGCCCTGCTCGACGGAACGGTTGCCGACAACGCCGTCATAGGGCGCCTTGAGCACCGTGAAGGAAAGGTCGCGCGCGGCCTTGTCGCGGCTGAGCTGCAAGGATGCCAGCGTGCTTGCCGATTCAGCACGCTGCGCCTCCAGCACGCCGATATTGGCCTGTGCTGCGGCGATCTGTGCGTCGGCGCCGACGAGAGCGGCGTTGGCCTGGTCGAGCGCCGTCTGGGCGTCGTCGAGTTGCGCCTGCGTACCGACATGGGTCTTGAGCAGTTGCGCGGCGCGCTGCTGGGCGCGCGCGGCATTGGCCGCCGCGGCCTGGTCGGCGGTCTTGGCGGCCTGCGCCTGCTGCAAGGAGGCCTGCGCCGCCTTGGTCTGCGCATCGATGCGATCGAGCGTCCTGGCCAGCGTGGCGATCTGCGCCTCGGCCTGGGCGACCGCTATTTTGTAATCACCGTCATCGACCGTCAGCAGGGGATCGCCGGCCTTGACCTGCTGGTTCTCGCTGACCTTGACCTGATCGACATAGCCGGAGATCTTGGGCGAAATAAAAGCCATGTCGGCCTGGACATAGGCGTCGTCGGTCGAAATCATGAAACGGCCGGTGGTCCAGTAATCGTAGCCGTACCAGGCGCCGGCGCCGAGCAGGGCGACGCCGATGATCGGCAGCAGGAAAGAGCGCACGGAACGCTTCTTCTTCGCCGGAGTTTCCGCCAGAGGCGGCGCGGCGACTGGGTGGACGGGAACTTCCGGTGCTTCCGTCGCCGGGGCGACCTTGGCGTTGGGGAAGGGACGGACTTCGGCGGTGGACGGCGCGTTCGAGGACATGACATCTCTCTAAGTTATAATACTGAACCGTTCGGTTCGATCCGGCCGTTGACATAGCGCCTAAAGAGGACCATATCAAGAGGCAATCGAACCGCTTGGTTCGAATTATTTTCGAGGTGTGACTTTAATGGCCGACACAACGCCCGACGTCGAAAACGACAATTGCGGCGACCTGCTGGACGGCTTGCGCCGCGGCCGCCCGGCAGCCGGACAGGATCCGGTCAAGCGCAGCCAGATCATCGATGGCGCCCGCCGGGTCTTTATCGACAAGGGCTTTGAGGCGGCCTCGATGAACGACATCACGCGGGAAGCCGGCGTGTCGAAAGGGACCATCTATGTCTACTTCGCCAACAAGGAAGAGCTGTTCGAGGCGCTGATCGAGGAAGAGCGCGGCACGATCTTCAAGAACATGTATGACGTGCTCGACCGTGCCGACGACCTGCGCGAGACGCTGGTGAAATTCGGCAAGGTCCTGTCCATGAAGATCACCTCGGCCAAGGTCATCCAGGCCCAGCGCACGGTGATCGGCGCCTCCGACAGGATACCCGACATGGGCGCGCGGTTTTACGAACGCGGCCCCAAACGCGGCCACGACAAGGTCGTGACCTTCCTCAATGCCGCCATCGACCGTGGCCTGCTCAAGATCGACGATGTCGACCTTGCCGCCTATCAGTTCACAGAACTCTGCCTGGCCGGTCTTTTCCGGCAGTGCATCTTCGCCTATCGCGCCAAGGCTCCGAACCAGGACGAAATCGACCATATCGTCAGGTCGGGCGTCGACATGTTCCTGAAGGCCTATGGCACCGAAATGCTTGCCGCGGAGGAAAGCCACAAGATGATCGCCCTGGAGGCGAAGGCTTAACCCGGCTTTTTGTGCCGCTAGCCGCCATTGGCCGCGAGCACGATCGCGGCGCGCAGCTCCTCCAGGCCCTCGGCCTTTTCCGATGACGTCGCCAGCACGAAAGGAAACGCCGCCGGTCGCTTCTTGATCTTGGCAAGCGTCTCCTCAATCAGCCGCGGCACGCCGGCGGCCTTGATCTTGTCGGTCTTGGTCAGCACGACCTGGTACGAAACCGCCGCCTTGTCGAGCAGCGACAGCACCTCGTCGTCCTTGGCCTTGATGCCGTGGCGGGCGTCGATCAGCACATAAACCCGCTTCAGCGTGACACGGCCCTTGAGATAGTCGAAGACCAGCTTCGTCCAATCGTCGACCTTTTCCTTGGGCGCGGTGGCATAGCCGTAGCCCGGCATGTCGACCAATGCCATTGGCGGCAGGTCGGCGCCCTCCCCCGAAAATCCGTCCGGCACGAAATAATTGAGCTCCTGCGTGCGCCCCGGCGTGTTGGAGGTGCGCGCCAGGCCCTTCTGGTTGACCAGAGCGTTGATCAGCGACGACTTGCCGACGTTGGAGCGGCCGGCAAAGGCGATTTCCGGCGGCCCTTCCGGCGGCAGGAACTTCATGGCGGGCACACCGCGGATGAAGATCCACCCGCGGGTAAACAGGTCCGTGCCGATCGTGGTGCTGTATTGAGCGTTCAAGCTGCTGTCTCCAGAAGAGAAATATCGGCGCCCCTGATGGCATGGAGGTTGCGGCTGATCTTGTCCACCGGCCAATCCCACCAAGCCACCGCCAGCAGCCGCCGGATCGTCCTGTCGTCGAAACGCATCTTGACGACCTTGGCCGCGTTGCCGGCGACGATGGCATAGGGCCGCACGTCGTGCGTGACCACGGACTTCGCCGCGACGATGGCGCCATGGCCGATTTGCACCCCCGGCAGGATCACTGCCTCCATGCCGATCCAGACATCGTTGCCGACCACCGTGTCGCCGCGCACCTCCTTCGACCATGTGGCGGGGTCGAAACCCTTTTCCCAGCCATGGCCGAAAATGTTGAACGGATAGGTCGAAAAACCGGACATGGCGTGGTTGGCGCCGTTCATGATGAAGCGGGCACCTTCGGCGATGGCGCAGAACTTGCCGATGATCAGCCTGTCGCCGATGAAGGGATAGTGGTGCAGCACGCATTTCTCGGCGAATTTATCCGGCCCTTCCGGATCGTCATAATAGGTGAAGTCGCCGATCTCGATGTTGGGCGCGCTCACCAGCGCCTTGAGGAAGCCGACGCGCGTGTGCATCGGGATCGGGTGCTTGATGTCGGGATTGGGTCCGGTCATGGCGGTTCGTCCGGGAATTGGCTGGCGGACGCGTCCCGCGTCGGCGCACACCTCGTCAAAGTAGCGTAATCCGCCGTATAGCACCAATCGCCCCGGGAGCGAGTCTTCGATGGTGGACAAGCGCATTTGCCGGATCGGACGGTGCCGCGCGTTTGCAGTTTCGCCCATCGCGGGCGGACGTGGACCGATGCCGGCGCACAAGAAAAAACCCGGACGAGCCGGGTTTTTTGAATCGTGAGCCGGCGCCTCTATTCCGCTGGCGACGGTTTCTTGCGGAACAGCGCTAGCAGATTGTCCCACAGTTCGATCTTGGCGCCCTGGCGCTTCATGATCACGCCTTGCTGGAGGATCGACAGCGTGTTGTTCCAGGCCCAGTAGATGACCAGGCCTGCCGGGAACCCAGCCATCATGAAGGTGAAGATGACGGGCATCCAGGTGAAGATGGCTGCCTGCGTCGGATCCGGCGGCGTCGGGTTCATGCGCATCTGCAGGAACATGGTGACGCCCATGATCAGCGGCCAGACGCCGATCATCAGCATGTGGGGAAGCGTGATCGGAACGAGGCCGAACAGGTTGAAGATCGAGGTCGGATCGGGCGCGGCCAGATCCTGGATCCAGCCGAAGAACGGCGCATGGCGCATCTCGATGGTGATGTAGAGCACCTTGTAGAGCGAGAAGAAGACCGGGATCTGCAGCGCCACCGGCCAGCAGCCGGCGAGCGGATTGATCTTCTCGGTCTTGTACAGCTCCATCATCGCCTGCTGCTGCTTCATCTTGTCGTCCGCGTATTTCTCGCGGATCTCGAGCATCTTGGGCTGCACCTTCTTCATGTTCGCCATTGACGCGTAAGACTTGTTGGCGAGCGGGAAGAAGATGGCCTTGACGATGACGGTGGTGGCGAGGATCGCCAGGCCGAAATTGCCGAGGAATTTGTAGAGCGTGTCGATAAGCCAGAACATCGGCTTGGTGATGAAGTGGAACCAGCCCCAGTCGATCAGCAGGTCGAACCGCTTGATATGGCGGTCTTCGGCATAGGCATTGATCTTGGCGACTTCCTTGGCGCCGGCGAAGACCTCGGTCTCGACGGTTGCCGACTGGCCGGCCTCGACATTGATCGGGTCGGTGAGGAAGTCGGACTGGTAGCGGTGGCGGCCGTCCACGAAATAGCCGAAGCGCGGCTGAAACGGCTGCTTCTCGCTCGGAACCACCGTCACCGCCCAATATTTGTCGGTAATGCCAAGCCAGCCGTCCGTCGACTTGCCCGGCTTGACTTCCTTGTCCTTCTCGATGGACGCGTATTTGTGTTCCTGGAGGCCTTCCGCACCGGTGAAGCCGATCAGGCCTTCATGCAGCACGTAGGTGCTGGCGACTGCCGGCTTGTCGTAGCGCGTGACGCGGCCGTAATTCGACAGCGTAACCGGGGCCGAACCCGAATTGCGCACCTCGTCGGAAACGGTGAACATGTAGTCGCTGTCCACAGAGAAGGTGCGCTTGAAGGTCAGCCCCTTGTCACTGGTGTAAGTCAGCGTCACCGGCGTCGACGGGGTCAGCGTCGGATTGCCTTCGACGTTCCACACCGTATCCGCGCCCGGTACCGTGCCCGTCTTGTCGTTGCCGACGAAGCCGATCTCGGCGAAGTAGCCGCTGGGCAACTCCGAAGGGTTGAGCAGTTCGATCTCGGGCGAATTCTTGTCGACGGTTTCGGTGTAGTGCTTGAGCTTGAGGTCGTCGAGACGGGCGCCGGTCAGGTTGATCGAGCCTTCGAGGCTCGGCGTATCGATCTTGACGCGCTTCGAAGCCGCCAGCGCCTGGTCGCGGCTGGCCGCGGTGACGGTGTCTCCGCCGGGCGCGTTGGGGATGGCACCGGGAGCGGTGCCGGCCGGTGCCGGCGTTGCCGCGCCCGGATTGGCTGTCTCTGCCGCCTTCTTCTGCTCTTCCACGCGCTGCTGCTCGACGCGCGCCGCCTCGCGCTGCTGTTCGACGCGCGGGTTCATGTAGAAGACCTGCCACAGGGTCAGGATCAGCACCGACAGCGCGATGGTGATGAAGAAGTTTCGGTTGTTTTCCATCGAGAGCCCTTGGCCTATCGTGTTCCGCGAAGTCGGCGGGAGAGTTCGACCTTCAACTGGCCGAACGGGGCGCGGAGCGCATCATCGCGCCCGACGATGACATAATCATTGCCGGGCATCATGTCATCGGCCGCATGGGTGCGCACGGCCTCTTTCAGCCGCCGCCTGACGCGGTTGCGCACGACCGCGTTGCCGACCTTCTTGGTGACGGTGTAGCCGACGCGCGGCGCGCCGCCGTCGCCGCGGTCGAGGACCTCGACGAGGAAAAACCGCCCGCGACGTTTTTCACCACGGCGGACGGCCAGGAATTCCGCGCGTTTCAGAAGCCGCTTGGGATTTTGTCCCACTGGCTTGCCGGTTGCGGGCAACGATCTTGTCTCGCTCAGGCGCTGAGCCGCTTGCGGCCGCGGTTGCGGCGAGCTGCGACGACGCCGCGACCACCCTTGGTGGCCATGCGGGCACGGAAACCGTGCCGGCGTTTGCGGACGAGTTTTGACGGTTGGTAGGTACGCTTCATTTGTTTTAATACCGCGGGGTGCGGCCCTTCTTGATTCTGTCACTCTGTAACAGGAGCTTTGCCGGGCCGGCTTTGGCGCGATCGAAACCGCGCCGGGACGAATGGCCCGAGCGTGAGCGGGCTTATAGAAAGAAGGGTTTTGGAAGTCAATCCGGTGCCGGGCCGGTGCCGGGCCGGTGTCGCCGGGCCCGGGATGCGCACTTTCGCCGGCAATTATATCTCTCCGACCAAGGGGGAAATTGGCAAAAAAGCCGCAATCGCCTAATCTGGGCTGATCAAGCGATTGTGAAGACAGGACCGCATGAGCGAAACCACGCACGCCGAGGAAGGGACAGGACCAGCGCCAGCCGCCGTCCGCAGCGTACCCTTATCGCGCGGCCTGTCGACAAAACTGCTGCTGTTGACCATCGTTTTCGTGCTTTTGGCCGAGGTGCTCATCTTCCTGCCCTGGATCGCCAGCTACCGGCTGGCCTGGCTCAAGGAGCGGCTGAGTACCGCCGCGGCCGTATCGATCGTGCTGGTGCAGGGCGAACCGACCTCGCTGTCGCGCACGGCGCAGAACGACGTGCTTATGGCGATCGGCGCCAAGGCGATCGCGGTGCGCGACGGCGGCGTGTCGCGGCTGCTTGTGGTGGCCGACATGCCGCCGCAGGTCGACGAGCACATCGACCTCGCCAGCGTCGGCATGGTCAAGGGCATGACCGGCGCGCTCGACACGCTGTTTTTCGGCGGCAACCGGATGCTGCGCGTCTTCGGGCCGGTCGGCGACAGCGACAAGGAGTTCGAACTGATCATGCCGGACTCCAGCCTGCGCAAGGCGATGCTCATCTATTCGCGCAACGTCGCCTTCGTCTCGCTGCTGATCTCGCTGTTCACGGCCATGCTGGTCTATGCCGCGATCGACCTGATCATGATCGGCCCGATCCGCAACATGACGCGCTCCATGCTGTCCTTCTCGCAGGCCCCCGACGACCCCAGCCGGATCATTCATCCCGCCGCCCGCGCCGATGAGATCGGGGTGGCCGAGCGCGAGCTGTCGCAGATGCAGGAGCGGCTGCAGAAGATGCTGACCGAGCAGAAGCACCTGGCCGACCTCGGCCTCGCCGTGTCGAAGATCAACCACGACATGCGCAACATCCTGGCCTCGGCGCAGCTAATTTCGGACCGCCTGCGCCAGGTCAAGGATCCGACCGTGCAGGCCTTCGCGCCGAAGCTCCTGCGTGCGCTCGACCGTGCGGTCTCCTACTCGGAAGGCGTGCTTCATTACGGCCGTACGCAGGAGCCGCCGCCTTCGCGCCGGCGCGTGCGGCTGCGCCAGCTGGTCGAGGACGTGCACGGCCTGCTCGACATCGAGGAAGGCATCGAGTTCATCAACGCGGTCGAAAAGGCGTTCGAGGTGGACGCCGATTCCGACCAGTTGTTCCGCGTGCTCACCAATCTGTGCCGCAACGCCGTGCAGGCGATGGCGGCGGACACGGAGAGCGCCGTGGTGCGCCGGCTGGCGGTTTCGGCCGAGCGCATGGGCAGCGTCAGCCGCATCGTCGTGACCGACACCGGTCCCGGCCTGCCGCCGAAGGCGCGCGAGAACCTGTTCGCGGCGTTCCGCGGCTCTGCGCGCAGCGGCGGCACCGGGCTTGGTCTGGCGATCGCGCATGAACTGATCCGCGCGCATGGCGGCACGGTGGAGCTGGTCGAATCGATCGGCGGGCGCACCACCTTCGCCGTCACCATTCCCGACCAGCCGGTGCGGCTCGACCAGGCCCGCAACGGGCTGCGCCGCCCGGCCTGACAGGCTTGGGCGCTGTTTCGCCCGCAAACCGGTCCGGCCCCCTTCGCCCTGAATGCCGCTTCGAACAACCCGATTTCCGGCCGGATCCAGCGGATGACGCATCGACGACAAAACTTTTGCCGGATCGGCTTGCTTTTCGCGAATTCAGTCGCTAGGGAACTGCACACATTCGCGGCCGGTCCTCAAGGATCGGATCGCGGGGTCATGGAAAGCATGACCTGATGCGCGCCCGTAGCTCAGCTGGATAGAGCACCAGACTACGAATCTGGGGGTCAGGAGTTCGAATCTCTTCGGGCGCGCCATTTTATCCTATTGAAATCAATAGACTTCCAGGCGTTTCCAGCGCGACGCCACTGGCTCGATTTTCGGAATTCAGCCGGTTTTGGCAAGACGGCGGCAGCCGGTGCCAAAATCGCACTATGGGCTAAAGTGCCCTACTTGGAACGGCACAGTCTCTGCTAAGCATTCGAAATTTGCTGAGTTTCCTGGCGGTGCACGTGACAGACTCACATTCCGGGGCCGCGCTGGCGTAGTTCGGGATTGAAATCATTGTAGTTCTTCTTTCCGATCTTTCAGTGCGCGCCACCCGCCTCGATATGGCCCGGGTTGCGCAACAGCAGCGTGGCGAAGAACGCGACGACAAGGGCTGCTCCGAGCAGATAGAACGCGTCGCTGAAAGCCATGATGAAAGCCTGCTTGCGCACCATCTGTCCGATGGCGATGACGGCCTTGTGCATCGCGGCTGCGCGATCGCCGGCGCCATGCGCCAGGAAGTACCGGGTCAGATGCTCGATGCGCGCGCGAGTGCTCTCTTCGAACAGCGACACCGACCGCACCAGCACGTTGGAGTGGAACTGCTCGCGCTTGGTCAGAAAAGTCTGCAGCATGGCGATGCCGACGGCGCCGCCGAGATTCCGGATCATGTTGAACAATGCGGAGGCAGAGCCGGCATTCTCCTGCTCGATGCCGGCCGTAGCGACCGCAGCCAGGGGTACCATGACCAGCGCCTGACCGACGGCTCGGACGACATTCGGCCAAAAGAACTGCTCCGACGCGTAGGCCGCCGTCATTTCGATGTTCATGAAATTGCTCGCCGCGAACAGCGCAAAGCCGAAGGCAACGATAATGCGCATGTCGAAACGCTTCATCAACTGCGGCACCAGCGGGATCAGCACCAGTTGCGGCAGGCCTGTCCAGGCCAGCACCATGCCGATCTGCTGAGCGTTGTAGCCCTGGATGCGCGCGAGATAGACGGGCAGGATGAACACCGCCCCGTAGAGCGCAATTCCGAGCAGGAAGCTGGCCAGGATGGAGAACCCGAAATTCCAGCGGGCGAACAGTCTGAGGTTAAGCAAGGGCCTTTCGCTTCTCAACTCGATCCACAGGAAAAGCGAGAGGCTGACGAGGGCGATCATGGACAGCCGCACGATGAAAGGCGAGCCGAACCAATCGTCCTTGTTGCCCTCCTCGAGCACGGTCTGCAAGGCGCCGAGCCCGATCGCCATGGTGATGATCCCGGCCCAGTCGCCCTGGCGCAGCAGCGAAAGCTGCATCGGCGCCCTTTCGAGCGACATCCACAGCATGCCGACCATCAGCGCGCCGGGGACCAAGTTGACATAGAAGATGAACTGCCAACCCCAGTTCTCGGTGAGATAGCCACCGATTGTCGGCCCGATGGCTGGTGCGAAGGTCGCCGACAGCGCGAACAGGGCGAATCCGATCGGCTGCTTCGCCTTCGGCAGGAGGGTTATGGTGATGGTGAAGGCGACCGGAATCAGCACGCCGCCGCAAAAGCCCTGCAGAGCACGCAGAACAATCATCTGCTGAAGGTTTTGCGCGAAGGCGCAGGCAACCGAGAAGGCGAGAAACAGGACTGCATTGGCCAGAAGATAGACGCGGATGGAAAAGACCCGCGACAGCCAGCCGGTGAGCGGAATGACGACGATCTCGGCCACCAGGTAGGCGGTCGATATCCAGCCGCCGTCATCGATGCCCGCGCCGATGGCGCCCTGAATGTCGGCTAGCGATGCGTTGACGATCTGGATGTTGAGGACCGCCATGAAGGCGCCGAGCGTCGAGCCAATGACGGCGATCCAGGTCTTGAGCGGGGCGGAAGAGGCATCGGTCGGCGCCAGGCTCGATGCTTTGGCTGCCATCGGCGCAGGCGTGGGGTTGGTGGTGAGGGTTGCGGGCACGGCTGAATTCCTTGTTTGACGAAGCGCGCGTGAGACACTGGCGTGGCGGCCACCATGCGAGGTCCCGGAGAACCTCGCGCAGCCGCTACGAGTTACCAGCCGGCGATGATCCGGCGGCCGCTGTCCGGTTCACCCCGTTCGGCCAGGATGGTTGCCTTCGTGTCGATCGTCGGTTCGGCCGACATGCCGGCGCGCAGCTTGCCGGCGAGCCTGCCGTCGTTGATCGCGATCTTCACCGGGATGCGCTGCACGATCTTGGTGAAATTGCCGGTGGCGTTATCCGGGGGCAGCAGCGCGAACTCGAGACCGCTGGCCGGCGACACACTGTCGACGCGGCCCTTGAGTGCCACGCCGGGAAAGCCGTCGACGGCGATCTCGACCGGCTGTCCGCTCTGCACATGAGTGAGCTGTGTTTCCTTGAAATTGGCCACGACATAGACCGCATTCAGCGGCACCACCGCCATGAGCAGCGTGCCGGCCTGCACATACTGGCCGACGCGAAGCGAACGGGCCCCGACGGTGCCGTCGACGGGCGCTGTGATCGTGGTGTAGGAGAGACTGAGTTTCGCCTGACGCAGGGCGGCCTGGCTGCTGTCGCGCTCGGCCTCCGCCTTGCCGCGCTCAGTCGTGAGCACGTCGATTGCTTTGCGGGCAGCAACCAGTGCGGCGCGATCCCTCTGCAGTTGGGCTTCGTTTTCGCCAAGGGAGGCTTCGGCCTGCTGGGCGCGTTGGCTGGTGCCGTAGCCGCTTTTCAGCAGGGTTTTATAGCGGTCACCCTCCTGCTGCGCGAATTTGAGCTTCGCCTCGGTTGCGGCGACGTTGGCCTTTTGCTGTTCGACCACCGAATGCTGCAGGCCGATCTGGGCGTCGAGGTTATGCAGCGTCGCTTCGGCTGCTTCGACATTGGCTTGCGCTTGGTCTAGCGCGGTCCTGAAATCGCGATCGTCGATGCGGGCCAGAACCTGGCCCGCCTTGACGTGAGTGTTGTCCTCGACCAGCACCTCGGCGATGTGGCCCGAGATCTTCGGCGCGACAGCCGTATAGTCGGCCTTGACATAGGCATCGTCGGTCGATTGCAGATACTGCCCGACCGTCCAATAGTCATAGCCGTAGAGCGCAGCCGCGGTCAGGCCGGCCACCAGACCCAACCCGATTACGGTGCGTTTGATCATCGTCTTGCGGGACCGCCGCGCGGGTTTTACCTCAACCGGGTATTCCAAGGTGGCGGGGTTGACGCTTACGGTCATCGTAATCTCCTCTCACGGTCGGGCCGAGTGGCCGATTGGTGCAAGGACGATGCAACGGCAATCTTGATGTGATAATCGAGGAAAGAACGGAAGGATCATCCATTAAGAGCGGATAATCGAAATGGACAGGCTCACGAGCTTGACGGTGTTTGGCCGCGTTGTGGAATGCGGAGGCTTTTCCGCGGCGGCCCGACGCCTCAACATGTCGACGACGATGGTCAGCAACCACGTCCAGGCGCTGGAGGAAAGGCTCGGCGTTCGGCTTCTCAATCGCACCACCCGCAAGGTGAGCCTGACCGAGATCGGCCAGGCTTACTATCAGCGTTCCTCGCAGATCCTCGCCGATCTGGAGGAGGCGGACCGCGTCGCGGGAGCACTTCAGGCGACGCCGCAAGGCACGCTTCGCCTTCATTCCAGCATGAGCGTCATCCGTTTTCTGGCGCCGATCGTTTCCGAATTCGTCAACCTTTATCCGGCTGTTTCGGTCGATCTCACCGTCGGCGAAAGAATGGTCGACATGGTGGAGGAGGGCTTCGACCTTGACGTGCGTTCGCTGCCGCTTCCCGATTCGAGCCTGATCGTGCGGCGGCTGACCTCATGGCGCAACATCGTCTGCGGTTCGCCCGGCTATTTCGAACGCCATGGAACACCGCGTCGGCCCGATGACCTCGCACGCCACAATTGCATGCGCCATGCGTCATATCCTTTCGGTAACGAGTGGCGTTTCGAGGACCCCGACGGCGAGCCCGTTTCCGTCCGCGTCGATGGCAACTTATTGACCAACAGCCAGGAGACGCTCAGACGCCTTGCTCTCGACGGCCGCGGTCTGTTCATACCGCCGCCCTTCCTCGTGGCCGACGACCTGAGCGCCGGGCGCCTTGTCCGGGTGCTGGAGGAATATTCAGGAGTCGAGTTCGCGATCAACGCGTTCTATCCGCATCGTCACCATGTCTCGGCCAAGGTCAGGACTTTCATCGATCTGTTGGCCGAGCGCTTTGCCGAACACCGCAGATGGATGGAATTGAAGTACTGAACAGCAGTCCACCGTCCCCGCCGGAAAGTCGGTGGGCTGATGTCCCTTCTGATCTTCTGGCCGGCCACATGCGGGCAAGGGCCGGAGCGATTGCCAGCACCGACATGGCAAAATCCTCGATCCGGGGGGGTCAGCGCTGAGGCAGCGCGCCCGCTCATGATCCTATTATCCGCTCTTGGCGGATGATCCTTCCCAATCTTCGATGATTATCATGAACGGGCCCAAGATGCATCGTCTTGGCGAACAGGCAAGGACCTGTTCTTGAACCCAAGTCCAGAACTCAACCTTAGGAGATTTCCATGAAAAAGATCGCTCTTGCCACCGCCGCGTTCCTGGCCATCACTGGCGCCGCACTCGCCGAGAACCCGAATGTCGGCGGTTCCGACATCAGTGCGATTGCCCGGGAACAGCTCGACAACACCCACACGTCCTCGATCGCGCATAGTGCAGCCTACGAACTGCTCAATGCGGGCTCCAATGCGGCCATCGCGCAGGATCCGGCGGTCGAGCGTCGCCGGGACCTTTTCGGCAACCGTTAGACACCGGCTCCGGCCGCCGAACCCCCAAAGCAGCGGGCTCATTCGCCGCCTTCGCCTCGGGGTTCGACCGGTCGCGAAAAAAAGGAGAAATGCGATGGACGCAGTCGTCAACGGCGCCGCCTTGGAGCGGGCCGAAACAAGGAGTGCACCGCAGCGGCGTGGAGTCGAGGCTCTACAGATTCTGATGGCGCGCGTCGCGGCGATCTTGGTCTGGGTCGAAGCCGGTATGGAAAGGCGCCGGAGCCGCCGCATGCTGATGGAACTCACGGACTCGCAATTGCAAGACATCGGTCTTTCTCGCGCCGACGTTGCCGGCCGAGACTGGAAAACCGATTCTTTCCGCCCTGTTCCAGCCGATGGCCGCTAAATAACCGTGACAGGCATCAAGCACCCGGCGGGAAAAACCGGAAAGCCCTACCTTCATACAGCAGGAGAAAGAACATGCAGTTCATGGTCTTGACACGTCCCTGGCTCCGCAGAGCTTCATTCCCCGCGCGTGCCTGGGAAAAGAACCGTCAGTCTTTGCTCGGCCGCCGCCCAAGCCCGCAGATGGTAGCTGCGCAGCACGAACACGCTTGCAGCGAAGGCGAGCATCCCGGCTGCCACGCCGAGAGCCATTCCGGCGCCGGCTGCCGCTGTGGCGGCTATGCCTGTAAAGACACCTGCGATGGCGCTGCTGATCACGCTCACCATTCCGGCCGTGGTCATGAAATACTGCAACGGCGATAGGCTGAGCCCCTTGTCCACGAGCACCGCCGAGCGATCGTCGTGCGTGGAATGAACGAGGTAGCTTTGCATGGCGGGCGCGACTTCGACGTAGTAGTGCCGGATCCGCGCCATTCCACGGGCGTGCACCATGTCCTCGATGGCGACCTGCACGGCGCGGACGAAGGTGACCAGGCCGATGAAGAAAACGCAAGGCAGCAAGATCAGGCTGAACAGCACGAACGGCGTGCCCATTTTCGTGACCTGCGCCACGAATGACAGAGCGATCGCCGCGCTTGAGACCGATGTGAGGAACAGATTGGCGCGCTGATTCGCCTCCTGAATGGTGGCCGCGCGGGCGGTCTGCAGCACGAAGTGCTCGGTTGTCATGCACTGCAGGACTACCCGCGCGTCGTTGCCTTCTTCCGCCATCCCATCCGTCCTCCGGTCGGCTCGACCACAGCGCCGCCGAAATCGCTCAGGATCGGCAAGCCGCCTTCAGTCGCGCATATGCGGGCCTGGCGGCCTTCCGTAGCCGCCCATGGAGCCACGCCGGCCCGAGAGGCTGGGTCATTCCACGCGCTCGAACACATCCAGGCTGGTCCCGAAGGCGCGCCATGCCCCAACTCTGACCATCCTGGCAGGCGCCCCTTCCGCCGATGCGGTAAGGGTCTGCCCTGCAACGGTATGCCAAAGCATCTCGAGCTTACTTTCCCGCAGAATACCGGTGTAGCTCACGGCCGCAGGCCCGGCCTTGCCCTGTCCCGCAGCCGTGAAGCCGATTACGTCGCCGCAAGCAGCGCCATGGATCGGAAGTTCCTGACCAAAGAAACTGCTGTCTTCCAACGCCGTCCTGAACGTGCCGCGGATGACGCCTTCCGCATCGTCCTCGATGATGACGGTCGAGCCGTATTGGTTTCGCCAAGTCCCGATCCAATCTGGCATGGAGCACTCCACGAGCGGTTCGGGATCAACGTGCAGGGCCCGCACGCGTTCCGAGGCTGCCTGCGCCGCTCGGCGTCGAGGCCAACCTCTGGGCAGCCGTCGCCGGGCCGAGTGCGGCGCTGATGCCGCAACAGCGCCAATTCCGGCGCCCGCGTCAGCTGACGTCGATGACGACCATCAGCCCGCCGCCGCCCTTTTGCTCGACATTGTTGTTCGTCGTGTGGTGCGGAATGTGGCAGTGGATGAGCCATTTGCCGGGTCGCCGCGCCGTCCAGACGACATCATAGCGCTGGCCCGGACCGACATTGATGGTGTCGGCGAGGAAGCGGGCCGAAGGGGGAATGGTCTCGCCGTCGCGCGCGACGACCTCGAATGGTCCGCCATGAATGTGCATCGGATGGATGAAGCCGTTGTTGGTGCCGATGAAGCGAACCTTCAGGGTCTCGCCGACCTTCATGCGGATCGTCTCGGTGGAGGGATAGGCCTTGCCGTTGATGGTGAAGAAGTTCGGCATGCCGCCGTCCATCGGCATCGAGGGATAGGTCAGCCCCTCTCGCACCAGCCATTCCTGCAACTCGATGACGTAGTCATGGTCGGCGGCGACCTCATCGGCGGGGTTGGCGGGATCGATGATCAGGGCGCCATAGAGGCCGAGTGCCTGGGTGCGGTCGGGCTTGGCGTGCGGATGGTAGAAATAGGTGCCGTGCTGGGTGGCCGTGAATTCGTAAGAATAGGTCTGCCCCGGCTCGATCGGGGCCTGCGTGATCTCGGCCGGCCCGTCCATCTGGTTGGGCAGGATCAGGCCATGCCAGTGCACGGTCGTTTCCTCAGGCAGATCGTTTGTCACGTTGACCCTGATGCGGTCACCCTGCCGGATGTGGATGCGCGGGCCGGGAATCTGGCCGTTATAGGCATAGGCATCGACCGCGACGTCCGGCAGGATCTGCCAGCGGATCACCGAGGGCCTCAGCTCGAACACCTTCACGCCGTTCTCCATTCGGAACGGCAGATCCTGGTCGCCCTTGGTGGCGAGGTCGTATAAAGCGGTGACGAGGCGCGGATCGGCCGCCGCCATGTCGCGCATGGCGTCGGCCGGGGTGTCGCGGTCCATGATCATGCCCTGCGGCATGATCACCCCGCCGACGTCGCGGGCCGAAAGCCTGAGGTTCAGCCAGTTCGCCGGAGCGGCCATGCCAACACCAAGCGCAATCAGCGACACCACGCCGAGCGCGGCGATCTGCGGCGTGGTCGCGTCCGACCGCGTCTGATGGCCGCCCTTGCTTTTGTGGGAACCCGTGTCGTGGCCATGCTCGCGATGACCATGGCCACCGGCCTGCCGCATTTGCGTCTGCGCATGCTGCCTTCTGGCAGCGGGCTCCTGGTTGTCTTTCCCGGCCTCCGGCGGGCGCTCGGTCATCAGGCCGTGCTTCAACTCGCGCGCAACCAGCCAGACATTGGCGGGGTAGGCAAGCGCGAAACCGGCGATGACGCCGAGCGACATCACGCCCCAGAACAGCAGCTCGGTCGGCTCCATGGCGCGCATGTCGCGGCCCATCATCAGGAAGCTCATGACCGGCGCCATGCCGGCCATCATGAAGTTCATCGAAATGAACTCGGGCAGGAAGCTCTTGCGCACGTTTTCCCAATAGCTGCCGCCCATCATCGATTTCATGAACAGCGACTGGAAGATGAAAAGGCCGAACGCGAAGCCGGCGAGATATTCGACGATGAGATCGAGCCACATCGGCAGGCCGAGCGTGGCGGTGACGACCGCGGCAAGGATGATGCCCGTCGCATCGCCGGCGACACAGTGGATGGTCGAGCCGACGCCCTGCTTCCAGAGCGGACTGGTGAAGGCTTCATGCTCGCCCGGGCGCGGCTCCTTGTCGGCGAGCACGTAAAGCAGCAGCCCGAGCGGGCCCATATAGAGCGTCACCAGGATGAAGCCCCATTTCATCACCACCGGCTCAGGATTGTTGCGGTACTGGTCAACGCCGACATAGAGCGTCGAGGCCAGGGCGAGCACGAACCAGGCGACCAGAAAATAGTCGATCGGTTGGATAAGCATGGATTCGGCCTCTTTGCGTCGTCAGATAAAACGGCAGGTTGTGCCCTCCTGCGGATGAACGCGGTCGTGGCGGATACGATCCCGTCTGTTCCTCTCATACGCCGACGGCTCGATCCCGCTTGACCTTCCGGCTACTGGAACCTCTAGGGTCGGAGCGAGGTCTTCCGGCGAGGCCTTTCCATCGGGCGCAAGGAGCAAAAAATGCATCGACGCGGTTTTCTGGCGGCAGGCCTGGCGACGGTTCTGGCGAGCCCGCGCGCACTGGCGCAGACGAAGATGGACGACATGTCGATGCCCGGCATGGATATGGGCGGCCATGCCGGCCACGACATGGCCGCGATGAGGCAAGACGCTGTTACCCTGCCCGACGGCCAGGCGTTGCGCGACCTGCCGCTGCTTGCCAACGAAACTGATCGGCCAGCCTGTTCAAGGCGAGGCTGGCGGCGGAGCCGGCCGTCGCGAGGTTCGCCGAGAGGCTCGACACGCCGATCCTCGCCTATAACTGTGTGAGCCCGGGCCCGCTGATCGAAGCCTTCGAGGGCGACCGCGTGGAGATCACCTTCGCCAACCGCTGCCATTCCAGGTTCCGGCAAAGGGTGAAATGAGAATGGCTGCGACCGCGCCGGCGCGCCCTTTTTTGCAAGACAATCAACCAGCAGGCCGCCAATTGACGAACAGTGTCGCACCGTTGTCTGTTAGCAGGCGACGCCTCCTGGCGCTCACGGGGGAACCTTTCCCGCGCGTGGGGGTTTGGCCGGACGACGCCCGCTGACGGACAAGGTCACGCCGGAGATTCAGGATCATTTCATCCAGCGAAAGAGCCGGATCAGGAAAGCTGTTCGACGGGCGCACGCATCGGATCGCTTCGGCGCTGGAGCAGCTTGGGATCGACTCGAAGCTGAACGAGACAGACGGCGCCGCCGTCGTTCATGAACTGCCGGTCGAGTTCATGGCCAACGTGGCTGGACTGCGTGCAAACGTTAAAGGGACCTACTCGAATGCGGTGCCTCGTCACAGCTATGGCGCTGACCTTTGCCGCGCTCTGCGCCCCCGCACCCGCGCAAGAACAGCAGCACGCAACCTCTGTTGAAACGCAGCAAACCGGCCTGCCACCCGGCTTTGAGGCGCAATTCCAGCACCGCTATATCGACGCGAACGGTACCCGGCTCCACTATGTCATCGGCGGCGGCGCCACCGGCCCGCTCGTGGTACTGCTGCACGGTTGGCCGCAGACCTGGTATACATGGCGGAATGTGATGCCGTCGCTGGCGAAGGCCGGCTACCGCGTCGTCGCCGTCGACTATCGCGGTGCGGGAGAATCCGACAAGCCACTCGCCGGGTATGACAAAGCGACTATGGCCGCCGATATTCGCGCCCTTGTCCACGGGCTCGGCGCGACCAAGGTCGATCTGGTCGGGCGCGACATCGGCGTGATGGTCGCCTATGCCTACGCCGCGCAGTGGCCGGACGAGGTCGCGAGTTTGGTGATGCTCGACGTGCCGATTCCGGCCACCGCCGCATGGAACGAGGCGAAGCACAAGCCCGATCCGGAGCTTTGGCATTTCGGGCTGTTCCAGCAGCGCGACATCGCCGAAATGTTGGTCGCGGGCCACGAATACCCGTTCATCCGGGATTTCTATCTGAAGCGCGCCTACAGGCACGTCGCCGACGAGGACATAGCGGTCTATGCCAGGGCCTACGCCGCTCCAGGAGGGCTTCGTGCCGGCTTCGAGCTCTATCGCGCCTTTCCCGAAGACGAGCGCCGTTTCGCCGAATTTGAGAAACGCAGACTGCCGATGCCTATCCTGGCGCTTGCCGGCGACAAGAGCAACGGCATGACGGAACTCGCCATGGCGAAGGACCTCGGCATCAACGTGCGCGGCGGTGTCGCACCGGACACCGGGCACTGGCTGCCCGACGAAAACCCGGAGTTCCTCACCAAGGAGCTGGTCGCCTTCTTCAGTCAAATCTATCGCGGAGCGAAATAGTGCGGTGATCATCCGCTTTGGACATTCATCGCCCTGATCGTTCCTGAGACAGTCACTCGTTGCGGCCTCCGCCGCCAGCCATTAATAAACTGAGGCTGACACACGAGCATGAGAAGCAGCCGTGAGCGAGCCAACGCAGCGAATGGTCGAGACCAACGGCATCCGCCTCAACGTCGCGGAGCAGGGCGATGGCCCTTTGGTGCTCTTGTGCCACGGCTTTCCCGAATCCTGGTATTCGTGGCGCCATCAATTGAGTGCGCTCGCGGCGGCGGGCTTTCACGCCGTCGCCCCCGACATGCGGGGCTATGGCAAGAGCGATCGGCCGGAGGCGGTCGAACAGTATACGCTCTTCTATCTGGTCGGCGACATGGTGGGCCTTCTTGACGCCTTCGAAGCGCCGACCGCCATCATCGCCGGCCACGACTGGGGCGCCGTCGTCGCCTGGCACGCGGCGCTGATGCGCCCGGACCGGTTCCAAGCCGTCATCGGCCTCAGCGTGCCGTTCCGGCCGCGGGCCAAGGTGCGCCCAACCAGCGTGATGCCGCGAACGACGGACTCGCAATTCTACCAGCTCTATTTCCAGCAACCCGGCATTGCCGAAGCCGAGCTGGAGCGGGACCCCCGGACCACGGTGCGGGCCATGCTTTACGCCGCATCGGGGGATGCCTCGGGCACGAGCGCGGGTGGAATCGGCATGGTTCCACATGATGGAGGTTTCCTGCAAGCCGTCGAGGCGCCGCCGGGCCTGCCGCCCTGGCTCAGCCAAGGCGACCTCGATTTCTACGCGGGCGAGTTCCAGCGCACCGGCTTCGCGGGAGGTCTCAACTGGTACCGCAACATCGACCGGAACTGGGAGCTGATGGCGCCCTTTGCCGGCGCGCGCGTCAAGGTTCCCGCGCTCTATATAGCGGGCGACCGCGATCTGGTGGTCGCCTTCCCCGGAATGGACCAGTTGCTGGCCAATCTCGGAAATTTCGTCCCGCAACTCCGCGACAAGTTGATGCTGCCCGGCTGCGGGCACTGGACCCAGCAGGAACGCCCGGACGAGGTCAATGCCGCGATGATCCATTTCCTCCGGAGCTTGCCGGAACGGCGCTGATCCGAGGACACGACCGGCCGCGAGGCCGCCGGCGAAAGCTCATTGTCGGATGGGTCTGGAATGCGCCATAGGCGCGGAAATCATGGAGATGAGCGTAAAGAGATTTTTTGAACGCTATCAGCGGTTTTTCAAGGAGTCGCTTGGCGGCAGCATGGATATGGACGAGGCCGCGTCGCTCTACACGTCGGAGTTCATAGCCGCCTCGCCTGCCGGCGTCGTGACCGGAAAGAACGACGATCAACTCAAGCAAGTCATGGCCCAGGGCTATGCCCACTACCGGGCAATCGGAACGAAAGAGATGCGGATACGCGACATCCGCATCTCGCCGATCGACGAGCATCATTGCGTTGCCCATGTTGCATGGACCGCGACCTACGCCCGCAAGGGCCAAGCGGATGTCGAAATAGATTTCGACGTTCACTACCTTGTCCGGAAACTCGACGGGGAGCCGAAGATATTCGGATGGGTGTAGGGCGATGAGCAGGCGCTGCTGAAGAAGCACGGCATCGTCTGAAGTCCGCCGCTCCTATTCCCGATTGCGTTCAACCCGCCGTCGGCTTCTCGGTGGACGATCATTGGCTGTGTTTTCGAAGCGCTTCGACGATGACCTTGAAGGCCGGCGAGTTCTGGCGACTGCTCGGATAATATAAATAATAGCCGGCGAATTTCGGCGCCCAATCGTCGAGCACGAGTTGCAACCGTCCGGCGGCAACATGCGCCGTGACCAGATCCTCGGGCACATAGGCAAGCCCGTAGCCGGCAATGGCGGCGTCGACCATCGGCAGGGTCGAGTTGAACACGAGCTGGCCATCGACGCGGACGCGCAGAGCCTGGCCGGCCTTCTGGAATTCCCAGGCATAGAGGCCACCGGCGCTGGTCATGCGCAGGTTGATGCAATTGTGGCCGATCAGGTCCTGCGGCGCCTTCGGCACACCACGTCCGGCGATGTAGGCCGGCGACCCCACGGCAACAAGCCGCCAGTCCGGCCCGATGCGCACGGCGATCATGTCCTTCTCCACGCTTTCGCCAAGCCGCACGCCAGCATCGAAACCATCCTCGACAATGTTGCGCAATCCGTTGTCCCGGCTGAATTCGAGCTTGATGTCAGGATAGTCGGCAAGGACGGGCCGCAGTTTCGGCCAGACCAGCTGCTCGAGGGCGTGATCGGAGACGGTGATGCGCACGGTCCCCGAGGGTTTGTCGCGATAGGCCGTCAGCGCCGCGATGTCGGTTTCGATATCGACGATGCGCGGCGCAAGGGATTGACGCAACCGCTCCCCCGCCTCGGTCGTCGAGACACTGCGCGTCGTTCGCGCCAGCAGCCGCAGGCCCATGCGGGTTTCGAGCCGCTTGATGGTGTGGCTGAGGGTCGATTGAGTAATACCGATCTTGGCGGCGGCCTTGGTGAAACTGCGCTCCTCGGCCACCATCAGGAACCACAGAAGATCGTTGAAGTTTTCGCGCATGGCCTTCTGCCCCGCTGAATACGGCCCGACGTTATTTATGGCATGCATCGATAAGTTCAAGCGACTTTCAGCCGCTAATCATTCCAATAGTCCGGCGCTATCTCCTGTCGCGAACAGGCCGCCGATGCGTTTTCCGGCGGCCGGCTTTTTGTGCGTGGTGACGGCTGATGGAAACGACTTACGACGACAGGCTGGTGAAGCCTCGGGCAGGATGGGGTGCGGTGTTCTCGATGACGCTTTGCGTCGCCGTCCTCATCGCTTCCGAGTTCATGCCGGTCAGCTTGCTGACGCCGATCGCCGACGGGCTCGGCATCACCGAAGGCCGGGCGGGACAGGCGATCTCGGTCTCCGGCATCTTCGCGGTCCTCACCAGCCTGTTCATCGCCGGCCTGACGCGGCATATCGACCGCAAGCTGGTGCTGACGTCGTTCTCGCTGCTGCTCGCCGTGTCCGGCTTGGTGGTGACCTTTGCGCCCAACTATGCCGTGCTGATGATCGGCCGCGTCTTGCTCGGCATTGCCATCGGCGGTTTCTGGTCGATGTCCACCGCGATCGTGATGCGCCTCGTGCCGGAGGACTCCGTGCCCGAGGGCCTGGCGATGATCAACGCCGGCAACGCCGTCGCGGCAACCATATCGGCGCCGCTCGGAAGCCTGCTCGGCGATTATGTCGGCTGGCGCGGCGCGTTCTTCCTCGTGGTGCCGTTGGCCCTCTTTGCCCTTGTCTGGCAAAGCCTCAGCCTGCCTGCGCTGCCGCCACGCGGCCGCAAGGCGTCGGGCAATGTCCTCCGGCTGCTGCTGCGCCGTCAGGTCGCGCTCGGCATGGCCTCGATCCTGTTGCTCTTCATGGGCCAGTTCGCGCTCTTCACCTATCTCAGGCCTTTCCTGGAAACCGTGACCGGTGTCGGCGTTTCGGCGCTCTCGGCGATCCTGCTCGTGATGGGACTAGCAGGCGTCGCCGGCACCTGGACCATAGGCCGGCTGCTCAAGACGCGGCTCTACAGCATCGTCATCATCATTCCGCTGGCCATGGCGCTGCTGGCCGTCGCATTGATCGTGCTTGGATCGATGCCGATGGCCGTCACCGCGTTGCTCGTCGGCTGGGGCTTTTTCGGAACCGCGGCGCCGGTCGGCTGGGGCACCTGGCTGAGCCGCGCGCTGCGCGACGATGCCGAAGCCGGCGGCGGCTTGCAGGTCGCCGTCATCCAGTTCGCCATCACGCTCGGCGCGGCGGGCGGCGGCCTGCTGCTGGACACGCTCGGCTGGCGAAGCCCCTTCGCACTTGGCGCGGTGCTGCTTGTGGGATCCGCGCTGGCCGCGGCGGCAGCCGCCCATGACCACTGCAAGGGCGCACCATGACACGCAGCCACATGACGCGCCGCGCCGCGGTTGCCGCCGCACTGGCAGCCGCGTTCGCGCCCTCCGCCGCGCCAGGCCAAGCCCGCGGAACGGACGGACAGGAGAAACCGTTGATGAGGATTGCTATTGAAGTGGACGCGATGCGCCTGACGGCCTCCCTGTTCGACAATCCGAGCGCGCAGGATTTCGCCGCGATGCTGCCGCTCGACCTGACACTGGAAGACTACGCATCCGTCGAGAAGATCGGCTACCTGCCGCGCAAATTGCGGATCGAGGGCAGCGGCCCGTTCGACAGTGAGGCCATCGGCGACATCGCCTACTACGCGCCCTGGGGCAATCTCATCTTCTTTTATGGCCCCTACCGGTATTCGCGCGGCCTGATCCGGCTCGGCCGGCTCGACAGCGGTATCGCACCGCTGCTGCGCGGCGGACGCTTCAACATACGCATAGAACGCCTGACATAGGCTCAAGGAGAAAACGATGCTCGGAACAGTTCTCTACGGTGCCGGCGACATCCGCTGCGAGGAAGTGGCGGAGCCCGAAATCCTTCATCCCACCGACGCCATCCTCAAGCTCTCGGCCACCTGCATCTGCGGCTCCGACCTGTGGCCCTATCGCGGGCTCCAGCCGCTGAACGAACCGATGCATATGGGCCACGAATATTGCGGCGTGGTGGTGGAAGTGGGCAGCGCGGTGAGAACGGTGAAGCCCGGCCAGTTCGTCGTCGGCTCGTTCTGCACCTCCGACAACACCTGCCCGCATTGCCGCTTCGGCTTCCCCTCGTCCTGCGAGCAGCGCGAGTTCATGAGCCGGGCGCAGGCGCCGATGCTGCGCGTGCCGCTTGCCGACGGCACGCTGGTCGCCACCCCCGGCATGCCCGAGGACGACCTGATCCCGAGCCTGCTGGCGGCATCGGATGTGCTTGGCACCGGCTGGTATGCCGCCGACGCCGCGCGCGTCGAGCCCGGCGCGACCGCGGTCGTCGTGGGTGACGGCGCGGTCGGGCTGATGGGCGTGCTCGCGGCCAAGCAGATGGGCGCGGAGCGCATCATCGCCATGAGCCGCCACAAGACGCGCCAGGATCTCGCGCTCGAATTCGGCGCCACCGATATCATTTCGGAGCGCGGCGATGACGGCGTGGCGCGGATCAAGGAGCTGACCCGCGGCGTCGGCGCGGAATCCGTGCTGGAATGCGTCGGCACGCAGGAATCCATGATGCAGGCGATCAACTGTGCCCGCCCCGGCGGCTCGATCGGCTTTGTCGGCGTGCCGCATGGCGTCCAGCTCGACGGCCAGGGCCTCTTCTTCGCCCAGAAGAGCCTGCTCGGCGGCCCCGCGCCCGTGCGCCGTTTTCTTCCGCATCTGATGGATCTGGTGCTGGAGCGCAAGATCAATCCCGGCAAGGTCTTCGACCTGACCCTGCCGCTGGCCGATGTCGCCGAGGGCTACCGCGCCATGGATGAGAGGCGGGCGATCAAGACGCTGCTTCGTCTGTAAGCGCCGCACTGCGTTCAGCCCACAAATGCAGGGGAGCAAACCTTAAGGAGACCAAAATGAAGAAAATCCTGACAGCAACGGCCGCGAGTGTGGCGGGAACCATGCCCGTGCAGGCGCAGGGCATCGAAATCCGGACAAACGGCAGCACGCCGGCGGTGATCGGAGCGGCAGAAAACTTTACCGGGCAAGCGGTCATCACTGCGCTGTTTCCCGCCACCGAGATAACGCGCGCAAGCACGGGGCTGGTGAACTTTGCTCCCGGAGCGCGCACCGTCTGGCACACCCATCCTGCCGGTCAATTGCTGATCGTCAGATCAGGCCAAGGCTGGATTCGCGAAGACGGCAAGGAGGCCCTCGTCATCAATCCAGGCGACGTCGTCTGGATTCCCGCCGGGGTGAAGCACTGGCATGGCGCAACCGCCACCAGCCCGATGGCCCATATCGCGTTGAGCTACATGCATGACGGCAAGAATGTCGACTGGCTGGAGCCTGTCTCCGACGAGCAATACCGCTGACCGTACGCAGGAACGAAAGGCATCATCATGAAACCTTCAACCATTCTCGCACTCGCTTTGTCGATGGGGGCTGCCGACGCTGCGGCGCAGACTGGGTCGCAGACCGGCAGCCTGCCTCCAGAGGATTTGCAGGCCGTCTCGCCCGCCCTTGCGCGCTATGCGACGGACAAGCTTGCCAATGACGTTTGGAAGCGCCCCGGCCTGTCGCGGCGCGATCGCAGCATCGTCACCATCGCGGCGGTGGTCACCCGCAACCAGGGCATACTCCTGCCGGAGCAGTTGAGCCTCGCCCTCGACAGTGGCGTGAAGCCGGCCGAGATCTCGGAGATGATCACGCATCTTGCCTTCTATGCCGGGTGGGGCAACGCGATGGCAGCCACGGCGATCGCCAAAGCGGTGTTCGAGGCACGCGGCATCGGGCCGGACCAGCTCCCCAAGGCTGTCGTCGATTTGCTGCCGCTCGACGAAAAGGCGGAGGCCGATCGTGCCGCACGGGTCGAGCAAGGCACGGGACCGGCGTCGCCGGGCCTGGTGCGCGACACGACGGAAGTGCTGTTTCGCGACTTGTGGCTGCGTCCCGACCTCGCGCCGCGCGACCGCAGCCTGGTGACGGTCAGCGCACTGGTCGCCGCCGGGCAGGTGGAGCAGATTCCCTACCATCTCAACAGGGCCATGGATAATGGACTGACGCGCGCCGAGGCCTCGGAGGTGATCAGTCATCTCGCCTATTACGCGGGATGGCCAAACGCTTTTTCGGCAGCCCCGGTCGCACGCTCCGTATTCGAGAAGCGCTCCGCCAACTGATCATTTTCGACCGTAACGACCCTGCCGTTCGAGCCGCGCGGCCTGACGCGGCCAAGTGGCGATGCGGCGAGCATCTGGAGACTGCCCAGCGCAAATTCAGGGCGGTCTGGCGGATCGAGGCCGAAAGCCGACGCGGGCGGCATGACCTGACATTGCGCTCAGCCGGCGCGCGATCCCGGCGCTTCCGGCCGGAGATAGACCGTCAGGCAGCAGCAACAGATCGCCAGTCCGGCGATCGGGTATTTCAGGGCGACGACCGCCGCCAAGCCGAAAAGGCACAGCGTCACCATCGAGCGGATGCGCATGACCTTGCGCACCTTGAGCGGAACGGTGTCGGCCGGCATCGGGTCGATGAGTTCCCGGATCAGGAGAATGTAGGGCAGATTCACCAGGAAGAAGACGACCGCGTAGAACGCCACCGGCTGCGGGGCCAGCTCGCTGACCGCCATCCACGCGGTTGCCAGCGGCAGCAGCGACACCGAGAACAGGTGCGCGAAATTGTACCACATCAGGCTGGTCGTCGCCGCCGTGGCATGGCGCAGGAGATGATGGTGGTTCGCCCAGACGATGGCGATGAAGAGATAGCTCACGCCGTAGCTCAGCCATGTCGGCCACAAGGCCAGCAACGCAGTGAAGGTCGGCACCTCCGGTGGGCGCAGGTCAAGCACGAGCACGGTGATAAGGACGGCGAACACGCCATCCGAAAATGCGCTCAATCGCTCAAGCCCTGTCGAGGGAAGCACCTGGAGTGTCCTTGTCGAGGTTCGTCCGGCCTATGGTAGCATCGCCACCCGCAATATCCATGGCTGCCCAGTCGAGATCGCTAACGCGTTGCTTCGCGCCAAGTCCAACCCCGCTCACGACGCCTTGGCCAGAAAGCTCTGGTAATCCGATTTGGCCTGCAGCAGGCGCAGCACGTTCTCGCGCGAGCCGCGCACATGGGCGCGCGCCAGGGCGCCGGCGCGCTTGGCGTCGCCGGCGCAGATCGCCTCGACGATCTCGGCATGCTCGTCGCGGGCGATCTTCCATTCGTCGAGCCACAGCAGTTCCGTCCAGACATAGTGCTGGCATTTGTCGAGGATGCCGCACAGCATGCCGTGCAGCATGGCATTGCCGCTGATTTCGGCGATGACGCGGTGCAGATCGATGCCGACTTCAAGCTCCTGGAATTTTTCCCTTGTGGTTCGATCCGCAATGGCGGCCAGCCTCTCGCATTCGGCCAGCATGGCGCGCAGCCGCGCCTTGTCTTTCTCGGTGGCCGCAGCCGCCGCCAGTTCGGTGGCGTGGCCGTCGAGCAGTTCGCGGATGTCGAAGGCCTCGCGGAACATGTTTATGTCGAACTCGGTGACGGCGTAGCCCTGCCGCGGCCGGCCGGTGACCAACCCGTCGCGCTCGAGGCGGTTGAAGGCCTCGCGCACGGGCGTGCGGCTGACATTCAGCTTTGCCGCAATGTCGCTCTCGGTGACGCGCGCGCCCGGCGGGATCTGGCCGGTCACGATCATTGCCTTGAGCGCGGAATAGACCGAGTCGCGCAGCGTGTTTTTTGTTTCCTTGGCCAAGTTCCGTATCCAGTCTCCGGTCCGTGCCGGAAATCGATGTGTTTCGCGCGTAGCTGTATTCAAAATCGGCGCGTTTTGCCATTCCCCGGCCCCGGGTCGGTGGCCCCAAGGCCCCGGCGAGCGGTGTTGACTTCGCTGATCCCCGAGCTACACTCAAAATTGTATACAAAATCGCATGCGAAATCAAAAACAATGGGAACACCGGTTGGAGAACCGAAATGAACAGCACCAAAGGCATTAGCGTCGTTGCCATAGCGGGCCTCATGGCCACGGTCACGGCGCCCGCCGCGGCAGGCGACACCATTACCGTCGCCTCATGGGGCGGCACCTATCAGGAGGCGCAGGCCAAGGCCTTCTTCAAGCCGACCGCCGATGCGCTCGGCATCACCATCAAGGAAGACACGACCAACGGTCTCGATGACGTGCGCCTGCAGGTGACAGGCAACGCGGTGAAGTGGGACATCACCGAGCTCGGCGCCGACGAATGCGCGCGCGGCTCGAAGGAAGGGCTTTTCGAAAAGCTCGACTACAACCTCATCGACAAGAGCGGCATCAATCCCAAGCTCGTGCATGACGACTGGGTCGGCATCTCCTACACCTCCGTGGTACTCGTCTACCGGACCGACGTATTCGGTGACAAAGGCCCCAAGACCTGGGCCGACTTCTGGAATGTGGAGAAGTTTCCCGGACGGCGCGCACTGAGCAGCAGCCAGGCGACGGAGACGCTTAGCGTTGCAGCCCTCGCCGAAGGCATTCCGATCGACAAGGTCTATCCTGTCGACATCGACGGCGCGCTGAAATCGGTCGACAAGATCCGTGGCCATGTCGATGCCTGGTGGACTTCCGGCGCGCAGGCCATGCAACTGGTGAAGGACGGCGAGGTCGACATGGCAAGCATCTGGAACGGCCGCGCCGGCACCTTGAAGAAGGAAGGCGCGCCGGTCAGCTTCTCCTTCGACCAGGGCGTACTCACCGCCGACTGCATGGTCATTCCCAAGGGCGCCAAGAACAAGGAGGTCGCGATGAAGGCGCTGGCGATGTTCGTCAGTCCGCAATTACAGGCCAATCTGCCGCTTTATGTCGACAACGGACCGGTCAACGAGAAGGCGTTCGAGACCGGGAAGATCCCGCCGGAGCGGATCAAGGACATCAACTCGTCGCCTGAGAACGTCAAGAAGCAGGTGCTGCAGGACGCCGAGTTCTGGCGCGACAACCTCGTCGAGGCGACGGAGAAGTTCAACAATCTGATCCAGCAATAGACCGGAAACCCTGACATTGCGGGGCCGCCTGGCCCTGCTTCTTGGAGTCCTGCCTAGGAGAAAACAATCTTGTCCATTGCGCCATCCGCGCTGCCGATCGGCATGCGCGCGATAGAGAAACGTTTTGGCTCCGTATCGGTGCTGCGCGACCTCAATCTCGACGTCGCGGCCGGCGAATTCCTGACGTTGCTCGGCCCTTCCGGCTCCGGAAAGACGACGCTGCTGATGATCCTGGCGGGATTCGTCAGGGCCAATGCCGGCTCAATCAAGGTCGGCGACGAGGAGATCATCACCACGCCGCCGCACAGGCGCAATATCGGCATGGTGTTCCAGAACTATGCCCTGTTCCCGCATATGAACGTCTTCCACAACATCGCCTTTCCGCTGAAGCAGCGCCGCGTTCCGGCCGCCGAGACGGTGGAACGCGTCGAGAAAGCGCTGGAGTTGGTGAAGTTGCAGGGCCTCGGCGAACGGCGCGTCGACCAGCTCTCCGGTGGCCAGCGCCAGCGCGTGGCGCTGGCGCGCGCCATCGTGTTCGAGCCGCGCATCGTGCTGATGGACGAGCCGCTGTCGGCGTTGGACAAGGGCCTGCGCGAGCACATGCAGATCGAACTGCGCGCCCTGCATCGGCGGCTTGGCATGACGACTGTCTATGTCACGCACGACCAGCGCGAGGCGATCACCATGTCGGATCGTATCGCCGTCATGAATGCCGGGCGCATCGAGCAGCTCGACAAGCCCGAAATTCTCTACGCCGCGCCGCGCACCCGGTTCGTCGCCGGCTTCATCGGGGAATCGAATTTCATTCCCGTCGAATGCCGCAGCGGTTCGGTCTGGTACGAGGACAGGCAAATCCACACCGCGGCGCCGGCGCCGGCATCGGGCCAGCAGCTGATGGTGGTGCGGCCGGAAAAGCTGCGGCTGCTGGCAAATGCAGAGCCGGCCAAGGGCGTCAACGTGCTCAGCGCGACGCTCAGTGACGTGATTTATCAGGGCGACAGCTTCGTCTGCTACGCCGTGCTGCGCGACGGCAGGCAGCTGACATTGCGCGACTATTGCCGCAGCGACGTGCTGGCCAGGTTGCCGGCCGCCGGGCAGCCGATCGCGCTTGGCCTTGATGCGCAGGATACGATCCTGGTGGCGGCGGACTGATGAGCGTGCAAACCGCCGCGATGGACGAGGCAATTGGCGCCATGACCCAGGACCTGAACGCGCATGCGTTGCGCGCCGATGCGTGGCGCGAGCAGTTTCGGCTGCTGGCGCTGCTGGCGCCAAGTCTGTTCCTCGTCTTTGCCATCATCATCGTGCCGATCGGCTGGCTGTTCTGGCTGTCGCTGTTCGACGAGGCCGGCGTCTTGAGCGCCGCCAACTATGCGCGCTTCTTCGAGCAGGCCTCCTACATCAAGACCTTCCTCACCACCTTCAAGGTCGCCTTCATCGTCACCGCCGCCTGCGTGCTGCTGGGCTATCCCTTGGCCTACATGCTGTCGCAACTGCCGCGCCGGGCGGCGTCGATCTGCCTGATCTTCGTCATCCTGCCGTTCTGGACATCGGTGCTGGTGCGCACCTATGCCTGGCTGGTGATCCTGCAGCGCAAGGGGCTGATCAACAGTTGGCTGATCGACCTCGGAGTCATCAGCCAGCCGCTGCCGCTGGCCAACAATTTTTCCGGCGTCGTCATCGGCATGACGCATATATTGCTGCCGTTCCTGGTGCTGCCGCTCTACGCCTCGATGAAGACCATCGACACCGACTGCCTGCGCGCCGGGATGAATCTGGGCGCCGGCCCCGTCGCCACCTTCCGGCAGATCTTCTTTCCGCTGTCGCTGCCCGGCCTCGCCTCGGGCGTGGTCATCGTCTTCGTGCTGTGCCTGGGCTTTTTCGTCACGCCGGCGCTGATGGGCGGCGGCAAGGTCGTCATGTGGGCGATGCGCATGGAACAGACCACCAGCCTCTATTCCAACTGGGGCGCCGGCGCGGCGCTCGGCGTCGTGCTGCTCGTGGTCACGCTGGCGCTGCTCGGCCTGTTCCAGTGGCTGCTCGGCGCGCGCGCCACAGGTGTGTGGAGTTCGCGATGAGCGGAGATGTCGGCCTGCCGATCTCGCACCGGCAACGTCTGTGGCTCTATGCGCTGGGCGGCCTCGTGCTGCTGTTCCTGATCGCGCCGTCGGTCATCATCGTCATCATGTCGTTTTCGGATTCGACGCTGCTGCAGTTTCCGCCGCAGCAATGGTCGCTGCGTTGGTACCAGACCTACTTCCAGTCGCTGGAGTGGCGCGACGCGACGGTGGTCTCGGTCAAGGTGGCCGTTATGACCGCGCTGGTGGCGACGCCGCTCGGCACGGCCGCCGCCTATGCCATCAACCGGGGCACCCTGCGCTTCAACGGCACCATCAACGCGCTGATGACCGCGTCGCTGATCGTGCCGGTGATCTTGATCGGCATCGGCACCTTCTTCCTCTATGCGCGCATCGGGCTCAACAACACGCTGACCGGCCTGGTCATCGCGCATACGGTGCAGGCGCTGCCGCTGGTGGTGCTGACGGTGCTGTCCGGCTTGCGCTCCTATGACATGAACCAAGAGCGCGTGGCGCGCAGCCTCGGCGCCGGACGCGTCGCCGCCTTCTGGCAGGTGACCATGCCGCAGATCCGCTTCTCGATCGTTTCGGGCGCGCTGTTTGCCTTCATCACCTCCTTCGACGAAGTGGTGGTTTCGCTGTTCATATCGGGCGGCGAGACGACGACCTTGACGCGCCGCATGTTCAACGCCCTGCGCGACCAGATAGACCCGACGATCGCTGCCATCTCGACCTGCCTGATCGTGCTGTCGGTCGTGCTCTTGTCGGTGGCGCAGATCTTCGGCAGACGGCATTGATTTCACCGGACCAATTGGCTTCAAGTGACCAGGAGATATTCGGACAGAATGCGTGATTTCCAGTTTCCCGGCCGCTCGCCGGTCCGTGCCACCGAAGCGATCGCCGCGACCTCGCATCCGCTTTCGACGCTTGCAGCCATTGACATGCTGCGCGCCGGCGGCAATGCCATGGACGCCGCTGTCTGCGCCGCCGCCGTGCAGGGCGTGGTCGAGCCGCAATCGACCGGCATAGGCGGCGACTGCTTTGTCCTCTATTGCCCCGCGGGGCAGGGACACGTGCTGGCTTTCAATGGCTCCGGCCGGGCGCCCGCCAAGGCGACCGTGGACTGGTATCGCGACAAAGGCTTCAGCGAACTTCCCAAACAGGGACCGCATGCCGTGACCGTGCCCGGCGCGATCGACGCCTGGTGCAGGCTGCTGGAAGACCATGGCAGCAAGGACCTTGCAGAGGTGTTGGCGCCGGCGATCAACTATGCCGAGAACGGCTATGTCGTGCATGACCGCGTCGCCTTCGACTGGGCCGAACCGGAGACCGACCTGTCGGCCGACGAGCACGCCGCGCGCATTTTCCTGCCGGGCGGCGAGGCGCCCAGGGCCGGCGACGTGCACCGGCAGCCGGAGCTTGCCGCCACCTTACGCATCATTGCCAGGCATGGCCGCGCCGGGTTCTATGAAGGCACCGTGGCCGACGACATTGTGAGCCGGCTCAGGGCGTTGGGCGGACTGCATTCGCTTGAGGATTTCGCTTCGACCAAGGGCGATTATGTAGCGCCGGTCAGCGTCTCCTATGGCGGCCACGAGATCCACCAGATGCCGCCGAACAATCAGGGGCTGACGGCGCTCGTGATGCTGAATGTGCTGTCGGGGCTCAGGCTCGGCGAGCTCGACCCCGGCGGCGCCGAGCGCCTGCACTTGGAGATCGAAGCGGGGCGGTTGGCCTACCGCGACCGCGACCGTTTCCTCGGCGACCAGGACCATGTGCCGGTGCCGGTAAAAGAGCTTCTGTCGGCCGCCTATGCCGAGCGGCTGCGCGCCGAGATCGACCGCCAGCGTGCCATGACGCACCTGCCGGATGTGCAGCTGCCCGGCAGCGACACGGTCTACATCTCCATCGTCGACCGCGACCGCAACGCGGTCTCCTTCATCAACTCGACCTATTATTCCTTCGGCAGCGGCGTCGTCGGCCCGAAGACCGGCGTGGTGCTGCAGAACCGCGGCTCGAGCTTCCGCCTCGACCCGGCGCATCCGAACGCCATCGCGCCCGGCAAGCGGCCGATGCACACGATCATGCCCGGCATGGCGACGCGAAACGGCCGCGTGGTGATGCCGTTCGGCGTCATGGGCGGCGGCTACCAGCCGTTCGGCCATGTCCATCTTTTGACCAACATGCTCGACTTCGGCATGGACCCGCAGCAGGCGCTCGATGCGCCGCGAGTGTTCTACAATGACGGCATGGTGGAGGCCGAGCGCGGTGTTCCCGCTGATGCGATCGAAGGCCTGCGCCGCCGCGGCCATGCCATCACCCAGCCGCACCATCCGCTCGGCGGCGGCCAGGCGGTGCTGATCGACTGGGAAAAGGGAACGCTGACCGGGGCGTCGGATCCACGCAAGGACGGAATGGCGCTTGGGTATTGATGGGATCGGGACAGCCGTCGCGGCTCGGATTTGGCTGCAGTTGCCGCAGCAAGCGTCGGCGCCGCCCCACATGAGCAGCATACCCTCACCCCGCCACCAGGTGACCGCCTCCGACATCGCTCAGCACCAGCCTCTGCGGGCTCTCGCCCAGCCTCCGCGTCGCACTCGGAATCTCCTGGTCCAGCCTTGCGAACCGGCTCCTGCGCTTCGCCGGATCGGGCACCGGCACGGCTTCGATCAGCCGCCTGGTGTAAGGGTGGCGCGGGTTGGAGAAAACCTGGTCGCGCGTGCCCATTTCGACGATCTGGCCGAGATACATGACGGCGACGCGGTCGGAGATGTTTTCGACCACGGCCATGTCGTGCGAGATGAAGAGGTAGGCGACGCCGAATTCGCGCTGCAATTCCTTCAGCAGGCCGAGCACGCGCGCCTGCACGGAAACGTCGAGGGCCGAAACGCTTTCGTCGGCGATGATCAGCTTCGGCCTGAGCGCCAGGGCACGGGCGATGCAGACGCGCTGGCGCTGGCCGCCGGAGAATTCGTGGGGATAGAGCTCCATCTGGCCGGCCGACAGGCCGACACGCTCGAATAATGCCGCCACCCGCTCCCTGCGCTCTTCCTTCGAAGCGACGCCATGGATGACCAGCGGCTCGGCGACGAGATCGCCGACGCGCATGCGCGGGTCGAGCGAAGCGTAGGGGTCCTGGAAGATCATCTGCACGTCGCGGCGCACCGCCTTGCGCTCGTCGCGGCCGAGGCCCGACAGGTTGCGTCCGCCGATGACGATGTCGCCGGTATAAGGCACCAGTCCGGCCAGCGCCTTGGCGGTGGTCGACTTGCCGCAGCCGGACTCGCCCACCAGCGCCAGCGCTTCGTTGGGCGCGATCGAAAAGCTGACGCCTTCGACGGCATGGACGCGCCGGTTGACCCGGCCGAAGAAGCCGCCACGCAGGTCGAACCGGACATGCAGATCGGTGACATCGGCGACGTTTGCCGGCGCAGCCGGCTCGGCAATCTCTTTCGATTTCTGGCGGCCGGCGCCAGTGCCGATGCGCGGCACGGCGGCGAGCAGCTCGCGCGTGTAGTCGGCTCGCGGGCGAGCAAAAATGTCCGATGTCTTGCCTTCCTCGACCATGCGGCCATGCCGCATGATGATGACGCGGTCGGCCATTTCGGCGACCACGCCCATGTCGTGAGTGATGAGGATGACGCTGGTGCCGTGCTGGCGCTGCAGGTCGCGCAGCAGTTCCAGAATCTCGCCCTGCACGGTGACGTCGAGCGCAGTCGTCGGCTCGTCGGCGATCAGCACGTCCGGCTCGAGCGCCAGCGCCATGGCGATCATCACCCGCTGGCGCATGCCGCCGGACAGCTCATGCGGAAACTGTTTCAGCCGGCTTTCGGCTTCCGAAATGCGCACTGCCTTCAACGCCTCGATGGCGCGGCTTCGGGCCTCGGCGCGCGAGGGGCTGGTGTGCGCCTCGATGGATTCGGTGAGCTGGCGGCCGATCGACAGCACCGGGTTCAGCGAGGTCATCGGCTCCTGAAAGATCATGGCGACGCGGTCGCCGCGGATGCGGCGCATCCGGCGCTCGTCGAGCGCTGTGAGATCGGTGTCGCCCGCATCCCCGCCAAGAAGGCGGATCGTGCCCGAAGATATGCGCGCGGCGGGCTGCGGCAGTAGTTGCATGATCGCCAGCGCGGTCATCGATTTGCCGGAGCCGGATTCGCCGGCGATGCAGAGCGTCTCGCCGCGTGAAAGCGTCAGAGAGAGGTTGGAGACGACGTCGCGCTCGCCGTCCTCGCCACGCACGGAGACGGAGAGATTGGCGATGTCGAGAATTGTTTCGGTGGCTGAGGTCATTGCAGACGCAAACCTGCAAGGGATTTATTCTGTGGCGCCCCCCACCCGGACCTTCGGTCCGACCTCCCCACAAGGGGGAGGTAGGGCGCCGGTTTTTTACCCTCCCCCTTGTGGCGAGGGTCGCTGCGAAGCAGCGGGGTGGGGGTGCAGCGCCGACCGAACATCATTCGAACACGCAGCGCGGGAAGTAGAACGACACCACCCAGTTCGGCATGTCGACGATCTCGCTGATCCTGAGATCGCCACAGACCGAGGCCAGCATATAGGCCTCGACCGGATCGATCTGGTAACGGCCGGCGAGCAGGTCGATCATCTGGGCGACCGCCTCTTTCGCGCCGGTCATCAGGTCCGGGCCGATGCCGGTGGTCACCTCGTAACCCTTGGTGTCGAGGTGGCGCGTCACCGGGCCGGGCGTGGTGAAGCGCGGCATCTTCAGCCTGGCGTCCTTGACAAGGTCGAGCTTGAGCACGACGTCCATCGGGCTTTCGATCGCCGTGCCGCAGACCTCGCCATCGCCCTGCGCGGCATGCGTGTCGCCGACCGAAAACAGCGCGCCGGCCACCTCCACCGGCAGATAGAGCGTTGTGCCGGCGGCGAGGTCGCGAATGTCCAGATTGCCGCCGACGCGGCGGGGCGGCACCACCGAGTGATGGCCCATCTCGCCCGGCGCGTTGCCGATGGTGCCGGCGAAGGGTTTCAGCGGCACGCGGCCGTTCTTGCCGAACAAGGCCGGCTCCAGCGAGGCGGCATCGTATTTCCAGATGTTGAGCGCCGGCTGCTTGAAGTCGTCGGCGAGCAGGCCGAAACCTGGAATGTTCGCCGTCCAGCCGAAGCCGGACGGTTTGAACATCTCGATCGTCACCTTCAGCGCGTCGCCCGGCTCGGCGCCCTCGACGAAAATCGGCCCGGTGACAGGGTTGATCCCGGCGAAGTCGAGCTTGGCGATGTCGGCGACGGTGCTGTCGGGCTTGAGCTGGCCACCGGAGGAATCGAGGCACTGAAACTCGATGGTCGAGCCGGGCGCCACGCGCTGCGCCGGGGCAAAGGAATTGTCCCAGCCGAAATGGTGATGGCGTCCGTGGATGGTGTAGTCGCAGTTATTGCACATCTTTTACGTACACATTGTCGTAGTTGATCGGGATATGGACCGGGTCGACATAGAGGTTGTCGGCGCCGCCCATGCGCGCGGACTTCATGGTGAAGCGCTGCTCGTTGAAGACCGGCGCCCAGGGCGCGTCCTCCATCACCTTGTCGTAGATGGCGCTCCACATCTTGTCGCGCTCGGCGGCTTTAGCCGGGTCGACCACCGAGTCGGCCTCGGCCGCCTTGGCGTCGAGGTCCTTGTTGCAATACCACGACCAGTTCCAGCCGCCAGGCACCGCGCCAGCACAGCCGAGGATCGGACCGTAGAAGTTCGATGGGTCCGGGAAGTCGGCGATCCAGGCCATGCCGCCCGACCAGATCATCGGCGCGCCGGCCTTGTCGCCGCCGGCGGCGATGACGTTTGCCTGGGCGAGCGACTGGATGCTGGCCTTGATGCCGATCGCCGCGAGGTCCTGCTGGATCGCCTGCGCGATGCGCGGATTGGGATCGGTGTTCATGGCGAAAAGCTGCGTCTCGAAGCCGTCGGGATGGCCGGCTTCGGCCAGCAGCGCCTTGGCTTTGGCGACGTCATAGGGATAGCCCTTGTACGCCTTGTCGTAGCCCGGCATCGAGGGCGGCAGCGGCTGGTTGGCCGGCACGGCACGGTTGTTGATGATCTGGACGACACGCGCCTTGTTGATCGCCATGTTGACCGCCTGGCGCACCTTCACATTGTCGAACTGCGCCATGGTGGTGTTCATGGTGACGTAGCCGGTGTGCAGCTGCCCGCCCTCGACGACGCGCGCCTTCTGCTCGGGATCGGCCATCACCTCCTGGAACTTGGCCGGCGGAATGCCATCGCCGGGCACGTCGATCTCGCCCTTCTGAAGGCGCAGCAGCGCCACGATCGGCTCTTGGCCGATCTCGAAGGTGATCTTGTCCAGATGCGGCAGTCCCTTGTGCCAGTAGTCCGCGTTGCGCTCGAAGACGATGCGCTGGCCGAGCGTCCACTCGGCGAGCTTGAAGGCGCCGGTGCCGACCGGATGCTTGCCGAAATCGGCGCCGTATTTCTCGACCTCTTCCTTCGGCACGACATGCGAGAAGTTGATGGCCATGACATGCAGGAAGGTGGCGTCGGGCCGGGTCAGCTCGAACTTGACGGTATAGGGATCGACGACGGTGACGCCGGACAGGCTTTCGGCCTTGCCGGCGGCGACATCGTCATAGCCCTTGATCGAGCCGAAGAATCCGGCGCCGGGGCTCTGCGTCTTGGGATTGGTGACGCGGTCGAGCGAGTATTTCACGTCCTCGGCGGTCATTTCGCGGCCATTGTGGAATTTCACACCATGGCGCAGCTTGAAGGTGAAGGTCTTGCCGTCGGGCGAGATCTCGTAGCTTTCGGCGAGGTCGGGCCTGAGATTGGTGGTGCCCGGCTCGTAGTCCATCAGCCCGTCGAACAGGCTCTTGATCATCGACCAGTTCTGCCAGTCATAGCCGATCGCCGGATCGAGGGTCGCGACATCGTCCTTGTAGGTGATGGTGATGGCGCCGCCCTGCTTGGCGTTGGGGTCGACGGCGTCCTCGGCGCGGACGCTCGTCATGCCGAGCATCAGCGCCAGCGCCGATGCGGCCACGGTTGATGCGAGAAGCTTTTTCATTGTTATGTTCCCTTTCTCTGTTGGTTTTCTGGTTTCATCTGAGCTTGATGCGGGGATCGATGAACGGGGCGATGATGTCGGCCAAGAGATTACCGAGCACGATGGCGAAGGCCGACACCAGCGTGACGCCCATGATGATCGGAATGTCGACGCGCTGGATCGCCTGCCAGGCGAGCTGGCCGATGCCTGGCCAGCCGAACACGCTTTCGACCACCACGATGCCGCCCATGAAGATGCCGATGTCGATGCCGATCATGGCGATGACCGGCAGGATGGCGTTGGGGAGCGCATGGCGGAACAGGATGGCGCGGCGCGCAAGGCCCTTGGCGCGCGCGGTGCGCACATAATCCTGGCGGAGCACGTCGATCATCGAGGAGCGCATCATGCGCGCGTACCAGCCCGCGCCGAGAATGCCCATGGTTAACGACGGTAGTACCAGATGGCGCCAGGTGCCGTAGCCGCCGATCGGGAACCAGCCGAGCCGCACGGCGAACACGTAGAGCAAAAGCAGGCCGACGACGAATTGCGGCGCCGAGACGCCGACGAAGGAGGCGACCATCAGCGTCTGGTCGGTGGCGGTGCCGCGCTTGACGGCGGCGGTCAGGCCCATCGAGAGCCCGATCAGCAATTCGCACAGGATGGCGCCGACCATCAGAAGCAGGCTCGCCGGCAGCCGCGAGACGATCAGTTCGGTGACCTCGGAGCGTTGGATGTAGGAGCGGCCGAGATCGCCGCTGGCGAGCTTCGTGAGATAGTGCCAGTACTGGACCACGAAGGGCTGGTCGAGGCCGAGCTGCTGGCGGATGTTCTCGACCGTCTGCGGCGTGGCGCTGCGGCCGGCGATCTGGCGCACCGGGTCGGCAGGCAGCAAATAAAGCAGCGCGAAGGTGATCAGCGAGACGCCGAGCAGGATGAGCAGCGACTGGATCAGGCGGCGGCCGAGATAGGCGATCATGCCCGGCCCCTTTGCGTCGGATCGAGGATGTCGCGCAGCGCGTCGCCGATCAGGTTGAAGGCCAGCGCCAGCGCCAGGATCGCCGCACCCGGGAAGAACACCAGCCAGGGCGCCGCCTGGAAGTAGGTCTGGTTCTCGAAGATGATGTTGCCCCAGGAGGCCGTCGGCGGCTGCACGCCGATGCCGAGGAAGGAGAGCGTTGCTTCCAGCAGCACCGTGGTCGAGATGCCGAGCGTGCCCCAGACGATGATGGTGGGCAGGAGATGCGGCAGGATGTGACGAAACAGGATGCGCGGCGCGCTCGCCCCGATGGTGCGTTCGGCGTCGATGAACTCGCGTTCGGCGAGCGAGGAGGTTTCGGTATAGATGACACGCGCGGTCTGCACCCAGTTGACCAGCGCGATGACCAGAGCGACGATCCAGAGACTTGGCTCGAACACGGCCGCGAGACAAATGGCGAGCAGCAATGCCGGAAACGCCATCATCAGATCGGTGAAGCGCATGAGAGCACTGCCGATCCAGCCGCGGAAATAACCCGCCGTGACGCCGACCAGCGTGCCGATCAACAGCGCCACGCCGTTGGCGGCGATGCCGATGATCAGCGAGGTGCGGGCGCCGTAGAGGATGCGGGTCAACAGGTCGCGGCCGAGCAGATCGGTGCCCAGCCAGAATTTTGCGTCAGGCGGCAAGGGCGAGCCTTCCAACGTCAGCCCGTCGAACATCTGCTCATTCGGGTCATAGCCGGTCAGCCATGGCGCGAGGATCGCGCCGGCAAGGACGATGGCGACGATGAACAGACCGAGCAGCGCCAGGCGGCGTTTGACCAGCCGGCGCCAGACGCCGGCGCGCGACTTGACCGGCATGCGTGCGGCCGCCGGGAGGTCAGGCGCGATAGGAGTGGTCATCGCCGCCTTCCTCACCCGTTACTTCCTCATTGGTCATTGCCACGATGCGGCGCGCCGCATCCTCGACACTGATCTGCCAGCTCATCGCCAGCGAGCGCAGCTGCGCGTAGGCGCGATCGTCGTCGGCGCCTTTCGACAGTGCCGCGACGGCGCGCACGATGGTCTGGCGCTCGGCGACACGCTGACGCAGCGAGGCGATCTCGCCGGCCAAATGTTTTCGCGCCTCGAAACTCTGCCTTGCGATCAGCAGCGCGCTGTAGACGCCGGCAGTGCCGACCGGCTTCAGGAGCTGCGCATCGGCCTTGTGCGAGAGAGCCCATTCGATGCGGCCGGGCGCCTCCGAACCGATCAGCGCCACCAGCGGCATCGGCGCCTCGCCGGCCTTCCACGGGAATTGCTCGTCGAAACCGAGATCGGCGTCGAAGAACACGAAATCGGCGGCCAGCGCTTCAGGCGGCAGTTCGGGCCAGCAGTCGACGGTGACCAGGCCGATGGCGGACAACTGCCTGGTGATGGCCTGCACGGTCGGGTGCGGGCGATGCAGGATGAATGCCCTGGCGCCGCCGAGATTCGGGATGCGCGATGGCCTGGTCACGACACCACCCTCAGGCGCGGCCGGCCGAATGTCGTGGCGGGGTCGTAGCGTGACAGGTACGGATCGGGCGCGACCTCGTGCTGCCGGCTGACGACCTCGAAGAAGCCGTCGGCGATCCGGCCGATGATTACCGGCAGCGTTGCGTGCTGGGAATGAGCGTCGATAGCAATCGGGCCGAGCCGGGTGGAGAAGCGCCGTTCGGCGAAGGCCTTGGAAAATTCCGCCGGACCGGCGTCGGGATCACGCGAGAGCACGTCGGCCATCACTTGCACGGAGGCATAGGCGGAGGCCTCGAAAGACGAGGCGAAGGCCGCCGGGCGAGGCGCGAAATACGGCCCGACCGACAAATGCCCCTTGCCGGTTTCGCCGATCGCCGGCAGCTCACCCTCGGTGAGGTTGCAGGAGATGATCGGGCACACCTCGGGGCTGAAGGCCGGGTCCTCAACGCCCAGGTCGCGGTAGGCCGCCAGGAAGGCGTAGGAGGAGGTGCCGATCAGGTTGTTGAGGACGAAGTTCGGCCGCGTCGCCCGGATCTCGGCGATCAGCCGTGACACGTCGGTCTCGCCGATACGAAGATAGCGCTCGCCCAAGACCTTGCCGCCGGCATCCGCGATCAGGTCGCGCGCAACGCGGTTCATCTCCCAGCCCCAGATGTAGTTCGAGCCGAGCAGGAAGCCGTTGGCGCCGAAGCGGGGCACGACATGGGCCATCAGCGGCACCAGATGCTGGTTTGGACAAGCGTGCATGTAGACGACGTGCTCGTTGGCCTCGAAGCCTTCATAGGGGCAGGCGTACCAGAGCATGCCGCCGGCTTTTTCCAGCACCGGAATGGTCTCCTTGCGGCTCCAGGAGGTGACGCAGCCGACCACGTGGCGGGCGCTGCTGGTCTTGAAGATGTCCTCGCAGAGCGTCGCATAGCGATCGGCATTGCTTTGCGGGTCACGCTCGACGGGCATCAGTTCGATACCCGAGCCGCGGTCGGCATTGGTGTCGGCGATGGCGCGCATGGCGCCCATCCGGCACGCATCGGAGACGAGCTGGTAGCTTCCCGAGCGGGAATAGAGGATGCCGATCTCGATACGCCGTTTCAAACAGATCCCCAAAATAACAATGCCCCGCAGCCACCGCCGGAGGGCGAGGCATACGAGGCATTCTTGCCGCCCGGCGATCAGGGCCGGTATTTTCAGCCTAAACTATTCCGTGCCACCACGCAGTCAAGCGGGAAAGTGGCTAGTGTCTCAGTTTGAAATTAGACGCCGCGCTTGTCGCGATCCTAGCCAAACTCCTATGGAAAAGCGGCGCGATTGAAAAGAACATGTGACCTTTTGGACCGGTCGGAATCAGGCCGCCTTGCGCCGTATGAGAGATGCTAGGACGGTACGCATTCCTGAGTATGCCGGGCCGCCGATTGTCACTTCCCAGTCAGTGCCGCGTTTACGGGGAAACTTAGCACTGCGTAGCGCTTCACGGAATGCTGTCGGCTCAACGCCTACGGTTTGAGCCATTTCTTCAGCGGTTGTGTATTTGGCTATCATGAAATCTCCTGTGCTTTCCTCTAGGCATATAGGGATTCAGAGCGGAATGCGCCAGCAGACCGGCCAGATCGCAACCGGGACACTACGGGAAAGTGCGTTCGTCAGCTCAACCGCGGCGCTGCGGCCCGTTTGGCGCGGCGGCTAGGCTGCCGTGCTCGCCGTTCAGAAAATTTTGAGAGAATATTCCGGGCTTCCGGGCGAACCGGGGAACGCGGTTCTTTGATAATATCCCTAGAGTTTCTGATGATCTGGACAAGGCTTGGCGTTCCGCCGGGCTTGTGACTTCGCAACCGCAGAGATTCCATCATGTCCGATTTCAGGAACACCTTGTTGTCTTCCCTCTCGTCATATTTCAACCGCCGCGCGGGTCTTGGCTTGCTTTTCGCTTCGGCGGTCGCGGTCGCCGGGCTGATTGCGCCCAGCGCTTCGTTCGCCGAGGACAAGAAGGCGATCAAGGTCGGCATCATCAGCGGCGAGGACGAGGATGTCTGGCGCGTCGTCGTCGCCCAGGCGGCGCAAAAGGGCCTCAGCATCGAGACCGTGGTGTTCAACGATTACACCCAGCCCAACGAGGCGCTGGAACGCGGCGAGATCGACGCCAATGCCTTCCAGCACCAGCCCTATCTCGACAACCAGATCAAGACACAGGGCTACCACATCGTGCGCGTCGGCTATACCGGCGTCTGGCCGATCGGCCTCTACTCCAAGAAATATACGAAGATCGCCGACCTGCCCGAGGGCGCGGTGATCGGCGTGCCGAACGATCCCTCCAATGAAGGCCGGGCGCTGCGCGTGCTGCAGAACGAAGGCGTGATCAAACTGAAGGACGGCACCGGCATTCTCGCCACCACCGCCGACATCGCGGAAAACCCGAAGAAGGTCGAGATCAAGGAGCTTGACGCCGGCATTGTCGGCCGCTCCGTCGAGGATCTCGATGCCGCCGTGGTCAACACCGACTGGGCGCTGAAGAGCGGCCTGACACCGGAAAACCGTATCGCGCAGGAGCCTATCGCCGACAACCCCTACCGCAACTTCATCGCGGTCAAGGTTGGCAATGAGAACGAGCCCTGGGTGAAGACGCTGGTCGCCTCCTACCAGAACGAGGCGGTGAAAGCCGAGTTCGACAAGGTCTACAAGGGCACCGGCCTCAGCGCCTATTGAGAACGGACCGGGCGCCCGGTTCGACAGCTATAGCGGCCCGCGCTCGAGCGCGGGCCGCAATTTTCGTTTTCGGATGACGAGAACAGGAACACGCATGAACCAGCATTTCGCGGCATCAACGGGCACCGTCGGCCCGATCCAGGGCCAGCCTGACACGTCCCAGGACGTGGTGCGGCTCGTTGACCTGAAGCGCCGCTTCGGCGCGACGGCGGCACTCGACGGCATTTCGCTGACGGCGCGCAAGGGGGAGATCCTCGGCATCATCGGACGCAGCGGCGCCGGCAAATCGACGCTGATCCGCTGCCTGAACGGACTGGAGCGGCCGGATTCCGGCGAGGTTTTCATCGAAGGCCGCGAGATCAGCCGGCTCGGCGAGCGCGACCTGCAGCCGCTGCGGCGGCGCATCGGCATGATCTTCCAGCATTTCAACCTTTTGTCGGCCAAGACCGTCGAGGACAATGTGGCGCTGCCGCTCAAGATCGAGGGCCGCCCGAAGGCGGAGCGGCTGCGCCGCGCCGCCGAACTGCTTGAACTGGTCGGCCTGTCGGAGAAGGCAAAGGCGTATCCGGCATCGCTGTCGGGTGGGCAGAAGCAGCGCGTCGGCATCGCCAGGGCGCTGGCCGCGCGGCCGGCGCTGCTGTTGTCGGATGAAGCCACCTCCGCGCTTGACCCGGAGACGACGCGGTCCATCCTCGCCTTGCTGAGGGACATCAACCGGCAGCTTGGCCTGACCATCCTTTTGATCACCCATGAGATGGAGGTGATCCGCTCGATCGGCGACCGCGTGGCGGTGATCGACGCCGGGCGCTTCGTCGAGCAAGGCCCGGTCTGGTCGGTGTTTGCCGAGCCGCGGTCGCCGATCACGAAAAGCCTGCTTGGCGCCATCCGGCCGCAACTGCCGGCCGAGCTCTTGGCCCGGCTGCTGCCCGCGACCGGCGCGGAGACGATCCTGCGCGTGGATGTGGCCGGGGAGGCCGCGCAAAGCCCGCTCTTGTCCGATCTCGCGACGCTCGTGCCTGGCACGTTCCGCCTCGTCCATGGCGGCATCGACCATATCCAGCAGCAGCCGGTGGGCACACTGTTCCTGTCTGTCCCCGGCAGCGATGCAAGCCATCTCGCGCGAGTGATCGCATTCCTGAAATCGCGCCAGGCGCGGGTGGAGGTGCTTGGCCATGTCGCCGATCCTGTTTGAGCTTCTGCTGCGGTCGATCTGGGAGACGGTGCTGATGACGGCCGCTTCCGGCCTCATCTCGCTGGTTTTCGGCCTGCCGCTTGGTCTCGCCTTGATCGCCACCGAACGCGGCGGCATCGCCGAAAGCCTGTGGGTCAACCGCGTGCTCGGCGCAGTCATCAACGGCTTCCGGTCGGTGCCGTTCATCATCCTTTTGGTGGCGCTGATCCCGGTGACGCGGCTGATCGTCGGTACCTCGATCGGCACCTGGGCGGCGATCGTGCCGCTGTCGATCGCCGCCACCCCCTACTACGCGCGCATCGCCGAAGTGTCGCTGCGCGAGGTCGACCATGGCCTGATCGAGGCGGCGCGCGCCATGGGCGGCAACCGCTGGACGATCATCCGCGAGGTGCTGGTGCCGGAAGCGCTGCCAGGCATCGTCGCGGGCTTCACCGTGACGCTGGTGACGCTGGTCGGCGCCTCCGCCATGGCCGGCGCGATCGGCGCCGGCGGCCTCGGAGACCTCGCCATCCGCTACGGCTACCAGCGGTTCGAGACGTCAGTGATGATCGCCGTGGTGATCGTGCTGATCATCCTGGTCTGCGGCATCCAGTGGGTGGGCGACCGGCTGGTGGCGAAGCTGGACCGGAGGGGGTGAGCGGCTGAGCTACGCGATGATGTCTTCGATAAGCGTTTGAAGCGGCGCCTCGGAACCACCGAAGCTGTCAATCATCGCCTGAATAACGCGATCTCGCTCCAGGATATCGGCGTTGAATGTGAAGCCCGCATGTTCAGCAAGCATCGCAAGGAAGGTGAGTTGGGTACGGCCGTTGCCTTCGCGAAAAGGATGAACGGCATTGACCTCCGCAACGACGTGGGCCACGTGCCTCGCAAAACCGAGGCTGTCTAGGTCTGCCAAGGAGTCGGGGTCGCCAAGTTCACGGAACACCCGAACCATCTCGCTGGCGATGTGCTCGGGATAGCAAAACCAGCTGCCAGCCTTGCCGATCCGGATGGTGCGCGGCTGACCGGCCCAAGCATACACACGTCTTGGAACAGGTGCCGATGCAGGTGGAGATAGTGACGGTAGTCGAGTTCGCCTGCCGGAAGGGGCTCGTCCGCGCGAGTCAGGAACAAGGCGAGCTCGACCTCATCGAGCTCTGCCTGCTCGCGGATATCAAGCAGATTCATAAGCACGGTCGTGCCGGGGTAGCAGAGTGGATCGAACTCGGCAGCGTAGACCAACGGCCTATTTCTTTTTGCGGATTTCTTCTTTGATCAGCGAGCGCCGCTCGTCACCGGACAACCCTTGCCGCACACTATGGTTGAGTATTTTCGCCATGCGGGACGACAACTTCATACCTTCGACAGCGCTGATTTTCTCGCCATGCGCTCTCGTCAGCACGAAATGACCCGTCTTGGCTGAGCGGCCGGTTCTTGAATTAAGATACTTCATTCGCAAATCATATCATGGACCCGCAGGAGAGGCCAAAACGATTTCCGAGCAAGCCGGACCAGGCCGCGGCCTTACTCCTCCGGGTCGAACAAGGCGCCAGCGAGTTCATGCGGCGCCGAACAAATCCCTGGCCTGTTCAGCCGTATAATAACCAAGCCTGACGTCCTGAGCCACCAGTTCCGGATCGCGCTCACGCGGATCGCCGTAGCCGCCACCACCCGGCGTACCGACGCGGACGCGGTCACCGGCCTTGAGCGCGATGTCCTGCTCCTTGGAGAGGTGCGGCGGCACATGTTCCTTCCCGTCGCGGATGACGGCCACCGTGTTGGGCTCGCCATCCCGGCCGCCGAGCGCGCCTTGCGGGCCGAAGCGGCCATGGTCCATGACAAAGGAGGCGCGGGCTTCTCCACGCAGGATCTCGACCTCGTAGGCAAGGCCAAAGCCGCCGCGATGTTTGCCGGCGCCGCCCGAGCCCTCGCGCAACGCATAGTGACGGTAAAGCACCGGAAAGGCCTGCTCCATGATCTCGACCGGCGGCGACTTGGAGATGCCGATGGTCGAGCAGCCATTGGTCAGCCCGTCATGGCCGGCATTGCCGCCATAGCCGCCACCAGAGATCTGGTACATGACATAGTCGCGGCCGCGCGCCGGATCGTTGCCGCCGAGCGCGAAATTGCCGCTGGAGCCGGCGGGCGCCGCCGTTACCTTGTCGGGCAGCGCCTGCACCATGGCCGCAAACACCGCCTCGGCGATGCGCTGCGACACTTCCGCGGCGCAGCCCGAGACCGGGCGGGGATATCTGGCATCCAGGAAGGTACCCTCCGGCCGCTTGACCTCGAGCGGCTCGAAGGCGCCGGCGCTGATCGGCACATCGGGGAAGATATGGCGCATGGCGAGATAAACCGAGGACAAGGTGGTCGCCAGCACGCTGTTCATCGGCCCCGCGCAGGGCTTTGACGAGCCGGCGAAATCGAAAGTCAGGGTGTCGTCCTTCTTCTCGACGGCGAGCGCGATGGTCAGCGGCTCGTTGACCACGCCGTCGGAATCGACGAAGGCCTTCGAGCGGTACGTCCCGTCGGGAATGGCCGCTATGTTGGCGCGCATCTGCTCGGCGGCGCGGCGGCGCAGTTCTGCGATCGCCTCGACAACAGTTTCGTCTCCGTAACGATCCAGAATTCCATTGAGCCGATCCTGGCCGATCAGCAGTGCGGCAGCCTGCGCCCTGATGTCGCCGATGCGCTGGTCGGCGACGCGGATGTTCGAACAGATGATGGCGTAGATCTCCGGGTCGAGTACGCCTTTCTTGAACAGTTTGACCGGCGGCAGCCGCAAGCCTTCCTGCTCGACCGCCGTCGCCGAAGCCGAGAAGCCGCCGGGCACCGAACCGCCAATGTCGGGCCAATGACCGGTGTTGGACAGCCAGCAGAAAATCTTGCCGTGGCGGTAGACCGGCATGACGAAGCGCACGTCCATCAGATGCGTGCCGCCGAGATACGGGTCGTTGACGATGTAGATATCGCCCGGCTCCGGAGCCAGGCAGCGGCCGTCGGCAATCATCTCGATCACCGTCCTGGTCGAATATTGCATGACGCCGACGAATACCGGCAGGCCCTGGCTGCCTTGCGCGATCAGCGAGCCGTCGACGGCCGAATAGATGCCGTCGGAGCGGTCATTGGCCTCGGCGATGACAGGTGAGAAGGCGGCGCGGGAAAAGGTCAGGTCCATCTCATCGCAGACCTGCTGCAGGGCTGCCTGGAGAACCGAGAGCGTGATGGCGTCGAGCTTTTGCATCTCAGGCCTCGCCAATGTCGATGATGATGTTGCCGTCGGCGTCCGAGCGGGCACGGTCGCCGGGTTCGAGCACCGTGGTAGCGTCCATCTGTTCGAGGATCGCCGGCCCTTCGATGATCACATCGAGCGGCAGTTCTTCGCGTGCGTATACGGGCGTGTCATGCCAGCGCCCGCTGTACCAGACCGGCCGGATCTCGCGCCGGGCCTCGTCGAGCGTCTTTGCCCGCCCGGCGGGGTCGATCAGCCGCGACAGATCGATCGCCGGCCTGACACCCGTCACCGAGGTGTTCAAGTTGACCAGATTGGCGCGGATTTCCGGCAGCTCGACCTTGAAGCGCGCGAAATAGGCCTTTTCGAACAGCGCCTGCAGCTCCTGCCGGGTCACCGACGAGGACGGCAGCGGCACGTTGATGATGTGGGTCTGGCCGACGAACTGCATGTCGGCGGAATGGGTGACGCGGATGGTCTGCGGTTTCACCGCCTCCTTGGCGATCAGCTCCTCGCCTTCGTTTCGATGCCGTTCCAAAACCCGATGGAGCTGGCTTTCATCAAGAACGCCTACCGGCCGGTTGATGGTGTTGACGAAATCGTGGCGCAGATCGGCGACGACGCAGCCCAGCGCGTTGGTGATGCCGGGCCGAGCCGGCACCAGCACCCGGGGCAGTCCGAGTTCGCGCGCCAGGGCGGTGGCGTGCAGCGGGCCGGCGCCGCCGAAGGCGAACAGCGCGAAATCGCGCGGATCGTGACCGCGCGACACCGACACCATGCGGATGGCGCCGGCCATCTTCATATTGCCGAGCCTGAGCACCGCGCCGGCTGCTTCGACGCCGGACAAGCCCGTCGCCTTGCCGATCCTGTCGGCGAAAATGCCGGTGACACGCTCTGATGTGACCGGATTGTCAACGGCAAGCAGCTTCTTCGACGCCAGCCGGCCGAGCACCAGATTGGCGTCGGTGATGGTCGGCTCCAGGCCGCCGCGGCCGTAGCAGATCGGGCCTGGATTGGCGCCGGCACTTTCCGGGCCGATCTGGATCAGGCCTGCCGCGTCGACGCGCGCGATCGAGCCGCCGCCGGCCCCGACCGTGTGCACCGCCACCATCGGCACATGGATGGGCATAGCGTATTCGATCTCGATCTCGTTCGAAACCGCCGGTTCGGCGTTGCGGATCAGCGCCACGTCGGTCGAGGTGCCGCCCATGTCGTAGGTGACGAGATTTTCGAAGCCGACGCGCTTGCCCGTGTAGGCGGCGGCGATGACGCCCGAGGCCGGGCCGGACATCACGGTCTTGGCCGATTCACGTGTGACGAAGCGGGCCGAGATCATACCGCCATTGCCGTTCATGATCAGGAAGTCGCGGGCGTAGCCTTTGTCGGCGAGTTCCTTGCGCAGCCGCTTGACATAGCGCTCGAGGATCGGCTGCACCGAAGCGTTGACCGAGGCGGTGACGCCGCGCTCGAATTCGCGCGCTTCCGACAGCAGCGCATGACCCGCGGTGATGTAGTCGTTCGGCCAGAGTTCGGCGGCGATCTCGGCGGCGCGCCGCTCGTGCGAAGGGTTGGCGTAGGAATGCAGGAAGTGGATGACCAGGGATTCGCAGCCGGCATCGATCAGCGCCTTCACCGCCTCGCGCATTTCGGCTTCGTCGAGTGGCATGCGTACCGCTCCCGACGCCTCGACGCGCTCGGACACTTCGAGCCGCAGGTTGCGCGGGATGACCGGAACAAAGGTGCCGGTCATGCCATAGGACTGCGGCCGCGTGCGCCGGCCGAGCTCGATCACGTCGCGAAAGCCGCGCGTGGTGATCATGCCGGTCTTCGCCAGCCGGCGTTCGAGCACCGCGTTGGTGGTTGTCGTCGTGCCATGCACGATAAGATCGATGCCGTCGATCGGAAAGCCGGTGGTATCGAGTGCCGAAACGACGCCGAAGGCCTGGTTGTCGACGGTCGTGGGCGTCTTGGCGATATGTACCCGCCCGCCATCCTTGCCATCAATCAGAAGCAGATCGGTGAAGGTTCCGCCGACGTCGATGCCGGCGACGACACTGCCCAGGGAATCCGGCGGCTGCACCGAAAAATTCTCTTTCATTGTCGAAACCCGAAATGCTGGGACTACGGATATGTCACAGTTTGGAAAGGTGTTTTACGGCGGCATCTTGACGCAAATATCGTTTGTATACTAATAAATTCCGGACACAAGAGCTTACCGCTTTGGAGTGTGCGAGCAGCACGCCGGAACCTGAACGGTCCGGGCGCGCAGGAATAAGGTTAGGCGCCCGCGTTCGTGAGTTGGGCCAGAAGGTTGGATTTGATGAACACCACATCCGCGTTCAACACCGCCGGCGCCCGCCCGCTGCAATTTCCGATTCCAGCCAATGTCTATGCCGAAACCGTGGTCTCGGTGAAGCACTACACCGACCGGCTGTTCTCGTTCCGCATCACCCGTCCGCAGTCGCTGCGCTTCCGTTCCGGCGAATTCGTCATGATCGGCCTGCCCAATGCCGAGAAGCCGGTGTTCCGCGCCTATTCGGTGGCCAGCCCGGCCTGGGACGAAGAGCTGGAATTCTTTTCCATCAAGGTACCGGACGGCCCCCTGACCTCGGAGTTGCAGAAGATCCAGGTCGGCGACACCGTCATCATGCGCCAGAAGTCGACCGGCACGCTGGTGGTCGACGCGCTGACGCCGGCCAAGCGGCTGTTCATGATCTCCACCGGCACCGGCATCGCGCCCTTCGCCAGCCTGCTGCGTGACCCTGACACTTATGAAAAATTCGAGCAGCTGATCCTGACCCACACCTGCCGTGACAATGCCGAGCTGACCTATGGCCAGGAACTGGTGGCGACGCTCGAAAGCGACCCGCTGATCGGCGAACTGACCGGCGGCCGTGTCACGCTCTACAACTCCACGACCCGCGAGGAGTCGGCGCGCATGGGCCGTATCACCGCGCTCATCGGCTCCGGCAAGTTCTACGCCGACCTCGGCATCGAGAAGCTCAATCCCGAGACCGACCGCATCATGATCTGCGGCTCGATGCATATGCTAAAGGACGTCAAGGAAATGGCCGAGAGCCTCGGTTTCCAGGAAGGCTCGCTCAGCCATCCCTCGACTTTTGTCGTCGAGCGCGCCTTCGTCGGCTGAGGCCTGCTCTTCCCGGCGATCGACCTTTTGACCTTCTGGTCAAAAATTAGCTGCTTTCGCGGCCTTTTTCAGCTATCCCTCGCTTGAGGACTCGTGAAGCGCGGCTTCGCGGGCTATCTTCGTGCGTGTCGCCCAAAAGTGCCGAGCGGTTTGGGAAGACGATACACACCAAGACATAGGCGCAGTCGCTGAGTGAAAGGGCAGGAGATGAGCAGCACAATCCGCGAGGCCGAGGCCAAGGTGATGCCGCTGCCGGCGCGCGCCGCCGCCAACACCGCCCTCCCGCTGGATCATCGCATCGCGCGCAATCCCGGCATGAAGCTCGACCTCGGCTTTCTGGAGTCGGTGCGCAGCGTCAACCGCTCGGCGCTGGAACGGCGCGTCGCCAGCCTGACCAAGCGGCGCTCGATCAAGGCCGACGACCAGGCGGCCTGGCTGCTGCGGGCGATAGCCTGCATGGACCTGACGACGCTCAACTCGAACGACACGGAAGAGCGCGTGCGCCGGCTTTGCGCCAAAGCGATCAATCCGCTGCGCCGCGACATCGCCGAGGGCCTGGGCATTGCGGGCGAACCCATCCGCCCGGCCGCCGTCTGCGTGTATCATCCGTTCGTCGCCACCGCGGTCGACGCCGTGCGCGGCACCGGCATCCATGTCGCCGCCGTCTCCACCGCCTTCCCGCATGGTCTTGCGCCACTGTCGACCCGCCTCCAGGAGATCGAGGCCTCGGTGCGCGACGGCGCCGACGAGATCGACGTCGTCATCCCGCGCGGCCTGGTGTTCGGGGCCAAATGGCGCGAACTCTACAACGAGATCGTCTCGATGCGCGCTGCCTGCGGCGATGCGCATCTGAAGGTCATTCTCGGCACCGGCGACCTCGCCACGCTGCGGAATGTGATGCTGGCCTCTATGGTGGCAATGATGGCGGGCGCCGATTTCATCAAGACCTCGACCGGCAAGGAAAGCGTCAACGCCACGCTGCCCGTCGGCCTTGCCATGGTGCGCGCCATCAGGGCCTATTTCGAGGAAACCGGCTATCTCATCGGCTTCAAGCCGGCCGGCGGCATTTCTACCGCCAAGGTGTCGCTCGACTGGCTGGTGCTGATGAAGGAAGAACTCGGCCGGCCGTGGCTGGAACCGGATCTGTTCCGCTTCGGCGCCTCGAGCCTGCTGACAGACATCGAGCGGCAACTCGAACATCACCTGACCGGGCACTATTCGGCCAATCACCGCCACGCGATGGCTTGAGTCAGGGCTCGAACGTGGAGCCCTACGGCGCCCCCCTCTGTCCTACCGGACATCTCCCCCACACGGGGGGAGATCACGCGCTTCCTTGTTTTCGTCCATTTTCAACGTCGCAAGGGCAGCGACACGCTGAAACTGCCAATCTCCCCCCTCGTGGGGGAGATGTCCGGCAGGACAGAGAGGCGCGCGACAGAGCGCCTGCCGAGGCAATTATCTGGAGGGCCCCATGAATATCCTCGAACGCTATCACGCCATGGACTACGGCCCGGCGCCGGAAGCCCGTAACGAGGCCGACGCCTGGCTGGCCACGCGCGATTTTTCCAAGGCATTGTTCATCGACGGCTCCTGGAAGGCGGCTGGCGGCGGCAAGACCTTCGAGACCAGCGAACCGTCTTCCGGCAAGCTGCTGGCCAAGGTCTCGGATGCCGGAGCCGCCGACATCGACGCCGCGGTCGCGGCGGCCACCAAGGCGCTGCCGAAATGGTCGGCCTCCTCGGGCTATGCCAGGGCAAAAGTGCTCTATGCCATCGGCCGCGCCATGCAGCGCCACCAGCGCCTGTTCGCGGTGCTGGAGACAATCGACAATGGCAAGCCGATCCGTGAGAGCCGCGACATCGATGTGCCATTGGCGATCCGCCACTTCATCCATCACGCCGGCTGGGCGCAGGCGCTGGACAAGGATTTCCCCGGCCACAAGGGCGTCGGCATCGTCGGCCAGATCATCCCTTGGAACTTTCCGCTGCTGATGCTGGCCTGGAAGATCGCGCCGGCGCTGGCCGCCGGCTGCACCGTGGTGCTGAAGCCGGCCGAATTCACGCCGCTGACCGCCATCCTGTTCGCCGAAATCTGCGAACGCGCCGGCGTGCCGAAAGGCGTCGTCAACATCGTGCAGGGCGGCCCGGAAGCGGGTGCGGCCATCGTCAACCACCCCGGCATCCAGAAGATCGCCTTCACCGGGTCTTCGGAAGTCGGCAAGATCATACGCAAGGCTACCGCCGGCTCGGGCAAGAAGCTGTCGCTGGAGCTTGGCGGCAAGTCGGCCTTCATCGTGTTCGAGGATGCCGATCTCGACAGCGCCGTCGAAGGTCTGGTCGACGGCATCTGGTTCAACCAGGGACAGGTCTGCTGCGCCGGTTCGCGGCTGCTGGTGCAGGAGGGCATCGCCGACGCCTTCATCGCCAAGGTCAAGGTCAGGATGAGCCGGCTGCGCGTCGGCAGCCCACTGGACAAGAACACCGATATCGGCCCGCTGGTCGATCTGACGCAGCTCGATCGCGTCAAGGGCCTGGTCGCCGAGGGCGCAAAACAGGGGGCGGTCTGCTGGCAGCCGGATGCGGCGCTGCCCTCATCCGGCTATTACCATCTGCCGACCCTCGCTACCGGCGTTTCGCCGGCTAATATTCTCGCCCAGGAAGAAGTGTTCGGCCCCGTTCTGGCGACCATGACGTTCCGCAACACCGAGGAAGCGATCGAGCTCGCCAACAACACCCGCTATGGCCTTGCCGCTTCGGTGTGGAGCGAAAACGTCAATCTTGCCTTGCACGTCGCGCCGCAATTGAAAGCGGGTGTCGTCTGGGTCAACGGCACCAATATGTTCGACGCCGCCTGCGGCTTCGGCGGCTATCGCGAGAGCGGTTTCGGCCGCGAGGGCGGGCGCGAAGGCATGTTCGAATATCTCACGGCAAAGCTGCCGCTTGGCCCGGTCATCAAGCCGGCGGCAGCCTCGACACAACCGGTCGAGCAGGCCGATGGCACAGCAATCGACCGGACGGCAAAGCTGTTCATCGGCGGCAAACAGGTCCGGCCGGACGGCAACTACTCGCTGGCGGTTGTCACCGCCAAGGGCAAGCTTGCCGGCGAAGTCGGCTTGGGCAACCGCAAGGATATACGCGATGCCGTCTCCGCGGCGCGGGCCTGCAAGAGCTGGCCGGAGGCGACCGCCTACAACCGCTCACAGGTGCTCTACTATCTGGCGGAAAACCTCTCCGGCCGGGCGGAGGAATTCGCTTCACGCCTCGTCCAGCTCACGGGCGCGACCGCCAAGGCGGCACGCGAGGAGGTCGACCAGTCGATCGAGCGGTTGTTCCTCTATGCCGGACTTGCCGACAAGTTCGAGGGGCGCGTGCACCAGCCGCCGGCACGGGCGGTGACGCTGGCATTGCATGAGCCGGTTGGCGTCGTCGGCATCGTCGCGCCCGACAATCAGCCGCTGCTCGGGTTCATCTCGCTGGTCGCGCCGGCGCTGGCAATGGGCAACACGGTGGTCGCGGTGCCTTCGGAGCGCCATCCGCTGCTCGCCACCGACTTGTATCAGGTCATCGAATATTCCGACGTGCCTGCCGGCGCCATCAACATCGTCACCGGCCGCACGGCCGAACTTGCCGGCGTGCTGGCCAAGCATGACGATGTCGATGGGCTCTGGCTGTTCGCCGATGCCGACACCTGCGCCAAGGCGGAGGTCGAGTCCGTCGGCAACCTCAAACGTATCTGGAGCGGCAATGGCCGTAGCCTCGACTGGGCCTCGGAAGAAGCCGCTGGCGATGCTTTGCTGCGCCGCGCCGTCGAGATGAAGAACGTCTGGGTGCCCTACGGCGACTGACGTTCCATGCTGTCACAATGGAGATCGGGTTCGGGCTTGACGCTCGGGCTTATGTTCTTTAACGAGAAAAAACATCTTTATCTGTGAACTGACAGAGCAGGCCACATCATGGCCTGTGACTGGCACATGACGCCTTCGCAGGCCGCCGATAAAGGCAGTTAACCCAGGAGGAGAACAGCATGGCGGATCTGGCAGGCAAGGTCGTCGTCATCACGGCAGCGGCGCAAGGCATCGGCAAGGCAAGCGCGCTCGCCTTCGCCAAGGCAGGAGCTACCGTCCATGCCACCGACATCAACGAAACGCTGCTGGCGGAACTCGCCAAGACTGCCGGGATCAAGACACGCAAGGTCGACGTGCTCAATGACGAGGCGGTCAACACCGCCTTCGCCGGGATCGGCCGCGTCGACGTGCTGTTCAACTGCGCCGGTTTCGTCCACTCCGGCTCGATCCTGGAGATGAAGGACAGCGATCTCGATTTCGCTCTCAACCTCAACGTCCGCGCCATGATCCGCACCATCCGCGCCGTGCTGCCCGGCATGCTGGAGCGCGGCGACGGGTCGATCATCAACATGGCCTCGCTGGCGAGTTCGCAGAAGGGCGTGCCGAACCGTTTCGCCTATGGTGTCACCAAGGCTGCGGTGATCGGCCTGACCAAGGCAGTCGCGGCCGACTATGTCGGCAAGGGCATACGCTGCAACGCCATCTGCCCCGGTACGGTCGAGAGCCCGTCGCTGCAGGATCGCATGCACGCGCAGGGCGATTATGAAGCCGCGCGCGCCGCCTTCATCGCGCGCCAGCCGATGGGCCGGCTCGGCACGCCGGAGGAAATCGCCGATCTGGCCGTCTATCTGGCCGGCGCCACCTACACATCCGGGCAGGCCTACAATATCGATGGTGGCTGGTCGATCTGACCGGATCGAGGAGTCTGAAAATCCCGCTCACCGGCGATCACTATATGGTGTCCGCGCTTGCCCTGGATCAGGCCGGTGGTACGGTCCGCCGGCTTCCCCAACGGGAGCCATTCGTTTCGGTGAAGAGTTTGCAAAAGGCCGCGAGGCCGCAACCAGGAGAAGGGTTTAAATGAAACTGCTGCGCTATGGCGAGGTGGGGAGCGAACGTCCCGGCCTGCTCGATGCGGATGGGACGATCCGCGACCTCTCCGCCCATGTCGCCGACATTGCCGGCACCACGCTTCACCCGGCCTCACTGGAGATGCTGTCCAAGCTCGACGCAAAGTCGCTGCCGGCGGTTTCCGGCAAGCCGCGGCTCGGCGCCTGCGTTGCCGGCACCGGCAAGTTCATCTGCGTCGGCCTCAACTATTCCGATCACGCCGCCGAGACCGGCGCCACCGTGCCGCCGGAGCCGATCATCTTCATGAAGGCCAGCTCGGCCATCGTCGGACCGGACGATGACGTGCTGATCCCGCGCGGCTCGGAAAAGACCGACTGGGAGGTCGAGCTCGGCGTGGTCATCGGCAAAACGGCAAAATATGTCAGCCAGGCCGATGCGCTCGATTATGTCGCCGGCTACTGCGTCGCGCACGATGTCTCCGAGCGCGCCTTCCAGGCCGAGCGCCAGGGCCAATGGACCAAGGGCAAGAGCTGCGACACGTTCGGCCCGACCGGCCCATGGCTGGTGACCAAGGACGAGGTCTCGGATCCGCAGAACCTGAAGATGTGGCTGACCGTCAACGGCAAGACCATGCAGAACGGCTCGACGAAGACCATGGTCTACGGCGTCGCCTACCTTGTGTCCTATCTCAGCCAGTTCATGTCGCTGCATCCCGGCGACATTATTTCGACAGGCACGCCGCCCGGCGTTGGATTGGGCATGAAGCCGCCGGTGTTCTTGAAGGCCGGCGACGTGGTGGAGCTGGGCATCGAAGGGTTGGGCCAGCAGAAGCAGACGTTCAGGGCTGACGCATAACTTTCACGAGTCGCGCCGCCCCTCATCTGGCTGCCGCCATCTTCTCCCCGTAAAACGGGGAGAAGGACGCTGTCGTTGCTGCTTTCGCCAATCGCCGGCGCTGGTGCTATCTTCCTTCTCCCCGTCACTATACGGGGAGAAGGTGCCGGCAGGCGGATGAGGGCAGCGCCAACCTATGTTGCGATACTACTTCAGCACCTTCCCATCCGCGCCAAACCGATAGGTCTTCGCCGGATCCGGCGTTGCATAAAGTGTCGCCCCCGGCTCGGCGTCATAAACACCGAAAATGCGCACCGTGATCAGCCCGGCCTTCTCGCAGTCGAGATAGAGATTGGTGTCGGCGCCGAGGTGCTCGGCATGCACGACCGTGCCTTTCCAGGCGCCGGATTTCGGGTCGACAGTCAGATGCTCCGGCCGCACGCCGATGCTCTTGGCGGTTTCCCCAAGCCTGGCGCCGTCGATGAAGTTCATCTTCGGCGAGCCGATGAAGCCCGCGACAAATTCGTTCGCCGGCGAATTGTAGAGTTCCATCGGTCCGCCGATCTGCTCGATTTTCCCGGCATTGAGCACCACGATCTTGTCTGCCAGCGTCATCGCCTCGACCTGGTCGTGGGTGACGTAGATCATCGTCGCCTTGAGGCGGCGATGCAGCTGCGCGATTTCCAACCGCGTGTTGACGCGCAGTGCCGCGTCGAGATTGGACAACGGCTCGTCGAACAGGAACAGCTTTGGCTCGCGCACCACGGCGCGGCCGATGGCGACGCGCTGGCGCTGGCCGCCGGAGAGTTCGGCGGGACGCCTTTCCAGATAAGGCTCAAGCGACAGCATGGACGAGGCGATGCCGATGCGGCGCTCGATCTCGGGCGCCGGCGTGCCGGCCTGCTTGAGGCCAAGGCCCATATTGTTCTTCACCGTCAGGTGCGGATAGAGCGCATAGGTCTGGAACACCATGGCGATGCCGCGCTTGGCCGGCGGCGTGGCCGAGACATCCGCGCCATCGATGACCACCCGGCCCGAGGTCGAATCCTCCAGCCCGGCGATCACCCTCAGCAAAGTCGACTTGCCGCAGCCCGAGGGGCCGACGAAGACGACGAATTCGCCATCCGTCACCTCGAGGTCGATGCCCTTCAGCACCTCGACCGGGCCGAAAGCCTTCTTCACGTTTTCGATCTTCAGCGAGCCCACGGCAGTCCTCCAAATTGATGAGTGGGCGCCAGGGCACCCCCCTCTGTCCTGCCGGACATCTCCCCCTCAAGGGGGGAGATTGGCAGCTTTGACGCTGAAACACTCTTGTTGACGTTTGTGATTGGCGAAGGCCATGCCGACAGCTGATCTCCCTCCCTGAGGGGGAGATGGCCGGCAGGCCAGAGGGGGGCGCCGTAGGCCGCAACCCCTGCCGCTAGCTCCCTTTTCACAATCGCACCGCCTTCCCGCTGCGCACGCTCTCGTCGGCGGCAAGGCAGACGGCGAGCGATTTCACGGCGTCGTCCATATGGCGGGTGAGATCGATATCCTCGCGGATCGCCTTGAGGACAAAAGCCTGTTCGAGATCGCAGAGATCCTGGTGGCCGGGTTCGCCCTCCATCGACAGCATCTCGTCTGGCTTGGCGAACTTGCCGTCCGCGCCGGTTTTCGCACTGTGCAGGCGGATGGTCGACGTCTTGGTGTGAGTGTCGATGTCGTCGGACTTAACGCCTTCCTTCATGACGATCGACACGCAGCCCGTCGACGAGATGACATCTTTGACAAAGAACGCGGTCTCCGAAATCATCGGTCCCCAGCCGGCCTCGTACCAGCCGACCGAGCCGTCATCGAACAGCACCTGGAGGTGGCCGTAATTGTACATCGTGGGCGCCACCTCCTCGGTCAGCCGCACGCCCATGCCGCGCACCTCGACCGGCCTGGCGTCGGTGATCTGCAGCATGACGTCGAGATAATGCACGCCGCAGTCGACGATCGGCGAGGTCGTGCGCATCAATTGCTTGTGCGTCTCCCAGGTATGGCCAGAGGACTGCTGGTTGAGGTTCATGCGGAAGACATAAGGGCCGCCGAGCTTGCGCGCCTCGGCGATCAGCCTGATCCAGGACGGGTGGTGGCGCAGTATGTAGCCGATCACCAGTTTCCTGCCATTGGCCTTGGCGGCCGCGACGACGCGCCTGGCGTCGGCCACCGTCGTCGCCAAGGGCTTTTCGACGAAGACATGGCAGCCGGCCTCGAACGCCCTCACCGCATAGTCGGCGTGGCTGTCGGAATAAGTGGCTATGCAGGCGACATCGGGCTTTTCGTCGCGCAGCGCATCGTCGAAGGAGCGCCTGATGCCGTAGCCCGACAGCCCATCCGGCAGCGGCACGTCGGAGCGGTTGATCAACGCGGCGATCTCGAAGCCCGGATTGGTGTGATAGGCGAGCGCATGGCTGCGGCCCATATTGCCGAGGCCGGCGGCGACGACGCGAAGGGGCGATTGCGAATTCACTTGACGGCTCCTGACGTGATGCCGCGGATCAGCTGCCGCGAGAAGATGACGTAGAGGATCAGCACCGGCATGATCGCCAGCGAGAGCGCGGCCAGGATGGCGTTCCAGTTGGTGACGAACTGGCCGAGGAAGAGCTGCGCGCCGAGGGTCACAGTCTTGGTCTCTTCCGACGGCGCCAGGATCAGCGGGAACCACAGATCGTTCCAGATCGGGATCATGGTGAAGACGGCGACTGTCGCCATCGATGGCCGCACCAGCGGCAGCACCAGCCGGAAGAAGATGGTATATTCCGACAGGCCGTCGATGCGGCCGGCGTTCTTCAGGTCGTCGGACACCTGCTTCATGAATTCCGAAAGGATGAAGACAGCCAGCGGCAGGCCTTGCGCGGTGTAGACCAGGATCAGCGCCGTCAGCGTGTTGACCAGCCCGCTCGCCACCATCAATTGCAGGATGGCGACGGTGGCCAGCCGGATCGGGATCATGATGCCCAGCGCCAGATAGAGGCCCATCAGCGTATTGCCGCGAAAACGGTATTCCGACAGGGCGAATGCCGCCATGGCGCCGAACAGCAGCACGAAGAACAGCGAGGCGACCGTGACGACGAGGCTGTTCTGGAAGTAGTGGATGAAGTCGCCCTGGCCGATCACCGTGGTGTAGCCGATCAGGTCGAAGGTCTTTGGTGTCGGCGGCGTCAAAGGCGCGCCGAAAATGCCGGCGCGGGATTTGAACGAATTCATGATGACAAGGATCACCGGGAACAGCGCGATCGCCGTGTAGGTCAACAGGACCGCATGGGCGCCGATCGTGCGGGGCAGCGAACGGGTGGCGGTGCTCATTGGATGGTCTCCTGAGGAGCTACTTTGCCGAGGAACAGCACCCAGCCACCCCCCTCTGGCCTGCCGGCCATCTCCCCCGCAAGGGGGGAGATTGGCAGCTTTGGCGCCGACACATCTCCTGCATCGCTGGTGGCTGGCGAAGGCCGTGACAACAGCTGATCTCCCCCCTTGCGGGGGAGATGTCCGGCAGGACAGAGGGGGGTGCTCGAGCTCGACATATCGCCCCCTAAAACTGATATCGACGCAGGCGCGTCTGGATGAGGAAGAGGTAGACGCAGACACCGCCGAGGATGATCAGGAACATGATCGTGGCGATGGTCGCGCCCATGTTGGGGTCGCCGACCTGCAGCTGGAAGCCGAAGAATGCGCGGTAGAGGAAGGTGCCGAGAATGTCGGTCGAATAATTCGGCCCGGCGAGCGCGCCCTGCGCGGTGTAGATCAGGTCGAAGGCGTTGAAATTGCCGACGAAGGTCAGGATCGAGATGATGCCGATCGAGGGCAGGATCAGCGGCAGCTTGATCTTCCAGAACTGCGACAGGCCGGTGATGCCATCGCATTCCGCCGCCTCTATGACCTCATTGGGGATCGACAGCAGCGCGGCGTAGATCAGCATCATGGGGATGCCGACGAACTGCCACACCGAGACCAGGCTAAGCGCGGTCAGCGCATACTGCTCCTTGCCGAGCCATGGCGTGAACAGGCTTTTAAGGCCGACCAGGTCCATCATGTGCGGTGCCACGCCCCATAGCGGCGACAGGATGAGCTTCCAGGCGAAGCCGACGATGACGAAGGACAGGATGGTCGGCACGAAGATCGCCGTGCGGTAGAAGGCCGAAAAGCGCAGCCTGGGGCTGGACAGAAGTGCGGCCAGCAGTACGCCGATCGGGTTCTGCACCAGCATGTGGATGATGAAGAACCAGACATTGTTGCGCAGCGCGTTCCAGAAATTCACCGACCAGTTTGGATCGCCGAACAGGGTGCGGAAGTTTGCCAGCCCGACGAAGACCTGGGATTGCTCGATGTTGCGGAACAGCGACAGCTGCAAAGTGCCGGCGAGCGGCAGGATCATGATCGCCGTATAGACGAGCACCGCCGGCGCCAGGAAGACGGCGATATGCCAGCGGATCGGTCTTTTCGGTCGTGCTTGTGCGGCCATGAGTTCGGTCCCCACCGATCAGGTCTGGGAAAATGCTTTCGACAACAGCGGTGCCCCTCATCCTTACCCTCTCCCGGTGAAGAACGGAGAGAGGAGGTCGCCAGCGTTGCGGCAACTCCCTTTCTCACCGTCACTGTACGGGGAGAAGGTGCCGGCAGGCGGATAAGGGGCGGCGCCGTCCTTCGCAGTCGATGCTATCGAAAAACGCTGGGCCGTCCACTTGGAACGGCCCAGCTCATTGCCCGAGCCTTACTTGGCGGGCTTGTACCAGCTGTCGAGGCCGTCCTGCAGCTTCTTGGCAGCGGCTTCCGGCGTATCGGTGCCGTTGATGACATTGGCCGATTCGACCCAGGTCTCGTTCTCGAGGTTCGGCGTGCCGCGCGACAGGATCTGGTAGGTCGAGCGGATCGTCGACTTGCACTTGCCGCGCCAGGAGACGAACTCCTGCGCCAGCGGGTCTTCCATCTTCACCGGCGAGGAGTTCAGGCTGAAGAAGCCCGGCAGCGCGTTGGCGTAGATGGTGGCGAAATCCGGCGAGGCCACCCAGGACAGGAAGGTCTTGGCGGCGTCCGCATGCTTGGAGCCCGCATTCAGGCCCATGCCGATATCGGTATGGTCGGAGATGTAGCAGGTATCGCCGGCCTTCTCGACCGGCGGCGGGAAGGCGCCCATCTTGAACTGGGCCTGGGTGTTGAACAGGCCGATTTCCCACGAGCCGGCCGGGTAGATGGCGGCGCGGCCGAGCGTGAACAGGTTCTGGCTGTCCGGATAGGTCTGCGCCTCGAAGCCGTCACCGAGATAGGGCTTCCACTTGGCCAGTTCCTCATAGGGCGCCACCCAGTCCTTGTCGGTCAGCTTCTGCTCGCCCTTGATGAGGGCCGCACGGCCTTCCTCGCCCTTCCAGTAGTTGGGGCCGATGTTCTGGTAGCCCATGGTCGCGGCTTCCCAGAGATCCTTGGTGCCCATCGCCATCGGGATGTACGTGCCGTCGGCCTTGATCTTGTCGAGCGCGGCGAAGAACTCGTCACGGGTCTCCGGCACCTTGATGCCGAGCTTGTCGAAGGCGTCCTTGTTGTAGATGAAGCCATGGATGACCGACGCCATCGGCACGCAGAAGGTCGCCTTGCCGTCGTCGGTCTGCCAGGCGGACTTGGCCACCGGCGAGAAGTTGTCCATGCCCGGCAGCGAGGAGAGGTCCGCGAGATTGCCCTTCTTGAACAGCTCGAGCGACTTGTCGAACGGGCGGCAGGTGATCAGGTCGCCCGCCGAACCGGCGGCGAGCTTGGCGCCGAGAGCCGCGTCATATTCGGTCGGCGCCGAGGGCGCGAACACCACCTTGATGCCGGGGTTCTTGGCTTCGAAAGCCGGGATCAGCTTGTCCTTCCAGATGGCAAGGTCGTCGCCGCGCCAGCTTTCGATGTTGAGCGTTACGTCCTCGGCGTAAGCCACCCCGGCGGAGCCGAGAATGCTGGTGCCCAGAAGCAGTGCCGTCAGTAGTTTCGTTGTCATGCTCAGTCTCCCTGTTGACCTTTTTCAGGTTCGGTTTTGATGAGAACAGAGGCGTTGCGCCCCTTGCTCCCCTCGCAAGCCTGCTTCACCCCGATGGACACCGGGATGAAACAGGCTCTATTTCTTTGTTCGAGCATGATCTTTTCCGAGAAGCGGTCTCCACTTTTCGGGATCATGCCCCAGCGCGGAAAGGGCCGGCCGCAGCTTCTGGCCGGCCTCTTCCAGTATCTTCTGCGCCGTGTCGGCGCTGTCAGCGCCGGCGGCAAGCAGAATGGCGGTCTTGACCGCACCGCCGCTCTTTTCGAGCAAACGGGCCGCGTCGTCGCGGCTGCCGCCGCTGATGGCCGCGACGATCCGCGCCGCGCGGTCGCGCAGCTTGCTGTTGTCGGCCATGAGATTGACCATGTAGCCGTCATGGACATGGCCGAGATGGATAGCGGCGAGCGTCGACAGCATGTTGAGGGCGATCTTCTGGGCCGTGCCGGCGCCCATGCGCGTCGAGCCGGCGATCACTTCCGGTGGCGTTTCGAGCAGGATGGCGGTTCCAGACAGACGCAGCAGAGCCGAGTCCCGGTTGTTGGCGATGCCGATGGTGGCCGCACCGCGACGGGCGGCTTCCTCGATCGCCCGCAGTGCATAGGGCGTCGTACCACTGGCCGAGATTGCGATCAGGCAGTCGCCCTTGCCAATGCCGGCGTTGGCGACCGCTGTCGCGGCCTCCTCTTTATCGTCTTCGGGGCCGCCGGCCAGCGTTCTGAAGGCCTCATCGCCGCCGGCGATCAGGATGGCGATGCGGTCGCGACGGATGCCGAAGGTGCCAGGCAGTTCCAGCGCATCGGCAAGCGCCATCAGGCCGGAGCTGCCGGCCGCGGCATAGGCGAGCTTGCCGCCGCCCTTCAGGCTACCGGTGATGATCTCGGCCGCTTTGGCGATGGAGGGAATGGCGTTGCGCACAATCTTCGCCGCCTCGACCTGCGCATCGGCCAGCGAAGCAAGGATCGCTTCGGGAGCCTGGATATCCAGCCCCTCGGCATTCCTGTGCAGCGCTTCGGTGCGCGTTTCGGCCATCCCAATTCCTCCAATTCGGAAAACAATACCAAAAAAATACCACTTGTCCACACGCATTAACGAATTCGCCGCACCGAAATCGCTGGCGCAGATAAATGGCCAAGTTTTTCAGTGAAATACGCTCTAATCTTTTTGCAGCGGAAATTAACCCTTGGCTATTGGTATTTTATTGGTATTATCGGCCTGGAGGAGAAATCACGTGAAATTCGTGCTTGGCATCGATGGCGGCGGCACCAGCTGCAGGGCGGCCCTGGCAATGGCAGACGGCACGGTGCTCGGCCGCGCCAAAAGCGGCGCCGCCAACATCCGCACCGACCTGACCGGCGCCCGGTCGAACATCGTCGAGGCGGCGCGGCAAGCCTTTGTCGCGGCTGGCCAGGATTCGGACCTGATCCCGCAAACACCGGCCATTCTCGGCCTCGCCGGCGCCAATGTCGGCACCTACCGGCAGCAGCTCGAGGCGATCCTGCCGTTCAGCACCAGCCGCGTCGAAACCGATGCCGAAATCGCGCTGGAAGGCGCGGTCGGTTCCGGCGACGGCGCCATGGCGATCCTCGGCACCGGCACCGCCTACATGGCGCGCAAGAACGGCAAGTCGCGTGCCATCGGCGGCTGGGGCTTCCAGGTCGGCGACCAGGGCAGCGGCGCCCGCATCGGCCGCGACCTGCTCGAACAGACCCTGCTTGCCCATGATGGCGTGCGCGCGCGCACGCCGCTGACCGATAGCATGATGGCCGTCTTCCGCGACAATCCGGAGGATGTGGTCGAGTTCACCACCAATGCCAAGCCCGGCGATTTCGGCGGCTTCGCCCCCAAAGTGTTCGAACACGCCGAAAAGGGCGACGCGGTCGCCAACTGGATCCTCGACAAGGCGGTCGGCGATGTCGAGGCCTCGCTCGGCGCTCTCGATCTCGCGGCAGACGCGCCGCTCTGCCTGCTCGGCGGGCTGGCGCCGCTCTACGCGCCGCGCTTGTCGGCACGCTACCGGGCGCTGCTTCGGGAGCCGCTCGACGATGCGCTCGGCGGCGCCGTGCAGATGGCGGTCCGCCTGTTCGCGCCGAGGGGAGCGGCTCGATGAGCGACGCCGCCGACCAGATCTTCGCCGCGCTGAAACAGTCCTCGCAAAGCGGTGCGCCGCTCTACCTGCAACTGCGCAAAAGCATTGAGGATGCCGTCAATCGCGGCCTGATCGGGCCCGGCGACGCGCTGCCTTCCGAGCGCGACATCGCCATCAAGGCCGATATTTCGCGTGTCACCGTGCGTAAGGCGGTGCAGGACCTCGTCAAGGGCGGCATCCTGGTCCAGCGCCACGGCTCCGGCACCTTCGTGGCGCCGCGCATGGAGCGGGTCGAGCAGTCGCTGTCGCGGCTGACCTCCTTCACCGAGGACATGGCGCGGCGCGGCATGGTTGTGCGCTCGGCCTGGCTCGACCGCGGCCTTTACGCGCCCTCGCCCGACGAGATGATGGTGCTTGGCCTGTCGTCGAACGAATTGGTGGCGCGCGTGGCGCGCCTGCGCATCGCCAACGACACGCCGCTGGCGATCGAGCGCGCCTCGCTGTCGGCCAGCGTGCTGCCGGACCCCGCTGGAATTGGCTCCTCGCTCTACGCAGCCCTGGAATTGACCGGCAACAGGCCGGTGCGCGCGGTGCAGCGCATCTCGGCCGCCAATCTCGGCGACGGCGACGCGCGCCTGCTCGAAGTGCCGCCGGGCATTGCCGGCCTGCACATCGAGCGTATTTCCTATCTGGCGAGCGGCAAGGTGATCGAGTTCACCCGCTCCATCTACAGGGGCGACGCTTATGATTTCGTCGCCGAACTGCGGCTGACAGGGCCGAGCGAAGAGGGCCGACCATGACGACCGAGCCTAACAAATCGACGGAGCCGACCCATATGCGGCGCGAGATCGAGGAGATCCCGCAAGCCGTCGCCCGCCTGCTCGACGGTTCCGGTGCCGTACTTTCCGAAGCCGGCCGCGGCATTCGCGAGCGCGACCCGCATTTCGTCGTCACTGTGGCGCGCGGCTCGTCCGACCATGCCGCTACTTTCATGAAATACGCGGTCGAACTCACCGCCGGTCTTGCGGTGGCTTCGGTCGGCCCTTCCATCGCTTCGATCTATGGCCGCAAGCTCAGGCTCGGCGGCTCCGCGTGCCTGGCCATCTCGCAGTCGGGCAAGAGCCCCGACATCGTCGCCATGGCCGAAACCGCACGGGCAGGTGGCGCGCTGACCATCGCCGTCACCAACACCGCCGATTCACCGCTGGCGCGCGCCTCGGACCATGCGATCGACATCCTGGCCGGGCCCGAGCGCAGCGTCGCGGCGACCAAGACCTTCGTCAATTCCGCCGTCGCCGGCCTTGCTCTGATGGCGCATTCCACCGGCGACGAAGCGCTTCTCAAGGCGCTTGCCCGCTTGCCCGAGCATTTCGGCAAGGCGATCGCTTGCGACTGGATGAGCGTGCTCGTCGAAACGATCGAAAAGCAGAAGTCGCTGTTCATCCTCGGCCGCGGCCCATCCGCGGCGATGGCTAACGAAGCGGCGCTGAAATTCAAGGAAACCTGCGGCATGCATGCCGAGGCCTACAGTGCTGCCGAAGTCATGCATGGCCCGCTGGCGCTGATCGGCCCCGATTTTCCGGTGCTGGCCCTGGCCGCGCGCGACGCATCCGAACCGTCCGTGGCCGAAGCCGCCGACAGCCTGGCGGCCAAGGGGGCGCCGGTCTTCGTCACCTCGATGCTGGCGAACAAGGCCACACGCCTGCCGCATGTCGCCACCGGCCATCCACTGACCGATCCGCTGACGCTGATCGTCTCCTTCTACGTGTTCGTCGAGGCCCTTGCGCGCCACCGCGGCCTCGATCCGGACACGCCGCGCAACCTTCGCAAGGTGACGGAGACCGTATGAGCGACCGTTTCGCCCTGACTGGCGCCCGTATCTTCGACGGCGACGACTGGCATGACGGTCATGCCCTCGTCGTGCGCGACGGCTTGGTCGAGGCCATCCTGCCCACCGGCGCGCTTGCCACGGATATCCGCCGCGTCGACACCGGCGGCGGCATGCTGGCTCCGGGCTTCGTTGACATCCAGGTCAATGGCGGCGGCGGCGTCATGCTCAACGATCATCCCGATGTCGCCTCGATCGAGACCATCTGCCGGGCGCATGCGGCGTTTGGCACCACGGCGCTGCTGCCGACGCTGATCACCGATACAGCCGATATCACGACCGCGGCGATTGCCGCCGGCGAGGCGTCGGCACTGCGGAAAGTGCCGGGGTTCCTCGGACTGCATCTGGAAGGTCCGCATCTGTCGATCGCCCGCAAGGGCGCGCATGACCCGGCGCTGATCCGGCCGATGACGGACAAGGACGAGGCGATGCTGATCGCGGCGCGAGGCAAGCTCCCGGTGCTGCTCACCACGATCGCACCCGAATCCGTCGAGGCGGCCCGCGTGACGGCCTTGGCCAAGGCCGGCATCATCGTCAGCCTCGGCCATTCCGACACCGGCTACGCCACGGCCAAAGCCTTCGCCGAGGCCGGCGCCAGCGTGGTCACGCATCTGTTCAATGCCATGAGCCAGATCGGCAACCGGGAGCCGGGACTGGCGGGCGCCGCCATCGACATCGGCGGCCTGTCCGCGGGACTGATCGCCGACGGCATCCATGTCGATCCCGCCACCATCGCAATAGCGCTGCGGGCCAAAGAGGGGCCGGGCAGGATCGTGCTGGTCACCGACGCCATGGCGACGATCGGCACCGACATGACCTCCTTCACGCTCAACGGCCGCACCATCTACCGCAAGGACGGCAGCCTGCGGCTTGCCGATGGAACGCTGGCCGGCGCGGATCTCGACATGATCTCGGCTGTGCGCTTCACTCACCGCAGCGTGGGCGTGGAGCTTTCCGAGGCCTTGCGCATGGCCTCTCTTTATCCGGCGCAGGCGATCGGCCAATCGCACCGGCTCGGCCGCTTCGCCAAGGGCACCGCCGCCGACATCGTTTCGCTTTCGGACGATCTCGACATCAAAAGCGTCTGGATCGGCGGCGACAGTGTTTTTTCGACCAGCGCCGGCGGGCAACGGTGAAAGCCGGCAATGCCTGACGTCGATTGCGTCGTCGCCGGAGCCGGCGTCGTCGGGCTCGCCATCGCCAGGGCGCTCGCCCTGTCGGGCCGCGAAGTGCTGGTGGTCGAAAAGGCCGCTTCGATCGGCACCGTCACCAGTTCGCGCAATTCGGAAGTCGTTCATGCCGGGCTCTATTACGCGCCCGGAAGCCTGAAGGCGCGTTTCTGCGTCGAAGGACGCGAACGGCTCTATGCCTATTGCCGCGAGCGCGGCATCGGCCATCGACGCACCGGCAAGCTGATCGTCGCCGTCGAACCGGGCCAGCTGCCTCGGCTCAATGCAATCCGGGCCAATGCGGAACAATGCGGCGTCGACGACCTCGATTTGCTGACCGCCGCGCAAGCAGAAAGCCTCGAACCGGCGCTGAGCTGCGCCGGGGCGCTGCTGTCGCCGTCGACGGGCATCGTCGACAGCCAGGGGCTGATGCTGTCGCTGCGCGGCGACGCGGAGGCGGCCGGTGCGTCGTTCGCCTTCCTGACCGCCGTCGCAGCGGCGACGGTCGAGGCCGACGGGATTCGTATCACCACGCGCGATGGCGACGGCGAGACGTTCGCGTTGAAAGCCGGCGCTTTCGTAAATGCCGCAGGGCTCGACGCGCAGGCGCTGGCCGGTAGCATCGAAGGGTTCCCGCCAGAGCTCGTGCCGCCGCTCTGGCTGGCGCGCGGCAACTACTTTTCGCTTTCGGGCCGCTCGCCATTCTCGCGGCTGATCTATCCAGTGCCGGTCAATGGCGGCCTGGGCGTGCACCTGACACTCGACCTCGGCGGCAGCGCCCGCTTCGGCCCCGACGTCGAATGGATCGACCAGGCGGCCTATGCGGTCGATCCCGGCCGCGGCGCGGTCTTCTATGACGAGATCCGGCGCTATTGGCCGGATCTGAGGGACGGCGCCCTGCTGCCGGCCTATGCCGGGATCAGGCCGAAACTCTCGGGCCCGAACCAGCCGGCGGCCGACTTCATGGTGCAGGGGCCGGCCGACCACGGCGCGGGCCGGATCGTCAACCTGTTCGGCATAGAGAGCCCGGGCCTGACGGCAAGCCTGGCGCTGGCCGAGCATGTCGTCGGTCTCTTGTTCCCCCGATAGTGCCCAGGCGACCGCACGAAACTGTCGCGATGCTCCCCGTCCAAACAAGCGGGATGAGGTATCCTTGCCTGGATCGACTTAGCTGGCGGGACTGCTTATGGAAAAAAGGTCCTTGTAGGTATCGCGCAGCAGATTCTTCTGCACCTTGCCCATGGTATTGCGCGGCAATTCGTCGACGAAGACCACGCGCTTGGGATGCTTGTATTTCGCCACGCGCGCGGCAATGGCATTGAGTATCTCGGCAGCGGTGACGGTCGAAGCCGGCAAGCGAACCACGACGGCCGTCACGCCTTCGCCGAAATCGGGATGGGCAACGCCGATGACGGCACTTTCCAGGACGCCGTCAAGCGCGTCGATCTCGCTCTCGAGCTCCTTGGGATAGATGTTGTAGCCGCCCGAGATGATCAGGTCCTTGCCGCGGCCGACGATGTGGACATAACCGTCGGGGTCGATCATGCCGAGATCGCCTGTGATGAAGAAGCCGTCGTCGCGGAATTCCGCTTTGGTCTTTTCCGGCATGCGCCAGTAGCCGGAGAAGACATTCGGCCCCTTGACCTCGATCATGCCGACCTCGCTTTGGGCAAGCGGCCTGCCAGTGTCGGGGTCGGCGATGCGCAACGACACGCCGGGCAAGGGAAAGCCGACGGTGCCGGCGCGGCGCTCGCCATCATAGGGGTTCGAGGTGTTCATATTGGTCTCGGTCATGCCGTAGCGCTCGAGAATGGCGTGGCCTGTGCGCTCGCGCCAGGCCCTGTGCGTCTCGGCCAGCAGCGGCGCGGAGCCGGAAACGAACAGGCGGATGTTTCTTGCCGCCTCGCGGGTCAACCCGTCCTGCTGCAAGAGCCGGACATAGAAGGTCGGCACGCCCATCAGCGCCGTGGCGTCCGGCAAGAGCGAGACGATGCGCCCTTCGTCGAATTTCTGCTCGAACAGCATCGAGGCGCCGGCCATCAGGATGACGTTGGTGGCGACGAACAGCCCATGGGTGTGGAAGATGGGCAGCGCGTGGATCAGCACATCGTCTGATCTGAAGCGCCAATAGTCGACCAGCACGCGCGCATTCGAGGCGAGGTTCTCGTGGCTGAGCATGGCCCCTTTCGAGCGGCCGGTCGTTCCCGACGTGTAGAGGATCGCCGCAAGATCGTCGGGACCGCGCGCGACGTCGTGGAAGTCGGGCGATTGCCGCGACGCCTGGTCCGCCAGCGATCCTTCGCCCTTGCCGTCGAGGGTGACGGCAAGGGCTCCGCATTTTTGCGCCAGGGCTTCGATGTCGGCTGCCCGTGCCGGATCGCAGACGACCAGCCGGGGCTCGGCGTCGCCGAAGAAATAGGCGAGTTCGGCCAGCGTATAGGCGGTGTTGAGCGGCAGGAAGACGGCGCCGGCACGCAGGCAGGCGAGGTACAGCAGCATAGCTTCCGGGCTCTTCTCGACCTGCACCGCGACCCGGTCGCCGGGCTCGACGCCAAGTTGCAAAAGCGCGTGCGCCAGTTGCGCCGAGCGCGCCAGCATGTCGCCATAGGTCAGCACGCGGCCGTCATCCGTTCGCATCAACAGGCGTCCGGGCTTCGGCATCCGGGACCGGAAAATGTCGAACAGATGATTGCTCATGAGGTCTTCCTGCGTCTGGCGGCCAAAGGCATGCATCCGACGGAGCCGGGCCTGTCTTCCGGTTCGGCCGCTTGCACGGCGCCAGACTGTTGGTGGTTCTTGCCGACCCGTCAAGCCCGCAAGGGCGGCTCCACGCGGCCGCCATGATCATGTCGCCGGCGAAAAGCGGAAGGCCTCGGCGGTGGGGGGCAAAGGCTTGGGGCGCGATGCGGCGCTAACGTGGCGTGCGCTCGGCCCTGGCGCTGGCCGGCTCTGATGCTTCGACCTGCTTGAAGCGCTCCATGCACATGGCTGCCGTCAGGCGATAGTGATTGAGCAGGGCTTCGACCGCGGCGTCGGCATTACCGTCCAGCGCATTTTCCGCGATCAGGCGGTGCTCTGCAAAATCGTCGCGCTGGATGCCTTCGCCGTTACTGGCCATTCGGCGGTAGCGGTAGGCGTGATCGGAAAGCTGGTCGCAAAACCCCACCAGCCATCGCGACCGGCAGGCCGAGATCAGCGCACGGTGGAAAGTGCGGTGCAGTCTCTCCCAGTCCGGATTGAGCGACGACAGATCCGTTGGCATGAGACGTGAGGTGCGCCCCAACCGATGCAACGCCAGAACCAGCTGTTCTTCCCATTCGGCGGTGCGGTGGGCGATGGATTCGCGAAGCGCCCGTTCCTCGAGCCAGCAACGGGTACGTGTCAATTCCTCGAGCTCTGCCGCGCTGACCGGCATGATGAAGAAGCCTCGCTGGTCATGCCGACCGAGAAGCCCTTCCGAGGCCAGGCGATTGAGAGCCTCACGAACCGGGGAAGCGCCGGCGCCATATTTGGAAACAACCCACTCAACCCGCAGCTTGCTCTCGGTTTCAAAGGCGCCCCGCAGAAGATCGGCACGGAGTTGATGATAGACGGTGCTGGCGAGCGTACTCTTCGAGCCTGTGCCGTCGTCATTCAGATTGGCAGCTGCGTATGTCAAAATCGGCTCCTTGTCCCCAAATCTTGTCCTGGGCAATTCGAGTCCGAGAAACAGTTCCCTTTCCGTACACGTACCCTACCGCGCGCGCCTCGACGCGCTCAAGCGGGAGATCGCGTCATTGTACTTTAGAACAAAGAAATATGCACGATCCTATATCTGGTCGAACGAAATCGTGTTCGGCTACAACCGGCGGAAATTTAACGTGTTTATATGCAGGATCACCTGTTCTTCCGTGCCTCCGCGCGAACCTCTTTTCCGTCGCGCGCAAAAGACACCGAACAGTGGGACCGAATCAGGCCTTTTATCCTGCCCATGGCTTTTGTCGCGGGGCCAGCCGCAGCGAAGCGCGCAGTGCAGGCCCCCGGGGTTGACCACGTGGGGAGATCCTGGCCTCCATCGGTTCCTTGTGCGGTGCTTTTAGCCGGCTGCCTTGTCGGCCGCCGTCCTGATCGCCCCGATATTTGCCCGGTACGCTTCCACGCTGCCGCCCTTGAAGATGGCGGCGCCGGCCACCAGCACATCGGCGCCGGCGGCGGTCACCAGCGGCGCGGTTTCGGGCGACACGCCGCCGTCGATCTCGATGCGGATCGGCCGGCCGCCGATCAGCGCCTTGACCCGCCTCACCTTGTCGACGATTGCCGGAATGAAGGCCTGGCCCCCGAAACCCGGGTTGACGGTCATGATCAGGATCAGGTCGAGCCTGTCGAGCACGTATTCGATCGCACTTTCCGGCGTTGCCGGATTGAGCGAAACGCCGGCCTTCTTGCCGAGATTCCTGATCGTCTGCAGCGAGCGGTCGAGATGCGGCCCGGCCTCGGCATGCACGGTCATGCCGTCGCAGCCGGCCTCGGCGAAGGCTGCCAGATAGGGATCGGCCGGCGCAATCATCAAATGGCAGTCGAAGAAAGCCTTGGTGCGATTGCGGATCGCCTTGATCACCGGCGGACCGAAGGTGATGTTGGGGACGAAATGGCCGTCCATCACATCGAGATGGATCCAGTCGGCGCCGGCTGCCGCGACGGCCTCGACCTCGTCGCCCAGCTTCGAAAAGTCCGAAGCCAGCACCGAAGGTGCGATCAAGGTTTTTTTCGTCATGATGACGGGGCCTTTCCGAGCGCCTTTTTCATCTGATCACTGCCTAAAGCGCAGCCGCTGACTTGTCGAGGGTGCGAGCTTGGCGGTTCCACAGCTGGGGTAGTGCGGCGTCCTCTTCGTGTTGCAGCTTCAGCCTGCCCGGCCACGAAGAACCCCGCCGGATTGCTCCGGCGGGGTTTCCGATGTGCCTTCAGGCGATGGTTACTGCTGCTGGAGATTCAGGATTCTGTTTGGAGCCGTATCCTGCTGCTGTTCGGACTGCGGCCTGCGCCGTGGCAGAACCTGCTGCAGCAGCAGTCCCGGGTTGAGTTCCAGCGAGGGCAGCCCGCGCACCGGCCTGCAGTTTGGATAACGGCCGATCATGCCTTCCGGGCAACGCCGCCTGAAGATCGGCTGGCACTGGCCGTTGACCATTTGCGAGCCCGGCGCGCATTCGCTCTCTTGCCTGGACCGGCGGCATGCGCCGTCGATCACCTGGGTTCCACGCGGACAGACGCACTCGCCGCGCTTGTTGTGGATCTGGCCGCGAATGTCGCACTGCTCCACATCGGGCTGCTTGCGCCGGCACACTCCATTGCGCAGCTCGGTCCCCCTCGGGCACACGCAGTCGCCATTGGCGTCGTGGACCTGGCCGCGGATGGTGCATTGCTCAGGCTCCGGCTGGAGAGCCCGGCAGGCTCCCTTGCGCAGTTCGGTCCCTCGTGGGCAGACGCATTCGCCTTCCGCGCCGTGGACCTGACCACGGATGGTGCACTGCTCAGGCTTCGGCCTGTCGCGTACGCAGGCGTTGGCATCCCGGTCGAGATGCGTGCCCCTGGGACAGGTGCAGCCATGGCCGTTCGATGTCGGCACCGAGCCCGGTATCGCGCAGCCCGGCCTGGATATCGTGACGCAGGCGCCATTCTCCAACTCGGTCCCGCGCGGACAGACGCAGCGTCCGTCCTCTGTGCGGACCTGGCCCTTGAGCAGCACGCAACGCTTTGGCTCCTTCGGCGGGATGATGACGCCGCCGGACGAGCACTGGCCGTTGCGATAGGTGGTGCCTTGCGGGCAGACGCACCGGCCGGCGTCGTTCATGACGAAGCCTGCCGAGCATTCCTTCTTCGTCTCATGCCTGATGGCGAAGGGATGGCAGGCATAGGCCTTGTCGCGATTGCCCTGGGTATTGGCCTGGTCGCGGGAAAGCACATCTCCGCCGCCCTGCACCCGCGTGTCGGGAGAGAGCACGCCGACGCAGTTCTGGCCGTTGACGCTGCCTTGCAGATTGGCCAGGCGGCCGTCGTCGGGGATGACCACGGTGACGTGGTGGACGCGGCTTTCGCCAGCGCCAAGCGTCAGGTCTGCGATGCAGGACGCAGGCAAGGCCGCCGGTTCCGGCGAGCAGCCGAAGGCCGGCTCGATCGAGGTGATCGCGACGCCTTCCAGCCGGCCGAGGCCTTCGACGCCGATCGCATCGCCGATGCGGACAGGGCCGGAAAATTCCGCCGGGCCGTCGTTGGTGATGGTGATCTCGAACGAGCAGGGTTCTCCGGGCCGGCACTCGCGGTCGCCGGTCTTCTCGACGCGGATGGACGAGACCACGCCGCCCTTGGCGCAGGCCCGGCCGACCGGATGGACGACATCCTCGCCCTGCGCCGGGCCGTAGGAGCCCCGCGCGCAATTCTCGAACTCGCCGTTGGCCGAAACCGTCACGTCGAAGTGCCTGCTGGTTCCCGGCGTCATGACGGCGCCGGGAATCTGGCACGCCAGCGTGTCGGCCGGAACCGGCCCGCATGCCCATTCCGCGCCGTCTGATGTGACGGTCTGGATCTGGACGGGCGCGCCGCCCGCCACCAAAGTGGCGGCATCGTTGACCCGCACCGGACCGGTGGGGGCAGCCGTGCCGGCATTGCTGACGGTGATGCGGCAGGAGACGAAAGCGGCACCCGCCAGCGAACTGCCGCATGTCTTGGTGATACGCAGGACAGGCTGGCCGCCATTGGGACGAGGGATGCGTTGCTTGGCGCAGGCCCGGTTGTTGGTGAGGTCGGTCTCGCCGGGGATCGGTTTCACCTCGGCGCAATTCTCGACCGTGTCCGACCGGTAGCCGGCCGGCACCACCGCCTTGACGACGATCGCCGTCAAAGCGCCCCGCGGCAGCGAGATGCCGGCATTGTCGCAACGGAACTGGCCGGGGCCGTTCGGACCGCATGTCCAAGGTGGGCTCGGGCCAAAGGTCGAGGAGGCCGGCGCGCCCCCGGGATAGGTGTCGACCACGGTCAGCGGCCCGTTATAGGTCGAGGTGCCGTTGTTGATGATGTCGATGACGAAGCTGCACACGCCATCGGCGGTGCAGGCTTCCGCGCGGGCACGCTTTTTCAGGATCAGGTCGGCCTTCTTCTCGACCGGCGGCCGGCAGTCGCGATCGCGATCGCCACGCCGGCAGATCGGGATCGAGGCGCAGCCACGGTCGTTGGCCTGGCTGCCGAACAGCGGCTTGCCGCTGGCGGCATAGTTATAGGTGGCACAGTTGCGCAAGCTGCTGCCTTGCCAGCCGCCAGCCGGCTTGAAGCCGAACTCCAGGTCGATGAAAGCCCCCGGATTGAGCGTGGTCACCGGATGGGTGCACATCATCGGGGTGGCGCCGGGCACACAGGTCCAGGGCGGATTGGGTCCCGAATCGAGCGTCGAGCCCGCCGGCAGCGTCACCTCGTCGAGCACGATCTTGCCGTTGTAGGGCGCGTCGCCGACATTGGTGACCCGGATGCTGAAGTCGCAGCCGCCGCCCATGGTGCAGCGCGTGACATCGGCGCGTTTCTCGACCTTCAGGTCCGGTTCCCTGTCCTTGGGCGGACATCTCTGGTCGCGCGGGATGACGATGTCGATGGTCTGCGTGCAGCAGAGCCCCCAACCCTCTTTCGGCCCGGCATAGGTCTCGATGCCGGTGACGACGAGGTGGATGACGTCGCCGGGCGAGGCGCCGACGATCTTCCAGTTCAGCACACCGCCGCCGGCCGGCATCTTCTGTGTGTCGGGGACGATGGTGATGCCTGGCGTGGCGGTCGAAAGCTGCACCCACCTGCCGCCCATCTCGGGACCGACAGGCATATGGTAGATGAACGCGCCGCCGCCGGGCACGCAGTCGACCGTGCCGCGCTCCACCTTGAAGCATTCCTTGCCGGGAGGTGGCGGTGGCGGATTGCACTTGGTCAGGTCGATCCGGATCGAGGTTTTTTCGCCGGTGAGAAAATTGCCGTCGTCCGGCTTGCCGGGATCCTGCGACGGGATGATGGTTCCCGTGCCGGTGCCGACGGTGACTTTGACCAGGCCCTGATTGTCGACCGTCGCCGGCGCGGGGAACGCCGCGTGGTCGATCCGGGCGGTGATGCGGAAAGTGATGACGCGTTCGCCCGGTGCGCCCGAGCCGTCGAGATCGGAAGCGGAAATCCGGAAATCCGAAACCGTTGCCGTGTCGTTGGGGCCGGCCGAATTGCTGATGACGGCGCCAGGCAGAGGTCCGCCCGACGCATCGGTGCCGTCACCGGAGACCTGCATGTCGACGATTTGCAAGCCATGCGGGAGCTGGTCCTTGAAGTCGAGCCGGGCCCTCTGCAGCGAAGCCGACAGCCCCGGACTGGAGAAGGCTTGCGGGGCGCCGCGCAGGCCGAAGCTCAACGTGTAGAAGACATAGTCGCAGCTTCGCTGGCCGCCGGTCTTGGTGAAGAACGGCACGGCTCGTCCGGGCTCCGGATTGATGATGCGCAGATTGTCGAGCTTGAATTCCTTATCCGGGCTGGCGGCCTGGACGGTCTTGGCCGGAGCCGTGTCTTCGGCAAGTGCCGGCAGCGCCGGCAGCATGGCGACCGCGATACCGGCCGCCACCAGCCAGCGCGCAGCGCGCCTGGCAAAAGACAGGCGCCTCGTGTTCTTGACCGTTGCCTTGTCGGCGACGCCAAGCAGGGAGAGTGCGAGATTGTTCATCGTCCCCTCCTCAACGGTCGCAGCTGACGGCTGGCGTTCTGAGCGGCAAGGTCATCTTGCAGCAAGGGTAGTAGCCGCCCTTGTCCTTGTCGGACTTCCTGTAGAAGCAGAGTCCGACATCGACCGTGTCGCCCGGATCGTGGCCGGTGATGCCGATCGTGTATGGCTTGCCAGGCACATGCGACATGGGCGAGGTCACCCCGACGCCTGGCGTCCTGGATTGGGCTTTGATCGAATCGCCCCCGAGGCCGGCATGGTCATGGAGATAAAGGTCCGCCTCGAGCCCGCGCGGTGTGCAGAAATACCTGACATCGTCGACATCGAGACAAGGGGGCAGGTTGCCGGGCGGTTGGAAGTCCGGCGGATAGAACGGTGGCAGATAGCCGCCCGGGATTTCCTCATAATAGCCGGCGCGGCCCTCGCAGGGATGCCAGACGGCGACGTCGCCGACATGGCCTTCCACTTCCGGGTCCTCGAAATAGCCGTCGAAGTCGACGAACCGGGAGCCGAAAGGCGGCACATTGGCCGGCTTGACCAGCTCCCTGGGCGTGATCTGCACGCCATGCACGGCGAGCGGCCCGCCAGCGGCGAGCCGCTCGGCAAGAGCCGGATTGTCGCGCAATTTGTCGCCGGTGTTGACCAGCGTCTGGGCACAGGCCGAGGTGTCGAGATCGCCTTCGGCGTCATAGCCATATTGCAGGTCCAGCCCGCCGGCCGACTGCCTGAAGCCTTGCGGGAAGCCGACGGCATATTCCTGCGGCGCTTTCACCCAGACCGATTCCGTTGCCGGATCGTTCGGGTTTTCGCTGAAGTAGCGGATGACCTCGCCCCTGCCGGAATCGGCGAACTGGCTGTAGTCGTAGCGGTTCTCGACCGGGCCGCGCTGGGCCAGGTACATGAAGCCGCTATCGTCGAAGGCGATGTCGGTGACGGCATAGTCCTTGTCGGCCTTGACCGTCAGCTCCCAACGGGGATCGCCGGCGAAGCGGCCGTCGCGGGCAATGCCCACGGACCAGATCTCGGCCTTCTCGCCGACGGAATAATAGAGCCGGCCGCCATGATAGGCGACTGCCCAGACACGGCGCTCGTCCTGGGTGTAGCCCCAGGTCTCGGGGTCTTCCGTGTCGAAGGCCGCTCCCTGTATGTCCATGACGGCGCCATCGTCGGCGACCGGAGCCAGGCCATGCGCCGGGCGCCCGGCGACGCCATGGTCGAACGTGTCGACCAGCGCGCCATTGGCGTCGATGCGATGGATCAGACCGGTATCGAGGTCGGAGGCGAAGACCTGGCGGTGGATGGGGTCGAAGGTGAGATTGCCGATGCCGGGCCCGCTGTTGGTGTCGATGTCTGCGAATTTGGCGACCTGCCCGCTGATGCCGTCGACCTTCCAGATGGTGCCCGGCCCGCCGCCGTTCTCGGTGCCGAACTGGCCCTCCATGAAGGCAGCGCCTGCCATGCCGCGGCGCTGCCGCTCCGGACGGCCGTCATCGTCGGCGTCAGGCGTGACGATGCGGATGCCGTGCAGCGAGGTGGCGCCGGCATAGAGATTGGGAATGCCTGACGGGACGCCACCGCGCATGCCGTCATCATAGGTGAGGCCGAACACCTGGCCGATCTGGCCTGATGTCACCTCGAAAGGCGGCGGCGTGTAGACGAGCTGGCCGGAGGCCGGCCCGCCCAGGCTTGAAACGTCGAAAACGCGCAAGGTGGCGCGCGCCGTGTCGATGAAGGTCTCGTCAATCGGATCGACGCCGGGCGGCAGGCCCCCCTTTTCGGAATCTGAAGAGTCGAAATCGGGAATGACGGTGCCGGAAAATCCGGTGACCGCCATCGAGCCGGGATAGATGATCCGGGTTTCCTGCGCCCGCGCGGGGCCGCCAAGCCATAGGCCGGCGGTCAGCGCCAGGACAAGAAAGGCGCTGGCGGCCTTCGCCACGCCGCCCAAACCGCCGGCACGAGAGGGCGCGAACCGGCGGTGATCGCGAGACATGGAACTCCCCCCGAAGTCTAAGGGAGAACCAACCGATCCTGCCGCGCAAACCAGCGCAAGGCGCGGCGTTCCGGCACGTTCGTCCCCGATCGAATTGTCTGCTTTCCTCATAATTACGATACGCCTGCTCCTGTGCAGGGTCAACGGAACCGGCGGAAAGCCAAGCGCATCGACCTTGTCGCGAAGATGATGGTCGCGCCGAGCTCCTGTTGGTCGGGGAGGCCATGGCGTCCCTGGGGTGCTGGTCATGGTGGCTCCCTTTCCCGTGGCCGCATCATGCGGCGCCTGAGCGTCAGTCGCACGCGGAGGCGGAAAGGTTCACCGTGGGGTCTGATTATTCTTTCCAGACCGCAGCGAGGCGGAACGGGCGCAAATGCCTCAGGCGCAGGCGTAATTGCGCCGTTTCGCCATCCGCTGGCGAGGATGGTGGAAGCCTTGCGCAGAATGCTTGCGCCCGATGCTGCCTGTTCTTATATACGCGCCAAGCCGTCCAGCGCCGCAACAGCGGTTGCCGAACGGGATTTCTTGTGAACAGGGGCTTTCGTCGGAACGCCTTACGGGTCCTGAGAGCCTGCTTAGCGGAGAGACTAGAAAAATGGCAAAAGTAATCGGTATCGATCTCGGCACCACCAACTCCTGCATCGCCATCATGGACGGCAAGGAGCCGAAGGTGATCGAGAATGCGGAAGGCGCGCGCACGACGCCTTCCATCGTCGCCATCTCGGGCGACGGCGAACGTCTCGTCGGCCAGCCGGCCAAGCGCCAGGCGGTCACCAATCCTGAAAACACCATCTTCGCGGTCAAGCGCCTGATCGGCCGCCGCTATGACGATCCGGTGACGGAAAAGGACAAGAAGCTTGTCCCCTACAAGATCGTCAAGGGCGACAATGGCGATGCCTGGGTCGAGGCCGGCGGCAAGAAGCAGTCGCCCAGCCAGATCTCGGCCATGATCCTGCAGAAGATGAAGGAAACGGCGGAAGCCTATCTCGGCGAGAAGGTCGAGAAGGCGGTCATCACCGTTCCGGCCTATTTCAATGACGCCCAGCGCCAGGCGACCAAGGACGCCGGCAAGATCGCCGGCCTCGAAGTGCTGCGCATCATCAACGAGCCGACCGCGGCTGCCCTCGCCTACGGCCTCGACAAGAAGGACGGCAAGACCATCGCCGTCTATGACCTTGGCGGCGGCACGTTCGACATTTCGGTGCTCGAGATCGGTGACGGCGTGTTCGAGGTGAAGTCGACCAATGGCGACACCTTCCTCGGCGGCGAGGATTTCGACATGCGCCTCGTCGAGTATCTGGCGGCCGAGTTCAAGAAGGAACAGGGCATCGACCTGAAGAACGACAAGCTTGCCTTGCAGCGCCTCAAGGAGGCTGCCGAGAAGGCCAAGATCGAGCTGTCGTCGACGACGCAGACCGAGATCAACCTGCCGTTCATCACCGCCGACGCCACCGGGCCCAAGCACCTGACGCTGAAGCTGACGCGCGCCAAGTTCGAAAGCCTGGTCGAAGACCTCGTCCAGCGCACCATCGATCCGTGCAAGGCGGCGCTCAAGGATGCCGGCCTGAAGGCTGGCGAGATCGACGAAGTGGTGCTGGTCGGCGGCATGACCCGCATGCCCAAGATCCAGGAGATCGTGAAGCAGTTCTTCGGCAAGGAGCCGCACAAGGGCGTCAACCCCGATGAGGTCGTCGCACTCGGCGCCGCCATCCAGGCCGGCGTGCTGCAGGGCGATGTCAAGGACGTGCTGCTGCTCGACGTGACCCCGCTGTCGCTCGGCATCGAGACGCTGGGCGGCGTGTTCACCCGGCTTATCGAGCGCAACACGACGATTCCAACGAAGAAGAGCCAGGTGTTCTCGACGGCTGAGGATTCGCAGTCGGCCGTGACCATCCGGGTCTTCCAGGGCGAGCGCGAAATGGCCGCCGACAACAAGGCGCTCGGCCAGTTCGACCTGGTCGGCATTCCGCCGGCCCCGCGCGGCGTGCCGCAGATCGAGGTCACCTTCGACATCGACGCCAACGGTATCGTCAATGTTTCGGCCAAGGACAAGGGCACCGGCAAGGAGCACCAAATCCGCATCCAGGCCTCGGGTGGCCTTTCGGACGCCGACATCGAGAAGATGGTGAAGGATGCCGAAGCCAATGCCGACGCCGACAAGAAGCGGCGCGCGCTGGTCGAGGCCCGCAACCAGGCCGAGGCGCTGGTGCATTCCTCGGAGAAGTCGCTGAAGGAATATGGCGACAAGGTCTCGGAAGCCGACCGCACGGCGATATCGGACGCGATCGCGGCGCTGAAGACCGCTACCGAGGGTGACGACGCAGCGGAAATCGAAGCCAAGAGCCAAGCGCTCGCGGAGGCTTCGATGAAGCTCGGCCAGGCCATGTACGAGGCCTCGCAGAAGGAAGCGGCGGAAGCCGACGCCAAAGCGGACGCCGCCAAGGACTCGGATGTGGTCGATGCCGATTTCGAGGAAATCGACGAGGACGACGACAAGAAGAAGTCGGCCTGAACCGGCTGACGGCAAGATAAAGCGGAAAGCCCGGCGCAAAGCCGGGCTTTTTTGCAACCCTGGCAGAAAAAGTGCGGAAAAAATCGTCGAAAAGCACGAACAGCTCCGCGCCGGCCCTAGCATCCGGGCTGCGCCGATCCTAAATCGTGGCAACGTGCCGGCAAACGACGCAACACTGCATGAAGACGTTGAGCATCCGGACAGCGGGAAAAAATGAAAGCTGATTTCTACGAAACGCTGGGCGTGCACAAGGGTGCCGACGACAAGGAACTGAAGAGCGCTTTCCGCAAGCTCGCCATGCAGTTCCACCCCGACCGCAATCCGGGCGACCATGCCTGCGAGCACAAATTCAAGGAAATCAACGAAGCCTACGAGACGCTGAAGGATCCGCAGAAGCGCGCGGCCTATGACCGTTTCGGTCACGCGGCCTTCGAGCAGGGCGGCATGAACGGCGGCGCACACGGCTTCGGCGCCGGCGGCTTCGCCGACATTTTCGAGGACATTTTCGGCGACATGATGGGTGGCCGCCAGCGCCGCTCTTCCGGCGGCCGCGAGCGCGGCGCCGACCTGCGCTACAACATGGAAATCTCACTGGAAGAGGCCTTTGCCGGCAAGACCGCGCAGATCCGCGTGCCGGCCTCGATCTCCTGTTCGGAATGTTCGGGAACCGGCGCCAAGCCCGGAACCCAGCCGGTCACGTGCTCGATGTGCAACGGCCACGGCAAGGTGCGCGCCACGCAAGGCTTCTTCTCCATCGAGCGCACCTGCCCGCAATGCCAGGGCCGCGGCCAGACGATCAAGGATCCGTGCCCGAAATGCGCCGGCCAGGGCCGCGTCACCGAGGAGCGGTCGCTGTCGGTCAACATCCCAGCCGGCATCGAGGACGGCACCCGCATCCGGCTTGCCAATGAGGGCGAAGCCGGCTTGCGCGGCGGGCCGTCGGGCGACCTCTACATCTTCCTCGCGGTCAAGCCGCACGAATTCTTCCAGCGCGACGGCGCCGACCTCTACTGCAAGGTGCCGATCTCGATGACGACTGCCGCCCTTGGCGGCTCGTTCGAGGTGACGACGCTGGACGGAACGCAGACCAAGGTGAGGGTGCCGGAAGGCACCCAGAACGGACGCCAGTTCCGCCTCAAGGGCAAGGGCATGCCGGTGCTGCGCCAGCCCAATGTCGGCGACCTCTACATCCAGACGGCGGTCGAGACGCCGCAGAACCTGTCGCGCCGCCAACGCGAGCTGCTGGAGGAATTCGAACAGCTCTCCTCACAGGACAATTCCCCCCAGTCGAGCGGCTTTTTCGCCCGCATGAAGGACTTTTTCGAGTCGTTCGGCGAGCGTTGATCGACGGCCTGTGCGCGTGTGGCTTGCCTTGCCGGTGTCGGCGCTGCGCCTCACCTGCCGGGCGGCCAACACGCGCCGTGAAGACCGCAGTAGGCGCGCATTTTTAGACGCGACGAAAACTATCTTATCCACGACATAGGCATGACCCTGCCTTGCCTTGGGCGGCTTAGGTGTTAAGTAGCTCTCAGGGGAGCGCTGAGGAGAGCTTGCATGACACGTGGTCCGGGACTGCGGAAGGCGCTTGCCGAAAAGTTCGACGACGAGCTGAAGTTCTTCAAGGGCTGGATCGACAAGCCGAAGACGGTCGGCTCGATCGTGCCGACCAGCTCCATCACCGCTCGCAAGATGGCTTCGATCGTCGACCCGAAGTCCGGCCTGCCCGTGCTCGAGGTCGGCCCCGGCACCGGCGTCATCACCCGCGCCATACTGGCCCAGGGCGTGAAGCCTGAAAACCTCTACGCGGTCGAATATTCCACCGATTTCGTGCGCCATCTGCGCCGGCTCTATCCCGGCGTCAACGTCATCGAGGGCGACGCCTTCGATCTCAACGCCACGCTTGGCGACAAGAGCGGGATGATGTTCGATTCGGTGGTCTCGGGCGTGCCGCTGCTCAACTTCCCGGTCGCCCAGCGCATCGCCTATATCGAAAGCCTGCTTGACCGCATTCCGGCCGGCCGGCCGATCGTGCAGCTGACCTACGGCCCGATGTCGCCGATCCCGCCCGGCCGCGGCGACTATACGGTCAAGCATTTCGACTTCATCATTCGCAACATCCCGCCGACGCAGCTGTGGATCTACCGGCGCGAGGCGCATTAGGGATTGCGAAGCCGACCGCGAATGTCTTCGAAAGTCGTCATCCTGCGGCTTGTCCCGAGGATCTGCCGCATAGCGGTATCAGATGCGGTGGGCATTGGGACGAAAATGTCTGACTTGGATGCGTTGGCAGATCCTCGGGGCAAGCCCGGGGATGACGCTTTGCCTGATCTGCATTGATTTGAGCGGGCTCTGGCTGTACCTGTCCGGGAACAAGGTTGGCCAATGGCAGTGATCCCAAAAATCCTCGTCTTTGCCGGCTCGGTCCGGGCCGGGGCCTTCAGTGGCAGGACCGCCGACGTGGCGCAGAAGGAACTTGCGGTGCAAGGCGCCGAGGTCACTCGCATCTCGCTTGGCGACTATCCCTTGCCGATCATGGATGAGGATCTGGAGAAGGAAAAAGGCGTCCCCGAAAACGCCCTGAAACTTGCCCGGATGATCATTGCCCATGACGGGCTGCTGATCGCCACGCCCGAATATAACGGCTCCATTCCGCCGCTGCTCAAGAACACGATCGACTGGGTGAGCCGGGTGCGCAAGGATGGCGGCCGTGCGGTGAGGCCGTTTGCCGGCAAGGTCGCCGGCCTCAGTTCGTCTTCCAGCGGACACTTCGCCGGGATACGCTGCATCAACCATCTGCGCGCCGTGCTGGTGCGTTGCCAGATGGAGGTGGTGACGCCGGAATGCTCGGTGCCGGAAGGCGGCAACGCCTTCGACGAGGACGGGCGTTTCAAGGACGAACGACTGCACCGAACCATGGAGCACCTATGCCGCACGCTGATCGAAACCTCGCGCATGCTGTCGACCCGGGTCGAGCCGTGATCGCCAACGCCATGCAGACCGACACAATGCGCGAAAGGCTGATCGTCGGCCTCGACGTGCCGAGCTTGAAAGAGGCCGAGAAGGCGGTCTGCGAACTCGACGGCGTCGTCTCCTTCTACAAGATCGGCTACCAGCTCGCCTTCGCCGGCGGGCTCGATTTCGCAAAGGAGCTCGCCAGCGGGGGCAAGAAGATCTTTCTCGACATGAAGCTGCTCGACATCGACAACACGGTGGCCAAGGGGGTCGAGAACATCGTCAAGATGGGCATGACTATGCTGACGCTGCATGCCTATCCAAAGACGATGCGGGCGGCGGTGGAGGCGGCGAGAGGCAGCGAGCTTTGCCTGCTTGCCGTCACCGTGCTGACCTCGATGGACGAACAGGACGTGATCGACGCGGGCTATGAATACGACCCGCACACGCTGGTGCTGCGGCGCGCGGAACAGGCGCTGCATGCAGGCATGGGCGGCATCGTCTGCTCGGCCGCGGAAACAGAGGCGGTGCGCCGCATCGTCGGGCCCGACATGGCGGTGGTGACGCCAGGCATACGCCCCGCCGGCAGCGACCATGGCGACCAGAAGCGCGTGATGACGCCGGCGGATGCCATCCGCAGCGGCTCCAGCCATCTGGTCGTCGGGCGCCCGATCGTCGCCGCGGCGGACAGACGCGCGGCGGCTGAAGCCATCCTCGACGAAATGCGCTCGGCATAATTTCCAACGAACGGCTTCGGAGAAGAAGGATGCCCAAGGGATACTGGATCGCCCGCGTCGATGTGCGCGACGCGGAAGGCTACAAGGATTATGTCGCCGCCGCCAAGCCGGCCTTCGAGCGCTTCGGCGCGAAATTCCTGGCGCGCGGCGGCGAGCATGAGAAGGCAGAAGGGGCCGGCCGCGCGCGCAACGTCGTCATCGAGTTCGAGACGCTTGCCGCCGCGCATGACTGCTACCATTCACCTGAATACCAGCGCGCCGCCGCCATTCGCCAGAAGGTCGCCGACGGCGAGATCGTGCTGGTCGAGGGCGTCTGAGGCTATCCCGGCCGGCATCAGTGCCGGCCGCGGCCTTTGCACGAGTCCTGAGGTTCACATCCCGCAGCCTGGCCCAGCAGGCGGCGCCCCGACCGGTTGTCTTTGAGTGACAACCGGCACAGTCGTTCGACAACGGCCACGACATGGCTGACGCATAATCCCTTTAGCAATCGCGTCCGAACAGCCCTTACACGGGGTAATTTTGATGCCGGCCGATCGCGGGTTGACATGCAGGTATTTACCTGCATATTATGGCTTCACATCAGAGTGAACCCAATGGACGCGGACAAGGTTTTCAAGGCGCTGGGCGACCCGACGCGCAGAAGGCTGCTTGATCTTCTGTGCGAGAAGAACGGGCAGACGCTGGGCCAGCTTTGCGAACATCTCGATATGGCCAGGCAATCCGCCACCCAACACATCGACCTGCTGGAGGCGGCCAATCTGGTGAGCACGGTCAAACGCGGCCGCGAGAAGCTGCATTTCATCAATCCCGTGCCGCTGCACGAGGTCTACGAGCGCTGGGTGCGCAAATTCGAACGCCAGCGGCTCAGCCTGCTGCACGACCTGAAACAGGAACTCGAAGGAGAAGACAAATGACCGCAGAGGCGACCAGCTTTGTCTACGTGACCTACATCCGCTCGACGCCGCAAAAAGTGTTCGAGGCCATAACCAGGCCCGACATCGCACGGCGTTACTGGGGCCACGAGAACGTCTCGGACTGGAAGGCGGGATCGAAATGGGAACATATCCGCGCCAATGACGAGCGCACCGTCGAACTGGTCGGCAAGGTCGTCGAGATCTCGCCGCCGACCCGTCTCGTGATGACCTGGGCAAACGCTTCGCAGGCCGACGATGCGTCGAAATACAGCCGGGTGACGTTCGCCATCGAGGAATACGACACGATGGTGCGGCTGACCGTCAGCCATGACGAGCTCGAAGCCGGCAGCGGCATGGCGAAGGGCGTCAGCCAGGGATGGCCGGCGGTGCTGTCCAGCATGAAATCCTTCCTGGAGACCGGCAGTGGCATCGACATTTTCGCCAAGCCGAAATCGGCCTGACCAGCAAATCCGACTGTGGGAAAACGATAATGACCAAACGCTACACCGGCGGATGCGCCTGCGGTGCGATCCGCTATGAAACGAGCAGCGAACCCATCTTCGAGAACCACTGCCAATGCCACGAATGCCAGAAGCGAAGCGGCACGGGTCACAGCTCCTATCTGACCTTCCCCCGGCGAGCCGATGTGACGATAACGGGCGAAGCGAACACCTGGCGGGTGGCTGGCGACAGCGGCAACGAAAAGATCCACGCCTTCTGCCCGACCTGTGGAACGCCGGTCTACCTGACGCAAGTCGCGATGCCGGACCTGATAGCGGTCCACGCGACCAGCCTCGACGATCCCGGCCAGTTCAATCCGCAGGTGGTCACATATGCCATCCGCGGCCATGCCTGGGACATGATCGACCCATCGTTGCAGACCTTCGAGCGAATGCCGCAGGGATAATTCCGCCGGACGTCCATTTTCGCCGAGTAAGCTTGGATTTGCCGTCGCGCCGCTTAGAGCAGTTCACCGTTTCACGGGAAGCGGCGAGCCGCTCTATCTCTTTGTTTTTGCGCAATTCCCAAGGGAAAGCGCTACGCGCTTTTGCGGGGAAAACCGCACACACTTTTGTTGGATTGCTCTAGGCGCGACGATTCGGCCCGATTAGCCGGCTGGCGGCGGTTTCGGCCATGGCGTCGGCGAGCTCCAGGTTCCATTGCGACCGGCAATAGGCGCGGAAATCGAAGCAGGGTAGGCCGGGGCAGACTTCGAATTCTATGAGGTGAACGGTGTCGTCGGGCTCGATGCGGAGATCGATGGAGAACACGTCGCGCAGGCCGAGCCCGCTCATCAGCCGTTCGGCGATCGCGCGGACTTTTGCATCGGCGACCGGCTGGCTTTCGGCGACCGCAAGCAGCAGCGGCTCAGCGTATTTCCCTGCTGTCCTCGCCGCCTCGCCGGTCTCGCCGTAAAGCGCCAGGCTGTCCTCCATGGTCTGGAAATCGCCGCCGGACTCGACGAAGGCGACGCCGAGCGCTTCGACGCCGGTGTCCGGCGTCAGACCCAGGAAACTGGCGCGCGCGTTGCGGCCGGCGACATAGGGCTGGACGACGACGTCGTCGCGATAGGCGGCGAAAACACGCCGGCTAAGCTCCAGCGCGTGGCCGAGATCGCCGCAGCGCGACTCCGGCCAGATGCCGATCTTGGCGCCGAGCCGGTTCGGCTTGACGAACCAGCCGGCGGCGAAAACCGGCGGCTCGACCAGCCATTGTCCGTTGCGCGCCAGGCCGGCCCGCGGCACAGGCAGGCCGAGCGCGCCGAGCACGGCGCCGGAGCGAAACTTGTCCTGGCAGAGCGCGAACAGCGAATCCTCGGCGCCGATCGCCTTCAGGCCGTTCAGCCTGGCAAGCGCAGGCGCCGCGCCGCCCCGGAAATAGGCGATGCCGTCGGTCAGCGTCCAGACCAGCGTGGCCGCCGGGTCGGCCTTGGCGAGCATATCGGCGGCATCGTCCAGCTCCACCGCCGCGAAGCCGAGATCGCGCCGTTTGAAGGCAGAAGCGAGGGCGTCGAACTCATGCGCGAGATCGGTCGATTGCGCCAGGTAAGAAGCGATTTCGGCGGCACGCTCCGGCGGGTGGCCATCGGCGAGGAGCCGCTCGAGGCAGGCCTTTTCCGGCTCGTGGACGAGGATCAGCCTTAGGCTGGACATGACATGATTCCCAATGGTGCAATTCCACACCATCGCATGGCGAAGACGCCAGGCTTTCGCGAAACCGACGCGGGCCGGACGCCTGCGTGACAGCCGGCTGAATGATCCCGTCAGACGCGGTGCATCGGGTACCGAGACTCAAGTCGGGCCGAGCCGAAAAGGCCGGCGTCACCTGAATATAGAGATGCCCTAGGCGATCAGCACGCGCGGCTCGAACCGGCCATTGACCTCGATGTCGAGGAGGAAGGTCATGCCTGCCTGCGGGTCAAGCTGACGCTGCTTCTCGTCCTTGCCGTGCCAGGCCGAGGTGACCGCCAGCCGGCTGGCGTTCTTGCCGACAAAGGCCGGGCAGGAAGGCTGCGTCACCGGCATGGCGATCGTGCGCACCAGCTTGCCGTCGGGCGCATAGCCCTTGACCACCTTGCCGCCCCAGACGGCATTCCACAGGATGCCGTCGCGGTCGAGCACGGAGCCGTCGACGAAGCCCTTGGCCGACCGGTGATCAACGAACAGCTTCGGCTCGCCCTCCGGTAGGCCGGTCGCCGGATCGCAGGCAACACGCATCAACAGGCCGGTCGAGGTGTCGGTGTAATAAGCGAGCGCGCCGTCCGCGGAAAAACAGATCGAGTTCGACACGGTGATGTCGGAGAACAGCTTGCGCAATTCGCCCTTGAAGAACCAGTAGATCGCGCCGGCGCGCTTCTCCTCGCTTTTGCCCATCGTGCCGGTCCACAGGGCGCCGCAGGGATGGACGCGGGAATCGTTGGAACGGGTGACCGGATTGTCGGCCTCGACAGGTGTGTGCAGCGTCATCCTGCCGGTGGCGACGTCGCGGACAAAAAGCCCGGTTTCGGTGGCGATCAGCTGGCGCTTGTCGTCGATGATGGCGATAGCGCTGGCCATCCGGCCAAGCTCGTGCACCTGGGTCGCGCTGCCGGAGAGGCGCTTTTCCAGGAGATGGCCCTTGACGATGTCGAACCAGTAGAGCGTGTCGGTGGCGGGGTCGTAGCTCGGCCCCTCGCCGAGCTGGCAGACATGGTCGGAAAAAACCGAAACAATCGCTTCGCTCATCCTGCGTCTCCGCCGAACACCGCGTCCCAGGCCGTCACCGCCGCCTGGGCCCGCGCGGCCACGTCTTCGACGCTCATGCCCGGCTTGAACAGGCTGGAACCAAGCCCGAAAACCGTGACGCCGGCCGCCTTGTAGCCGGCAAAGTCCTTCTCCGAGACGCCGCCGACCGCGCCGACCAATGTCGAAGCCGGCAGCACCGCGCGGATGGCGGAAATACCGGATGCGCCGAGCACGCTTGCCGGGAAGAATTTCAGCGCCGAGGCGCCGAGCCGGATCGCCAGGAAGGCCTCCGTGGGCGTGAACACGCCGGGCATGGTGATCATGCCGTATTGCATGGCGCGTTCCATCACCTCGGCATCGATATTGGGACTGACCAGCAGCCGGCCGCCGGCTTCGTGCAAGCCATCGACATCGGCCGGCGTCAGCACCGTGCCGGCGCCGACCAGCGCGGCCGGCGGCAGCGCCTTGAGGATGGCGGCGATGGACGCGAACGGATCGGGTGAATTGAGCGGCACCTCGATCGCCTCGATGCCGGCATCGAAGACCGCCTGGCCGATCGCCACCGCCTCGGCAGGCTTGAGGCCGCGCAGGATGGCGACCAGCCCGCGCTTGAGCTTCGGGAACGCAGCGGTCTGGTTCATCAGGCAACTCCGGTTCTGGCGATCATGCCGTTTTCGCGCGCCGCCTCGACCAGGCCGGCACGCACCGCCTCATCCGCGTCGACGGTCCGCACGCCAAGCCCGGCAAGGCCGAGCGCCTGCCGATAAAGCGCCGCAAGCGCGCCGGAGGCAATCAGCACCACCGATGTGGCGCCCGCGGCCTGGCGGCGCCTCGCCGAGGCGATCTCGCCGCCGATCAGCAGGCCCGACAGGCAGGCCGCGGCATCGTCGGCCTTCATGTCCTGGAGCAGACCGGCGGCGCGGATCGAGAACAGTTTTGCGGTGACGTCGCCACCTTCGGTCAACGCCGCACCACACCAGCGGCGGAAGAAAGGGTTCTGCGGGTCGACCGGCTTGGGATGCTCGCCGAGCGAATGGCGCAGGATCGAATGCGCGGCCAGCACCGAGAACAGCTCGCCGGTCGGCCATGTGCCGAAGCCGGCAACGGCGCCGTCCTCAACCAGAACCCATTTCGAATGGGTGCCCGGCATGCAGACGATTTCACGCCCCTTTGCCGGCAAACCGGCGCCGGCAAGCTGTGTCTCCTCGCCGCGCATGACGTCTGGCGCATCGGCCAGGCGTTGGGCAAGGCCGGGCACGATACGAATGTCGCGGCTCTCCCCCGGGATGCGGGCCGCGCCGGCCAGGATGGCGCCGATCGGCGCCGGCACGGTGACATAGGGCGCTTCGAGCCAGCCCTGGCGCGAGCCTGCCATGCCGCAGATGATGACGGGCAGCGTTTCCGGCGCGCCCATGGCGGCGAGATGACCCTCGAGAACCCGGGAAAAGCCCTTCTCGCGCGCGGTGATCAGTCCGTCGTCGCCGCGACGCTCGGCAAGCACCTTGCCGCCGCCGTCGATCAGCCAGGCACGAAGCCGGGTCGTGCCCCAATCGAGCGCCGCGACCGCCGGCACATTGCCGACAAATCGGGGGCCGGCAAACCCGGGGCTCACAGGAAACCTCCGTCGACGATCAGCATTTGCGCGGTCAGCATGCGCGAGGCGTCCGAGGCCAGGAACAGCACGGTGCCGACCAAATCGTCCGGCCGCATGACGTCCTTGATGCACTGCTTGGCGACATGAGAGGCAAGCGCCTGCTCCGTCACCCAGCGTTCCTGCTGCCGTTCCGTGATGACCCAGCCGGGCGCGACGGCGTTGACGCGGATACGGTCGGGCCCGAGCTTGCCGGCCAAACCCTTGGTGAGGCCGAGTATGCCCGCCTTGGCGGCGGTGTAGGCCGGCATGTCGGGGTGGTTGATCAGGTAGGAGGTCGAGGTGAAATTGATGATCGAGCCGCCGCCGGCCCGCTTCATGCCCGGCGCCACCGCCTGCGCGGTGAAGAAATGCGGTCTGAGGTTGATCGCCTGGTTGTTGTCCCAAAACTCCACCGTCACGTCTTCGACGGCGTGGCGTTCGTCCCAGGCGGCATTGTTGACCAGCACGGTGACGTCGCCATGCGCTTCGGCCGCCTTCGCGGCAGACGCCCGGAGCGCTTCGATGTCGCGCAGATCGGACTTGAGGTAGAGCGGCCGGCGGCCGAGCTCTTTCTCGATGCGGTCGGCAAGCGCGGTGCTGGGCTTGTCGGCGATGTCGATGAAGGCGACCTTGGCGCCCTGGCGCATGAAACCCTCGGTCAATGCCGCGCCAATGCCGGAGCCGCCGCCGGTGATCAGCACCGAAGCGCCTTCGAGGTCGGCAAAACGTGCCGATGGCATCATGGTTTTCGTCTCCCGGGTTGACCGGCGCGCATCCTAGCCAGACCGATCCGGCGGGCAAGGGCGAAAAGACGGATTTTGAGGCTTATGTCTGACAAAAAGCCTGGAGACCGCGCGCAGGCACGGCACGGCCTCGATCGAACGGGCCAATCGCCCGTTCAGACCGCCTTGGCGCGCAGGGCGCCGCGGAAGGAATCGCGGAGATAGCCGAGCGTGGCGTCGGCATCGGCCGGCTTGCCGAACAGATAGCCCTGCCCACCGGCGCAGCCGAACTGGACGAGCCGGTCGGCCTGCGCCTCTTCCTCGATGCCTTCGGCGACGACATCCATGCCGAGCCCTTCGCACATTGCGAGAATGGCGCGGATGATGTGCTCCGACGGGCGGTCATCGAGAATGGAGGAGACGAAGGCGCGGTCGATCTTCAACTTGTCGAAATGGAATTCGCGTAGCCGCCCGAGCGAGGACTGGCCGGTGCCGAAATCGTCAAGCGAGACGCGGATGCCGACGCGGCGCAGGTCCTCGACGATCTGCGCGGCCGAGGCCGGATCGTTCATCAGGCCGGTCTCGGTAATCTCGATCTCCAGCCGGCGCGGATCGAAGCCGGTGCGATCGAGGATCGCCAATATGTGCAGGCCGGTGTTCTGGTCGACGAGCTGCGAGGGCGACAGGTTGAACGACAGGAACAGGTCCTTCGGCCAGCTTCTCGCCGCCTCGGTCGCCTTGCGCAGCACCAGCTGCGACAGCGGGCCGATGATGCCGCGCTCCTCGGCGATCGGAATGAAGACGGTCGGCGGCACCGAGCCGAGGTCGCGGTCGGTCCAGCGCGCCAGCGTCTCGAAGCCGATGGTGCGGCGCGTGGTGAGGTCGACGATCGGCTGGAAATGCGGCTCCACCTCGCCGGCCGAGACGGCGCGGCGCAACGCCTGCTCGATGCGGGTGACGCGTTTGGCCGCCTCTTCCATTTCGCGGGTATAGACGACGACCCGGCCGCGGCCAGACCGCTTGGCATGGTAAAGCGCCGTTTCGGCCTTGTTGATGAGGATCTCGGTGGTTTCGTCGCCGGAATAGAACAGCGAACAGCCGACGGAGGCCGACAGCCTCGCGGTGCGTTCGCCGACATCGTAAGGGGCCGACAGGATTTCGATCAGCATGCGCGACTTTTCGGCCGCCGCCTCCTCGCTGAACACCAGCGGATAGAGGAAGGCGAATTCGTCGGCGCCGATGCGGCAGACGGTGGAATGGCCGTCCATCGAGGCGCGCAGCCGCATCGCCACCTGGATCAGGATGTCGTCGCCAGCCTTGTGGCCGAACAGATCGTTGATCGGCTTGAAGCCATCAAGGTCGAGAATGCCGACGGTGAAGGGCGCGGGATCGTCGGCACGGTCGCTGATCAGGCGATCGACCTTGTCGAAGAAGCGGCGATGGTTGCCAAGCCCGGTCAACGGATCGGTGAATGCCAGATCCGTGCTCTCCCTGTTTGCCTGACCGGTGCCAAACGAAGTTTGCATCGGTGTCCCTGTTTCTCGAAGTCGGAATTTATTTCCGAGACTGGCAGCAAACCCTTTAGGAAACGTATCGGGAAAATCGATTTTTCGCCGCTAGAGCACGCTGCCCTCCGCAAAGCCGCCCGGGCTCAAGGGCGTCGTCGCTCAGGCGGATTCTCAACCGGCGGGGCGAACGCGATAGAGCTCCAGCGGCGTGCCCCGGGTCTCCGCCACCGGTTCCAGCCAATCCGGCACGCTGCCATGCATCAACCCGGCCAGAAAGCCGTCAGGCGCCTTGGTTGCGAGAAGCCTGGTTTCGGGATTGCCGCGGCAGAGCGCGACAATCCCGACGCGATGGTTTGCCACGACGGCTTTCGCGTCAGTGGCCGAGCCCAGCAAGGCATCGAATACGAGCAGGTTTCCGGCGACGTTGCGGTGGTAGGGCCCAGCGAGCGCGCGATGACCGGTAAAGGCCAGGATCGGCGAGCCGAGATTGGAGATGGCCAGCACCGTGGTGTCAGGCATGCGGGCGAGCGCGGCGAACGAGGCCTTGCTGTTGCAAGGTGCATCGATGCCGACATCGGTGACGGCCGCACCGATCTGGAAGGCGCTCGATGCCGCCTCGGCAGCGCTGGACCAAACCGCATTGACCGAGATCAGCCAGGCCGCGGCCATACGGAACACGGAGCCGCCGGACGGGCTGTTTTCGGCGCGCTGCCGCCATTTGGCGATCCAGGCGCAAAGCGGGATCACCGCGAAGGCGATGGAGAAGGTCGAGCCGCGGACCTCCCAGGCACTGACCAGGAAAGCCACCACCAGCAGCGCGCCGACGAGACTGTCCTGCCGCCGCCAGCCGCCCTTGCCGAGGCGCAGCGCCATCAGGACGGTCGCCACCAGCGGCGTCGCGAAGCGCGCCACCGCTCTGGCCGGATCGGCCGCGACGAGCTGGAATATCGATTGCGCTTCGTCGATATGACCGAGCCACATCTGCTGGAGGCGCGGGTCGAGGCCCGCATAGGGGGCAGCCAGGCATTGCGGGAACAGAAACATCACGACAAGGACAAGCACGAATGCCAGCAGGCCGAGCGAGACCAGGCGACGGCCGTACGTCGCATTGGCGGCGCCCCATGAGGCGATGACCGCAAGGCCGGCGCCGGCAAGCGCGGCAACCACGAAGTGCACGGTCGAGAAGGTGTCGCACTGCGCCTGCCCCCATGCCGACGCCGGTATGGTGGTGATGAAAACAAGGGCCGAGACGGCGGTGACGCCCAAGCCAAAATCCCTGGCGATCAGCCTTTCGCCGCCACCGCTGACGAGGAACAGCAGGGCGACGATGGCGCCCAGGGTTCCAGCATAGGGGGCGCTTTCCATGCCGATCGCCAAAGCCAGGGTGGCGCACGCGCCGGCAAACAGGGCGGCTGTCCGGTGGCGAGGTGCTTCAAGCAGCAAAGCCAAGCCGGCCAAGGTCAGCATCAGCTGGACATTGTGGTGATCGAGCGCGCCGGGCGAGAAGATTCCGAGATAATACAAGGCCGCTCCGCCGACCACCGCGGCGGGCAGGACCGCGTGCTCGCCGGCGAAAGCGCGCGCGGCGCGCATGATGGAGAACAGCGCGAGCCAGAATTGCAGGAGAGGCCAAAGCACCTGCACGACCTGCTCGCCCAAAGCGGCACTGCCCGTCAGGGCCGACAGGGCAAGCATGCCGAGCGCCAGCGGGGCGTCGAGCAGCCGCGACCAGTGCATGACGAAGCCACCCTCCAGCCCCATCCTGTACTGGTGCAGGTCGAACCAGCCCTGGCCGGCCAGGAGGTCGCGAACCTCCACCAGTTGCAGCAGGCTGTCATTGTCGCCGGCCGGGTTGGCCAGTTGCGGGAATCCGGCATAGAGATCGAGCGCCAGCAGCAGCAAGGCGGCAAGCAACGCAAACGCTATGTCGGACTTCCAGGTGGAAGCGCCGTTGCTGGCTGTGCTCATCCCATCGCCCCTGGCAGGAATGCCGGGCTTTTTCGGCCAATCGACACTCGTAAAGTCGGCCTTAAACCTAGCCTTAACGGCTTCAATAAATAGTAAAACCGCCTGAACGCGCCTGACTTTCGGCGCGAACCGCGCGTGGCGGCGAGGCACCCGGAGAGGAAAATGCCGCAAGAGCTTCGCTACGAACCCGCCATCGCCGTGCTGCTGCCTTGCTACAACGAGGAATTGACGATCGCCGAGGTGGTGCGGCGCTTCCGCGAGACGCTGCCTTTGGCGACGGTCTATGTCTACGACAACAATTCGCGCGACCTGACCGCGCTCAGGGCCCGCGCCGCCGGCGCCATCGTGGTGCGCGAACCGCGCCAGGGCAAGGGCAATGTGGTGCGGCGCATGTTCGCCGACATCGACGCCGACATTTACCTGATGGCCGACGGCGACGGCACCTATGCGCCGGAAGACGCGCCGCAATTGATCAACACGCTTCTGACCGAGCGCTCCGACATGGCGGTGGGCACCCGGCGCGGCGTCACCGACGATGCCGGCAGGACCGGCCATGCCTTCGGCAACCGCGTCTTCAACAGCCTCTATAAAGGGCTGTTCGGCAGCGATTTCACCGACATCTTCTCGGGCTACCGCGTCTTCACCCGGCGCTTCGTCAAGAGCTTCCCGGCCGTCTCCGGCGGCTTCGAGATCGAGACCGAAATGTCGGTTCATGCTTCGCAGCTCAAATTGCCCGTCAGCGAGATCGCGCTCGATTACGGCAAGCGGCCGGACGGCTCGTCATCGAAGCTTTCGACCTTTCGCGACGGCGCCAGGATCCTGTGGATGTTCGCCATGCTGATGAAGGAAACGCAACCGCTACGTTTCTTCGGCGCCTTCGCCCTGGTCTTCCTGGTGTCGAGCCTGTTCCTGATGGCGCCTGTGCTGGTCGAATTCGCCGAGACCGGGCTGGTGCCGCGCATGCCGACATGGGTGCTGTCGGTCGGCCTGCTCTTGCTATCGATGCTGGCTGGTGTGACTGGGGTGATCCTCGACTCGGTGTCGCGCGGCCGCGCCGAACAGAAGCGCATCTTCTACCTGTCGATGCCTTCGGGCCGCATAGAGCGGCGCGAGCGCGCCAACGAGCCGACTGCCGCGAAGGCCGGCCCAGGCAAGACGCCTCGCGCCGCATGAAGCGGTGAGCCGTCTCGTCCGCTTCGTCTTTGCCGGCGGCATCGGCTTCGTCGCCGACGCGGCCGCCCTCTGGTTGCTGCTTGCGGTCACGCCGCTCGGCCCTTTCAGCGCCCGCATGCTGTCCATCGGCTTTGCACTCTGTGTCACCTGGCAGACAAACCGGCATCTGACCTTCTCGCCGTCGAGCCGCGGCTTGGTGCGGGAAGGCGCGCGCTATGGCAGCGTCGGCATCGCCACCAGCATCGCCAACTATCTGGTCTACTGCGCCATCCTTGTCGTCCTGCCGACAACCCCGCCATTGGCCGCCCTTGCTTTCGCTTCGCTGGCCGCCATGGGGCTGTCCTTTCTCGGCTATTCCAGGCTGGTCTTCGACCGCTAGCGGCGTGGCCCGATTGGCAGAAGGCGCCGGGACCCCTATATCGCTCTCTCATCGACCGTGCTGGGGACCTGCCATGAAGCTGAAAATCGCCGTCCAGATGGACCACATCTCCACCGTGTCGATCGCCGGAGACACTTCGTTCGCGCTGTCGCTGGAGGCGCAGCGGCGCGGCCATCAGCTCTACCACTACACGCCCGACCGGCTGTCGCTGCGCGACGGCAAGGTGTTCGCCCGCATCGAGGAGATGCAGGTACGCGACGAGAAGGGCAGCCACTATTCGCTGGGGGAGAAGGTGCGCACCGACCTGTCGGAGATGGACGTGATCCTGCTGAGACAGGATCCGCCCTTCGACATGAACTACATCACCACCACGCACATACTGGAGCGCATCCACCCCAGGACGCTGGTGGTCAACGACCCGGCCTGGGTGCGCAACAGCCCGGAAAAGATCTTCGTCACCGAGTTTTCCGACCTGATGCCGGAAACGCTGATCACCAAGGATCCCCAGGAGGTCGCCGCCTTCCGCAAGGAATTCGGCGACATCATCGTCAAGCCGCTCTACGGCAATGGCGGAGCGGGCATCTTCCACCTGCTGGAGGCCGACCGCAACCTCGCCTCGCTGCTCGAAATGTTCGGCCAGTTGTTCCGTGAGCCCTACATCGTGCAGCGCTACCTCAAGGACGTGCGCAAGGGCGACAAGCGCATCATCCTGATTGACGGCGAGCCGGTCGGGGCCATCAACCGGGTGCCGGCCGAGCACGATTCCCGCTCCAACATGCATGTCGGCGGCCGCGCCGAGAAGACCGAGCTGACCGAGCGCGAACGCGAGATCTGCGCCCGCATCGGGCCGGCACTGAGGGAACGTGGCTTCATCCTCGTCGGCATCGACGTCATCGGCGACTACATGACCGAGATCAACGTGACCTCGCCGACCGGCGTGCGTGAAGTCAAACGCTTCGGCGGCGCCGATATCGCCAGCCTGTTCTGGGACGCGGTGGAGGCCAAGCGGAAGTAACCGTTTTCATTTCGTATTAACCATGTTCCGTTTTTGCAACCGGAGACAATCGCGCTGCAACTTCAGCGATTGCGCGTTCCTGTAATGTTCTTGATTTAGCCGAGGAATTGTGATTGTCTCCGGGCCAGGCCCTTCGCGGCCTGATTGCAAAAGGCTTGGGGCAAGCCCAGATCCGGGGGCAAAACATGGTGGCGCGGGTTCGCACGGTTGCTTTCCAGGGCATCGAGGCCGTTCCGGTCGACGTGCAGGTTATGATAGCGCCCGGCAAGGTCAACATGCACATCGTCGGCCTGGCCGACAAGGCGGTGGCCGAAAGCCGCGAACGGGTGCAGGCGGCACTCCATGCTTCCGGCCTGTCGATGCCGTCCAAGAAGGTCACGGTCAATCTTGCGCCGGCAGACCTGCCCAAGGAGGGCAGCCATTACGATTTGCCGATCGCGCTCGGCCTGATGGCGGCCCTTGGCGCCATTCCGGGCGACATGCTGGCCGGCTATGTCGTGCTTGGCGAATTGTCGCTCGACGGCACCATCGCGGCGGTCGCCGGCGCCCTGCCGGCGGCGATCGGCGCGAATTCCGAAGGCAAGGGCCTGATCTGCCCCTTCGCCTGCGGCCCGGAAGCCGCCTGGGCCGGGAAGGACTTTGACATACTCGCGCCGCGCAGCCTGATCGCCATCGCCAATCATTTTCGCGGCACGCAGGTGCTGTCGCGCCCCGAAGCCGGTATCCATGCCGCGGCGCGCGACCTGCCCGATCTTGCCGATATCAAGGGCCAGGAAACCGCCAAGCGGGCACTGGAGGTGGCGGCGGCCGGCGGACACAACCTGCTCATGGTCGGCCCGCCCGGATCGGGAAAGTCGATGCTGGCGCAGCGGCTGCCGTCGATCCTGCCGCCGCTGGCGCCGAAGGAATTGCTCGAAGTATCGATGATCGCCTCCGTCGCCGGCGAGCTCGGCGAGGGCAAGCTGACCGACCGGCGGCCGTTCCGCGCGCCGCACCATTCGGCCTCGATGGCGGCGATGGTCGGCGGCGGCATCCGGGCGCGGCCGGGCGAAGTGTCGCTTGCGCACCACGGCGTGCTGTTCCTCGACGAATTTCCCGAATTCACGCCGCAGACGCTCGACGCGTTGCGCCAGCCGCTCGAGACCGGCGACTGCATGATCGCGCGCGCCAACCACCGCGTCACCTATCCGGCGCGCATCCAGCTTGTGGCGGCGATGAACCCGTGCCGCTGCGGCATGGCCGGCGAGCCCGGCTATCGCTGCCTGCGCGGCGAACGCTGCCGCACCGATTACCAGGCGCGCATCTCGGGACCGCTGCTCGACCGCATCGATCTCAGGATCGAGGTGCCGGCGGTCTCGGCCAGCGACCTGATCCGGCCCGACCGGGCGGAGAAGAGCGCCGACGTGGCGCTGCGCGTGGCGCGTGCCCGCACCCTCCAGCGCGAGCGTTTCGAACGGCTCGGCGTCACCAGCGCCACCACAAACGCGCATTGCGCGCCGGCGGTCATCGAGGAGATCGCCATGCCCGACGCATCGGGCCTGTCGCTGCTCAAGGACGCCAGCGAAAAGCTCGCCTTCTCGGCGCGGGCCTATCACCGCGTGCTGAAGGTGGCGAGAACACTGGCCGATCTCGACGCCAGCGAGACCGTCGGCCGCATTCACTTGGCCGAAGCGATCTCCTACCGGATGAGTTCGGAGCGAGTGGCGCAGGCGGCGTAGTTCGCGCTGCTTCGAGAGGAGGGAAGCGGAACGCCTGCCGGCTTCAACTCTCCGGTTCAGGCCGCTCCCTTCGCCTTCAGTTCCAGCCTCCGCGCGTGCAGCACCGGTTCGGTGTAGCCGTTGGGCTGGATGCGGCCTTTGAAGACGAGGTCGCAGGCGGCCTGGAAGGCGACGGAGCCGTCGAAATCGGCGGCCATCGGCCGGTAGAGCGGGTCGCCTTGGTTCTGCTGGTCGACGATATCAGCCATGCGCCTCATCGTTTCCATCACCTGGTCGGCCGTGCAGACGCCATGGTGCAGCCAGTTGGCGATGTGCTGCGAGGAGATGCGCAGCGTGGCGCGGTCCTCCATCAGGCCGACATCGTTGATATCGGGCACTTTCGAGCAGCCGACGCCCTGGTCGATCCAGCGCACGACATAGCCCAGAATGCCTTGCGCATTGTTGTCGAGTTCCGCCTGGATGTCGGCCGGAGACCAGTTGGGCCGCACCGCGACCGGCGCCGACAGGATGTCGTCGAGCTTGGCCTTCGGCCGGCTCTTCAGCGCCGCCTGGACGGCGTGGACATCGACCTTGTGATAGTGGGTGGCGTGCAGCGTCGCCGCGGTCGGCGAAGGCACCCAGGCGGTGTTGGCGCCGGCCCTGGGGTGGGCGATCTTCTCGGTGAGCATCGCCGCCATCAAATCCGGCATCGCCCACATGCCCTTGCCGATCTGGGCATGGCCGGCAAGCCCGCATTCCAGCCCGGTGTCGACATTCCAGGCCTCGTAGGCGGAAATCCAGGCGGCCTGCTTCATGTCGCCCTTGCGGATCATCGGGCCGGCTTCCATCGAGGTGTGGATCTCGTCGCCGGTGCGGTCGAGGAAGCCTGTGTTGATGAACACGACGCGCTCCCTGGCGGCGCGGATCGCCTCCTTGAGGTTGACGGTGGTGCGCCGCTCCTCGTCCATGATGCCCATCTTGACGGTATTCTGGTCCATGCCGAGCAGGGCCTCGACGCGATCGAATATCTCGACGGCGAAGGCGACTTCCTCGGGTCCATGCATCTTGGGCTTCACGGCATACATCGAGCCCGCGCGGGAATTGGCGCGGCGGCCGTTCGGCCCGATATCGTGCAGCGCGATCAGCGCGGTCAGCGCGGTGTCCATGATGCCTTCCGGCACCTCGTTGCCGTCTCGGTCCGTTATCGCCGGATTGGTCATGAGGTGGCCGACATTCCTGACCAGCATCAGCGAGCGGCCGGGCAGCGTCACCGTGCCACCATTGGGCGAGGTATAGGACCGATCGGGGTTGAGCTTGCGGACAAAGGTCCGGCCGCCCTTGGTGATCTCTTCGGCCAGGTCGCCTTTCATCAGGCCGAGCCAGTTGCGGTAGACGACGACCTTGTCCTGCGCATCCACCGCCGCGACCGAATCCTCGCAGTCCTGGATGGTGGTCAGCGCCGATTCCAGGATGATGTCGGCGATGCCGGCCGGATCGGTGCGGCCGATCTGGTTGTCGCGGTCGATCAATATCTCGATATGCAGGCCGTTGCTGACCAGCAGCACGGCTTGCGGGTTGGCGGCATCGCCGCGATAGGCGACGAACTGCCTGACATCGGCAAGGGTGGTCGAGCCGGCGCCGGCGCTGAGCCGCAGCGCGCCATTGGCCAGCGAAAGGCCGTTGACGCCGGCCCATTTGCCCGATGTGAGCGGCACCGACTGGTCGAGAAAGTCCTTGGCCCAGGCGACGACTTTCGCACCGCGCGCGGGGTTGAAGCCCTTGCCCTTCCCGGCGCCGTCCGTCTCGGGAATCGCGTCGGTGCCGTAAAGCGCATCATAGAGCGAGCCCCAGCGGGCATTGGCGGCGTTGAGCGCATAGCGCGCATTCATCACCGGCACCACAAGCTGCGGCCCGGCGACGACGGCGATCTCGGGATCGACCTTTTCGGTCGTCACCGAGAAGGACGGGCCTTCGGGGACGAGATAGCCGATCTCCTTCAGGAAGGTTTTGTAGGCTTCCATGTCGACCGGCGCGCCATTGGCGCGATACCAGTCATCGAGCTTTTCCTGGATAGCGTCGCGCTTTGCCAGCAGTGCCCGGTTCTTCGGCGCGAGGTCGTGGACGATGGCCGAAAAGCCGTTCCAGAATTTGTCCGGATCGATGCCGGTGCCCGGAGCGGCCTCGTTGACAACGAAGTCATGAAGTTCGCGGGCGATCCGCAATCCGGCGATTTCGACGCGATCGGTCATCAGGCTGCTCCAGATGAAAGGCTTTCGCGGGCCTTTGGCATGTTGGGAGTGCAGGGTCAATTCAGCTTAGGGTGAAGGCAAGGCAGGTAGGCGCGGTTTTTAGGCTTGGTGCCGGCGGCGACGCTGCCAATCTCCCCCCAAGTGGGGGAGATGCCCGGCAGGGCAGAGGGGGGCGCGAAGGAATGCCGACCTCGGCAAGTTTCGGTATTTCGTGCAGTCGGTCGACGTCGAGTATGAGCGGGCGCTGCTCCGAGACGCTGGCGGGACAGCGCCCCCCTCTGGCCTGCCGGCCATCTCCCCCACAAGGGGGGAGATTACACCCTCCATCACACCGCGATCCGTGGCCTGCCCGAAGCCACCGCCACCACATGTGCCTCGATGAACATACGCTGGGCTTCGACGGTGGAGACGCGGAATTCGGTTGCGACGTCGATCTCGGCGCTGTCAGTGCCGGCATCCCTGGCGCGCTGCGCAGCGATGCTGCGCACATCGGCCTCGGCGGCCGCGATCGCCGCCGCCTCGTCGAGGAAATCGCGCACGGTTTCGCCCGAGGCAAGACGGAACAGACCTTCCTTGGGCTGGCTGACGCGCGCCTCCGCCGATACCCGGACCTGGCCGACAACGGCGCCGAGCGCGTTGGCGACGTCGGTGTCATCAGGCACCACGCAGTCATTGCCGACCAATGGCGGGAGTCCGGCATAGTGCAGCGGCGCGGAGGCACCGAGGCCGATCACCGGCCGGTCGAGCGCGACGCTCAGGCGCGCAATGCCGGGATGCGCGTCGACGGCGCGCTGCACCAGCGCATGCGCCACGGTGGACGCACCGTCGAGCCCGTCCTCGGCGAAGGCGGTTTGAAGGATATATTCGGCCGACCAGCGCGTCAGCGCGGCCAGCACGCGCTCCGAAATCGCCTCGGGAGAGGCCGCGATCGCCTGGCCGCGGCCGTCGCGCTTGCGGGCAAACAGCTCTGCGCCGAGGCGGGCGGCCGCGGCATCCCAGTTCGCCTGCTTGCCAAGCACATGCGCCGCATCCGACGGGGTGAAACCTGAAATGTGCACCAGCCCGCGCGACACCAGGCGGTTCAGGGTAGCGTTCTGGGCATTCGAGGTCAAAAGCCTGTCGAGGGGCAAGGGCATTGCGCCGATCGCTTCATAGAGCCTTGCTTCCGGAGCCGTCAGCCCGGCGGCAAGACGGTCGGGCACGCCGGTGCGCACCGCGAAACGGCCGTCCATGCGGCCGGTGTTCGGCGCGCGCAGCTGGCGCTCGAGTTCCGCCAGAACCGCCTCGCGATGCACCATGCCGGCCAGCGCCAGCGGCACCAGCCGGCGCGGTCCAAGCAGGAGCCTGGGGTTGAGAGCGCCGTCTTCCAACGCCACTTCGGAATCGCCGCCGAGGCCGAAGGTGCGCATGGCGACGGCCTCGACCATGGTGCGAAAGCCGCCGACGGTGGCGCCTTCCGGATCGAGCCGCGGCCGTCCCTTGTCGAGCACCGCAACGTCGGTGGTGGTGCCGCCGATGTCGGAAACCACCGCGTTTTCCAATCCGGTCATGTGGTGCGCGCCGACCAGGCTGGCGGCCGGGCCGGAGAGAATGGTCTCGATCGGCCGCTGGCGGGCGAACGCCGCCGACACCAGCGCACCGTCGCCGCGCACCACCATCAGGGGCGCGGCGATGCCGCGCGCCTCGAGAAAGCCTTCGGTCGCCGCCACCAGCCGGTCGATCATCGAGATCAGCCGGGCGTTGAGCAGCGTCGTCAGCGCCCGGCGCGGGCCGCCGAGCTTGGCCGACAATTCATGGCTCGCGGTGACCGGCAGGCCGGTTTTCTCCCGGATCAGCTCGCGGGCGGCGATCTCGTGCGCCGGGTTGCGGGTGGCGAAATAGGCGCAGACGGCAAAGCCCGAGACCGAGCCGCCGAGTCCGGGCAGCGCCGCCTCGAGCCCGGACAGGTCGAGCTTGGCGGTATTGCCGTGCACATCATGACCGCCAGGGCAGAACACGACCGGATCGGTGCCCAATGCCGCCTTCAGCCCATCGCGGGCAAGGTCCGCCTCGGAAAAGCCGATCATGATCAGCGCGACGCGGCCGCCCTGGCCCTCGACCAGCGCGTTGGTGGCAAGCGTCGTCGACATGGAGACAAGCTTGATGGCGGCCGGATCGGTGACCGCTTTTTCCAGAACCGCGTCGACGGCGCCGGAAATGCCAACGGCGAGATCGTGCCTGGTGGTCAGAGCCTTGGCCTTGGCCAGCACCTTTCCCTTGTTCGGCCCGCTCTGCGGGCCTTCGGTTTCAGACCACAGCACGGCATCGGTGTAGGTGCCGCCGGTGTCGATGCCGAGGAAAAGAGGTTTTGGCTTGGTCTTGGTCATGTCTGATGATGGCCCGAGCAGATAGGAAAATGCTTCTCGCCCTTAACCTATAGCGGCCGGACGATAAAGCTGAGAGCGCTGGGCCACGGGAGGGGTTCGATCTCCCCCACGAGGGGGGAGATTGGCAGCTTCAATGGCAGGGTCAACCTACCCCACGAACCCAACCTTTTTATGCGACCCATCGCAATACGGCTTGTTCGCCGAATGGCCGCAGCGGCATAGGAAGGCGCGTTGCGTGCGGTCGACCGTGTGGCCGGTGCCGGTGACGATTTCGACATTGCCTTCGAGCTTGAGCGGCCCGTCTTTCGTCGGCGTAACCTTGAGTGGCCCGTCGCGCGCGTCCAGCGCCGGCGTGTCCTTCAGCCCCGGCTCGCCGGTGGCGGCAAAACCTGACTTGTTGTGGCTGCCGTCGCAGAACGGCTTGTTCTGCGACGCGCCGCAGCGGCAGAGCGTGGCGCGGTGTAACGTCTCGCCGTCGAGCATAATCTCGGCGTGGACGGCCAGCGGGCCGTTTTCCCTGATGCGCACGGTGTTGACCACCGGCGGCCTTTCCTGCGGCCCGCCATCCTTCCTGACATAGGTGATGGCGCCTGACGGGCAGCTTTCGGCAATGGCGACGATCTTCTCGACGCTGGCCGCGTCGGGATGGATCCACTCTCCCGGCGCGTTCGGCACGAAGACATGCGGATCGCCCAGCACGCAATTGCGCGAATGGATGCAGCGCCGGCCGGCAAAGCCGACGTCTATCTTCTCGCCCTCGACCGGACCTGCCATCGCCTTGCTCCTGTTGCCTGACGCACGCCGCCTGGATGCGGCGTGCTTTGGGTGCTGTTCTTGCAGGCTATGCCCCAGGCAGGAAAAGCGTCAAGCTGGCAAGCCGGTCAGGGAACCAGTTCGATCTCCTCGGTCTCGCCGCCGCTGCAGGTATAGCAGCAATCGTCGCATTTTTCCTTGTCGCCGGGGCCGACGCCCCAATAGGTGCCTTCGTCGCCGTCGACCCAGGCGCCGTAGCAGATCGATTCGCCCTCGTCGCAGGAGACCGGCAATTGCCTGGTCTCGCCGTCATCGAGGTAGAAATCCTTGCCGTTGCCCGGCCACACATAGTCGCGGTCCTGGCTGTAGAGCTCGAGGCGCATGGCATTGGGATGGCTGTTCTTGATGGCGAAGGTGACGTCGCCGGCATGGGCCGACGGCACCAGCAGCATGGCAAGAGACAGCGCGGCCAGCGAGCGGCGCGCATAGGCGTAGAACATGATATCCCCCAAAAATAAACGGCCCACCCGGCCGCCTTGCGGGCATTGCACGGGGCGAGCGATCGCTAAAGGGGGCGACCGCGACAATCCCGGACTAATTTTGGGGAGATTGGCGCTACTCCACCAGGTCGACGGTCTCGGTCGAATGGTGCACGCAGATGAAACAGCAATCGTCGCAGGGCCGGTCGTTGTCCGGGCCGACGCCGGCCGAGATGGCGTCATTGCCGTTGACCCACGCGCCGTAGCAGATGCGTTCACCCTCATTGCACGAAATCGGCACCGATTTGCGTGAGCCGGGATCGATCAGGAACACCTTGTCGTCGCCCGGCCAGACCGTTTCGCGGTCGCGGCTGAACAGTTCGACCGCAACGGCCTGCCCGCGCTGGTTCTTGACGAAGAAAGCCATGTCGGCAGCCCCAGCCGAGGTGGTGAAAACCAATGCCGCGAGTGTGGCCGCGCGAAAGAGCGTCACGATTGGACCTTTCGAATCATGCGGGCAGACTCGCATGGCCGCCGCGAACTAGGAAGCCGCCTCCGCCGCGATCTGGCGTCCCAGCCGCAGCGTTTCCCGCACCAGCAGGTGAAGATCGTCGCGCCGGGTCCGGTGGTTGGTGATCGCCACGCGCAGGCAATGCTGGCCTTGCACCGTCGTGTCCGACAGTGCCGCAATGCCTTGTTCCTGCAAACGCAGCATGATCTCCGTGTTGAACCGCTTAAGCTCCTCGCCGGACGCCCCGGCAAGCCGATGCCGGAAGCAGACGATGTTGATCGTGGTCGGCGCCATCAGCACCAGCGACGGCTCGTCCTCGATCAGTCCGGCGAGATAGGCCGCTTGCGCGATGTTCTGGTCGATCAGGCGGCCGAATTTGTCGATGCCATGCTCCTTCAGCGCCATCCATACTTTGAGCGCGCGAAAGCCGCGCGACGTCTGCAAACCATAGTCGTGCAGCCATTCGCCGGAGGCGAGACCACGCGGCGTCGATTCCAGATATTCGGGCGTCACGGCGAAGGTACGGCGATGCGCGAGGGCGTCCCTGACCAGGGCGCAGCCGGCCTCGAACGGCGCGTGCAGCCATTTGTGCGGATCGAGCGCGATCGAATCGGCCCATTCGATGCCGGCGACGCGATGGGCGTTCTGCGGAGCGATGGCGACCAGGGCGCCGATGCAGCCATCGACATGGAACCAGAGCTCTTCCTCATGCGCCAGCTTGGCAAGCGCCCGCAGGTCGTCGATCGCTCCGGTGTTGACGGTGCCGGCATTGCCGATGACGCAGGCCGGTTTGAAGCCCGCCTGGCGGTCCTCGGCAATTGCCGCCCGCAAGGCGGCGATGTCGATGCGCAGCCCGGCACCGGTCGGTATTCGCCGCAAGGCCCGGTTGCCGAGGCCGAGCGCCTCCATGGCTTTGCGGTGACAGGAATGGAGTTGGTCCGAGCCATAATAGCGCAGGGGCTTCTCGATGGCGGCAACGCCGTGCTCGCGCACGTCGATGCCGGCCTTGACGTTGCGCGCCACCGTCAGCCCGATCATGTTTGCCATCGAACCGCCGCTGACCAGCGTGCCGCTGGCCGAGACGGGAAACCCCAGCATTTGCTTGCACCAGTTGACGACCTGGCAGTCCATCAGCCCGGCGGCATGGTTGCCGCCGCCGAGGTTGGAACCCTGGATCGCCGCCAGGAAATCGCCGAGCGCGCCGGTGAAGTTGCTCGAGCCCATGTACCAGGCCCAGAAGCGAGGATGGATGTTGCCCATCGGGTATGACATCACGGTGCGGGAGACCTCGCCATAGACGGCGGCCAGCCGCGCCGGCGTTCGCGGCAGGGGTGCGGCGAAGACCTCCCTCACGTCAGCCGGCACCTCCCGCCAGACCGGGCGGTCGCGCACGGCGCGCAGATAGTCGACGGCATCGTCGATGACCCGGTGCGACAGGGCCTGCACATCGGCCCAGTCCAGGGGGTCAAGCGTCTCCTCGGCCACAGTGCCAAGGGTTTCCTGCGCGACGTCCATGACAGCCTCCCGTCAAGTCGCCGGGAACTGGCAGCCGGGCGTCGAGCGCGACAGCGCCGTCTCGTCGGCGTCCATCTCGGCATCGATGCCGTCGAACAGCGGCGTCGTCATGTAGCGTTCGCCGGTGTCGGGCAGCATGCACAGGACCACCGATCCGGCCGGCGCTTTCTCGGCGACCTGCCGCGCCACGGCGAAGGTGGCGCCGCCGGAAATGCCGGTGAAGATGCCTTCCTTCCGCGCCAGCGCCTTGGCCCATTTGATGCCTTCGGGCCCGGCGATCGGCATCACCTCGTCATAGAGGCCGGCATCGACCGCTTCCTGCAGCACGTTGGGGATGAAATCAGGCGTCCAGCCCTGGATCGGATGCGGCTCGAAGGCCGGGTGGCTGGCGGCGGGCGCCCCGTCGGCACCGCGCTGCTGCACCTTGCCACTGCCGATGAGCTGGGCGTTGGCCGGCTCGGACAGGATGATGCGCACATCCGGCCGCTCACGGCGCAGCACGCGCGCCACGCCGACGACGGTGCCGCCTGTGCCGTAGCCGGTGACGAAGCAATCGAGCCGCGAGCCGGCGAAATCATTGATGATCTCGCGCGCCGTCGTCGCCTCGTGGATGGCGGCGTTGGCCCTGGTTTCGAACTGTCGCGCCAGGAACCAGCCATTGGCCTCGGCCAGCTCCACGGCCTTCTTGTACATGCCGAACCCCTTTTCGGCGCGCGGCGTCAGCACCACCTTGGCACCCAGCATGCGCATCAGCTTGCGGCGCTCGACGGAAAAGCTGTCGGCCATGGTGACGACCAGCGGATAGGCTTTCTGCGCGCAGACCATGGCGAGCCCGATGCCGGTGTTGCCGCTGGTCGCCTCGACGATGGTCTGGCCCGGCTTCAACGCGCCGCTGCGCTCGCCCTCCTCGATGATGTTGAGCGCCAGCCGGTCCTTCACCGAGGCAGCCGGGTTGAAGAACTCGGCCTTGACGTAGATCGTCGCGTGGGCCGGGCCAAGATTGTTGATGCGGATGACCGGCGTGTCGCCGACCGTGTCCAAAATGCTGTCGAACAGGCGGCCGCGGCCGGCCGTGGTTCTGATTCTTGCTTGCTGCAACATATCTGTCTCCTCGTCTGTGTTGGTACCTTGCGGTCACGGGCCGGTTACAAACCGGCGGCTTGGGCGGCGAGGTTTCGAGACCTTGCCGCGCTAGGGTCGCTCGACGTGCCGGCAATGCGGCTGCCCGCATCCCGGCGCGCAACTCGCAACCGGGTGCGTTCATGCCGTGTTCGGTGATAAAACGAGGGCCGACCGGCCAACGTGGGAGGAAGCGTGGGAGCAAGCGTGGAAATGCACGTGGAATCCGCTCGACCGAGCCTGGATCGCGGCAAGCCCGCTCTTGCCGTGCGCCTGCTCGGGCCGTTCGCGGTCGTACGCGATGGCGTGCGGGCCGAATTGCCGGCATCGCGCAAGCTGCGCGCGCTGCTTGCCTATCTGGCGCTGGCCCCGCATCCGGTGGGACGCGCTCGGCTGTGCGAGCTCTTGTGGGATGTTCCGAACGACCCCAGGGGCGAGTTGCGTTGGTGCCTCAGCAAGCTTCGCGCCGTCCTCGACGAGCCGGGGCACCGTCGGGTCGAGACACAGGACGACACGGTCGCATTGCGCCTCGACGGCTGTTTCGTCGACGCGCTAGAGGTTAGCGCCGCCGCCGCGCAAGGGATCGCCTCGCTCGACGCCGAGCGCCTTCGATCGCTGTCGGAGCTGTTCGCCGGCGACTTTCTCGACGGTCTGGAGCTCGACCGCAGTCCGTTTTTCGAGAGTTGGCTGATCGCGCAGCGCCGCCGCTTCCAGTCGTCTCACGCCGCCGTGCTGGAGCACCTTGTCGCGGCGGTTCCGCCCGGTTCGGAGGCGGCAGCAGCCGGTCTTGACCGGTGGGTGGAGCTGGCGCCGTTCGACGGCCGCGCGCATCTGGCGCTGCTCACGCATCTGGCCGGGCGCGGCGCCATCGGCGCGGCCGAGCAGCACCTGACGGCGACGGCGCAATTGTTCCAATCGGAAGGGCTCGACTTCGGACCGGTGCGCGCGGCCTGGCAGGCGCTGCGCGACAAGCCAGCGGAAGATCGGCCAGCGGAAGATCGGCCGTCGATAGATCGGCCGGCGGTAGATCGGCTTTCGGCGCAGCCCGCCGGCATCGCGGCATCGCCGCCGTCGCCCGCTCCGGCGGGCGTGGAGCCCAGCCACGCCTCGCTGGCGGTGATGCCGTTCGTCGAGACTGCCGGCCCTTGCGGCACGCGCGGCGGGATCGCCGACGGCCTGACCCATGACATCATCACGCGTCTGGCCAAGCTCAGGGATTTCTTCGTCATCGCGCGCGGCTCGGTCTTCGCGCTCGCCGAGAAAAACATCGCGCCGCAGGAAGCGGGGCGGCAGCTGAATGTGGACTATGTCGCCACCGGCACGGTGGGCACCGTGGCCGGCCGCGTCATCATCGCCGTCGAGCTCATCGAGGTTCGCACGGCCAGGATCGTCTGGGCCGAGAGCTTCGAGCGCCGGGCCGACGATCTCTTCGGCGTGCTCGACGATATCGGCAACGCGATCGTCTCGTCTATCTCGGCCGAGATCGAGACGGTCGAGCGCAACCGCGCCATGCTGAAGGCGCCCAACTCGCTCAACGCCTGGGAGGCCTATCACCGCGGCCTCTGGCACATGTATCGCTTCACCCAGCCGGAAAACGAGTTGGCGCAGCATTTCTTCAGCGTGGCGACGGCGCTCGACCCGACCTTCGCCCGCGCCCATGCCGGCCTGTCCTTCACCCATTGGCAAAGCGCTTTCCAGCGCTGGGGCGACCGCGACCACGAAAGCGCGCTAGCCTACGAGACAGCGGGGCACAGTCTCCTGGTTGACGAACAGAACCCTGCCGCGCACTGGGCGATGGGCCGGGCGCTGTGGCTGCGCGGCGAACAGGACGGATCGCTCTTCGAATTGGAACGGGCAGTGGAGCTCAGCCCCAATTTCGCGCTCGGCCACTATGCGCTGTCCTTCGTCCACTCGCAGTCAGGCGATCCGCAGGCGGCGATCGGCTCTTCCGACCATTCGCGCCATCTCAGCCCTTTCGACCCGCTGCTGTTCGGCATGCTGGGCGCGCGCGCCATGTCGCATGTGCGGCTCGGCCAGTTCGAGGAAGCGGCAGAATGGGCGCTGAAGGCGGCGGCGCGGCCCAATGCCCACGCCATCATCCTGGCGATAGCAGCACACTGCCTGGCGCTGGCCGGGCGGCTCGACGAGGCACGCAATTTCGCCGCCGCCCTCCGCAAGGCGCTGCCGGACTACCGCGCCGACGATTTCATCGGCACGTTCCGTTTCGAGGCGGACGCGGAGGCATTGTTCCGGCAAGGCGCAAAGCGGATCGGATTGAACTGAACCCGCGCAATTCCCGCCGATTAACGATTTCGGAAGGGGTTGTTTAACCGTTCGTCGCTATGTCAGCGCCCGGGAGGGGCATGACAGAGAGTGTATGATGAGCGACAGCCCTGACAAGCGCAATGAATGGCGCGCCATTCTTTACGTACAAGCCCGCGTGGCGGTCCTGTTCGTCCCGGTCGTCGCCAGCCTGCTGATCATAGCCGCACTTGCCGGCAACGACCGCAAATCCGTTCCCGCCATCGACCGGACGGTGACAGGCTCCGTGCGATAAGGGCACGGCCATCGACAGCGAACGTTCCCCGGCAGGCGTGCGCATGATGTCGGGCAAGTCCCCGCGGCTTTCTGTTGGCAGGAATGACCATGCGATCGGTCGCACAGGCAACAAAAAAGCCCGGACGAGCCGGGCTTTTTCTGCGAGTCTCTGAACCGTCGAACGGTTCAGAGACGGGAATTTGGTGCCCAGAAGAGGACTCGAACCTCCACTCCTTGCGGAACACGGACCTGAACCGTGCGCGTCTACCAATTCCGCCATCTGGGCTGGTGCGGGCTCAATAAGCGGGCAAGCGGTGCGTGTCAACGCGGTTTTTTTTCGAGGGCTGCCGCGCGCCGGCTCAGTTTCGGGCGTTGGCGCCGCCCCTCACCTGCCTGCCGGCATCCTCTCCCCGTATAGTGACGGGGAGAGGGGCGCTTTCATCAACGGTTTCGCCAATCACCAGCGTTGCGGCCAGCCCTTTCTCCCCGTCACTATACGGGGAGAAATGTCCGGCAGGACAATGAGGGGCGGCGCCGACTTTGACAATTTGGTGACCGGGACGCTTGCCGGTCAGCCCTCCAGCACTTCCTTCGACGCCACGGTGGAATCGGCGTTGAGCGTGTAGATGACCGGCACGCCGGTGCCGAGCTCCAGCTTGACGATCTCCTCGCCCGACTTGCCGTCCAGCGCCATGATCAGCGCACGCAGCGAATTTCCGTGGGCGGCGACTAGGACCGTGCCGCCGCGCAGCACATGCGGCTGGAGGTCGTGCAGGTAATAAGGCCAGACGCGGGCGCCGGTGTCCTTCAGGCTTTCGCCACCGGGGGGCGGCACGTCGTAGGAGCGGCGCCAGACATGCACCTGTTCCTCGCCCCATTTCTTGCGCGCGTCGTCCTTGTTGAGGCCGGAGAGGTCGCCATAGTCGCGCTCGTTCAGCGCCTGGTCGCGGACGGTTTTCAGGTCGCTCTGGCCGACGGCGTCAAGAATGTGCTGGCAGGTTTTTTGCGCCCGGACCAGCGCCGAGGTGAAGGCGATGTCGAACTTCAGGCCGCGTGCCTTGAGCTTCTGCCCGGCTGCCTTGGCCTCGGCGTGGCCCTGTTCGGTCAGGTCGACGTCACGCCAGCCGGTGAAGAGATTCTTCAAATTCCATTCGCTCTGGCCATGGCGCACGAGCACGAGGGTTCTCGACATTTTTGCTCCTCTGGGATCTGAGCAATTCCAGCAGAAGTGGGAAGCGGTTTTCTGTCTGGAATTGCATGGGGATGAAGATGGTCCGGGGTCGTTTCAGGCAAGCCCGAGCACGTCCCGCATCGAGTAAAGGCCGGGCTTCCTGCCATGCGCCCACAGGGCTGCCTTGACGGCGCCGCGGGCGAAGATGGTGCGGTCCTCGGCATGGTGGGCCAGCGTGATGCGTTCGCCGGTGCCGGCCAGGATGACGCTGTGGTCGCCGACCACCGAGCCGCCGCGCAGCGTTGCGAAGCCGATCGAGCCCGGCTTGCGCACGCCGGTGTGGCCGTCGCGGACGCGCACATCGTTGCCGGCAAGCGGCACGCCACGCCCCGCGGCGGCGGCTTCGCCCAGCAGCAGAGCGGTGCCGGACGGCGCGTCGACCTTGTGCCTGTGATGCATTTCGAGGATCTCGATGTCGAAATCCCCGGCGTCGAGTGCGCGCGCGGCCTGTTCGACCAGCACCGCCAGGAGATTGACGCCGAGGCTCATATTGCCCGACTTGACGATCGTCGCATGGCGCGCCGCAGCGGCGATCCTGGCATTGTCGTCGGCCGAGCAGCCGGTCGTGCCGATGACATGGACGATGCGCGCCTGCGCCGCATAGCCGGCGAATTCGACGGTCGCAGCCGGGGCGGTGAAATCGAGCACGCCGTCCGCCCCTGCGAAGGCCGGCAGCGGATCGTCCGATATCGGCACATTGATGATGCCGATGCCGGCAAGCTCGCCCGCATCCTTGCCGAGATAGGGCGATCCCTGCCGCTCGATCGCGCCGGCGACGCGTGCGCCCGGCATTGTGTGGATGGCGCGGATCAGCGTCTGGCCCATGCGGCCGGCGGCGCCCACCACCACCAGGCCCATATCGCCCGCGGGTCTGTCGGCTGTCGGCGTTTCACTCATCTCGCGCTCCCGGCGATGCCCTGCGTCTCGATAGGTTGCGTCGGCCCTGGCGCCGGAGTTTGGATCGGCGCGCCGTCATCGACAAGCCCCAGGCCCTTCCTGCCCTGCACCCGGTGGAAGCGGGAATAGACGCTGTGCGGGTCGGCCATCAGCGAGGCATGGGTGCCCTGTTCGACCAGATGACCCTGTTCCAGCACGATGATGTGGTCGGCATTGACCACCGTCGACAGCCGGTGGGCGATGACGATGGTGGTGCGCCCCTCCATGACGTGGGTCAGCGCTTCCTGGACCTTGGCTTCCGCCTCATTGTCGAGCGCCGAGGTCGCCTCGTCGAGCAGCAGGATCGGCGCCTGGCGGACGATGGCGCGGGCGATCGACACACGCTGGCGCTGGCCACCCGACAGCGACGCGCCGTTTTCGCCGACGGGCGTGTCGTAGCCGAGCGGCTGCTGGCGGATGAAGCCGTCGGCCTGGGCCAGTCGCGCGGCCTGCTCGATCTCGGCGTCGGTGGCGGAGAGCCGGCCATAGCGGATGTTGTCGCGGATGGTGCCTTCGAACAGATAGGGCTGCTGCGAAACATAGGCGATGGAGCTGCGCAGCGACTGCTTGGTGATTTTCGAAATGTCCTGGCCGTCGATCTCGATCGTACCCGCCTCGACGTCGTAGAAACGCTGGAGCAGGGCCACCAGCGTCGTCTTGCCGGCGCCGGAGGCGCCGACGATGGCGGTCATCTTGCCGGCGGCGGCGACGAAGCTGAGGTCCTGCAGGACCGGTGCCTCCTCGACATAGCGGAAGCTCACATTGTTGAAGCGCACTTCGCCCGTGGTGAAATTCGCCTCGGCGGCTCCCGGCGCGTCGCCCTGCTGCGGCTCGAGATCGAGGATTTCGTAGATCATGCGCGCATTGACCAACGCGCGCTCCATGCCGACCTGCATGCGCGCCAGCCGCCTTGCCGGGTCGTAGGCCAGCATCAGCGCGGTGATAAAGGAGAAGACGGCGCCCGGCGGCTGCCCGAGGACGAGCGCACGATAGCCGGAGTAGGCGATGACGCCGGTGACGGCGAGACCGGCCAGCATGTCGGAAATCGGCGACAGCCGTTCCGAAACCCGGGCGATCTTGTTGCCGCGGTGCTCGGCGCTGTTGGCAAGCTGGCTGATGCGCCGCGACAGCTCGTCCTCCATGGTGAAGGCCTTGACGATGGCGATGCCTTGCGTGGCTTCCTGCATGGCGCCGATCAGCCGCGAGTTGATCTGCACCGATTCGCGGGTGATGCGGCGCACCCGGCGCATCAGATAGACAACGGTGTAGATGAGCGGCGGCCCGATCACCAGCGAGCTGAGCGACAGGACCGGATCCTGGTAGATCATGACGCCGAGCAGCCCGAACAGCGTCACCCCGTCGCGCGCGATCGACGTCAGCGTCATCGACAGCAGGTCGCGAATGCCGTTGACGTTCTCGTTGACCTGCGCCGCCAGCCGGCCCGATCTCGTGTCGTTGAAGAAACCGACGCCGAGCTTCATCAGGTGATCGAAGATGCGGCGCTGGTAGCGCGCAACCAGATTGTTGCCGACGGTCGCCAGCGTCACCGCCTGGCCGTAGCCGGCGAAACCGCGCACGAGAAAGGCGCCCATGACGCCGGCGCAAATCCACACGATCAGATCGCCGCGCCGCTCGTAAAAGATCTGGTTGACGACCGGGCTCATGATCCAGGCGGTGAAAGCGGTCGTGGCGGATACCGCCAGCAGGCAGGCGCCGGCAAAGATGTAGGACCAAAGGTAGTCGCGGCCGTTCTCGGCGATGATACGGCGCAGCACCGCCCAGACCTCGCCGGGAGTGGCTTTCTGCTTATGTGGAGCTTGGAGTGTCAAATCGGGAGCGCTTCGTGGTTTCCGCTTGGCAAGACCGGGCTGCACACAGCATCCCTTCTGGCGCCCCTCTTAGCGCCAAGCGGCCGGCTTGCCTATGCCCGCGGCTGATTAACTTCGTCGCGGGGACCGGACGGACGCCTGGTCCGTCATGCGACCCAGCCTAGGCCTGCCAGCGGCGGCCTGCGGTCTGCACGCCGAACAGCGAAGGGTTCCTGGCGTAGGCGGCGAGGCCCAGAAGGGCCGCCAGCGGATGGGTGATGACATAGACGGGCATGGTGCGCATCAATTCGCTGTGCGGGGCCTTGTCCTCGAAGGCGGCGCGGAAATTGCCCTGTTTCAGCGCCGGCACGATCTTCTGCGCGATGCCGCCGGTGAGAAAGACGCCGCCACGGCTCATGAACACCAAGGCGAGATCGCCGGCGGTGCGCCCAAGGCAGGTGACGAATATCTCCAGCGCTTCCTGCGCAACCGGATCGGTCCTGGCAAGTGCCGCTGCGGTTATCTCGGCCGGCGTGGTGAAGGGCGACGGCTTGCCGTCCGCCTTGGCCACCGCCCGGTAGACGTTGACCAGACCGCGTCCGCACAGGATCTGCTCGCCCGAAATGCGGCCCTCGATCTTCTCGATATGCGGGAAAACCTCGAAATCCCTGCTAGAACGCGGGCCGATGTCCATATGGCCGCCCTCGCCGGGCACCGGGATCCAGTGGCGCAGCGCGTGCACCAGCCCGGCGACGCCGAGCCCGGTTCCGGGACCGAGCACCACGCGGCCGGCATTGGGCTCCGGCGCGCCGCCGCCGATCTTTTCCATGTGCTCTTCGCCGAGCGCCACGACGGCCAGCGCCTGCGCCTCGAAATCGTTGAGCACGACGATGTCGCTGAGGCCGAGGCTGGCGAACATCTGCCGGGGCTTGACGATCCACGGGCAATTGGTGAGCTCGATCTCGTCGCCATCGACCGGGCCGGCCACCGCCAGCACCGCCGAATTGGGGCGGACCGAGGAGCGGTCGAGCACCGCCGCCTGGATCGCCTCGTCGATTGTGTTGTAGCTGGCGGTCTGGACGATCGCCGGCTCGCCGGCTTCCGAATTGGCGTCGAGCACGACCGAGAAGCGAGCATTGGTGCCGCCGATGTCGCCGATCAGGATCGGGAACCGCAGCGCCGTGTCGTCGTCGCCTGTGTTTGGCATGCTTTCTCGTCCGTCCCCGGCGCCCGACGGCCCCATTGCCGTTCTCCCGTTGACTAGCGCATGAGTTTGAAAAGGGAAACGGTTTTCGAAACCGATGGTGCGCACGACCGATTTATGAGGTCCAACGGCCGCGACTAGGCTGCCGCCTTGTGCTCCTCGCGGGCAGCGGACCAGACCTCGCGGGCCGCATCGGCGTTCATGGCGGCAATTCCCAGGCCGACAATCAGGTCGGGCCACGCAGAATGCCAGATCACGGCGGTGAGAAGGCCCGCGGCGATTATGGCGACGTTGGCAAAGGCGTCGTTTCGCGCGGAGAGGAACGCGGCCTTTGTCAGGCTGCCGCCGTGATGGCGGAAGCGCGCCAGCATGAACGCGCAAGACAAGTTCACGGCCAAAGCCCCGGCGCCCGCAAGCGACAGCGGCAGCGGCGACGGCGCGACCGGCAGGTTGAACTTGGCCCAAGCCGTCCAGAGCGTTGCCAACGCGGGCACCAGAAGAATCGCCGCCAGAGCCATGCCGACCCTTGCGCGACTGCGGGCGCCCCAGCCCAGGGCAACGAGAATAAGCAAATTGAGCGAGGCATCTTCCAGGAAATCGACGCTGTCCGCGAACAGCGACACGGAGCCGATTGCAGATGCCACGGCGAACTCGACGATGAAGTAGCCCAGGTTCAGAAGGGCCACCCACCGGACGACGCGGCGAAGGCCTATATCCTGCGTTTGCAATGCCGGCCCTCCTGCTCGCGGGGTGACGAATGAACGGCGGCGAAGCGCCGGGGCGTCAAATCACGCGGTCAGTTTCCCGGCCGTGGCCGCGGCACCGGCACGCCGATCTCGGGCGTCGCGGTGAAGGCGTTCACCATGCCTGGCAGGCCGGCCGTGCCGCTGGCCGCGGTGGCGGGCAGCGACGGCGCCTCGGGTTCGGGCGCGGCGACGGCGACCGGCACGACGCCGCCATGGTAGGTGGCCGCCTCGACCGAGGCCGGCCCGGGCGCGTCGAGCACGGCGCGGCATTCTCTCGGCAGGTTCGCCATGGTCATCAGGTCGCGCGCCTTGGGCGCGTCCGGGTTCTTGTTGGGCCGCCACGGTTCCTGCGTGAACCACCAGGCCAGCGGCTTGCCGCAGCCGTCGTCGGCCGGGGTCGCTTCCTGCGCCTTGCAGTTGGGCGAGCCCGGCTGGCAGCCGATGCGCATGTGGAAATGATAGTCGTGGCCCCAGAACGGCCTGATCTTGCGCAGCCAGGAGCGGTCGCCCCTGACGGTGTCGCAGAGCTTCTTCTTGATGCCGGGATTGACCAGGATGCGCTCGACCTCGGGATAGCTCGCCGCGCGCTTCAAAAGCCGCGTATGCGCCGACGTCCACAGCGCGTCCTTCACCAGATGCGTCTTTTCGTCGACCATCAAGGTCGCGCTCATCGTCTCGCGCCGCGCCATCGACAACGGCCGGCTGGGCATCGGCGTCAGCCAGATGTCGGCATCGAGCCCGATCTGGTGCGAGGCATGGCCGGTCAGCATCGGGCCGCCGCGCGGCTGCGCGATGTCGCCGATCAAAAGGCCCGGCCAGCCGTCGGCGACGGCATCGCGCGACAGTTTCTCGACCAGCGCGATCATCGCCGGATGGCCCCAGCGGCGATTGCGCGACGGCCGCATCACCTGCCAGGTCGGGCCGTCCATGGGGATGGCGACGCCGCCGGCAAAGCAGCCCTTGGAGTAGAAGCCGAAGGATTGCGGCGCGGCCGCCGCCGGCAGTCTCTCGGCGCCGAACAGGTCTTTTGCCCGTTCCTCGGCCATTGCCGGCCGCGCGGCAAGACTTGTGAGGGCGAGCAGGCCAAAAGCCGCCGCCAGCTGTAAACGCTTGCCGAGCCGCATCGCTGTCTCCATGAACCCCCGCCGCAAACCCAAGCCCGAATCATAGCACGCAATGGACGTTGCTTCGATCGCCGGAGCGGTTCCGTTTTTCACAAACCGGTCAACCGCCCTGTTTTCTTTTCCGACGCATTCCGACCGAACCGTGGCACGTGCTTCCCGGCATGCGTCAGCGCTTCATCGGGCTGCGCGGCGCGCCGTCGCGCCAGTCGCCGCTTGCCCACATATGGTCGAAGGCGGCGCGGTAATCCGGGAAGCGGAACCGGTAGCCCGTCGCCTTGAGCGCCGCGTTGGCGACGCGCTTGTTCTCGCCATAGAAGGACCGCGCCATGGGCGAAAGTTGGGCGGCCTCGAAGGAAATTTCGGGCGGCGGCGTGATGCCCATCAGCGCGGCGGCATAGGCCACCACGTCCTGCGGCGGCGCGGGCTCATCGTCGGTGACGTTGAAGATGCCGCCCGTATTATCCCCGATGAGATGCCACAGCGCGCCGGCTATATCGTCGCAGTGGATGCGGTTGAACACCTGACCGGGCTTGACCAGCCGCCGCGCGGTGCCGTTTTCCAGATTGACCAAGGCGTTACGGCCGGGGCCGTAGATGCCGGAGAGCCGCAGCACCGCCACCGGCCGGCCGATCTCGCGGCCAAGCCGCAGCCAATCCTGCTCGGCCGCCACCCGCATCGCCGAGCGTTTCGACACCGGCCGGCATTGCGCCGTCTCGTCGACCCAGGCGCCGCCATGGTCGCCATAGACGCCGACGGTGGAGAGATAGCCGATCCATTCGAGCGCAGGCATCCGGACGATCGCCTCGCGGGCGGCATTCAGCACGGGATCGCCGGCCTCCTCAGGCGCGATCGAGATCACCAGATGGGTTGTTGTTGCGAGCGCATCGCCGATTTCGCCGGTCAGCGCGCCATCGAACAGCAGCGGCGCGATGCCGGCCTGGCGGAGCGCCTCGAATTTTTCCGCGGAGCGCGTCGTGCCGCGGACCGTCGTGGCGGACTCCCTGTTGGCGCGCGCAAAAGCCTTGCCCGAATAACCGGCGCCGAAAATGAATATCCGCTTTTCACTCATGCAGGCGCCCTGGCTGGAACCGGCCGCGCCCATTCCTCGCGCACGGCCGCGTCGCTCTCGGTTTTCAGGCCGGCTGCGGCGCGTTCGCAATATTCGGCCTCCGGCACCAGCCGCGCCAGCGCCCATATTGCCGCGCCCCGCACCAGCGGCGAGGCGTCTGCCAGCAAGGCGCGCACGGCGCCGGCAAGCGCGGCATCGCGGGAATTGCCGGCAGCGATCAGCACGTTGCGGACAAAGCGGTCGCGGCCGATGCGCTTGACCGGCGAGCCGGAAAAGAAGGCGCGAAACGCCGTGTCGTCCAGCCGCAGGAGATCGGCCAGCGCCGGCTCGCGTAGATCGTCGCGCGCGGCGAGCTTGGCCTCGGACGCCACCTTGGCGAACTTGTTCCATGGGCAGGCGGCGAGACAGTCGTCGCAGCCATAGATGCGGTTGCCGATCGCCTCGCGGAATTCATGCGGGATCGGCTCCTTGTTCTCGATGGTGAGATAGGAGATGCAGCGCCGCGCATCGAGCCGGTAGGGCGCCGGGAAGGCATGGGTCGGGCAGGCGTCTAGGCAGGCGCGGCAGGAGCCGCAATGGTCCTCCTCCGGCATGTCGGGAACCAGTTCGGCGGTTGTGAAAATCGTGCCGAGGAACAGCCAGGACCCGTGCTGCCGGCTGACCAGGTTGGTGTGCTTGCCTTGCCAGCCGAGCCCGGCGGCCTCGGCCAGCGGCTTTTCCATGACGGGGGCCGTATCGACGAAGACTTTGACGTCACCTCCCGCCCGCGCGACGATCTTGCCGGCGATTTCCTTCAGCCGGCCCTTCATCACGTCATGATAGTCGCGGTTTTGCGCGTAGACCGAGATCGCGCCCCGGTCGCGCCTGGCCAACAGGTCGCGCGGATCGTGGTCCGGCCCGTAATTCATCGCCAGCACGACGATCGAACGCACCTGCGGCCACAGGCTTGACGGCTCGCTGCGGCGTTGCAGCGTCTCGGCGATCCAGCCCATGGAGCCGTGGAACCCGTCTTCGACAAAGGCGGCGAGCCGGGCCGGCGCCAGCGGGATCGCATCGGGGGTGGTGACGGCGACCGCCTCGAAACCGGCGCGCCGCGCCTGCGCGTCGATCAGCGCGCGCAGTTTTGCGGCGTCAGAAGTCGAGGTCCGCATAATGCGACACCGGCGACAGGCCGCGCACCCGGTCGGTCAACAGCGGCCGGAACGAAGGCCGCGACTTGACCCGCGTGTACCATTCGCGCGCGGCAGTGTGCTCGCGCCAGTCGATCTCGCCGAGATAGTCGAGCACCGAAAGGGTGGCGGCGGCGGCGAGATCGGCATAGGTGACCCTCGATCCGGCCAGCCAGTGGCGGGTGCCGGCCAGCCAGTTGGTGTATTTCATGTGCTGGCGGATGTTGGCCCGCGCCGCACGGATGGCGGCCGAATCGGGCGAGCCGCCGCCGGCGGTTTCCGGCATGACCGGCTTCAGCACGCGCTCGCGCACCAGATGCCGGGTGACCTCGCTCTCGGCCTTGTGGAGATACCAGTCGGTGAGCCGGCGGATCTCAGCGCGCTGCATCGGGTCCTCGGCGAACAGGCGCTTGTCGCGCTTCAGGACGCCGCGCGTCTCGTCGAGATATTCCGAGATGACCGTGGCGCCGACGATCGGCACGTCGCCCTCGGCCAAAAGGATCGGCAGCGTGCCGGCCGGGTTCAGCGCCAGGAACTCCTTGCGCCGCGTCCACGGCTTCTCCTCGATCAGCGCCAGTTCCTCGCCATACTCGCCGAAAGCGAGGCGCACGAACCGGCAGGAGGCGAACATGGGATGATGGAAAAGCGTCAGCATGGTTCCGCGATGATAAAGCGCACTGGTGGTTTGGATTTGAAGTTCCTGTCCCTCAACGGCATCCGCGTTCAGGAACTTCAAATCCAAACCACACCAGAACTAAAGTTGGCAGTGTGGCTCAGAATCCGGAATTCGCGCATCGCGCTCCTCCCGGGTGTGGCGAATTCCGGATTGCCACACTGGCGAATCGCCGGGCGCACCGGTAAGTCTTGGCCGCCCGGTAAGCGGGCCGTCAGGGTGTTGCGACCTATAGGGGGAGTTCGGCGCCATGACAAGCAAGCCCTGTCAGCCCATCCAGCGAATGCCGAGGTAGCCAATGGAAAGCCAGACAATCGTCGAAGCCCTGCTGCTCGGTCTGCTGGAGGGATTGACCGAGTTCATTCCGGTGTCCTCGACCGGCCATATCCTGCTCGCCGGCCATTTTCTCGGCTTCCACTCGACCGGCAAGGCCTTCGAGATCCTGATCCAGCTCGGCGCCATCCTGGCCATTCTGAGCGTCTATTTCCGGCGCTTGTGGCAGATGCTGCTCGACCTGCCGCATGACCGGCTGACGCGGCATTTCGTCATCGGCATCCTCATCGCCTTCCTGCCGGCGGCCATCATCGGCGCGCTGGCGCATGATTTCATCAAGACCATCCTGTTCGAATCGCCGCGGCTGATCTGCATCATGCTGATCATCGGCGGCGTGGTGCTGCTCGCCGTAGACCGCATGAACCTCAAGCCGATGTACCGCGACGTCGAACGCTTCCCGACGCGGCTCTATTTGCAGATCGGGCTGTTCCAGTGCCTGTCGCTGATCCCCGGCACTTCACGCTCGGGCTCGACCATCGTCGGCGCCCTGCTGCTTGGCGTCGACAAGCGGGCGGCGGCGGAATTTTCCTTCTTCCTCGCCATCCCCACCATGGTCGGCGCCTTCGCCTTCGACCTGTTCAAGAACCGCAACGTGCTGACGTCGGCCGACCTGCCGATCATCGCCGTCGGCTTCGTCGCCGCCTTCGTCACCGCGCTGCTCGTGGTGCGCCTGCTGCTCGATTACGTCTCGCGCAAGGGCTATGCGCTGTTCGGCTGGTGGCGGCTGGTGGTCGGCATCGTCGGGCTGGCCGCGCTGATGATCTGGGGGTGACCTCGTCATCCACGGGCGAAGCAAGGAGCGCAGCGACGCCGCGCAGGCCCGTGGATGACGAAGGTGAAGGCCTTCGCGGGCCCCCTTCATGCAAACCTCCTGCGGAGCAGCGCACAAGTCTTGCGGATTCCAGAACACTCCGCTGCGTAAGCTCGCCCTATCATCCCTTAGGCAATGGCGTCCGGCGAGCCGCATCCGCCCCCGCGCACGCGGCCGGCCGGGCGCCCAACAAGAGGGAACGACGATGAAATTCATGCTGACCGACAGGAAACTGCACCCGCGGGCCAAACCCGTCGCCGAGGATTTCAGGAGCGGCGCCATCAACCGGCGCGAATATTTTGCGCTCATGGCCGGGCTCGGCGTCAGCGCCGCCGGCGCTTTTGCCCTGGGCGGGCTGGCGCCCACGCCCGCCCGCGCGGCGGAGCCCAAGAAGGGCGGCGTGCTGCGCGTCGCCATGAACGTCAAGGGGTTCAAGGACCCGCGCACCTTCGACGGCGTCGAAATGTCCAATGTCGCGCGCCACTGCAACGAGTACCTCGTCCGCTGGAACACCGATTTTTCGTTCGAGCCCTGGCTGCTCGAAAAATGGGAGATGAGCGACGACGCCAAGACGCTCACGCTGCATGTGCGCAAGGGTATCACCTGGTCGAACGGCGATGCCTTCAACGCCGACGATGTCGTCCACAACCTCAACCGCTGGTGCGAGGCCGGCGTTGCCGGCAATTCGGTCGCCGCGCGCATGGGCGCGCTGGTCAATGCCGACACCAAGAAGGTGGTCGATGGCGGCATCGAGAAGGTCGACGACTACACGATCAAGCTCAACCTGCCCAAGCCCGACATTTCCCTGATCGCCGGCATGGCCGATTATCCCGCGCTGATCATGCACCGCTCCTATGAGGGCGACGGCGATCCCCTGAAGGCGCTTTCGATCACCACCGGCCCTTGCGAGCTGGTGAAGTGGGACGCCGAGACGGGAGCCGAGGTGAAGCGCAAGGACAAGCCCTGGTGGAAGGGCGAATTCTACCTGGATGGGATCCAGTGGATCGACTACGGCTCCGACCCCAACGCCATGCTGTCGGCGTTCGAATCCGGCGAGATCGACACCGACCACGAGACCGCCTCCGATGCCGTCTCGCAAACCGAGCAGATGGGCCTGAAGAATTCCGAGATCGCCACCGGCTCCACCATCGTCGCCCGCTTCAATGTCGCCAACGCGCCCTATGACGACGTGAAGGTGCGCCGCGCCGCCCAGCTCGCCGTCGACAACTCCGCCGTGCTGGCGCTCGGCCTCGGCGGCCGCGGCAAGCCCGCCGACAACCACCATGTCGGCCCCATGCACCCCGAATATGCCGATATCGGCCCGGCCAAGCGCGACGTGGACGCCTCGAAGAAGCTGCTCGCCGAGTCCGGCAAGGCCGACCATGAATATGACCTCATCTCGGTCGACGTCGAATGGCAGAAGAGCACCGGCGACGCCATAGCGGCGCAGATGCGCGAGGCCGGCCTCAAGATCAAGCGCACCGTGCTGCCCGCCGCCACCTTCTGGAACGACTGGAGCAAATATCCCTTCTCCTGCACCGAATGGCTGGGCCGCCCGCTCGGCGTCCAGGTGCTGGCGCTGGCGTATAAATCGGGCGCCGCCTGGAACGAAAGCGCCTACGCCAACAAGGAGTTCGACGAACTGCTCGACAAGGCGCTCGCCACCCCCGACGCCGCCCAGCGCAAGGAGATCATGGCCGGCATCGAGAAGAATCTGCGAGACAGCGGCATCATCATCCAACCCTACTGGCGCTCGGTCTACCGGACCTATCGCAAGGGCGTCGAAGGCTGCGAACAGCACCAGGCGCTGGAGCAGCATTTCGAGAAGGTTTGGCTGGAGGTGTGAGGCGAGCGCCGACCTGATTTCCTCGCCCCCACGAAAGTGGGGGTCCGAAGGACGGGCGAGACCCGTGGCTCGCCCCGGCAGGGTGGCCCGGCGAAGCGAGGTCGGATGAGGGGTGCTCCAGCTCGGCGCGGGCGTCGACAACCGCCGAATCAAAGCAGATTCACCATCACCTCACTCCGCTGGAACACCCTCAACCGTCTCGGCGCTGCGCGCCGATCCACCTTCTCCCACAAGGGGAGAAGGAAAGCTGGCCGCGACGCCGGCGCTCTTTCTGCAGCGCTGGCGATTGGCGAAAGCGGCGATGATAGCGTCCTTCGCCCCGTTTACGGGGAGAAGATGGCGGCAGCCAGATGAGGGGCAGCGCCAACGCCTGAAATTGAAGCGCCCCCGCGCGCGCGGTGAGCCGAATCCAGAGCGCAAAAGTGCTGGGCTCGCTAAGCATGACAAACGCTGCCGCCCAAAGCGAGATGCCGCCGAGCGCAAGCTGGCCTCCAGCCCCGCCGCATTGCCGGCCATCAACAAAGTCTCGTCGGCCAGGAAGTCAGGAGCCTGCGACGGCTACGCAGGCACTGCCAAGCCGCTGATGTTTCATCCCTATCTGGGCGGTGGCGACCACGAGTGCGCCCCGAACGTCGAAGGAAACAAATACGAAGCAGTTGACGACGTAGGCGTCAAAGAGTTCGACAAAGGCAGCATGAGCTAGTCCGCTCGAACGTCGCCCCGAAAAACAATACACTATACTGCAAGGAAAACTCGTGTAAGGCTATCACTTAGTGCTTGGGAGGGTGATATGGTTGAAACGTTTGACTTTGGGGGTCTGAAGAAGCCGGGGGCTGGCGACAAGCCTCACGATCCAAAGGAAATATTTAGCCGACGGCCCTCTGGGAAATCCTCGATAAAGGAGCTTTGGCAAGGCCAAGCCCTCGCCCTTGATGAATGGGCTAAGCATTACGACAAAAATACCATTATCTCAATGTACACGGGTGCAGGAAAGACGCTGGTCGGCGTGTTGATAGCTCAAAGTTACGTTAACCGTGGATATCAGAACGTACTATATGCCTGCCCAACTATTGACCTAATCAAGCAAACGTTAAAAGAGGCAAATTCTGTTGGAATAAATCCAACAACATATTATGGAAGCGCGTTTTCGGACGACAAGTTTGAACAGGGCAAGTCATTTTGCGTGACGACATACCAGGCGTTATTGCCAGCGCGGACAAAGTTCAAGGGCGCAAAGGCTCCTGGTGCAATCATATTTGATGACGCACATGTGGGGGAACGGCTTGTCCGAGAGGCATTCACGATAGTCGCAAACAAGACCTACAGTCCAGAACTATTTCATTCCTTGGCAGCAGAGATTCGCACAATTTTTGACGAATTGAATATTGCTCATAACTTCGATCAAGCGGTTAATGAGTCTAGCGGGGGAATTGCTTTGGCGCCTCCGGTTGGGGTCTTCAAGCATTCCGGTCGGCTTCAGGAGATACTGAAGAATAATATATCGGACAATGATACGTCAAACGTACTATCGCTTGACTATCTAAGGGGGCGGATAGGGCTTTGCGCAATCACTATCTCGAGAGATCGTATCGAGATAACGCCGCCATTTCTCCCATCTCTTCACATGAATATTCTTGAAGACAACGCGGCGCCGAAAGTTTTTCTATCGGCGACGATTCAATCGAAAGCTGATGTCATTCGAGCATTTGGCCGGTCGTCAATTCCCATTGAACCGCCCGTGGACGCCGGCCGGGGCGAACGAGTTCTTCTTTTTGGCAGTTCGGTATCCAAGTTCACGAACGACACGGGCAACGTGCGAAAACTTAGTCAACGCCACAAAGTTCTGATCGCCGTCCCAAGCGACAAGAGGGCATTGTCTTGGCGGACAGTGGTGGATCAACCGTCCAATGACGCCGATTTTAGTGCTAGGCTAAATGCATTCCGTGCGGCAGACAGTGGCGCTTTCATTCTCGTGGGGCGCTATGACGGCATCGACCTCCCGGATGATCAATGCAGAATAATGGTGGTAGATGGGTTACCCGTCGGCATTACCCAGCTTGAGCGCTACTCGTTCGACACGCTGCGCCTAGATAGGGCGTTTCTTTCCACGGTAGCCAGCCGGATCACCCAGCTCTTTGGGCGCATAAATCGCGGCAAGAATGATTTTGGGCTTTATATTATTCCCAACCGGGAAGTTGAGAACTGGATACGAAACACCCGGAATATTTCGAGCTTCCCTAGAATATTGCAGGAACAGATTCGGCTTTCGGAGTCTTTCAACGAGCAGATTAAAGACATACAATCAGAAAAGGTTGATGCTTTGATTGACCAAATTATAAATAGGGACGAGAATTGGATTTCCTTTTACGCGGCTCATATAGATAACCAAAATCTTGATGATAAAAAGATAGCTGACCGGGAGAGGGAAAATAAATTAGATGATATTTACGCTAAGAAGGAGTCAAGGTTTATACTAAAACTCTGGCAAAGCGATTTCAGCGGAGCCATCGATGAGTTCAGAGGAGATTTTTCGGATATTTCGCAGATAAATCCGAGGTTGCACGGTTGGTATTCTCTCTGGGTTGGTATCGCTCACCTCGCTATTGGTGAAGACGACGCGATGTACGACTGGTTTGATGAGGCCCGGAAAAAACTTGGAGGCCGATTGCCACTTCCGCGCAGACCTAAACCAGAAGGACTTGAGTCGGGTCTACAGGATGAAACGACATTTTTGGAAGAGGGGCTCCGTCAATTCCTGGCGCTTGACAGGCCTATGTTGGTAAAGCGGATTGGGAAGGTCGCAGAGACGGTTGCGATGGCCTTTCAACAGGAAGATCACAAAAAGGCAGAAGAAGGAATAAGGGAATTCGGTAGCGCTTTGGGCTTTGATGCGCGGCGCCCATGCACTGATCACGGCGTCGGGCCCGACGGCATATGGATCGACCATCGAGCGAAGAAGATTATCGGAATAGAGCTTAAGAGCGACAAGCAGGACTCTTCCGAGATCTCAAAAAAAGATATCGGTCAAAGCCATAATCACGTTGAGTGGATTAGACAAGAATTCCCCAACTATGAACTGGTAGGCCTGCTAATATACACTCAAGCTACAGCTATCTCAGAAAAAGCAAGCCCATCAGATTTGATGCATATTTGCTCGTTCGATTCGATGAGGCAGCTTTGGCGTGAATTTAGTGCGATAGTGGGCGATTTGAGTGCACTTACACCTGTAGAAAGATTTATAAATGCCAATCGTGTTGGCCAAGAGGAGAAGTGGTCAATAGAGGGCATACTTGCTAGTTTAACGAAATAAAGGCCCCCTCAATCCCCCATCTTCAGCGCCTGAATAAACGCCTCCTGCGGGATATCCACCTTGCCGAACTGGCGCATCCGCTTCTTGCCCTCTTTCTGCTTGTCGAGCAGCTTGCGTTTGCGGCTCACGTCGCCGCCGTAGCACTTCGCGGTGACGTCCTTGCGCAGGGCGGAGATGGTTTCGCGGGCGATGACCTTGCCGCCTATGGCAGCCTGGATAGGGATCTTGAACAGATGGTGCGGGATCAGCTCCTTCAGCTTCTCGCACATCTGGCGGCCGCGCTTTTCCGCCGCCGTGCGGTGGACCAGCATGGAGAGCGCGTCGACCGGCTCCTCGTTGACCAGGATCGACATCTTCACCAGGTCGCCCTCGCGATAGTCGGTGAGGTGATAGTCGAACGAGGCATAGCCCTTGGAGATCGACTTCAGGCGGTCGTAGAAATCGAAGACCACTTCGTTGAGCGGCAGGCCGTAGGTCAGCATGGCGCGCTTGCCGACATAGGAGAGGTCGGCCTGGATGCCGCGCCGGTCCTGGCAGAGCTTCAGAATGCCGCCGAGATAGTCGTCGGGGGTCAGGATGGTGGCGCGGATCCACGGCTCCTCGATGGCCGAGATCTTGACCACGTCGGGCATGTCGGCCGGGTTGTGCAGTTCCTTCACCGAGCCGTCATTGAGCAGCAGCCGGTAGACGACCGATGGCGCGGTGGCGATCAGGTCGAGGTTGAACTCGCGCTCCAGCCGCTCCTGGATGATTTCCAGATGCAGCAAGCCGAGGAAGCCGCAGCGATAGCCGAAGCCGAGCGCGGCACTGGTTTCCATCTCATAGGAGAAGGAGGCGTCGTTGAGACGCAGCTTGCCGACGGCGGCGCGCAGATCCTCGAAATCGGCGGCGTCGACCGGGAACAGGCCGCAGAACACCACCGGCTGCGCCGGCTTGAAGCCGGGCAAAGCGTGCGCGGTCTGGCGCTTGTCCTCGGTGATGGTGTCGCCGACGCGCGTGTCGGCCACTTCCTTGATCGAGCCGGTGAAGAAGCCGAACTCGCCGGGGCCGAGCTCCTCGACATTGATGCGGGCGGGCGTGAACACGCCGGTCCGTTCGACCAGATATTTGGCGCCGGTGCCCATCATGCGGATGGTCTGGCCTTTTTTCAGCACGCCGTCGATGACGCGCACCAAAACGATGACGCCGAGATAGGCGTCGTACCAGCTGTCGACCAGCATCGCCTTCAAGGGCGCGCTCGCGTCGCCCTCGCGCGGCGGCGGCAATTGGTGGACGATGGCCTCCAGCACATCGGGAATGCCGAGACCGGTCTTGGCCGAGATCAGCACGGCGTTGGAAGCGTCGATGCCGATCACCTCCTCGACCTGCTCGCGGATGCGCTCGGGCTCGGCGGCCGGCAGGTCGACCTTGTTCAGCACCACGACGATCTCGTGGTTGTTGTCGATGGCCTGGTAGACATTGGCGAGCGTCTGCGCCTCGACGCCCTGAGAGGCGTCGACCACCAGCAGCGAGCCTTCGCAGGCGGCCAGCGAGCGCGACACTTCATAGGCGAAGTCGACATGGCCGGGCGTGTCGATGAGGTTGAGGATATAGTCCTCGCCATTGTTGGCGCGGTATTTCAGCCGCACCGTCTGCGCCTTGATGGTGATGCCGCGCTCGCGCTCGATGTCCATCGAGTCCAGCACCTGCTCCTTCATGTCGCGCAGCTCCAGCCCGCCGGTGAGCTGGATCAGGCGGTCGGCAAGGGTGGATTTGCCATGGTCGATATGGGCGACGATGGAGAAATTCCTGATGTGGTCGAGGGGCGTGCTCATGCCGCGCGCTTTAGCAGGGGCGGCTTGCTGCGGCAAGGCTTGCGGCGCAAGGCGCCCCCGGTCATCACAAAGCGGTGAGCCGGGCGGAAAAGCCCGAAACGGCCGGCGGGCACGGCCGGATGCTTAAACTTTGAACGATCCTCTTAGACCCCGGTTTGCCGGCGCATGTTAGTTCCCCCGCAGGTAACCGTTTTTTGGGGTAAGAAAAAATGCCGGGGCTTGCAGGAAAGTTCGCCCGCTCTCGCGGCGGCTCGATGATGCCGCTGTTCTTCATCAGCCTGGTGCCGCTGGTCACCGTCGTCGGCTTCTCGGTCGATTATACGTCGGCGGTCCAGACCCGGTCCAACATGCAGCAGGCGCTCGACGCGGCGACGCTGGCCACCACCACGCTGCCGAAGACGACAACGCTGGCGGCCCGCCAGCAGATGCTCCGGGACACCTTTGCCGCCAATGGCGGGCAAGGCACCGCCACGCTGGTGAGCTTCACCATCGCGGCCAACGGCACCGCCACGGCGCAGGCCTCGGCGAGCTTCGCCATGCCGACCGACTTCATGCAGATCGCCAGAATCGACACCGTGCCGGTCGGCGTCACCTCGGCGGTCAACAAGGCGGCGGCCCTGGTGCAGACCACCTTCAAGATCGAGAAGGCGTCGGGCTGGTGGGACAAGACGATGTATCTCTACGGCACGCAATTTGGCTCGACCACGAAGCAGAAGCTGATGCAGATCAGCTATGTCTACAACAAGGGCGGCGATCCCAAGGGCTATGGCACCACCACCGTCTCCACCGTCAGCGGCACCACGCTTACCCAGGTGCAGCAGCAGGTGTGCAACACCACGACGGTCGCCAATTTCAACAACACGCCCTCCGGCGCCATCACCAGCACCGACGGCAACGGCATCATGCGGCAGACCGTCTGCACCACCACACCGGCCAACAGCGCCGGCGCGGTCATCGACGTCAGCCAGATGGACCAGCTCTATCTCGAGATGGACGTGCCTTCCGCCGCGACGGCCAAACCGGCTCAGCCGACCACGCTCAGGTCGAATGACCCTAAAACCTCGAACCGGCTCTATATCGGCACCAGCCCGACCGACATGCCCGAAATCGCCACGGGCCAGACCGTCGACATCTTCACCGCCGTGCCGTGCGGCCAGACAGGCTACCAGGCCTGGGAAGACGGCGGCTCCGCCGTGCCGGCGCCTGTCGTCAACGCCGACTTCTTCTACACCGTGATGGGCAAATGCGACTTCAACCAGCGCCCCTCGCAAACGGTGCTGACGCAGTGACACTGCGGCTTCTTCCTTCTCCCCTTGTGGGAGAAGGTGGCCTCGCGAAGCGAGGTCGGATGAGGGGTGTTCCAGGCAACGCCAACGCCTCACTCCGCTGGAACAGCCCTTTTGCGCTCGGCCTCGTCCCGTCCGCCGGGGCTATAGACGGATCGCAGCGTTCGACTAGTCTGGCGCCATGCCGCACCAACCCGTCACCCCCGCCAAGCGCAACTTTGCTCGCTCACTCCGCCGTGACATGACGGAAGCGGAAGACAGGCTTTGGCAGGAACTGCGAGACCGCAGACTGGACCGGATCAAATTCAGGCGCCAGGTTCCTTTTGGAAAATACATTGCCGATTTCGTTTGCCTCGAAGCCGGGCTGATTATCGAGATCGACGGCAGCCAACACGCGGACTCGGATGCTGACCGGATCCGCAAGGCCGAGCTGGAGGCTAGGGGTTTTCGCGTTCTGCGCTTCTGGAACGACGATGTCCTGAAAGAGATGAATGCCGTTTGCGACACGATCATCGCCTATGTGCGGGACAGAAGTCTGCAGCCCTGGAGATAGTGGCGCCGTTTTCCCTTCTCCCCTTGTGGGGTCCGAAGGACGGGCGGGACGCGTGGCTCGCCCCCGGGCGGTGGCCTGGCGAAGCGAGGTCGGATGAGGGCTGTTCCAGGAAACGCCAACGTCTCACTCCGCTGGAACACCCCTCAACCGTCTCGGCGCTGCGCGCCGATCCACCTTCTCCCACAGGGGGAGAAGGAAGAACCCGCTGGCGCTCAATCACAAACCGGTGAGCGCTGTAACGAAGCGATAATTGGCGGCGAAGTGGGGACATGAGCGGCGCGTCGCGGCGCCGTCACCCACGGAGCAATTCCATGTCGCAAGCCAAACGCAGCAGGTTTCTCGCAGTGTCCAGCCTGGGCGCGCTTGCGCTCGCGGCGTCGGTCGGTGCGGCCGCGGCGCAGCCGCTTACCATTGTCGAGCTGTTCACCAGCCAGGGCTGTTCGTCCTGCCCGCCGGCCAATGCCAATCTGATCAAGGTCAAGGACCAGCCCGGCGTGCTGGCGCTGTCCTTCAACGTCACCTACTGGGACTATCTCGGCTGGAAGGACATTTTCGGCCGGCAGGAGTTCACGCAACGCCAGGTGAGCTACGAGCCGCCGCTCGGCCGTGACGGGCCGTTCACGCCGCAGGTGGTGGTCAACGGCCGTGCCGATGCGGTCGGCGCCGCGCCCGGCGAGATCGAACGGCTGATTGCGGCGAGCGGACGCATCAAGGGACCGTCGCTGTCGCTCGATGGCGGCAAGGCCAGCATCGGCGCGGGGAGCGTGCCGGGCGGCAAAGCCGACATCTGGCTGGTGCGCTATGCCAGGGGCGTCGTCGAGGTGCCCGTGGCGCGCGGCGAGAACACCGGCCGCACCTTGCCGCACGGCAATGTCGTGCATGCGCTGAAGAAGCTCGGCAGCTGGACCGGAGAGGCCACGACGCTCGACGTGCCGGCGGCCGCCAACGGCCTCAGCACTGCAGTGCTGGTGCAGTCGCCCGGCGGCGGGCCGATCCTGGCCGCCGCCGCCGATTAGCTTACCTCCGGGAACTTCCCGTTTGCGGGGAGAGACCATCAGAAATTGCGCAGCGCCGCGCCTGCGGCGCCGCAACAGCCGGCCGCCGCGTGGGCGCGCCACCCAACCAAGGAGACCATCATGACCGTTCTTTCCCGCCTGACGTTGCCGGCGCTTGCGCTCGCTTTGTGCTCGACGGCATTGCTGGCCGGCGGCATCGCCCGTGCCGACGAGGCCACCAACGCCATGAAACCCGCCGCCGACGCGATGAAACCGGCAACCGATGCGATGAAGCCGGCCGACCCGATGGCCACCAATGCCATGAAGCCGGCAGCCGATGCGATGAAACCGGCGGACGCCATGAAGCCGGCGACTGGCGCGATGAAGCCGGCGACGGATGCGATGAAGCCTGCCAACTAGGTCAAGCCGCGGCGGAGAGTTACGCACCCGCTGGGGCCGCACGAGAATGTGAGCCTCCGCCGCAACTCGCGCATCGCGCCGGCTCCGCTAATTCAATAGACTGGACCCTATGCAAGCCATGAGGAGTGCAACCATGACCGACATCAAGAACCGTTCGAGCGGCTTCGTCCGCGGCGCGCTCGCAGCTTTCGCGCTCGCCGTCGCGGGCGCCGCCTTCTGGCTCACCCCAGCGGTTTCGGCGGAGGATGCCGTGGTGATCCCGCCGCCGGCGCTGGATGAAAAGGCAGCGGGCGGCAGCGAGACGGCAGTCTTCGCCGGCGGCTGCTTCTGGGGCGTGCAGGGCGTGTTCCAGCACGTCAAGGGCGTCACCAAGGCGGTCTCGGGCTATACCGGCGGCGCCAAGGACGACGCCGTCTACGAGACCGTGGGCACCGGCCGCACCGGCCATGCCGAATCCGTCGAGATCACCTACGATCCCTCCAAAGTCACCTATGGCCAGCTGCTGCAGGTGTATTTCTCGGTCGCCCACAATCCGACCCAGCTCAACTACCAGGGTCCGGACCAGGGCACGCAGTACCGCTCGACTATCTTTGCGGAGAACGAGGCGCAGAAGAAGATCGCGCAGAGCTACATCGCCCAGCTCGACCAGGCCAAGCTGTTTTCCAAGCCCATCGTCACCACGATCGAAACCGGCAAGACCTTCTACCCGGCCGAGGAGTACCACCAGGATTTCCTGACGCTCAACCCGACCTATCCCTACATCGTCTACAACGACCTGCCAAAGGTGGCGAATTTGAAGACGCTGTTCCCGAAGCTTTACAGCGACAAGCCGGTGCTGGTGCTGTCGGCCAGCAATTGAGGTTCAGAAGCGGAGGCGCTGGCGGGAAGCGCCTCCTGCTGCCCTGCCGGCCAGAGGGGGGCGCGAGGGATCGCGGCCTCTCCTGCGAAGAAGGCTACACCCTCTTCCGCCACGGCAGGCTCCAGCGCGCCTTCTCCAGCGAGGCCTTGGTTTCGACCGTGGCCGGGGCGGACTGGGCTTCTCGGTATTGCACCGAGCCCCGCGGCGGATAGGGCAGGCTGTCGTTGAGCTCCAGCCTGTCGAGCTGGCTGAAATCGGGGAAAGGCAGTTTTTCCTCCTCGCGCCAGGCGCTGACCCGCTTTTCCGCGGCGATGCGCTTTTCCTGGTCGAGCGGCAGGTCGGCGGCGCTGTATTCCAGCTGCGCCGGGAAGGCGAACTGGGCGCCGGCCTCGTCCATCACCGCGATCATCGACAGCAATATGTCCTCGCGGATGGCGAGAAACTCCGAGCCATCCGCGGTCGTGATGTAGGTGAAGACCTCGATGTCGAGTGAATAGGGGCCGAAGCCGACGAAGCGCACGCGGCACGGGTCGTCGATGACGCGCGGATGAGCGATCAGGAGCTTGCGCAGCGCCGCCAGCGTGTAGCGCAGCTGGTCGGGCGTCGTCTCGTAGCGCAATTGCAGCGTGGTGGCGAAGCGGGTGCGGTCGCGATGGGCGTAGTTCTCGATCTGCATGCCGGCGAAGTCGGAATTGGGCACCGAGATCACCGTGCGGTCGACCGAGCGGATGCGGGTCGAGCGCATGCCGATATGCTCGATGGTGCCGGACTGGTTGCCGAACTTGCAGAAGTCACCGACGCTGACCGGCCGGTCGGCATAGAGCGTCAGGCCGGAAAGAAAATTCTGCAGCGTTGGCTGCGCCGCCAGCGCCACCGCCAGGCCGCCAATGCCGAGGCCGGCCAGCACGCCCTGATAGGGGATCGCCAGCACCTCGGCCAGGAGCAGGAAGGCGACCACCAGGGCGGCGATGCGCGCCACGCCGGTCAGCAGCGAGATCAGCGTCTCGTGGTAGCCGGGCACGTTGAAGGTGGCGCGGTAGCGCTCGGCGATCTTGCCGATCAGGTGCCAGACGACGGGAACCGCGCCGATCAGGATCAGGCTCCAGGCCGCCGCCTTGGCGGATGCCGCGATCACCTGCGGCAAGCCGAGCGGCCGCAGCGCAAACAGCAGGAACAGGCCGAGGAAGATCGAGCGCACCGCCCATTCGACGACGCGGAAGAAGCCGGCCCGCCCGGAACTCCTGCCGCGGCCGGCGAAGAACACGATCACCGCGTTGGCAAGGAAGCCGAAGGCGATGCCGGCAAGCCCGGCAATGCCGAGCCCCAGCCATTGCCAGCGTTCGATCGGCCCGGCGCGGGTCAAAAGGGCAGGGCTGATCTCACGGGCAAGGCCCCTGGTGGCGAAGAAGGGATCGTTGCTGGCGAAGGCGGTGAATTCCGGCGCCACCGGCGCATCCTCGATATCGGCATAGAGCGTGCGGATGTTGGCCAGCGTTTCCGGCGTGAATTTCCACAGCTTGCCGCCTTTCTCCGTCCCCACCGGAGCGACGACGATGTTGCCGGCCGGATGCTCGAAATACACATAGGGCGTGTTGCTTTGGGGATCGTCGGGAATTTCCTGCCAGTAGACGTAGCCGATGCGGTCGATGACTTTCTTGAGATAGCTCTCGAGCAGAACCGCCTCGTCGGACCGCACCGCCGGATTGTAACCGCGCATGTCGAGCGCCGTTTGCGTCGAACCGCCATTCTGGTCAGCGATGCCGCCGAGCAGCATCTTGAACGTGTCGCGCGGCGAGGCGAGCTTGGCCGGATCGTCGACCATGTCGGGGGCTTCGCCACGCGCCGCCTGGAACTCGGCGAGCTTGGCCTGCAGCACGGCGAGCTGCGGCCCGACGATGAACCATTCGCCGGCCTTGCGGCGGAAGGTGACGTCGAAGAAAACCTTGCTGCCATATTGCTGCAGCCTGGCTGTCACCTCGTCGCCGGGGATCGCATCATGCGGCAGGTTCCACAGGCGCAAGGTGGCGTTGTCGATCACCGAAAACAGGAGCTTGGTGTAATCGGGCATGTTGAGGCCGCCGCGATCGGCCTCCGTGACGTCGACCAGGCCGGCCGCCAGCGCGGCAAGGCCCATGCCGCCGCCGGTGGCGCGCGGCACATTGTCGGCGCCGCTCTCGTTCATGGTCTGCAGGAATGAGCGCATCGTCGTCATGGGGCTGGTCTGGTCGACCTTGAGGGTCTCGGCGGCGTCGACGCGCACGCCCGTCCACCATTCGGCGGTGGCGGATTCGAAACGGCCCATGAAGCTCGCGCCATCCGGCGCCATGACGAAGCTGAACTCGCCCTGGCGACTGCCCTCGAACCAGCGGCCGAACAGCTTTTCGCCTTCGGCCTTGGCTTCGATGCGGCCGTTGTACAGGGGATAGACGCCCTTCACCTCGGCGCCGTCCTGCTCGAAGGTGATCTGGGCGCCGCCGCCGCGCCATTTGGTGTCCCAGACACCGGCCCAGTTGGCCGTCTGCTGGGCATGAGCGGGCTGAATGACAGGCAGCAGGCCGGCCAGCACGAGCGCGGCGATCAGCGTGACCAGGCGGATCAGGACCAGAGCAACCCCAGGAAAGCGGCGTAGCGATTTTCTTGGGAAAGATGCGTAGCGCTGCCGCGCCTGCGGATCGTGTTCTATCGAGGCAACCGGGACACCGCGCATTGCATTGCCCTTCTTCTCGGACCGCTGCCATCAGGCCGCAGCATGTCGCGGAAGGTTATTGCGCGTGAAGATGAATATTGTCTTTCCGGCCGGCGACAGGCGGCAGGCGGAGGCGATGATTTCGCGCCGTCGCCTGGCCCTTCAATCGTAGGTCAGGTCCCTCGCCTTGCCGCCGAACACGCGGTAGGCATAGAAGGAATAGAAGATGATGATCGGCAGCACGACCACGGTGCCGGCCAGGATGATGGCCAGGCTTTCGGGTGCGGAAGCCGCCTGCCAGATGGTCAGCCTGTCGGGCACCACGAACGGATAGAACGACCAGGCGAGCCCGGCAAAGCCCAGCGCGAAGATGGCGGCCAGCGTCAGGAACGGCGTCAGTGAATGGCGGTCGTCGGGCCTGGGCAGATGAGAGGTCTGCCGCCACAGCCACAGGAACAGCAGCGCCGACAGGATCGGCAGCGGCGACAGATAGAGCATTTCGGGCAGGACGAACCATTTGGCGAAGATGCGCGGGCTGGCGAAGGGCGTGGCCAGCGACACGGCAGCCATGCCGAGCGCAGTCAGCACCAATGTGGTGCGCAGCCAGCGCACCGCCTTTTTCTGCAAGTCGCCTTCGGCCTTGTAGATGACCCAGGCCGCCCCCATCGCGGCGTAGGCCGCCGCCAGGCAGAACGCCACCAGCACGCCGAACGCCATGCCCCCCAGGCCGAAGTCGAGGCCAAGCACATAGACGCCCAGCATATAGCCTTGCGCCAGCGAGGCGATGAGCGAGCCGAGGAAGAAGATGCGGTTCCAGCGGTGCTTGCGCTCGGTCGCCACCTTGGCGCGGAAGTCGAAGGCGACGCCGCGCAGGATGAGGCCGACCAGGAGCACGAACACCGGGATATAGAGCGCGCTGAGGATGACGCCATGCGCCATCGGAAAGGCGACCAGCAGAAGGCCGACGGCCAGCACCAGCCAGGTCTCGTTGGCATCCCAGAACGGGCCGATGGCGGCGATCATGGTGTCCTGCTCGGCGTCCTCGGCCGCCGCGAACAGGATGCCGATGCCGAGATCGAAGCCGTCGAGAATGACGTAGATCAGGATGGCGAGGCCCATCAGGCCGGCGAAGATGAGGGGGAGCAGGGTCGGCCAGTCATAGGTCATTTCTCTCTCTCTCCTACTCGCCAGCCGCGGGCTGCGACATCGGCTTGTTGAGCACGCCCGGCAGCGGCGAGGTGTCGCCGTCCTTGGCCGCCTTCAGCGCCAGGTGGACCAGAACGCCGAGATAGGCGATCAGCAACAGCACGTAGAGAGCGAGATAGACGGCCAGCGTCAGCGCCACATGGCTGCCGGCCACCGGGCCGACGGCGTCGGCGGTCCTCAGCACGCCCGTCACCAGCCAGGGCTGGCGGCCGATCTCCGTCGTATACCAGCCGGCGAGCGTCGCCACCCAACCGGAGATGGTCATCGGCACCATGAGCAGCGCCAGCGGCCTCGGCAAGCCATGACGGCGCTTGAGGAAGAAGGCGGCCGACCAGGAGACGGCGAGCATCAACAGGCCGGTGCCGACCATGACGCGAAAACCCCAGAACACCGGGAAGACGGGCGGATGGTTGCCGGGATAGTCGTTGAGTCCCGGTACCACGCCCCTGGCACTGTGCCGCAGGATCCAGCTCGCCCCGTTGGGAATGGTCACCTCGAACCTGTTTTCCCTGGCCGCTTCATCCGGAATGGCAAACAGCACCAGCGGCACGTTGGGGCCGGTGTTCCAGTTGGCTTCCATGGCGGCGATCTTCTGCGGCTGGTGCTCGAGCGTGTTCAGGCCGTGCTGGTCGCCGGCAAGGATCTGGATGGGAATGAGGATGGCGGCGGTGAAGACGCCGGTGCGCAGCGCCTTCCACATCGATTCCGAGCGGTCGCCCTTGAGGTAGCGCAGCGCCGACAGGCCGGCTATGAGGAACGATACCGTAAGCCCGGAGGCGAGCAGCATATGGACGAGACGGTAGGGCATGGAGGGGTTGAAGAGGATCGCCCACCAGTCGACGGCGTGGGCGACGCCGTCGCGCATCTCGAAGCCGACCGGCGTCTGCATCCACGAGTTCAGCGCGATGATCCAGAAGGCAGACACCGTGGTGCCGCCGGCCACCAGCACGGTCGCCAGCGTGTGGATGCGGTTGGAAACGCGGCGGAAGCCAAACAGCATGATGCCGAGGAAGGCTGCCTCGAGGAAAAAGGCGGTGAGGATTTCGTAGGCCAGCAGCGGCCCGGCGATGTTGCCGACCGTTTCCATGTAGCCCGGCCAGTTGGTGCCGAACTGAAAGCTCATGGTGACGCCGGAAACCACGCCCATGGCGAAGGACAATGCGAACACCTTCACCCAGGTGAAATACGCGCGCATCCAGGCCGAATCATTGGTCGCGTTGTAGCGGAGCTTGAAGAAAAGCAGCACCCAGCCGAGTGCGATGGTGATGGCTGGAAACAGAATATGAAACGAAATATTCGCACCGAACTGAATGCGCGAAAGGATGAGCGGGTCCATGGCGGGCTCCGGCTGCTTCTAATAAGCGGAGAATAGGCTTGTAGGGCCGGCCGGTCAAAGCGGCGTCCCGCCGCGAGGCGGAACGCCGCAGCGCCATGCGGCGGCAATGTCGAGAACTGTCAGCAACGGCATTGACTTGCGGTTGCATGCGGCGACATTCGTCCTATATCTGGGGTCCTCTTTCAAGCAGCCGTTTTCAGCCATGCAGCCTGTCATCTCCATTTCCGGGGTCACCAAGACCTACGCCACCGGCTTCAAGGCGCTGAAGGAAATCAATCTCGACATCGAGCGCGGCGAGATTTTCGCGCTGCTTGGCCCCAACGGCGCCGGCAAGACGACGCTGATCTCCATCGTCTGCGGCATCGTCAACCGTTCGTCGGGCAGCGTCACGGTGGACGGCCACGACATCACCAAGGACTATCGCGCCGCGCGCGGCCTGATCGGGCTAGTGCCGCAGGAGCTGACCATCGATGCCTTCGAGAGCGTCTGGGCGACGGTCAACTACAGCCGCGGCCTGTTCGGCAAGCCGGCAAACCATGCCTTTGTCGAGAAGGTGCTGCGCGACCTGTCGCTGTGGGACAAGAAGGACGCCAAGGCGATCACGCTTTCGGGCGGCATGAAGCGGCGGCTGATGATCGCCAAGGCGCTGTCGCATGAACCGCGCGTGCTGTTCCTCGACGAGCCGACGGCCGGCGTCGACGTCGAACTGCGCCAGGACATGTGGGCGATGGTGCGGCGGCTGCGCGAGGACGGCGTCACCATCATCCTCACCACCCACTATATCGAGGAAGCCGAGGCGATGGCCGACCGCGTCGGCGTCATCAACCGCGGCGAGATCATCCTGGTCGAGGGCAAGGCCGAACTGATGCGCAAGCTCGGCCGCAAGCGCCTGGTGATGGAACTGCGCAGCCCGCTCGGCGCCATTCCGGACGCCTTCTCGCACTACGCCCTGGAATTGTCGCCGGATGGCGGGCAGATCACCTACACCTATGACAACCAGAGCGACCGGCCCGGTGTGGCGTCGCTGATCCGCGATCTCGAGGCCGCCGACATCCAGTTCCGCGACTTGGACACGCAGAACAGTTCGCTGGAGGAGATCTTCGTCAATCTTCTGAGGCAAGAGCCATGAACCTGCGCGCGGTATGGGCGATCTACCGGGTGGAGATGGCGCGCGCGCTGCGCACCGTCTTGCAGAGCATCGTCTCACCCGTGCTGTCGACGTCGCTGTATTTCGTCGTCTTCGGCTCGGCCATCGGCTCGCGCATCACCGAGATCGACGGCATCAGCTACGGCGCCTTCATCGTGCCCGGGCTGATCATGCTGTCGCTTTTGACGCAGTCGATCTCCAACGCCTCCTTCGCCATCTACTTCCCGAAATTCGTCGGCTCGATCTACGAGCTGTTGTCGGCTCCGGTCTCCTATCTCGAGATCGTCCTCGCCTATGTCGGGGGCGCCGCCACCAAGTCGATCATCCTCGGCCTGATCATTCTGGCGACGGCCTCGCTGTTCGTGCCGCTCTCGATCCAGCATCCGTTCTGGATGCTGGCCTTCCTGGTGCTGACGGCGGTGACCTTCAGCCTGTTCGGCTTCATCATCGGAATCTGGGCCAGGAGCTTCGAGCAGTTGCAACTGGTGCCGCTGCTGATCATCACGCCGCTGACCTTCCTGGGTGGCAGCTTCTATTCCATCAACATGCTGCCGGGCGCCTGGCGCACGGTGACGCTGTTCAATCCGGTCGTCTATCTGATCAGCGGCTTCCGCTGGAGCTTTTTCGGAAAATCGGACGTTTCGGTCGGCATCAGCCTCGGCATGACCGTGGTTTTTCTGCTGATCTGCGTGGCGACCGTCGCCTGGATATTCAGGACCGGCTACCGGCTGAGGAATTGAGGGGCGAAGCCACGCTGAGCCGCGGTCAGAGCTAGATCGCCTTCACCAGCCGCAGCAGGCCCAGCATCTCGACATAGGTTCCCTTGCGGAAGGCGACGTAGACCGGCTCCTCGATGCCGTGGAAACGGCGCTTGAACGCCGCCTGCCCCTGCAGGTTGAAGCGGCGGCGGTTGACCCAGGGCGAATCATAGGCGCGCTGGAAGGCGTTGCGCCAGAAATCGCTTTCGGCGAATCCGCTGGGGCCGACGTCGACCAGCGGCGAGAGCCCGAGCGTGACGACCGAAATGCCTTCCTCGCGAAAGCGGTCGACGGCGAATTTGGTCAGGCCGACCTCGGCATGCGGCGAGGCGTCGATGTGCTTGCGCTTGAAGGCGGTGGTGTAGCCGATGACCTTGCCGCCGCGAAACAGCGGATCGAAGTCGAGCAGGGCGACCAGTTCGCCATCAGGGCCGTGCAGCACGAAGCGGCGCATGTCGACGCCCACATGATCGGCGAAGTGCCGGTTGAGGAAGCCCATTTCCCAGCGCTTGACGATGCGGTCGCCGCGCCAGTTCGCCGAAAGCCGGGAGATCTCGTCGAGAAAGATGGTCCGCTTGTCCTCGGCGAACGAAAAGCCCTTCTTCAACAGCCAGCGCTCGGAGTAGCGCACGGTTTCGTTGCGCTTGCCGGAAAAATCGTGTGCGGGCAGCGGCAGACGGGTGTCGATGCCCAGCCGGTTGACCTTGTAGCCGAGCCCGGCCAGCACCCGCGCCGACTGTTCGCCGATCTGCACGAACCAGGGGCTGCCGGCGGTCTCGACGAAGCGCCTGATATAGTCGGCCCGATGGGCCGGATCGGCGACCGGGTCGCCGAGCGCGAAATGATGCTTCATCTTGGTGCCGAAGGCGATGTAACCGTCGGCGTCGCCGAAATAGGAGAGCCTGCCTTGCACGGCGGAGGAGTAGGCGAGTGAGAAGTCGCCGTGGCGGCGCACCAGCGCCAGCCGTTCGGCATGGGTGAACGCCTGGCGCTCGACCTTTGGCGAGGCACGCTCGAGGATTTTGTCGAGATAGATCCGCAAGGAGGGCATGGGTCGAGATTCCGCGTGCATCTGCGGCGCGCACCCGGGTACGCTATACGCCGTGGCGCCTTGATTTTGCACAGGAAGCCGAAAAAAGCGTTTCGAGGACTTCGGATTCCTGTACCGGTAACAGAGATCCGCCAGCCCCCGGATCTCGAATCAATCACATTGCCGCGACCTGATTATCGCCGATCTCGCGTATATGCCATATAGGACGCAACCGCGGTGCGGCGCATGGCCTCGAAATCCGGGGCCGATCTGCTGTATGGATCATGCGCGGGAGGGCGTTCTGCCGGTGTCGGCGGAAGCGCCACAAGGGTGGAATGGGGTTCGTGAGCGAATGGCAGATACGACAATCAGACCGGCAGCGCACCAGACGGTAACTATCGAACCGGCGATCGTCATCGGCGCCGGCGCCGCCGGTCTCGCGGCAGCGCAGGCGCTGGTCAAGGCCGGCGTGGCGACGGCGATCCTGGAAAAGGAGAGCCGGTTGGCCGAGCCATGGCATCGGCGTCACCAGCAGCTGCGCCTCAATACTCACCGCGACCTTTCGGCACTTCCCGGCCTTGCCTATCCGAAGGGCACGCTCGCCTTCCCCCACAGAACCGCCGTCATCCGCTATCTGAACGATTTCAGCGAGGCGAACCGGCTGCCGGTGGAGCTCGGCGTCGCCGTCGAGGCGGTCCTGTTCAGGGGCGACCACTGGGCGATAGAGACCAGCGCCGGGATGCGCCTGGCGCGCCACGTCGTGATCGCCACCGGCCGCGACAGACAGCCGTTCATCCCCGACTGGAAAGGAATGCGGGATTTCGCCGGCCGCATCATCCATTCGGCGGATTTCGGCGACGCGAAGGACTATGCCGGCAAGAAGGTGCTGGTCGTCGGCGCCGGCAACTCGGGTATAGACGCGCTCAACCACCTGGCGCAGGCAAGCACCGCCTCGCTGTGGCTGTCGGCCCGCAACGGTCCGTCGGTCCTGCCCAAGCGCATCGGCAAGATTGCCGTGCACCGGCTGTCGCCGCTGATGGCGCGGTTGCCTTTGCGGGTCGCCGATGCGGTGATCGCCTTGACGCAGCGCCTGGTTTTCGGCGACCTGACGAAATTCGGCGTGCCGCCGGCACCGGTGGGCGGCGCCAGCCGCCTGACCACCGACTACACAGCGATCGCCGCCGACGAGGGCGCGATCGACGCCATCCGCGCGGGCAGGATCACCGTCGTGCCGGGGGTGCGAGAATTCACCCGCGACGGCGTCATCCTGGCCAATGGCAGCCTGATCGATCCCGACATCGTCATTGCCGCGACGGGCTACCGCACCGGGCTTGAGCAGATGGTCGGCAATCTCGGCGTGCTCGACGGCAAGGGCGTTCCGGTCTTCAACGGCGGCGATGCGGATCCGAAACTGCCTGGCCTCTGGTTCACCGGCATGCGGCCGAGCATCCGCGGCTGCTTCGCCAATGCCGCCATCCAGGCCAAGGCGATCGCCGAGCGGATTGCCCGGCGGATCGCCAATTCGGGCCGCTGAACCGGGCTGGAGGTTCGTTTTACGCGTCGGACGGAACCCCACTTTCCTGGAATTGCCCTCTAAATCGCGATCTTGCCGCCGCCTTGCCTGGTAATGGCGACGACCGCCGGCCGCACCGGCATGTCCGGCTTGAAATCGGGCCAGCGCGTCGACGGATCCTCATAATAGGACGGGCGGCCGAACGCCTCCCAATCCTCGCCGCCGTCGCCTGGATGCTGGACGGCGACGAAGGCGGTCTGATCGTCGGGCGCAAACAGCGGCCCGCACATTTCAGCGCCGATCGGCACGCGGAAAAACAGTTTTGACGTCGCGCGTGCGGGCCCTTCGGTGTCGACCGCCCACAGGCCGTCAGTGCGGCCGGTAGCCTTCGGCCCTTGGCCGTCGGTGGCGACCCACAGGCGCCCGGCTGAATCGACCGCGCAATTGTCGGGCATGCCGAACCAGCCATTGGCCGTGGTGGCGGTGGAGAAGGTGGCGCCGACATCGGCAACCGCCGGATCGCCGCATTTCAGGAGCACCTCCCATCTGCCCCTGGTGCCGGCGAAATCGCCGCCGTCCTCCGATATCTCGATGATATGGCCGAAGGCGTTGTCGGCGCGCGGGTTGGCGGCGTCGACCTGGTCGGCCTTGCGCTTGGAATTGTTGGTCAGCATGACATAGACCTTGCCGTTGACACGATTGGGCTGGATGTCCTCGGGGCGGTCCATCTTGGTGGCGCCGAGCAGGTCGGCGGCACGCCGCGTCTCGATCAACACGTCGGCCTGGCCGGCAAAGCCGTTCTCGGCCGTCAGCGGGCCCTGGCCGAAGACGATCGGCAGCCATTCCACCGTACCGTCCGCGGCGAATTTGGCGACATGCAGCGTGCCGTCATCGAGCAGGTTCATGTTGGCGGCGCGGTCGTCCGGATCGAAACGGCCCGCGGTGACGAATTTGTAGACGTACTCGAAGCGCTCGTCGTCGCCGAGATAGAAGACGACGCGGCCATCCTTGGCGATGATCGATTCGGCGCCTTCATGCTTGAAGCGGCCCATTGCGGTGCGCTTCCTCGGCGTGGATGTCGGATCGTTGACGTCGACCTCGACGATCCAGCCGAAACGGTTGGGCTCGTTCGGCTCCTTGGCGAGGTCGAAACGATCGTAATGCGCGCCCCATTCATAGGCGCCTTCCGGAATGCCGAGGCGCTTGTAATTGGCGGCTTCCTTATGGCCTTCCGGCAGTTCACCGGAGAAATAGCCGTGGATGTTCTCCTCGGCCATGACATAGGTGCCCCAAGGCGTGACGCCGCCGGCGCAGTTGTTGAATGTGCCGATGACCTTGGTGCCGGATGGGTCGGCATTGGTCTTGACGCGGTCATGACCGGCGACCGGGCCCGACAGCGCCATTTCGGTGTTGGAGGTGATGCGGCGGTTCAACTTGCCGTCGCGCACCACCTGCCACTTGCCGCCTTCCTTGCGGATCTCGACGATGGTGCCGCCATGTGCCGCCATCTCGACATCGACCTGCTCCTTCGAGAGCGGCGCGAGTTCGGCCGCCTTCTTGCCGTCCTTCTCGACGATCTTGGCGATGCCCGGGAACATCAGATGCGGATTGGTGTATTCGTGGTTGACGACCAGCAGCCCGTGCTCGGCGGAGCCATCGATCCCGATATAGCCGACATAGTCATTGTTGTAGCCGAATTGTCTTGCCTGGGCCTCAGCCGACTGCCTGGCCGGGTCGAACTCCGGCGAATCGGCAAACAGCGGATCGCCCCAGCGCAACAGCACGTCAGCATCGTAGCCCGGCGCGACATGGTGCTTGTCGTCGATACCGGCTTCGAGTTCCTCGAACGAGAAGGCGGAGCCCTCGGCGGCACGCGCATCGTCGGCGGCCACGAGCGCCAGCGGGCTGACGGTGGCGGCAATGGCAGAGACGGCCAGCGAGCCCTTGAGGAAGGCGCGGCGGGAAAACCGTTCGGCAATGATTTCGCCCATGGTGCGGTTTTCGGTGGGGTTGGTCGCCGGACCGTCGTTTTCCTCAAGCAGGCTGGTGCGGAATCGGGCGTCGGGCGAGCGATGGTCGGTCATGGTCTGCCTCTGGCTGGATGGCTGGAGCGTGTCACGCGTTTCGACCCCTTATAGACGATCGGTCACACTTTCGTGACATTCGTGCACCCGCCAGCTTGACCGCGAACCTCGCGCCACATCCGGTTTGAAACTCGGACCAAGGTCCTAAACCGATCGGGGCGAAGGTCCGGATTGCCGCGGCATCGGTCGTGGGCCACTTACACGAACACGCCATGTCGCCGATGGTCGCGTACCTGCACGAGATGGCCTCTGAATTTTGCCGGTCCGATCAAGTGAGGGACTGATGCGCAGCTCGATCATGGCTCATTGTTGCTGGCTGGCCCTGAGAGCAGTGCCGGCACTGGCGCTGACCATAGCCCCCTATCACCTCGATTTTCACGGTTCCGCCGCAGGCATTGTCGCGTCCAGCGCCCAAGCCAAGCCTGGCGGGAACAGCGGCAATGGCGGTGGTGGCGGTAACGGCAATGGCGGCAATGGCGGCAATGGAAATAACGGCGGCGGCAACAATGGCAACGCCGGAGGCAACAATGGCAACGCTGGCGGCAACGGGAACAATGGCGGCGGCAACAACGGCAAGGGGAAGGGTGCCAACAGCTCCGGCAAGCATGTGAACGCAACAACCGGCGATCGTGTCGAAATAGACGACAACAAGATCGTGGTGCAGCACCCTAACGGCTTCGGGGAAGAGATCGAGAAGGGTCGCTTCAAAATGACCGACGCTCTGGGCCGCACGATCGTCGAGCGCCCTGCGACGGCGGCGGATATAAGCCGCCTCAAGGGGTTGTAGAGCGGGCAATAGGCATCGCCCGTTTTACGTGTCACCTCCGCCGCCCCCCGGCGGAGGTGACCTTGTCGCTCCGGCCCCGTATAGGGGCCGTCTTTTTTGCCCTGGAGCGTTCCGCTGCTGCACCGCGCTTCAGGTTTTCATTTATGCGTGTCGTTATCCCAAACCGGGGATCCCTTGCGGCCGACCAGGATTAGCTGCCGGCCCGATCCCGCGCTTCGCGCATCAGCAGCGCCGCCTCGGTGCGATTGCGGACGTTGAGCTTGGACAGCACACCGGTCATGTGATGCTTGACCGTTTTTTCCTGCAGTGCCAGCCGCAGCGCCACTTCCTTGTTGCTCAGCCCTTCCGCCACCAGCTGCAGGATCTCGGCCTCGCGTCCGGTGAGCTGACGCAGACGATCCGTCCTGCCGTTGGCCGGCTGCAGCGATTGCAGGTCCGAAAGCAGGCGGGCCGACAGGGTCGGCGACACATAGGTCTCGCCGGCCGCTACACCATTCAGGATTTCGGCCAGCATGCGCGAGCCGACCCCCTTCAGCACATAGCCGCGCACACCGGCGTTCAGCGCCCGCGCCACGTCGGCATTGGCCTCCGAGACCGTCAGCATGACGATCTTCTGTCCGGGATTGGCACCCAGTATGCCGGCCACCGACGCAAGGCCGTCACCCGGCATGCTGATGTCGAGCAGCAATATGTCGGGCTGCAAAGTCGAGGCGATGCGTTCGGCATCCTGCGCAGTGGCGCCCTGGGCCACCATTTCGAAGCCGCCGATCTCCGACAGGCTGCGGGTAACGCCTTCGCGAAACAGCGGGTGGTCGTCGACAATGGCGACACGGATGGTACCGATCATGGTTGATCCTCGACGGCTAGCGTAATCATCAATCGTGTTCCCTGTGGCCCGGTCGTGGTCTCGAACTGGCCACCAATGCTTTCGATACGTTCCCTGATGCCGGCGAGCCCCAGGCCCTCGGCTCGCCTCGGGTCGAATCCGGGCCCGCCATCCGACACTTCAACGAAGAACTTGCCGCCTGTCATCCCGGCCTTCACCTCCTGATCCTTGCCCTGCCCATGACGATAAGCGTTGTTCAGCCCCTCCTGGACGAAGCGATAGATGCTGATCTTCTCCGAAGCGCCCAGTTCGGGCAACTGCCTGGATAGGGTCAGCGCCACGGAACTGCGGGTCCTGCGTTGATGCTCGTCGACGGCAAGACGCAGAATGTCGCCGGTCGCGGCCGTTTCTATCTGCGGCAGGACGAGGCCGTTGCAGATGCCGCGGATTTCACGCATCGCGTCGTCCAGCGCCATGCGGATCATGGCGATCTCGGCGTTGCGGCTGTCGCTGGAGGCACCCTCGCCGGAAATGGCGGGGCTGTCCACACGCAGCGCCGCCAGCGCGACGAGCTGAGCCGGCCCGTCGTGAAGGTCGGCGCCGATGCGACGCAAGTATCGTTCATTGAGCGCCGTGGCACGGCGCGACGCCTGCTGGACGCGCAGGCGCAGCGCCCGGTTTTGCGAAACCAGCGCCTGCAGCTCGGAGACCTGACCCTGCAGAACGCCGCGCTGCTTGTCGATGGTGCGGCTGCCACGTATGACGATCCCCGACAACAGCAGCAGCGCCGTCAGCGTGGCGCCGGCCACGATCAGCCAGCTCGACAGCAAGGCGGAAGCCAGAGCCGCCTGGAAATCGTCGGCGATCTCGTAGAATTCGGTGACGGCGACCACCTCGCCCGACCAGGGTTCGCGGACTGGATTGTAGATTTCCAGCAGCGGCACGCCCGCGGCCCTCTCCTCCTTGTCGTCCTCGTCGCCTAGCTCGTTGAACTCGGCGACGACATTACCGGCGAAGGCGGCACGCAGGTTGGCGCTCGGGCCGAACTGCCGGCCGATCAAGGCCGTGTCCTTCGAATACAGCACCGTGCCGTCCCGACGCCACAACTTGAAGGAAAACAGCCGTTTGCCGAGCGCGCCTTGGCCGAGGGTCTCGTCAAGCGCCCGTTTGACGGCGTCATCGAGCTGATGGTTCGTGCGCAGATCGGGGAGCAGCGGAGCGATCACGCTGTCGACATAAAGGGCAGTCGTGGCCGCCGAATTGTGGAGCACGCTTTCGCGGATTTGCGCGGTGACCCAGAAGCCGACCACCAGCATCACCGCAAGCAGCCCGAAGCCGCCGGCAATGATGAACTGCAGCGCCAGCGTAAGCCCGTTCCAGCGCCGCGACAAGGTTTCGAGAAATCGCACGCCACGCTCCTCGCCCCCACCCGCAGGGGCAGGGTAGTGGCCGCGACTTTGGCGCTTCGGTCCTGCCGACACAAGAGCCTGGTCCCACGGCAGTTGCTTGACGTCGCGACGCGCTTGCGAAACAAGGCACGGACGACCGGCATCAATATCGAGGGCAGCGTGAGTTTTTCGGGGTTACTTCAGCTCGGTCTTTCGACCGTGATCTTTCTGCTGGCGGCGGCGGCCGCCAAGCAATGGGGGATGGCGCCCAGCCTGGGCAAGATCGTGCTGACGCTTGCGCTCTATTCGCTGGGCAATCTGATCATGCTGCGGCTGATTCGCGAGTTCGGCATGTCGGTGTCGTTCAGCCTGTCGGCCGTCATCCAGCTGGTATCGGTCAATCTGGTGGCGCTGATATTCTTCGGCGAGCGCATCAATACGCTGCAGGCGGCCGGCATCGTGCTGGCGATCGCCGCCGTGGCGCTGATCACGCTCGGGCCCTATGTGCAAGGGCGATGACCGGCAAACCATGGTTGCGAAACGAGGTCCGATGAGAACTGCGGCAAAGGCTCTGCTGAGCCGGGTCGAATTCCCGGTGCTGCTGGCCGGCCTTGTCGTCGCCGCCGGCCTGTGGGGCTTCGTGGAGTTGATGGAGGTGGCACGGGCCACCACGCCGCACGCCTTCGACGCTGAAATCATGCTTGCCTTCCGCCAGGCCGGCCAACCCGGTATCCCGATCGGCCCGCCATGGATGGAAGGGGCGATGCGCGACATCACCAGCCTCGGCAGCACCAGCGTGCTGGTGCTGATCACGGCGGCGACGATCATCTATCTGCTGTTGATCCGCAGGCCCGGGACCGCGCTTCTCATCTTCGTCGCCGTGGCGGGCGGCCAGATGCTGTCGAGCCTGCTGAAGCTCGGCGTCGACCGGCCGCGGCCCGAGCTCGTCTCGCATCTGGTCAACGAGACCTCGCTTTCCTTCCCGAGCGGCCACGCGATGCTTTCGGCGGTGACCTATCTCACATTGGGCTCGCTTGCGGCGCGCTTCCTGCAGGGCCGGACGACGAAGATCTATGTTCTGGCGCTCGCCGTGCTGACGACGGTGCTGGTCGGCATCAGCCGCATCTATCTCGGCGTCCACTGGCCGTCGGACGTGCTGGCCGGCTGGTGCGCGGGCTTTGCCTGGGCCATGCTGTGCTGGTTGGCGGCAAGGGTCCTGCAACGGCGCAGGGTGGTGCGTGACGACGTCTGACGACGCTCGACCGGGAAGCGGTCAGATCAGCCGGTTGATCAAGTGTCCGCAGCCCGTTAGCAGAAGGACCACCGATACCAGGCATGCCGATGTCGTCAATGTCTTGAAAATGGTCAACCACGTTATCCCCTGCCCCAGATGGAACACCATAGCTCTCAATGCTCGGGAAGTATCCGAAAAATGCTCGATAGCGATGATGATCAAGGCTCAAGCGTGCATCCTGATGCTTGAAACATCATAATGATCGTATTATACATCATATCCGCAGACTCAGACGGGGATCCCGGCCGATGATCACTGCCGCGCAGATGCGCGCCGCGAGGGCGCTGGCCGGCATCGATCAGAAGACGCTCGCCGAGCGCGCCGGCGTTTCGCTTCCCACCATCCAGCGCATGGAAGCGAGCGACGGCGTGGTCAGGGGTGTGGTCGATACGCTGATGAAGGTCATCCAGGCCCTCGACGAGGCCGGGGTGGAGCTGATCGGCGAGAATCAACCCAGTGAGCGCGGCGGCCGGGGCGTGCGCCTCAAGCCTGCCGTGCCGCCCAATCCGAAAGCTGAGCCGGCATAAGTCGCGACGGCGACCGCCGACAGTCCTGCCGACGATCCCGCCGCCTTTCAGGTGCGGAAGGAAGTCCATGGACGAGATCGGGCAGACACTCAACGAAACCGCGCGCAAACCGACCCATGGGCCGGCAAAGCCGACTTTTTCCGAACTGTTCACACCGAAACTGGTGACGGTCTGGCGCGAAGGCTACAGGCTCGAACATCTCAGGGCCGATGCCATTGCCGGGCTGACCGTCGCCATCGTCGCCTTGCCGCTGTCGATGGCAATCGCCATCGCATCAGGGGTGACGCCGGAGCGCGGGCTCTACACATCGATCATCGGCGGCTTCATCATCTCGGCGTTCGGCGGCAGCCGTTTCCAGATCGGCGGCCCCGCGGGCGCCTTCATCGTGCTGGTGGCGGCGACGGTCGCGCGGGTCGGCGTGGACGGGCTGTTGCTGGCGACGATGATGGCCGGCATCTTCCTCATCGCCATCGGCTATCTGCGGCTCGGCACCTACATAAAGTTCATTCCCTATCCGGTGACGGTCGGCTTTACCGCCGGTATCGCGGTCATCATCTTCTCGGGCCAGATCGTCGAACTGTTCGGGCTGAAGCTCGCCGGCAAGGAGCCAGGCCCGCTGGTGCCGAAGCTGACGGCGATCGGCGAGGCGGCCGGCACGATCAATCTCGCGGCGACCTTCGTGGCGGTGCTGACAATCGCAACCATCGCTTTCCTGAAGCGCTGGCGGCCGAAATGGCCGGCGATGTTGATCGCCATCGGTCTGGCGTCGCTCGCGGTGGCGCTGTTTGCGCTGCCGGCCGAGACGATCGGCACGCGCTTTGGCGGGATCCCGCGCAGCCTGCAATGGCCGGCGCTTCCCCCCGTCAGCCTCGACAGGATGATCGACGTGCTGCCGGACGCCATCGCCTTCGCGTTGCTGGGCGCCATCGAATCCTTGCTGTCGGCCGTCGTCGCCGACGGGATGACCGGCCGCCGGCACCGTTCCAACTGCGAACTGGTGGCGCAAGGCTTCGCCAACATCGCCTCGGCCCTGTTCGGCGGCATCTGCACCACCGGCACCATTGCCCGTACCGCCACCAACGTGCGGGCCGGCGCGCACGGGCCGGTTTCGGGCATGGTCCACTCCATGATCCTGCTCGTCCTGATGTTGGCGGCAGCGCCGCTCGCCAGCTACATCCCGCTCTCCGCCCTCGCCGGCGTGCTGGCGGTGGTGTGCTGGAACATGTTCGAGAAGCAGGCTTTCGCCACGCTGCTGCGCGCCTCGCGCGGCGATGCGCTGGTGCTGATGGCCACCTTCCTGATCGTGGTCTTCCGCGACTTGACCGAAGGCATCGTTGTCGGATTCGCGCTGGGCTCGATCCTGTTCATCGACCGCATGGCGAAATCCATCGCCGTCGAGGCCGACCAGACGCTGGTGCCTGAGGACGTCGCCGACCGCGAGAGCGTCTATGATTCCAGGGACGCGACCGACGCCGACACCGTCGTCTACCGCATCTCCGGCGCATTCTTCTTCGGCGCCGCTTCGACCGTCGGCGCGGTGCTCGACCGCATCGCCGACCAGCGCAAGAACTTCATCCTCGACTGCTCGGCGGTGCCGTTCTTCGACTCGACCGCGGCCAATGTCATCGAGGGTGCGGCGCACAAGGCCAGGCGCGCCGGCGTGCGCTTTGTCATATCCGGCGCTTCGCCGCAGACAAGACGCACGCTGATCAACCACGGCCTCAAGCGCCCGCTGGTGACCTACGCCGCCTCGATCCGGGCAGCGCAGGCGCAGTTGGAGGGAAAAAGGGCAGCGCAGTAGCTTGCATTCTTCTTCCTTTCAACGCGCCGGGAAGCACCTCTCATGGGTTGAGCGATCGTGAACCGCTGACAAACGGACTTCCCCGGACGTAAAATCGCAGCAGGCGGTCGGCATCCTTCGAAATGCCGATCCGAACGCTCTGCCCGATTTCGCCGGGGTCGCGGCCATCGCTTGCAAGCCATAGAGGGCCTTCCCGGCAAAGATCGAGCCCGTCGAGCGAACGGTCGATCCGCAACGCCATGGCGAGCCTTCCCGGCCCTCGCGCCAGGTCACGCAGGCGCTCGATGCCGCGATTGAGCTGCATGATCGGAATGCCGTCGAGCGGCTCCAGTGCCCTGATCAGGACGCCGGTTCCGATGCCGGGCATCTCGCTCGAGACATTCAGCATGTATGAGATGCCGTAGGCGAGATAGACATAGGCATGCCCGCGCTCGAGGAACAGCGAGCGATTGCGCGGGGTCATTCCCCTGAAGCCGTGCCCGGCAGCATCGCCGGCGACATACGCCTCGGTCTCGACGATGCGGCCGCTGGCAATGCCTTCGGGCAATTCCCGGACCACGATCTTGCCGATGAGATAGCGCGCGAGAGCGGCCGTATCGTGCGGCAGTTCCGAACGAGCGAGCGGGCGGCGGACGACCATCCTCATGGCGGCTGGTTTTAGATCCGCCCGGCCCATGTGGCAAAGGCTCTCGTGAGTCCGCTCGGGATATCTGGCTTCTCAATCGAGCTTCAGCGCCGCGACTTCGCCCTCGTTCATCAGGGGGGCATAGAGGATCGACTTGCCGTCGGTGCGGATGCCGGTGCGCGAATGGAGGGCCAGCCCCTGCCCGCGAGCCATCCAAGGCGAATGACCGCATGACCGGCGATTAATGCCCTCGCGTCACCTCGCCGCCAATTCCTCCGCGGGCGGAGCGCCGGCAAGATCGTCGCGCGCCTTGCGGGCCAGCTTCTTCGTCGAGCGCCTGGGACTGTCGCCGAACAGTTCGGCCGCCTCGGCTAGGCAGGATTTCCTCAGGCTCTTTTCGGAATGCTTCAGGAGTTTGCCAAGGAGTTTCGTATCCCCGGGCGGTCCAAGCGGCTCGCCGCCGGCCTCCAGCATCGCCCGCATGACGAAGACGTCGTGCAGTTCGCCGAGTTGCTCTGCGAGCTTGTCGACCGCCTTGCGACGAGCCTTGATTGGCGTCGGCCACAGGCGGCCGAGCAGCGACAGATGCATGCTGTGGGTCTTGGCCGCCTTGCGCAGGTCGTGGAAATCCTCGGCCCCGCCGCTCGAGGCCGCCTTGTCCAGCGCTTTGCGCGCGCGCCGCAATGTGGCGCGGGCGCCCTCCGCCAGAATGTCGGCGGCCTGCTCCGGCTGGTCCGGCAAGGACAGCCTGTCGACGCGTTCGAGGCCCTCCTGGCAGGCGGCGATGGCAGCTTTTATGGCCGCGTCGAGACCGGCGCCGGCATGAAGCGCGTGCTGGCGCATCACCAGGCGATCGCGGGCGGGGCCGAGGCCGTGACCGGCGCTTTGCCCCGGAAAGGTGTCGGCCAGGCGGTCGATCGTCTCGATCAAGGCGGTCGCCTCGCGCGGTCCGGCGAGCAGTGCCGAGACCTGCTTGTAGCACTCGTTCTCCGTACGGCAGAATGTTTCGTCACCGGAACGAACGAGCTGTAACAAGGCGCGCACGCTCTTCAGTCGTTTGCGGGATTTGTGCAGTCCCTGCTCCGGCCTGTCACGCGCCGTGTCGAGATGAGCAAGCGCCTTGCCGATTTCCTCGGCCAGGATACGCCTGACCTCGCCGGTCAGCGGCAGGCGCGGATCAATGCGAAAGCTCATGCGGCGATCTCCGGAATCCCCCCGAGGGCGAGCGACGCGTTGTAGAATTTCTGTTCGCCAGTCACTTCGCGGCCGAGCCAGTCTGGCAGCATTTCATCCGGAACATCGTCCGGCGTTTCGAGTTCGGCCATCACAAGCCCCGCCAGCGCGCCGCCGAAGACATCGACTTCGTAGAGATAGCCGCCATGCCTAACATGATGACGTGTCTTCTCGATGACACGCCCGATGGCGAAGCCGAGCATCTCCACGGCGTCGGCCAGCGGAATGGGATATTCGAATTCGTCGCGCTCCCGCGCCGTGCTGCCGAATTTGAGCGTCAACCTGGCCGAGGCGCCGTTGCTGATGCGCACGCGCACCGTGCGTCCTGGCGCGGCGGCGAGATAGAACTGGAGGATGCGGATGTCCGCCTCGACCAGATCCCGCCATGCCGTGCCGGAGACCAGGAACTTGCGCTCGACTTCCTTGCCCATGGCCGCGCACTAAAGCCCGCGCGGGCCGGCATGGCAAGCCATGTCCGAACTCGGATTTGACTTTAATCAATCGATTGATTAAAGTATGCCACATGATCAAGCCGCCCGAAGCCCGAACTCCTCGCCGTGAGCCGCCCGCCGCGGAGATGACGCGTGAAGCGCTGGTCCGCGCGGCGCTCAAGCTGTTCGGACGACAAGGCTTCGACGGCACCTCCACGCGCGAGATCGCGGCGGAAGCCAAGGCCAATATCGGTTCCATCGCCTATCACTTCGGCAGCAAGGAGGGGCTGCGCCTCGCCGCCGCCGACCATATCGTGGAGACCATACAATCGGTCGCCGGCCAGGCACTCGGCGAGGCGCGGGCGCCGGCAATCGCGAACCCCGAGACGGCGCGGGCACAGCTGTTCGCGGCGCTGGAGCGGATGGTGGCATTCGTCGTGGCCCAGCCGCAAGCCGGTGAGATCGTGCAGTTCGTGCTGCGCGAGCTCTCGCATCCGACCGCGGCGCTCGACCGCATCTATGACGGCGTGTTCGAGCCGACGCATCGGCGCCTGTGCCTGCTCTGGGAACAGGCGACCGGCGAGGCGGCCGAGAGCGAGGCGACCCGGCTCACCGTGTTCACGCTGATCGGACAGGTCATCTATTTCCGCATCGGCCGCGAGGCGGTCATGCGCCGCATGGGCTGGCGCGAGATCGGCGCCGCCGAGGCCGCCAAGGTGGCGGCCGTCACATCGGACAACCTCAGCGCCATACTGGCCGCCCGGAAGGGATCGAGACGATGAGCTTTCTTTGTTCGCTGCCGCTTGCCGCTCAACTCTTCGGCGCCTGCGCACCGGCTTCTCCGCTGGCCGTCGGCTATGTCGAAGGCGATTATGTGCTGCTGGCGCCGATCGAGGTGGCGCAGGTCGAGACCGTCGCGGTCAAGCGCGGCGATCGCGTCACATCGGGCACCACGATCGTGACGCTGGAAAACGCCGACGCGAAAATCGCGGTCGCACAGGCCACGGCAAGTCTCGCCCAGGCGCGGGCGCAGCTTGCCGATCTGCAGGTGGGCAAGCGGCCGGAAGAAATCGCCGCCCTCAAGGCCCAGGTCGACATGGCCAAGGCGCAGGCTGACGATGCCAGACGCAAATACGACCGCGCTGCCGACCTCTTCAAGCGCGGCACCGGCACGCAGGCCGACTACGACACCGCCTCGGCCACGCTGGAGACGGCCAACGCGCAGGTCGGACAGGCGCAGGCCAATCTCGCCGCCGGCGGCCTGCCGGCGCGTCCCGAGACGATCAAGGCCGCCGAAAGTCAGGTCAAGCAGGCACAGGCCGCGCTCGACCAAGCGGCGTGGCGGCTATCCAAGCGCACCCTGGCGGCCCCTTCTCCGGGCCGCGTCAGCGACGTCATTCGCAATCCGGGCGACACGGCAGGGCCGACCGCGCCCGTCATCTCCGTGCTGCCCGACGGCGCGGTGAAGCTCAGCGTCTATATACCCGAAGCCGCCTTCTCCTCGGTCAAGGTCGGCACTTTGCTCCGCGTCCATTGCGACGGTTGCGGCCCGGATGTGAAGGCGCGCGTCAGCTATGTCTCGCCCGATCCGGAATTCACTCCGCCGGTGATCTATTCGCTGGAGAACCGGCAGAAGCTGGTCTACCTCGTCGAGGCGCGGCCGGAGGGCGGCGCCGGCGCCTTGCAGCCGGGCCAGATCGTCGACGTCGAGCTGGCGGTTTCAGGGAAATGAACGTCATCGACGTGCACGGCCTGGTCAAGCGCTTCGGCGACAAGACCGTCGTCGACCATGTCACGATGACGGTGGCGGAAGGCGAGATCGTCGGCTTCCTCGGCCCCAACGGCTCGGGCAAGACCACCACCATCCGCATCATGTGCGGCCTGCTGACCCCGGACGAGGGCGAAGGCACGGTGCTGGGTTTCGACATCCTCACCGACAGCCTGCGCATCAAGCGCGAGGTCGGCTACATGACGCAGAAATTCTCGTTCTACGAGGATCTGACGATCGGCGAGAACCTCGAATTCGTGGCGCGGCTCTACCGGCTGAAGCCGGTCGAGGAGCATGTCGCCAGGACCCTGGAGGAACTCGGCCTGACGACACGCCGCAACCAGCTCGCCGGGACGCTGTCGGGCGGCTGGAAGCAGCGGCTGGCGCTGGCCGCTTGCATCATGCACAAGCCCAAGCTGCTTCTGCTCGACGAGCCGACGGCCGGCGTCGACCCCAAGGCGCGGCGCGAGTTCTGGGACGAGATCCACCGGCTGGCGAGCGGCGGGCTGACCGTGCTGGTCTCCACCCACTACATGGACGAGGCCGAGCGGTGCCATCGCATCAGCTATATTTCCTACGGCAAGATGCTGGCGACGGGCACCGTCGCCGAGGTGGTCAGGAATGCCGGCCTGACCACTTTCGTCCTGCAGGGCCCGCGCCTCGACCAGGTGGCGCAAGCGCTCGAAGGCCGGCCGGGCGTCGACCAGGTGGCGCCGTTCGGCGCGACGCTGCATGTCGTGGGAGCCGACAAGAAGAAGCTGGAGGCGGCGCTGGCCGATGTCGAGAAGGAGCACAAGGGCGTGACGGTGGCGCCGGGCGAAACCAGCCTCGAGGACGTCTTCATCCAGTTCATGTCCGGCTCGAAGGACAACATGGCATGAACGCGGTCTTCTCCTTCGCCCGGCTCGGCGCGCTGCTGATCAAGGAGTTCATCCAGATGCGCCGCGACCGCATCACCTTCGCCATGATGCTGGGCGTGCCGCTGATCCAGCTGGTGCTGTTCGGCTACGCCATCAACAACGACCCGAAGAGCCTGCCGGCGGCACTCGTGGCGACGAGCAGCGATCCCTATACGCGCGCCATGGTCTCGGCGCTGCAGACCACCGGCTACTACCGTTTCGACCATGTGGCGCAAAGTGCCGAGGAGGCCGAATTCCTGATGGCGCGCGGCGACGTCGCCTTCGTCGTCACCATTCCGGCCGATTTCGCGCGGCGGGTGGAGCGCGGCGACAATCCGCAGATCCTGATCGAGGCCGACGCCACCGACCCGGCGGTTGCCAGCGGCGCCATCTCGACGCTCAGCACCGTCGCCGGCCAGGCGCTGCTCAGAGCGCAAGGCATGCAGGAGGCCGCCGCCGAGGCCGCCCGGGGCCAGCTCGATGTGGTCGTGCACCGGCGATACAATCCGGAGGGCATCTCGCAATACAACATCGTCCCCGGCCTGCTCGGCGTCATCCTGCAGATGACGATGGTGATGATGACCTCGATCGCGCTGACACGCGAGACAGAGCGCGGCACGATGGAGAACCTGCTCGCCATGCCGTCGAGCCCGCTCGAGATCATGCTGGGCAAGGTGCTGCCCTATCTGGCGGTCGGCGCGGTGCAGGTCGTGGTGGTGCTGGCGGCGTCGAAGCTTCTGTTCGCCATCCCTTTCACGGGGTCGATGACGCTGCTCTTGTCGGCGGTGCTGGTGTTCGTGCTGTCCCTGGTGCTGCTCGGCTACACGATTTCGACCGTTGCGCGCACGCAGATGCAGGCGTTGCAGCTCACCTTCTTCTTCTTCCTGCCGTCGATCATGCTTTCGGGTTTCATGTTTCCCTATCGCGGCATGCCGGGCTGGGCGCAGATCTTCGGCGAGATCTTTCCCCTGACGCATTTCCTGCGCATTACCCGTGCCGTCATGCTGAAGGGCGCGCAGCTGCCGGCGGTGGCCGTGGAGATCGGCTGGCTGGTGGTATTCGTGGCGCTGTTTGCCGGCGTCGCCCTTGTCCGCTTCCGCCGCACGCTGGACTGAAAACAGCCCCTGGGGCGGTCCAGGGTTCCACCGAGCCCTGGACCCTCCCGTTGGAACCATGCTTCTGCCCCGGCGTTGTCGATCAGCCTCGCCGCTGCCACTTGCGGGCCAAGACGGCCCCCTCAGTGCAAGCGAAGCCTTTGGCATCTCGAGTCCGGCCGCATCATCTGGCGGGGTGCGGAATGCCATCAAAACAACGGGATAGAGCGCAGACTTGCAACTGTATTGCGCTCTATCGACCAGCAATGGAGGCAATGATGAGACTGTATCTTTCCGCCACCGCGGCCGGGCTTCTGCTTGCGGCCGGCATCGGTGCCGCCGCCGCTCAGGACGTGATCATCGAGCCGCAGCAGGAGACCGTTATCCGCGAATATGTGCACAAGAAGCCGATCGCCTCGGTCGACCTGCTGGGCGTCCAGCTGGCCATCGGCTCGACCTTGCCGGACACTGTTGAGCTGCATGCGATCGATGTTCCTGATGTGCAGTACCGCTATGTCGTCGTCAACGGTCAGACCGTCCTCGTCGATCCCGGAACCCGTCGCATCGTGAAAGTCATCGACTGACGGCACCGTCATCAGCTGACGGGCACTGGGCAATTCCAGGAAAAGTGCGCAGCGGTTTCCATCCGGAATTGCGAAACAACAAGGCCGCCCGCCCTGCCATGCAGGGCGGGCGTCAGGCGGCAGCAGCCATGATCTTGGCATAGGCGTCGAAATCGACATTGCCGCCAGACAGCACCACGGCCACGCATTTGCCGGCCAAGCCGATCCTACCCGACGAGAGCGCCGCCAGCCCGACGCAGCCGCCGGGCTCCACGACCAGCTTGAGATGGGCCATGGCGTCGCGCATGGCCTGCTTCGTCGCCTCCTCCGAGACGGCAATCCCGCCGGCCAGCGTCTTGCGATTGATCTCGAAAGTGAGCGCGCCCGGCTCGGCGACGAGAAGTGAATCGCAGATCGAGGTGTGGCCGGGCTCATTCGCTACCCTGGTGCCCTTGGCCAGCGACCGGCTGGTGTCGTCGAAAAATTCCGGCTCTGCCGCCCAGACGGCGGTGGCGGGCGAACCGTCCTTGACCGCGATCGAAATCCCGCTGCTCAGCCCGCCGCCGCCACAGGGAACGATGACGGCGTCGAGGCTCACGCCAAGCGCCTTGGCCTGACGCAGCAGTTCGAGGCCGATCGTGCCCTGGCCGGCGATGATGGCGGGATCGTCATAGGGCGGCACCAGGACCATGCCCTTCTCCACGTAAGGCCGCACCACGGCCACGCGGTCTTCGCGGACGCGATCGAAGGCGACCACTTCGGCGCCCATCTTGCGGACATTGCCGATCTTCATGGCCGGTGCGTCCGACGGCATGGCGATGACCGCCCTGACGCCGAACATGGCGGCGGAAGCGGCAACGCCTTGCGCATGATTGCCCGAGGAAAAGGCGACCACGCCGCGGCCGCGCTCCTCGGCCGATAGCGAGGACAGCTTGTTGTAGGCGCCGCGGAACTTGAACGAGCCGGTACGCTGCAGCGTTTCCGGCTTGAACAGGATGCGGCCGCCGAAGCGGCTGTTGAGCTCGGGCGATTCGATCAGCGGCGTCTCGACGATAAGGCCGGAGAGCCGGGCGGCGGCGGCGTGGATATCGGCGATGCCGGGAGGCGTGGTCATGGCGGGTCCTGTAAGATGTGGTCCGGCCATGGTGCACGCAAAGGGCCGCGCGAGGCCAACAAAAAAATGTAACCGTCACAAGGTTTGGGATCACGACGGCCGGCAGTGCTGGCAGTCACCTGCCTGCCGGTCCGTCCAGTTCAACCCTCACCCCAACAACGTCCGCTGCCGCTTGTTGCCGCCGGCCTTGCGCCAGGCATTGAAGCGATGGGTGGCGGCGGCAAAGGAAATCTTCATCTGCTGGGAGACCGAATAGCGCGACTTGCCTTCGTCGAACATGCGGTAGCAGCACTCGACGCCTTCCTCGGTCAGCTTGCCGTCGAGGGTCTTGTTGTGCGGGTTGGCGGGATCGAACTTCTCGATCTGCTGCTCGACCAGACCTTTCAGGCGCTGCAGATCTGCCTCGATGCTGGCTATGAGGTCGAGGACGGGTTTCGGGTCGAAGTGATGGGCGTGCGGCTTTGCAGTCATCGGCGGCTTCCTCGGTTGTTGGCTTGGAGTTCCGTCATATAAGTGAACATTTGCCGATAATGAAGGGCCGGCGCCGAATGGCTGCTCAACAAATCTTGACTGCCGCCCAGGCGCACGATTGACCGATGCGGCAGCAAACCTTAGTTTAGAACAATTCTAAACTAGGGTGATTTCCTCATGCTTTCCCGTGTTTTCGGCTTCGGCCGCCGCTCCTTCGATTCGCTCTCCGAACAGGAGATCCTGGCGCTTGCCATCTCGTCGGAAGAAGACGACGGTCGCATCTACCGCGCCTATGCGGATGGGCTGGCGGAGGATTTTCCGCAATCGGCCAAGATGTTCGAGGACATGGCCGAGGAGGAGGACGGTCATCGCGACGCGCTGATCGAGCTTTTCCGCAGGCGTTTCGGCGAGCGCATTCCGCTGATCCGGCGCGAGCATGTGAAGGGCTATTACGAGCGCAAGCCCGACTGGCTGGTCAAGCCGCTCGGCATCGAGCAGGTACGCCGCCAGGCCGAGGCGATGGAGCGGCAGGCCTATCTGTTCTATGTCGAGGCGGCCAGGCGCACCACCGATGCCTCGACCAGAAAGCTGCTCGACGAACTGGCGGCGGCGGAACAGAGCCATGAGAGCATGGCGCAGCGGCTGGAGCAGCAGCACGTGCCGGGCACCGTGAAGGTCGAGGAGGCGACGGCCGAGCAGCGCCAGTTCATCCTCACCTATGTGCAGCCGGGACTGGCCGGACTGATGGACGGCTCGGTATCGACGCTGGCGCCGATCTTCGCCGCCGCCTTTGCCACGCATGACACGTGGCAGACGCTTCTCGTCGGTCTCGCCGCCTCGATCGGCGCCGGCATCTCGATGGGCTTCACCGAGGTCGCCTCCGACGACGGCAAGCTGTCGGGTCGGGGTTCGCCGGTCAAGCGCGGCCTGACCGTGGGCATCATGACGACGCTCGGCGGCCTCGGCCATGCGCTGCCCTACCTGATCCCGCATTTCTGGACGGCGACAGCGGTTGCCGCCGTGGTGGTGTTCTTCGAACTCTGGGCCATCGCCTTCGTCCAGAACCGCTACATGCAGACACCCTTCCTGCGCGCGGCCTTCCAGGTGGTGCTCGGCGGCGCGCTGGTGTTCGCGGCGGGCGTGCTGATCGGGAACGCATAGGGGGAAGGACCTGCCGATTACCCGTGCACCGCCCGGCTATCCACCGGCGCCTGTTGCCTTTCACTCAAGCCATAATCGCGCACGACGTGCGCGATGCGCAGGCGGTAGCCGGCAAAGATGCCGCCGCGCCCGGCCTGCTGGGCCTGCCGGTGTTCTTGCGTGTTGCGCCAGGCCTTCACCGCTTCCTCGTCGCGCCAGAACGATAGTGACAGGATGCGGTCCGGATTGGCGAGGCTCTGGAAGCGCTCGACCGAGATGAAGCCATCGATGCCTTCAAGCAGCGGCCGCAACTGCGCGGCGATGTCCAGATAGCCATCGCGCCTGCCCGCGGCCGGCTCGACCTCGAAGATGACGGCGATCACGGCAGCACCAGCTTCGCGTGCGGGCCGGACGCCAGTTTCAGGAACATGCGGTCCTCCTTGAGGATGAATTTTTCACGGCGGGCGAATTCGTAGTTTGCCTTGCCGGCCGGGTCGGCGGCAAGCCGGGCCCTATAGGCTTCATAGGCAGCCAGGCTTTCTATGTTGTAGGCCGCATAGGCGGTCGTGGCCGAGCCTTCATGCGGCGCGTAGTAGCCGATCAGGTCGGCGCCGCAGCGCGGAATGGCCTGGCCCCAGTTGCGGGCATATTCCTCGAACGCGGCCTTGCCGAACGGATCGATCTCGTAGCGGATGAAGCAGGTGATGGTCATTTCGGTCTCCCTGAGTTGACGCACAGATAATTCGATCTCTGTCGAAACGTCGCCTACGCCGTTGTGCTAAGCAGTTTCCTGTCAGGAGCATCGTCAGCGCTCCTTGAGCTCAGCGAAGGATAGTGATTATCTGGCGAGAATGCTTCGATAGGGATGAAACTATGCGCGAAGGACCCGACATTGCCCGCATCGCCAGCCTGATCGGCGACCCGGCCCGCGCCAACATGCTCAACGCACTGATGGGCGGCACGGCGCTGACGGCAAGCGAACTGGCGCTCGAGGCCGGCGTATCGATGCCGACCGCCTCCTCGCATCTGTCGAAACTGATGGAAGGCGGGCTGCTGACCGTGGCAAGCCAGGGCCGGCATCGCTATTACGGGCTCGCCGGGCCGCAGGTGGCTGAAATGATCGAAGCCATCGCCGGCGTCGCCGAAACCATCGGCCCCAGGCGCGTGCGGCCGGGCCCGCGCGACGGGGCCATGCGCGTGGCGCGCGTCTGCTACGATCATCTTGCCGGCGAGCAGGCGGTGGCGATGCTCGACCGCCTCATCGACCGGAGACTGCTGCTGCGAGACCACGGCGAAATCCGCTTGGCGCCTTCGGCCGCCTCGCATTTCGCGACGATGGGCATCGATGTGGAGGCAAAGGCCCGGCGGCCGGTGTGCCGCGCCTGCCTCGACTGGAGCGTACGGCGCTCGCATCTCGCCGGCACGCTGGGCGCCGCCATCCTCGACAAGATCCTCACCGAGAAATGGGCGCGCCGGGAGAAGGACAGCCGCGCCGTGATTTTTTCGCCGCCCGGCAAACAGGCGTTCGAGAAGGTGTTTTTGGCTTGAGCTATCGGCGCTGTTGCCAGCATCGATTCGTCGGCGGGACAGGCGCGAAGGATCGCCGCGCTGCAAATGCGGGCAGGATTACCCCCGCTTCAACACCTTCCCCTTCTTGAAGAAATCCTTCCACGGATCGGCTTCCGCGAGTTGCTTCAGCGTCGTCTTGTCGCCGATGGGGAATGCGTTCGGCGGCAGGCCGGCTTCGATCTCGGCCCAGGTCACCGGCATCGACACCGTGGCACCCTTCTTGGCCCGCGACGAGTAGGGCGCGACCGTGGTCGCGCCGCTGCCATTGCGCAGATAGTCGACGAATATCTTGCCGGTGCGCGCCTTCTTGGACAGCGTCGCGGTGTAGCGGTCGGGCGCGCCCTGTTCCAGCGCGCGCGCGAAATCATGGGCGAAGCCTTTCACCTCCTCCCAGTTGGCCGACGGCTTCAGCGGCACGACGACATGAAAGCCCTTGCCACCCGACGTCTTGACGAAATTGGGCAGCGACAGCTCGTCAAGCTTGCCTCTTATGTCGAGTGCCGCCGCCCGCACCGCCTTCACGTCGACGCCTTCATCGGGGTCGAGATCGAAGACGATCTGGTCGGGACGTTCGAGCTCGTCGATGGTGCAACCCCAGATGTGGATCTCGACCACGCCGAGCTGGACAAGTGCCGCGATGCCGTCGAAGTCACGGATGAACAGGATTTCCTCGCCATCCGTGGGATCCCTCGTCTTCTCGATCTTGTCATGCATGCCGGGCGAGGCATGCTTCTGGAAGAAGCGCTGGCCGCCGACACCATCAGGGGCCCTGACCAGGCTGAGCGGGCGGTTGACCACGAATTGTTTCATGCGCGGCCACACCAGCGCGTAATGATCGAGCAGCCCCTGCTTGGATATTTTTTCGTCGGGCCACAGCAGCTTTTCTGGGTGGGACAGCTTCACCGTGGTGGTTGCCGCCCTTGCCGGCGTTGCGCCGCTTGACGCCGGCTTGGCCCGGGCCGTGCTTTTGCCTGTCGGTGCCTTCGGCTTTTCCTGCACGACTTCCTCCGCCGGCTTGTCCTCGCGCAGCCCCTGGAACGAGGCGTGGCGTACTATACGGTCGGAGGTCCAACTGCGGAACTCCACTTCGCCGACAAGCTCCGGCTTCACCCAGACCAGGCCCTTGCCCCTCGGCACGGCCTTGTCGAAGGGCGACGACTTCGTTTGCAGCGCATCGAGCTTCTTCTTCAGGGCATTGGCGCCGCCGGTCGAGAAGCCGGTGCCGACGCGGCCGGCATAGTGCAGCTTGCCGGCCTCGAAATAGCCAAGCAGCAGCGAACGCAGCCCGCGCCCGGTCTTGTCTGACGGCAGGTAGCCGGCGATGACGAACTCCTGTCGCAGCGTGCATTTCGACTTCACCCAGGACGGCCCGCGCCCGCTTCGGTAGACCGCGTCGGCGCGCTTGGAGACGACGCCTTCCAGTCCCATGCGGCAGGCATGCTCGAGCATCACCTTGCCGGGCTCGGCGAAATGGTCGCTGAAGCGGACCGCCGAATCCTCCGGCTGGCCGGCCAGCAATTCCTGCAAGGCCTGCTTGCGCTCGACCAGCGGCTCGCGGCGCAGGTCCCGCCCATTCAGCCGCATCAGGTCGAAGACGTAGTAGATGAAGCGATCCGTGCGCTTCGCCGACAGGTCGGCCTGCAAAAGCGCGAAGGAAGAGACGCCGCTGTCGGCCAGCACCACGATCTCGCCGTCGATGATGGCGTCGCTGCATTTCAATCCGGCGAGCTCGGCGACGATCGCGTCGCCGAATTTCTTCGTCCAGTCGAGGCCGGTGCGGGTGAGCAGCCGCACGTCCGTGCCGGCGATCTGCGCCTGCATGCGATAGCCGTCGAACTTGACCTCATGCAGCCAGTCCTCGCCCGGCGGCGCTTCCCGCTCGAGCGTGGCCAGTTGCGGCTCGATGAAGTCGAGGCGCTTTGCGTGTCCGGCCTTCGCCTTTTCGGCGGCCGGTTTGTTGGAGTGCCAGACTTTCGCCTTCTCCCCTTTCGCGGCCTTGCCCGCCCCGACCTCCTCGATCGTCAGGCCCGACTTCACCGATTTCGGCGCTTCCTCCAGAATATCCTCGCCTGGCCGGGCCGCGCCATCGTCCGACTTGATCAGCAGCCAGTTGTCGCGCTTCTCGCCGGGGCGCGGTCTCAGCCGCACCAGGTGCCAGCGGCCGTGCAGCTTGTGGCCGTTGAGCTCGAAGTTGATATGGCCCTTCTTCATCGCCTTGGCCGGATCGCCCTCGGGCACCCATGTGCCCTCGTCCCAGACGATGACCGAGCCGGCGCCATATTCGCCCTTGGGAATGGTGCCCTCGAACGGCGCATAGTCGATCGGATGGTCCTCGACATGCACGGCGAGCCGTTTCTCGTGCGGATCGAGGCTGGGCCCGCGCGTCACCGCCCAGCTCCACAGCACACCGGCATGTTCGAGGCGCAGGTCGTAATGCAGCCTGGTCGCGGCGTGCTTGTGGATGACGAAGATGCCGCCGGCCTCGCTCTTCTTGCCGCGGGCGACCTTGCCGGGGGGTTCGGCGGTTTTCCTGAAATCGCGCTTGGCGTGATATTGTTCGAGGCTGGCCATCCCTTGATGTCCTCACGCCGATTTGCGCTTGGGCGCGGCTTCTCTCGGCTTGCCGCGTTTGACCGCCGGTTTGGCTTTCGCGGAGGCCTTGCCGCGGCGTTCGCCCGATCCGCCGTCCGACGAAAGGCTCTTCTTCAGAGCGTCGAAAAGATTGACGACGTTGGACGGCTTGGGCGCCGCCTTGGCCTTCGGCGCCTTGCGGCCCGCCTTCTTGGCGCGGATCAGTTCGAGCAGCGCATCCTCATACTTGTCCTCGAATTTCGAGGGATCGAACTTCGCCTTCTTCTTGTCGATGATGAGCTCGGCCAGATCGGTCATCTCCTGATCCGTCTTTACCGATTCGATGTCGCCGAAGACGGTGTCCGGCTGGCGCACCGTGTTGTCGTATCGCAACGTCGTCAGCACCATGCCCTTGCCGAGCGGTTCGATGACCACGGGACGTTCGCGCCGATAGAGCACGATGCGCGCCAGGCCCGCCATCTTCTTGCCGGCCATCGCGTCGCGGATGACGGCGAAAGCGTCCTGCGAGACCTTGTCGGCCGGCGCGACGTAATAGGGCGTATCGAGATAGATCTGCTCGATGGAGGATTTGTCGACGAAGCCGTCGAGGCTCATCGTGTGCGAGGACTCGATCTGGATGGCCTCGATCTCGTCCTCTTCGATGTGGATGAACTTGCCATCGTCGTCCTCGTAGCCCTTTATCTCGTCGCCATCCTCAAGCGGCTTGCCGGTTTCGGCGTCGACATAGACCCGCTTCACCGTGTTGCCGGTCTCGCGGTTGAGGATGCGAAAAGAGACCTTCTCGGCATGAGTGACGACATTGGTCAGTTCGATGGCGCAGGTGACCAGCGAAAGCTTCAGATAGCCTCTCCAGGCGGGACGCGGCGCCATGATGATTTCCTGTAGAGAAAGACCTGGCTGGAACGGACGACGACCCCAACGGTTCCAATCCGGTCGAGCCAAGGCCGGCGCGATTGCCACCGGCCCCGGCTCTTTCAGCCCCTATTCGGCGGCCTGCAGGTTGATCTTGCTTTCCGCTATTTCGGTCAGCTTGCGATCCGTCGCCTGCTCTTCCTTGAGGTTCTTGGCCAGCACGTTGGCGCAGTCGCTGCGGCCAAGCTGCTTGGCCCAGGCGATCAAGGTGCCATAGCGGGTCATCTCATAGTGCTCGACCGCTTGCGCCGAGGCGATCAGCGCCGCATCCAGCACCTCCTTGTCGTCGACGTCGCCGCTGACGTCGTCGGCTTCCTCGAGGATGCCGTCTATGGCCGGGCAGTTGACCTCCTTGGCCTTGACGCCGTGCAGTTCGAACACCTGCTCGACGCGCTCGACATGGCCCCTGGTCTGCTCGAGATGTTTCTCGAAGCCGGCCTTCAGCTGCGGATCCGTCGCCTTGTCGATCATCTTCGGCAATGCCTTCTCGATCTGCTTTTCGGCATAATAGATGTCGCGCAGCGTGTGCACGAAGAGGTCGTCCAGGGTTTTGATGTCCTTCGAAAAGAAGCCCATGATTGCGGCCCTTCCTTTGCTCTTGCGGTTGCGGGTTAGCGTGGGGCCGCAGGTCGGCGGCCCCATGGGCCGGCCATGCCGGCTCGAAGAATCAACGTCTCGTCCCAGGCCGGGTTCCGGACTTGCGGCGGCGAGCAAGGAAAATTCTCCCGCCAGGGCGAAAGCTGAAACGCAACCGCACCCAGGCGACATCCAAACGAAACATATGTGATGCAAAAGTCACACACGCCGAAATGGCGACAAAAGGCGTGGAAAGACCCCGAATCAGCCGCATTCCGGCCATGAAGCGACGGGTTTTCGACCAGAAATTAACATCGCGTTCACCGACTATTCACGCCTCGACGCTATGATTTCCGCAATTCGGAAGGGACACCCGAAAGTCGGGACAGGGACAGGTAAAATGAACTTCCTCACGCACCTCATCGGCTATGCCGCAGCCATCCGCGAATTCGTCGCGCCGACCTATCGGCCCGAGCGCTACTACATGCGCGGGCCGGGCCCGGCCTGCGCTCGTCGCGGCACCTCGCTGGGCGCGCACTGACCATGACTTTCGAGAGCCGACACAACAGCCGCATCTGCAGGCCTGACGTCGAGTCGCGCGCCACCACCTATCGCGCCGAGCGCCCGACCTTCGCCGATCGGCGGCGTGCGACATCGCCGCGGCTTTGAGACCGCCTTCGCCGGCTTAATGTCTCAGGACACGAGCCGCCGAGGCCCGCGTAAGCGACCTTCTCCAGCCCAGTCGGCCCCAGTCCAGTCGGGCCCAGTCCAAGCCGTCCTTCTGAATACCCTTCGATGCAAGCCATCCGCTGACCGTCTTCGACGGCGCTGGCTCCAGCCGGGATGATCGTGCGCTACCGCGGCAGGCTCGTGCCGTCCGGAGCACACGGCTCCAGCACGATCGTGCCGCCGGCCACCTTGCCGAGTTCTCGGCAACCCTGATCTGTGCACAGTGTCCAACCATCACCGGTCGCGCCGGAGGCGGCGAGCATAAGGCTTCGCTGCGGCCCGACCTTCGGAGCATAGGCCCACCAGCCGTCTCGCAGCACCGCGCCCTCCGGTGGTTCCATGCCGGCGCCCGAGCCCTTTATGCGCGCCTCGGTGACTTGCAGGCCGGAAGGCATCACCTTCCAGTGTTCCTCCCAGCGCGTGCGCTCCACCGAGTGCGTCCAGGAGAGGGTGAAGGCGGCGGCCGCCAGCGTCACCGTCTTGCCGGCGGCAAGGATACACAGGCTCATGCTTGGGCCGTCGCCCGCCGCGCACGCCAGAAATGCCAGCCGATCCAGGCAAACGACAATGCCCAGCCTGTCTCGTCGGTGAGCGGGATCGCCGCGACCAGCAGCACGCCGGCACAGAAGGCGATGAGCCGTTCCCACCACGCCATGCGCCTGGCAAGGAAGCCGACGGCGGCGGCGCCCCACAGCACGATGCCCATGCACGCCTTGACGACGATGTAGGCGACCTCGACGGGGTAGCCGAACTGGGCGGCGACCGGGCCTGGATCCTGCAGCATGAGCGCCGGCGTGTAGACGGCCATGAACGGCACGACGAAACCGGCAATGGCAAGCTTGGTCGCCTGGATGCCGATCTTGAGGCCGCTTTCCCTGGCCATCGGGGCGGCCGCGAAGGCGGCCAGCGCCACCGGCGGCGTGAGATCGGCCATGATGCCGAAGTAGAAGACGAACATGTGGCTGACCACCAGCGGCACGCCGAGCGACAGCAGCGCGGGGCCGGCCAGCGAGGAGGTGATGATGTAGTTGGGAATGGTCGGGATGCCCATGCCAAGCACCAGGCAGGTGAGCATGGTCAGCACCAGCGACAGGAACAGATTGTCCTGGCCGATGGAGATGATCCAGCCGATGAAAGTGGAGGCGATGCCGGTGAGCGTCAGCGTGCCTATGACGATGCCGACGATGGCGCAGGCGATGCCGACCGGCAGCGCGTTCTTGGCCCCTTCGGCGAGTGAATCCACGCAGATCCGCAGCGTTTCGCGCCCGCCCTTGAAGGCGAAGCAGGCGACGACGAGCGCGGCGATGACGAGGCCGAGTATGTTGACGCCGAAGCGCATGAACGAGGCGGCGGCGAGCCCGAGCGCCAGCCAGAAGACGACGCGGAAGGCGAGCGGTCCGATCAGGGCCGCCAGTGGCGTGCCGAGGATGAGCACGATGGTCAGCGCCAGCCCCATCGTGCCGGCGAAGATCGGTGTGTAGCCGGCAAACAGGAGATAGATGAGGGCCGCCAGCGGCAGCACCAGCGGCCAGTGCTGGCGCACGGCATCCCAGGGATTGGGCAGTTCGGCCTTGGCCATGCCGTGCAGGCCGGCCTTGCCGGCTTCCAGATGCACCTGCCAGAAACAGGCGCCGAAATAGAGCAGCGCCGGGATGATCGCCGCCTTGACCACTTCGGCATAGGGGATGTTCAGCGTCTCGGCCATGATGAAGGCGACCGCGCCCATCACCGGCGGCATGATCTGGCCGCCCATCGAGGAGGTCGCCTCGACGGCGCCGGCGAAGGCCGACCGGAAGCCGAAGCGCTTCATCAGCGGGATGGTGAACTGGCCGCTGGCCACGACATTGGCGACGCCGGAGCCGGAGATGGTGCCCATCAGTGCCGAGGACAAAACGCAGACCTGCGCCGGGCCGCCGCGCCATGAGCCGACCAGGCCGAGCGCGAAATCGTTGAACAGCGCGATCATGCCGGCGCGTTCGAGGAAGGCGGCGAAGACCACGAAAATGAAAATATAGGCGGCCGAGACATAGACCGGCGTGCCGTATATGCCTTCGGTGCCATAGGCGAAAGTGTCGACGAGCTGGGCGAAATCGTAGCCGCGATGGATGAAGGGCGGCGGCAGATGGTTGCCGACGAAACAATAGGCGAGAAAGATGAAAGCGATGATCGCCAGCGGCAGTCCCATCAGCCGCCGGGCCGCCTCGAAGACCAGCACCACCAGCACCGCGCCGACGACAAGATCCGGCGTGGTGAGGAAACCGGAGCGGCGGATGAGGTCGGTGTAGAACACCCAATTGTAGAGGCCGGTGCCGAAGCCGAGCACGCCGAGCGCCCAGAACACGGCCTTGGCCGCCGGGCTTCGTGTGCGCAGGTTGGCGATCAGGCCAAAGCCGAGCAGCAGCAGGAAGCCGACATGCATGGCCCGCACCACCTGGCTCGGGATGCTGCCATAGGCGGCGACGTAGATCTGGAACACGGAAAAGGCGACGGCGATGAGGAAGGCAGCCTTGCCGGCGATGCCGTCGCCAAAGCCCGGCGGCAAGCCTTCGACCTGCTCTTCGGCGACGGGGAGATGGAAGGTGGAGGATTTGCCGTCGGCTGCTTCGCTCATCCGACGCACTCCAAAATGAGCGAATGACAGTGCGAAGACATCTCAGATAGTCCTCGCCTACTTCAGCAGCCCCTTCTCCTTGTAGTACCGCTCCGCGCCTGGATGTAGCGGCACCGGCATGCCGTCGAGCGCCTTTGCAGGATCGATCGCCTTGGCGGCGGCGTGGGCGGCGGCTAGTTGGTCGAGATGCTCGAACATCAGCTTGGTCATCTGATAGGCCGTCTCGTCGGAAACATCGGCGCGGGTGACGAGGAAATTGCCGACGGCCGCGGTCGCGACGTCCTCGGCCTGGCCCTCATAGGTGCCCTTGGGGATAACCACCGACAGATAGGGGGCGCCGATCTTGGCGACATCCTCGGCCGGCACGGCGACGACGTTGATCGGCACCGAGGTGGCGAGATCGCGGATCGAGGCGACCCCGAGGCCGGCCGACTGCAGCGTGGCATCGAGCTGGCGGTTCTTGATCAGCTCGACCGATTCGGCGAAGGGCAGGTATTCGACCCGGCCGAGATCCTCGTATTTCAGCCCGGCGGCGGCAAAGATGGCACGCGCATTGAGCTCGGTACCGGAGGCCGGCGCGCCGACCGACAGGCTCTTGCCCTTGAGGTCGGCCAGCGTCTTGATGCCGGAATCCTGGCTGGCGACGATCTGGATATAGTTGGGGTAGATGGCGGCGATGCCGCGCAATTTGTCGAGCTTGCCGGGGAAGCCGGCCTCGGCATTGCCTTCGGCGGCCATCTTGACGGAATCGCCGAGCGCGAAGGCGATCTCGCCCTTGCCCTGCTGCAGCAGGTTGAGGTTCTCGACCGAAGCCTTGGTGGCCTGCACCTGGGTGCGGGCGCCTGTGATGCCCTTGCTGTAGATTTCCGACAGCGCCACGCCGAGCGGGTAGTAGACGCCCGACGTGCCGCCGGTCAGCACGTTGATGAATTCCTGTGCCCTGGCCGAGGCAATGCCGAGCCCAAGCGAAAGCGCCATTGCGCCGGCTGCAACGAACTTCGTTCTGAAATGGAACATCCGGTTTCCTCCCTGAAAATATTGGCTGCCGCACCACCTCCTCGATGCGAACCGGCCGAGTTTAGACGGCGGGCCGCAAATGCCAACCCGCAATTGCATTCATTAGACGAACGGTTGAATGGATGCGGAAACAGCTCCGGCTTGCGCGGGGCGCGACCGTGGCCGAAAGATTTTTTCCGGCACCTGTCGAAATCGGCCCTTGCCGCGCGACATATGTCCGGCTCGCAAGGACGCGGCCTACGAAACCACGGGAGAAGACCCATGCGATACATGCTTTTGATCAACAACGACGAAGCCGCACTGGCGAACACGCCGATCGAGAAGGCTCAACAGATGAGCGCGGCCTATGGCGCCTATACCGAAGCGTTGAAGAAATCCGGCGCGTGGCTGGCCGGAGAAAGGCTGCGCCCGACTCAGGCAACCACCTCGGTGCGGATCACCGACGGCAAGACCAACGTGATCGACGGCCCCTATGCGGACACCAAGGAGCAGCTTGCCGGCTTCTACATGATCGAAGCGGCCGACATCGATACCGCCATCGAATGGGCCGCGCGCTGCCCGGCGGCCAGCACAGGCACGGTCGAGTTGCGGCCGATTTGGGAAATGGCCGAATACATGCCCAAGAAATGACGATGTGATGGACAGCAGCGCGCAGATTGCCCGGGCAGCCGCCGAGGCCGCCGCCCGGCAAAGCTACGGCAAGCTGGTCGCCTGGCTCGCGGCGCGCACGCGCGATGTGGCCGCCGCCGAGGACGCGCTGGCCGACGCCTTTGCCGCGGCGCTCGAACGCTGGCCGGAGACCGGCGTGCCGGAAAAGCCGGAAGCCTGGCTGCTTGCCGTGGCAAGGCGGCGGCGTGTCGACGCGGTGCGGCGGCGGCTCACCAGCGAAGCCGGCCGCGACCATCTCAAGCTGATTGCCGAGGAGGCGGAGGCGTGCATGACCGACCAGGACCTGCCCGACGAGCGGCTGCGGCTGATGTTCGCCTGCGCGCATCCGGCGATCGAACCTGGCGTGCGCGCGCCATTGATCCTGCAGGCCGTGCTTGGCTTCGACGCCGCGACGATCGCCTCCGCCTTCCTGGTCCCGCCGGCGACAATGGGCCAGCGCCTGGTGCGGGCCAAGGCCCGCATCCGTGAAGCCGGCATTCCGTTCCGCGTACCGAAGCGAGCCGAACTCGGCGAGCGCCTGGATACCGTGCTGGAGGCCATATACGCGACCTTCGCCGAGGGTTGGTCCGACCCGGCGGGCACAGAGACGCGGCGCCGGAACCTGGCCACAGAAGGGATCTGGCTCGGCAGGCTGGTGGCCTCGCTGCTGCCGGACGAACCGGAGGCGCTGGGCCTGCTTGCGCTGATGCTGTTCGCCGAGGCGCGCCGTACCGCGCGCCGCGATGGGTCCGGAGATTATGTGCCGCTCGCCGAGCAGGATCATGCGCTGTGGGATCATGCCCTGATCGACGAGGCGGAAGTCCTGCTCGGCCGCGCCGCCTCCATGGGCGCGATCGGCCGCTACCAGCTCGAGGCGGCCGTGCAGTCCGTCCACGCGGCGCGGCGGCTGAGCGGCGAGACCGACTGGGTGGCGATCCGCGAATTCTACGACGCGTTGCTTTCGATCGCACGATCGCCCGTGGTGGCGATCAACCGCGCGGTGGCGATCGCCGAAGCCGAGGGCGCCGTGGCGGGGCTGGCGGCGTTGTACGTGCTTGGCGACGACAAGCGGCTCAATGATTACCAGCCCTATTGGGCCGCGCGCGCCGGCCTTCTGGCCAGGCTCGGCCAGGTGCCGCAGGCGGTCGAAGCCTATGACCGTGCGATCGGCCTCGAAAGCGATCCGGCGGTACGCCGCTTCCTGCAGGGAAAACGCGCGACGCTCAGGCATTGAAATGCCTGAGCGCGGTGCTTTGCCGATGAATTGTTCAGCCCGGCCACATTTCGTGCGATGCGTTGAGCGTCTTCATCAGCGGGTGCTCGCGAAGCCTGGCCCACATGCGTTCGATGTCGGGCCAGGCAGTGCGTGCCTTGCCGCTGTCGGGATGCCAGGCCACCAGCATGGCCAGATAGATATCGGCCACCGACATCGCCTCGCCTGCCAGCCAGTCGCGGCCGCGCAAGGCGGCATCGACGACGGCAAAGCCGCGGTCCATCTCGGCCACGGCCGCCTGCTTGACGGCCTTGGCGCCGTCGGCGTCGGCCGTGTAGCGCGGCGCGTAGTAGAAACGCAGCACCGCCGGATAGAGGGCGGACGACATGAACGCCATCCAGCGCAGGAAGTCGGCGCGGGCCGGTTCATCGGCCGCCGGCGCCAGCCCGGCCCGCGGATGGCGTTCGGCGAGCAGGATGCAGATGGCCGCCGATTCGGTCAGCGAGCGGCCGTCCGGCAAGGTCAGCACCGGCACCTGGTTCAGCGGGCTGATGTGGAGGAAAGCGGGATCGGGCCGATCGGATTTCGGTACGTCGATCTGCTCGAACGGCGCCTTGGCCAGCGCCAGGGCCGCCTCGACAACGAAGCCGCCGCTGCCGGGACGGGTGTAGAGCTTGTACATGAGGTCCTCCGCCGGCCCTGCGGGGGCCGGGGCGATATGAACCGGAAGCAGGGCGCTGCTCAAGCCCGTGGCAGCCGCCACCGCGGGTTTTTTCAGCGGGCCAGGCTAAGCGCCTTTTGTGTTAAGCGCCCGGCAGGGCAGAAGAGAGCGTGTCGGAACTCGACAGGCGACGCGCCGTATCGCTTCGCCCAACGAAGACCCTACGCCCCCAAGCCCTCGAACAGGATGGTCGACAAGTAGCGTTCGGCGAAGGACGGGATGATCACCACCAGGTTCTTGCCCTTGTTCTCCGGCCGCGAGCCGACGACGATCGCCGCCTGCAAAGCGGCGCCCGAGGAGATGCCGACCGGCACGCCTTCCAGCCGGGCGACGAGGCGGGCATTGGCGACCGAATCCTCGTTCGAGACCGTGACGATTTCGTCATAGATGGTGGTGTCGAGGATTTTTGGCGCGAAGCCGGCGCCGATGCCCTGGATCTTGTGCGGGCCAGGCTGGCCGCCCGACAGCACCGGCGAGGTTTCCGGTTCGACCGCGACGACATGCAGCGAAGGCTTGCGCTTCTTCAGCACCTGGCCGACGCCGGTGATGGTGCCGCCGGTGCCGATGCCGGAGACGATGATGTCGACCTCGCCATGGGTGTCGTTCCAGATCTCCTCGGCAGTCGTCGTGCGATGGATCTCGGGATTGGCCGGGTTCTCGAACTGCTGCGGGATGATGGCGTTGGGGATGGTGGCCGCCAGTTCGTCGGCCTTGGCGATGGCGCCCTTCATGCCTTTCGGCCCTTCGGTCAGCACCAGTTCGGCGCCGAGCAGCGCCAGCATCTTGCGGCGCTCGACCGACATGGTCTCGGGCATGGTGAGGATCAGCTTGTAGCCCTTGGCGGCGGCGGCGAAGGCAAGCGCTATGCCGGTATTGCCCGAAGTCGGCTCGATCAGCGTCGTCTTGCCGGGAGCGATCTTGCCCGATGCCTCGAGCGCCTCGATCATCGCCACGCCGATACGGTCCTTGACCGAGGCGATCGGGTTGAAGAATTCGAGCTTGGCAAGGAGATGGGCAACGATGCCCTTCTCCTTGGCGAATTTGTCGAGCCGCACCAGTGGCGTGTCGCCGATCGTATCGGTGATGGAATTGTAGATGCGGCCACGGCCGGGAACACGGGCGGAGGCGGCGGACTTGTTCATTGGTTTGGCTCCCAGAATGTCAGGCGGATGAACTGATCTCAGACGGATGGCCCGCCAAGATAGGCCTTCCACGGACGCAAGATAGACCGTCGCCCGAAAATATCCGAGTGGGGCGCGTGTCTAAAACGCCTCGGCCTCGGAAAAGCGTTCCCGCAAAAGCCGGTCCAGCGGAATGCTTTGGCAAAAATGGCCCTATTGGCGGGCAGCGATCGCCGCCGCCGCGCCGACCATGAAACCGGCCGCGGTGCGGTTCAGCGCCTTCAGGGCGCGCGGCGAGCGCAGGAACCAGCGTGCCTTGGCCGCCAGCGCCAGATAAGGCACCAGCACCACGAACAGGACGAGGACGGTGAGTGCGGCGAGGATGCCGTAATCGGCCAGCGTGATGGTCTTGAGGTCGACGATGGTCGGCGTGATGGCGAGATAGAAGATCATCGTCTTCGGATTGCCGAGCGTCACCGTCAGGCCGGCGAGGAAGCTCGACGCCAGCCCGCCGTTGCCTTTCCTGGCCTCGACCGTCTCGGGCGTGATGCCGGCGGTCCAGAAGCGCCAGCCGAGGAAGGCGAGATAGGCGACGCCGGCCCATTTGACGGCGAGGAACACCAGGCCGAAGGTCTGCGCGACAAAGGCAAGCCCAAGCACCACGGCGGTGAGATAAAGGAGGTCGCCGAGCATCAGGCCGAAGGACATGGCCAGCGACGAGCGGAAGCCGGAACCGAGCGCGCGCGCCACAAGCGCGGTGACGCCGGGGCCGGGAATGGCCGCGGCCAAGCCGAGGGCGGCGCTGTAGGCGAGGAAGCCGGTGAGGGTCATGGATCGAGCCTTGCGTCCGCGAAACTGCTGGGACGGCGCCTTGTCGCACAGAGTTTCGCGGGCGGGAATTGCCTGGAGCCGGATTTGGTTGCACCAGGCATGCCCCGTGCCCGGGACCTCCCAAGCGGATCAGGACCGCCCGTCGCCGTAGGTCACGCGCCAGATGGTGCCGTTGCCGTCCTCGGTGACGATCAGCGCGCCGTCGCTCGCCACCGCCACGCCGACGGGCCGGCCCCAGACCTCGCCGCCGGAGGTGAGGAAGCCGGTCATGAAGTCCTCATATTCGCCGGTCGGCTTGCCGTCCTTGAACTTGAGCCGCACCACCTTGTAGCCGGTCCTGTTGCCGCGGTTCCACGAACCGTGCAGGGCGACGAAGGCGTCGCCCCTGTATTCGGCCGGAAAACCGGATCCCGCGCGGACATTCCTGCCGTCGTAGAAGGCGATGTTGAGCGGCGCCGAATGCGCCTGCATCAGAATGTCGGGGACGGTGACCTTGCCGGCAAGGTCGGGACGCGCGCCCTTGTGGCGCGGATCCTCATTGTCGCCGATATAGTACCAGGGCCAGCCGTAGAAGGCGCCTTCCTTCACTTCGGTCGCATATTCGAAGGGCACGTTGTCGCCGAGCGCGTCGCGCTCGTTGACCACGCACCACAGCGCGCCCGCCGCCGGCTGCATGGCCATGCCCGAACAATTGCGCAAGCCGGTGGCAACGATGCGGCCATTCCTACCGTCCGGGTCGAAAGCCCTGACGTCGGCGCGGCCTTCCTCCGCGCCCCAGGTGGCGCCGAGCGGCTTCGACCTGGCCCAGGCGTCGAGCCCGCCCCGCGGTTTTTTTGCCATGTCCTGGGCGGCGTTCGAACCGGAGCCGACCGAGAGATACAGCGTCTTGCCGTCCGGCGAGAACGCGACGTCGCGGGTCCAGTGATGAGTGGCCGGAATATCGCGGACGACGGTTTCCGGCTCGCCGGAGGCCTTCAGGTCGCCATCGCGGTAGGGAAAGCGCACGATGCTGTCGCTGTTGGCGACATAGATCCACTGCGGGCTGTCCCCTGGCGGATAGAAGGCGATGCCGTAGGGCCGGTTGAGATTGCGGGCGAAGATGCCGTCCCTGACAGGTTTCGCGCTGCCCTCGCCGAGACGGTAGACGCGGATCTGGTTGGCCTCGCTGTCGGCGACGAACAGGTCGCCATTGGGCGCGACACGCACGACGCGCGGATTATCGATGCCCGACGCGATCAGTTCCGCCGAAAAACCCGCCGGCAGCCGCGGCTCGGCGCCTCGAGGCCTTTGCACCGGACCGGCGCTGTTCGAAGCGGATCTGGTGACATAGGGCCGGGGCTGGTCTTGCGGCCTGATCAGCCGGCGCACGCCCGGCTCGTCGGCACGCCAGTCACCGAATGCGGCCGCGCCCTTCAGCACCGGCTCTGCCTGCTGGGCCAATGCCGTCGCGGCGAAGAGCAAGGCAGCAGGGAGCGCCACCGCGCCGGCAAGTCGGATCATCCCAGTCTCCAGCTTCTCGCTTCTTCATGCATGTCGTTGTCCCAAGACCGAGGTCACATGCACCAAGGGAACGGGCGGGCTCGGCAGTCGTTCCGGACGACACGGGGAGTTGAAGGAATTCGGGTCAGGTATCCGCGTCGAGATCGGCGTCGAGGTTCTTTTCCAGTTCGACGAGGTCGGCCGGCAGCGGCATGCCCATGGCGCGGATTTCGCGCAGCTTCTCGCGCAATTGCTCCTGCACTTCGCGCACATCCTCAGGCTGGTTGACCATCTCCTCCAGCAGCAGGCTGATCTGGGCCTTGAACGATTCCAGCGCCATCTTTTCTCTCCTCGGCCGGCTGGATCGATCCCAGCTCTCAGCGCAGCATGCGCGATATCAGCTGCGCCGTATAGTCGACCATCGGGACAATGCGGGCATAGTTGAGCCGGGTCGGGCCGATGACTCCGAGCGCGCCGACGACGCGGGCGTCCTTGTCGCGGTAAGGCGCCACGACCAGCGACGAGCCGGAGAGCGAGAAAAGCTTGTTTTCCGAGCCGATGAAGATGCGCACGCCCGGTCCCGCCTCGGCGAGGTCGAGCAGCTGGATCAGCCCGTCCTGCGTCTCCATGTCCTCGAACAGGTGGCGCAGGAGTTCGATGTCGGCCTGGGCGGTGACGTTTTCGAGCAGATTGGCGCGGCCGCGCACGATCAGGCGCGCCGGCAGGCCGCTTTCCGCGCCGGCCCACACCGCCAGCCCTTTCTCCACCAGGTCCTGCGACAGCGTGTCGAGCGCTGCCCTTGTCTCTTCCTTGATACGCTCGACCTCCGCCCGCGCCTCGGCCAGCGTACGGCCGCGAATATGGGCGTTGAGGAAATTCGAGGCCTCGTGCAATTGCGAGACGGTGATGCCGGCCGGCAGATCGATGACCCGGTTCTCGACGTCGCCGTTCTGCGACACCATCACGGTCAGCGCCTTGGTCGGTTCGAGCTGGATGAACTCGATGTGCTTAAGGGCCACCTCGTTCTTGGCGGCCAGCACCAGGCCGGCGCCGCGCGACATGCCCGACAGCATCTGGCTGGCCTCGGTCAGCATGTGTTCCAGGGTAGCGCCCGAGCCGGAGGCTCGCACCTGCGCCTCGATGCTGCGCCGCTCCTCGTCGGAGAGGTCGCCCAGTTCCATAAAGGCGTCGACGAAGAAGCGCAGGCCGGCCTGCGTCGGCAGACGGCCGGCCGAGATGTGCGGCGCGTAGATCAGGCCGAGATGTTCGAGGTCGCTCATCACGTTGCGGATGGTGGCGGGCGACAGCGAGGACGGCAGGATGCGCGACAGGCTGCGCGATCCCACGGGCTCGCCGTCCCTCAGATAGGAATCGACGATGCGCCGGAAGATGTCGCGCGAACGCATGTCGAGCGCCTGAAGTGCGGGCGCCTGAAGTGCCGGCGTGTGAAGAGCGAGCGACTGCGAAGCGGGATCGACTGCCTTGGTCATTGCGGCCATAACCTCCGGTTCAAGGATATAGACTTCGCGGCGCTGCGCGCAACCCGGTGTCGTGTTGCGCGATCACCCCGGTGTCGCCGCGTTTGCGGCCGCCGGTCCATTTTCCTTTACGCCGTGCCCCGCATGCGTCTAAAAGCCGGCCAAGATTCAAAAAAGCTGACAAGAAAGCAGGCCGAATGCGCCCCTCCAAACGCCAGTTCGACGAAATGCGCGCCATCTCCTTCGAGCGCGGCATCTCCAAACATGCCGAAGGCTCGTGCCTGGTGAAGTTCGGCGACACGCATGTCTTGTGCACGGCAAGCCTGGAAGAAAAGGTGCCGGGCTGGATGCGCAATTCCGGGAAAGGCTGGGTGACGGCCGAATATGGCATGCTGCCGCGCTCGACAGGCGAGCGCATGCGCCGCGAGGCCTCCGCCGGCAAGCAGGGCGGGCGCACGCTGGAGATCCAGCGGCTGATCGGCCGCTCGCTGCGCGCGGTGGTCGACCTGCAGGCGCTGGGCGAGCAGCAGATCACCGTCGACTGCGACGTCATCCAGGCCGATGGCGGCACCCGCACCGCCTCCATCACGGGCGGCTGGGTGGCGCTCTACGATTGCTTGCGCTGGATGGAGGCCCGGCAGATGGTGAGCGTCGCCAAGGTGCTGAAAGACCATGTCGCGGCGATTTCCTGCGGCATCCATGACGGCCAGCCGGTCATCGACCTCGACTATATCGAGGATTCCTCGGCCGGCACCGACGCCAATTTCGTCATGACCGGCAAGGGCGGCATCGTCGAGATCCAAGGCACGGCCGAGGGCGAGCCCTTTTCGGAAGGGCAGTTCGCCGAGCTGATGGGCCTGGCCAAGAAAGGCATCCAGAGGCTGGTGAGTTTGCAGCAGATGGCGGTGGCGTAGTTTATTCATGCGGAGCCTGGGCACCCCCCTCTGCCCTGCCGGGCATCTCCCCCGCAAGGGGGGAGATCGGCTGTTGTCTTCGCCAGTAATCAGCATAGAATACCATGAGCGGGCGCTCACGCTGCCAATCTCCCCCCTTGCGGGGGAGATGGCCGGCAGGCCAGAGGGGGGTGCCTCGTGATCCCCTCTGCCATTCTTGAATCCGCTCTTTACGTCACCGACCTCGCCGCTGCCGAAGCCTTCTACACCGACATCCTCGGCCTCACTCCTCTCGGCAAGGTCGAGGGCCGCCATCTGTTCTTCCGTTGCGGAGCCGGCGTGCTGCTGGTCTTCAACGCCGAGGCGACCAGGATCCCGCCTGCGCCCGACGCGAGGCTGAAAGTGCCGCCACACGGCACATCGGGCGAAGGCCATCTCTGCTTTGCGGCGACCGCCGATGAAATCAGCCGCTGGAAATCCCATCTGAAGGCGAAGAACATCGCTGTCGAAAGCGAATTCGAATGGCCGCAAGGCGGCCGCTCGCTTTATATCCGCGATCCCTCCGGCAATTCGATCGAATTCGCCGAGCCGAGAATCTGGGGACTTTGATGCATTCTCTCGACGGAAAAAAGATCGTCGTCGCCAGCCACAATGAAGGCAAGCTGCGCGAATTCGCCGATCTGATGGCGCCATTCGGATTCGAGGCGAAATCGGCGAAGGACTATGGCTTGCCCGAACCCGAGGAGACCGGCACAACCTTCGAGGAGAACGCCTATATCAAGGCCTTCGCCGCGGCCAAGGCGACGGGCCTGCCGGCGCTGTCGGACGATTCGGGCCTGTGCGTCGACGCGCTTGACGGCGCGCCCGGCGTCTACACCGCCAACTGGGCCGAAACGCCTGATGGCAGCAGGGATTTCGGCATCGCCATGCAGCGCACCGAAGTGGCGCTGCAGGAAGTCGGCGCCGCCTCGGCCGAGCAGCGCAAGGGTCGCTTCGTCGCCGTCATCTGCCTCGCCTTTCCCGACGGCGAGGCCGAATATTACCGCGGCGAGGCCGAAGGCACGCTGGTCTGGCCGCCGCGCGGCGAGCTCGGATTCGGCTACGACCCGGTGTTCCTGCCCGACGGCTTCGAAAAGACCTTCGGCGAGATGACCGCCGAGGAAAAACACGGCTGGAAACCCGGCCAGGCCACGGCGCTGTCGCACCGCGCCCGCGCCTTCCAGAAATTCGCCCAAGCCCGATTGGGTCTGGCCCGGTTAGGCTCGGCATGATCAGGCCCGGCGCCACCATGCCGCTCGACCGCAGCCCCGGTTTCGGCGTCTATGTGCATTGGCCGTTCTGCGCGGCCAAATGCCCCTATTGCGACTTCAACAGCCATGTCCGCCACCAGCCGGTCGACCAGGAGCGCTTTGCCGCCGCCTTCGAGGCGGAACTGGCGACGATGCGCCAGCGCACCGGCCCACGCGAGGTGACCAGCATCTTTCTCGGCGGCGGCACGCCGTCGTTGATGAAGCCGGAAACGGTGGCCAGGGTCCTGGACGCCGTGGCGAAGAACTGGACGGTGCCCGACGGCATCGAGGTGACGCTGGAGGCCAATCCCTCCTCGGTCGAAGCCGAACGCTTTCGCGGCTATCGCGCTGCGGGCGTCAACCGGGTCTCGCTCGGCGTGCAGGCGCTGAACGACAAGGATTTGCGCTTCCTTGGCCGGCTGCACAATGTGGACGAGGCGCTGCACGCGATCGGGCTCGCGCGGGAGATATTCCCAAGGCTCTCCTTCGACCTGATCTACGCACGGCCAGGCCAGACGCCGGAGGCCTGGGCATCGGAGCTCGAACAGGCGATCGGCCACGCCGCCGACCATCTGTCGCTCTATCAGCTGACCATCGAGGAAGGCACGCCGTTCCACGCGCTGCACGCGGCGAAGAAATTCATCATCCCCGACAACGACCACGCCGCCGACCTCTATGCGCTGACGCAAGAGGTGACATCGGCCCATGGTTTGCCGGCATATGAGATCTCAAACCACGCCCGGCCGGGTGCCGAAAGCCGGCACAATCTGACCTACTGGCGCTATGGCGAATATGTCGGCGTCGGCCCCGGCGCGCATGGCCGCTTCGTCGAGAACGGCCACCGCGTCGTGACCATCGCGGAGAGGATGCCGGAAACCTGGGCCAATCTGGTCGAGGCCAAGGGCCATGGCGTCACCGGAGGCGAGACCCTGACGCGCTCCGAAGAGGCTGACGAGTTCCTGCTGATGGGACTGAGGCTGGCGGAAGGCATCGACCTGTCGCGCTACGAAGCGTTTTCCGGGCGCGGCCTGTCGAGCGCACGGCTGTCGGTGCTGCAAGGCGAAGGGCTGGTGGCGCCGATCGGCAACGCCCGCCTGCGCGCCACGCCCGCCGGCATGATCGTGCTCGACGCCGTGGTGGCCGATCTGGCACGGTAGGCTGGGATGCTGCTCCCAATCTCGAAGCCAAGATTACGCTTCTGGAGGCGGCTGTTTCGCGGTATCTGAGTTGAGACCCGACCGGTGAGGCTATCCGAATGAACCTGCCGCTCTCCTGGCAATTCTGGGCGCTGTTGTCGGCGACTTTCGCGGCGCTGACGGCGATCTTCGCCAAGGTCGGCATCGAGACCATCAATTCCGATTTCGCCACCCTCATCCGGACAGCCATCATCCTGGTCGTGCTTGCGGCGATCCTCGCCGCCAGCGGCCAATTCCAATCGTGGGCCTCGATCTCCGGGAAGACCTGGCTTTTCCTTAGCCTGTCGGGACTGGCGACCGGAGCCTCGTGGCTCTGCTATTTCCGCGCGCTGAAAATCGGCAATGCGGCGCAGGTGGCGCCCATCGACAAGCTAAGCGTCGTGCTTGTGGCGGTGTTTGGCGCGGTCTTTCTCGGCGAGCGGCTCACCGGTGCGAACTGGCTTGGCGTCGCCCTTATCGCGGCGGGCGCGGTGCTGGTCGCTTATCGAGGGTAGTGCTGCGCCGTGGCGGGCGTTCTTGGTTTCGAGACGGGTGATGAAAATATCGAAGCGATTGGGCATCGTCCGGTCAGTGCTCCGTCGTGCTGTCGGGTTCGTTGTCGGGTAGCTTGATCTCTGGTGGCGGGCGGCGCGCGGGCCCCTGCTTGCCGTCCGTGGTGGCGGGCGGCTTCCCGTCTCCTTGCGCGGCAAAGCGCTTGCGGCCTGCATAGTAGGGCTCGAAAGCGTCCTGTATGGTCAGTCTGTCCATCCTGTCCTCCCGGGGGAATCAGGGGCTAAATCTGCGAAAGACGGTTTCGTTCCCTACTGTGGCGAAGGAATGGCGCTCGCCTTGCATTACAGCGGCTTTTGCAACCCGGCGCGGGCCGTGCCAAACAGGGCGGATGATTTCGGAACGTCCTTCGCGGCTCCATCTGGACGCGGGCGCGCCGCTGACGGAGAAGGGCACCGGTGACTGGCGAGACGGGAAAGCGCAGCTATGTGATCGGGCAGACCGAGATCGCGGCCCGGCCGCTCGAACCCGCGCTCTATCTGGTGGCGACGCCGATCGGCAATCTCGCCGACATCACGCTGCGCGCGCTTGAGACGCTGGCCGCCGCCGACATGGTCGCCTGCGAGGACACGCGCGTGTCGCGCGTGCTGCTCGACCGCTACGGCATCCGCCGCCGCACCACGGCCTATCACGAGCACAATGCCGGCGAGGCCGGGCCAAAATTGATAGCGGCGCTCCAGTCGGGGCAGAGCGTGGCGCTGATCTCGGATGCCGGCACGCCGCTGGTTTCCGATCCCGGCTACCGGCTGGTCGGCGAGGCGCTCGACCAGGGCATTCGCGTCGTGCCCATCCCCGGTCCGTCCGCGCCGCTTGCCGCGCTCACCGCATCCGGCTTGCCTTCGGATGCCTTCCTGTTCTCCGGCTTCCTGCCGGTCAAGGCGGGGCAGCGGCTGGCGCGGCTGGACGCGCTTAAAGCGGTGCCGGCGACGCTGATCTTCTTCGAATCGCCGCGCCGGCTGGCCGAGTCTCTCGGCGCGATGGCCGAAGCGCTTGGCGGCGAGCGCAAGGCAGCGATCGGCAGGGAATTGACCAAGACCTTCGAGGAGATGCGCACCGGCACGCTGCGGGCGCTGGCCGACCACTATGCGGCGGCCGATACGCCGAAGGGCGAGATCGTGGTGTGCGTCGGTCCGGCCGAAGCCAGGGCGGACGAGCCGGCCGATATCGACCGGATGCTGTTGTCGCTCGCCGCCGAAATGCCGGCTTCGAAGGCGGCGGCGGAAGCGGCGAAGATGACCGGCGGTCAGAAGCAGGCGCTTTACCGGCGGCTGCTGGAACTCAGGGATGCCTCTGGAGAGGACCGTGGCTAGGCTCCCGAGCGTCAGCCGTCAAAAGGCCTACCGGCGCGGCCATCGCGGCGAATGGCTGGCGGCGGCGGCGCTGGTGCTGAAAGGCTACCGGATCCTGGCGCGCCGCCATCGCACCGTTTCGGCGAGATCGACCTGATCGCGCGGCGCGGCGACCTGGTGCTGTTCGTCGAGGTCAAGGCGCGCCGCACGCTGATGGAAGCGATGGAGGCGATCGCCCATGAATCGGAGCGCCGCATCGAAGGCGCCGCCGACATCTGGCTGTCGCGCCAGCCGGATTACGGCAGGCTGTCGATGCGGTTCGACATGATCGCCGTGCTGCCATGGCGCTGGCCGGTGCATGTCCCGAACGCGTTTTACGGGCGCAATTGAGGCTGCGTCGCTCGGGTTCGGCATTCGGCGGGCCATTCGCCCGCGCCAAGTGCCGCGATCGCCGCGATTATGCGCCGGAACGCCTCGGCGGCGGCCGGCACTGTGGTGCGGGCGCGCAGGAAACTGTGCACGAGGCGCTTCTCCTCGCGCCAACTCGCTCTGCCGCCGGCGGCCAGGATGCGGTCGCGATAGGCCTCGCCGTCCGACGACAGCGGGTCGCATTCGGCGGTAACGACAATGGTGGGCGGCAGGCCGGAGAAGTCGGCGGCGCGCAGCGGCGAGAAGGTCGGATCGTCCGGCGCCTGTCTCTTGGCCGAGCGGACGTGGCGGTAGAAGGCGACGTCGCCGGTCGACAGAAGCGGCGCCTCGGCATGCTCGATGTAGGAGCGGGCAGTCTCGTCGCCGCCGAGGCCGGGATAGATCAGCACCTGGCCGGTCGGCCTCTTCGCGCGAGCGCGCGTCGCGTGACTGACCGCCGCCGCCAGATTGCCGCCGGCGCTCTCGCCGGACAGCAGCAGTGGCCCGTTCGCTCTAGCCGCCGCCCATTCGAAGGCGGCCAGAGCGTCGTCGAAGGCGGCGGGGTGGAGATGTTCGGGCGCCAGCCGATAGTCGACCGAGAGCACGGCAAAGCCGGTGCCGGCGCAGATCTCGGCGCAGATGTCGTCATGGCTGTCGAGCCCGCCCAGGATGAAGCCGCCGCCATGGTAATAAAGCACCGTGGCCCGCGCGGCCGTGCCTGCCATCCCGTAGTGCCGCACCGCGATGTCCCGGCCGGGGGCGGCGATGAGGCCGTCGCTCGCCGTCACCCCCGGCGGATAGGGCTGGCGAAGCGCCCGGCACATCCTGTCATAGATCGCACGCTGCTTGGCGATCGGCAGGTCGATCGTCTCGGGCGGATACCAGGCGTTGATGCCGTCTATATAGGCCCACAGCGCAGGGTCGAGCCGCGTCGCGTATTTGCTGCGACCGGTCATTCACTGCTGCCCACGGTTTCGGAAGGCATTGCCTCAAAGCTCGCTGTAAAGCCTGGCCGCGTTTTCAAAGCTGAAGCGCAGCGGCACCGAGCCCTCGACCTGCCAGACGGCGACGCTCTCGCCAGCCAGCAGCAGGCAGGCGCCGTCGGTGTCGGTGACGGCGCCGCCATAGAGCCGGTTGGCGAGGTTGAGGATTGCGGTCTGGTGCATGGCGGCACTGCCGCTGCCGCAGGCGTCCTTGACCAGCAGCACGCGAAAGCCGCGCGCCACGGCGTCCTTCACGGTGGCATCGATGCAGGCCTCGGTCCACACGCCAGATATGACCAGCCATTCGACGCCGGAAGCCTTGAGCCGATCGGCGGCCGGTCCCGCGCGGAAGGCGCTGGCCTCGGCCTTGATCAGCAGCGCCTCGCCATCAGCAGGCGCCACCTCACGGCAGATCTCGGTCAGCGGATCGCTCTTGTCGGAGAAGGCCGACTTGCCGTCGGTTCCAACAGGGTGAAAGGGCCGCTCCTGCTTGTCGAGATCGACAATGTAGGCCCAGTGATGGAGCGGCACATTGTTCTGCCGCGCCGCCGCCTGCAGCCGCTGGACGTTGGCGAGAATCTTGTCAAAACCCTCGACCAGGTAGCGCGGGTCCTGCCGGTGCTCTTCCTGCAGGTCGATGAAGACAGCGGCCACGGTGCCGCGCTTGACGGAGATAGGGCTTTTCATGCGGATGCGCCTAGCCCCCAAGATACTTCCAAACGCTGGAGGGACAGAGGGGGGCGCCAAGGAATGAGGCGCTCGTTCTGCAGCTGCGATGCGTCGCCGAGGCGGGCAGTGGATGTCAAACCTGCTTCTCCAGAAACTCATCCTCATAGGGGAAGCGCGACAGGAGCTCGGTGCCGGTCTCGGTGATCAGGATTTCATCCTCCAGCTTGACGCCCTCGCGGCCGCCCTTCTCGCCAATATAGCTTTCCACGCTCACCACCATGCCTGGCACGATATGGCCGTCGCGGCCATAGGTTTCGTAGTCCATGGCGTGCGCGATGAAGGGTGTCTCGCCATGCATGCCGACGCCGTGCATGACCGAGGTGTAGCGCTGGTCGACGAAGCGGTCGGGGATCTTCCAAGCCTTTTCGGCGATCTCGCGGAAAGCCATGCCGGGCTTCACGATCGAGATATTGTGCTGAACCTGGTCGTGCGCCATGCGGTAGAGCGATTTCTGATAGGGGGTCGGCTTGCCGGGCCCGCAGCGGAAGGTGCGCGAGAAATCCGAATAATAGCCATAGCAGCCGATCGTGTCGGTATCGAGCGCCAGCAACTCGCCCGGCCGGATTTTTCGCCCGCTGGCCTCGTTGAACCAGGGATTGGTGCGCTGGCCCGACGTCAAGAGCCGCGTCTCGATGAACTCGCCGCCCTGGCGGATGACCTCGCCATACATGATGGCGAACAGCTCGTTCTCGGAAACGCCGGGCTTGATCGCCTCGCGCACGGCATAGACGGCGGCTTCCGCGCCGGCCATCGACACCTGCAGGCATTTCACTTCCTCCGGCGTCTTGACCGCGCGCACCGCCAGGATCTCGCCCTGGCAATCCCGGACCTCGCAGCCGCGCTTTTCCAGCGCCAGCGCCTGCAGATGGCTGCAACGGTCGAGCCCGAGTTTCATCGAGCCGCCGCCATGCTGCTTCAGGAGTTCGGCGATCTCGTCGGCGAAGGGACCGGCGGTCTCGTCGTCGCGGCCCGATACCGACGACCAGACGAGCTTGGAAGGACGCGCCTCGTCGATCGTGTCGAGCACCATCGAGACATGGTAGCTCTGCGGATATTCGAACAGCACGATCGGCCCTTCGGTCGGAATGAAGAAATAACGGGTCGAGTTGCGCAGAAAATAGCCGAACATGTTGCGCGAGCCGGTGGCGTAGCGCTGGTTGTAGGGGTCGAACAGCACCACGCCGCCATAGCCGGCCTCGCGCATCCAACCGCGCAGCTTGGCCAGCCGGCCTTTACGAAGGGCGTCGGCATCGATGAAGGACGGCTCGGTGTCGGACAGCCACATGCCGCCCGCCGGATCGGCCGCCGCGGGGTGGCGCATGCGGTCCTTGAAGTCGACGTCTTCAGTGCTGTCGGGGTCGAATACGACGATGCTCATGGGGGCTGACCTTGGGTGGTTTGCAAGATCAGACCATGGCGCAGGAGATAACGAGGGATTGTGCGGAAAACCGCGCTTGTTGTGCGAGATGCCGCTGGGGTAATAAGAGATGCAGGTGCCAAGCGCCCCCCTCTGCCCTGCCGGGCATCTCCCCCTCAAGTGGGGAGATTGGCAGCTTTGACCTCGTCGCTTCTTCGGTGAAAATTGGCGAAAGCTGTTGTGACGTTCAATCTCCCCCCTTGAGGGACCCTCGTATGGGAGATGGCCGGCAGGACAGAGGGGGGCGACGTCTCTCAGCGCCAGCAAGACCTCTAATGCCGTCGCGCCAGCTTCGGAGGATGACCGTGCTCCTCGCGAAAGGCGCGCGCGAAGCTCGACATCGAGGCAAAGCCGCAGGCGAGCGCCACGTCGCGCACGGCGAGCGTCGAGTGCGCCAGGAGATCGGCGGCGCGTTTCAGCCTGAGCCGCCGGTAATAGCCGCTGGGCGAGATGGCGAGTTCGGAGCGGAAGGAGCGTTCGAGCTTGTCGGACGACACGCCGAGCCGCGCGGTGAGCTCCGCCATGCCGAGCCGCTCCTCGACCGCGTCCTCCATGATGGCGATGGCCGACAGCACCAGCTCGTTCCGCACGCCGGTACGGAGGCGCAGCGGCATCAGCTTGCGGTCGACGCTGGAGCGCAGCTGGCTGTGCACGAACCATTCGGCGACGCCGGCCGCAAGCTCGGCGCCGTAGTCGCGGGTAATGATCTCCAGCATCATGTCGAGGCTGCCGACGCCGCCGGCCGAGGTGAAACGCTTGCGGTCGATGACATAGAGGTCGCGCCTCAGCTCGACATTGGGAAAGGCCTCGGTGAAGGCCGCCTGGCTGGTCCAGTGCAAGGTGCAGGCATGGCCGTCGAGCAGGCCGGCGCGGGCGAGGAAGAAGGCGGCGTCCGCCACCGCGCCGATATGGGCGCCACTGCGCAAGCTGCGGCGGATCCAGCTTGCCGCATCCTCGGCAACGAGATGATCGGCATCGCCGCCTGAGCAGACGACGATGCGGTCGACCTTCGGCGCATCCCCGGCATAGAAGCGCGGCTGGATGACGACGCCGTTCGAGGCCTCGACCGCGCCCTGGGTAGCGCCGACGATGATCCAGCGATAGCATTCCCGCTTCGCCAGCACATTGGTCGCGCGCAGCGGCTCGATGACCGAGCTGAACGCCATCATCGGAAAGCCGGGGAAGACCAGCACCGCGAAAGTGATAGATTCGGTGGATTTCGGAGGTTTGCGCGGGTTGTTCATGGCGCCGTTTGCCTCCAGCTCGGCCGATCTATGCATGATACATGCTGGAAGCGCAAAGCGCTGTCCTGTGAGAACTATTTGTTGCATAACGAGGCACTTTAGCCGCTACGACTGAAAAGGAGACGATATAGTGGGTTCGGCGGGCAGCATAGATGAAGATAGCGACCCTCTATTGGAGGAATTGGACGATACAGAAGAAGCTGATTCCGATTTCAATGTGATTTCGTTTAAGACGGTAGATGAGATCGAGAAGTCGATCGTCGATTCTCCATTTAGGGCTATTTATCAGACAAACAACTTCCTTTTGCCGCAGATAAAGGATGTTGTTGACGAATCGAAAACTGTCAATTTGAGACCGGAATATCAAAGACGGTCGAGATGGACAAACAAGCAAAAATCGCTTCTAATTGAGTCATTTTTACTAAACATACCTGTTCCACCGATTTTTCTCTTCGAGGGTGACTTTGCTCGATATGAGGTGATGGATGGTCAACAAAGATTGCTCGCGATTCGTGAGTTCTTTGCCAATCAATTCAAACTATCATCGTTGGGCGTTCTGGCACCGCTAGTAGGCCGTACCTACGCATCCTTACCACCTCGCACTAAACGCACACTCGAGAGAGCCTCACTTTCCGCTATTGTGCTTTTAAAAGAGTCTCGCGCCTCATTGAGGGACGCCAACACAAATCGCGTACTTGAGTTGAAAAAGTTTGTCTTCGAGAGATTAAACACAGGTGGTAAGAAACTTAATGCGCAGGAGATTCGCAATGCAGTTTATTCCGGCGTATTTAATGACACCATAATCAGCCTGACAAGAACTCCGGCCTTCACAAGGATATGGGGAATACCTCCTTATAGCGCCGAATACACCGAGGCTGACTATGAGAGCCCCGAGAGAAAGAAAAATGCCCTTTACCAGACTATGGGCGATTGCCAGATCGTTCTCAGGTACTTTGCCCTTCAGAACGACAAGGGGATCAAAGGGTCAATGCGCTCTATCCTCGACAAATGCATGGAGGCCAACCTAGACATGACTTCCGCCCAAGGGAGTATCATTTCTAAGCAATTTTCCGAAAGACTGACCTTCGCTGACGCACTTTTCGATGGAGCGCCTTTCCGTCTATCGCCGGGCGACACGGAACGCCGATCGGAAAGTATGTACGATGCGGTAATGATCGCGATTGATCGGCTTTGGGCGAGGCGAAATGACCTTATCGCGGCAAAGCAGGCGATCCAAACTGCGTATTGGGCTGCATTGGACAGTCCGGAGAAGATTGAGCAATTCACGGGACGCGCCAATACGGCAGCCGACATCCGTGCGAGAATAACTGCGATGGAGGAGCTTTTTAAGGCTTCTGTTAAAAATGCCTGATTTCAAAGTTGCAGATTCCGAGTTCGACAGGCAGGCGTCTATCCTCGAGATTCTAGTCCGGACGATTGATGTTTCGTCGCTCCAAGATGCCCTTGCTCCGACTCTAGTCGCGGGCACTGCTTTGCCGTTGGTTCCAGCGGGTGGGAAGAATACGATGGCTGCTGCCGCAATCGTATTGTTAGCCGCGCACTTTGAAGAGTACGTCCGGCAACAGGTGGAGGAATATGCCAAAGGCGTCATCGTCGAGTATGCCTTTCTAAAGAGTGAATTTAAAGAGAAGTTAATGGATACCTATTGGAGATCTGGTTCGGGGAAGTTATCTCGAATCAAGCCGAAAGGCTTTCCCGCATGGGTTGGCTTAGCAGAGCCCGTTATGCGCGCATTGATCGAATATCCGATTGGTACCAACATGCTATCGTTCCAAGCAAAACTAGTATCCGAGCACGAAAACAATATGAGGTTCGATACAATGGCGGAGCTTTGCGGTCGAGTTGGCATAACAAAACTTGGAGAACTGATGTATAAATCCAAACCGCTTAGGGACACTGTGAATTCCCCATCAAAGGATCAGTTCAATATAACGCTTCAGCGACAGGTGTCTGAGTTCTACGAACTCCGAAACGGAATTGTTCATTCAATCTCTCAGAACACTGGGGTGGGAGCAACAGTTTTCAACCAGTGGGCAGCCTTTTTTCGGCTCCTCACAACTGCTTTTTCGGACGCGTTAAATGAGGCGTTTCAGAAGTTTGACAAGGAAATTGAGAAGGCGAAGCAGGTCGCAGGAGCGCCCGCAATAGCGGGTTAGGACTCTGTCCCGCCCTCTAACTCCCCAGCGCCTGCTCCAGGTCCGCGATCAGATCGTCGCCATCTTCGATGCCCGCCGACAGCCGCACCAGCGAATCCGATATGCCGATCTCTTCGCGCTTCTCCGCCGGGATCGATCCATGCGTCATCAGCGCCGGATGCTCGATCAGGCTCTCCACGCCACCGAGGCTTTCGGCCAGCGTGAACAATTGCGTGCGTTCGAGGAAGCGTTTCGTGCCGGCGAGGTCGCGGTCGAGCACGGCTGATATCATGCCGCCGAACGCATGCATCTGCTGGACGGCAACGGCATGCTGCGGATGGCTGGCGAGGCCGGGATAGATGACCCGGCGCACATCCTTGCGGGCTTCCAGCCACTGCGCGATCTTGAGGCCGTTCGACGAGTGCCGCTCCATCCTCAGCGCCAATGTCTTGAGGCCGCGCAGGGCGAGAAAACTGTCGAACGGGCCCGAAATGGCGCCGATGGCGTTCTGCAGGAATTTCAGGCGATCGGCCAGATCCTTGTTGTCGCCGACAACAGCCACGCCGCCGACCATGTCGGAATGGCCGTTGAGGTACTTCGTCGTCGAATGCACCACGACGTCGATGCCGAGCTCCAGCGGCCGCTGCAAATAGGGGCTGCAGAATGTGTTGTCGGCGACCGAGAGGATGCCCTTGCGCCTTGCAAGGGCTGCGACGCCTTCGAGATCGACGATGCGCAGCAGCGGGTTGGTCGGCGTCTCGACCCAGAGCATTTTCGTCTCCGGGCGGATTGCCGCCTCTATAACCGCAAGGTCGGTGCAGTCGACGAAGCTCACCTTGAGATCGGCGGAGCGCTTGCGCACACGCTCCATCAGGCGGAAGGAGCCGCCATAGATGTCGTCGGTGGCGACGATGTGGGCGCCGGAATCGAGCAGTTCCAGCACGGTGGCGATCGCCGCCAGCCCGGAGGCGAAGGCGAAGGCAGCCGAGCCGCTTTCGAGATCGGCCACCGCGCGCTCGAAGGCAAAGCGCGTCGGATTCTGGCTCCGGGCATATTCAAAGCCCTTGTGCACGCCGGGCGACTGCTGGCCATAGGTCGAGGTGGCGTAAATCGGCACCATCACCGCTCCGGTCAGGGGATCGTGGCTCTGGCCGCCATGGATGGTGCGGGTGGAGAAGGCCAGGCGGTTCTTTCCGGATGCGGTCATCGTGCACGGCGCCTCAAATGGTTGATCAGGTCGATGCGGGTTATCAGGCCGACGAACTCGTCGCCGTCGAAGATGATGGCGACCTCGTTGCGGTCGAATACCGGCAGCAGCGCGTCCAGCGTCTGGCTGGCCTGCAAAGTATGCAGATTGGAGGTCATCGCCGTGCGTACCGGCGCGTTGAAGCGCTCCCAGCGGCCCTCATAGGGGCCGTCGACCTTGGCCAGAATGTCGCTTTCGTCGACGATGCCGACCAGCTTGCCGTCGTCGAGCACCGGCAGCTGCGAGACATCGGAGCGGCGCATGCGGCCATAGGCGTTGAGCAGGCTCTCGTCCGGACCGACATAGACGGTGTCGCCGGTGCGGTGCGTGCGCATCACCAGGTCGCGCAGGTCGCCATGCTGCTCGTGCTCGGCCAGCCCCTGCTCGGCCAGCCAGAAATCGTCGAAGACTTTCGACAGATATTTGTTGCCGCTGTCGCAGACGAAGGTGACGACGCGCTTGGGCGACGTCTGCTCGCGGCAATAGCGCAAGGCGGCCGACAGCAGCGTGCCCGAAGACGAGCCGGCCAGGATGCCTTCCCGGGACAGGAGATCGCGCACCGCCAGCATGCTCTGCTTGTCCGATATGGAATAGGCCTTCTTGACCAGCGACAGCTCGGCATTGGGCGGCACGAAGTCCTCGCCGATGCCTTCCACAGTCCAGCTGCCGGCCTCCACCATCTTGCCGGTCTTGATCAGCGGCGCCAGCACCGAGCCGACCGGATCGGCCAGCACCATTTCCGTCTTCGGCGATGCCTTGGCGAAGAACCGGCCAAGGCCGGTCAGCGTGCCGCCGGAGCCGACGCCGACCACCACCGCGTCGACATCGCCGTCGAGCTGCGAAAAGATTTCCGGACCGGTGGTGGTTTCATGCGCCTCAGGGTTGGCCGGATTGGCGAACTGGTTGGCGTAGAAAGCGCCGGGCAGCTCGGCCGCGATTTTTTCGGCCATGTCCTGATAATATTCGGGGTGGCCCTTGCCGACATCGGAGCGCGTCATGCGCACTTCCGCGCCCAGTGCGCGCAGGTGCTGGATCTTCTCGCGCGACATCTTGTCGGGCACGACCAGGATGATACGGTAGCCCTTGGGGATGCCGACCTGGGCGAGGCCCAGCCCCGTATTGCCGGCCGTCGCCTCGACGATCGTGCCGCCTTGCTTCAGCCTGCCCTCCTTCTCGGCCGCCGCGATCATCGACAGTGCGATACGGTCCTTGATCGAGCCGCCAGGATTCTGGCTTTCGAGCTTGATGAACAGCCGGCACTTGCCGGTGTCGAATTGGGTCAGTTCGACCACGGGGGTCTGGCCGATCAGGTCGAGCACCGATCCGTAAGGCGGCCGCAGGCGCGACAGTGCGTTTTCCGAAGCGGCGTTTTCCAAGGGGGCGCTATCCGAGGGCGCGATCTTGTGCCTGCTCATATCGATGCTCCATGATCAAGCGGCCGCTTCGGGCAGGGCGGCAGCGTATCCTCTTTTCCAGCCCTTTGCAGTGGGAAAGAAGATAGATCGTGCCAATCGACCGGCTAGATGGAGAATGAAATTCCGGGGCGGGCTCCGTCGTGCAAATCGCCCGCAGGCTTGTGGGGCACGCCCCCTCTGGCCTGCCGTAGAACGCCGACGCCAAACACCCTACCCCAGCAGCTGCTTGCTCAGCCTCGCACACTGGACGCGAATATCCGGAATGGCGTCGATCTCGAAGAAGGTGCCTCTGGTCAGCGGGCCGACGGCGAGGATTTTCCTGGACACCGTGCCGTCGCCGGCGATGATCTCGCAATTGGCCGTCACGTCGAGGCCGATGCGCAGCGGATCCGGCCGCGCCAGCCCGCGGTCGACCAGCGAGCGCACCACGCTGTTCGACGAGGCCGAGATGTCCCTGACGATACCGGAGCAATCATAGATGCGGGCGACCTCGAACCTCTCCAGCCGCTTGGTGTGGCGCGACTGGACCTGGACCGTGAACTCGCCGCCCGCCGCGATGTCGACGACACGGCCGGCGACGAGGCGGATGCGGCCGGACTGCACGGCTTGCGTGACGCGGGCATGGACCTCGGGCGCCATGCGGTGGCGGTGGATGTCCCACCACGCCTTGGTGTGCTCGACGAAACGACGCTTGGCGGAGGCCGGCCAGTTCTGCCAGATCTTCTGGTTGAACGGGCGAAGGCCGTCGACGACGTCGCGCCAGTCGATGCCGGCCTTCTGGTTTTCCCGGATCAGGTCGCGGAACCAGCCTACGAAATAGGAAAGCTGGGTGCCGAGCGGGATATCGGCGACGTCGAGCTTGATCGGATTGCCCTTGCGGTGCGGCGAGGGCAGCAGGCCGCGCCGCGACACCGCGACGATCTCCGCGCGGTGGCCGCGCTGTTCGAGCGCCAGGAATGCGTCGACCATGCTGAGGCCCGTTCCCAGCACCATGACGCTCCGGTCGGGATCGAGCGCGGTGTCGGCCTCCGACCCCATCCGAACCGCATGGCCTTGCCCCATGGCCGGCACCTCGTCATGGCCGGTGGCGAGCACCGCCAGATGGGCGACGACGCTGGTGCCGTTGGCGAGCGCCACTTCGACCCCCGAGGCCGTGGGCGAGATCGACAGGCTCTCCTCATGGATCAGCCGAAGCCGTCCGGTCTCCCTCTCGCGCGCCTCGAGATCGTCCAGCAATTCGCCGAGATAGCGGGCATAGATGCTGCGCGGCGCGTAGACCGGCGCCTGCTCGGGCGTTGCCAGGCCGCGTTCCACCAGCCAGCGCCAGAAATTGCCGGGATCGTCGGCATAGGCGCTCATGCCGGCGGCGCTGACGTTCAGCACATGCGCGGAGAGCAATGTGGAGTAGGCGATGCCCTGGCCGAAATGCGGGCGCTTCTCGATCAGCGTGACGCGAAGGTCGGGATTGGGCTGTCTCAGCAGATGCGCGGCGAGCACGACCCCGCTGGCGCCGCCGCCGACGATGATGATCGAGTTGCCGCGGCCGCTCATGCCAGCCCCGTGCGACGCGCCGGCGTCAGGCCTTCACCGCAACCGGCAGATCGTCGCTCGCGACCGAGAGGTCGTCGAGGCCCCTTGCGACCCCAAGGTCGTCGAGGCCGATGTCGCGCATCTCGGCGAGGCTGCGCTGGTCGAGCACCTCGGCGATCGCTTGCCGGACTTCCAGCATCAGATGTCGAACCTGGCATGTCGCCTCGTTACAGTCTTCGCAGCGCTGGTATTGGGTACGGCTGGCGCAAGGGATCGGCGCCAGCGGGCCGTCGAGCACACGCACGACATGGCCGACCCTGATTTCCTCCGGTGGCCGCGCCAGGCGATAGCCGCCATCCTTGCCTTTGCGGCTCTGCACGAAACCGGCATTGCGCAATTCGCCCAGGATGGCGTCGAGAAACTTCTTCGGGATGCTGTTGCCGGTCGCGATGTCGTTGACGAAGGCAAGCTGCCCGGCCGGCATCCGCGCCAGATGGACGAGCGCCTTGAGGCCGTACTTGCCTTTCTTGGTGAGCATGATCCGAACGTTTCTCTGTCATGCGATGGCTCGAGGCCATCCGTTGCGAAACGCCTGGCGTGCCTCCCGCCGCGCTCAAGCATCCATGACACATAAATTCTACCAACATGATATACAAGCCAATCGCGATTGATCTTGCTTGATTTTCAAGCCATTGCGGCCATTTTGGACCTGACTTGTGACTCCGGGGACACAAACCGTGGCGCGACGGCCTGAGACTGGTGCCGCCGGCGATCGCCGCGATACGGGTGGGTATGACCTCTCATCGCCGCCTCCAGGTTCTATGTCGATAAGTTTACTATACTTAAACGCGAACAGGCGGAACATGTTTTTAAATTCCCATCCGTCTGAAGCATGGATTTGCCTTTCAAGCGGCTGCAGCGTGAATTCTCGTTCGCGATCGGTGGCCGGTAGCGGGGCCGAGCTTCCCGAATGTGATTGACGTCGCCACTCTTGAAGCGCCATAGCCGCCAAATCCGCTTGGGGACCTCGGCACCGGCAGCTTTTTCCAACAAATCCAGCCCCGCTAGAAGAATTTAACTCTACAAGAACCATAGAATTAGCGAACTATCATGAAGCAATCCGGTTTTCCCCTGTTTCATGGAGCCCTTGATGTCCACCACCATTTCGCGACGCATCCTTCTCCTGTCTACGGCCGCACTTGCCGGCGCCGCCTTCCTCGGCCCGGCTTTTGCCGACGACCTCAAGATCACCATCGGCTACCAGACGGTGGTCGAACCCTCCAAGGTGCCGCAGGCCGATGGTGCCTATGAAAAGGCTACCAAGGCCGCCATCGACTGGCGCAAATTCGATTCCGGCGCCGATGTCATCGCCGCGGTCGCATCCGGCTCGGTCGACATCGGCTATGTCGGTTCGAGCCCGCTGGCGGCGGCGGCGAGCCGCGAGTTGCCGGTCCAGACCATCTTCGTCGTCGGCCTGATCGGGCCATCCGAGGCCCTGGTCGCACGCAACGGCGCCGGCATCGAGAAGGTCACCGACCTCGCCGGCAAGAAGGTGGCCGTGCCCTTCGTCTCGACGACGCATTACAGCCTGCTTGCGGCCTATGTCTGGGATCCGGCGCTCGGCCAGGTCAAGACATCAGGCAAGGTGGTGCTGGATTCCTCCCAGGTCGCCGCCTGGGGCGCGCCGACCTTCGACGCCTGGATCGTGCGCACCGACTTTGCCGAAAAGAACCCGGAAGCGGTGCGCGACTTCGTCAAGGTGACGGGTGCGGCCTATGCCGAGTACCTGGTCAAGCCCGATGCCTGGTCGGCAGCGTCGCCGCAGGCGGCCGAGATCGCCAAGCTGACCGGCGCCAAGGTCGAGGAAGTGCCTGAACTGCTCAAGGGCTATGTCTTCCCGACACTCGAAGAACAAGCCTCCGACAAGTTCCTCGGCGGCGGCACGGTCAAGGCGATCGCGGCCGCGTCCGCCTTCCTCAAGGAGCAGGGCAAGGTAGACGCCGTGCTGCCGGACTATTCGAAATATGTGACATCGAAATACGTCACCGAGGCGCTGGCCTCGAACTGACCCGAGCGTTGGAGCGCCCCATGCCACGACGGGCAGGTGGCGCCCCTATGAGACGCGCGCGGCTTTCCTGACGCCGCGTGTCGTCTGTCCCGGAGCCGCTGACGAGGCTCTGCTTCGGGCAGGCGGACTTCAACGAACTCCTGCGAGGGCTCATGTCGCATCTCGTGCTCGACAGAATCTCGATCCACTATGACGGCCAGCCCGCACCCGCCGTCGAGCGGGTATCGATCGACGTCGCCAGCGATGACCTCGTCGTCCTTGTCGGCCGTTCCGGCTGCGGCAAGACCTCGCTGCTCAATGTCGCCGCCGGCTTTGTCGCGCCGGCACGCGGCACGGCCGCGATCGACGGCCGGCCGATCGCAGCACCCGGTTCGGACCGTGCGGTGGTGTTCCAGAACGACGCGCTGTTTCCTTGGCTGACGGCGCGCGAGAACGTCGCCTTCGCGCTCAGGCTGCGCGGTGTCGGGCCATCCGAGCGGGCGCGCCGCGCCGACGAATTGCTCGGCCTGGTCAAGCTCACCGATGCCGGCGACAAGCGCATCTGGGAGCTGTCCGGCGGCATGCGCCAGCGCGTCGGCCTTGCCCGGGCGCTGGCTGCCGAGCCGCAATTCCTGCTGCTCGACGAGCCGCTCGGCGCGCTCGATGCGCTGACGCGCGAGCGCATGCAGACGACGCTGCTCGACCTGTGGACGGCAAGCAATGTCGGCGTGCTGATGGTCACGCACGGCATCGACGAGGCGCTGGTGCTCGCCACCCGCATCGTCGTCCTGGCGCCCGGGCCGGGCCGGGTGGTGCGGACCTTGGAGCCGGGCTTCTCCAGGCGCTACGCAGCGGGCGAGGCCATCCGCGCCATCAAGGCCGATCCTGGCTTCGCCGCGGCGCGCGGCGAACTGACCGACGCGATCTTCGAGGGAGAGGCGGCATGACCATTTCCTCCTCCTACACCGAACGCTCCGGCTCCAGGACCGAAGAGGCCGACGGCCTGTCGGTGCCATGGTCGCGCCCGGTCCCGAAGCGCAAGGGCGTTTCGGCGCGCATGGTCAGCGCGGCCACCATTCTTCTGGTGCTGGCGCTTTGGACGCTGTCGGCCCGCCTGCAACTGGTGTCGCCGGTATTCCTGCCCTCGCCTGTCGCGGTGTGGAACAAATTCATCATCGTCGCCCGCGATGGCTTTGTCGACGCAACGCTCGTCCAGCATATCGCCGCCAGCCTGGGGCGGGTGTTCGCCGCGCTCATCGCGGCGCTCCTCGTCGGCGTGCCGGTTGGCCTCGCCATCGGCATCAGCACCGTCGGCCGCGGCATTTTCGATCCGCTGCTGGAATTCCTGCGGCCGATCCCGCCGCTCGCCTATCTGCCGCTGGTCATCATCTGGTTCGGCATCGGCGAGCCGTCCAAGGTCCTGGTGATAGCCATCGCCATGCTGGCGCCGGTGGCCTTGTCGACCGCGTCCGGCGTCCGCGGCGTCTCGCAGGAGCGCATCAACGCCGCGCGTTCGCTTGGCGCGACGAGGCGCCAGGTGGTCCGCCACGTGATCCTGCCCAGCGCGCTGCCGTCGATCCTGACCGGACTGCGCATCGCGCTCGGCGCCGGGTGGTCCACGCTGGTCGCCGCCGAACTGGTGGCGGCGACGCGCGGGCTTGGCTTCATGATCCAGTCGGCGGCGCAGTTCCTGGTCACCGACGTGGTGGTCATGGGCATTTTGGTGATCGCGGCCATCGCCTTCGTGCTCGAATTCGCCATCCGCAGGATCGAGCGCGCGCTCGTGCCGTGGGCGGGACGCGAATGATCGGGAAACGGAGATGACGATGACCCATTCCACCGCCATGCTGTTCGCCCATTTTGGCACCTGGCTGCTGGGCCTGACATCCGATGGCAAGGCGATAGAGGAGGACAAGGCGACAAGGGAGGACGGTCCGCGCTCGCCGGCGCCCGTCCGACTCCCGGCCGGGCGTGACCGCCTGCCGCCGCGAGACGAAAGCTTCTACTGGGCCTGGCAGTACTGGTCGCAGTGAGAGCGGCTCAACCGCGCGAACGGTTCGCCCACACGAGCCCGGCGAGACCGACCAGCATGACGACGATGCCGATGGTGAGCCATTGCGACTGGCCGGTCATGAAGCTGCCGCCGATCGCGCCGATGCCTTGCAGCGACCACAGCGCGCCGACGGCCAGCACAATCAACGCCAGCAGATTTTTGATCAGTCTCATTGCCGGATTCTCCCTTCCGAAGTTGATCGGTCGCGTCGTCGCCGTCGCGATGAAAGAGGCAAAGGAATCGGTTCGGCAGCAGCATCTTCTACTTGGATGTTGCCGCTCGATCTTGTCAAACAAGACATGGATATCCGCTGGAACATCATCGTGAGTTGATCGCTGACCGTCGGGAAATCACTGACAGACTGTTACCGGGCGACTCCAAACGTGTGCCGGCGCCATGGAACCGCCAGATGATTGCCGCATTTCGTGCCTTATTGTCTCCGTAACGGCTGGGGCCTGTCAAAAACGGAGCCTTCCCCCAAATATGAATAACAACAACCGGACCGCGCTTGCCGCGGTGACGATCGCTGCTGGCCTGATGGTCGGCGCCTCCGCCACTCCAGCCGCCTCCGCCGCCGGTCAATGCGGCCGCGCTTCCTGGTACGCCCTGCACTCCAGGACCGCGTCGGGCGAACGGATGAACCCTTCGGCCTTGACCGCCGCACACCGCACGCTGCCTTTCGGCACCAAGCTGCGGGTCACCAACCAGAACAATGGCCGCAGCGTCGTGGTGCGCATCAACGATCGCGGACCGTTCATCCGGGGACGCGTGCTCGACCTGTCGAAGGGTGCCGCCGGCCAGCTCGGCTTCATCGGTTCGGGCCACACCGCGGTCTGCATGGCGCGCGTCTGACCACCACTGCCCGGCCCGAGGGCCGGGCCGCCTGGCCTTCGCACCTGCACAATGAGCCGGCTTGTACCGTCCAAGGCTGATTTCCAACGCTTTGGACCAAGAATGCGTATAGATCACGCCACGTGACGTATTGCATCGCAGCAATTAGTTGTTAACTTCCCCGCGAGACAGTTAGGGCCAGGCACTGCTCGCCGCCCCTTCGGTCGCAGGCCGCAGCGGGGTAAACGGATGTTCTACCAGCTCTATGAAATGAACCACGCCGCCCTGCAGCCGGCCCGTCTCTATGCCGATGCGGTGCGGCTGTTCTATTCCAACCCGCTCAATCCGTTCTCGCACACGTCCTGGGGCCGCTCGATCGCGGCGGGCGCCGAGTTGTTCGAGCGCACCACGCGCCGCTACGGCAAGCCGCAATTCGGCCTCGACAAGACGGTGGTCGACTGGAAGAGCGTGGCAGTGACCGAGAAGGTCGTCTGGTCACGACCGTTCTGCAACCTGGTGCGTTTCGAGCGCGCCGTGCCCGCCGGGCGGCGGCGCGATCCGAAGCTTCTGATCGTGGCGCCGATGTCGGGCCACTATGCGACGCTGCTGCGCGGCACGGTCGAAGCCATGCTGCCCCATGCCGACGTGCACATCACCGACTGGATCGACGCCCGCATGGTGCCGACGGCCGACGGCCAATTCGATCTCGACGACTATATCGACTATGTCGTCGACATGCTGCATGTGCTGGGCCCCGACACGCATGTGATGGCTGTTTGCCAGCCTTCCGTGCCGGTGCTGGCGGCCGTGGCGCTGATGGAAACGCGCGGCGACCCCTTCGTTCCTGCGACGATGACCCTGATGGGCGGGCCGATCGACACGCGCCGCAACCCGACCGCGGTCAACCTTCTGGCCGAGGAGAAGGGCATAGACTGGTTCCGCGACAATGTCGTGATGCGCGCGCCCTGGCCGGTGCCGGGCTTCGGCCGCGAGGTCTATCCAGGCTTCCTGCAGCTTTCGGGCTTCATGAGCATGAACCTCGACCGCCACATCATCGCCCACAAGGACTTCTTCATGCACCTTGTGAAGCATGACGGCGACAGCGCCGAGAAGCACCGCGACTTCTACGACGAATATCTGGCGGTGATGGACCTGACGGCTGAGTTCTACCTGCAGACGGTCGACACGGTGTTTGTCCGGCATGCCTTGCCCAAGGGCGAGATGACGCATCGCGGCACGCCCATCGATCCCTCGGCCATCCGCAATGTCGCGCTGTTCACGGTGGAGGGCGAGAACGACGACATTTCCGGCCTTGGCCAGACGCGGGCGGCGCACGATCTGTGCGTCAACATTCCCGCCGACAGGAAGGCGCATTACATGCAGCCCGCGGTCGGGCACTACGGCGTCTTCAACGGGTCGCGCTTCCGCGCCGAGATCGTGCCGCGCATCGTCGACTTCATCACCAGCTATGGCCGCCAGAACCGGGTCGCCGTGAAACCGAAGCTGGTCCGCACCGCCAAAAGATAGGCAGCCTGCATTGCCGGCCCGATAGCGCCGGACAGGCCGGGCAGGCCTGTCGCACGGGTGCCGCTGCCATGCGTCTCGCGGGTAACCATGTCGCAAATCACCCAATCGTGGTAATTGACACGGACTGTAGATCGCCCTTAACCTTTCATTAATAACAAGGGCGAGCGGGGACAATGAATTCCTCACCAATGGCGCGAGCGCTTCGTGCGTGCGCAGTAGCCGGACTGGCGACAATGATGGGAGGCTGGGTGGCACCGGCCCTGGCGGCCGGAGCGATGACGACCGGCGGCGTCGCGTCGCAACCGATCGGCCATTATGATTTCTGCAGGCTCAATGCCCGCGAATGCGCAATCCGTCCCGGCAATCTGGCGCCGGCCGCGATGACGGACAGGTTGTGGCGCAAGCTGGCCAAGGTCACCGCCAGGGTGAATGCCGCCGTCAAGCCGATGAGCGACATGGACATCTATGGCAAGGACGAGGTCTGGGCCTATCCCGCCAAGGGCGTCGGCGACTGCGAGGACTATGTGCTGGAAAAGCGGCGCCTGCTGTCCCGGATGGGCATATCGCTTGCCGATCTTCTCATCACCGTGGTGCGCAAACCCGACGGCGAAGGGCACTCGGTGCTGACGGTGCGCACCGACAGGGGCGACTATGTGCTCGACAATCTGACCGACAAGGTCAAGGCCTGGGACGACACCGGCTACCATTTCCTCAAGCGCCAGGCGATCGACAACACCGGCCGCTGGGTCTCGATCCGTGGCGGCCAGCAGGTGCTGGTCGGGTCCGTGGAGTAGGGACTGCGGCGGGCGGCGCGCCCAACCGCCGGATGTCGGCCCCGCCCCTCATTGCCCTGCCGGGCATTTCTCCCCGTATAGTGACGGGGAGAAAGACGCTGTCATCGACGATTTCCCCAATTGCCGACGTCGCAAGAAATACGCCAAGGGCGCGGCTGTCTCCCTTCTCCCCGTCCTATACGGGGAGAAGGTGCCGGCAGGCGGATGAGGGGCGGCGCCGACGTTGCAGTCACGCGCCTCGCGCACTCCCCAAAAAAATTCCCACACCCTCCATGAACCATTTCGGCCCGGCCGGCGACACACAGCCGTGAACCGAAACCAACCATGGAGACTTCAAATGACTGCTTTCCTGCGTAACACCCTTCTCGCCGCCGTCACGGTGTCGGGCATGGCCGGATCCGCTCTGGCCGATCAGACCATTCGAAGCTGCGCCAACACCAATCTCAACGACCTGTGGAGCGGCCGCTGTTGCGGCGCCGCCGGCGCATCGGACTGCCTTGGCGGCGGCAATGGTGGCCGCGGCCATGGTGATCACGGCCGCGGTGGCAATGGCGGCAGCACGGCCGGCAAGAACTGATCTCATCACGGCGGCCCGCCGGCTGCTGCTGGCGGGCCGCCGTTTCGCGATCGGGAGCTCAGCCGCCGCGAGAGCCGGGCAAACCCGGCCTACCGCCGTCGCCCCAGCGCCGCTCGGATAGAGAAGGTTATGCCGCGCAGTTCCTCCTCGTCGAGCTTTTCGATGTTCTCGGCCAGGAGGTTGGCAAGCTCGGTCGCGGCCGGGCTCAGGCCCGACGTGTCGAGCCTGACGCGCGGATGCGAGCCTTCGGCCAGTCGCGCCAGTTCCTCCGCGTCGTCCCAGATGATGTTGAAATAGCCGATGATCTTCTGGATCAGCGTCCAGGTCGGCGCGCCGCGCCTTCCATGCTCGAGCGCCGACAGATAGGCGGCGCTGACGCCGATGGCGGCGGCCATGTCCTTCTGGGTGACGCCGCGCTCGGCCCTCAGCGCCCGCAGCCTCTCGCCGAACGGGGTCACGACCCCATCCTCACGACCGGACCCGCCGCAGCCTGACATAGAGCGCGCCCGAGCCGCCATGATTGCGCGCGGCGTGGTCGTGACTGGAGACCAGCGGCCGGAACGCCGGCGTCGACAGCCAAGCCGGCACCGCGCGGCGCAGCACGCCGTCGCCGCCCGACGACGAGCCCTTGCCGGTGATGACCAGGACGTAACGAATGCCGCCGGCATGGGCGCGGTGCAGGAAGGAGAACAGCAGCGAATAGGCTTCGTCCTGCGTCATGCCGTGCAGGTCGACCCGGCCTTCGATGGGCAGCCGGCCTTTCGACAATTTGTCCAGCGTCGGCTCGTCGAGTGCATGGGAGACATGCTGGGCCTTCGGCTTAGGCGCGCCGGCCGGACCGGCAACGGGCCGGGCTTGTTGCGTCGGCGCCGGCTTCGCCTCGATGCCGAAATCCGGGACAGGCACGGCGGCCTTGCCCTTCAGCGGCTTGGCCGTGCGCGCCACCAGGTTCCACAGCACCCGGTCGTCCTCGCTCAACCTGTCGCTGCGGCGGGTCATGGCTTCGACCCCGAGACGAGCGGGCGCGGCACCAGTGCGTAGAAATCGGCCGGATTGCGCACCACGCCGGCGATCTCGCCGGCGGCGTCGCCCGAGCCGGCGAAGAGATCTCCGCGCGCCGGCCCGGTGATGGCGGAGCCGGTGTCCTGCGCGATCATCAGGCGCCGGAACGGTTTTGCCTCGAAGGCCGTCAGCGATGGCGCGTCGATGTAGAAGGGCGTGCCGAATGTGTGCAGCAGCCGGTCGACGGCGATCGAGCGGCCCGGCGTCAACGGCACCTTGGCGGCGGCGATCGGCCCGAGCGTTGCGTCCTCGACCGCGGCCTCGCGGAAGAAGATATAGGAACGGTTCTGCCACAGGATCTCGTCGACGCGGCCGGGATGCGCCCTGAACCAGGCGCGGATCGACTGCATCGTCACGTTTTCCAGCGGGATCTCGCCGAGCTCGCTCAACACCTTGCCGGGCCCGGTGAAGCGCTGGCCGGACTTGGCCGCATAGGTGACGCGGCACAGCCGGCCGTCGGTCATGAGAAGCCGCGCCGCGCCCTGCACATGGATGAAGAATGCATCGACCCTGTCGGCCAGCCAGGCGATCTCCAGTCCCTTGCCGGCGAGCGCGCCACGCTCGATCGCGCCGCGGTCGAAATATTCGGCCGGCCCGTCCGGCGTCCGGCGCGCGAAAGCGAGATAGGGGTCCATTCCGTCGGGCCGGTTGGCGTCGTCGACATCGACGAGATCGGCGGGACGCGACAGAAGCGGCACGGCAAAACGCTCCGTGCGCACCGGCGAGGCCTCGACCTCCGGTTCGTAGAAGCCGGTGACGAGGCCGGCGCCGGTCTCTGGACTCACCAGCATGGGGACGAAATGACGCTCGAAGAAGGCGCGGGCCTCCGACCGGCTGGCAGGAGGGGCCGCGCGCGCCTCGGCATTGGCACCGGCAAAGGCGTCGAAGTCGACGCCGAGCGCGCCGCTGCGATAGGGCTTGGCCAGGACATGGAAGGCAGAGCGGCGAAAGGCCTCCAAGGCCGCCAGATGGTCGTCGTCATCCCAGCCGGGCAGAGCGCCGAAGGATCTTTCGCTGAATGCCTGATGGAAGGACACGACAGGCCCGCCGCGGTCAGGGATTCAATCTTCTTCTTCGGTGGCGACGAGCTTCCAGTTCGGGTCGCGCGAGCGCGTGTCGCGGGCGAAGGTCCAGACGTCCTTGACCTCGGCGACGGTTTCGGGGTCGCCGTCGATGACCGCACCGGCCTTGTCGCGCGTCGCCGAAATCAGCTCGCTGATGATGCGCAGCGTGACATGCGCCTCGCCGCCCTTCATCTCGGCCGAGACGATGTCGGCCTTGTCGATGCCGACGAAGGAAGACTGGATCTTTTCCGACCGCGCCTCGCGCTCGCCGATCGCGGCGACGAAACCGTCATAGACATCGCGCGACAGAAGGTTCTTCAGCGTTTTGCGATCGCCGTCGGCATAGGCCATGACGATCATCTCGTAAGCCATCTTGGCGCCGTCGACGAAACCCTTCGGGTCGAAGGACGGATCGTTGTCCTTGATCGTGCGCAGGCCCTTGTTGAGGTCGGTGCCGGGCTTGGCAAAGGCGTCGATGGCCGCATAGACCTCGCCGGCCGGCTCACCGGGCTGGCGCTTGCGCGGCAGCGACACGACATTCTCGGACTTCTGCGCATCCTTGTCGCCGGTGCGGGCGGCGGTATAGGGATCGAAAGGCGGCCGTTCGCTGCCGGTACGACGGCCCAGCACATTGCGCAGCTGGAAAAAGATCACAACTGCCGCAATCAGAAAGAAAATCGTGCCGAAGTCGAAGAAACCCATATCTTCCGCCAATCAATCCTGCCCTCGGCCGGACCGCCCGGCCAACAGGGCAGCGGTCGCATAGCGTTCAACATGCAAACCATATAGAACGCAAGGCGCAATCATTCAAATCAAAGGCAGCCATACCTATCTAACAGCCTCGGCGCCAGCGGCCGGTGGCCGCTGGCAGGCAAAACAGACCAACGCCAGAACGATCGGAAGGATCGGCAAGACTTGCGCATTTCGTTATTTCCCGTTTTTCTTCTGGCGCTTCCGCTGCTGGAGATCGCCGGCTTCGTCATAGTCGGGCGCCAGATCGGCGCGCTGGCGACGGTCGGCCTGGTGCTCGCCTCGAGCATCGCCGGGGCGCTGCTGCTCAGGCATCAGGGTTTTGGCGTCATGAGCCGCATCAGCACCGAGATGGGCGCCGGCCGCGATCCGAGCCGCCAGCTCGCGCACGGCGCCATGATCGTGCTCGCCGCGATCCTGCTGATCATCCCGGGCTTCATATCGGACATTTTCGGCATTCTCCTGTTCCTGCCGCCGGTGCGCGATCTTGCCTGGCGCAGGCTCAAGGGCCGCATCGTGGTGGCGACGAATTTCTCGGCCGGCGGCTTCCGCGGCCGGCCGCGCGACAGGGTCATCGACCTCGACGACGGCGATTATTCGCGCGAAGACGATTTCAAGCGCGGGCCGGACCACAATTCGCCATGGCGCCGCCTGAAGGACGACTGAGGCTATATTGATGTTCAGGTGATGCCGGCCTGACCTGAATCTCGACGCAGTCTGGATCCCCTCCGGTCGCAAGGCGGCAAACCTTGTCTTGTCATGCCGGCCATGGTAGCGAACGCCCGATTTCAATTCGGTCAGCAATGCTGCCCAGGCAAAAGGACACAAGGCTCATGGCCAGCAAAGATGACGCGCCGGTCGGCGCCAACGGAAACGGCAACACGGCGCAGCCCTCGCTCAACGTCCTTGCCCAGTATGTGAAGGACCTTTCCTTCGAGAGCCCCGGCGCGCCGAACTCGCTGCGCGGCCGCGATAAGGCGCCCGGCATCGCCATCAACGTCAACGTCAACGCCAATCCGCTCTCCGACAAGCAGTTCGACGTCAACCTGACGCTGAACGCCAAGGCGTCCTTCGACCAGGAAGTGCTGTTCAATGTCGAGCTGGTCTATGGCGGCGTTTTCGCCATCAGTGGCTTCCCGCAGGAACACATGCTGCCGATCCTGTTCATCGAATGCCCGCGGCTGCTGTTCCCGTTCGCCCGGCAGATCATCGCCGAGGCAACGCGCAATGGCGGCTTCCCGCCGCTGATGCTCGACCCGATCGATTTCGCGCAGATGTTCCAGCAGAAGCTGGCCGAGGACCAGGCGGCGTCGAAGGTCCAGGTGAGCTGATTCCGGCTCGTACGGATATTGCAGAAAGACCCGGCCTCGCGCCGGGTTTTTCGTTTTCGAGGCCGGTTTGGCCGCGAAGCCCCCCGACTTCGAGGAGAACGGCGCGCTTAGGCGCCCATCACCTTCAGCCACAGCGCCTTCTCACCCAGCGTGGCGACCATGCCGGCATGCGCCGCGCGCTCGGCTTCGCTCAGGCGCGGGGGGAGGGCGATCGGCCGCGCACCGACCGAGATATCGATGTCTGCCACTTCGCCCGCGCCGTTCATCTGCACTGAAACTGTGTCCAGGATCAGAGCCGTCTGCTTGCCGCCGATCAGCTCGATATAGACTTCGGCCAACAGCTCCGAATCCAGCAAGGCGCCGTGCTTGGTGCGCCGCGCATTGTCGATGCCATAGCGCCGGCAGAGCGCATCGAGCGAATTGGGACCCATCGGATGCCTGCGCCGCGCCAGCGCCAGCGTGTCGACGATGCGCCCGATATCGACGGCCGGATGGCCGAGCCGGCCGAACTCGACATTGAGGAAGCCGATGTCGAAGGTGGCATTGTGTGCGACTAGCTTGGCGCCGTCGGTGAAGGCGATCCACTCCTCGACAATCTCGGCGAAGGACGGCTTGCCTTGCAGGTCCGCCATGCTGATGCCGTGCACGGCCTGCGCCTCGGCGTGGATCGAGCGGCCCTGCGGGTTGATGTAGTGGTGGAAGGTCTTGCCGGTTGGAAAGCGGTTGACCAGCTCGACGCCGCCAAGCTCGATGATGCGGTCGTCGCGCATGTCGAGGCCGGTGGTTTCCGTATCGAAAATGATCTCACGCATCGAATCAGTCGCTCCTGGTAAGCAGAATCGTGAGAGCGGAACAAAATGGCAATGGGCAATGGCTTTTTTCCTTCTCCCCCTGTGGGAGAAGGAAAAGAGGCAGCGATCTAACCTCTCAAATCCGCGATGATAGCTTTGACCTCAGCCCGCGCGGCATCCAGGCCCGGGCTGGTGTCGATGACGAAGTCGGCCTGGCGGCGCTTTTGCGCATCCGGCACCTGGCTGGCGAGGATGGAGGCGAGTTTCTCTTCGCTCATGCCGGGCCGCGCCAGCACGCGCTGGCGCTGGACTTCGGCCGGCGCGGTGACGACGACGACCTTGTCGACGCGGTCGCGGCCGCCGGTCTCGAACAGGAGCGGAATGTCGAGAACGGCAAGCGGCTCGCCGGCGGCGCGGTTGCGCGCCAGGAACGCGTCGGCGTCGGCGCGCACCAGCGGATGGATGATCGCTTCCAGCCTTTTCAGCGCGGCCGCATCGCCAAGCACCCGAGCGCCGAGCTTTGCCCGGTCGACGCCTCCGGCGCCGGTGGTTCCTGGAAACGCGGCCTCGACCAGGGGGGCTGCCTTGCCGGCATAGAGGCGATGCACCGTCTCGTCGGAATCGTGGACCGGGATGCCGGCCTCGGCAAACATTTTCGCGGTGGTCGACTTGCCCATGCCGATCGAACCGGTGAGGCCGAGCACGATCATGGTTTTGGCGCCAGATCGGCTTCGACGAGCGCGCGCAATTCGGGTGTGACCTGGGGCCGCACGCCGAACCAGCGCTCGAAACCCGGCACCGCCTGGTTGAGCAGCATGCCGAGGCCGTCCACCGTCTTCAGCTTGCGCGCGCTTGCCGCCGCAAGCAGCGGCGTCTCGAGCGGCACATAGACGATATCGGTGACGATCGCGTGGTCCGGCAAAAGGGCCGGGTCGGCGGCCAGACCCTCATTGCCTTGCATCCCAAGCGCCGTGGTGTTGATGAGCAGGCCGGCATCGGCAAGCAGTTCACCGGTCGCCGCCACGCCATGCGCGGAGACACCGGCGCCGAACCGGTCGCGCAATTCCACCGCCCGGGCAAGCGTGCGGTTGACGATGCGGATATCGCTCACGTCGCGTTGCTTCAGCGCGTGAATGACGGCGCGCGAGGCCCCGCCGGCGCCGAGCACCACCGCCGGGCCATTGATTGCCCAACCCGGCGCATGATCGTCGAGATTGGCGGCGAAGCCATGGCTGTCGGTGTTGCCGCCCCACAATTGGCCGCCCTCCAGCCACAGCGTGTTGACGGCACCGATCTGCTGGGCTGCCTCATCACGGCGCTCGATCAGGGCGAACGCCGCCTCCTTGTGCGGGATGGTGACGTTGCCGCCGAGATAGCCGTTCGCTTGCAATGTGCTCAGGAATTCGGCGAAATCCTGCGGCGCGACATCGATCGCCTGGTAGCTGCCGTCGATGCCGTATCTGGCCAGCCAGTGGCCGTGGATCTTCGGCGAGCGCGAATGCTTGATCGGGTGACCGGTGACGAAGGCCTTTTTGGTCGCCTCAGCCATCGATCGCTCCCAGCGTGCGCAGTTCGGCCAGCAGCGGCAGCAGCGGCAGGCCGACAATGGCGAAGTGGTCGCCCTCGATCTTCTCGAAGAGCTGGATGCCTTCGCCTTCGACCTGGTAGGCGCCGACGCTCGACAGCGCCCTTGAGCCGACGCGCGCCAGGTGGCGGCCGATGAAGGCCGGATCGAGCTTGCGCATGGTGAGGCTGGCGATGCCGACATGGCGCCACAGCACCTCGCCGTCGCGGACCAGGACCGCGGCGCTGTTGAGCTGATGGGTCCTTCCCGACAGCGCCAGCAGATGGCGGCGCGCCCCTTCCATGTCGGCCGGCTTGTGGAACACCTCGTCGCCGAGCGACAGCGTCTGGTCGCAGCCGAGCACCAACGCGCCGGGCCTGCGCTCGCTTACTTCGGTGGCCTTGGCTTCGGCCAGCACCAGCGCGACATCCTCGGGCGAGGCGCCGCTGCCTTGCAGGGGCGCCTCGAGCGCGCGCTCGTCGACATCAGGCGCAACCGCCTCGACGTCGATGCCGGCACCGAGGAGCATCGTCTTGCGGAACGGACTGCCGGAGGCGAGGATGATTTTTTCGGTCATGCTGGTTCACCCAGGGTTGGCGTTCCATCGCGCACCCCTCACTTCTCTCATCTGCACCTACCGCGTCTTCCCCCGCAGGGCAACGATTGCCGCCGCCGTCTCCTCGATCGAGCGGCGGCTGACGTCGATCATCGGCCAGCCATGGCGGGTACAGATCTGGCGGGCATAGGCGAGCTCCTCATTGATGGCGGCGCGGTCGACATAGTCGCCTGGCACATAGGCGCTGCTGTTGCCGAGGATGCGGTTCTGGCGGACATGCGAGATGCGTTCGGCGGTGGCGACAAGGCCGACGATCAGCGGCGTCCTGGCGTTGACCAGGCTTTCGGGCACCGGCACGCCGAGCACGATCGGAATGTTGGCGGTCTTGATGCCCCTGTTGGCGAGATAGATGCTGGTCGGCGTCTTGGACGTGCGCGAAATGCCGACCAGCACGATGTCGGCATCGTCCATATTGGCCGGCAACTGGCCGTCATCATGTTCCATGGTGAAGTTGAGTGCGTCGATGCGGCGGAAATATTCGGCATCGAGGACGTGCTGGGCGCCGACGCGGCGGCCGGCCGGCGTGCCCAGATAGGACTGGAAGACGGTGAGCACCGGCTCCAGCACGGAGACGCAGGGCAGGCCCATGGCGGCGCAGCGCTCGTCGATGCCGCGCGCCAGCTTCTGGTCGACGACGGTGTAGAGAATGATGCCCGGCTCCTCCTCGATGTCCTCGAACACTTTGGCCACCTGTTTTTCGGTTCGGATGAGCGGGTAGATGTGCTCGATGGCGCGCGCATCCTTGTATTGCGCCGAAGCCGCGCGGCCGGCCGCGAGCAGCGTTTCGCCGGTGGCGTCGGAGATCAGGTGCAGGTGGAAGAAGCTCTGGGGTTTGTTCACAGGGTTTTACCTAGGGCTGTGGGCGGATGTGGATAAAGCAGGGTTCGGAAAACCCGCCGGCCGGATCGACTGTATCAGATGCCGGTTTGTCCACAATTCGATGCGCTGTAGGCTTCGTCGGGCGGCTGGGGACAAGTCCGTGGACGAAGATTTTTGCCTTTTGTCTGTCCACAGGACGTACCTGCAGGATCGCTGCTCTAGCGTGTTGAGTCCAATGGAAGATTCCGGCTCGTCCCCAGAACCCTGCAAGGGGCGATTGGAAATGCGCGACAATATGCTTGCTGGTGTTTTGACGGCCAAAGCGGGACAGGTGACAACCACCACAACCAACAGACTCTTAGAATCAGAAGATTCTTTAAAATAAGATATTTGATTAAAGGGAAGCCGGGAGAGGCGAGCGCTCTATGCCTGCAAGACGGATCATGCTGGACGTGCTGAAGGGTGAGACGGTGTTTCCGCCGCCGCTCTGGATGATGCGCCAGGCCGGGCGCTATCTACCGGAATACCGCGAGACGCGCCGACGCGCAGGTTCATTCCTCGACCTCTGCTATGATCCCGACCTTGCCTTCGAGGTGACCATGCAGCCGATCGAGCGCTTCGGCTTCGACGCTTCGATCCTGTTCTCCGACATCCTTGTCGTTCCGCATGCGCTTGGCCGCGACGTGCGCTTCGAAGAGGGGCGAGGGCCGCTGCTGACGCCGATCACGGCGGCTGAAATCGCGGCCCTGGACAGCACGGTGTTTCACGTGAATCTCGAACCGGTCTACGAGACGGTTCGCCGGTTGCGGACGAAACTGCCCGATGAAATCACGCTGATCGGCTTCTGCGGCGCGCCATGGACGGTGGCGACCTACATGATCGCCGGGCACGGCACGCCGGACCAGGCGCCGGCGCGGCTGTTCGCCTATCGGGAGCCGGCGGCGTTTCGTCGGCTGCTCAAGGTGCTGACCGATCATTCGACCGCCTATCTCATCAGGCAGATCGAGGCCGGCGCCGATGTGGTGCAGATATTCGATTCCTGGTCCGGCGTGCTCGACGATGCTTGTTTCGAGCTGTTCTGCGTCGAGCCGGTGGCCGAGATCGTCAGGCAGGTTCGAGCGGTCCATCCCGATGTGCCGATCATCGGTTTTCCCAAGGGCGCCGGCGCGCGCTACCGGAGCTATCGCGAGAAGACCGGCGTCACGGGGCTGGGGATCGACTGGACGGTGCCGCTGGAGACAGCGAAGGCGTTGCAGCGGGAAGGGGCCGTCCAGGGCAATCTCGATCCGCTGCGGCTGGTCGCCGGCGGCAAGGCGCTGGCCGACGGCGTCAGCGCGATCCTGGAGAGCCTGGGAAGCGGACCGTTGATCTTCAATCTTGGCCACGGCATTACCCCGGAAACGCCGATTGCGCATGTCGAGGCGATGGTGAAACTGGTGAGGAGCGCGACACGCTGATGGCCGGGATGAGCAACACCAACAGCACGGGCCAGGCGATGATGCGCATGGTGATCGGCATCGCGGCCCTGGTCGTGCTCACCGCGCTGCTGTTTCTGGCGGCCCCAGACGGCTTCTATCTCTGGGCCAAGGCGATCCACGTTCTTGCCGTCATTTCGTGGATGGCGGGCATGCTCTATCTGCCGCGGCTGCTGGTCTACCACGCCGATGCCGAGAAGGGTTCGGTGCAGTCGGAGACTTTCAAGGTGATGGAGCGCCGGCTTCTGCGCGGCATCATCAACCCGGCGATGATCGTCACCTGGGTGTTCGGCCTATGGCTGGCCTGGAAAGGTTTTGGTTTCCAGGGTGGCTGGCTGCACGGCAAGATCGCGCTGGTGCTGGTTCTGTCGGGCATCCACGGCTATCTGGCCGGCGCGGTAAGAAAATTCGCCGAGGATCGTAACGAAAAACCCGCGAGGCACTGGCGGATCGTCAACGAGATCCCCACATTGCTGATGATCGCTATCGTGATCCTGGTCGTCGTCAAGCCGTTCTGAACCTTCGGACCTCTCTCACGACCTGCTAAAAGGCGGCTTGCTCTTTCAGCCGGCCGACGATAAAAGACGGGTCTTCCTTCCCGTCATGCGCCGCCCTTCATTGCTTTTGGCCGCGCCCGGCATTTATCGCATCCCGCCGATTTCCTCCCAAAAGCCTACCCAGAGTCTATCCTAATGCAAGAAATGAAACTCACCGAGTTCAAGAACAAGAAACCGCCAGAGCTGATCGCCTATGCCGAATCGCTCGAGGTGGAGAACGCCAGCGTCATGCGCAAGCAGGAGCTGATGTTCGCAATCCTCAAGAAGCTGGCCGCCCAGGACATCGAGATCATCGGCGACGGCGTGGTCGAAGTGCTCCAGGACGGTTTCGGTTTCCTGCGCTCGGCCAACGCCAATTATCTGCCGGGTCCCGACGACATCTATATCTCGCCCTCGCAGATCCGACGCTTTTCGCTCAAGACCGGCGATACGGTCGAGGGGCCGATCCGCAGCCCGAAAGAGGGCGAGCGCTATTTCGCGCTGCTCAAGGTCAACACGATCAATTTCGACGATCCCGAAAAGATCCGCCACAAGATCCACTTCGACAATCTGACGCCGCTCTATCCGACCAAGCGGCTGAAGATGGAGATCGACAACCCGACCTCCAAGGATATCTCGCCGCGCGTGATCGACCTGGTGGCGCCGATCGGCAAGGGCCAACGCGCATTGATCAACGCGCAGCCGCGTACCGGTAAGACGGTTCTCATGCAGAACATCGCCCACTCGATTACCGCCAACCATCCGGAATGCTACCTGATCGTGCTTCTGATCGACGAGCGGCCGGAGGAAGTGACAGACATGCAGCGCTCGGTGAAGGGCGAGGTGATCTCCTCGACCTTCGACGAGCCGGCGGTGCGCCACGTGCAGGTCGCCGAGATGGTCATCGAGAAAGCCAAGCGGCTGGTCGAGCATGGCCGCGACGTCGTCATCCTGCTCGATTCGATCACCCGCCTCGGCCGCGCCTACAACACCGTGGTGCCGTCTTCCGGCAAGGTGCTGACCGGCGGCGTCGACGCCAATGCGCTGCAGCGGCCGAAGCGTTTCTTCGGCGCCGCCCGCAACATCGAGGAAGGCGGTTCGCTGACCATCATTGCCACCGCGCTGATCGACACCGGCAGCCGCATGGACGAAGTCATCTTCGAAGAGTTCAAGGGCACCGGCAACTGCGAAATCCAGCTCGACCGCAAGGTCGCCGACAAGCGCATCTACCCGGCCATGGACATTCTGAAGTCGGGTACCCGCAAGGAAGACCTGCTCGTGCCGCGCGCTGACCTGCAGAAGATCTTCGTGCTGCGCCGCATCCTGGCGCCGATGGGAACAACCGACGCGATCGAGTTCCTCATCGACAAGCTGAAGCAGACCAAGACCAATGCGGACTTCTTCGATTCGATGAATACGTAGTTCGCAGAGCGAGCTCCACTTCCTCGTCATCCTCGGGCTTGACCCGAGGATCCATGCCATGGCCTCTGCCAAAGAGCGCGGCGGACTGGATCTTCCACCTGTTGCAGCGCTCGAAAGTCACGGCATGGATCCTAGGGTCTCTGCGACGGAGCTTCGCTCCTGCTTCGCCCTAGGATGACGAACTCTATGGTCTTCGTCGCAATAGCCCTTCCAATTCATCCGGATCGCTCACCGCCGGCAAACACACCTGCCCCGTGCACAACCACGCGCCCCGCCTGTCGGCGGGTGGCAGGATCCCACCCGGCAGTAGCGGTCGATTCGCCTGCGTGCCGAGCGCCACCACAATATCCACCCGGCGCGGATCGGGATTGCGATCCGCTACCGGAACGAGCGTTGGATTTGTCAAATCGTCCACAAGCACCAGCTTTAGCGGCTCTATGGCGAGCGCCGAGGCGTTGACGATGCCGGCCTGGCCATAGGCCTGGTGCGCCGCGCGGCCGGCGGCATGTTCGGCGACTTTCGTCGCTTTCTCCTGCAGGTCGAGATCGCCGGTCAGCGCGGCGAGCCGGACCAGCGCCTCGATGACCTGACCGGTGGCCGACGCAATAGCCTCGTCGACATCGCCCCTGATGCGGATCGGCACGTCGGTGCTGTCGGATGCCGTGAGATAATAGCCGGTGCCGTCGGCATCGGCGTGCCAGCGGTCGAGCTGCTCGACGAATTGCCGGGCCCGATCGGCGTAGCTCCAGTCGCCGGTGGCTTCGAACAGGGCAATCGCCGCATTGGTCATCGACGCATAGTCGCTCGACAGGGCCGGGAACAGTTTCTTGGCGCCGAGCATGGAATGCGGCAGCCGTCCGCCCTCGGCGGAAGAGGCGATCTGGTCGAATGCGGTCTTGGCCGCGTCGATCCAGTCTTGTCGCGCCAGCGAGCGGCCGGCCTCGGCAAGTGCCGAGATCATCTGGCCGTTCCAGTCGGCGAGGACCTTGCCGTCGCGGCCTGGTCTGACGCGCCGTTCCCGGACCGCCAGCAGCCTTGCCTTGAGAGCGGCCAGAAGTGGCTGCTCGGCAATGCCTTGCACCTGCTGGGCCTGCGTCTGGTGGACAACGGGCTTGCCTTCCCAACCGGGTGGGCTGGAGAGTGTGAAGTGATTGAAAAACAACGGTGAATCGTCGCCGAGCGCGGCCTCGATCTCCTCCCGGCTCCAGGTGTAGAAAAGACCCTCCTCACCCTCGCTGTCGGCATCTAGACTGGCGGCGAAGGCGCCGCCATCGACGCGCATCTCACGCAGCAGCCAGTCGACGGTCTCCTCGATTCGGACCCGGAACAAATCCTTTCCGCCCGCGGCATGGGCCCAGTTGCAAAAACGGATGAGTTGCGCGTTGTCGTAGAGCATCTTTTCGAAATGCGGCACCAGCCATTGCGCGTCCGTGGAATAGCGGCTGAGACCGCCGCCGACGTGATCGTAGATGCCGCCGGCCAGCATCCGTTCGAGGCTCAGGAGGACATCGTCGCGGTGACCGGCATTGCCGTCGCGCAGCCACGACAGCCACAGTGTCTGCATGAATGGCGCATTGGGGAATTTCGGCGCGCCGCGCAGGCCGCCGAGATCCTTATCGATCATGCCGTCTATGCCTCTGGCGAGCGCGGCAAGCGTGTCGCGGTCGAGCGCGGTGCGGGCATGCGCGCCGGCGAGCCGGGTCTCGACATGCGAAGTCAGCCCGTCGGCGCTCTGGTTCAGGCTGCCTCTTTTCTCGCGCCAGGCCTTGTCGATCGCCTCCATCACCTGGATGAAGCCCGGGCGGCCATAGCGCGGCTCGCGCGGGAAATAGGTGCCGCCCCAGAACGGCTTGCCGTCCGGCGTCAGGAACATGGTCAGCGGCCAGCCGCCCTGCTCGCCCATCGAGGACAGCGCCGCCATGTAGATCTGGTCGATGTCGGGACGCTCCTCACGGTCGACCTTGATATTGACGAACAGACGGTTCATGACGGCGGCGACGTCGTCGTTCTCGAAGCTTTCATGGGCCATGACGTGGCACCAGTGGCAGGCGGCATAGCCGATCGACAGCAGGATCGGCCGATCCAGCGCCCTCGCCTCGTCAAGCGACGCCGGCGACCAGGCCCGCCAATGCACCGGATTGCCGCTGTGCTGCTGCAAATAGGGGCTGGCTTCGTCGGCAAGCAGATTTTGCGCAGGCAGTGTCACGATGAGCGGTCCGGCGAAACAGGGGTTGGATAGTGAAGCTAGGGCGGTCCAACAAGGCGGGCAAATGATTTCGGCCGACACCATCGTCGCGCTTTCCAGCGGCCGCCTGCCCGCCGGCGTCGCCGTCATCCGCATTTCGGGGCCAAAGACTCGATTCGTTGTCGAAACGATCGCCGGCGGTATGGTTAAGGGCCGCGTGGCCAGCCTGCGCAAGCTGCGGGCGCCCGATGGCGGCGTGCTCGACAGTGGCCTGGTGATCTTTTTCCCCGGCCCCGGCAGCTTCACCGGCGAGGACGTGGCGGAATTCCAGGTGCATGGCGGCCGCGCCGTGGTGGCGAGGCTGTTGGAGACGATCGCCGGTTTCGAAGGCGTCAGGCACGCCGAAGCGGGCGAGTTTACGCGCCGGGCCTTCCTCAATGGCAAGGTCGATCTGGTAAGGACGGAAGCGCTGGCCGACCTGGTCAACGCCGAGACCGAGGCGCAGCGGCGCTTCGCGGTGCAGAATGCCGAGGGCGCGCAAGCCGAGCTTTATCTGAGCTGGCGGCGGCGGCTGATCCATGCGCGCGCCATGATCGAGGCCGAGATCGACTTTGCCGACGAGGACGATATTCCCGGGTCCGTTTCGGACACGGTCTGGTCTGACGTCTCGGCGATGATTGGGGAGATCGACCGCCACATTGCCGGGTTTCGTGCCGGCGAAATCATCCGCGACGGGTTCGAGGTTGTTATCCTCGGCGCCCCGAATGCCGGCAAGTCGAGCCTGTTCAACGCCTTGGCGCGGCGCGATGCAGCTATTGTAACGGATGAGCCGGGCACGACGCGGGACCTGCTCGAGATCGTGCTTGACCTCGAAGGCCTGCGGGTCAGGCTGACCGACACCGCAGGCCTGCGCGATGCGGCCGGCAAGGTGGAAGCGATCGGCATTCAGAAGGCGCGAGCCAAGGCGCATGGCGCCGACCTCTTGCTCATCCTCGAGGATATGGCCGACCCGCATCCCGTTGCTCTTCAACGCGAGGGGATCGCGACCTTGCGCGTGGGCACCAAGCTCGATTTGGTGCAGGAAAGAGCCCCCGCCGGGCTTACAGGCGGTTATGATCGCGTCATTTCGACCAAGAACGGGACGGGCGTGACGGAACTGCTGGCCGAAATCGCCAGGCTCGCGGCCGCGCAGGTCGGCGAAGCCGGCGACATCCTGCCCTCACGGCTTCGCCACGTTGAATTGCTAGGCGAAGCCAACCGCTTCCTGCTGCGCGCGGCCGAGAGTCCGGACGCCGGGCAGGAACTGCGCGCCGAGGATCTGCGGCTGGCCGCCGACCGGCTCGGCCGGATCGTCGGCGCGGTCGATGTCGAGGACATGCTGGATGTGATTTTCTCGCAGTTCTGCATCGGGAAATGATTCACGTGGAACATTGTCGGGGCGCGGACGCCGTCAAGCCTCCCTTCTCCCCGTCACTATACGGGGGAAGGTGCCGGCAGGCGGATGAGGGGCAGCGCTGACCTCGGCTTCTATCACGACGGGCCCGGCCGATGACTCACGTGAAACAGAAGGGCTCTCCGACCGACGTTGTTTCACGTGAAACGGCTGCGCCGGGGTCAATCGCCAGCGTCGGCGCTACCCCGCACTTGCCTGCCGGCATTCTCTTATTCGGCATTCTCTTACAAGGACGGGGAGAGGGCGCGCTGTTATTTCCAGTTTCGGCAATTATCAGCCTTGTAAATGAAGGTGCCGGCTTTGCGGTCAGCGCTGTCTCCCTGTGCCAGGGAGAAGTGCCGACACGGCGCCGGGGGGCGGCGCCGGCGGTCGATACACGTGACTCACGTGAAACACTACAATGAGGCTCGCCGTCCTGTTTCACGTGAAACTCCCGCGAAGTTTCTTGACACCGTCCCGCTGCGGGGACATCTCTCCACCAAACTTCGAATCCAGGGCGTTTTGAAATGACCGATCACTATGATGTGGTTGTGGTGGGTGGCGGCCATGCGGGCAGCGAGGCGGCCAGCGCGGCTGCGCGTGCGGGCGCCAGGACAGCGCTGGTGACGCTGCGTTTCGACACGATCGGCGTGATGTCCTGCAATCCGGCCATTGGCGGGCTCGGCAAGGGCCATCTGGTGCGCGAGATCGATGCCATGGACGGGCTGATGGGCCGGGTGGCGGACGCGGCCGGCATCCAGTTTCGCCTGCTCAACCGGCGCAAGGGGCCGGCCGTGCGCGGCCCGCGCACCCAGGCCGACCGGAAACTTTACCGGCTCGCCATGCAGGAAGCGATCCGGCAGCAGAACGGTCTCGATGTGATCGAGGGCGAGGTGCTCGACTTCGACATCGACGATTCGGGATGCCTGCGCGCCGTTCTCCTGGCCGATGGCCGGCGCCTTGCCAGCGGCGCGGTGGTCCTGACCACCGGAACCTTCCTACGCGGGCTGATCCATATCGGCGAGAAGAAGATTGTCGCCGGCCGCATGAACGAACAAGCGAGCCTAGGGCTGTCGGCGACGATGAGCCGCGCAGGCTTCAAGCTCGGCCGGCTGAAGACCGGCACGCCGCCGCGCCTCGACGGGCGCACCATCGACTGGGCGTCGCTGGAACGCCAGGCGGCGGATGACGAACCGGTGCCGTTCTCGCTGCTGACCGACCGCATCGAGACGCCGCAGATCGAATGCGGCATCACGCGCACGACCGCGGCCACGCATGAACTGATCCGCGCCAATCTCGGGCGCTCGGCCATGTATTCGGGCTCGATCGAAGGCGTCGGGCCGCGCTACTGTCCGTCGATCGAAGACAAGATCGTCAAGTTCGGCGACCGCGAAGGCCACCAGATTTTTCTCGAGCCGGAAGGCCTGGACGACGACACGGTCTATCCCAACGGCATCTCGACCTCGCTGCCGGAGGAGGTTCAGCTCGAAATCTTGAAGACCATCCCGGGGCTGGACCGAGCGGTGATGCTGCAGCCCGGTTATGCCATCGAATATGACCATGTCGACCCGCGCGAGCTCCATCCGACGCTGGAGACAAAGCGCGTCGGCGGCCTGTTCCTCGCCGGGCAGATCAACGGCACGACCGGCTATGAGGAGGCCGCCGCGCAAGGCCTGCTCGCGGGCCTCAATGCCGCAAGGCGGGCGTCGGGCAGCGAGCAAGTCGTGCTCAGCCGCACCGAAGCCTATATCGGCGTCATGGTCGACGATCTGACCAGCCGCGGCATCAGTGAGCCTTACCGCATGTTCACCTCGCGCGCCGAATTCCGGCTTTCGCTGCGCGCCGACAATGCCGACGAGCGGCTAACGCCGCTGGCTGCAAGGCTGGGTATAGCGTCAGCCCGGCGGATGCAGCGGTTCGGCGAGGTGGAGCAGCGCCTCGCCGAAGCGCGCCGGCTGGCGCTCGGCGTAAAGCTGACACCCAACGAGGCGGCGCGCCACGGGCTGGAGGTCAATCGCGACGGCGTGCGCAGATCCGCCTATGAGCTGCTCGCCTATCCCGGCGTCGACGTGGCTTGGCTGGCCCGAATCGATGGGAATTTCGGGACGATCGACGCCAGGACGGCGGAGCGCCTCGAAACGGAAGCGAAATATTCGGTTTATCTCGATCGCCAGAAGAGCGACGTCGCCCAGATCCGGCACGAGGAAAGCCGGCTCATCCCCGAGTCGCTCGACTTCGCCGAGGTGCCGGGACTATCGAACGAGCTGAAGCAGAAGATGCATGCGCGGCGACCGCGTTCGGTTGCCGACGCGCAGCGCATGGAAGGGATGACGCCAGCGGCGCTGGCCATCATCGTCGCTCATGTCAGGCATTCCGAGAGCGCGCAAAGGGACGTCGCGTGAGCGCTGCCTCCTGGGAGAGCCTGCGCAACGCCGCCGGTCCGGTTTCACGTGAAACATTCGATCGCCTGGTGGCGTTCGAAGAGATGTTCCAGAAATGGAATCGCAGCATCAATCTTGTCGCGCAGTCGACAGCAGGCGATGTCTGGCAACGCCACATACTGGACAGCGCGCAGCTCTGGCGAATCGAGGACAAAGCGCGGCGATGGGTCGATATCGGCTCGGGCGGCGGATTTCCGGGACTGGTGCTGGCGTTCCTGCTTGCCGAGCGTGACGGCGCCAGCATCGACCTGGTCGAAAGCAATCGCAAGAAAGCGGGATTCCTGCAAGCCGTCGTCGGCCAGTTCGGCCTGCCGGCGCGTGTCGTGGCGCGCCGCATCGACGAGAGCCATGCGCTTGTCGCGGCACCGGAAATCGTCACGGCGCGGGCGCTCGCGCCGCTTTCGACCTTGCTTGAGCTGGCGGGGCCGTGGCTGACATCAGGCGCGCGCGGGCTGTTCCACAAAGGCCGGGATTACCGCGCCGAAGTGCAAGAAAGCGTTAACCGCTGGAGCTTCGATCTGGTAGAACATCCAAGCATGACCGACCCTGGCGGCGTCATCCTTGAACTGTCCAATGTGCGACCTGTCTGAACAAAGACCTGTCCGAATCCGTGTTGGCGACCCAAAATGAATTCCTGGCATAGACCCATGATGAAGAACGGCCCTCGAATCATCACCGTAGCCAACCAGAAGGGCGGTGTCGGCAAGACCACCACCGCCATCAACCTGGCCACCGCGCTGGCGGCGATCGGCGAGAAGGTGCTGATCGTCGACCTCGATCCGCAAGGCAATGCCAGCACCGGCCTCGGCATCGACCGCAAGGACCGCACGGTGTCGTCCTATGACGTGCTGACCGGCGAGCTGGAGCTTGAGGAGGCGGCGATCCCGACGGCGGTGCCCGGCCTGTCGATCGTGCCGTCGACCCTCGACCTGCTCGGCATCGAGATGGAGATCGCCTCGGCGCCGGACCGGGTGCTGCGGCTGCGCAACGCCCTGCGCGCCGCATCGGCGCGTTCGGCCGGGTTTGGCTATGTGCTGATCGACTGTCCGCCGTCGCTCAATCTCTTGACCTTGAATTCGATGGCGGCGGCCGATTCCGTCCTGGTGCCGCTGCAATGCGAGTTCTTCGCGCTGGAAGGTCTCAGCCAGCTGCTCGAAACCGTCGAGCAGGTGCGCCGCTCGATCAACCCGGATCTCACCATCCAGGGCATCGTGCTGACCATGTATGACGGCCGCAACAACCTCGCCAACCAGGTGGTGCAGGACGTGCGCGAGCATATGGGCGACAAGGTCTACGAGACCATCATCCCGCGCAATGTGCGGGTCTCTGAAGCGCCGTCCTACGGCAAACCGGCGATCCTCTACGACCTCAAATGCTCCGGCAGCCAGGCTTATCTGCAGCTTGCGTCGGAAGTGATCCGCCGCGAGCGTAAATTGCGCGCCGCTTAACAAGCGGCCGCGCATGGAGCAAAAGCCGATTCGATACCGAAACAATCTGGAACCGAAATGAGCGAAGACCTTTCGAGAAAGAGACTGGGCCGCGGGCTGGCGGCGCTGATCGGCGAGATCGACCGTCCGAGCGCGCCGGAGAAGCCTGGGATGAGTGCCGACGGCAAGGTGCCGATCGAGTTCCTGACGCCCAATCCGAAAAACCCGCGCCGGCATTTCGGCGACGCCGAGTTGACCGACCTGGCCCAATCGATCCGCGAGCATGGCGTGGTGCAGCCGGTGGTGGCGCGGCCTTCGCCGTCGCAGGCCGGGCGCTACGAGATCATCGCCGGCGAGCGGCGCTGGCGTGCCGCGCAACGCGCCGGATTGACCGAGATCCCGGTCATCGTGCGCGAGGTCAACGACCGCACGGCGCTGGAACTGGCAATCATCGAGAACGTCCAGCGCGCCGATCTCAACCCGGTCGAGGAAGCGCTCGGCTATCAGCAGCTCATCGACGATCACGGCTACACCCAGGCCGATCTCGGCCAGGTCATCGGCAAAAGCCGCAGCCATGTCGCCAACACGCTGCGGCTGCTGAAGCTGCCCGACGTGATCCGCGACATGCTGGTCGACGGGGCCTTGTCGGCGGGCCATGCCCGCACGCTGGTGACGGCGGAGGACCCGGCAGGGCTTGCCAAGCGCATCGTCGAGGAAGGGCTCTCGGTGCGCCAGGCCGAAGCGCTGGCGCAGATGCCGGCCGGTCCGACCCCGGCGAAGCCGAAGCAGGCGAAAAGCGCGCCGGAAAAAGACGCCGACACGCTGGCGCTGGAAAAGCTGATGACCGGCACGCTCGGCATGATCGTGACCATCGACCACACGAACAAAGGCGGCGAGATTCGCGTGGCGTACCGGACGCTGGAGCAGCTTGACGAGCTGTGTCGGAGATTGAAACAAGAGCGGTAGTTAGCCGGCGAACTTCAACAAAGCGGAAGCTACAACGCAGGGAAAACGAGGGCTGGCTGTCCGCCAGCCCTTTCGTTTGAAGCGCTGGCGATTGGCGAAAAAGCAGCGCCATCGGCATCCGTCGCCAGCCGCGCTCGCGGCTTGACAGTGCCCGGCAACGGCGTAACCTCTATTAGACAAGGCTTAAATTCATTGCCCTAGCGTGCCGGTCAGTCGCGGCGAGGGCTGTCTGCCATTCCTGCAACAGGCGTGAAATGGCACCGCCTCGCCAAAGCAATATGCCGACGCGCGCCTGACGCAAATGGGAGGTGCAAATGGCAGTCCGTTGGCAATTGTCCGGAAGTTACTTCGAAAACTGTAGCTGCGATGTCGTGTGTCCTTGCCTGCTGTCCACCAACGCGCAGCTGACATCAAGGCCGACGAAAGGCTTTTGCGACGTCGGTCTGGTCTTTCATATCGATACGGGCAGTTACGGCGACGTTCGGTTGGATGGGCTCAGCGTCGCCATGGTTGCCCACACGCCGGGTCCGATGGCAGACGGCGATTGGACGGCCGCCGCCTATATCGACGAACGGGCCGATGACAGGCAGACAGAGGCGCTAGGCGCCATCTTCACTGGCGTCGCGGGCGGCCCCATGGCGGTGCTGGCACCCTTGATCGGCACGAATCTCGGCGCCAAGAAGGTGCCGATAAGCTACCGGATAGACGGCAAGAAGCGGTCGGCGGAGATTGCCGGCGTCATGCGAATGGCGGTCGAGCCGCTGCCGACGATGCGCGAGGACGGGCAGATGTGGGCGGCCACCGGCCATCCCGTCAATCCCGACTGGCTCGCCTTGGCGATGGGGGCGGAAGGCAGTACATTCAGCGACCATGGCATGAGCTGGGACAATTCCCGCCGGAACGGACATTACGCCCCGATCAACTGGTCCGGCCAGCAGTAGCCGTTGGCCGCAGAGTACGGGACGTACTTCGTCCATGGTGCAGACGTTGCAGCGATACATCATTCTCGCGCTGCTGATCGCTATCGCGGCGGCGGCATGGACCTTGCTCATCCGGCAGCAGACGGGCATGGACGCGGACATGCGCATGGAAATGTACTCGCTCACCATGGGCATGAAGGCGCCGCTGTTTCTTGCCGTCTGGATGATCATGATGATTGCCATGATGTTTCCGACGGCCGCCCCCATGATCCTGACATTTCACCGGGTCCAGGCGGGCAAACGGGGCCGGGGCGAGACCTTTGTCTCGAGTTGGGTGTTCGTGGCCGGGTACATGCTGGTCTGGGGCGTGATGGGCGTTATCGCCTTTGCCGGCGCGGCGGGTGCGGAGATGCTCGCCGGGCATGTGGGATTGTCCACGGCGACGGCCGCGCGTTTCGGCGGCGCGCTGCTGATGCTTGGGGGCGCCTACCAACTTTCCCCACTGAAGGATCTGTGTCTGGCCAAATGCCGCACGCCGATCGGCTTCATCCTGACCTCATGGCGCGATGGTTACTGGGGCGCGGTTCGCATGGGTCTGGAGCATGGACTTTTCTGCCTGGGCTGCTGCTGGCTTCTGTTTCTCGCTCTCTTTCCTCTCGGGATCATGAACGTTGCCGCAATGGCCGTGGTCACCTTGCTGATATTCGCGGAAAAGACCCTGCCGTCTGGAAATGGGATCGCGAAGCTGTCGGGGATCGCTCTGCTGCTCTATGGCGCGGCGGTGCTGGTCTTTCCACAGGCGCTGCCGACCTTTGAGCCGGTAGGCGCCATGACAATGAATTGATCAAAGGAGGGAATTGACCAACGGAGGCAGGCGCCCGGTGCCGAAAGGGCCTAACGCTGTGCCAGCCTCGCGCTTTCCACCGCGATCCCGAGCAGCGCCTGCCTTGCCAGCGCCACCGACAGGTCCGGCCTTCGCCGCGTCTGCAGCACGGCGGTCTGCAGCCGGGTCAGCGCGCGGCCGAGCGCCTCGACGCTCCAGCGTTCCAGCGCCTTCTCCACCAGCTTGCGGCGCGAGAAGAAAACCGGCGGGCGCGCCGCCGCCACCACCGACGCGGCATTGCGGCCGCCGGCCTCCATCTGGCCGCGCATGGACTGCATCGCCTGAAACTGCCGCATCGCCGAGGACAGCACCAGGAAGGGTTGGCCGCCTGCCTGGCAATGGCGGGTGAAGGCGGTGTCGAACTCGCCGACCTTGCCTTCGAGAAGCGCGTCGACGGCATCGTCGAAGGACGCGCCGGAAACGTCGCCGGACATCGCCCTGACGTCGTCGAGGCCGATTTCCTTCTGGCCATGGACATAAAGCAGCAGCTTGTCGATCTCGCCGCGCGAGGCCAGCCGGTCGCCGCCGAGATTGCGGCGCAGCGCCTGTCTTGCCTCAAGCGTCATCGTCGCGCCGGTCTTGCGCAGCTCGTCGTCGATTACGGCATCGATGTCCCTGGCCTCGTCGGCATAGCAGGGCAGCGCCATGGCGTTGTCGGCCGCCTCGACGACGGCGCGCAGTCCGACGCCCTTCTTGAGATCGCCGGCCTCGATGAGGATGATCGCGTCCCGCACGGGCTCCGCCGTCAGCGCCTTGACGTCGTCGGCCAGCGCCTTCTGGCCGCCGGCATTGCGCACCCACAGCAGGCGGCGGTCGGAAAACATCGGCACGGTGCGCGCCTCGTCGAGCAGCCGGCCCTCGTCGCGCTCGACTTCGGAGCCGTCGAGCCTGACCACCGAGAAGGGGTCGTCGAGCGGCAGGCCGGTCGCGGCGGCAAAAGCCTTGGCGCGCTCCGAGACAAGGCCGCGATCGGGGCCATAAAGCAGGACGATCGCCATGCGCGGGTCCGGCTTCGCGAGCCAGGAATCCACCTCGTATGCTTTCTTCTGTGCCATCGAGGGTGGTTAGCATGATGTTGGGGCGGAGTGAACGTTTTCCAGTTCACCTCGGAAGAACTGCTTCGAGGGAAGATCGACCCCCACTCCGTCGAGCTGCGCTCGACACCTCTCCCCCGATCGACGGGGGAGAGGAAGGGCGCGACGTTTGGCGGACCCGCGATTCTCCTCTCCTTCCGCAGGCGTGAAGTGGGCGCGGCAGCCAAGCTTGCCAAACAATCACCTTATCTGGCGACAAACCTCACGCGACCTTGCGCCTAGTTGCGCGGCGCCGCCCAACATCGACAAGAAATTTCGCCGACATATCTTCATCTTGGTGCGCGGCAGGCTGTATCGGCCGGCTTGGCCGGCCCGATGCCCGGAGGCTTGCCCGGTGAATTCGCACTGGCGGCGCGGATATGCAAATATCGGTGCCGGGCGACATGGAGGACGAAGGTCATGGCCGATGCTGGGATGTTGCGCTTCCATGTTCCGGAGCCCGAGGTGCGGCCGGGCGGCACGCCTGATTTCTCCAACGTGACCATCGCCGCCGCCGGCTCGGTGCCGCGCCCCGAAATCGACGTCGATCCACGCGCCATCCGCGACATGGCCTTCTCGATCATCCGGGTGCTGAACCGCGCCGGCGAGGCGGTGGGGCCGTGGGCGGGGCTGCTCTCCGACGAGGAACTGCTCGAAGGCCTGCGCCACATGATGACGCTGAGGACCTTCGATGCGCGCATGCAGATGGCGCAGCGGCAGGGCAAGACCTCCTTCTACATGCAGCATCTGGGCGAAGAGGCGGTGAGCTGCGCCTTCCGCAAGGCGCTCGCCCCCGGCGACATGAATTTCCCGACCTATCGGCAGGCCGGGCTGCTCATCGCCGACGGCTACCCGATGGTCACGATGATGAACCAGATCTATTCCAACGAGGCCGACCCGCTGAAGGGCCGGCAATTGCCGATCATGTATTCGTCCAAGGAGCACGGCTTCTTCTCGATCTCGGGCAATCTGGCGACGCAGTATATCCAGGCGGTCGGCTGGGCGATGGCCTCGGCGATCTCGAACGACTCAAGGATCGCCGCGGCCTGGATCGGCGACGGCTCGACGGCGGAATCCGACTTCCATTCGGCGCTGGTGTTCGCCTCGACCTACAAGGCGCCCGTGGTGCTCAATGTCGTCAACAACCAGTGGGCAATCTCGACGTTTCAAGGCATAGCGCGCGGCGGCGCGGGCACTTTCGCCGCGCGCGGGCTGGGTTTCGGCATCCCGGCGCTGCGCGTCGACGGCAACGACTATCTCGCCGTCCACGCCGTGGCGAAATGGGCGGCCGAGCGCGCGCGCAGCAACCTGGGGCCGACGCTGGTCGAATATGTCACCTACCGCGCCGGCGCGCATTCGAGCTCGGACGATCCCTCGGCCTACCGGCCGAAGACCGAATCCGATGCCTGGCCGCTCGGCGACCCGGTGGTTCGGCTGAAGAACCATCTCATCCGGCTCGGCGTCTGGTCGGAGGAGCGGCACAAGCAGGCTGAAGCGGAAATCCTCGACACGGTGATCGCGGCGCAGAAGGAAGCCGAAAGCCACGGCACGCTGCACGCCGGCGGCAAGCCGTCGACGCGCGACATGTTCGAGGGCCTCTATGCCGAGATGCCGCCGCATCTGCGGCGCCAGCGCCAGCAGGCGGGGGTCTGAGCCATGCCGAGGCGGACCATGATCGAGGCCATTCGCGACGCGATGGACGTGTCGATGGGGCGCGACGAGAAAGTGGTGGTGTTCGGCGAGGATGTCGGCTTTTTCGGCGGCGTGTTCCGCTGCACGCAAGGCCTGCAGGCGAAATACGGCAAGAGCCGCTGCTTCGACGCACCGATCAATGAATCCGGCATTGTCGGCTCGGCCATCGGCATGGCCGCCTATGGTCTGAAGCCGTGCGTGGAGATCCAGTTTGCCGACTACATGTACCCGGCCTACGACCAGCTGACCCAGGAAGCCGCGAGGCTGCGCTACCGCTCGAACGGCGACTTCACCTGCCCGATCGTGGTGCGCATGCCGACCGGCGGCGGCATATTCGGCGGCCAGACGCACAGCCAAAGCCCGGAAGCGTTGTTCACCCATGTGTCGGGGCTGAAGACCGTCGTGCCCTCGAACCCGCATGACGCCAAGGGGTTGCTGATCGCGGCGATCGAGGATCCCGACCCGGTCATCTTCCTCGAGCCGAAGCGGCTCTACAACGGCCCCTTCGACGGCCATCACGACCGGCCGGTGACGCCGTGGTCGAAGCACGAGCTGGGCGAGGTCGCCGACGGCCACTACACCGTGCCGCTCGGCAAGGCCGCGATCCGCCGGGCCGGCTCCGCCGTCACGGTGTTGGCGTACGGCACAATGGTCTATGTCGCGCAGGCGGCGGCCGAGGAGACCGGCATCGATGCCGAGATCGTCGATCTCAGGACGCTGTTGCCGCTCGACCTCGACACCATCGTGGCGTCGGTGAAGAAGACCGGACGCTGCGTCGTGGTGCACGAGGCGACGCTGACCTCCGGCTTCGGAGCGGAGCTGGTCGCGCTTGTGCAGGAAAACTGCTTCTACCATCTGGAGGCACCGGTGGCCCGCGTCGCCGGCTGGGACACGCCCTATCCGCATGCGCAGGAATGGGACTATTTCCCCGGTCCGGCCCGCGTCGGCCGGGCGCTTACGGAAACATTGGAAGCCTAGAACGGGGAGGCCCGACATGGGCGAACACATCATCAAGCTGCCCGATGTCGGCGAGGGCGTCGCCGAGGCGGAACTCGTCGAATGGCATGTCAAGGTCGGCGACATCGTGCGCGAGGACATGATGCTTGCCGCCGTGATGACCGACAAGGCCACGGTAGAGATCCCTTCCCCCGTCGACGGCGAGATCCTGTGGCTGGGCGCCGATATCGGCGACACGGTGGCGATCGGCTCGCCCATCGTGCGGCTGAAGGTGGCCGGCGAGGGCAATGTCGTTGGCGGTGCGATGCCGGCGGAAGTGACGGCTGAAAGTATCTCCGATGATACGGGGGCTCGCCCGGTCTCGGACCTGGAGCCGTCATCGCCCAATCTGTCGCCGTCATCCTCGGGCTTGTCCCGAGGATCCGCCGTCCCACAGGGATATGACGCGACCAGTTCCGGAAGGTCGGTAGATCCTCGGGACAAGCCCGAGGATGACGGCGCCAGGTCCAAGGTCAACAGCGCGCCGCGTGCGCAAGGTGAAAGGCCGCTGGCCTCGCCGGCCGTGCGGCTGCGTGCGAAGGAAGCGGGCATCGACCTCAGGCAGGTCCAGGGAAGCGGCCCGGCCGGCCGCATCGGCCATGAGGACATCGAGGCGTTCCTGGCGCGCGGGCCGCACATGGCCAAGGCATCCGGCCTCGCCCGCAACGATGCCGTCGAGGACATCAAGGTGGTGGGCCTGCGGCGCAAGATCGCCGAGAAGATGACGCTGGCGGCGTCGCGCATCCCGCACATCACCTATGTCGAGGAGGTCGACGTCACCGCGCTCGAGGATCTGCGCGCCGCGCTCAACAAGGAGAAGCGGGCGGCCAAGGGGGTAGAAAGGCCAAAGCTGACGCTGCTGCCGTTCCTGATGCGCGCGATGGTCAGGGCGATCGCGGACCAGCCCAACCTCAATGCGCTGTTCGACGACGAGGCCGGCATCATCCACCAGCATGGCGGCATCCATATCGGCATCGCCGCGCAGACGCCGTCGGGACTGGTCGTGCCCGTCGTCAAGCACGCCGAGGCGCTGGACATCTGGGAATGCGGCGCGGAGGTCGCCAGGCTGGCCGAGGCGGCCAAGTCGGGAACCGCGACGCGCGGCGAGCTCTCCGGCTCGACCATCACCATCACCTCGCTCGGCGCCATGGGCGGCGTGGCGACGACTCCGGTCATCAACCACCCGGAAGTGGCGATCCTCGGCGTCAACAAGATGATGGTGCGGCCGGTATGGGACGGCACCCGGTTCATCCCGCGCAAGATGATGAACCTGTCGTCGAGCTTCGACCATCGCGTCATCGACGGCTGGGACGCGGCGGTGTTCATCCAGCGCATCAAGACGCTCCTGGAAACGCCGGCGCTGATTTTCGTGGATTGACGGTGGATCATTCGAGATGATGGCGGGAGAGCGCCCCCCTCTGCCTTGCCAGGCATCTCCCCCACAAGGGGGGAGATCAGATGTCACGCCGGCTTTCGCCAATCACCAGCGCTGCGGGATTGAGCGAGGCGCCGAAGCCTCCAATCTCCCCCCTTGTGGGGGAGATGTCCGGCAGGACAGAGGGGGGCGCGAAGAATCTCGACGGAGCGTTTCCTCGGATCGAAGGGTCACGTCATGAAAGAAATCTCCTGCAAGCTGCTGGTCATCGGCGCGGGGCCGGGCGGCTATGTCTGCGCTATTCGTGCCGGGCAGCTCGGCGTCGATACCGTCATCGTCGAGGCCGGCAAGCCGGGCGGCACCTGTCTCAATGTCGGCTGCATTCCCTCCAAGGCGCTGATCCATGCAGCGGAGGAGTTCGAGAAGGTCGCGCAGATGGCGGGCGGCAACAGCCCGCTCGGCATTTCGGTGGCCGCGCCGGCGCTGGATCTGGGCAAGACGGTCGCCTGGAAGGACGGCATCGTTAGTCGGCTTAACAGCGGGGTCGCCGGCCTGCTCAAGAAGGCCGGGGTGAAGACCGTGCAGGGCTGGGCGACGTTTCGAGACGGCAAGACCGTCGCGGTCGAGACCGAGACGGGAAGCCAGGTGATCCGCGCCGAAGCGGTGGTGATCGCCACCGGCTCGGCGCCGGTCGAGTTGCCGTTCCTGCCGTTCGGCGGGCCGGTGATCTCGTCGACGGAAGCGCTGGCGCTGAAGGAGGTGCCGCAGCGGCTGGCGGTGGTCGGCGGCGGCTATATCGGCCTGGAGCTCGGCACGGCCTTCGCCAAGATGGGCGCGGCGGTGACCGTGGTCGAGGCCTTGCCGCGCGTGCTGGCGCAGTATGACGCCGAACTGACGCGGCCGGTGGTCAAGCGGCTGGCGGCACTCGGCATCGAAATGATGCCAGGCGCCAAGGCCAAGGGCCTGTCGACGAAAGGCGATGCGCTGCTGGTCGAGACCCCGGATGGCAAGGATGCGAGGATCGCCGCCGACAAGATCCTGGTCACGGTCGGCCGCAAGCCGGTGACGGAAGGGTGGGGGCTCGACCAGATCGACCTCGACATGGCGGGGCGATTCATCCGCATCGACGAGCAGTGCCGCACCTCCATGCGCGGCATCTTCGCCATTGGCGACGTCACCGGCGAGCCGATGCTGGCGCACCGCGCGATGGCGCAAGGCGAGATGGTCGCCGAAATCGTCGCCGGCCATAAGCGCGGCTGGGACAAGCGGGCTATCCCCGCCGTCTGCTTCACCGATCCGGAGCTGGTCACCGTCGGCCTGTCGCCCGAAGAGGCCAAGGCGCTCGGCGGGGAAATCAAGGTCGGGATGTTTCCCTTCGCCGCCAATGGCCGCGCGATGACCAGGATTGGCGAGGATGGCTTTGTCCGCGTCGTCGCCCGCGCGGACAATCATCTTGTGCTAGGCATCCAGGCGGTCGGGCAAAGCGTGTCGGAACTGTCGACGGCCTTCGGCCTGGCGCTCGAAATGGGCGCGCGGCTGGAGGACATCGCCGGCACCATCCATGCCCATCCGACACAGGGCGAAGGCTTCCAGGAAGCGGCCCTGAAGGCGCTGGGACACGCGCTGCATATCTAATTCGGGACGGCGGAAAGCACCCCCCTCTGTCCTGCCGGACATCTCCCCCTCAAGGGGGGAGATTGGCAGCTTAGGAGCCCCGCACATCCCGCCTACGGTGCGCAATTCGGAGTTAATTCGCCGCGCTCATCGCCTTGTCGAGCGCTGCCTTCACGTCCGCCGGCCAGGTCTTCACCGGGGGCTTGGCGTCCGGCTGGCCGTTCTCGCCGCGGCGGGCGAAATAGAGCTTGTGCTGGCCCGGGTCGACCGCCATGAAGCCGTCATTGCCGCCGCAATCGTGCGGCACGCAGCCGCTGGCGTAGAAGGCGCCGGACGCGGTCTTTTCTGTGCCGCCACCGACCAGCAGGCTGGTCGCCATGTCGGGCATCTCCTTGCCGAGCAGCGTCTCGGCCGCCTTGTAGACGGCCTCATTGTGGAAGGCGTCGATGATGTTGTCGTATTTCGACGGATCGATGTCCTTCCAGTCGGTGCCGGGTTCGGGCATGTAGGTCAGATTGCCGGAGATCGTCAGACCCGATGTCGGCGACCACTGCAATGCCGGCTTCGAATCGCCGGGCAGGAGATAAGGCACGAAATAGATGGCGCTGTCGGAGACGGCCGTGGGCGGCGCGCCGCACTCGTCCTGCTCGACGGTGGTGCTCTGGATCTCCGCGCCTTCCGGTTTCCAGACGATCACCGTCGCCGGCCCGCACTGGTTGCCGCCGTCGCCGACGTCGAACAGCGCCACCTTGACGCCGCCGACCTCGACGATCTTGTCGAAGAAGACGTCGTAATTGCCGGCCAGTTGCTTGCCGTCATAGGCAAGCACCTTCTCGCCATACTGTTCCTGCTGGGTGATGGTGAACTGGCCGCCTTCGAACGGGACCGGCGCCTGTTTGTCGTCGTCGGAAACGTCGGCGGCTCCCTGATCCGTGGCCGGCGTCTCGCTTGCCGCCGGTGGCTGCGCCTCTGGCGTCTCGGCCTGCGCATGCGCGCCGGCCATCGTCGCCACGGTCATGGCCAGGGCGCAGGCGCTGGCAAGAAGCGGGCGTGTCATGACTGTTCCTCCTTCAGCCGCCGCAAACCCGGCCAGCGACGGCCGGGCCGATATCGTCAGCCGCGCCGCTCAGGCCCAGGGGCGCAGCTCGGCGTTCTTCTTCTCGAACGAAGCGATGGCGCCGGCCTTCTCCATGGTCAGGCCGATATCGTCGAGGCCGTTCAGCAGGCAATGACGCTTGAAGTCGTCGAGATCGAACTTGACCACGCCGCCATCGGGCCCGCGGATCTCCTTGGCCTCGAGGTCGATCGACAAGGTGGCGTTGGAGCCGCGCGACGCGTCGTCCATCAGCTTGTCGAGATCCTCGGGGCTGACAGTGATGGGCAGCACGCCGTTCTTGAAGCAGTTGTTGTAGAAGATGTCGGCGAAGGAGGTCGAGATGACGCAGCGTATGCCGAAATCGAGCAGCGCCCACGGCGCGTGCTCGCGCGAGGAGCCGCAGCCGAAATTGTCGCCGGCGACAAGGATCTGCGCCTTGCGGTAGGCCGGCTTGTTGAGCACGAAATCCGGATTCTCCGAACCGTCGTCCTTGTAGCGCATCTCGGCGAACAGGCCGCTGCCGAGCCCGGTGCGCTTGATCGTCTTGAGATAATCCTTGGGGATGATCATGTCGGTGTCGACATTGACGATCGGCATGGGCGCGGCGACGCCGGTGAGCTTGGTGAATTTTTCCATGGTCTTTGCCCGTCTCCTGGCATTGCGGGGGATTGCTGGCGCCCGGTTTACACAAAGCCGGCGACAAATAAAAGGCAGGTGTTCGCGCGCGTCGGCACGGGTGCCGCACAAACGGCTTCGAATTCGCGGCCCGATGGTGCAGTCTGGCTGTGATGGCTGAAAAAATCCTCTATGCCCGCGAACCCGCGCTCAACGTCGCCGAATTCCGCCGCGTGCTGGTGGACTCCGGCCTTGGCGAGATCCGCCCCGTCGATGATGCCGACAGGCTGCGGGCGATGCTGTCGGGCGCCAATCTGGTGCTGACCGCGCGGCTGGATACCGAAGGCAAGCCGCTGGTCGGCGTCATCAGGGCCGTGACGGACTTCTCCTGGGTCTGCTACATCTCCGATCTCGCCGTTTCCGGATCGGCGCAGGGGCTCGGCATCGGCAAGGGACTGATGGACGAGGCGCGGCGGCAGCTCGGCCCGTCCGTCGCCATCAGCCTGGTTTCCGTGCCCGACGCCGCCGGCTTCTACGAACGCATCGGCATGATGCGCATGGCCGACGCCTTCTGGTTCTCCCGCACGCGCTGACATTTTTCTCCTGTGGCCGGATCCAGCAGCCGTTGGCATGACATGTTGTGCTTGACATGCAACCAAATGGTTGCATATTAGAGCCATGAGCATGGACGCCGTCTTTCGCGCTTTGGCCGACCCGACCCGCCGGCAATTGCTGGACAGCCTTCATGACAGGAACGGGCAGACGCTGAACGGGCTGTGCGCTGAGATGGATATGACGCGCCAGGCGGTGACCAAGCACCTGGCGATCCTCGAGGAGGCGAACCTTGTCACCACAATCCGCAAGGGGCGCGAGAAGGAGCACTACCTCAACCCGGTTCCGATCAACGAGATCGCCGAGCGCTGGATCGGCAAATTCGAGCGGGGGCGGCTCTCCGCCCTCGGCGATCTGAAGAGACGCCTCGAAAGGGAAGACTGATGAGCAACGCCTTCGTTTATGTGACCTACATCCGCACCACGCCCGACAAGCTTTGGCAGGCGCTGACCGAACCGGAATTCCACGAGCAATATTTTCTCGGCGCCCATATGCAGAGCGACTGGAGAAAGGGCTCGGCGTGGAAGATGGTCTATGCCGACGGCCGGGTGACCGACAGCGGCGAGATCCTCGAAGTCGATCCGCCAAGGCGCCTGGTGATCAAATGGCGCAACGAGTTCATGCCGGACGTCAAGGCCGACGGCTACACCACCTGCACCTTCGTCATCGAGCAGGAGGGCGACATGATGAAGCTTGCCGTCACCCATGCGGCCGACGGCCCGCACAAGCTGCTGGAGCATGTCGGCAAGGGCTGGCCGCTCGTCCTGTCGAGCCTGAAAAGCCTACTCGAAACCGGGCAGGGCCTGTCGCGGCCGGCGTCAAAAGGCTGAAAATCATTGCTTCTCAGCCGAAACAATCATTCGGAGGCATCGATGTTGCATGTGCCAGTGCCAACTTCAGCCGTGCAGAGCATGACCAATGGCGAGACCGTTATGGCCCAGGCCGAGATCGGCGCGCCGGCCGAGCGCGTCTTCCGCGCGCTGATCTCCGACGAGGTCGAACAATGGTGGGGGTCCGCCGACGCCTACCGGATGGTGAAATGGTCGGCAGACCCTCGCGCCGGCGGCCGATGGGCCGTCACGGTCCGTGGAGCCGACGGCAGGGAATTGCCGGCCAACGGGGAATTCCTCGATATCGAGGTGCCGCGGCGGATCGTGCAGACAAGGGCCTATGCCTGGGACCATCCGACGCTTGGCCGCCGGCAAACGACGGTCGCCTGGCTGCTGGAACCAACCGCCGCGGGCACGCGCCTCACCATCTGCCATGGCGGCTTTGCCGGGCTGGCCGAAGCGGCGGCCGAACATGCCGAGGGCTGGGGACGCGTGCTGGGCTGGCTACAGGCGTATTTGGGTGCGGGAAGCCGAGTGGCGGCTTAGCCGACTGGTGGCGGTGCAGACCCTTTTGATGTCAGCGTCAAAGAGGGACCTTGACTCGGCTCAAATCACATTCAACTCGCGGAACGCCCGCCCTTCCGCAACGCGTTCGTAGCCAAAGGGGGAGCAATCGATCGTGCGGTAGCCACCATGGACGATCAGCTCGGCCAGCGCCTTGCCCACGGCGGGCGCCTGCTGCAGGCCGTGGCCGGAAAAGCCGTTGGCGAAGAGGAAATTGCCGACTTCGGGATGCGGGCCGATCACCGCGTTCTGGTCGAGCGTGTTGTAGTCGTAATGACCGGCCCAGGCGCGCGTCGGCTTGATCGCCTCGAAGGCCGGGATGCGGGTCGCCAGCACCGGCCAGATCACCTCTTCGAACAGCGGCCAGTCGACGTCGAAATCGGCGGGATCGGCCGGGCCGTCGCCCTCCTCCGGCTCGGCGCCGCCGGTGAGATAGACCGAGCCTTCCGGCCTGACATAGATGCCGGACGGGTCGACCAGCAGCGGCATGTCGGCATATTTCTCGCGCGCCTCGAAGACGAAGACGTTGCGCTTGCGCGGCTCGACCGGCAGCGCCAGCCCGGCGAGTGCGGCGACCTTGCCCGCATTCGGCCCTGCGGCATTGACAAGGATGCCGGCCTCGAGCCGTTCGCCATTGTCGAGGCTGACGCCGGTAACGCGGTCACCCTGCCGCTCGATGCCGGTGACCGAAGCATTGATGAAGTCGATCTTCTTCTCGCGCAACGCCTTGCGGAACAGCATCAGCATGGCATGCGCGTCGAACCAGCCCTCGCCGCTGCGGCCATAGGCGCCGGCGGTGATGCCCTCGGCCGACAGCCAAGGGAAACGGCGCACGAGTTGTTCGGCGTCCTCCAGCAAAATGTCGGCGCCTTCGGCAAGCTGTGCCTCGTGGTTGGCCCTGAGGATCGGCAGCCCGGTTTCGCCGGCGAGAATGAGATAGCCGCCCTCGCGAAAACCGATGTCGGCGTCTGCGCCGAATTCTTCCTTCAGCCGGCGGAACAGTTTCAGCGTGAATTGCGACAGGCGGATATTTTCCGGAATGGAGAATTGCTGACGGATCGAGGCCATGGATAGCGTTGTCGCCGCGTGGGAAAATTGCGGGTCGCGCTCGACCAGCGCGATCCTGCCGGAAAAGCCCTCCTCGCGCAGATAATAGGCGATCGAGGAGCCGACGATGGCTCCGCCGATGATGACGATGTCGTAGCGCACTTTTTTCTCCGATCCGCTGCCGGCGTCCTTACGCAACCGGCAAGACAATCTCGAAGCGCGTGCCGCGCTCGGAGTCAACCAGCCTGATCGTGCCATCCTGCGCTTTCAGGAGGGCCAGCACGATGCCGAGCCCCATGCCGGTGCCCCCGGTAGAGCACCGCGCGATGCCGCCTGCTCCCTTGCCTCAACCCGCGGCAGGCGGCATAGATCTGGCATGACGACCGATCTCTACCGCCCGCGCCGCTCGGTGCTCTATGTTCCCGCCTCGAACGACAAGGCGCTGGCCAAGATGGCGCAGCTTGCCTGCGATACCGTCATCATCGACCTGGAGGATGCCGTCGCCCCGGCCGAGAAGGTCGCGGCGCGCGAAAAACTGGCCGGCATCTTCAGCAATCGTCCTGATACCAACCATAGTGGCCGGCGCTGCGAGATGGTGGTGCGCATCAATGCGCTCTCGAGCGAATGGGGCGGCGCCGACCTGCTGGCGGCGGCCAAGGCGGAGCCGGACGGCATCCTGCTGGCCAAGGTCGACACGCCCCGCGACGTGCTCGAGGCGGGTGACGTGCTCGACGACAATTCCGCCCCCGACAGCGTGAAACTATGGGCGATGATCGAGACGCCGAAGGCCGTGCTCAATGTCGGCGCCATCGCCGAACTTGGCCGCGATCCTGCCTCGCGGCTTGATTGTTTCGTTGCCGGAACGAATGACCTGACCAAGGACACCGGCATTATGGCGACGTCGGACCGGCGTTATCTCCTGCCGTGGCTGATGCAGATGGTGCTGGCGGCGCGTGCCGGCGATCTCGATATCGTCGACGGCGTCTTCAACGATTTTCGCGCGCTCGATGCTTTCAGCCGCGAATGCACGGAAGCGGCCGCCATGGGCTTCGACGGCAAGACGCTCATCCATCCCGCCCAGATCGAGGCGGCGAACCGTGCCTTTGCGCCATCGGCGGAGGCGGTGGCCAAGGCCCGCGCGGTGAAGCAGGCCTTTGCGCTTCCGGAAAATGCCGGCAAGAACGTGATTGCGCTGGAGGGAAGGATGGTCGAACGGCTGCACCTTGCGCAGGCCGAAAAACTGCTGGCGAAGGCGGCGGCCGTCGGCGCATGATGTGCCGTGTTGGATTGCCGATCGCGGGCGATGGACTGACGACAGGAATTGAATGATGAAACTCTACCGCTTTCTCACCGCTCCGGACGACGCCAGCTTCTGTCACAAGGTGACGGCGGCGCTGAACAAGGGCTGGCACCTGTTCGGCTCCCCCACCTACGCCTACGACAAGAAGACCAAGACCATGCGCTGCGGCCAGGCCGTGGTGAAGGATGTCGAGGGCCAGGAATACGGGCCGGACACCAAGCTCAGCGACTGGTAGCCCCTCGCATCCACAGCCACGCCGCCAGCCAGGCGATCGATGCCGCAAGCATCGCCAAGCCCAGGTCAAGAGCCAGCTCCGGAACGAACGCACGAAGCGCGATCGGCACCGCGCCAATGAGATAAAGAGCGAGAGGAATGCGCGGCACGCCTCTTGCAACGGCGAGAGAGATTACAAACGCGAGCGTTCCAACCAGAAAAAGAACCGAACTGGCGACCAGAGCCAGACCGAGCGGTCCGGCTCGCAGCTCGACGATGGTTGTGAGCGGAAGCTTCGAAAATACCAGATTGATCACTGCTTCCACGCCTACCAAACTTGCCAACGCAACGAAGTTGATGACAAACGCGATAGTGCCGAACAGCCCCGCGCGCCGGCCAAACGCAAGAAACAGGCCTACGACGAGGCCAAGTGCCAATATCTCGGCGACTGGTGCGAGAAGTTGCGTCAGATCGGTGGTCGCGATGAGCGAGCTGCGTTTAGCCGCGTTGACCAGAAGAATAAGCGCGCTTCCCATCCCGGCGACGGCGGCAAGCCGATAAAGCGTGAGGCTGGGCACAGTCGCGCTCGACTGAACAATCGCGAAATTCTCCTGCTGAAGTTCTTCGGCTGGACTCTGATGCGAAATGACCGATTGCGGGCGGGGTGGGGCTGTTCTGGCGAGCATGTTCGTCTCCTCAGCTGGGAGTTCGGGAGCCGCGAAGACCGTAGGCCTGTTCCGATCCCATCAGTAATCACTGCTTACATCCTCTGGCCGGGATTGTAAACGGCGATTACATAAATCGCGGAATCATGCTACAGAGGCGGGAAGCTGCTCCACGGAACGAAGGGAAAGAGATGGCAAAAGCCAAGGCGCCTCATCGCACTGGTTACCACCATGGCAATTTGCGGGAGGTCCTGATCGATGCCGCGGTTCAACTGGTCGAGGAAGGCGGCCCCGACAATGTGAGCGTGCGCGAAGCCGCAAAACGTGCCGGGGTTTCCCCCGGCGCGCCATTCCGTCACTTCAGCAACAAGACCGCGTTGATGACGGCTGTCGCGGAGCAGGCAATGAGCCGATTCCGCTCGGAGATCACGAATGCGGTCGAGAAGGTTGCGACGGACGATCCGATCGAACGCTTTGCCGCTGTTGGAATCGCCTATTTGCGCTGGGCAATTCGAAACCCCACCCACTTCCAGATCATCTCGACACGCAATCTTATTGATTGGGATGCTTCGGAGTCGCTGCGTCACGATAATGAAGCGGTGCGTTCGCTGATGGAAGCGTCAATGGCAGAAGCACAGCGGCGAAACATGCTCCGGTCGGACGACATGGCAGAGACCCAGATAGCCGCGAGGGCGCTCGTCTACGGGCTCGCACGCATGTACATTGATGGACATTTTGCGCAATGGGCAGTGGCAGGACATACCGGGGAGCAGACTGTGCAGAACGTATTAAAACATTTCGTCACACTCATTGTGAAATGACGGCCTGACGTAGAACCGGTCACTCGGCTGCCTCTTCGATCTTCTCCATATCGTCGTCCGACAGGCCGAAATGGTGGCCGATCTCGTGGATCAGCACATGGGTGACGATGTCGCCCAAAGTCTCCTCGTTCTCGGCCCAGTAGTCGAGGATGGCGCGGCGATAGAGCGTGATGCGGTTCGGGCCTTCGCCGGTCTGCGGGTTCCAGCGCTCGGCAATGCCGCGTCCCTCGAACAGGCCGAGCAGGTCGAAGGGGGTTTCCAGCGACAGGTCGTCCATGATCTCGTCGGTGGGGAACTCGGCGATCTGGATGACGATCTCGCCGGTCAGCTTGCGAAAATCCTCGGGCAGATGGGCGTAGGCCTCCAGCGCCAGGAACTCGATCTCGTCCATCGACGGCGAAAGCTGGTCGTGCCAAATGCGGGTCTTGTAGATGCGGGCCATGCTTTGTCCTTTGATCCCGGCATATAGGCTTTTGGGCCACAATCGGCAAATGACGCGGCGGCCAACCCCAGGATTGCTTACGGCACCGGGAGCCGTTTCGCATGGCTTGAGGCGCGGTCGGCTGTCCGACCCATGTTGGCCCTCTTATCGGAGAGGAATAAATTCCCCCATGAGTCTGCTTGACTCTTCGGGTCGCCTCTGGAATCTATAAGAACATAACAGGAACAATTGTGAGTGGACACTGACCGTCATGGCGATGAGCGCCGTGGCGCGGGAGACTGTTTTTGCCCTGCGCCGCCAGATCGCGAAGATCGAGGGAACGCTGCCCGAGCGCCTGCAGGCGCCGGCCGGCGCGGTTTCCGACGCCGGCATGGCCGCCGCGGACCGCACCGTGGTCCGGCGCGGCATCGCCGTAGCCAGGCCGGATGCTTTCCTGCGCACCGGCATCGGCCGGCTCGATGCCGCCCTCGGTGGCGATTGGGGCGGCGATTTGGGCGGCGGCCTGCCGAAAGCGGCCTTGAGCGAAATCCATGGCATCGAGACCCGCGATGCCGGAGCGGTCGCCGGCTTCGCCCTGTCGCTCGCCAGCCTAATCCTCAAGCCCAGCCTGATCCTCAAGCAAGGGCCGCGATTGCCGGTGCTGTGGATCGGCACCCAGGAGGTTTTTCGCGAGGCGGGCTTTCCCTATGCCCGGGGCCTTCACGCCGCCTTCGGCATCGAGCCGGAGCAATTGCTGTTTTCCGAGGCGCCAAGGCTCGCCGATGCGCTGTGGGTCGCCGAGGAGGCGGCCCGCATGACGGCGCTCGCCGCCGTCATCCTTGAAGTCCGCGGCAATCCGCAGCGGCTGGACCTGACCGCGACGCGCCGGCTGCACGCCCGCGCGCAGAGCGCCGGCCGGCCGGTCTTCCTGCTGCGGCAGGCGGCCGAACCCGAACCGACGGCGGCGCCCGTCCGCCTCATCGTCTCGCCGGCGCCGGCAGGGCCGCGCGACACGGTCGCCGGGCCGCTTGCCGGCTCGATCGGCCGCCCCGCCTTCACCATCAGCATCGGCAAGAGCCGCACGGCCCTGCCAGGACAATTCATATTGGAGTGGAACCCCGATGAACGCATATTCGATGAAAGACGGATTGGGGAAGAACGAGCAAAGAATCCTGTCCCTGTGGTTTCCCTATCTCGCGGCCGAACGGATCCTGCGGCAGCGCCTGGGGCGGTCCTGGCGTTCCCGGCCATCGGATCACCGGCCGCTGGTGATCAGCCATCGCGACAGCAACGCGCAGCGCATCTTAGCCCTCGACGAGCGGGCTGAGGCGCTGCATCTGAAGCCCGGCATGGGCATCGCCGATGCGCGCGCCATGCATCCGTCGATCGACATAATGGAGGCCGATGCCGAAGCCGACCGGCGCCTGCTCGAAGGCCTTGCGGACTGGTGCGACCGCTATACCCCGCTGGTGGCGCTCGACGGGACCGACGGCCTGTTCCTCGACGTCACCGGCTGCACCCATCTTTTCGGCGGCGAACGCGCCATGCTGGACGAGATCCTGTCGCGCTTCTTCCATCAGGGCTTCGACGTCCGTGCCGGCCTTGCCGCGACACCCGGCGCCGCCTGGGCGGCGGCGCGGTTCTGCGGCGACCGCATCGTTGCCGGCGGCGAGGAGGAAGCGCTCCTGGCGCCCTTGCCGCTGGCGGCGCTACGCATCGCGCCGGAAACCCGCGCCAGCCTGGAAAGTGTTGGCCTGCGCACGGCGGGCGCGGTGATGGCCGCGCCGCGCGCGCCGCTCGCCCGCCGCTTCGGTGCCTCCCTGCTCTTGCGCCTCGACCAGGCGCTCGGCCGTCTCGACGAGGCGGTGTCGCCGCGCCTGCCCGTCGCGCCGCTTTCGGTCGAACGCCATTTGGCCGAGCCCGTCACGCTGACAGAGGACATAGAACGGCTGGTGGGCATGCTGGCGACGACCCTGAAGATCGACCTCGAGCGGCGCGGCGAAGGCGCGAGAAGCCTGGCGCTGCTCTTGTTCCGCGTCGACGGCGCCGTCAGCCGCATCGCGCTCGGCACGTCGCGACCGATGCGCGAACCCCGGCTGATCCAGAAATTGTTCCATGAGCGGCTGGCCGCCCTCGAGCAGCATATCGATGCCGGCTATGGCTTCGACCTGGTGCGGCTTTCGGTGCTGGCGGCGGCGGCCTTCGACATGCCGCAGGCCGACCTGACAGGCAAAACGACCGACGACGGCGCCGATATCGCGCTGTTCGCCGACCGCATCCGCGCCCGGCTCGGCGAGGGCGCGGTTCTCAAGCCGGTCGTCGTGGAAAGCCATCTGCCCGAGCGTGCCGTCGCCACCATCCCCTTCACGGAAACCCCGCGCCGCATCACGCCGCCGAAGAAACCGGACAGGATGCAGGCGCCGATGACCATCTTCCCGCCGGAGCGGCCGATCCGGCTTTTCCGCTCGCCCGAGCCGATTGAGGTGCCGGCCACCGAAATGCCCGAGGGACCGCCGCTGAATTTCCGCTGGCGGCGTGCGCTCTACAGGGTCGCCCGCGCCGAAGGCCCTGAACGCATCGCGCCGGAATGGTGGCGTGAATTTTCGAGCGACGAAGCGGCGTCGACACGCGACTATTTCCGCATCGAGGATGCCGACGGCCGCCGCTACTGGCTCTACCGGCAAGGTCTCTATGGCGGCTCTGAAATCCCGCCGCGCTGGTTCCTGCACGGGGTCTTCGCATGAACGCGCTGACCGCCATTCCCTATGCGGAATTCGGCATCCAGTCGAATTTCTCGTTCCTGCGCGGCGCCTCCAAGCCGGAGGAGCTGGTGGTCGCGGCCAAGCTCATGGGGTTCTCCGCGATCGGGCTCGCCGACCGCAACACGGTGGCGGGCGTGGTGCGCGCCTGGCAGCAGGCCAAGGTCGAGACGCTTGCCTACCACCCCGGCAGCCGGCTGGTTTTTTGCGACGGCACGCCTGATATTCTCGCCTATCCGCGGAACCGCAAGGGCTGGGGACATCTGTGCCGCATGCTCACGCAAGCCAATCTGCGCGAGGAGAACGAAAAGGGCGCGACCCTTCTGCGGCGCGACGACCTTCTCGAATGGGGCGAACTGATGTCGCTGGCGGTCCTGCCCGCTCTGGCGACAGGCGCGCAAGACAGCCTTGCCCTGCTTCGCCAGCTCAAGGACCGTTTCGGCGGGGCCCTGCGGCTCGGTGTCTCGCCCGACTACGCGGGAAACGACCGCTTCAGGATCGAGCAGGCGGCGGCGATGGCGGAGCTGGCCGGCCTGCCCTTGATGGCGACCAACGACGTCCTCTACCACACGGCCGAGCGCCGCCCGCTGCAGGACGTGCTGACCGCGATTCGTCTCAACATTCCCGTTTCGGAGGTCGGGCTGGAACTCACGGCGAATGCCGAGCGCCATCTGAAACCGCCGCTGGAGATGGCGCGCCTGTTCCGCAGGCACCCGGAGGCACTGGCCGAAACGCTGCGCTTCGCGCAGGAGCTGACCTTCTCGCTCAGCGACCTTCAGTACAATTACCCCGACGAGCCGACGCAATCAGGGCTCGGCCCGCAGGCGGAGCTGGAAAGGTTGGCGCGGGAGGGGGCGGCCAGGCGCTATCCCTCGGGCGTGCCGCAATCGGTGACGAGGCGCATCGAGGAAGAGCTCGCCCTTATTGAGCGCCTGAACTATGCCCGTTATTTCCTGACCGTCCACGACATCGTCAAATTCGCCCGCAGCCAGGATATTCTCTGCCAGGGGCGCGGTTCGGCCGCCAATTCGGTCGTCTGCTTCTGCCTCGGCATCACCGAGGTCGGGCCGGAGCGAATCGACACGCTGTTCGAACGCTTCATTTCCGAGGAGAGGAACGAACCGCCCGACATCGACGTCGATTTCGAGCATGAGAAGCGCGAGACGGTCATCCAATATATCTACGAGAAATACAGTTCCAAGCGCACCGCGCTGGCCGCCGCCGTCATCAGCTATCGCGGCCGCTCGGCGCTGCGCGAAGTGTCGAAGGCGATGGGCCTGTCCGAGGATGTCAGGGCATCGCTCTCCGGCTCGATCTGGGGCTGGTCGACCTCGGAGCTCGGCGAGAAGGAAGCCCGGGCCGGCGGCCTCGATCGCGCCGACCCCATATCGCGGCACGTGATGGAGCGTGCCAACGAGATCATGGGCTTTCCCCGTCACCTCTCCCAGCATGTCGGCGGCTTCGTCATCACCAGGGACCGGCTCGACGAGATCGTGCCCATCGTCAAGACGGCGATGGAGGAACGCAAGATGGTCGAATGGGACAAGGACGATCTCGACGCGGTCAAGATCCTCAAGGTCGACGTGCTGGCGCTCGGCATGCTGACTTGTCTCAAACGCGCCTTCACTCTGCTGACGGACCATTATCCGCAGGCGCGAGACCCTTACGGGCAGCCCTATGTCCTTGCCACCCTGCCGGAAGAGGCGAAGCCGGTCTATAAGATGATCGGTCGCGCCGACACGATCGGCGTCTTCCAGATCGAATCGCGCGCGCAGATGTCGATGCTGCCGCGTCTCAAGCCAAAAGAATTCTATGACCTTGTCATCGAGGTGGCGATCGTGCGGCCCGGCCCGATCCAGGGCGACATGGTCCACCCCTATCTGCGCCGCCGGCAAGGCAAGGAGCAGCCCGAGTATCAGAAACCGGAGCTGGAGGCGATCCTCCACAAGACGCTGGGCGTTCCTCTGTTCCAGGAACAGGCGATGAACATCGCCATCGTGGCCGGTGGCTTCAAGCCTGGCGAGGCCGACGAGTTGCGCCGCGCCATGGCCACCTTCAAGCGCACCGGCACGATCGGCAATTACCGCCGGCGCATGATCGACGGCATGGTCGGCAAGGGCTACACCCGGGATTTCGCCGAACGCTGTTTCAAGCAGATCGAGGGTTTTGGCGAATACGGCTTTCCCGAAAGCCATGCCGCCTCCTTCGCGCTGCTGGTCTATGCCTCCTGCTGGTTCAAGACCTTCTATCCCGACGTGTTCTGCGCCGCGATCCTGAATTCACAGCCCATGGGGTTTTACCAGCCGGCCCAGCTTGTTCGTGATGCGCGCGATCATGGCGTCGACATCCGCGAGGTCGACGTCAATTTCTCCGTCTGGGACTGCACGCTGGAACAGGCGACTTTCGACCCGGCCCGCATCCTGCCGCGCCATGCCGACATGCGCGGCGTCATCGCGACGCAGCACGCAGTGCGGCTCGGCTTCAGGCAGATCAAGGGACTTTCCAAGGAGCGCATGGACGCCTTCGTCGAGCGGCGCGGTTCAGGCTACGCATCCGTGCGGGATGTCTGGCTGCGCTCCGGCCTCGATGTCGCCGAGATCGAAAGACTGGCGCAGGCCGATGCCTTCCGCTCGCTCGGCCTCGACCGCCGCGCCGCGCTTTGGGCGGTGCGCGCCCTCGACGGCAAGAGTGCCGCCGAAAAGCTGCCGCTTTTCGACCGGCCGGCGCTGCGGCTACGCGAGCTGGAGCCGGAGACGAAGCTGCCGAAAATGCCGCTCGGCGAGCATGTCATCCACGATTACCGCTCGCTCGGCCTGTCCTTGAAGGCGCACCCGGTCGCCTTCCTGCGCGAGCGGCTCGACCGGGCCGGCGTCACGCCCAATGCCAGGCTGTGCTCGGTGCGGGACGGACGGCGCGTCTCGGTCGCCGGGCTCGTTCTGGTGCGGCAGCGCCCCGGCAAGGGCAATGCGGTCTTCCTGACGCTGGAGGATGACGAAGCCGTCGCCAACGTCATTTTCTGGCAGCGGACCTTCGACCGCTTCCGTCCCATCGTCATGGGCGCGCGCTTCGTCAAGGTCACCGGCAAATTGCAGTCGGAATCGGATGTCGTCCACATCGTCGCCGAGAAGATCGAGGATCTGACGCCCTGGCTCACGGTGTTGCTGGAGAAGGTCGACCAGGCCAGTTTGCCGGGCGCCGGTTCTCAGGGGCACGCCTCGAGGGAGGATCCGGATCGTCCCGGCCGGCCCGCGATGCGGAACCCACCGGCCGGGCAGGATTTGGCAACACTGTCGGAAGAAGCGGAAAGCGTCATGCCCAGGGGCCGCAATTTTCAGTAGGCACATCGGTGCCTTCGTCATCCACCGGCGGAGCAAGGAGCGAAGCGACGCGGCGCGAGGATTCATGCCGCGACGTCTCCGCACCGCAGCGGTGCGAAACTTGACGCTGGCGGGCGAGCCCCCCTCTCGCCTGCCGGACCCGGCCCTTCGCTGTCGCTTCGGGCGCTCTTCGTTCGCAAAGCCAAGCAATTGGCTTTGCGTCCACTTCATGGACCACTCCTCGCCCCCTCAAGGGGGAGATTGGCAGTTTCAACGCTCCGCCAATTCCTGCAACAATGGAGATTGGCGAAGGCGGAGGTGACATTCGATCTCCCCCCTTGAGGGGGAAATGCCCGGCAGGGCAGAGGGGGGCGCCGTAGAATGCCGACCGATAATTTTCACGTCGAGCCGGCCGGCCCGCCCAGCCGCGGCGGCAGCACGTCTTCCGCCGAGATGCTCCGTGCCTCCGAAGGCAGCATGATCGGGATGCCGTCGCGCACGGGATAGGCGAGCTTGGCGACCCGCGAGATCAGTTCGCCGCGCTCGGGATCCCAGGCCAGCGGCCCCTTGGTCAGCGGGCAAGCCAGCAGCTCCAGCATCCTGGGGTCGACATTCGCTCTCTTTCCGTCACGCCCATCCGCCGCCATCGTGCCCTCTCTCAACATCCTACTGCAGGCTCGAGCCAAAATCCTCGTTCTCGCGCGCCAGCGCCATTTCGGTGATGGCGATCAGCGTTTCGGCGCGGGTCTTGAGATCGGCCGCTTCGAGCAGCGCCTGCTTCTCGGCCGGCCCATAGGGCGCCATCATCGACAGCGCGTTGACCAGCATGGCGTTTTCGGCCCGGCTGACGCTTTCCCAGTCGGCCTCTAGGTCGTTGGCCTGAAGATAGGAGCGGAACGCCCGCAGCAGCGCCGGCCGGTCGACCTCGGCGGCTGCCTGGTCGTCGTCGAGATCGGCGAGAAAGGGGGCGATCTTGCCCTGGCGGAACGGCGTCTTGACCGTCAGTTCATGGGTGACACGGAACCGGCACACGCCCTGCAGCGAAATCAGGTAGCGGCCGTCGCCGGTCTCGGAAAGCGCTATGATGCGGCCGGCGCAGCCGACATTGCAGAGTTCCGGCTCGCCATCGTCGCGCAAGGCGCCGTCGAGGCTGGGCTGGATGACGCCGATCAGCCGGGAGCCGGCGATCGCCTCGTCGACCATCTGCAGGTAGCGCGGCTCGAAGATGTTGAGCGGCATGCGGCCGCCCGGCAGCAGAAGCGCGCCCTCGAGCGGAAAGACCGGGATGGTCGACGGCAGATCCCTGGCGAGCCGGTAGTGAGCGTTTCCCGCTTGCACCTCGTTCCTCCGATCGCTTCGCCCGGGAAGCGCCTCCATGCCGCGATCCGCCTGTCGCTGCCCGGGGTTGTTGGCTTCCCGAGGGAAAGGCGGGCCGGATTCGTCCTATCTGGCGCGGCCGGCGCCGGGTGCAAGCCCCGCGCGACCATTCGGCCGCGCCGGCTCAGGAAAACAGCAGCGACGACAATTTGCGCCGCGCGGCAAGCGTCGCCTCGTCCGTCATGCCCCAGGCCTCGAAGAAGCGCAGCAATTGCGCCTTGGCGCCGTCCTCGTTCCAGCCGCGGTCAGCCTTGATGATGGCCAGGAGATTGTCGGCGGCCGCATCGCGCTCGCCCCTGGCGTTCTGGACCATGGCCAGATCGAAGCGGGCCTGATGGTCGCCGGGATTCTCAGCCAGCCGGCGCTCGAACTCCGCCGGGTTGCCGAGTTCGGACGCTTGCGCGGCCAAGGTCATCCTGGCGCGCAGCGCGGCCAGCGGCGGCGCATCGGCCTTGGCCTGCGGCGCCCGCGCCAGCATCGCCTCGGCGCCTTCGGTATCACCGGCCTCGAACAGCAATTCGCCTAGCCCCGCTATCGCCTCGATCGTCTCCGGCGCCTGCTCGAGCACCGCGTCATAGATGTCGGCCGCCGTCTGCACGTCGCCGGCCGCGCGCGCCTCGGCCGCCGCCGCCAGCGCCTCGGTTACATCAGCCGCACCATTGCCCTTGCCGCCGACCTTGTCGATGAACTGGGCGATCTGGCTCTCGGGGATGGCGCCCATGAAGCCGTCGACCGGCTGGCCGTCCTTGAAGGCGATGACCGCGGGAATGGACTGGATGCCGAGCTGGCCGGCGATCGAGGGATGGTCGTCGATGTTCATCTTGACCAGCTTGACCTTGCCGCCGGCGGCGCGGACCGCCTTTTCCAGTTGCGGCGTCAGCTGCTTGCACGGCCCGCACCACGGCGCCCAGAAATCCACCAGCACCGGCTGGCGGCGCGATTCCTGGATGACGTCGGCGGCAAAGGCCGCGGTGGTCGTATCCTTGATGACGTCGCCGGCGGGGGCGGCGCCGGCCGCAGGTTTCTGCGGTTCCGCGCCGCCGCCATACTGCACCGTCGTGGCATACTGGCCGCCGCTATTGCCAAAGGAGCCGCCAAACGGATTGTTGTCACTCATGTCGTCGCCCTTTCGGTGGCGCCAGCGGATCGGCGCACTGTCCTTGGTTGGAAACCGGTTTCGCCATCCATGTGGCGATCATGCCGAGACTTTCAAGATAGCAGCATCGTGCCCGGTTGCCTCGACGAATCTGACGAGGTCGCCCGATGCGATTGATGTCGTCGCCTCATTGGTCAGCGGATGCGCGTTGATCACCGCATGCCGCATCAGCGCCTCGTCGAGCACGACCCTGACCCTGTGCTGCGTGTCGTTGATCAGGCCAAACACCGTGACTGCGCCCGGGGCGACGCCCAGAAGCTCCATCAGCATCTCCGGCTTGCCGAAGGAAACGCGGCCGGCAGCGCCGATCACATGATGGATCTGCTTCAGGTCGACGACAGCATCCTCGCCGACCGTGACCAGGAAGAAGGCGTCCTTCTTGTCCTTCAGGAACAGGTTCTTGGTGTGGCCGCCGGCGATTTCGCCGCGCAGCGCCTGCGAATCGGCGACCGTATAGAGCGGCGGATGGCGTTTCGTCGAAACGGCGATGCCGAGTTCGGCAAGAAAGGCAAAGAGCTCGGCTTCGGTCCTGGGCATGGGGTTCTCGTCTTCGGCTGGTTTCCAGCCATGCCGTTTACGGCCAATGACATGGTCGAGACAAGACCGCCGCGCGACGCGGCGCCGAATCCTTCCGCCTCCCGCCGGCGGCCCGCCGGCCTCGTCCGGCGCATTGAAAAAAGCCTGCGATTTCCCTGTTGCAATCGCCGCGCTCTTCAGCCATATAGGCCCGGCTTGCGGCCCAAAGCCGCGCGAGCGGGTGTAGCTCAGGGGTAGAGCACAACCTTGCCAAGGTTGGGGTCGAGCGTTCGAATCGCTTCACCCGCTCCAGTTTCCTCTTGGGGAATCAAGCAATTAGAAGAAAGCGCCGCCTAGTGCGGCGCTTCTTTTTTGCGCGTAGGTCATTGATATCTCCCATGACTTGGCGAGCCAGGGCACGATCTTTGTCGGCTCGCCATAGCTCTGGTCTGTTAGCGAATCGACAAGCTGACAAACGTCAACCGATCCATACCCGTAGTTACTTCGCTGCGGATCGATGCAATCCGCCTGACTCGGACCGTCGCATCATCTCCGCTACGCACTGGCCAGAGCGATCGCGATACCCTGTCCGACACCGATGCACATCGTGGCCAGGGCCAGTCGTGCTTTTCGGGACCGCAACTCAAGCGCGGCAGTGCCGGTGATGCGAATGCCCGACATCCCAAGCGGGTGCCCGAGCGCGATCGCTCCGCCGTTCGGGTTCACATGCTCCGCGTCCTCGGGGATACCGAGTTCGCGGAGCACGGCGATGCTTTGGGAGGCAAATGCTTCATTCAGCTCGATGATATCGAAGTCCGAAGGCGCGATGCCGAGGCGCGCGCAAAGCTTGCGTGTCGCCGGAGCCGGGCCGATCCCCATGATCCGTGGGGCAACCCCGGCCGTCGCGACGCCCGCAATCCGGGCGATCGGTGTGAGCCCGAATGCCTTGACGGAGGCTTCGGACGCGATGATCAGCGCTGCCGCTCCGTCGTTCACGCCAGAGGCGTTGCCCGCGGTGACGGTGCCGCCTTCCTTTTTGAACGGCGCTGCAAGCTTGGCGAGCGACTCGGTTGTCGTTCCGGCGCGTGGATGTTCGTCGCGATCGACCATGATCGCATCGCCTTTGCGCTGGGGCACAGTCACCGGCGTGATCTCCAGCGCGAGCCGGCCATTTTCCTGAGCGGCGGCGGTCCTGGCCTGGCTGCGTGCGGCGAAGCCATCCTGATCGGCGCGGCTGACCTTGAAGGCTTCCGCAACGTTTTCACCCGTCTCCGGCATCGAATCGACGCCGTACTGCTTCTTCATCAATGGATTGACGAAGCGCCAACCGATCGTGGTGTCGTAAATCTCGGCGTTGCGCGAGAACGCCTCGCCCGCCTTCGGAAGCACGAACGGCGCGCGGCTCATGGATTCGACGCCACCGGCGATGATCAGGTCGGCTTCGCCGGCCTTGATGGCCCGTGCAGCGATGCCCACGGCGTCCATTCCAGAACCGCACAGGCGGTTGACCGTGCTGCCCGGGACTTCGATCGGCAGTCCCGCCAACAGCGATGACATGCGCGCGACATTGCGGTTGTCCTCGCCTGCCTGGTTGGCGCAGCCAAAGATGACCTCATCCACCGCGGACCAGTCCAGGCCTGGATTGCGGTGCCGCAGCGCTCGCAGCGGCACTGCGCCGAGATCGTCGGTCCGGACCGAGGACAGCGAACCGCCAACCCTGCCGATCGGGGTGCGGGTGTAGTCGCAGATGAAGGCCTCGGTCATTCAGAGCTCCGGTGCCGTCAAGGATTTGATTTCGCCATCGACCTTAAGCTCTGCGCCGGTCAGCGCCTTCAATTCATCGAAGCTCATCGCAAGCAGCTTCTCGCGCAGCACGAAACGACAATCGATGATGTCTATGACCGCAAGGCTCGTGTAGACCCTCGTCACGCAGCGCACGCCGGTCAGGGGAAGGCTGCAGGCTTTCACCAGTTTCGGACGACCGTCCTTGGTGACGTGATCGGTGATGACGGCCACGCGTTTTGCTCCGTGCACCAGATCCATGGCACCACCGACCGCTGGTATGCCCTTGGGTCCTGTGCTCCAGTTCGCAAGGTCACCGGTCTCGGCCACCTCGTAGGCGCCGAGAATGGCAACGTCGAGATGTTCGCCACGCACCATCGCGAAGCTGTCGGCATGGTGGAAGAACGAAGCGCCCGGATTGAGCGTGACCGCCTTCTTGCCCGCATTGATCAGATCCCAGTCCTCGTCGCCTGCCGCCGGGGCTTCGCCAAAATTGAGGATGCCGTTTTCGGTGTGGAAGATCGCCCGACGCCCAGGCGGCTGAAAGCTCGCCACCATCTCGGGAAAGCCTATGCCGAGGTTCACATAAGCGCCGTCCTCAATGTCCTGCGCGGCGCGCCATGCAATCTGCGCGTTGGTCAGCTTGACTGTCATGCGTATGCGACCCCTTGGCGGATAAGCGCCTCTTCCTGCATCGGGTTCGAGACCTCGATCACCTGGTCCACGAAGATCCCGGGCGTCACGACCAGCTCGGGATCAATCGCACCCGGCTGGACGATCCGGCGCGCCTGAACGACGGTCGTGCGTGCGGCCATCGCCATCAGCGGCGAGAAGTTGCGTGCCGCCTTCCTGTAGGTGAGGTTACCATGAGGGTCGGCAAGTTCCGCCTTGATGAGGGCCACATCCGCCTTCAGCCAACGTTCCTGCACATAGTGGCGCCCCTCGAACTCGGCCACAGGCTTGCCGGCCGCGAGATCGGTCCCGTAGCTCGTCGGCGTGTAGAAAGCCGGGATACCCGCGCCACCGGCGCGGATTCGTTCGGCCAGGGTCCCCTGTGGAACCAGTTCGAGCGCGATTTTCCCGGCGAGATACCGCTCGGTGAATGCCCGCGGATCGGACGAGCGCGGGAACGAGCAGATCATCTTGGCGACCATGCCATTGTCGATCATGGCGGCGATGCCGATCCGTCCGTTCCCTGCATTGTTGTTGACGATCGTAAGGTTTTTCGGGGCGCCGGTAGCGCGAAAACGGTCAATCAGGGCGTGGATCAGCTCTATCGGAGCACCTGCGCCGCCGAAGCCGCCGATCATGACGGTCATGCCGTCTTCGACGATTGCCACTGCTTCCGCGAGGCTCGCGATTGTCTTGTCCACGTAACCAGCCTTTCCCGGCACCAAGATCGATTTCGACGCCACACGTATCGGCAGATGAGATCTTTCGGCAAGCCGGCTTGTGCGATATCATTCGTTTGTTGACATATCGCACAAGGTGAATGGATGCCCATTTCCGAACGGGACACGATGGGTGGCTTGGCCAAGGGATTGTCTGTCATAGAGACGTTCACGGTGGAACGGCCACGGCAGTCGATCACGGACGTCGCGAATGCATCCGGTCTCGACAGGGCGACAGCCAGACGCTGTCTCCTTACGCTTTCCCATCTCGGCTACGCCGACTACGACGGAAAGTTCTTCACGCTCACGCCGCGCGTGTTGAGGCTCGGGACAGCCTGTCTGGCAACCATGCCGCTGCCGCATCTGGTGCAGCCTTTGCTGGACGGCCTTTCGGAGCGGCTCGGCGAAAGCTCGTCCGTCTCGATTCTGGACGGCACCGACGTCGTCTATGTCGCGCGCGCGGCGCAGCGAAAGGTGATGTCGATCGCGCTGATGCCCGGCTCGCGGCTTCCGGCATACTGCACTTCCATGGGGCGCGTGCTCCTGGCAGCCATGCCTCCGGAACGCGCTGCACATCTTCTATCTTCCCATGCCCTGCCGGCGCGGACTGCTCATACCTTGACCGACCCCGACACCATCCTTGCGGAGTTAGGGCGGGTGCGGACGCAAGGGTTCGCGTTGATCGATCAGGAGGTCGAGCTCGGATTGCGCTCGATCGCCGTGCCGTTGATGACCGTGCGCGGGACGGTGATCGCAGCCGTGAACGTCGGCGTTGCGGCGACACATGTGAGTGTCAGCAATCTCGTTGCGCTCTACTTGGAGCCGTTGCGTGCACTTCAAGCTGAGCTGCGGGCAGTGCTGCGTTAGGGCGCTGGCACAGAGGGAATTAGCGTCCAAGTCGCTTGAGATAGGAGAGCATGTTCCCACCCATGATCTTGTCGACGGAAGATCAAGGTCGCGGATCGGAGGGGTGGCCGGACATTCGCCGCCGTCGAGACGGAGATCGCGAAACTACATTCTCGGTCAAAGCGCGACGTTTCTTCGCGCAAGTGACCGGCCTCTCACGCACCGCCCTGTCGCTGATCCGCTGCGGCATTCTTTGCGGCCATAGCCGATCCGTTGTAGGCGTGCATCTGCGCCAGCTTCGCCATGCGCTGGGCGGCCTCCGCGAGCGCCGCGCAATGCTGCTTGAAGTTTTGCTCTATGATCTGACCGTAGGGCCCCGTAAGTCCCACCGCGTATATCACCTCACCGCTCGTCGGCCTTATCGGAAATGCGATCGAGCCAAGGCCCGGAACATGCTCGGCCAGGTCCATGGCGTAACCCTGCTCCCGAACCTCGGCCAATTCCCTGGTCAACTCCGCGATCTTCGTTTTCGTCCGATCGGTATAGCTGCGCAGCTCCGTCGCCAGGATCCTCTTCACGGTCTCCTGCGGATGAAACGCAAGGATCGCCTTGGCCGAAGCGGTCGCATTTACAGGCATGGCCATGCCCGGCATGACATAGGTCCGGACCGGAGTGTCGGGCGCGACGCAGGTGACCGAGCGCACTTCGGTACCGTCGAACTTCGACAGGAACGCCGACTGGCCGGTGCGGTCGGCCAAATCCTGAAGCGGTCGCTGCGCGAGCGTCGTCAGCCAGCCGCTGTCCGGAGACATCTGTAGCAGCTGCAGCAAGCGATCGCCGAGACGGTATGTCCGATTGCGAACGCTCTCGGCGGTGATCATCCCGCTTTCGATCAAGGCGTGCAGCAGCCTGTTGATCGTGGTTTTGGGCAGTCCAAGCGTCGTTTCGAGTTCGATCGCCGTCAGGCCGTGCTCGAACGGCGCGACCGTCTCCATGATCGAGATGTAGCGCTCGAGGGGGCTGTCCTTGGCGCTCGGCTTCTTTGATTTCGTCTTCAAGGGCACCTACGCCGATCTGACAATTGCAACTGCAAGAAGGTTATCGTTCAAAACAGACATGAGGGGCAAGGTCGGTCCCTTGTTATTCCGCCGCGCCTTGAGCCCGGGGCTCCGTGGAATAGCCGAACGGCCGCACGCCCCGATCCGTCGGGCTCGGTTAGCAATCCGAACCGGGAAATGTCCTCGCAAATTCCGAAATTCGGTATTATCCCCATTTTATGGTCCCCTCGATTGACTCGCAAGCCAAATCCTGATTATCGGACTAAATACCGATTTTCGGAGGAACTTGAAATGGCTGAACTCCCGCGTGTGACCTACTCGAACATCGGAGTGGATTTTTCCCCGGTTCACGCTCACCTCGACGCAATGATCCCGGATTTCGAGAAGAACACACTGGGTCGCGAGTGGTCGACGCCGTTTGCGACTGGCGCTCGGAAAGAGATCCTGAGCCCGATCGACAAGAAGATCTCTCTCGGCAAGTTCCCGGCTTCAACCCCGTCAGACGTCAAGTCGGCGATCCAGGCTGCCGGAGCCGGCGCGAAGGCCTGGAACCGTTCGACGCTGGACGATCGCCTTGCATTCGGCGCCCGCTGGCGAGAGGCGCTGGCGGAGCGGAAGTATGACCTTGGTTTGGCGGCGCTATACGAGATCGGAAAGTCCCGCCTCGAGGCAGTCGGCGAAGCCGAGGAATGCCTCGACATGGTCGAGTACTACGCATCGGAGATGAAGGCGAACAACGGGTTCGTCCGGCCGATGACCATGTTGGTGGAAAACGAGACCGCTACCAGCGTCATGAAGCCCTATGGCGTCTTCGCGGTGATCGCTCCTTTCAACTTTCCGCTCGCCTTGTCGATCGGCATGGTCTCGGGTGCGCTGTTGACAGGCAATGCGGTGGTCTACAAGCCGTCGCCGGGTTGCGCGCTGACCGGACTGCTGATTGCCGAAACGCTTCGCAAGGCGGGATTGCCCGAAGGTGTTTTCAACATCGTGCTTGGCGATGGAGAGGTGGGGCGCCTTCTTGCCACCGACAACGGCATCGATGGCGTTGCATTCACGGGCTCCCATAAGACCGGCATGAGCATCTTCCGTCACATGGCAACGCTGCCCCACATGAAGCCCGTCATCGCCGAAATGGGTGGCAAGAACCCCGCCTACGTGACCAGCAAGGCCGACCTCGACCGTGCGGCGCAGGGGGTGGCGCGCTCCGCTTTTGGCCTGCAAGGCCAGAAGTGCTCCGCATGCTCGGTCGTGTATGTCGACGAGAAGGTCAAGGCGGAATTCATCGGGAAGCTGGTAGCATTCGCCGGAAAGCTGGTGGTCGGAGATCCTCGCAAGGCCGAGACCTTTATGGGCCCTGTCTATGGCGACGCCACAGTCGCCCGTTTCCAGGCCGCGCTGTCGGAAGTCGAGGGCAAAGGCAAGGTACACTTTGGGGGCGCCGTCCTGGGCCAGGGCTTTGCGGACAACTACGTCCTGCCGACGGTCGTCGAGCTTGATGGTCCGGGCCGGCTGACCCGCGACGAACTCTTCATGCCTTTCGTGGTCGTCCGCGGTTTCGACAGTCTCGATGCCGCGATCGAAGAGGGCAACGACATCGCCTACGGACTATCGGCCGGCATCTTTACCAACGACCAGGAAGAGTTGCGTCACTTCCTCGACACCGCCGAAGCGGGGGTCCTCTATGCCAACCGTGCGAGCGGCGCGACGACGGGTGCATGGCCAGGCGCGCAGCCATTCTGCGGCTGGAAGGGCACCGGGGTCAGCGGCAAGGGCGGTCTCGGCTCGTGGTTCCTGCCACAGTACCTGCGCGAGCAGAGCCACACGATCATGACCAGGTGATCGAAAGAGGTCGCGCCCTTCGCCGCGGCCATCCAAGGCTGTCTCCTTCATCGGTTTACAAGATTATGCGCCACTATCCAGATTCAATGCCGAAATCCCGCGAGATGTTCGAACGGGCCCGCAAGGTCATGCCGGGAGGGAACACCCGGACAACGGTCTTCATCGACCCGTTTCCGATCTATGCCCAGCGCGGCGAGGGCTGCCGCGTCTGGGACGTCGATGGAAACGTCTACTACGACTGCATCAACAATTTCACGGCCATGATCCATGGCTACGGCCATCCCGCCGTCACGGCGGCGGTGGTGGACCAGATGCCCCGGGGATCGGCTTTCGGAGCGCCCACCGAGAGCGAACTTGATCTTGCTGAACTGCTGGTGGAGCGCCTCCCGTCGGTCGAGCAGGTTCGCTTCGCCAACTCCGGCACGGAAGGCGTCATGATGGCGATCAAGGCGGCTCGGGCGTTCACCGAGCGGCCGAAGATCGTCAAGATCGAAGGTGCCTACCATGGCTCCTACGACTTCGCGGAAGTCAGCCTGGACAGCTCGCCCGCCAACTGGGGCGACATGCCTGCCTCGACGGCATACGCGAAAGGCACGCCGAAGGGAGTTCTCGACGACGTCATCGCGGTGCCGTTCAACGATACGGAGGCGCTGCGTGCCGTCTTCGACGCGCATGGCGACACGATTGCGGGTGTTCTGATCGACCCGATGCCGAACCGCGCCGGACTTATTCCCGCGCGGAAGGACTATCTCGACGCGATGGTCGAGATCGCTCATGCCGCCGGCTCGCTGGTGATCTTCGACGAGGTGATCTCGCTCCGCCTTGGCTATTCGGGGGCGCAGGGCCTGTGGAGCATCACGCCCGATCTGACGGCTCTCGGCAAGATCATCGGCGGAGGGTTCCCGGTCGGTGCCGTCGGCGGCCGCGCCGACGTGATGGCGGTGTTCGATCCAACGCGAGGCAAGCCTGCATTGCCGCATGGCGGCACCTTCACCGCGAACCCGGTGACGATGCGAGCCGGTCTGGCGGCGATGCGCGCGTTGACCCCGGCCAGCTTCGCGCATCTGGACGCTATCGGCAGCCTGCTTCGCGACGGCATCACGGCCTCGCTTGCCCGCCATGGCCTCAACGGGCAGTGCGTCGGTCTCGGCTCGCTCTTCAAAGTCCATTTCACTGCGTTGCCGATCACGGACTATCGGTCGGTCTATCCGGGTGCGTCCGAACGCGCGAAGCTCGACCTGTTCCACAAGGGTCTGCTCGACCGCGGCGTGCTTTCGGCGAGTTACGGACTCTTCGCGCTTTCCACCTCGATGACCGAGGAAGACGCACGCGAGATCCTTTCCGCAATCGACGGCGCCCTCGCAGCAATCGCAAAGCAATGACGTAGCGCGTCCGGCGCCGGATCCATCCGGCACGGGACGACGCAGCAACAGATGGAAGTCACATGACAGCTTCTCCTCACGTCGTCGTCATCGGTGCAGGCACCCTCGGCATGTGCTCTGCGCACGCGCTCACGGAACAGGGCGCTCGCGTCACCGTCATCGACGCACGATCCATTGCGTCAGGATCCAGCGGCCGCTCGGTCGGGGTCGTTGGCACACAGCTGACGGATCCGTTCGAGATCCAGCTGCGCATGCAATCCGTGCAGCGCATCCGCCGGTGGCAGGAGCGCCTCGGTCTCGGCTTCAACCCTATCGGCTATCTGCGTCTGGCGCGCACCTCCGAGCAGATGGAACTGTTCGCCCGCTCGGTGGAGATCCAGCGCGATGCCGGCTTCAGATCCAGGGTCTACCAGGCGAACGAGCTCCAGCAGCTCGTGCCGCACTTGAGTTCAGATGGGCTCGAAGGCGGCATCTTCGGGCCGGACGACGGCTTCCTCGATCCCCACGAAATGTGCACGTTGCTGGCGCAAGAGGTGAAGAAGCTCGGCTCCGAGGTTTTCCAGTTCCGCAAGCTGCTTGGTGTCGCGCGGACATCCGGTGGCTATCGGTTGGACACCAGCAAGGGTCCGATCGGCTGCGACTTCGTCGTGAATGCGGCAGGCGCCTGGGCGCCACGCGTTGCCGAGATGCTTGGACAGACGCTTCACATCCGCCCCGAGCGCCACGAGGCGCTGACAATCCACCTGGACGCGCCGCTTCCCTACACAATGCCGATGGTCATGGATCTGGTGAACGGGCAGGGCACCGGACTCAACTTTCGGCACGAGAAAGCGAGCGAGCTCATCGCCGAGATACACAAGGTAAGTTCGCCCTCGCCCGAGGATCCGGACAATTACAACGAGCAGTGCGAGGAAGGGTCCAAGGTCATGCTGGCCGAGATGCTGATCGAGCGCGTGCCTGATCTGCCGGGCGCCCGGCTCGGCCGGGGCTGGGCAGGCCTCTACCCTGTCACCGCCGACCACCGTCCCCATGTCGGACCAGTCGATCAGTCCGAGCCCGGTCTGATCACCGCGGCCGGTGCGGGCGGCTACGGGATCCAGCTCGCGCCGGTGATAGGCCTGATCGTCGCGGACTGGGTGCTCAAGGGCTCTCCCGCATCGATCCCAGGCACCGAGAGTCTCGCTCCAACTCCGGAAAGAAACGTCCCCGCCGTACATACTGCGGCGGCTTGACCAGTAGGACACCGGCGTTAGCGCAAGGACAAAGAAGCCATGCCCGAGGCAGAAAACATCGTCCGCATCAAGAACATCAACGTGATCTATGGCGGCCATCACGCCGTGAAAAACGTCTCGCTCGACATTACGCGCGGCGAGGTCGTGGCGATCGTCGGACCCAGCGGCGCGGGGAAGAGCACGCTGCTGCGTGCGATCAACATGCTCGAACAGCCGTCATCCGGTACCCTCGAAGTGGGCGCCATCCGGTTTTCGGTCGACCGCAATCTGTCCGCCGGAGAGCTGTTGAGGCTCCGACGTTCCACCGGGATGGTTTTCCAGTCCTTCAACCTGTTTCCGCACATGACCGTGCAGCGCAACATTTCGCTGCCGCAGATGCGGGTTCTGGGGCGCACCAGGGAGCAGGCGGACGCGCGCACCGCCCAATTGCTCGAACGCGTACACCTTACGGACAAGGCGCACTCCTACCCGGCGCGCCTGTCGGGTGGCCAGCAGCAGCGTATCGCGATCGCACGCGCCCTGGCTCTTGACCCCAAGGTGATGCTCTTCGACGAACCCACGAGCGCCCTGGATCCCGAACTCGGGCTTGAGGTGTTGGCCGTGATGCGCGAGCTCGCCCAGGAAGGCATGACAATGATCATCGTCACGCACGAGATCGCCTTTGCCGCAGACGTCGCCGACCGCGTGATCGTCATGGCCAATGGAGAGATCATCGAGCAGGGTCCGCCTGATGCCGTGATCCGCAACCCGTCGTCGCCGCGCACGCGGCAGTTCTTCCGTGCCGTGGTCGATCGCAGATGATCGACCTGCTGGTTTCACTGCTCAGAGGCGTTCCGGCCACGCTGCTGGTGACCTTCGGCGCTTTCGCAGTCGGGGCCATCGCAGCCGTGCCGCTGGTGCTGATGCGACGTTCCCGGTGGCTCCTTCTAAGCATGCCGGCGCGCATATACATCGACGTTGTCCGGGGAATCCCGCCGATCGTCTGGCTGTTCATTATCTTCTTCGGATTGGGCAGCGGAGTGATCGTTCTCAGTTCCTATCAGGCTGCCATCCTGGGTATGGGGCTGGTATCAACGGCCTATCTCGCTGAAATCTACAGGGGTGGCTTCCTGGCCCTCTCGAAGGGCCAGCGGGAGGCGTCCACGGCGCTCGGTATGACGCGCCTGGATACGCTGCGCTACATCCTGGCGCCGCAGGTCCTGCGCGTCTCGGTTCCGCCCATGGCGACCTTTCTTGTCAGCCTGCTCAAAGACACGACCGTGGCCTCCACGATCGGTGTCCGCGACGTGATGATGTACGCATCGCAGCAGGCCCAAGGCGGAGGCGGCAGCTTCATGCCGTTCATTTTCGCTGCGCTTCTCTACATCGCGCTGTCGATACCCGTTGTCGTGTTGGCACGCGCCGTGGACGAGCGGCTGCGCTCAAGAGGGCAAGCGAAATGAGCGAGATGCTGGCCAACTGGCTGGACTGGTCCCCCCAGCTTTTCCAAGGAGTTCTTGTCAGTCTCCAGTTGGCGGGCCTGGCGCTGCTGTTCGGATTGCCTATCGGTCTCGTTCTTGCGCTTGCCTCCTCCTCTGGAAACAGGCTCGTCCGCTATTTCGCGGTGGTACTGGTCGAGATCGGGCGCGGCGCGCCTGCACTCGTCGTCCTGCAGATGGTCTACTATGGATTGCCTGCTTCGGGGATGACCGTAAGTGCCTTCACCTCTGGCGTGATTGCGTTGGCGCTAACGACAGGCGCCTACACCAGCGAGATCCTTCGGGCCGGTCTGAACGCGGTTCCGCATTGTGAGATCGAGGCGGGCTTGGCGCTCGGCATGACCCGCCGGGACATCCTGCGCTTCGTGGTGGTCCCCCAGGGAATCCTGTTCGCAATACCCGCGCTGATGGGCTTTGCCATTCTCATCTTCCAGGCGACGGCCCTTACATACACGATCGCCATCCCCGAACTTCTGGCGCGCGCCTATCGCGTGGGTGCGGCCACCTACCTCTACCTCGATGTCCTGATCCTGGCGGGCCTGTTCTACCTCGCCATCACCGTCCCGTTCGGGTGGCTGGTCTCGTACACCGAACGTAGGCTGGGCAGCCATCTCGGCTGACCTGCAATCAAAAACCATCAATGTCAGAGGAGAGCAAAGTGAAAAATTGGAGTAAGATCATCTCGGCCGCAGCCATTGCCACGGCCTTGGGTGCCAGCGTCGCGTCCGCACAGGATTGCAAGCCGCAGCATGCTTTCGAAACCGTGTCGGCGGGCAAACTCACCGTCGCGCTCACCAACACCGCTCCGTATTCGCTCGAAAAAGACGGCGGCATCGCGGGTATCGACGGCGATCTCGTGAAGCGTTTTGCCAAGGAGAACTGCCTGGAGATCGCTTATGAGATCTTCACATATCCAGGCGCGGTTTCCGCAGTTCAGTCGCGGCGCGCGGACATCGCGCTTGGCGGCTTCTATCGTACCGCCGCCCGCGCGAAGGTCGTCGCTCTGTCCACGCCGGTCTATCTCGACCAACTGTCCGTCACCTCGACCAACGGCATTGATACCGTGGACGGTCTGCTGGGCAAGAAGGTCGGCACCGTGGAAGGATATCTGTGGGTCCAGGACATGGAGAAGCTCTACGAAGGCTCCAAGACCTATCCGTCGTCGCTGAACCTCGCTCAGGACCTTCATGCCGGTCGTATTGAGGCGGCGCTCGACGGCTTCGGCTCCGCTGTCATTCAGAACGAAGGGCAGAACTACAAGGTGCATGTCCTGAAGCCGGATCCGCGCATCGATGCGACCATGAACCCGTCGCAGACCGCCTTCCTGCTGGACAAGAGCAATGAGGGCTTCGTTAAGGCGGTTGACGCTTCGCTCGATGTCTACCGCAAGAACGGGGCTATCGCCGAAGCGCTCAAGGCTTACGGGCTGGATCCGTCGGCCGCAGATGTCGGTGAAGCCCGCGTCATCGAGTAAGCCGCTGGTATGAAGGGCCGCCCTGCCTGCCCCGCTTCTAGGAAGAAAACCGGGTGCGGGGGGCGGCCTGTACGTTTGCCGCGCGGCTGCGATCCGCGAGCAGAATTCCGTAGTGCACCCCGAGTCTGAGACACGAAAAGGGTAACAGTCCTTCACTAAGGAGAGCTGATGAGGAAAGGAGACCCGTGGTGCAGTACAGCGCACCACAGATCCCTCCGGTCACATAAGGTTACAGCGAGGAACGGTACCGGTTCAGGCTCGTTAGCCCTGCATCCAATCCAATCATGGAGAAAAACGATGCAGGATATTTCCGGCAAGCGCGTCGCCATCCTTGCGACGAATGGTTTTGAACAGTCCGAGCTTGAGGTACCGCTGAACAAGCTGCGCCAGGCCGGCGCCGAGGTCGAAATCGTGTCGCTCGAAAGCGGCAAGATCAAGGGCTGGGACCACAAGGATTGGGGCCGCGAAGTTCCGGTCGACAAGACCTTGGACGAGGCCCGCGCCGATGCCTACGATGCGATCGTTCTGCCCGGCGGCGTCATCAATCCCGACCTCTTGCGGGTCGAGCGCAAGGCGCTGGATTTCATCAGTTCGTTCTGGTCGGCCAACAAGGTCGTCGGCGCGATCTGCCATGCGCCCTGGCTTCTGGTCGAGACCGGGATCATCAAAGCCCGCCGCGTCACATCCTACAAGTCGATCAAGACCGACGTGATCAATGCCGGCGGCCTGTGGCAAGACAGCGAGGTCGTCACCGACCAGGGGCTGGTCACCAGTCGCAATCCCGGCGATCTCGAGGCCTTCTGCGACAAGCTCACGGAGGAGATCAGGGAAGGGCGGCACGACAGGCGGGCCGCGGCTTAGCACCGAACCTTGTTCCCCAGCCGCGCCGCGAAGGATCTCGGCGTGGGTTGTTCAGGCGCTCTTCGCCCCCTCCGCCTTGCGCAGCGACGCCTGATGCACCAGCGACGTCCAGCTGTTGGTCGAAGCAAGGTGGCAGTAGAGCAGGCTGAGCGCGCCTGACTTTCTCAGGTCGAGGAAGGCCTCGTCGCTCAATCTGTTGAAGGCAGCCTCGTCTATCACCTGGAAATCGGTGAGGTTCAGCACCTCGCCTCCTTCCAGCGTCACCTTGCTCTGGCGCGGCGCGAACAGGGCATGCGCGTCGATCTTGTCGACCATCTCGCGGGTCTCCCTGAAGTCGATCTGGAACTGGTTGCAGAAGGCGAGCGCCTGCTTCGTCGCCTCGGTCGCTTCGTTACCGCTGAAGAACGGCAGCACCTTGTCGTCGCGGAACGGCGCCAGCAGCTGGTCGATGACGCGCTCGCTCGCCCGGTCGACGCACAGCGTCAGCCGGCCGGGCTGCTTGGGATCGTCGGCGAGAATGAAGGGATAGCGGCGGACATAGGCGGGGATGTAGTGCGGCCCGGCCCAGTTGCCGTCGGCGTCGACGAACAGGTTCTCGTCCTGGCGCAGGCCGGTGATGATGACGGGCGCCTTGGCGGTGCCGATGAAAACGATCGGGTAGGAGCGCATCGCCGCCGGCATTTCCGAGGCCACCACCGGGATGGCATGCGCCGAGCGGGCGAAGGAGAAATCGCTGCGCGCCGTCAGGCCGAGTGAACCGTGCCGCGCCGGATTGAGCGCCTCGGGCCTGGAATAGAACAGCGGCAAGGCCTCGCCCGCCGTTTCCGTCTTCGCACCGCTGTCAGCCATGTGTCCGTTTTCCTCCTCGCGCCGGCCAACCAGGCCGGCCCGTCCAGCATTGAATTCCCAAAGCGGGGTCTGTTCTTGTCGCGCCGGCCTTGCTTCGAAGCAATCCTGCGCAGGGACAAAGTACTACAGCGTCGCCGGCGCGCATAAAAGGACACGCGCTGCTGTATTTTGGCGTTTGCGCCCTAATCGCCTTGCGGGACGCCCGCAACCATGCCGGCCTATGGACAGCCTGCCGCGAAGCGGCGACAGTGGCATCACATGGCAAAATTCCGGGAAGCCGTGGGAGTCTTCCGTCCGGGATTGCAAGGATACGAGGAGCCGATGTCGCTTCAGCCATCCGGAGGGAACCATGACGGGCTTTGTCGACCGCGAACACGCCGCGCAGCTGATGCAGCGCGCCGGCCTGCAGGCGCTGGTGCTCTCAGCGCCCGAGGCCTTCCACTATGCGACCGGCGTGTCGATCGGACCGGCGGGGCTGTTCCGGCGTGCCGGCGCCGGCTTCGTTGTCATCCCGGCTGGGCAGGACCTGCCGATCGGCGTCGTCGTCGCGGATTTCAACGCGGCGCAGCTGCGGATCGCAGCGCCCGAAGCGGTGGTGCGTTCGCACCCGATCTGGATCGAATCCGCGCCGGTCGAGACGGAAACCCGCGGCCTTCTTCTGGCGGAGCGCATCGAGGCCGGCCTTGTCTCGCTTGCCCGCGCGCCGGATTTCGCGCGCCCCGCCACCTTCGATCTCGCCGGCTCGGTGCGCCAGCTGCAAGCCTTGCTTGCCGAATTCGGACTGGAGCGCGCAACGCTGGGCATCGATCTCGGCTTTGTTCCAGCCGCCGATTTTTCCGCCATGCAGGCGCTGCTGCCGCAGTGCCGGATGATCGACGGCTCGCCGGTGCTGGATCGGCTGCGGGCGATCAAGTCGCAACGCGAGATCGAGCTCTTGCAGCAAGGCATTATCCTGTCTGAAGCAGGGCTGGAGCGGCTGCAGGTCGATGCGATGGCAGGCATGCGCCAGGCCGATCTCGTCGCGCTCTACCGGCAAGGCGTGGCCGCGGCGGCGGCGGGCCTCTCCCATCCGGTCGCGACGGCGGAATATGTGACGCTCGGCGCCCGGGCCAAGGGTGCCGATGCCAAGGCAATGCCCGGCGATCCGCTGAAATGCGACATGGTCTGCACGGTCGGCGGGTATGCGTCCGACATGTCGCGCAACTTCACTTTCGGTCCCGCTTCCGCCGACCAGGTCGAACTGCACGCGATCGCCGAGCGCGCTTTCGAGGACGGGTTGGCGGCACTCGTGCCGGGAAATTCGATCGGCCATGTGCACCGCGTCGCCACCGACAGCCTGGCGCGGCAAGGCCTGCGCTCCTACCGCCGGGGGCATTTCGGCCACGGTGTCGGGCAGTCTGTGTTCTCGGAGCAATGGCCGTTCATTGCGGCCGACAGCGATGTCCTGGTCGAAGCCGGCATGGTGCTGGCCTTCGAGATCCCGCTCTACATCGACGGCCTCGCCAGCTTCAACCTGGAGGACCAGTTCCTGATCACGCCGGATGGGCCAGCCGCGATGAACCGGCTGCCAAGGCGGTTGGAGAGGATAGGATAGCGAGGGCGGGATCGTGACGGTGTCACTGTCAGCGCCCTACGGCGCCCCCCTCTGCCCTGCCGGGCATCTCCCCCTCAAGGGGGGAGATCGATTATCGCTCCCGCTTTCGCCAATTTTCAACGTTGCAAGAACAAGATGAGCCGGCGCCGAAACTTCCAATCTCCCCCCTTGAGGGGGAGATGTCCGGCAGGACAGAGGGGGGCGCCACAGAACTCGGCGATGGGTGCCCTGCCGCGAGCGATTAACCGCTCACCGGCGGCCGCCTGTCCCTCCACGGCATTTCCCGCTCGAGCTGCGCCGACGCGGCCAGCACCGCTGCCTCGTCGCCATAGCGGCCGACAAGCTGCACCCCGATCGGTACGCCGTCTTTCGACCAGCCGAGCGGCAGCGAGATGGCCGGCTGGCCTGAGATGTTGAAGGGGGAGGCGAACGCCGCATCCGTCCATTTGGCGTTGTAGCGGTCGATGTCGGTCTCCGACATATCGTAATAGCCGAACGGACGCGGCAGTTGCGTCAGCGTCGGGGTGATGAAGAGATCGTAGGGCGAAAGGTCGCCGACGATGTCGCGGCCGACCTGCCTGAGCTGCTCGACATCGGAAATGTGCCTGGTGCCGCTGGTCGCACGGCCGCGTTCGATGATCGCCCAGGTCACCGGTTCGACATCATCAGGCGTCACCGGCCGGCCGATCACCGTTTCATGATAGTCGAAGGTCGCCGCCGTCTGTACGCAGGTCATGTTGGTGTAGGTGGCCCACATGGCATCGGCATCGAGCGGCATGTCGTGTTCCTCGACATCATGTCCCAGCCGCTCCAGCGCCGCCACGGTGGCCAGCACGGCCGCCTTCACTTCCGCATCGATGGCCGTGCCGTTGGGCGGGGTGACGGTGAAGCCGATGCGCAGCTTCTTCGGCGCCTGTGCCGACAGGCTGAGCCAGGAGGCGTCGGGGATCGGCGGCGTATAGGGGTCGCCCGGCAAGGCGCCGGCCACCGCGTCGAGATAGGCCGCCGTGTCGCGCACGCTGCGCGAGCAGCACAGGAAGTAGGCGCCGCCATACCAATAGTCGCCGAACGGTGCCAGGCTGACGCGGCCGCGCGACGGCTTCAGCCCGACGATGCCGCAGCAGGAGGCCGGAATGCGGATCGAGCCGGCGCCGTCGCTGGCCTCGGCGATCGGCACCATGCGCGAAGCGACGGCCGCCGCCGCGCCGCCGCTCGAGCCACCTGGCGTGATGCCTTCCTTCCACGGGTTCTTCGTCGTGCCGTAGAGCTTCGGTTCCGTCGTGATCGACCAGCCGTTTTCGGGCGCGTTCGACTTGCCGACCAGCACCAGCCCGGCCGCCTTCATGCGGCGCACGACTTCGGTGTCGAAATCGGCGACGACATCTTTCAGGTAGAGGCAAGAGTTGGTGTTCGGCGCGCCGGTCCAGGACGAGGCCAGTTCCTTGAGCAGGAATGGCACGCCGGCGAAAGGTGCTGATCTGTCGACCGTCTGCGCCTGGGCACGCGCCATGTCGTAGAGGTGATGGATGACCGCGTTCAGCGCCGGGTTGAGCTGCTCGACCAGCGTGATCGCCGCCTCGACCATTTCCGCAGGTGAAATCTCGCCCCGATGCACCAAGTCAGCAAGGTCCAGCGCATCGGAGTTCGCATAGGTTTTCAGCAGGCTGTCGGTGACCATGTCTCTCCTCCCAGTCTTTGCCTCGCGCCGCGCCCGAGCTATCGCTTCGGGCCGACGTTAGCGCCGCCCCTCATCCGCCTGCCGGCACCTTCTCCCCGTCATGACGGGGAGAAGGAAAGCGCTCTGATGCTGGCGACCGCCTCCCGTTCTTCTCGGGAGAGGGCTGAGTGAGGGGCACCGACCTGAAACTGCTGCCCCCAGCAGCGCGCTTGTCTCACGCCAGCTCGACGGTGCGCCCCAATTCGATGCTCTGTTCCGCGGCGAGCACGATGCGCAGGCTGTTGACGGCGGCGTCCATCTGCTCGGTCAAATCGAGATCCTCGCGGATGGCGCGCAGGAAGAAGGCCTGCTCGCGGTCGCAGAGCTCCTGGTGGCCGGGCTCGTCTTCCATGCTGACGATCTCGTCGGGTTTCGAAAAGTTCTTGTCGGCGTCGACCGCCGCATAGTGGATCTTCAGCGCGTCGGTCTTGGTATGGCGGTCGATGTCGGCCGAGTTCGAGACCTCCGCCGCTTCCGCTGCGCTGCTCGCCTGCTGGCCGGCGACGATCGACACCGCGCCCTTCGGCCCCACCACGTCCTTCACGAAATAGGCCGTCTCGCTCATCATCGGGCCCCAGCCTGCCTCGTACCAGCCGACCGAACCGTCATCGAAGGTGACGTGGAGATGGCCGTAATTCTGCTTGTCGGCTTCCGCCCAGAGCTTCGCGCCGATGCCGTGCACGCGCACCGGCCTGGCGCCCGTGAGCTGGCACATGACGTCGACATAGTGCACGCCGCAATCAACGATCGGGATCAGCGAATCGATCAGGTTCTTGTGCCAGTGCCAGGCGCTGCCGCTGCTCTGCTGGTTGAGGTTGAGGCGCATCACCAGCGGCTTGCCCAGCGTCTTGCCGACCTCGATGAATTTTATCCAGGACGGGTGGACGCGCAGGATGTAGCCAAGCACCAGCTTGCGGTTCTTCGCCCGCGCTGCCGCGACGACCTTTTCGGCATCCTCGATGTTGGTGGCGAGCGGCTTTTCCATGAACACGTGGCAGTTGGCCGCTATCGCCTTCAGCGCGTATTCGGCATGGGTGTTGGGCCAGCTGTTGATCGACACGGCGTCCGGCCTGGTCTCCGCAAGCGCCCGGTCGAAACCCTCGTAGAGCGGATAGCCGGCAAGTTCGGCGGGGATTTTCTTGTTGCTCTTGATCGAGCGGCTCATGATGCCGACGATCTCGAAGCCGTCCGAGCGGTGATAGGCGCTGGCATGCGAGGCGCCCATATTGCCGAGACCCACAACCAGCACTTTTATTTTGTCGGCCAATTCAGCCTCCCAATTTTTTTGATAGGACCTGGCGAGCTGCTGCCGCGCCTGGGCATCCAGAACAATCACTTCAGGTTGGCGCCGCCCCTCATCCGCCTGCCCTTTCCTCTCCCCTGTCCGGAGGGAGAGGAAAGGAGCCAAGACAGGGCAATGAACGACCTCTTTTGCAGCCCTTACTTCACCGCCGAATCGAACAGATGCGCCTTGATCTTCTCGACATCGAGCGCGGCAAAGCCCTCCGTCAGCTTGACGCCGTCGGCATCGGCCTTGACCTTGGCCTTGTCGAAGTCGTTGGCGGCCGGGATCAGCTCGTTGGTGCAGACGTCCTCGGCCTTCACCGGATTGGTGATCTGGCCGATCTTGTGGATCTCGTCGAAGAAGCCTTGCCAGCTCGCCATGTCGTGCGAGCCCCAGCCGCCGCGCTTGTCCATGTCGCCGCGGAAGACGTTGATCTGCTGCAGGATCGAGGTGGTGCCGAGCTCGGGGCCGAGGTTCTTGGCCAATGTCGGGAACTGCTCGAACACCGCTTCGACCGCCGCGCGCGGGTTCTGGTAGCCGAACTCCAGCCCCATCGCCCAGCCGCGCAGATATTTTTCCAGGAACGCCTTCTTGTCGGGATCTTCGAGATCGGCGGCGCGCACGACGAAGGTGTTGGCCGGCAGCTTGGAATTCTTCACGCCGAGCCAGTATTCGAAGTCGAGGCCCTTGGCGATCCATTCGGCGCGCAGCCCCTCCCACGACAAGGCAGCGTCGCCCTGGCCGCCGGCGAGCGCGGTGCCCCAGGTCGGCCAGCCGGCCTCGACATACTTGACCTTCTTGATGTCGACGCCTTGCGCGGCGAGCAGCGGATCGGTGATCGACTGCCAGGCGGCGGAGCCGAGCAGGATGGTCTTGCCTTCGAGCTTCTTCAGGTCGTTCGTGCCCTCGCCCTTGCGGAAGGCGATGGAGAACGTGTCGCGCGCGCCCATGTGGAACACCGACTTCAGCTTCATGCCGTTCTGGATGGCGAAGGAGAACACGCCGGGCGAGGGAAAGCCCATATCGGCCTGGCCGACATCGACGAACTTCACCGTCGCCGTGCCGTCCGACGGGCCTGGCTGCATGTCGGTGCTGAGCCCGTCGAAATAGCCTGCCTTCTTGGCTGCCCAATAAGGATAGTCGTCGAGCACTTCGAGCGTGCCGCGCGGCGAGATCCAGGTGAATTTTTCATAGGCCGCCGCCCTGGCCTTCAAGCCCGATGCACCGAGCGCGGTGGCGGTCACGACGCCGGCTGCCGTCACCTGCAGGAAGGTGCGGCGGCTGATGCCCGTTCTTGTCGCCGTCTGGAATGAGTTCTGGTCGGTCATGGCATTCCCCTTTTGTTGATTGACCTTCTTGTTGATCGATGGCCTTTCGCCCGCTCCTCGCCCGCTCCGGGGCGTTCATGATCTCGTGCTCAAGCCTCCCAGCTCGCCCATTTCTTGCCGATCAGGAAGAACAGCACGTAGATCAGGATGCCGAGCGTCGACAGGATCAGCACCACGGCGAAGAATTGCGGCATCTGGATCATCGACGAATAGGTGGTGAGCCGGTTGCCGAGGCCGAAGCCGCCGCCGACCATCTCCGCGCCGACTGCGGTCAGCAGGCCGAAGATGGCGCCGATCATCAGCCCGACCAGGATCATAGGCAGCGCCATCGGCGCGCGGATCTTCCAGAATATCTGCAAGGTGCTGGCGCCATAGGAGCGCGCCAGCGCGATCTTGGCGCTGTCGACGCGGCGAAAGCCGGTGGCTGCGTTGATCATCACCATCGGCCCGGCGGCCAGCGCCACCGCGATGATGCGCGGCGTGTAGCCGAAACCGAAGCGAAGGATCAAAAGCGGCACCAGCGCCAGCATCGGCGTGGTGACGAGAAGCAGGATGTAGGGCGCGACGATCTTTTCGGCGAAGGGAAACTGGGTGATGACGGCGGCCAGCACCAGGCCGACGACGGCTCCGATGGCGAAGCCGGAAACCAGCTCGACCAGCGTATAGCCGAGATGCGGCGCAATCAGCGGGAACTCGTCGAACAGCGCGTAGGCGATCGAGCTTGGCGGCGGCATGATGTAGAGCGGCACATGGAACAGGCGCAGCGCCAATTCGATGCCGCCGATTATGATTACGGCGACAGCTATGATCGCCGCCACCTCCTTGCCCGACTTGATGCCGGGGCCGCTGGCGAAGGCCGAGAGATTGGTCAGGCTGACGTCCTGCCCATCGCCGGACTTGGCACCCGATTTGGATTTGGAGAATTCCGGGATGGCGTCGCTCACGGCCTGATCCTCACGATCTCGGCGCTGGCGCGTTCCTGTTCCGGTGCCTTGGGCCTGGCGCGCTCGCCGACGATGTCCATCTTGATCCGGTTGGTGAGGTCGAAAACCTCTTTCGTCGCCATGATCTCCAGCGAGCGCGGCCGCGCGAACGGCACGCGATACTCCCTGGCGACGCGGCCGGGCCGCGCGCTCAGCACCACCACGCGGTCGGAGAGAAAGATTGCTTCCTCGATGCTGTGGGTGATGAAGACGATGGTGGTCTTGGTGTCGAGCCAGATCTCCTCGACGAGACGGTTCATCTCCTCGCGGGTAAAACTGTCGAGCGCGCCGAACGGCTCGTCCATCAAAAGCACGGAGGGTTTTGGCGCCAGCGCCCGCACGATCGCGGCGCGCTGCTGCATGCCGCCCGAAAGCTCGCGCGGGAACTTGCCGCCGAAACCGTCGAGCCCGACGCGGTGGAGCAGATGCGCGATCCATGCGCGGTCTGGTTTCTCGCCCTTGATCTCGAAGGGAAAGCGGATGTTGGCATCGAGATTGCGCCAAGGCAGCAGGTTCGCTTCCTGGAACACGATGCCGATGTCGGGATGCGGCCCGGTGATCTTGACGCCGTCGAGCCGGATCTCGCCGCCGGTCAGGCTGTGCAAGCCCGACATCGACCACAAAAGCGTGGTCTTGCCGCAGCCGGACGGGCCGACGATCGAAACGATTTCATTGGCGTGGACGTCGAGGCTGCAGCGGTCCAGCGCCAGGAGGTCGCCGGATGCGGTGTGATAGATCTTGGTCGCTGCCTGCACACCAAGCTTCGGCGCTGTTGTTTCGCCCGCGTTCATCCGCCCCTCGGAGAGTGCGTCCAATCGACTGCCAAAAATCAGTGTGTAACTATCCTACTTTGGTGTCAAGCGAAGAGCGCGATCGTTCCGTCGTTGAGAGCTGCCTATTCCTCTATATACCTGCTTTCGCTGTCTTTTCTTTATCTTGAAATGCGTGTTGCTTTCCTACATACTCGGGAAAAGTGGCACAACAAGGCGGGCGTTGCAGATGGGCAAAGCCGGGTGGCATGCCGCAACGGCACGCAGCAGTTGCAGCGGGGCCGTGCACATGGAACGACAGCGTGCAAGCATGGTAAGAGGTCGACAAGGGACCAGGGAAGGCCACTTCATGACCGAAGCTGACAGCCGGGAAAACCTGATGACGGATGGCGAGGCGGACGGGGGTGAGCCTGTGCGGCGCATTCCCGACATCATCTCGCTGGTCAAGGATACCTATGCCGAACTGCGTCCGGCCGAGCGCCGCGTCGCCGATGTCGTGCTCGACGACGTCAAATACGCGGTCGATGCCTCCAACGCCGCCCTTGCCCAGCGTGCCGGCGTCAGCGAACCGACGGTGACCCGCTTCTGCCGCGCCATCGGCTGCGAGGGCGTGCGTGATTTCAAGCTGAAGCTGGCGCAGAGCCTCGTCGTCGGCGCGCTCTATCTGGACACTTCGCCAGCCAGGGAGAACGACACCGGCATGCCGTTCTGGAACGCGGTGTTCGGCGAAGCGCGGCGGGCGCTGCAGGAGGCCGAGCGGCAGCTCGATCCGGTCCAGCTGCAGAAGGCCGCCGAGCTGATCGCCAAGGCGCGCCAGGTTACGGTGTTCGGACTGGGCGGCAGTTCCTCGGCGCTGGCGCAGGAAACGCAGTACCGGCTGTTTCGCTACGGCATATCGATCAGCGCGCAATGCGACCCTTATCTCATGCGCATGACCGCCTCGACCTTGAAGCCCGGCGACCTGGTGATCGCCATTTCGGCGACGGGGCGCACGCGCGAGGTGATCGAGGCGGTCGAACTCGCCAAGCACTACCGCGCCAATGCCATCTGCGTGACGGCGCCCGACACCGAGCTCGCGCGCGTCGGCGACGTCAGGCTGACCGTAGCGGTGCCGGAATATCCCGATACGCTGAAGCCGACGGCATCGCGCTTCGCCTTTTTGGCCATGATCGACCTCATGGCGGTGGCTGCCGCCTACAAGCTCGACGGCTCGGCCCGCGAGACGGTCCGCCGCATCAAATACAATGCCCAGATCCACCGCACCGGCAACGAGATGGAGCCGCTCGGGGATTAGGACGTTTTTTCCTTCTCCCCTTGTGGGAGAAGGTGGATCGGCGCGCAGCGCCGAGACGGTTGAGGGGTGGGTGACGGAGTGCCGGCCGTGCCGAGCTGGAGCACCCCTCATCCGACCTCGCTCCGCGAGGCCACCTTCTCCCACAAGGGGAGAAGGGAACACCGGACAGCGCCAACGCGAAAAAGAGGGAAACAAATGCTCGAAATAGCACCATCGCAACAGGCAGCCGCATGGCTCGGCGCTTTCGACAAGGCGCTCGAAGCCGGTGACATAGCGGCCGCGGCCAACCTGTTCGTCGACGATTGCTACTGGCGTGACCTCCTGACCTTCACCTGGAACGTCACCACGATGGAAGGGCGCGAGGCGATCGCCGACATGCTGAAGGCGACGCTGGCAGCGACGCGGCCGGCAAGATGGCAGCTCACCGGCGAAGCCACCTCGGACGAGGAGATAATCGAGGCCTGGTTCACCTTCGAGACCGCCGTGGCCTCGGGCCAGGGCATCATGCGCCTGCGCGACGGCCGCTGCCGGACATTGTTCACGGCAATGACCGACCTGAAAGGATTCGAGGAGCGCAAGGGCGCGACGCGGCCGCTGGGCGTGCGCCACAAGGCCGACCCGGAGCGCGAGACCTGGTCGGAGGCGCGCGCGCGCGAGACCCGCGAGCTTGGCGCTTCCGAGCAGCCCTATTGCCTGGTCATCGGCGGCGGCCAGGGCGGCATCATGCTGGGCGCGCGGCTCAGGCAGCTCGGCGTGCCCTCGATCGTCATCGAGAAGAATGCCCGGCCGGGCGATTCCTGGCGCAAGCGCTACCGCACGCTCGTGCTGCACGATCCGGTCTGGTACGACCATCTGCCTTACATTCCGTTTCCCGACAATTGGCCGGTCTTCACGCCCAAGGACAAGATGGGCGACTGGCTGGAAATGTACACGCGCGTCATGGAGCTCAACTATTGGGTCGCCACCAGATGCGTCAGCGCCAGCTATGACGAGGCCGAGAAGGTCTGGACCGTGGTCGTGGACCGCGTCGGCCAGCACATCACGCTGAAGCCCAAGCACATCGTCTTCGCCACCGGCGCCTACGGTCCGGCGCGGCCGATCGACCTGCCGGGCGCCGGTGACTTTAAGGGCGAGCTGCTGCATTCCAGCCAGTATTCCAGCGGCGAGAAGCTCCGCGGCAAAAAGACCGCGGTCATCGGCGCGGCGAGCTCCGGGCATGACGTCTGCGTCGATCTCTGGGAAAGCGGCGCCGAGGTCACCATGATCCAGCGTTCGCCGACGACCGTGGTCAAATCGGACACGCTGATGGAAGTCGGTTTCGAGATCTTTTCGGAGAACGCGCTGGCGCGCGGCATCACCACCGAAAAGGCCGACATGATCGTCGCCTCGACGCCCTTCGCGCTGGTGCCCAAGGGCCAGCGAGCGCTCTACGACGTCATCCGCGCACGCGACGCGGCTTTTTACGAGCGGCTTCGCGCCGCCGGGTTCGCCCTCGACTTCGGCGACGACGAGACCGGCCTGCTGATGAAGGCCTACCGCACCGGCTCCGGCTACTACATCGATGTCGGCGCCTCGGACCTGATCATCGACGGCAAGATCGGCATCCGCAGCGGCGTGGCGATCAAGTCGCTGACCGCGAAAGGCATTCTCTTCGAGGACGGCAGCGAGCTTGAAGCCGACGCCATCATCGCCTGCACCGGCTATCAGTCGATGAACGAAACCGTGGCGCAAATCGTCTCGCGCGAGGTCGCCGACAGGGTCGGCCCGTGCTGGGGCCTCGGCTCCGGCGTCAAGGGCGACCCCGGGCCATGGCAGGGCGAACTGCGCAACATGTGGAAACCGACGGCACAGGAAGCGCTGTGGTTCCACGGCGGCAATCTGGCGCTCTCGCGCTTCTATTCGAAATATGTGGCGCTGCAGATCAAGGCGCGGATGGAGGGGATTGATACGCCGGTTTATGGGGCGGTCAGCAACGCGCGACGGTGAAGCGGAAGCGTTGCTTCAAGGGAAGGTCGCCCCCACTCCGTCGAGCTTCGCTCGACACCTCTCCCCCGATCGACGGGGGAGAGGAAGGGCGCGAGCTTATGCCGGGAGGCTCCCTTCCTCTCCCTCCGGAGGGGGGAGAGGTGGCGCTGCGGAGCAGCGACGGAGTGGGGGAAGCCATTCGCCAAACTCGCAGCCGCGGCAAGACAGGCGGCGCAGTGCTACCGAGATCAATCAATCATGCCGGTGCCCAAAATGCCTGGCCGCGACCTCGACATGCGTATGCCCCACATGCGCCTCGAAACGCTCGGTGTCGCCGACATCGTTCATCGTCTCGTTCGGCCACCAGGCGCCGCCGATGGCGATGCCTTCGCAGACCAGCCGCTGGTCGGCGACCAGCGAGGCGCCGACCGCGTCGACAAAGGTGAAGCGGCCGGAGTGCTGCCGCAGCAGCGCGACGTCGCCGGCGGTTCCGACCTTGAGCGTGCCCAGATCAGGCCGCGCGATCGCCTGCGCCGGCGCTTGGGTGGCGGCGCGCAACACCTCGACCAGCGGCATGCCGAGCGCCAGCAGCTTCGACATGCACACCAGTATGTCGAAGGCAGGACCGTCGACGCAGTAGAGATGCACGTCGCTCGAGATGACGTCGGGCGCCAGCCCTTCGGCCAGCATGGCGCGAGCGACCTCGAAGTCGAACGAGCCCATGCCGTGGCCGAGATCGAAGATGACGCCACGCTCGCGCGCCAGCCGCATGTCGGGCCGCACCGCGCCGGAGGCGAAGACCGGCGCGTTCGGAAACGGTCGGAAGCAGTGGGTGAGAATGTCGCCCCTGCGCAGGCGCGGCAGCACTTCCGAGCGCCCGGGCGGCGGTTCGTCTATGTGCGCCATCAGCGGCAGACCGGATTTGTCGGCCGCCTCCAGCGCCAGATCGACCGGCGCGATGCCGCTGGTGCCGCCGGCATGCTTGCCGGAGCGGACCTTGACGCCGACGACGACGTCCGCGTGCTCGCGCACCGCCGCCACCACCTCACGCGGTTCGCAGAGCCTGAGATCGCTGCACTCGCCGACCGAGACGGTCTGCGAGAAGCCGAAAATGCCGGCGAAGGAGATGTTGACATAAGCCAGGATGCGCACCTTCGAGCGCTCCATGACATGGCGGCGGAAGCCGAGGAAATTGCCGGCGCCGGCACTGCCGGCATCAATGAAGGTGGTGGTGCCGCTCTTGGCCGCCAGCCGGTCGGCATCGACGCCGAGCGAGGTGCCGCCCCAATAGACGTGGCTGTGCAGGTCGACGAGGCCGGGCGCCACGATGCAGCCCTTGGCATCGATGACGCTGGCCGCGCGGTCGGCGGGAATGTCGGCGTCGACGGCGGCGATGCGGCCATTGGCGATGGCAAGATCGCGCGGCGCGTCGAGCCCGGCCGCCGGATCGATCAGCCGCCCGCCCTTGAACAGAAGATCAAATTGCATCGGGCGCGCCTCTCCGCTTCGTTCCATCCTCGCCGACGGCCGTCAGAGCGGCCGGTAGGCGACGGCTTCCACTTCGATCTTGATGTCGATCATCAGCCGCGATTCGACCGTGGTGCGGGCCGGCGGGTTCTTCGGGAAATGCCTGGCATAGACGGCGTTGAAGGCGCCGAAGTCGCGCGCGTCCTCCAGCCAGACGGTGGTCTTGACCACATCGTCCATGGTGCAGCCGGCCAGCGCCAGCGCCGCCTTGACGTTGGAAAGCACCTGCTCCGTCTGTTCGGATATGCCGCCCCTGACCACGATGCCGTCGCCGCCGACCGGCACCTGGCCCGAGATATAGACGAAGTCGCCGGCCCGCACCGCGGGTGACAGCGGGACATGCGACGTTCCAAAACATTGCTTGGGCAAGAGCGGACCTCCTCTGATGCTATGACGGGACACGGTGGGAGCGCCCGCTTCGGCCGAGATTTACCCCGATCGAGGCGATCCCGATAGAGGTCTTGTTGGAAAGCAACATTCCTGGAAATCCATGTTGCTTTATTACAGAAGCGCTTGCATCGTGCGCGCTCGCCGGCCGGGCTTGAAACGGACGGGCGCATTTCCAGAGCGGAGAACCGAGAATGACCTTCGACAAGAACCCGTTTCCATCAGGTGATGCCGACCGCCACGCCCTCTGGGAGATGCTGGTGCGGCGCGACATCGATGCCTTCATCGGTCAGGACTGGTCCATGGTCGAGGACGATTTTGTCGCCGAAAGCTTCTTCGGCATGCACGCGCATTTTCTTGCCAACGCCGACGCCTGGCGGCTGCAGTTCCCGCGGCTGGAGATCTATCGCGACGAGTGGCTCCGCCAGGCCAAGGAAACGGCGGCGACCAAATTCGCCGAGCCGCTGCGCGAGGCGCTGTTCCGCGTCACCAACCTGCGCGACATCGATGTCGACGGCGACCGCGCCGTGCTGCACAAGAAATTCGACGGCACCGTCGCCAAGGCGGATGGCGGCGTCGATCGGCTGAAATGGCAGACGCTGTATTTCTGCAGGAAGGTCGGCGGCAGCTGGAAGATCGCGGGCTTCGTCGGCTACATGCCCTATCCGCTGGGAGGCTGATAGCGCCTGTTGTCGAGGGCGGTCGGTTTTTGCAACCGATCCGACGATCAGTAGAGCGTCACGAAGGCCGGGAACAGCAGCCCGCTCTCCCGGAGATATTCGATCAGCTCGATGGCCGGGAAAATGGCCAGGAAATAGAGCCCGTCATAGAAGGTGCGCTTCAGCGCGCGCGTCGAGAATTGCAACTCGTCATTGTCGCGGTAGAGCAGCGGGTTCGGCCAGAAGCGCGGCGTGGCCTTGGTGTAGGCGAGATAGGCCGGGCCGAATTTGCCCAGGAGGTATTCGGCTTCCTTGCGCGCCGTGACGCGGAAGATGAGGAAGCTGGCAGCGCCCAGCGCCACGGCCGCCAGAACCGAGCCGTAGAGCAGTCCGATACCGACAGCGCCCACCGTCGAGAAGAAATAGAGCGGGTTCTGACTTATCGAGAACGGTCCGATCGAGACCAGTTCCTCGTTTTTCTTGCCGCCGACATAGAGGATGCTCCAGAGCCGGCCGGCGACGCAGGCGAGCACCAGACAGAAGCCGAGGAATTCGAGCGTCTCGTGGCCTTGCGAGCCCTCGTTGAGCCCAGGCTTGGTGAGGAACAGAAGCAGGACCGCGAACACCGCCGCCACTCGCACGAAAATCAGCCGTTTGCGCTGGACGAAGGCCTCTGAGACCGGCTTGAGGGAAGCGTAGGTCATTCGTGTTTTCCTGGGGCGCTGGCGAGGCCCGCGTGCACTCGGGCACGCCATTGATGGCGGATACAAGGCAATCGCTTTCTATCAAAGCAGCGCACGACGTTCGTAAAGCCTTTTTGCGCCAACCAGGTCCAACCTTACGAATTTGTATGCCGGCGGACAGGCTGGAGTGAAGTCGCTTCCATATCATTGCGATGCCGGTCCGCCATGGGCCGACATCAACTATGGCCGCCGGACCACCGGCATCGGACAGGGACTGGTTTCATGAGAAGATTTGCACTTGCCATTGCGGTGGGCAGCCTCGCTGTCTCGGCTTCGATCTCGCCCGTTTTCGCCGCCACCGCACCTTGCGAGGACACACTGAAGGCTCTTCGCGCGGCGGAGGCTACGGTTAAGCTCGGCGCCTCCGACAAGGCGAAGGTCTCGGAACTGGAGACCCAGGGCATCGAACGCTGCAATGCCGACGATGATAAGCGCGCCGACGACTTCTTCGCCCAGGCCATGAAGGTCATAGGCAAGTAAGTCCGCGAATCACAAACCGCAGGACATCCGCCATGCTCACTTCCAACGCGCAAAAGCCCGCCGGATCGACCCACAACAGGGTCCCGGACGTCACCGCCGATTTCTGGCTGATCAAGCTGATGGCGGTGACCATGGGCGAGACGGCGGCTGACTATCTCGCCGTCAACCTTGGCCTTGGGCTGACCGCCACGTCGTTGATCATGACCGGCGTCCTAGTCGTTGCCCTTGCCCTCCAGTTCGCCCAGAAACGCTACGTGCCCTGGGCTTACTGGCTGGCGGTGGTGCTGATCAGCGTCGTCGGCACGCTGATATCAGATAATCTGGTCGACAATTTCGGCGTGCGTCTCGAAACGACCACGATCGCCTTCACCGTCATGCTCGCCGCCACATTCGCTGTTTGGTATGCAAGCGAGCGGACGCTGTCGATCCACACCATCTTCACCACCCGGCGCGAGATCTTCTACTGGCTGGCGATCCTGTTCACCTTCTCGCTCGGCACCGCCGCCGGCGATCTCGTCGCCGAGAGCTTCGACATGGGCTACCTGACGACCGGCCTGCTGTTCGGCGGCGTAATCGCGGTCATCGCGGGTGCCTATTACCTGCTTCATCTGGACGGCATTCTCGCCTTCTGGCTCGCCTATATCCTGACGCGGCCACTTGGCGCCTCCTTCGGCGATCTGCTGTCGCAGCCAGTCGAATATGGCGGCCTCGGTTTCGGCACCACCTTCACCAGCCTGATCTTCCTCGGCTGCATCATTGCCCTGGTTCTCTACATGACGCTGAAGAAGACCGCAGACGATGCCGACGAGATCTTGCTGGAATCGGACTGACGCCGGACAAGCGCAGCCGAGCTTGCCGGCCACGTGCCATCCTAGGAACGGACCCACGCCGGTGCTAGCCTGTTCCCAACATCGGCAATCAACCGGAACAGCGATGCGACTTCTTCTTGTCGAGGATGACCACAGGACGGCTGACTACATCGTCAGGGGCCTGACCGAGGCCGGCCATGTCTGCGACCTATTGCGCAACGGGCACGACGCGCTCTTCGCCGCGACCAGCGGCGGCTATGACGTGATCGTGGCCGACCGGATGATCCCAGGCCTCGACGGCCTGTCGATGGTTAAGGCGGTCCGTGCGGCGGGCGTGCGCACGCCGGCGATCTTTCTCACGTCCGTCGGCGGCATCGACGACCGTGTCGAGGGCCTCGAGGCTGGCGGCGACGACTATCTGGTCAAGCCTTTCGCCTTTTCCGAATTGCTTGCCCGCATCAATGCGCTCGGCCGCAGGCCGGCCGCACTGGAGCAGAAGACCGTTCTGCGGGTAGCCGACCTCGAAATGGACCTGATCATGCGCCGCGTTGCCAGGCAGGGCCAGCCGATCGACCTGCAACCGCGTGAGTTCAGCCTGTTGGAAGTGCTGATGCGCGGCGAGGGCCGGGTGATCACCCGCACCATGCTCCTGGAGCGCGTCTGGGATTTCCATTTCGATCCCAGGACCAGCGTCGTCGAGACCCATATCAGCCGCTTGCGGGCCAAGATCGACAGGCCTTTCGAAACCCAGCTCATCCATACGGTCCGCAATACCGGCTACAGCCTGCACGCACCGCTTTCACCATGACCGCGACATGGTCCCGGCTGCCGCGCAGCACGCCGTTCCGGCTCGCCTTGACGTTCGCCTTCCTGTTCATGCTGGCTTTCGTGCTGTCCGGCGCCATCGTCTACCGGATGATGAGCGCCGATCTTGCGGGACGGCTCGACGAAACCATCAGGGAAACCTACTCGGTCGTCGCCGCAACGTATACCGAGAGCGACCTCGAGGACCTGATCGCCACGGTCGAGAGTCATTCGCAGCTCAGCTCCAAGAAGGAACAGCTCTTTTCGCTGACCGACGCGGCCGGCAACCGTCTGGCCGGCAACTTCACCGCGGCTGGAGTTCCCGACGGGTTCTCGATGCTCGACGCAAAAATGCCCGGTGTGCCGGCCGGTGCCCAATACCGTGCCTATTCCGGCTCGATTGGCGGCAACAATCTGACGATCGCCTTCAGCCTGTCCGAGACGGAGGAACTGGAAACTATCATACTGATGAGCTTCGGCTGGGCGACGCTGATCATCGCCGGGCTGGCGGTGGCCGGCGGCGCCTTGCTCGCCTCGCGCGTTCAGCGCCGGCTCGACGGCATTGCCGCCACTATGGTGGATGTCTCGCATGGCCGGCTGGATACCCGCATTCCACTGACCGGCAATGGCGACGACATCGACGTCGTGTCCAATCAGGTCAATGCGGCTCTTGATCGTCTGTCGGCGCTGGTCGAAGGCATGAAGCAGGTCAGCGCCGACATTGCGCACGATCTGAAGACGCCGCTCAATCGGCTGCAGATGATTCTGGAGGGCGCGGCCGACAAGGCGGCGCAGGATCAGGATGTCTCCGGCGACCTGGCCGACGCGCGCGCGGAGGGTCACCAGATCAACGAGACCTTTGACGCGCTGCTTAGAATTGCACAGATCGAGGCTGGCGCGCGCAAGGCGCGCTTTACCGATGTCGATCTCGGCGAGATTCTGCAAACCATCGCCGAGATCTACACCGAGGTGGCAGAGGACGACTGCAAGTCGCTGTCGTCGCAGCGGCTGGACGGGACGACGGACCGGGTCCATGGCGATCGCGAGCTGCTGATGCAGATGTTCGCCAACCTGGTCGAGAATGCGCTGCGCCATTGCCCGCCCGGCACCGCGATCAAATTGTCGGCCGAACGCCGGGACGAGCATATCCTGGCCAGAGTCGCCGACAACGGTCCTGGCATCCCGGCGTACGAGCGTGAAAAAGTGTTCCAGCGGCTCTACCGGCTGGACCACAGCCGCTCGACGCCAGGCAGCGGCCTCGGCCTCAGCCTCGTTAGGGCCATCGCCGACCTGCACGGCGCATCGATCACGCTTGAGGACTGCCGGCCGGGTCTCGCCGTGATGGTGAGTTTCCCGCTGGCGTCGGGTTAGCCGGCGATAGACCTGGATCCTCTGTCCGTCATCCCGGTCTTACGGATCCGTAAGGCGCCGGCCAGCTGCCCGACAACTCGCCTCGCTAGGATCGACCGATCTTCTCTCGATCCGGGGGAAGCGGGGCGGCAACTGTAATCGTTCCGACCCCTCGATGCCGAACCACTTCGGCACCACAACAAGCGTTAGGAGAAAAGACCATGAGGAAATTCGTCATCGCCGCCGCGACAGTGCTGGCGGCCGCATCCTCGACGGCAGCCCTTGCAAGGACGGTTACCAGCACCATCGTCAATGTCGATGCAAAGGGCGACGCCATCACGCTGGCCGACGGCAAGACGCTGAACCTGCCGGAGGGCATAGAGGTCGAGACGCTGAAGCCCGGCAAGAAGGTGATCGTCACCTATTCGACGAAATCCGGCAAATCGCTGGTCTCGAACATCCAGCCTGCCAAGTAAAGGCGGCACGACCGGGCCGCCTGCGGCCCGGTTTTTCACCGGTGATCACCGATCGATCCGCGTCGACAGGATGATCGACGACGATGTCCGTTCGACGCCTTCGAGGGCGCCGATCTGGTCGAGCAGCGTGTCCAGGTCCTTGATCGACGGCGCGTCGGCGATGACGATCATGTCGAAATTGCCGCTCACCGAATGCAGCGTCCTGACCGGCGCCAGGGCGCGCAGGCTGCGCACCACCTTGTCGGCGAGCTTGGGCGTCACGGTGAGCAGCACATGCGCCCGCACCAGTCCCTGTTCATAATCGGGCGCAAGCTTGACGCCGTAGCCGGCTATGATGCCGCGCTGCTCCAGCCGTTCGATGCGGCTCTGCACCGTGGTGCGCGACACGCCGAGCCGGCGCGCCAGCGCGGCGGTCGAGGCGCGGGCGTTCTCGCGCAGCAGGGCAAGCAGGGCCTGGTCGGCATCACTCAGCATTTCAACGAACCTGGTCGGCATATTGATAGAAACTGTGCTTCATTTCGCATAATTCCACGCTTCCTTTCGTCCGGCAAGCCGCGATTGTAGCGGGACAAATCAACTGTCGGGCGAGGGAACCGGGTCATGAAGAAAATTGTTGTCGTCGGCGCCGGCAAGATCGGCTCGACCATTGCCGAGATGCTGTTTTCAACCAGGGACTATCATGTCACCCTCGTCGACCGCTCGGCCGCGCAGCTTGCCGCGGCTGAATTGCCTGACGGAGTAGAGACGCTCGAACTCGACATCGCGGCCGCGGGCACGCTGGAAGCTGCGCTCGCCGGAAAATTCGCGGTGCTCAGCGCCGCTCCCTTCCATCTGACCACGCGCATCGCCGAAGCTGCCGCAAGCGCCGACGTGCATTATCTCGATCTCACGGAGGACGTCGTCTCGACCCGGCGCGTGAAGGAACTGGCGCGTTCGACCAACAGCGCCTTCATCCCGCAATGCGGGCTGGCGCCGGGCTTCATCTCGATCGTCGCCAACGATCTCGCCAGCCGTTTCGACACGCTGGAAAGCGTGCGCATGCGGGTCGGCGCGCTGCCGCAATATCCCTCGAACGCGCTGAACTACAATCTGACCTGGAGCACCGACGGCGTCATCAACGAATATTGCGAGCCCTGCGAGGCGATCGTCGAGGGCGAGCTGGTCGAGGTGCCGCCGCTGGAGGAGCGCGAGGAATTCTCGCTCGACGGGGTAACCTACGAGGCCTTCAACACCTCGGGCGGGCTCGGCACTTTGGCCGAGACGCTGAAGGGCAAGGTGCGCACGCTCAACTATCGCACCATCCGCTATCCCGGCCACGCCGCCATCATGAAGGCGCTGCTCAACGATCTCGGCCTGCGTCACCGCCGAGAGGTGTTGAAGGACATTTTCGAAAGCGCGCTGCCAGCGACGCTGCAGGACGTGGTCATCGTCTTCGTCACCGTCTCGGGGCGCAAGAACGGCCGCCTGCTGCAGGAGACCTACGCCAACAAGATCTATTCGAAGCGGGTCGGCCAGACGGTGCGCAGCGCCATCCAGATCACCACGGCATCCGGAATCTGCGCCGTGCTCGACATGCTGGCCGACGGTACCTTGCCGGCGACCGGCTTCGTCAAGCAGGAGGACATCGCGCTCGACGCCTTCCTCGCCAACCGCTTCGGCCGGGCCTACGCCCAGCACGAGATGGTCAGCCGGCTGGCGAGCTGAGGCCCAGCGGACGATCAAGGTCATCGGGACAACGGCCAGCTCCGTCTGGCCTATGGCCGCGCGAGGCTTTTGCCCGCAAAGTGGTTGCGAACACCCCTTGCGAGGATGCCATGCGAAAGCTGATCTCCACCGGTTCGCCCTTCGAGAAGACCGCCGGCTATTCGCGCGCCGTGGTGCAGGGCGACTGGTGTTTCGTGTCCGGAACGACCGGCTACGACTATGCCTCGATGACGATGCCGGAAACGGTCGAGGCGCAGACGCGCAATTGCCTGGCAACCATCGCCAGTGCCTTGCGGGACGGCGGCTTCGACATGGAAGATGTGGTGCGCGCGCATTACTATATCACCGACCAGGCCTTCGTCGACGTGGTGTTCCCCATTCTCGGCGAAGCGTTCGGCGAGATCAGGCCGGCGGCAACGATGATCGTGTGCCAGCTCAACAGACCGGAGATGAAGATCGAAATCGAGGTGACGGCGCTTCGGCGCACAGACTGAGGAGGCCAATGCCATGGCAGTGCGGCGTATCGTAGCCAATATCGAAACAAAGGACGCGGCATCGGCGAGGCGCTTCTACCATGACGTGCTCGGCCTCGATATGCTCATGGATCAAGGCTGGATCGTCACCTACGGGTCCGAGGAAAGGATGCAGGTACAGGTCAGCTTCATGGCGCAAGGCGGGTCGGGCACGCCGGTGCCGGACCTGTCGATCGAGGTCGACGACGTTGATGCCGCACTCGACGCCATGAAGGCAGCCGGCTTCGCCATCGAATACGGGCCGGCCGACGAGCCCTGGGGCGTGCGGCGCTTCTATGTGCGCGACCCTTTCAACCGGCTGGTCAACATTCTCTCGCATCGGTGAAACATCTGCAAAGCGCCGAGGCGACTGCTGACCTGGACATGCTGGCGGGACAGCGCCCCCCTCTGGCCTGGCGGCCATCTCCCCCTCAAGGGGGGAGATTACGCACTTAGCCGCCTTCGCCAATTGTTCTTCCTTGCGTAGCAACCGCTTGGCGGTTAGCAAGGCCGCGGTCGCACAGCGCCGCGCGCCTCATTGGCGCGCGAAGGATGCTGTGCAAATCGAAACGCATTCTTTCTGGGACGGCTCTCCATGGCTTCGAAACATCTCTTCCTGCTTCCCGGCGACGGCATCGGCCCCGAGGCCATGGCCGAGGTCAAGAAGCTGATAGCGGCCATGAACGAGAAGCTCGGCAGCGGCTTCGCCACCGACGAGGGGCTGGTCGGCGGCTGCGCCTACGATGCACATGGTGCCGCGATTTCCGATGCCGACATGGAAAAGGCTGTTGCCGCCGACGCCGTGCTGTTCGGGGCCGTCGGCGGTCCGAAATGGGATGCCGTGCCTTACGAGGTTCGCCCCGAGGCCGGCCTGCTGCGCCTGCGCAAGGACATGGAGCTGTTTGCCAATCTCAGGCCCGCGATCTGCTATCCGGCGCTGGCGGCGTCCTCCTCGCTGAAGCAAGAGGTGGTCGAAGGCCTCGACATATTGATCGTGCGCGAACTGACCGGCGGCGTCTATTTCGGCGAGCCCAAGCAGATCATCGATCTCGGCAACGGCCAGAAGCGCGGCATCGACACCCAGGTCTACGACACATTCGAGATCGAGCGCATTTCGGGCGTCGCCTTCGAATTGGCGCGCACGCGCAAGAACCATGTCACCTCGATGGAAAAGCGCAACGTCATGAAGTCCGGCGTGTTGTGGAACGAGGTCGTCACCCAGACCCACAAGGCCCGATATTCCGACGTCAAGCTCGACCACATGCTGGCCGATGCCGGCGGCATGCAACTGGTGCGCTGGCCCAAGCAGTTCGACGTCATCGTCACCGATAACCTGTTCGGCGACATGCTGTCCGATATCGCCGCCATGCTGACCGGCTCGATCGGCATGCTGCCTTCCGCCTCGCTCGGCGCGCCTGATGCCAAGACCAAGAAGCGCAAGGCGCTTTACGAGCCGGTGCACGGTTCGGCGCCCGATATCGCCGGCAAGGGCATCGCCAACCCGATCGCCATGATCGCTTCCTTCGCCATGTGCCTGCGCTATTCCTTCGCCATGGTCGATGAAGCCGACAAGCTCGAAGCGGCAATCGCCGCCGTGCTCGACGACGGGCTGCGCACCAAGGACATCCTCTCCGCCGGCATGACCGAGGTCGGCACCGTCGAGATGAGCGACGCGATCATCGCCAAGTTCCTGGGCTGAGCCCATGATGATCGCCGTCCGCTGGGCGACGACCGGCGACGCGACGGCGCTCGCCACGATGCTGTGCGAAATGGCGGTGTACTACCGGCAGCCGCCGCTCGACCACGAGCGCGCCTTGTCGGCGGCACGCAAATGGCTGGATGAGGAAAGCCCGGCCTATCCGCATTTCGCGCTGGCCTTCATCGGGGCCGAGATCAGCGGTCTGGCGTCGGTAGCGATCGCGCATCCCGGCATCGACCTCGAGCGGCTATTGTTCCTCAAGGATCTGTTCGTGCGCGACAAGGCTCGCAACGCTGGGGTCGGCCGGGCGCTGGTCGGCTTTCTCGCCGACCATTGCCGGCGCAACGGCATCGGCCGCATCGACCTGACCACCGAGGACTGGAACGAAGGCGCGCTGCGCTTCTACGACCGGCTTGGCGCCGAACGCCACGGCCAGAAGATCTTTCTCAGGCTTTCGGGCGAGGCGCTGGGGGCGGTCAGACCCTGACGCCCGCCGGCACCGGTCCCCAAGGATTTTCGCCCAGCTGAGGCGGCATAAGCCCGAAGACTAGCACGGCGATGCCGCCAATGAGCGGGACGAAGCAAAGCAGGGCAAACCAGCCGCTCAGGCCGGCGTCATGCGCACGCCGTACGAGGAGCGCAATGCAAGGCAGGATCAATCCCGAAAAGAAAACCAGTAGGGGTATGAACCCTATGAACCCCATCGGCGTCCTGTCCGCGTTGGTTTCGAAGCCGTTGATCGCCAGTTCAACAAGTATCCCGAAGCCGAAAAGCGCGAGCACCCCGAGGGTGTAGAATAGCCAGAAGGCCCAGAATTCCTTGCGGCGGGAGCGTCCGGTGAAATTACCATAATCCGCGATCACCGCGCGCCAGAAATAAGCCCACAGCCCTGTGGAGTAGGCGGGACGGCTTCGGGCAGAACGGCTGGTCTGCCGTGGCTGACTGGTGGTTGACGACGATGCGGCCGAGGCCGTGGCGACAATGTTGTGCGCCGTGCCGTCGCCCGGCTGGAACTCGACAAGGGTACCCTTGCCGAGGGGCAGTTCCAGGCTGAAATCGATACGGGAAAAGATGTAGCGTTTGCCGTCGGTTCCGTTGATGTAACCGTAGTCCTGGCCTTCGTCATAGTGGAACACTGTCCCGCGCATGCTCTGCCCCATTTCACATTGCGTCGCGAGACGCTACTTAAAGTTGCATGTAATTGCAATACGCACGCAGGGCTACGTTCTGGCGCCCGCCGGCACCGGTCCCCACTGGTTCTCCCGGGCCTGGGTCGGGATGAGCGCGAAGACCAGGATGATCAGGCTGCCGATGGTGGGGATCAGGATCACCAGGAAAAGCCAGCCGGTCAGGCCGATATCGTGCAGACGACGCACGGTCATGCCGAGGCCAGGCAGAAAGGTCGCAAGTAGGAAAAGGCCGAACAGGCCAATCGTCACCGCCGGCATTTCAGCGTCGTCGAGATTGCCCATCGCGGCATCGGCGAAAATGCCGATGCCGGTCACTGCCAGCAGCGCGACGAACCAGAACAGGCAATAGGCCCAGTATTCCTTGCGGCGGGCGCGGCCGGTGAAGTTGAAATAATTCTCGGTGATGCCGCGCCAGAAATAACCCCACAGGCCGGGCTCGGCCGGCCCGGTGCTGGCGGCGCGGCCAAAATGCCGCGGCTGTGCGATTTGAGCAGCGGAAGAGACGGACGCACCGGTTCGCGCATGGGCGCCGGCGGCCACGCCGGTTGGAGGCGCGGATTGGGCGCCGGCCGGGAAGATGTCGCGCGCCTGGCCGCCGCCGGGCTGGAATTCAACGGCCGTGCCTCGGGCAATTGCGATTTCGCGGCGCAGATCCTCACGCGCAAAAGTATAGCGCTCACCATCCGCCCCGGTGATGAAGCCGAAGCCCTGGGTCTCGTCATAGTGAAGAACTTCGCCGCGCATGCCCCGATCCCCCGAACGCCCGACCAGACTGTTCAAAGTTCCGGCGGATCGCAAGGGGCAGCATGAAAATGCGACGGCTGGCGCGGCAGCCATCGTGACGACATGGCCGGGAGATCTCAGCTCGGCCGCTTCTTCGCCTTCTTGGGTTTCGGCGGTCCGGCGTTGTCGAATTTCGGCTTGCCCGGCTTTTTCGCCCAGGGCTTCGCGTCAGATGCGGCGGGGCGCTGGTCGCCAGCCGGCGCGCGCTTCTCGAATTTGCGCTTCGGCGCGTTCGGGTCGAACGGCGCCTTGCCGCGATGCGGTTTCTTGTCCGGACTTGGCGGCTGGTAGCCGGCGCGCGACAGGTCCGGCATGCCGTCCAGCCGTTTCACCACGATGTTACCCTGCAATTTGCGGTCGGGACCAACGGCGGCGAGGAAACGGTCGGCCCAGTCGGCGGCGATCTGCACGAAGGTCTCTTCCGGCTGCATCTTGATGGCGCCGATCTCGCGCTTGGTGATGCTGCCGGTGCGGCACAGCATCGGAATCAGCCAGCGTGGCTCGGCATTCTGCCGGCGCCCGACCGACAGCGAAAACCAGACGCTGGCGCCGAAATCGTCGCGGCGGCTGGGCGCCTCGTCGCGGCGCGCGAAGTTTTCGCCCGCCGGTCTTTCACGCGACGGCGTGAACGGCGCGACGTCCATCAGATCCTCTGGCGCCGAGCGGCTCGAGCGGCACAGCCGCACGAAGGCGGCCGTCACCTGCTCGGCGCCGTGCTTGGCGAGAAGCGCGTCGATGAAGCCGCGTTCGTCGTCCTTCACCGGTTCGTCGAAGGCGGGATCGGCAAGGATGCGCTCGTCGTCGCGGCGGATCACGTCGTCGGCGGATGGCGGACTTGCCCATGTCGCGGTCAGCTTTGCGCTCGCCAGCAGGCGTTCAGTGCGCCTGCGGGCGCTGTTGGGCACGATCAGCGCGCTGACGCCCTTGCGACCCGCGCGTCCGGTGCGGCCGCTTCGGTGCAGCAGCGTTTCCGGGTTGGTCGGCAGGTCGGCGTGGATGACCAGCTCCAGATTGGGCAGGTCGATGCCGCGCGCCGCGACGTCGGTGGCGATGCAGACCTTGGCGCGGCCATCACGCATCGCCTGCAGCGCGTGGCTGCGTTCGTTCTGGCTGAGCTCGCCCGAGAGCGCGACGACGGAAAAATTGCGGTTGTTGAAGCGTGCGGTGAGATGGTTGACGGCGGCACGGGTGTTGCAGAACACCAGCGCGTTTTTCGCTTCGTAGAAACGCAGCACATTGATGATGGCGTTCTCGCGATCGGCCTGGGCGACGCTGAGCGCCCGGTATTCGATGTCGAGATGCTGCTTCTCCTCGCCGGCGGCCGAGATGCGCACGGCGTCACGTTGATAGCCCTGGGCGAGGGTTGCGATGGAGCGCGGCACGGTGGCCGAAAACATCAGCGTGCGGCGCTCGGCGGGGGCGGCGTCGAGGATGAATTCCAGGTCCTCGCGAAAACCGAGATCGAGCATCTCGTCGGCTTCGTCCAGCACCACCGCCTTCAGCGCCGACATGTCGAGCGAGTTCCGCGTGATGTGGTCGCGCAGCCGCCCGGGGGTGCCGACGACGATATGGGCGCCGCGCTCCAGCGCGCGCCGTTCGGTGCGCATGTCCATGCCGCCGACGCAGGAGGCGACCGTGGCGCCGGTCAGCTCGTAGAGCCATTCCAGTTCGCGCGTCACCTGCAGCGCCAGCTCGCGCGTCGGCGCCACCGCCAGCGCCAGCGGGGCCGCGGCATGGGCAAAGCGGTCGGCGCCGCCGAGGAGCGTCGGCGCCATGGCAAGGCCGAAGGCCACCGTCTTGCCGGAGCCGGTCTGCGCCGACACCAGCGCGTCGGCCTGGCCAAGTTCCAGGACCGCCTTCTGCACCGGCGTCAGTTCGGCATAGCCGCGTTTTTCCAGCGCCTTTGCCAGCGCAGGAACAAGTGCTTCGAAGTTGGACATCTCACTCTTTCGGAATTCAGGGCTTGCGCTCATCATGGAGCACATACAGGGCTGGCGCAGCGCCAGCCAGACGATCTCGCCCGTTCGTACTTGCTGGCGCCGCTCTTGTACAGGGCAGGCGGCACCGCCTTCCCTTCTCCCGCAAGGAGGGAAGGAAGAAACACCACTGATTGACTCCTGCCGCAAACCGCGTAAAAGCCCGCTTCGAACGGGATCGTTTTTCGATGCGCGGCCTTTTGATGGCTCTTCTTGCATTCGATGCCCCCAGCCGCAATGAGCATCATTGCGCCGGGCGTTTCGGCGCGTCCCCCCGTTCCAGCAAAGTAACGGCCAAAACCACCACCAAAACGGTGTGATTCCCTTGGCCTGACCACCCTCTCCCGGGTTCGGCCCGGGGGACGGAACCCGCACCTGGCCGGCGGGTTTTCTCCAACAACCAAGCGGAGAGGGATAGGAGATCTTTATGAGTTTCAAGGTTGCGGTAGTTGGCGCCACGGGCAATGTGGGCCGCGAAATGCTCAACATACTGGAAGAGCGCGGTTTTCCGGTCAGCGAAGTGGTGGCGCTTGCCTCGCGCCGCAGCCAGGGCACGGAAGTGTCGTTCGGCGACCGCACGCTGAAGGTCCGCGCACTCGACACCTACGACTTTTCCGACACCGACATCTGCATCATGTCGGCCGGCGGCAATGTCTCGAAGGAATGGTCACCCAAGATCGGCAAGCAGGGCTGCGTCGTCATCGACAATTCCTCGGCCTTCCGCTACGACGCCGACGTGCCGCTGATCGTCCCGGAAGTGAACCCGGATGCGATCTCGCTGTTCACCCGCAAGAACATCATCGCCAACCCGAACTGCTCGACGGCGCAGCTCGTCGTGGCGCTGAAGCCGCTGCATGACGCGGCCACCATCAAGCGCATCGTCGTGGCCACCTACCAGTCGGTGTCGGGCGCCGGCAAGGAAGGCATGGACGAGCTGTTCACGCAGACCCGCGCCGTGTTCGTCGCCGACCAGGTCGACGTCAAGAAGTTCACCAAGCGCATCGCCTTCAACGTGATCCCGCATATCGACGTTTTCCTCGATGACGGCTTCACCAAGGAAGAGTGGAAGATGGTCGCCGAGACCAAGAAGATGCTCGATCCCAAGATCAAGCTGACGGCGACCTGCGTGCGCGTGCCGGTGTTCATCGGCCATTCGGAAGCGGTCAACATCGAGTTCGAGAACCCGATCACCGCCGACGAGGCGCGCGACATCCTGCGCGAGGCGCCGGGCTGCCAGGTCTTGGACAAGCGCGAGGACGGCGGCTACATCACGCCGCTGGAATCGGCCGGCGAGGACGCCACCTTCATCTCGCGCATCCGCGAGGATTCGACCATCGACAACGGCCTGTCGATGTGGATCGTTTCCGACAATCTGCGCAAGGGCGCCGCCCTCAACGCAGTGCAGATCGCCGAACTGCTGGTCGAGCGCGGCCTGATCCAGCCGAAGAAGAAGGCAGCCTGACGGCTGTTTGGCTTTCGCTCGCGGGCCGCACCGCCGCTGCCGCGGCTGGCCCTCCGCGAGGCCGGACGACCGGCGGCCCGCAGTCGCGGGCTCGGCCTTCGGCCGTTAGCTCACCTTCCCCCCGTCCTTATATGGGGAGAAGGTGCCGGCAGGCGGATGAGGGGGGCGCCGGCCTATGTCCGATTTTCCGCCGCCAGTTCCCGCAGCAACCTCATCGCTTCCTCGGCCCGGTCGACCGGCACGAACAGATGGTCATGATAGAAGGCGGAGACGGGATTGACGCCCATGCCGGCGGCGGCGAGGCGTGCGGTGATGGCGGCGAGGAAGCCGACGGCTTCCAGCGACGAATGGATGTTCAGCGTTATCATGCGGCAGCGGAAAACGGCTTCCAGCCCGGCTGCCTGCGCCTCGTCTTCGGGCAGGATCAATGTCGTGCCTTCGCATTCGCGAAACAGCATGACCGCTTCGAGTCCTTCCGGAACCGATACACCCGCCGGCAGCGTGGCGAAGACATGGATGCCGGCAATCAATTGCGGCATCATCGACGCCAGCAATGTCTTCAGATCTGTCTCTCCGGCCATCTCGCCTGCTCTTGTCTGACGGGCCACGCCCGCCAGCTTTTCATATACGCGACCGAAGCGGGCCGATAGCCACGCCGGCGCGCTGCACGGACAACCCGGCGAGAGAACTGCGCTGCGACGTGAGAACATCAACGATTTCAAATGCTTGCCGGAGATCGGCATGGCCTTGGCAGGCGCGGCGAAGCACCGGCCTTCAATGTCTAGGGATCAAATCGGCCGCCTGGGAGTTAGGAACATGGCGGCGAGGACGGCGATCCCCGTGAGAGAGGAACGACAATGAAGAAAATCATGACCATTCTGGTGCTGACGGCAGCGCTTGGCGCCTGTTCGCAGACGGAAAAAGGCGCGGCCGTCGGCGGCCTGGGCGGAGCAGCGGTCGGCGCGGCGGTGGCGGGCGATCCCGTCCAGGGCGCCGTGGTCGGCGGCGCGGTCGGTGCCGTAGCCGGCGCGCTGATCGGGCGGGCCAGCGAACCGGGCCGCTGCCGTTATCGCGACAGCCGCGGCCATGTCTATGTCGATCGTTGCCCGAGCGGCTATTGAGCGGCAGCATCCGCACAATGAATTCGAAATAGAAAACGGCGGGCTAAGGGCCCGCCGTTTCGAAAAAGACGATCGGTGATCGATTACTCGGCCGTGGCGGGCTCCGCCTCGGCCGGCGCGGCCGCAGCCGCCGCGACGGCGGCAGCGGCGTCGTCCTGCGCCTTCTTCAGAAGCGCGGCGCGCTCCTGTGCCTTCTTGCCGGGCTCGGCCTTTTTCGGATTGGAACGGGCGTCGCGCTTGGCGAGGCCGGCCTCATCGAGGAAGCGCAGCACGCGGTCGGTCGGCTGGGCGCCGTGCGACAGCCAGTGCTTGACGCGCTCGGCGTCAACCTTGACGCGCTCGCCGTCCTTCGGCAGCAGCGGGTTCCACGAGCCGAGCGACTCGATGAAACGGCCGTCGCGCGGCGAGCGCGCGTCGGCGACGACGACGTGGTAGTAGGGACGCTTCTTCGAGCCCGCGCGGGCCAATCTGATCTTCAGTGCCATTTCTTATCTCCTAAAAGCTCTGATTTCGTTGGTAGGGTTGCGGCTAAATCTTTGTCTTCAGCCGGTTTTCGTCACGCCGTTGGCAGCGGCGATCTGTTCGTGGTGGCGGATCACTTCGCGGACGACGAAATTGAGGAATTTCTCCGCGAAATCCGGGTCGAGATGCGCATCGTCCGCGAGCTGGCGAAGACGGGCGATCTGCTGCTGCTCGCGCGCCGGGTCAGCCGGCGGCAAGCCATGCTCGGCCTTGAGCAGGCCGACCGCCTTGGTGCAGCGGAAGCGCTCGGCCAGCATGTGGATGAGGGCGGCATCGATGTTGTCGATCGAAGCACGGTAGCCGGCCAGGATGGTGCGGGCGTCCGCCATGTCCTTTTCCTCGTTCATCGCGTCCTCACTTCTTCTTGCCGAGGCCAGGCAGGCCACCGCCGCCGAGACCGGGAAGCCCGGGAAGCTTCATGCCGCCGGGCAAGCCGGGCAGGCCACCGCCGCCGGGAAGGCCGCTGGGCAGGCCCTTCATGCCGGCGGCCTGCGCCTGCTTCTGCAAGGCTTCGAGCTGCTTGGGATCCATCTTGGAGAGGTCAGGCATGCCGCCCATGCCACCGGGCATCATGCCGCCGAGACCCATCTTGGAGGCGAGCCCGCCCATCATGCCGCGCATCAGGCCGCCGCCTTTGCCCTTGCCGCCCATCGCCTTCATCATGTCGGCCATGCCGCGATGCATCTTCAAGAGCTTGTTGATCTCGGCCGCGTCGGTGCCGGAGCCGGCGGCGATGCGCTTCTTGCGCGAGTGCTTGAGAATGTCGGGGTTGGCGCGCTCGGCCTTGGTCATCGAGGAGATGATGGCGAGCTGGCGGCCGAACATCTTGTCGTCGAGACCGGCGGCGGCCATCTGGTCCTTCATCTTGCCCATGCCGGGCATCATGCCCATGATGCCGCCCATGCCGCCCATTTTCGACATCTGCTGAAGCTGCTGGGCGAGGTCGTTCAGGTCGAACTTGCCCGACTGCATCTTTTTGGCCATCGCCGCCGCCTGCTCGGCGTCGATGTTCTCGGCGGCTTTTTCGACAAGCGAAACGATGTCGCCCATGCCCAGGATGCGGTCGGCGATACGCTTGGGGTGGAATTCCTCCAGCCCGTCCATCTTCTCGCCGGTGCCGATCAGCTTGATCGGCTTGCCGGTGACGGCGCGCATCGACAGCGCGGCGCCGCCACGGCCGTCGCCGTCCATGCGGGTCAGCACCAGTCCGGTGATGCCGACACGCTCGTCGAAGCTCTTGGCCAGGTTGACGGCGTCCTGGCCGGTCAAGGAGTCGGCCACCAGCAGGATCTCGTGCGGGCTCGACACCTTCTTGATGTCGGCCATCTCGACCATCAGCGGCTCGTCGATATGGGTGCGGCCGGCAGTGTCGAGGATGACCACATCGTGACCGCCGAGCCTGGCCGCCTGCACGGCGCGCTTGGCGATATCGACCGGGTTCTGGCCGGCGACGACAGGCAGCGTCGCCACCTTGACCTGCTCGCCGAGCTGGCGCAACTGCTCCTGCGCGGCGGGGCGCCGCGTGTCGAGCGAGGCCATCAGGACCTTCTTGTTCTGACGCTCGGTGAGCCGCTTGGCGATCTTGGCCGAGGTCGTCGTCTTGCCGGAACCCTGCAGGCCGACCATCATGACGACGACAGGCGCCGGTGCGTTGAGGTCGACGGCGACGCCTTCGGCGCCGAGCATGTCGACCAGCTCGTCATGCACGATCTTGACGACCATCTGGCCGGGCTTGATCGACTTCAGCACCGCCGCGCCGACCGCCTTCTCGCGCACCTTGTCGGTGAAGGAGCGCACCACTTCCAGCGCCACGTCGGCCTCGAGCAGCGCACGGCGCACCTCGCGGAGCGCCGCCGAGACATCCGCCTCCGACAGCGCGCCGCGGCCGGTCAGGCCGTTCAGGATGGAGCCAAGGCGCTCCTGAAGTGATTCAAACATTCTGTTTCCTTTTCCCTGGCAACCGGATGGTGCCCGAGAGGTAATGCGTTCGCGCCAAGTGTCCAAGTCTCGTGGCAAGCAAAAGCCAAAACCAAAAAGCACCCGGGGGCGCACAGCGCTGCCGGGTGTTGGCCTCCAGGATCTGTTTACAGCACTTGGCCTCAAAGAGGCTTCGGCGTCCTGGTCGGCTTGCTCGGAGGGATACTCGTCGCGGAATTCGGGGCTGTAGACAGGAAAACGGCCGCGGAGTCAAGACAAGGACCGTTCCGCCGGTCTCCCTGCGCAGCAATCAAGTCGCCTTCGTTGCGTCTGCAGGTTCGGCCGAGACGCTCAGCGGCGAGCGCGGATGCAAAAGCAGCAGTATCGTCAGCAGGCTGCAGGCGATGCCGATCGTGGCGATGAGGACCGCATCCGACGTCGCCCAGCCCGGCCCTTCGAGTGGTCTGGCGGTAAACAGGGCGAAGGAATTGTAGCTCTCCTGATGCGAGATCAGCAGGAAGCCGGTCAGATTGTTGCCGAGATGGGCGCCAAGGGCCGCGCCGAGGTTGCCGGTGGCATAGACGACAAGCGTCAGAAGCAGTGCAAAAGCGGCGATCGAGACCAGCACGCAGGCATTGATGGCGGCCGAGGCGCTCGCGCTCCAGTGCAGTGAGGTGAACAGCAGGCCCGGCAGCAGTGCCCAGACGAACGGGCTCCTGAACCGGTAGGCAAGACCGCGCAGCAGGTAGCCTCGGAACAGCACCTCTTCCGATGATGTCTGCAGAAAAGTGAGCGCGAGGATCGGGATCAGGAACAGCAGCCAGGACGACAGGGCGATCGAGCCGCGCGCGATCTCGGGCTGCATCAGGTAGAGCAGGACCTCGGACACGAGCGAAGTGACCAACACCGCGACCAGTCCCTTGACGAAACCCGAGCGCGAAATGCGACGGCTGTTGCCGAGGAGCGCCGACAGCTTCTCGCCATGCACCCAGCGCATGGCGATCCACAAGCCGATCCAGATGCCGGCGAAAGACGCGAGCGCGGTGAGAATGCCGATTGGCGACGCAAGGAAACCCTGCATGCCGCCGGCGGGCGCAGCCGCGCCTTGCGCTGTCCGCCAGGCGAAAAAGGCATAGGTGCCGCCCAGCAGCACGACCGCCGTCGACGCGGCCCAGAACAGGACGACGATCCCGGTCCCGAGAAGCAGGCGCGGCAGAGTCGTCTTTTCGTTGGCTGTGTTTCGATAGTGCTCGAAGACGGCAGGGTCCGATATCACGCTCTCTCGCAAGCTGGTGCTTCGCGTCGCATGATCTATGGGATCGGGCGGTTCTGCGCAATCATTCCTGTTCGGTACGCCCCGCCAGCCTTCGGCGCATGTGCGCCGCCCTCGCCTGCCTGCCGGCAGGCGAAAGGCATGCTCCGATGATTACCCCCGTGTCCTATCCGCCTCAACGCACCACATACACGATGCGCCGCGTCTGCGGGTCGATCAGCGCCGGCTGGCCGTTCACATAGACGTAGCGGTAATCGTAATCGGGGATCTCGCGCAGTTCGACACTCTCGGGCAAAACGGCCCCGGTGACCACCTCGCCCTCAAGATAGACAGGGTCGACGCGATGCGTGTCGACATAGGTCCTGACTTCGGCGGGAGGCTGCGGGATGGCGTCCTCGACCGGCTCGCCGGCGATGATCGAGCCGGTGTAGTCGGTGGAATAGCCCTCGGGCGGCGACACGACGGCGACGCTGGAGCCGAGCGGGCGTCGCGTCAACACGACCCGGTTGCCGCCGAAATCAGCCGTCACATAGTCCGAATAGACCCAGCCCTGGCCACCGGCTTCGGCGATGGTGCACCATTTGCTGTTTTCGATACAGCCATTGAGCGTCGCCGACTGGCCGGCGGCGAGCACGCCGATGACAGGATATTGCGGGCCTGGGCCAGCGCGGACGTTGAGATCGGTGATTGCGGAGACGGGGGTGTCGGCCATGGCGGCGCCCGAGAAGAGCGTGAGCATTCCGGCGACCGCGGGAAACAATACGGATTTCATGGTTTCTCTCCGTTTCATGGTCCCTCGGCAGCGAAAACGGGAGAGCGGCGCATGCGTTCCCGCTAAAATGTTGAAGCCAACTCACGATTTGCTCCCGTTTCTTGCGGCAGGCGGGTCAAGAGGTCGTGAACGAAGGCCAGTTTGCGCGCCGCGACATCCGAGATGACGAAAGGGTAGAGGTCGGGCAGACCCATGCAGCGATTGATGGAATTGGAGGCTTCCGACAGCACCAGCCAGCGCGACAGGATCTTTTCGAACGGTTCGGGAGCGGGTGTCGGTTCGGACGGCGCTGGTTGTAGCATGCCCCCGGTATCGCCCTGGGGCAATTCGTTGGCCTCCACCGTCTCCAGCCGGCCGAGCGGGAAGTTCAGCGCATGGACCATTTCCAGCGTGTCGGTGATATGCAGGTGGTGGGCCCAGCTTTCGGCCCAGTCCTCCCAGGGATGAGAGGTGGCATAGGGCGAGATGTGGCGTTGCTGCCAGTCGGGTGGGGCACCATTGGCATGGTGGTTCTTCAATGCCTGCTCGTAGCCGGTGCGCTCGTCGCCGAACAGCGCGCGGAAGGCGTCAAGCCTTTGCGGATCGTCGCGGATCAGCCGGTCCCAGTAGTAGTGGCCGAGCTCGTGGCGGAAATGGCCGAGCAAGGTGCGATAGTTCTCGCCCATCTCAACGCGCCGCCTTTCGCGCTCGGCGGAGTCGGCTTCGGCGACGTTGAGGGTGATCAGGCCATTGTCGTGGCCGGTCAGGATGCGCTCGCCGCCCGGGCCGCCGCCGATCGGATCGGCAAGGAAGTCGAAGGCAAGGCCGGCCTCGTCGGCGGGGTTCTGCTTGGGCGTCACCGGCAGTCCGAAAGCCAGCAGCGAATAGACCGCGCGCTTCTTCGCGGCCTCGACCCGTATCCAGCGGCGGCGGTTGCCGTCGACGGAGAGGTCCGGGATCAGCTGGTTGAGCGCGCAGGCGCGGCAGAAGGGCTGTCCCGGCTCGGCCATCCAGTTGCAGGCGCATTCGTCGGCGTTGGCGCATGGGGAGCCGCTGTCGGCACCGGACAGGGCAAAGCAGGCGCGCTGCGGATCATAGAGCACGGCACTGGAGCAGTTCAGGCACCGGGCGTTCTCGAAATAGAGACGATGGCCGCAATGAGGACAGTCGAAGAGTTTCATCTCGGTCTCGGACCAGGGAACAGGGGAAGGCGCGTCGTGCAAAACGCCGGCCGACAGACGTCGTTCCCCACTGTGACGTCATTGAGCAACATGGCGCAAGGATCGTCAGGCCATGGGTGGTTCTTGCCACAATATTTGCTTGATCGTAGGCAAATTCCCTTCCATTGGCCAGCTTGCGCGCGCGACAGTGACAAGTGCGCGTTTCACTGGCAAATTCCGGCCGGGACGTGATTCAGGCAACCAGGAGAGAACAACATGGCATTTCTTGCCAAGGGTAAGATGTTTGCAGCGGCCACTGTGGTGGCGATGCTTGCGCTGGCGACGGGCGCGCAGGCGGCGGCCAGCTGTGGCAAGACCGGAGCCGGCTTCGATGCCTGGAAGCAGGACTTCGCAGCGGAGGCCAGGGCCGAGGGCGTGGGTTCGAGGGGGCTGGCCGCCCTGGCCGGCGCGACCTACGCGACCAGGACCATTTCCGCGGACCGCGCCATCCACAAGGCTTTCAGCGGCTCCGTGGAAGCCTTCATGAAGCGCCGCGGCGGGGCGGCGATCATTTCCAGGGGCCGGGCGCTGAAGAAATCGAATGCGGCGCTGTTCGACAAGATCGAAAGGACCTACGGCGTCTCGCCGGGCGTGCTGCTTGCCATCTGGGGCATGGAGACGGGCTTCGGCGCCTCTATGGGCAACCAGAACACGGTGTCCGCCATTTTGACGCTTGCCTATGACTGCCGCCGTCCGGACTATTTTCAGCCGCATGCCATTGCGGCCCTGAAGCTGGTCGATCGCGGAACGTTGACCGCCTCGTCGGTCGGGGCCATGCATGGCGAGATCGGCCATACGCAGTTCCTGCCCGGAAATGTCCTGAAATATGGAGTGGGCAGCGGAAACCTGCGCGACAAGAGCACCGCGCTGGCTTCCACGGCCAACTTCCTCAAGGCGCATGGCTGGCAGGCCGGCGCGAGCGCTCAGGCGAATATGGGTGCAATTGCCGGCTGGAACTCGGCGAGTGTCTATCAACAGGCCATCGCCCGTATCGCCACCGCAATCGATGGCGAGTAATCGTTAGGGCAGTTCACCGTTTCACGGAAACGGCGAACCGCTCTATGTCTTTGTTTTTGCGCAATTCCCAAGGGAAAGCGCTGCGCGCTTTTCCCGGGAAAACCGTACACACTTTTCCTGGAATTGCTTTTCAGCAGAAAGCCCGGCCGCGATGCCGGGTTTCCTTTTCGCTGACTGGTAGAGTGGTCAGTCCCGGCGGTTGCGTGCGGCGAGCGTGCGCAGCCTCAGCGCATTGAGGCGGATGAAGCCTGCGGCGTCCTTCTGGTCGTAGGCGCCGCGGTCGTCCTCGAAGGTCACCAGCGCGTCGGAATAGAGCGTCTTCTTCGACTTGCGGCCGGTAACGATGACATTGCCCTTGTAGAGCTTCAGACGCACCGTGCCTTCGACATCCTCCTGGCTCTTGTCGATCATCGCCTGCAGCATCAGCCGCTCGGGCGCGAACCAAAAGCCGTTGTAGATGAGTTCGGCGTAGCGCGGCATGAACTCGTCCTTGAGGTGGGCAGCTCCCCTGTCGAGCGTGATCGATTCGATGGCGCGGTGGGCAGCGATCAGGATGGTGCCGCCGGGGGTTTCGTAGACGCCGCGCGATTTCATGCCGACGAAGCGGTTCTCGACCAGGTCGAGCCGGCCGATGCCGTTGTCGCGGCCGAGATCGTTGAGTGCGGCGAGCATGGTTGCCGGCGATAGCTTCTTGCCGTTGAGCGCTATCGGATCGCCCTTCAGGAACTCGATCTCGATCTCGGTGACCTTGTCCGGCGCGTCCATCGGCGAGACCGTGCGCTGATGGACGAATTCCGGCGGCTCGCTCCACGGGTCCTCAAGCACCTTGCCCTCGGAAGACGAATGCAGGAGATTGGCGTCGACCGAGAACGGCGCGTCACCCTTCTTGTCCTTCGGCACCGGAATCTGGTGCTGCTCGGCGAAGTTGATGAGGTCGGTGCGCGACTTGAACGACCAGTCGCGCCAGGGTGCGATGACCTTGATGTCGGGGTTCAGCGCATAGGCCGAAAGCTCGAAGCGCACCTGGTCATTGCCCTTGCCGGTGGCGCCGTGGGCGATCGCGTCGGCGCCGGTCTCCTTTGCGATCTCGACGAGGTGTTTCGAGATCAGCGGCCGGGCGATCGAGGTGCCGAGCAGATAGGTCCCTTCGTAGACGGCGTTGGCGCGGAACATCGGGAAGACGAAGTCGGCGACGAATTCCTCGCGCACGTCGACGATGCGGATGTCCTTGATGCCCATCATCTCGGCCTTGCGGCGCGCCGGCTCCAATTCGCCGCCCTGGCCGAGGTCGGCGGTGAAGGTGACGACCTCGGCGCCGAGCTCGGTCTGCAGCCATTTCAGGATGATTGATGTGTCGAGGCCGCCGGAATAGGCGAGCACGACCTTCTTGACGTCTTTTGTTTTCGACATTTGCTGTTTCCGCGACAAGAGTTCTCGGCCGGCGAGGTATCACGCCGTTTCCGGTCACCGCAAGGGATGAACGGGGCAAGGCGCGGAGAAACAGGCATACGGGACAGCTGGATCATCCTTTCCGTCGCACAGCCGCTGGCAACGGCAGGCCCCGTTCACTATAGCTGCGTATCGAAAGTCAACGGGCCTACCATGTCCTTCATTCCCGACACCGCAACGCTGATCCAGTTCGCCATCGCCACGGTCATCCTGGCGATCACGCCGGGGCCGGACATGACGCTGTTCGTCTCGCGCACGCTGAGCCAGGGCCGCGCCGCAGGCTTCGCCTCGATGGCGGGGGCGCTGTGCGGCACGCTGATTCACACCACGCTGGTGGTGGTCGGCGTCTCGGCGCTGATCGTCGCCTCGCCGATGGCCTTCTTCGTGCTGAAGATCTTCGGCGCCGGCTATCTCGTCTTCCTGGCCTGGCAGGCGATCACCAAGGGGTCGGCCTTCTCGCCGGAGAAGAAGACGGGCCCGCAAATCTCGCTGTTCCGGAGCTGGATGGTGGGGCTGGGCGTCAACCTGCTCAACCCGAAGATCATCCTGTTCTTCATGACCTTCCTGCCGCAATTCGTCTCGGCGCATGATCCGCACGCGCCGGGAAAGCTGTTCTTCCTCGGCGCCATGTTCGTCGTGCTGTCGACCCCGGTGACGACACCGATGGTGCTGGCGGCGGAGAAATTCTCGGCGGCGATGAAGGCCAGCCCGCGCGTGACGCGGGTGGTCGACTATCTCTTCGCCGGCGTGTTTTCCGCGTTCGCGCTCAAAATCCTGACTGCCCAGGCGAAGTAGGATTTTGCTGTTCGCTGCTGATTTCTTCCGAACCGGAGGTCAGCAAAGCTCCCTGCTTACGCGGGCGCTCGGTTCGAGGTCAGGGTTCGGCTTTCCACCAGCTTCCGGCCCAGCGCCCGGCGCTGAGCCAATAGAAGATGCCCCCGACCATGCCGCCGCCGATGACGGCGGCCATGGCGCGCGGCTCGGTGACGGCGAATGGCGTATCGCCCATCTGGTCGGCGAAGCCGAGGAAGACGGCGGCGACGATCGCACCGGCCAGCGCATAGAACAGCCAATCGCGCCGGCCGAGAATCTCGGCGATCAGAATCACGAGGGCCGCCGGCATGAAGGCGAAATAGGCGGCAAACAGCGCGACGAAGGGGATCGAGAAATAGAGCGAGGCGGTCGCCGCCGGCTCCGCATGCGCCGGCGTGTAGCCGAGGGAGGCCAGGAACAGGACATTGAGGAACGCGCTGGCCGCCAGCGCGGCGACGGCATAGCCGAACAGGATGACGGCAAGGCGCACGATATAGGCGACGAGACGGGTCATTGCTGATCCCGGCGTAAGGGATGGCCGGACTTGCGCCCGGCCAGAAACCAGTAGACCGAACCGGCGGCAATGCCGGCGGTGGCCAGGAAGCCGAGAAAGCCCGGGTTGAAAACAAACCCTCCGGCCGAGCCCGGGACAAGAACCCCGAATGCGATGGACGTGATCGCGCCCGTGGCCGCGAAGTAGAACCAGCCCCGAAGCGACAAGCGTTCGGCCATGAAGATCGCGGGGCCGACGATCAACAGCGCGCAGACCGCCACTGTCACTACCGCGAGCGGGAAGGAAACCAGCCAGTCGAACGCGAAAACGATGGACCAGTTGCCATATTCGAGCCCTTCCAGAAGAGCGATCAGCAGCACAGGCACCAGGATCGAGGTCAGCACGGCGGCGATATAGCCGACTGCTATGATGACGAAGCGCTTGAGCCCGGCGACGAGACGCCTCACGCCTCGCCGTGCCCCGCGATCATCATGGCTTCCAGCGCCAGCCGGTCGACTTTGCGCATGCGCTCCGATTCCGATTTGAGCTGGCCGCAGGCGGCGAGGATGTCGCGGCCGCGCGGCGTGCGGATCGGCGAGGCATAGCCGGCATTGTTTATGTAGTCGGCGAATTTCTCGATCGTCTCCCAGTCCGAGCACTGGTAGTTGGTGCCGGGCCAGGGGTTGAACGGGATCAGGTTGATCTTGGCCGGAATGCCCCTGAGCAGCTTGACCAGCGCCTTGGCATCGTCGAGGGAATCGTTGACGTCCTTCAGCATCACATATTCGAAGGTGATGCGCCTGGCGTTCGACAGGCCGGGATAGGCGCGGCAGGCGGCGATCAGCTCCTTGAGCGGATATTTCTTGTTGATCGGCACCAGAAGGTCGCGCAGATCGTCATTGGTGGCGTGCAGCGAGATGGCGAGCATGACCCCGATCTCCTCGCCGGTGCGGAAAATCTCCGGCACCACGCCGGAGGTCGACAGGGTAATGCGGCGCTTGGAGAGCGAAAGACCGTCGCCGTCGGAAGCGATCAGCAGCGCTTTCTTGACCGCCTCGAAATTGTAGAGCGGCTCGCCCATACCCATCATGACGATGTTGGACACTTTGCGGCCCTCGGCCGGCACGATGGCGCCGTCGGGCGTGTCGCGGTCGGGGAAATCGCCGAGCCGGTCGCGCGCGGTGAGCAACTGGGCGAGGATTTCCTCGGCCGTCAGGTTGCGCACCAGCTTCTGCGTGCCGGTGTGGCAGAAGGAGCAGGTCAGCGTGCAGCCGACCTGCGAGGAGATGCAGAGCGTGCCGCGGCCTTCCTCGGGGATGTAGACGGTCTCGATCTCGACCGGGCGGCCGGCGCCGCGCGGCGGGAAGCGGAACAGCCATTTGCGCGTGCCGTCGGCGGAGACCTGCTCCTCGACGATCTCGGGCCGCGCCACGGTGAAATGCTTGTCGAGTTCGGCGCGAAGATCCTTGGAGATGTTGAACATGCCGGCGAAATCGGAGACGCCGCGCACATACATCCAGTGCCAGAGCTGCTGTGCACGCATTTTTGCCTGGCGCTCCGGCACGATGCCGGACGCGACGAGCGCCTCGCCCAGTTCGGCGCGCGTCAGGCCGATCAGCGACGGCTTTTCCGGCTGTATCGCGCGGGCGCGCAACGCGTCGCGGGCGCCTTCGGCGGTGAGGTCGAATGAAAGGGTCATGGTTGCACTGATATAAGCGGTTTGCTGCCGATTTCATCCATCGGCCGGATATGAAGCGCGGCCCATAGCACAGCTTGGCGGCGGAGTCATGCGATGGCGAGGCGATCCGTGTGCCGACCGATTGACAGATGCGCCGGCCGGTCAGACCTGCGGTCCGTGCTTTTCGCCCGAAAACGGATCACTTGATCGTGTTGAAGTAACGGTTCTCCCCGCGTGTTCGAACCCTGAATGGGGCAACCATGCCCTGACAAATGGGAGTACGCACGATGAACTCTATCAAGCTCGCCGTCATTGCCGGCTTCGTCGGCCTTTCAGCCTCGCAGGCATTTGCCGAAGACGCGATGGGCACAATGACCATGATGAAGGCAGGGCAAGTCACGGCAATCATGCCGGACGGGCATATGGGCACCATAACGCCGGACGCGAAAATGAGTGCCGAGATGATGAAGATGGCAAAGCCGATCAAGCACTGCATGATGATGATGACCGACTCCAAGGGCAAAGCCTTCATGATCGACACGTCGACCAAGAAGGCTCAGGCGGAATGCGAAAAAATGGCCATGTGAGGCCTGCCGTCGATCGATATTCCCGCCGGCTCGAAGGTCGGCGGGAGCCCATCCGAGCCTTGTTCCCGCAGACCACTCAGCACACGCAGGTCGAGATATCCACCTGTCGGTGTTGAGGGTGTCTCATGATCAATGCGGAGACGACGATCATTGCGCCGAACCGGCATAACTCATGGTTCCTTGTTCATGGTGCCAAACCGCAGCCATGGACTTTTGCTCCACGTCCGTCTTCCATTTCACGTTTGATGCGAACGCTTGATCGAGGCCATGCCTGTGTTAGGGCTGGGGCTCCGTCGAGAGGACACACATGGCCGGTACAGTGCGAAAATACCCCTTGCTGCGGCGTTCGCGCGCGATGTGGGGCTCTCGCCGGGTGTGGCAGCCGCGGCTGGTGTTCTGGGCCGGCGCGATCTGCATCGGCGTGATCAGCGTGCTATTCGCGGTGCTCGCCGACAAGGCGCAGGCGCTGTTCCATGCCATGACCGGCGATGACGGCGGCTGGCGTTTCTATCTGCCGCTGGCGATCACGCCGCTCGGCTTCGTGCTGTGTGCCTGGCTGGCGCAAGCCTTCTTCCCGGGCTCGCAAGGCAGCGGCATTCCGCAGGCGATCGCGGCGCGGCATCTGCGCGACGACGACGACCGTGGCCACATCCTGTCGCTGAAGCTGGTCGCGGGCAAGATCGCGCTCACCCTGGTCGGCCTGTTCTGCGGCGCTTCGATCGGCCGTGAGGGACCGACCGTGCAGGTCGGCGCGTCGTTGATGCTGCAGGCGGCACGCTGGGGCGGCATGGCGCAGGCGCGCGGCCTGATCCTGGCCGGCTCGGCCGCCGGCATCGCGGCCGCCTTCAACACGCCGCTGGCCGGCATCGTCTTCGCCATCGAGGAAATGGGCCGCACCTACGAAGCGCGGACCAACGGGCTGGTGCTGACGGCGGTGATCCTGGCCGGCATCGCCTCGCTCGGCCTGCTTGGCAACTACACCTATTTCGGTGTCTCGAAGGAGACGATCTCGTTTGCCGCCGAGTGGCCGCTTGTGATTGCCTGCGGCGTCATCGGCGGCGGCCTCGGCGCGCTGTTCTCGCTCCTGGCGCTGAAGGCGACGCGCCGGATCCGGCGCTGGAACACGGGGCAGCCCTTGCGGCGCGTCCTGCTGGTCGCCGCCATCTGTGGGCTCGGCGTCGCGGCGATCGGCATCGCCTCGGGCGGCCTGACCTTCGGCACCGGCTACGCGCAGGCGCGCGGCGCCGTTGAAGGCACGCCGCTGCCCTGGTTCTTCTTCGCCGAGAAGTTCCTTGCCGGGCTGCTGTCGATGGTCTCGGGCATTCCGGGCGGCATCTTTGCGCCTTCGCTTTCGGTCGGCGCCGGCATCGGCAGCTCGCTCGGCCTCGTCTTCGGCGCCAGCACGGGTGCGGCCGCGTTGCTCGGCATGGCCGGTTATTTCGCCGGCGTCGTGCAGGCGCCGATGACGGCCTTCGTCATCATCCTGGAGATGACCGGCAATCACGACAATGTCATCGCGCTGATGCTGGCCTCGATGCTGGGCTACGGCACGGCGCGCATGATCTCGCGCGAGCCGCTCTATCATGCGCTGTCGCGCGTCTTCATCGCGGAAGCGATCCGCCGGCGCAGGGCGGAGGCGGCGCCGGAACCAGGTCCGGCGTGAAAAACAAAGGCCGGACTCAAGGGTCCGGCCTCTCTGTTCAAAGCGAAATTTCGACTATTTGCAGTTGGCGATCGACGACAGCGCCGCCGAGATGCCTTTCAGCGAGAAGACGTAGGAGGTGGTGTTGCCGCGGCCGGACTTGGCCTGCACCTTCATGTCGGTGCCGGATTTCATGGCGGCGATCAGCACCGGCTCCTCGGCGGCGTTCTCGACCCAGGCCGACTTGCCGCGCGTGAACATCGAAAACGTCTTCTTGTCGATTGTGACGGTGGCCTTGGAGTTTTCCTGGAAGGTGTAGCCGGCGATGAATTGCGGCTCGTAGGACACCTGCTGGCCGGGCCGCTGGCTGACGAAGAAGAACATGTCGCCATGGTCGAGCGTCGGCGGCTGCTTGTCGGTCGGCACGGTGAGGACATAGCAGACCTTGCCGCCCGATGCCTGGTAGCTGTAGGTGCCCCAGGCATTGTGCTGGCCGATCTTGGTCGCCTGCTGCGCCATCGCCGGCGCTGCGAAGGCCACCAGGACCAGGCTCGAAACTGTAGCAATCAATCCGCGCATCGTTTTTCCCGTATTCCAAATGGTGCGGAGGCGGGCCGCGTGGCGTCCTGCCGTCGCTTCATTTTGATTTAATCTGGGTTACCAAACGGTGAATTACCTCTGAGAAAAGGACGCTCACCCCAGGAAACCGCCGCCGTCTTCGCGCCGCCGCCTTTCAAGCGGCTGGCGCGATGTCCCTTCGGCGACTTGGAGGGCATGAAAGCGGCAAGAGTTTGACTTTTCCACAAGCCCTCTGAACGCTGGTGTCCAGAGCGCGGAGGCCGGTTCCAGGGCTCAGCCCCTGTCCGATATGGCGTCCTTGGCGGCCTGCCGGTGCGCCGGCGTGATATGGGCGCTGACGGCGGTGATCGCGGCGGTGAGCACGGCGATATCGTCGGTGAAGCCGAGGCCGAGGACGAAGTCGGGGACCATATCCACCGGCAGGACGAAATAACCGAGTGCCGCCACCAGGATGCCTTTTGCGCGCAGCGGCGTGTTCTTGTCCATGGCGCAGTAATAGGCCGCGACGACATCTTCCATGAACGGGATCTGCCGCGCAGCCTTCTTGGCCGTGCGCCAGAATTTCTCGCGCACCTCGCCCTCACCGCCCAGCCTGTCGCCAAAGCCGAAGAAATCAAAACCGGATTTTTGCGCCATCAATTTCTCCTTGCGGGCTCATGCGCTTGCCTGCGCATGGCCGCGGGGCAAAATGTGGTGAAACCCGACGCTTGCTGCAAGAGCTTGGGAGATCGCTGGCCTGAAAATCGGGATCAGTCTTTACCGTGCTGTCCTGCGGATCAGGTGATGCCGGCCTAGCGGACACTCCGCTGGCAGTCGTCCTCCCTTGGAGTTCGGCGGCAAACGCCCCTCCCGTCGTCATTCTAGGGCGAAGCAAGGAGCGAAGCGACGCGGCGCAGACCCTAGAATCCATGCCGCGACTCAAGAGCGACGCAGCGGTGCTGAATTCTGCTCGACTACACCCCTTAGTCAACGTCGCGGCATGGATCCTCGGGTCTGCGCGTCCGCTTCGCTCCCGCTCCGCCCGTGGATGACGAAGCCGGGGTTGCCGCACCTATGGATTACCCTAGCCAACAAAGCGGTTCATTTTCTTCGCCAACTCGATGTCGAGCGCCGTGATGCCGCCGGCATCGTGCGTGTTCAGCGTCACGTCGACGGTTTTGTAGACATTCGACCAGTCGGGATGGTGGTCCATCTTCTCGGCAGCAAGCGCGACGCGGGTCATAAAGGCGAAGGCTTCGGAGAAATTCCTGAAGGTGAACGTCCGTTTGATGGAAGCGCCATCCGCAGCCAGCGACCAGCCTTCGAGGTCTGTCAGCGCCGCGATGATGGCTTCCTTGCCAAGTTTCTCTCTCGTCATGTCCGGTTCCTGTGCTATTTCGAAGATGACTTTCACCATAGCGCCGGATCGATGAGCACGAAGCCCATAAAATCCATTCTGTTCGTCTGCCTGGGCAACATCTGCCGCTCGCCGCTGGCGGAAGGCGTGCTTCGTTCCGTGCTGACGGAACGTGGACTGGGCCGGGACATAGTGCTCGATTCGGCCGCAACCAGCGACTGGGAGGCGGGCTCCGCCCCTGATCGGCGTTCGATCGCCATCGCGTCGCGCCACGGCATCGACATATCGGAACTGCGGGCACGCAAGATCGCGCCCGAGGATTTCTCGCGTTTCGACCTGATCTTCGGCATGGACAGGTCGAACGTCGCCGACCTGAAGACGCTGGCGCCCGCCGGCGTGCGCGACCGCATCCACCTGTTCCTGGAATTTGCGCAGGGAAAGGCGCGCGACGTGCCGGATCCCTATCACGACGGCGAGGAAGCCTTCGCCGAGGTCTACCGCATGATCCGCGAAGCGTCGGAGGCGCTGGCGACGCGGCTTGCCGCGCGCGTATCGGCGCCCGACAGCGGCCAAGCTTCCTCGACGATGTAGGGGCCGCCGCCGACCGAATCGCGCGACGACATCAAGACGAACCGGCTGATGCGGAACGGCAATGTCGAAAAATTGCCGCGCGCCGAAAGATATTGGGCGACGTCCAGCGGGCTCGAATTGCGCAGGCGGGCCAGTGTGACATGCGGCATGAACTTGCGCGGATCGGCCGGAATGCCGAGCCGCTGGCAGATGCGCTCGATTTCAGCCTGAAGCGCCGAGAGATCCGGCGAGGCAGAGACCCCGGCCCATACGGCATGCGGTTTCTTCTGGCCGAAAGCGCCGACGCCCGACAGCGTCAGCGGGAAGGAGGGGCGGTGGACGCGGTCGAGCGCGTTGGCGATCTCGTCGGCGACATGGCCTTCGACATCGCCGATGAAGCGCAGCGTCAGATGATAGTTCTCGACGTCGATCCAGCGGGCCCCGGGCAGGCCGCCCCTGAGCAGGGACAGCGAAAGGGCGGCGTCACGCGGAATTTCGAGGGCGGTGAAAAGACGCGGCATGAAGAGCCTCCCTTCCTCGAATCGAACTGTGCCCCCAGCGAATCATCGATAATCAAGCGGGGCAAGAGGTTTGTTGGTCACAGGTGTCGTCAAAAAGATTTCCCCAACGGAAAGGGCCTATCCCGTCTCAAGATCCTCCCGGCGCCGCCGCGATGGCCTTCTCGACCGCAGGCAGGATGCGCTCGACCATCTGGGCGACCCCCTTGGCGTTCGGATGCAAGCCATCCTCAAGCTGCAAGGCGGACTGGCCGGTTACGCCGTCGAGAAAGAACGGGTACAAGGTAACGCCGTATTTTGCGGCCAGTTCCGGAAAGATGGAGTCGAAGGCGTTCTGATAATCGGCGCCGAGATTGGGCGCTGCGCGCATGCCGGCCAGCAGAACGGCGATCTTGCGCTGTTTCAGCTTGGCCAGCATCGTATCCAGGTTCTTGCGGGTGATGTCGGGGGAAACGCCGCGCAGCATGTCGTTGGCGCCGAGTTCGAGGATGACAAGCTGTGTGTCGTCCGGCACCGACCAGTCGAGCCGCGCCAGCCCGCCGCTGGAGGTGTCGCCGGAAACGCCGGCATTGGCGACGGTCACATCCCTGCCCCTGGCGCGCAGCGCAGCCTGCAGCCTGTCGGTAAAACCTTCGTCGGGTCCGAGGCCGAAGCCGGCCATCAGGCTGTCGCCGAAACCGACGATCTTGAAAGGCTCGGCGCGTGCCGACGAAATGGCGCCGCAAATGGCGAGGAAAACGATCAGGCCTGCGGCAATTCTGCGTTGGAAAGACATGCGGCAGGTCCCATATGACAGAGAATTCTTCCGGCGACGGCCCGGCAGGCGAAGCCCTCATCTCCATATAGGACGCTTTCATTTTGACAGAAGCCGTCATCGAGCTGAAAGACGTATCGCTGACATTGGGCGAAGGCGCCTCGTCCGTCCATGTGCTGAAGGGCGTCAGCCTCGATGTGGCGCGCGGCGAGGCGACCGGCATCGTCGGGCCGTCGGGGTCGGGCAAGTCGACGCTGCTCATGGTTCTCGCCGGTCTGGAAAGGGTCGATTCGGGCACGGTACGAATCGCCGGCGAGCTGCTCAACGGCAAGAGCGAGGATCAGATCGCATCGTTTCGGGGGCGAAACATCGGCATCGTATTCCAGTCCTTCCATCTCATCCCCAATATGACGGCGCTCGAAAATGTCGCCGTGCCGCTGGAGCTGGCCGGCCATGCCGATCCGTTCTCGGTGGCGGAACGCGAGCTGGCGGCCGTCGGTCTGAGTGACCGCGTCACGCACTATCCTGGGGAACTTTCGGGCGGCGAGCAGCAGCGCGTGGCGATCGCCCGGGCGCTGGCGCCGTCGCCGCGCATCCTCATCGCCGACGAGCCGACCGGCAATCTCGACCAGGCAACCGGCAAGCAGGTCGCCGACCTTTTGTTCGCCAAGGCGGCCGAGCGCGGCATGACTCTGGTGCTGGTCACGCATGACCAGGCGCTCGCGGCGCGCTGTTCGCGCCAGGTCTCCATGCGCTCCGGCAGGATCGAGGCACCGGCGCCGACCAAGGCCATCGCCTGATGTCACCGGCGCGGACGTTGAAGCTCGCCGTCCGCTTCTCCTTGCGCGAGATGCGCGGCGGCCTGTCCGGTTTTCTGATCTTTCTTGCCTGCATCGCGCTCGGCGTCGCGGCGATCGGCGGCGTGAATTCCGTGGCCCGCTCGATCAGTGGCGGCGTCGCCAACCAGGGCCAGACGCTGCTTGGCGGCGATCTGCGCTTCCAGCTTAACCAGCGCGACGCAAGCGAAGCCGAACGCGGCTTCCTCGATGGGCTGGGCACGGTGTCGAGAACCGCCAGCATGCGTTCGATGGCGCGGCTTGCCGACGGCTCCGATCAGGCGCTGGTCGAGGCCAAGGCCGTCGACGAGGCCTATCCGCTTTACGGTGCGCTGGAAACCGAGCCGGCGCTGACGAAGCAGGAACTGTTTGGCGAACAGTTCGGTGTTTTCGGCGCGGCCGCGCCCGACCTGCTGTTCGAGCGGCTGCATGTGAAGCTCGGCGATCGGCTGAAGCTCGGAACCGCCACCTTCGAACTGCGCGCCAGGCTGGTCACCGAGCCCGATGCCGTGTCCGAAGGTTTCGGTTTCGCGCCGCGCCTGATGATCTCGACCGAGGGCCTGGTCGCGACAGGGCTGGTTCAGCCGGGCAGCCTCGTCGAGAATTCCTACAAGATCCGGCTGGCCGCCGACGCCGACGAGGCGCGGCTCAAGGCCATCCAGGACAAGACTGCCAAGGAGTTCCCGGAGTCCGGCTGGTCGATCCGCACGCGCAGCAATGCGGCCCCGGCGCTCTCTTCCAACATCGAACGCTTTTCGCAATTCCTGACCCTGGTCGGGCTGACGGCGCTGGTGGTAGGCGGCGTCGGCGTCGCCAACGCGGTGCGCGCCTATCTCGACGGCAAGCGCGGCGTCATCGCCACCTTCAAGAGCCTGGGCGCATCGGGCGGCTTCGTCTTTGCCGTTTACCTCGTGCAGATCCTGATGATCGCGGCCCTCGGCATCGCCGCAGGTCTGGTGCTCGGCGCACTGATGCCCTTTGCCGCGAGCGCCGCGCTTCAGTCGGTCGTTCCGGTGCCGGCGCAAGGCGGCTTTTATCCCGGCGCTCTCGGCATGGCAGCGCTGTTCGGGCTGCTGGTGACGCTGGCCTTCGCGCTGCTGCCACTCGGTCGCGCCCGCGATGTGCCGGCGACCGCGCTGTTCCGCGAGATGGGACTGGAGGGCCGCGGTTTTCCACGCCCTGTCTATGTCGTTTCGGCGCTCGGCATCGCAGTGCTTCTTGCAGCGCTCGCCATCCTGTTTTCGGGCGACCAGCGCATCGCTTCGATTTTCGTCGGAGCCACCATCTTCGCCTTTCTGGTGCTGCGTCTGGTCGGCGCGCTGGTGCAATGGGCGGCAAGGAAGAGTCCGCGCGTGCGCTTCGTGGCGCTCAGGCTCGCCGTCGGCAACATCCATCGGCCGGGCGCGCTGACGCCGTCGGTGGTGCTGTCGCTGGGGCTTGGGCTGACGCTGCTGGTGACGCTGGCGCTGATCGACGGCAATCTGCGGCGGCAGATCTCCGGCAGCCTGCCGGAGCGGGCGCCGAACTTCTTCTTCGTCGATATCCAGAGCAGCGATGTCGACGGCTTCTCCAGTCTGATCAGCAAGGAGGCCCCGCAGGGGACGCTTGCCAAGGTGCCAATGCTGCGCGGCCGGGTGATGGCGCTGAACGGCGTTGCCGTCGACAAGGTCAAGGTACCGGCGGAGGGCGCTTGGGTGCTGCGCGGCGATCGCGGCCTGACCTATGAGGCCAAGCAGCCGGACAACGCGACGCTGACCGAGGGCAGCTGGTGGCCGGCCGATTATACCGGCGAGCCGCTCGTCTCGTTTTCCGGCAAGGAAGGCAAGGAAATCGGGCTGAAGCTCGGCGATACCGTCACCGTCAACGTGCTCGGCCGCAATGTCACGGCCAGGATCGCCAATTTCCGCCAGGTCGAATGGGAGACGATGGGCATCAACTTCGTCATGGTGTTCTCGCCCAACACATTTGCCGGCGCGCCGCATGGCTGGGTGGCGACGCTGACCGAAAAGAGCGCCACCGCGGCTGATGACGCCCGCATCCTCAATGCCGTCACCCGCGCCTTCCCGGCAGTCACTACGGTCCGCGTCAAGGACGCGCTCGACATCGTCAACCGTCTGGTCGGACAGCTCGGCGCGGCGATCAGGGCGGCGGCCGGCGTGGCACTGATCGCGTCGGTGCTTGTGCTGGCCGGCGCGCTCGCCGCCGGCAACCGGGCGCGCATCCATGACGCGGTGGTGCTGAAGACGCTCGGTGCGACGCGGCTGACGCTGATATCGGCCTTCTCGCTCGAATACATGCTGATCGGCCTCGCCACGGCGGTCTTCGCGCTCGCCGCAGGCAGTGCCGCCGCATGGTTCGTCGTCGCCCGCATCATGACATTGCCGTCGCATTTCATGCCGGAAGTGGCGGTGGCGACCATTCTCTTTGCGCTGGTCATCACGGTCGGCATCGGTCTCGTCGGCACCTGGCGGGTGCTCGGCCACAAGGCAGCGCCCGTGCTGCGCAACCTCTGAGTCCGCGTCGGTTCCAACCCGCCGACGGCCGTCATTTGGTTAAATCAGCGTAATGTTTCGCGGCCAAAGGGCTGGAAAACCGCGCCATACGTGCCTCACGAAGCATTACACCCGGTTACGGTCTTGTTCTTGGCGCGAATAACCATCATATTTCGCCGCAGGCATGCTGGAGTCCCGCCAGCGGCGCCTGGGTCCGGGTGGACCCGACACCGGACGGGGCAGAAGCAATAGAGGACCACAATGGCTGAACCCATTCGCAACTATCAGACGCGCGCCGTGCCCGGCGCAGCCGTCGACATCGATCAGGGCCTGCGCGCCTATATGATCAAGGTCTACAATTTGATGGGGCTTGGTCTCCTCATCACTGGTCTTGCCGCCGTCGGCACGATCATGCTGGCCACAACCACCGATCCGGCCTCGGCTGTCGCGACGCTGCCGAGCGGCGAGATGCTGACCTCGTTCGGCTACGCGATCTTCGGCTCGCCGCTGCGCTGGCTGGTGATGCTGGCCCCGCTGGCCGCCGTTCTGTTCCTGTCGTTCCGCGTCCAGTCGATGAGCGTGTCGGCGGCGCAGACGACGTTCTGGGTCTATGCGGGCCTGGTCGGCCTGTCGCTGTCGTCGATCTTCCTGGTCTACACCACCGCCAGCATCTCGCAGACCTTCTTCGCCACCGCCGCGGCCTTCGGCGCGCTGTCGCTGTTCGGCTACACGACCAAGCGCGACCTGACGGCGATGGGCTCGTTCCTGATCATGGGCGTGTTCGGCATCATCATCGCGATGGTGATCAACATCTTCCTGCAGTCGTCGGCGCTGTCCTTCGCCGTCTCGGCGATCGGCGTGCTGGTCTTCGCCGGCCTCACCGCCTACGACACGCAGAAGATCAAGGAGATGTATTTCGAGGGCGACGCTTCCGACGTTGCCGGCCGCAAGGCCATCATGGGCGCGCTGACGCTCTATCTCGACTTCATCAACCTGTTCATGTTCCTGCTCCAGTTCATGGGCGACCGCCGCTAAGGGCTGGTCCGCGTCGTGGTCTGACTGGACCATCGGGTTTGGAAGGGGCGGCCCAACGGCCGCCCTTTTCTTTTGCGCCGACCTTTGCTGTTATTGCAGGCAGACAAGAGGCCTGCATAAAGAATGAGCACTATCGTTATACGGGCCGCGCGCGCGGCCGACCTCGACGCCATTACGCAAATCTATGCCGATGCTGTGACCCGCGGCACGGCGAGCTACGAGCTGGAGCCGCCAGGCCGCGCCGAAATGGGCATGCGATTCGACACGCTCCAGGCCGGCGGCTTCCCTTACCTTGTGGCGGAAAAGGATGGCGCCGTGCTCGGCTATGCCTATGCCGGTCCCTTCCGGCCGCGCCCGGCCTATCGCTTCATCGTCGAGGACTCCGTCTATGTCGCGCCTGATGCCAAGGGCCAGGGTGTCGGCCTCAAACTGATGCAAAGCCTGATCGCGGCCGCCGAGGCTGCGGGCTTTCGCCAGATCGTCGCGGTTATCGGCGATGGTCATCCCGACAGCGCTTCCGTCAAGCTGCACGAAAAGCTCGGCTTTCGTCATTCCGGCCGCCTCGAAGGCTCCGGCTACAAGCACGGACGCTGGCTGGACACGGTGTTCATGCAACTGGCGCTGAACGGCGGGGCCTCGGCTCCGCCGGATCCGGAATCATTGCCGGAACAGAAATTCCGTCAAGAAAAATAAGGGCTTAGATGAGCGCCAAGACTGAGGTCAACCGAGCAATTGCGCCGCGGTTCAGGCCTCGACCAGCTTCAGCTTGCTGTCGAAGACGCCGAGCACACGGCCAAGCTCCTGCCCGCGCTTGAGGATGCGGCCGCCCGCGGCGATGACGGCGAAGGCGCCTTGCTTGCGTGCCAGCTTCGGGTCCTTGACGATCTGGAACAGCGGCACCTCGCTGGCCCGGCGGAACACCGAAAACACGGCCCTGTCGGTGAGATGATCGATAGCGTAGTCGCGCCATTCATTGGCGGCGACCATGCGCCCGTAGAGTTTCAGGATCTGGTCCAGTTCGCGCCGCTCGAAGCGCACCGGCTGGTCGAGGCGCGCACGGCGTGCCTCGTGGAGCGGGATCAGTATCGCGGATGCGTCGCCATCCTCCGTCCCGCCGCCGTGATCGGTCATGCCTCGATCCTTCAAAAATGAATCTTTGCCAACCAAAGTTGGCGCTTTCGCCATCGAATTGCAAGTGCCGGCGAAGCGGTGCGGACCCGCGCCATTTCCGTCGCGTCCAGTCACGTTTGCAAACGACATGTTGGAATTGGTGATGCTCCGCCACATTCTCGCCATTTTTTATCCGCGCTCATGCCCCAATGTCCGACGAATTTACCGGCGTTGCCTGAGACGGTTCGGTCCGGCACCGGCTCGTAAACCCCAAGCCCCCCGCCCACGGGTCTGCGTCGGATCGAACCAACCTCGGTTTTTCCTCGGAAAGACCGGGTGCGACGATCCCAAAACCTAAATGACCGACGTCAGAAGCAAGCTGACGTCGGTTTTTTCATGTCTGGATCGCCGCTAAGGTGGATTTCCCGCCATAGGACGGTTTTCAGCCCGATCCGGTGCGACCGGCAGGATCGATGCGCGCCGAAATCTTGGCATGCCGTCCGCGCTTGCCAACGCTATCGCCACTTAATAAGGTGTTAAGTGAAACGGGAGCGGCAATGCCACGCGTATCGGACTCCACGGTGAAAGAGGTGAATGGCACGGTCGCGGCCACCCCTGAGGCGGGCGGCGTCGGTCCCCGCATCAAGGCGCTGCGCATGGCAAGGCGCGTCTCGCTGCGCCGGTTGGCCGACATGACCGGCACGACGGCGAGCTTCATCAGCCAGCTCGAGCGCAATCTGTGCGGCGCCAACACAGGCACGCTGCTCAGGATCGCCGCCGCTCTCGATCTCGGCATCAACGACCTGTTCGAGGGCAGCAGCCGTCCGTTGCACAAGGTGCTGAGGCGCGCGGAACGACCTGTCGTTCCCGTCGGCGTGCGAGGCCGCAAGATGCTTTTGTCGCGGCGGCCGATCCATCAGTTCGAGGTTTATGCGGGGCATTTCGAGGTCGGCGGCTCGACCGGCGACGACGCCTATGTGCATGGCGGCGAGCATGAGATGTTCGTGGTGCTCAAGGGAACTGTCGAACTGACGCTTGCCGACGAGCGCCATCTGATGCGCGAAGGCGACAGCGTCGAATACGCGACCTCGGTGCCGCACCGCACGGTCAATGTCGGCGACACGCCGGCGGAGGTGCTCTGGATCATCGCGCCGCCGACCGCAGGCGCGCTGGAACTCGATCAGTACAGGCCCGGAAACCGCTCGCATCCGGGTGAATGAGAACAAATGCGAGCTCTGGAATGGGAGAGTTGAACATGAGAGTGAAATTTGCACATGCGGCGTGCCTGGGCGTGCTTCTGGCGGCGACGGCCGCGCTCGCGCAATCGAAGCCGGTTGCCGGAGAGGTGGCCGAAGGCTCGCTAAAGGGCAAGACCCTGACTTTCGTGTCCTATGGCGGCATCTACCAGGACGGCCAGGCGGCAGCGCTCAAGGAGTTCGTGGACAAGTCGGGCGTCAAGCTGCTCAATGACGGCCCGACCGAGATCGCCAAGCTGCAGGCGCAGGTCGAGTCCGGCAATGTGACATGGGACGTTGTCGATACCGACGATCTGCCGCCTTATGTCTATTGCGGCAAACTGTTCCAGAAGCTGGACTTCACCAAACTCGACGTCTCGAAAATTCCCGAGGGCCAGGTCGGCGAGTGCTCGGTGCCGGCGATGAACTACGGCGTCGTGCTGATGTACAACACCGAAAAGTACAAGGACAATCCGCCCAAGAGCTGGGCCGACTTCTTCGACACGCAGAAATTCCCCGGCGTGCGCGGAATCGACGGCTCCGGCAGCCCGACCGGTGGCTTGCTGGAACAGGCGTTCAAGGTTGCCGGCGGGGACCCCAAGGCGATGACGGTGGCCGATATCGACAAGGCCATCGATGTGGTTCGCAAGCTCGGCCCCGATACCATCTTCTGGAAGACGGGTGCAGAATCGCAGCAACTCGCCGAATCCGGCGAGGCCGACATGCTGATGATGTGGACAGGCCGCGCCATGACCGCGGTCAAGAACGGCGCCAAATACGCACCGGCCTGGCAGGACTGGCTGGTGGTGATGGATCAGATGACGATCCCTGTCGGCGCCAAGGACACGGAGGCATCCTACGCGCTGCTCAACGCCTATCTCGGCAAGCACGCGCAGGAGGTGTTGACGGAGCAAACGTCTTACACGCCGATCAACAGTGAAGCGCAGCCCAAGGTCGACGCTTCCGTCTCCGCTTTCCTGACCAACACGCCCGAACGCCAGAAGCAGGGTTATAAGCAGAACTTCAAGTTCTGGGTCCCGAATTTCGCGGTCGCGCAGGAGAAGTGGTCCGCGCTGATGTCCGGCAACTGACCGGCTGAGGGAGACCAAAAGCCGTGAGCGCGTCCCAGCCAACCATTCCGGCCGCCGAAAGGCGCCGGGCGTGGCGGCCGTTCGCGCTCGCGCTGCCGGCGCTGGTCCTGCTTTTCGCGGTGATTGGCTATCCGCTGCTCACCATCGTCGTGCGCAGCCTGTCGGAGCCGCAGTGGGGCCTGCAGAACTATATCTGGTTCTTCGGCGCGCCCATCAACCTTGCCGTGCTCCAGCGGACCTTCCTCATTTCAGCATGGGTCACGCTGGTCTGCGTGGTTTGCGCCTATCCCTATGCCTATCTGATGACCGCGGTACGACCACGCGTGCGCTTGGTGCTGCTGCTATGTGTGTTGATCCCGTTTTGGGTGAGCGGCGTGGTACGCACTTTGTCCTGGGTGATACTGCTGCAGGATTCGGGGGTCATCAACTCGATCCTGCGGTCGCTCGGGTTCGGTGGCGTCAGGCTGATCCGCACCCAGACGGGCGTAGTCATCGGCATGGCGCAGGTGCTTTTGCCTTTCATGATCCTGCCGCTCTATTCGGTCATGAAAGGCATCGATCTCAGGCTGATGCAAGCCGCGCGGAGCCTCGGGGCGAGACCCTCGCGCGCGTTCCTCACGGTGTATCTGCCGCTGTCGATGCCTGGCGTCTATGCCGGCGCGATCATCGTCTTCATCCTGGCGCTCGGCTTCTACATCACGCCGGCCCTGCTCGGCGGACCGCGCTCGACGATGCTGTCCACGCTGGTGCAGACACAGGTGCTCAGCCTCCTGCAATGGGGCAGGGGCGGGGCCATGGGCGTGGTGCTGCTCGTCACGACCTTCGTGCTGCTGGCGCTTGCCGCGCCCGTGATGCGGTCCAGCCATCGGCAAGCGGGGCGGCCCTGATGGAGATGAAGCCGCTTACCCGCCTCATGCTGGGCCTTGTCTGCCTGCTGGTAGCCATATGGTTGGTGGCACCGACGCTCGTCGTGGTGCCGATGTCATTCAACGAGAACAAATCGCTGGCATTTCCACCCCAGGGCTTCTCCTGGCAATGGTACGAAAATTTCGTCACCAATCCGGATTGGTCGACCAGCTTCCTCAATTCGCTGAAGGTCGCATCGATCGTTGCGGTTCTGGCAACCGTGCTCGGCACCCTTGCCGCCTTCGGCCTCGACCGCATGCAGGCGCGGCCGGCAAATCTCCTGCGCATGCTGATGCTGACGCCGATGGTGGTGCCGGGCGTGGTCCTGGCCATCGGCATCTACGCCGTCTATCTCGACACGCGGCTTGTCGGCACGCTGCTCGGCTTCGTTCTGGCCCACACCATCCTTGCGCTGCCTTTCGTGCTGATCGCCGTTTCGGCCAATCTCGAAGTGTTCGACAAGCGGCTGGAGACAGCCGCGGCGAGCCTGGGCGCAGGTTCGCTCACCACGTTCCGCACGGTGACGCTGCCGCTGATTGCCCCCGGGGTACTGTCAGGCCTGCTGTTCGCCTTCGCCACCTCCTTCGACGAGATCGTGGTGTCGCTGTTCATCACCAATCCCTATCTCAAGACGTTGCCGGTGCAGATCTTCGCTTCCATCACGCGCGACGCCGACCCGACGGTCGCGGCCGTCGGCACGATCCTCTTATGCGCAACGACACTGCTGATCGGCGGCGGCATGCTGCTTCTTGGCCGTGAGCGGAAGGGAGGCTTATGAATCAGAAAGCGGAAAATCGCGGTGCGGCGATCGACCTGGAGTCGGTAAGCAAGGCCTATGGTTCCTTCAAGGCGCTCGACGGCGTGTCGCTGCGAATCGAGCCGGGTGAATTCATGACGCTGCTCGGCCCGAGCGGCTCAGGCAAGACGACGACGCTGAACGTGATCGCCGGCTTTACCGACCTGACCAGCGGCAAGCTGCTGGTCGGGGAAAAGAGCGTGGTCGGCGTGCCGGCGCACAAGCGCAACATCGGCGTGGTCTTCCAGCATTATGCACTGTTCCCGCACATGACGGTCGGCCGCAATGTCGCCTATCCGCTGAAGCTGCGCGGCGTCACCGGGGCAGAACGCGAACGCCGTGTCCGCCACGCGCTCGACATGGTCAAGATGGCCGATTTCGGCCATCGCTTTCCAAGCGAGCTTTCGGGCGGCCAGCAGCAGCGCGTGGCGCTGGCCCGCGCCATCGTCTTCGATCCGCCGCTGCTGCTGATGGATGAGCCGCTCGGCGCGCTGGACAAGAAACTGCGCGAATGGCTGCAGCTCGAGATCAAGCGCATCCACCGCGAACTCGGCACCACCTTCGTCTATGTGACGCACGACCAGGAGGAGGCGCTGGTGCTCTCCGACCGCATCGCCGTGTTCAACCGCGGCGGTATCGAGCAGATCGGCACCGGCCGCGAACTCTACGACGAGCCGGCGACGCTTTTCGTCGGCAAGTTCATTGGCGATTCTACCGTGCTGCGCGGCCCCGCCGCCACTTCCGGCAAGGAGACGGCGATCGAGATATCAGGCCAGAGAGTGGCGACCGCCAAGCGTCTCGCCGATGGCGGCAAGCCGGTGATGCTGCTGCGTCCCGAAAAGCTGGCGCTTGCTCGTCGCGGCGGCGGCGGGGATGGCCGCAACCGGCTCGCCGGGCGTATCGGCGAGGCCATCTATCTCGGCTCCGGCTCCAAATACGAGGTGGAGCTCGCCGACGGCTCGAAAGCCATCGTGCGCTCGACGCTCGAGGCGGACACTTTTGCCATTGGAGACGAGGTCGACGTGCTCTTCGCCGGCGGCGACGTGAAGCTGCTCGCCGATGACGACAAGGCCGACCTGACGCTTACCTGAAACCGCTCCACACTTTCCTGGAATCGCACGGAGAACGGATCACAAGATGCAAGCCCAGCGCAATGGCGACGTGTCGTTCTGGTATGCCGACATAGGTGGCCCGCCGGCCAGCCGCCCACCCTTGCCCGGCGACATCGAGGCCGATGTCTGCATCGTCGGCGCCGGCTATACCGGACTTTGGACGGCCTACTATCTGAAGAAGGCAGAGCCCGCGCTGCGCATCGCCATCGTCGAAAAGGAGTTCGCCGGCTTCGGTGCCTCGGGCCGCAATGGCGGATGGCTGTCCGGCGGCTTCAGCTGGTCGCGCGAGAAATATGCAAAAACCTCCTCGCGCGGGGCGGTGATCGACATGCAGCGCGCCATGTCCGGCACGGTCGACGAGGTGATCGCGATTGCCGCTGCCGAAGGGATCGACGCCGATATCCGCCGCGTCGACAACATCACCGTCGCCACAAACGCCGCGCAGCTTGAGCGCGCCAAAGCCGAGTACGAAGAGGCCCGGCACTGGGAAATGCCGCCGGAGCGGTTGGCCTTCCTCGGTGCGCAGGAAGCGCGCGAGCGCATCGCCATCGACAATGTATTGGGCGCCTTCGTCGTGCGCGACGTCGCGCGCGTGCAGCCGGCCAAGCTGGTGCAGGGTCTGGCGGCGGCGGTCGCGCGGCTCGGCGTCGCCATCTACGAACAGACGCAGGTGCTGGCGCTCGAGAAGGGCAAGGTCACCACCGACCGCGGCGTCGTGCGCGCCGAAAAGATCGTGCGCGCCACCGAGGGCTTCACCGCCGGCATTGCCGGCTACGAGCGTCTCTGGCTGCCGCTGAACAGCGCCATCGTGGTGACCGAGAAGCTGCCGCAGAAGCTCTGGGACGAAATCGGCTGGAGCGGCTACGAGGTGCTGGGCGATGCCGCGCATACCTACTGCTATGCGCAGCGCACGCGGGAAGGCCGGATCGCCATGGGCGGCCGGGGCGTGCCCTACCGCTTCGGATCGCGCACCGACACGCGCGGCAAGACACAACAGGCGACCATCGACCAGCTGCACGAGATCCTGACCAGGCTGCTGCCGCAGACCAAAGGCGTGCGGCTCGACCATGCCTGGTGCGGCACGCTCGGCGTGCCGCGCGACTGGTGCACGACGTGCGGCTTCGATCGCGAAAGCGGCATCGGCTGGGCCGGCGGCTATGTCGGGCTCGGCGTTTCCAGTTCGAACCTGTCCGGCCGCACCTTGCGCGACCTGGTGCTCGGACACGACACGGAGCTGACCCGGTTGCCTTGGGTCAACCGCACGGTGAAGAAATGGGAGCCGGAGCCGCTGCGCTGGCTCGGCGTCCACGCCATGTACCAGCTCTACCGCATCGCCGACCGGCGGGAGGCAAATGGCCTGGGGCGGACGTCGCGCCTCGCCGCTTTCGCTGATCGCCTGACCGGCCATTGAGGCAGGTCACTCAAACGCGATTCCGTTTGGTCGACAGGCATGAATGGAGACCGACAGCGCGTCGCATCATTTCCGTTTTCGGCGGCGCGCTTCAGAGCCTTCGATCGAACGGCGCATCGGAACCGGGGCGGTGAATGAAGGCGGCGCCCAGGATGGGCCCTGGCAGGCCGTCCTTGCCGACGGACTGCAAAAGCACGGCGCAGCCGCCCTTCTTGGAAATCTCACTCATCGGCAATTCGTAGCGCTGCGCCTTGCCGTGCCAGATGCCCGCTGTCTGGATGCCGGTCACCGCGTTCCAATAGGTCATCTTGCGGCCCGTGTTCTCGCCCTGGCCGATCGTGACCGTCTGCGGCGGCTCGAAATAGACGATGACGACATGGGCATCGCTGGGACCGGTCCCGCCATCGCCGGTATCGATCATGACGCGGTCGCTGGTCCGGCTGACCTTGATGGCGACCCGCATGTCTTCGCCGATCCTTGCCATGCGGGCGAGTTGGCCATCGACCTCGCCGCGATTGGCGCCGTTGACATGGACCCGGCCGTTGATGACCGCCTGCGGCGTATAGACTGAGCGGTTGCCGAAGGCCCGCATATACTCATATTGCCGCTCGGTGTTTTCCTTGCTGCTCAGCGTGTCCCGCCAGCCGAGATAATCCCAGTAGCCGACGTGATAGGAGAGCGCGACAAGATCCTGCCTGGCGGCAAGTTCGGAGAAGAAGGCGTCGGCAGGCGGGCAGGAACTGCAGCCTTGGCTGGTGAACAGCTCGACCACGCCCACGGGCCTGTCGCCCTGGGGCTTGTCGGCCGGGAGCCCGCCGGACTCGCCGGCGTGCCCGGCACCGGCAAACGCCGAGAAGGCCAGCGCGAACGCTGCCAGCCACAATGATCTACGCGAGGCCATGACCATTCCAATTCCCGCCGGTGATGCCGGCTTTGTTTTGATTGGCTGAAATATGTGGCAGAACCGGAAGTCAACGGGAAGTCACGTTGCGGTGAAATTTTGCCATTGCAAGCCTGGGTAGGGCGGCAATAGGAGAAGCCCACTGCATTTCAACCGGCGGTTCGATTCGGGGGCGGGATCATCATCATGTGGCAAAGTTTCCTGGCTCCAGTCGATCTCTATTGCGAGCGAACCGGTCCTGAACTTTGGGCCGAGCCGGTGAATGCTTTGACCAACCTGGCTTTCATTGCCGCGGGACTATGGGGCGTCCGCGAAGTGCGGCGATGCAGGACCGGCATTTTCGCCGAGGTCCTGGCCTGGTGGGTGGTGGCGATCGGCGTCGGCTCGACGATCTTTCACATCTTCGCCACCAAGGGAACGGTCTGGGCCGACGTGGTGCCGATCGCCGGCTTCACGCTGGCCTACACGCTGTTCAACCTGCGCCGCTTCCTGCGCCTGGAATGGGGCAAGGCGATCGCGATCTTCGTCGTTTTCTATGCCGTTGTCGGAGCGATAACTCTGGCCGTGCCGGATTGGCTGCGCCAGGCGTCGAACGGCACCACAGGCTACCTGCCGCCGTTCCTGGCGCTCGCCTTCTTCGGTGTCTGGGTGACGGCCAGCGGCAATCGCGCCGGCTGGTATAATCTGGCCGGATCGGCGATCTTCGTGCTGTCGGTCATCTGCCGCATGATCGATCCGCTGGTCTGCACCAGCTTCCCGCTCGGCACGCACTTCCTCTGGCACCTGCTCAACGGGCTGATGCTGGCTGTGCTGCTGGCCGCCGCGGCGCGCTACGGCGCGCCACAGCGAGGCAGTAGTAGGCAGTAGGTCCTATTTCCTACTGCCTAAGCCCTACTCCCTTGCCGCTACGCGGCAAGATCGCGCAACACGTACTGCAAAATGCCGCCGTTCTTGAAGTAGTCGAGTTCGTCAAGCGTATCGATGCGGCAAATGATCGGCACCTTCTTCACCGTGCCGTCGCCATAGGTGATCCTGGCTTCCATCTTCTGGCGCGGCTTGAGGGCGTCCAGGCCGTCGATCTCGACCAACTCATCCCCTTTCAGGTTGAGCGAAGCCCATGAGGTGCCTTCCTCGAAGACGAAGGGGATGACGCCCATGCCGACCAGATTGGAGCGGTGGATGCGCTCGAAGGACTGGGCGATGACCGCGCGGACACCAAGGAGATTCGTTCCCTTGGCCGCCCAGTCGCGCGACGAGCCGTTGCCGTATTCGACGCCGGCGAAGATGACCAGCGGCACGCCTTCCTTCTTGTATTGCATCGCCGCGTCGTAGATCGATTCCTCTTCCTTCGACGGGTAATGGATGGTGTAGCCGCCTTCCCTGCCATTCTCGCCCAGCATGTGGTTGCGGATGCGGATGTTGGCGAAGGTGCCGCGCATCATCACCTCATGGTTGCCGCGGCGCGTGCCGTACTGGTTGAAGTCGGCAACGCCGACGCCATGCTCGGTGAGGTATTTGCCGGCCGGCGAGGCGGCCTTGATCGAGCCCGCTGGCGAAATGTGGTCGGTGGTGATCTTGTCGCCGAACAAGCCCAGCACGCGGGCGCCCTTGATGTCGCCGATCTTGCCGAAGCCCGTGGTCATGCCGGCGAAATAGGGCGGGTTCTGCACATAGGTGGAATTGTCGTCCCAGGCATAGGTCTGGCCTTCCGGCGCCTTGACGTTCTGCCAGTTCTCATCGCCCTTGAAGACGTCGGCATATTTGCGGGCGAACAGCTCGCGCGTCACGTTCTTCTCGATGAACTCCTGGATCTCCGCCGAGCTCGGCCATATATCCTTGAGGTAGACCGGCTTGCCGTTCCTGTCCTCGCCGAGCGGCTCGGTGGTCAGGTCCTTCGTCACCGTGCCGGCCAGCGCGTGCGCCACGACCAGCGGCGGCGAGGCGAGATAGTTGGCCTGCACGTCGGGCGAGACACGGCCCTCGAAGTTGCGGTTGCCGGAAAGCACCGCGGCGGCAATCAGACCCTTATCGTTGATGGTCTTGGAGATCGGCGCCGGCAGCGGGCCGGAATTGCCGATGCAGGTGGTGCAGCCGAAGCCGACCAGGTTGAAGCCGATCTGGTCGAGCTCCTTCTGCAGGCCGGATTTCTCGAGATATTCGGCGACCACCTGGCTGCCCGGCGCCAGCGAGGTCTTCACCCAGGGCTTCTGCTTGAGGCCGAGGCGATTGGCGTTGCGGGCGAGCAGGCCGGCGCCGATCAGCACGCTCGGGTTCGAGGTGTTGGTGCAGGAGGTGATGGCGGCGATGACGACGTCGCCATGGCCGAGATCATGGCCGGTGCCTTCGACGGCGTAGCGCTTCGAGATTTCAGCCGCCTTCTTGTATTCGGTGTCCATAGCCTTGACGAAGCCGGCCGGGATGCCTTCCAGCGCGACGCGGCCCTCTGGGCGCTTCGGGCCGGCCATCGACGGCACGACGTCGCCGAGGTCGAGCTCCAGCAAGTCGGTGAAGACCGGGTCGGCGGAGCCTGCGTCACGCCACATGCCTTGCGCCTTGGAGTAGGCTTCGACCAGCGCGATGCGGCTTTCCTCGCGGCCCGACATTGTGAGGTAGCGGATGGTCTCGCTATCGACCGGGAAGAAGCCGCAGGTGGCGCCATATTCAGGCGCCATGTTGCCTATGGTGGCGCGGTCGGCCAGCGTCATGTTGGAGAGACCGGGGCCGAAGAATTCGACGAACTTGCCGACGACGCCCTTCTTGCGCAGCATCTGGGTGACGGTGAGCACGAGGTCGGTGGCGGTGACGCCCTCCTTCAGCTTGCCGGTGAGGCGGAAGCCGATGACCTCGGGCAAAAGCATGGAGACGGGCTGGCCGAGCATCGCCGCCTCGGCCTCGATGCCGCCGACGCCCCAGCCGAGCACGCCGAGGCCGTTGATCATGGTGGTGTGCGAATCGGTGCCGACGCAGGTGTCGGGATAGGCTGATGTTTCGCCGTCCTCGGTGTTGGTCCACACCACCTGGCCGAGATATTCGAGGTTGACCTGGTGGCAGATGCCGGTGCCGGGCGGCACGACGCGGAAATTGCGAAATGCCTGCTGGCCCCATTTCAGGAACTTGTAGCGTTCCTCGTTGCGATCATATTCGAGCTCGACATTGCGGGCGAAAGCCATCGGCGAGCCGAACTCGTCGACAATGACGGAATGGTCGATGACGAGGTCGACCGGCACCAGCGGATTGATCTTTTGCGGATCACCGCCGAGCGAGACCATGGCATCGCGCATGGCGGCGAGGTCGACGACGGCCGGAACGCCGGTGAAGTCCTGCATCAGCACGCGGGCCGGGCGGTAGGCGATCTCGACGCCGGCGGTGCCCTTGTCGGTGAGCCAGCCGGCAACCGCCTTGATCGAGTCCTTGGTGACGGAGCGGCCGTCCTCGTTGCGCAGAAGGTTCTCCAGCAGAACCTTCATCGAATAAGGCAATTGGGCGATGCCGGTGAGCCCGTTCTTCTCGGCCTCGACGAGGTCGAAATAGGTATATTCGGCGTCGCCCGCTTTCAGCGTGCGGCGGCAATTGAAACTGTCGAGGGATTTTGACACGTGCGATCCGTCCTTGTCTGTTCAGCCTGAAAGGGAACGGACGCCGATGGCATGCAATCACGCGCAAAGGTGCGGGTACGGCCATTTCCGCTGTCCGCTCCCAAGCAACCCGAGCCGTTCAAGGCGGCGCGTGCGCTGGTTCGGCGCTAGTTCTGTTCCCGCGCCGACCGCTGGCACGGATGCACCGCATATAGAGAATTTTCTGGAATAGTTCTAGACAGTTAAAAAGCAAATTTGTGCGATGCGGCAGGGGCCGAGGCGGATTGTTTCAGGGCGGGCGAGGGATGCGGCTTATCGCCGAAAATCTGGGCGGCGAACGCGGCGGCGAGACGGTGTTTTCGGGCATTGGGTTTGAGCTCGATCAAGGCCAGGCGCTTGTCGTCACCGGGCCGAACGGATCAGGCAAATCGACCTTGCTCAGGATCGTCGCCGGACTGCTGCCGAAGGCTGAAGGCAATTTGCTGATCGAGGGCGGCGGCGATGAATTTCCGTCGATCGCTTCGGCCTGCCACTATCTCGGCCATCAGAACGCAATGAAAACGGCGCTCAGCGTGACGGAAAACCTGCGCTTCTGGCGCGACTTCAACGGCGGTGGATCCTTCGGCGTCGAGGAGGCGCTGGAGACGGTCGGACTGGGCGGCATCGGCCATCTGCCGTTCGGCTATCTCTCGACCGGGCAAAGACGACGCGCGGCGATCGCGAAACTGCTGGTCAGCCACCGACCGATCTGGCTGCTCGACGAGCCGACGGCGGGTCTGGACAAGGATTCGGAGGCGCGATTCGCGGGATTGATGAGGGGGCATTGTTCCGAGGGCGGGATGATCGTCGCGGCAACGCATCTGCCGCTCGGGATCGAGGGAGCGCAGACGTTGAGGATGGGGCAGGCCTTTTGATGACGGCACTCTACGGCGCCCCCCTCTGTCCTGCCGGACATCTCCCCCTCGAGGGGGGAGATCGGCTGCCAGCTTGGCTTTCGCCAATTACAACGGTTGAAAGATTGGCGCGCCACCGAAGCTGCCAATCTCCCCCCTCGAGGGGGAGATGTCCGGCAGGACAGAGGGGGGCGCTCAAGCGCGAGTATCTCATATCATGCTAGCCCTCCTCCTCCGCGATATCCGCCTTTCGATTCGGGCCGGCGGCGGGGCGCTGACGGGCGTGATCTTCTTCCTCGCCGTGATCGCCACCATTCCCTTCGGCGTCGGGCCGGACCTGAGACTGCTAGCCCGCATCGGCCCGGCGATCCTGTGGATCGGAGCACTGCTCTCTTGCTTGCTCGGCCTCGACCGGTTGTTCCAGGCCGACCGCGAGGACGGCTCGCTCGATCTCCTGGTGCTTGGCAACGACCGCCACATGCTGGCGCTGACGGTGCTCACCAAATGCCTGGCCCATTGGGCGGGCAGCGTGCTGCCGCTGGTGGTCGCCGCGCCCCTGCTCGGCCTGTTCATGAACATGGAGCCGGTCGCCATCGGCGCCACGGCGCTTACGCTGCTGGTCGGCACGCCGGCGATCACTTTCATCGGCGCCGTCGGCGCGGCGGTGGCGGTGGCGCTGCCGCGCGGCGGACTCCTGATCTCGGTGCTGGTGCTGCCGCTGACCATCCCGGTGCTGATCTTCGGGGTTTCGGCGAGTTACGGCGCGACGGCCAATCCCGATCCGTTCCTGCAGCCTTTCCTCATTCTTGCCGCGCTGACGTTGTTTCTTGCCGTGCTCGGACCGCTGGCGGCGGCGCTGGCGCTGCGCCATGGCACGGATTGAGGCGGCCACGACCGGCAGGGGCTGCGGCGCGGCGGCCAATTGCGCGGTCACCGGCGCGGGGCTAAGGGAAGGCATGATCGAGCACGGCGGAAGGATCGAATTGGCGGGCGGCATGCCGACGAGGCAGCCGGCATGAGCCCGCATGCGCTCTACGTCACCGCCGCCTATGCCGTCACGGCGATTGCGCTGGCCGGGCTGATCGGGTGGATCCTGCTCGATCAACGGGCCCGCAAGCGCGAACTGGCCGAACTCGAGGCGGCGGGCGTGCGCCGACGCTCCGACAAGGGCGGGGGAGCGCGTGTCATGAGCACGGATATGCCAACGCCGGCGCCGGCCCGGCGCCGCCTGTTCGTGCTGTTGCCGCTGCTGGTCTTCCTCGGGCTGGCGGGGCTGTTCCTGGCGCAGCTCCTGTCGGGGCGCGACACTTCGGAGGTGCCGTCGGCGCTGATCGGCCTGCCGGCGCCGCCGACCAACCTGCCCCCGCTGGACGGCACGAACCTGCCGGGACTCGATTCGAAATCGTTTGCCGGCAAGGTGACGCTGGTCAACGTCTTCGCCTCATGGTGCGCGCCTTGCCGCGAAGAGCACCCGGTGCTTTTGGGGCTGGCGCAGGACAGGCGCTTCACCATGGCGGCGCTGAACTACAAGGACCGGCCGGAAAACGCCCGCCGATTCCTCGGCGATCTCGGCAATCCGTTCCAGGCGATCGGCGTCGACGAGGCCGGCCGCACGGCGATCGACTGGGGCGTCTATGGCGTGCCGGAAACCTTCGTCATCGGCAAGGACGGCAAAATAGCCTACAAGCATGTCGGCCCGCTGACGGCCGAGACGGCTCGGACGCTGCTGTTGCCGCAGATCGAGAAGGCGCTGGCCGCGCCGAACTGAGGCGACTTGCCGGCCTACTTGCTTGCCTTGGCCCGCTCGATCGCGTCGACGATCATCTTCTTGGCGTATTTGGAATCGTGCCAGCCCTCGATCTTGACCCATTTGCCGGGTTCGAGATCCTTGTAGTGCTCGAAGAAGTGCTGCACCTGATCGCGGGTGATCTCGGGCAGCTGCGTGTATTCGGTGACGTTCTCGTAACGCAACGTCAGCTTCGGCGACGGCACGGCGATGACCTTCTCGTCCTGGCCGGCATTGTCTTCCATGATCAGCACGCCGATCGGCCGCACATTGATGACGCAGCCGGGCACCAGCGCGCGCGTGTTGCAGACCAGCACGTCGATCGGATCGCCGTCGCCAGACAGCGTGTGCGGAACGAAGCCGTAATTGCCGGGATAGCGCATCGAGGTGTGCAGGAAACGGTCGACGAACAGCGTGCCGGCCTCCTTGTCCATCTCGTATTTGATCGGCTCGCCGCCGATCGGCACCTCGATGATGACGTTGACGTCCTCGGGCGGATTCTTTCCGGTGGCGATGGCTTCAATACGCATGACTTATCCCTCTCTCGATTGGCAGACCGATAGCGGGCGGCGCAAAATGGTGCAATGCGGCGAATGGTGCTCAAGAACGCCCAGCAAGACGCAATGGCATTCAATGCGTTCAATCATTAGCAGAAGATGTTTCAGTGTCGTGATTGCGTAGGTTGCGCTTCGCGCCGCTTACGCGATCGTTCCTCGCCGGTCATTCCCAGACGAAAGCAACCTTCTTCAGCGCCTTCTGCTCGAATATCTCGACGCCTTCGGCGATATCGCGGCCGCCGACGCCGGAATAGAAGGCGAGCGCGTTCTGATTGTCTTCCAGCGCCCACACCACCGTGCCCTTCAATCCGTGGTCGGCAAGCCGCGCCCGTGCCGCCTTGAAAAGCCGGCTGCCGAGCCCGATGCCCTGATATTCCGGCCGCAGGTACAATTCATAGATCTCGCCCTGCTGCTTGAGTTCGCGGGCCCGGTTCTTGCCGATCGTGGCGTAGCCGGCAACCGTGCCGCCGATCTCGATCACCAGGACGGTAGCGGCGCGGCGGATGGCATTGGCCCACCAGTCGGCGCCGCGACGGTTGATCATCGATGTCAGGGTGCGGTGCGGGATGATGCCGCTATAGGCGCCGCGCCAGGCCTGCAAATGCACGTCGGCGATCGCCGCGGCGTCGCGCGATTCGGCTTTGCGGATATCGATGCTCAGCGTATTCATGATTTGTTAACCATAAACCCGCATCGCTCGAATGCAAGAGTCCGGGCAGTCCGGAGGACGCTTTCTCACAGGCCGTCATCGCCTGCGCGATGCGCGTTCGAGGCTGTCGGTGGAGCTCAAATCTCGACCAGATGATCGTCGAGTTCGTTGGTGTCGCCCGACGTCACCGGGAAGTGCTCGGCGAGCACCGCTCCAACCGATTGGATCGCCTTGACGAAGCCGTCGGCAAGCCGGTCGTCGCCGGCATGTGCGGTAAGCTCGCGCACCACATCGTCCCAGACATGCTGGCCGACCTTGGCGTCGATGCCTGAATCGGCGACCACCTCGGCGTAGCGCTCGGTGACCGACACGAACACCAGCGCTCCGGTACGCGCGGTGGTGCGGTGGACGTTGCGGGCCAGGAACTGCTTCAGTGCGTTGTCATGCGCGGTCTGATAGCGCAGCCGTCTCGGCACCATATGGATGCGCAGCCCCGGAAAGGCCCATAACAGCAAAAGAAAGCAGGCCAGCGCCAGAAGCTGGGCAATGACGAAGTGCGGCAGACGGATGGTTAGCCACCAGGCCTCGAGCCCATAGGCGACGGCGAGGCTGACCAGCAGCGTGGCGAGAGCCGCCACGAAGGCAGCCGGAAAGAAGTAGTTGCCGCTGGCATGCGCCACCACGCAGTAGATTTCGCCGTCGGTCCTTGATTCGGCGGCGCGGATCGCCCCGGCGATGCGCTCATGGTCCTGCGGGCTGATCGGTCGTATCGCCATGATCCCTCTCACCAGCTTCCCGAAGAGCCGCCGCCGCCGGAAGAGCCCCCACCGCCGGAGAAACCACCGCCGCTACCGCCCGAGGACCAGCCGCCGCCGCCCGACCAGCCGCCGCCACCTGACGACCAGCCGCCACCCGACGATCGCCGGCTCGGCTCGAACGTCATGCCGAGCCAGCGGTAACGGCCGGGACCGATCTTCTGGCCGAAGATCGGCGGCAACACCGAGGCCGCTATGCTGCCGAAGAAGATGAGCGCCCAGATGCCGATGAAGATGGCGAAGAACAAATCGTCGGAATTGAACGGCGCCTGCTGGTTGCGCTTGCCGCGTGCTTCCAGCTCCTCGGGATTGCCGTTGAGCACCATGATCATGTCGTCGACGGCCTTGGTGATGCCGCCGGAGAAATCGCCGGCACGGAAGGCCGGCACCATGTCGTTTTCGATGATCAGCTTGGTGTGCAGGTCGGTCAGCGTGCCTTCCAGCCCGTAGCCGACCTCGATGCGCATCTTGCGGTCGTTCGGCGCGACCAGAAGCAGCACGCCGTTGTTCTCCTTCGCCTGGCCGAGTTTCCAGAACCGGTACAGCCGGTTGGCATAGGGCTCGATCTCCTCGCCGCCGAGACTGGGAATGGTGGCGACGACGATCTGATCGGAGCCCTTCGTCTCGAAATCGGCAAGCTTCTGCGTCAGTGCCGCCCTGGTCGCCGCATCGATGATGCCTGCATTGTCGACGACACGGCCGGTCAGCGCCGGGAGCTCGGCGGCGAGGGCCGCAAATGGCACCACGAGAACGAGGAGCAGGACAGCGACGCGATACATGGCGCGTCGTCCCTCATTGGCGAGCAGGATCACCACGTCGGAATCCGGCAATCATCCGCCCTGTTTCGTGCCGAAATCGACCTTCGGCGTCTGCAACTTGTCCTCCTCGACCGTGAAATTGGCGAAGGGCTCGTTGCCGCGGAACCAGAACGTCGCCCACAGCACCGAGGGGAAGGTCCGCAGCGTCAGATTGTAGTCCCTGACCGCCTGGATGTAGTCACGCCGCGCCACCGCGATGCGGTTCTCGGTGCCTTCGAGCTGCGCCTGCAGCGCCAGGAAGTTCTGGTTGGCCTTCAGGTCCGGGTATGCCTCCGACACAGCGAGCAGCCGCGATAGCGCGCTGGTCAGCCCTGCCTGGGCGTCCTGAAACCTCTTGAGGGCTTCGGGATCCTTCAACGTTTCTGGCGTTACCGTGACCTGCGTCGCCTTGGCGCGCGCCTCGACCACCGCGTCAAGCGTGTCCTTTTCGTGCGAGGCGTAGCCCTTGACCGTCTCGACCAGGTTGGGGATGAGGTCGGCGCGGCGTTGATACTGGTTCAGCACCTCGCTCCACGCCGCCTTGGCGTTCTCCTCCGCCGTCGGGATGGTGTTGTAGCCGCAGCCGGCAAGCAGCGGCAGCATGACGGCCATCACCAGCAAGGCGGGCAGCGTGCGGAATGTCGGGAAAGCAAGGCGCTGGGCAAACATGATCGGTCCCCTCGGTAGAAGTTGCATGCGAAGCATTACCACAATCGGCGCGCAAGAAAACGACCTCGGCGCAGACGGTTACCGATGGGGTTACGGTCGGTCGCAAGGCGCTGTAATTGACGGAGCGAACGCGGTAAGGTCGCCACGAAACAGGACAGCATCATGGTGCAGCGCCAGGACAGCGACACCGAATCGCGCCGCATCCTCGAGCGCGTCGCGCGCGAAACCGATCCGGCCGCCACTTCGCTCGCGGCGCGGACCGCGAAGGCCGTTCGCGACCACGTCGCGGCGGCCGATGCCGACCGCGCGGATCCGATCGAAGTCTGGGGCACGCGCATTGGCAGGATAATTGGGCTGCTGCTGGCGCTGGGCCTGATGGTCTGGCTCGTGCTTTTCCTCACCCGAGGCAGTTAGGATTCCAATGAGCACCGAGCAAGCCGACGCGCCGCGCGCGGTCATCGTCATTTCCAGCCATGTCGCACGCGGCTCGGTCGGCAATCGCGCCGCCGTCTTTGCGCTGGAATCGCTGGGTTTCCCGGTATGGGCAGTGCCGACAATCATCCTGCCCTGGCATCCCGGCCATGGGCGCGCGACCCGCATCGTGCCGCCGCTCGATCAGTTCAAGGCATTGATGGCCGATCTGGAGCGCGCGCCGTGGCTGGGCGAGGTCGGGGCGGTGCTGTCGGGCTATCTCGGCGAGGCCGGCCAGGCCGAAGCCGTCGCCTCGCTGGTCGCCGCGGTCAAGGCGAGGACGCCCGACGCCGTCTATATCTGCGATCCGGTAATGGGCGATTCGGGCGGGCTCTATGTGCCGGAGCCGACGGCGATCGCCATGCGCGACCGGCTGATGCCGATCGCCGACATTGCTACCCCTAACCGCTATGAGATGGAATGGATGGCCGGCGTGCCGTTGCCCGACCTGAAGTCGGTGATGGCCGCGGCGCTCCATGCGGGGCCTTCAACCATGCTGGTCACCTCGGCGCCGTCGATGATTTCAGGCGGCACCGGGAATCTTCTGCTCGACGGCAGCCAGGCGCTGCTCGCCGAGCACCGCGTCATCGACAAGCCGCCGAACGGTTTGGGCGACCTGACAGCGGCGGTCTACCTGGCGCGCATCCTCTCCGGCCAGCCGGCGATCAAGGCGCTGCAATCGACGACGGCGGCGGTCTACGAGATCCTGGCGCGCACGGCCAAACGCGGCGGCGACGAATTGCAGCTCGAAACCGATGCGCAGAGCCTGTCGCACCCGATGGCGATGGTGCAGCTTCGCCATCTCACGCATCCGGGGCGGGACCGCCGCGCGTGACATCGGCACGGGTGCTGGTCGGCGCGGACGGCTGCAAGGCCGGCTGGGTCGCCGTTCGGAGCGCTCCGAACGCGGCGCCTTCGGTCGAGGTCTTCGCCAGCTTCGCCGCGCTGCTGTCGGCGGTTCCCGACGACGCGATCGTCGCCGTCGACATGCCGATCGGCCTGCCTGAATTTTCGAGCAAGGGCGGGCGCGGGCCGGAGGCGCAGGTCAGGCGGCTGCTCGGGCCGCGCCAATCCAGCGTCTTCTCGATCCCCTCTCGTGCGGCACTCTACGCCGATACCGCCGAGTTCACTTCGATCGAAGCCTGGTACGCCGCGCACCGCCGGGCGAGCGACGTGGCCAGGACGACATCCGATCCGCCGCGCGGCGTTTCGATCCAGGCATTCGGCATCTTTGGCAAAATACGCGAGATCGATACGTTGCTGATCTCGCGGCCCGAACTGCGTGGCCGCGTCTTCGAATCGCATCCGGAAGTGGCTTTCTGTCGGCTCAACGGCGGGCAGGCCATGCTGCTGCCGAAGAAGGTCAAGGGCAGCATCAATCCGGCCGGCATGGCGGAACGCAAGGCGCTGCTTAGCCGGCACGGCTATGCCATAGACTTCCTCGATCAGGCGCCGCCGCGCGGTGCGGCCGCCGACGATTTCCTCGATGCGGCGGCGATGATGCTGATCGCCGGCCGCATCGCCGCCTGCACGGCACGGCCGTTTCCCGACCCGCCACTTACCGACGGCTTTGGCATACCGGTCGCCATCTGGGCGTGACAACATTGCCCTGCTTTGCGCCTGACGCAGGGCATTTCTCACCAACCCCACAATTCTGCATTGCTCGCGACGGGCTTTTACCGCTAGAGCGTTTTCTCGACCGCAACGAGCTGCCGCCTCCAACCCGGAAAGCCGCCCATGCCTCACCTTCCCGACCACCTTCTTGCCGGCTACCGCAATTTCATGAACGGTCGCTATCTCACCGAGAGCGGCCGCTATCGCGAGCTCGCCCGGGAGGGGCAAGCGCCGGAAACCATGATCGTCGCGTGCTGCGATTCCCGCTCGGCTCCCGAGGCGATCTTCGACGCAGGGCCCGGCGAACTCTTCGTGCTGCGCAATGTCGGCAATCTGGTGCCGCCTTACGAGCCGGACGGCGAGTTCCACTCGACCTCGGCCGCGCTCGAATTCGCGGTGCAGAGCCTCAAGGTCAAGAACATCGTTGTCATGGGCCATGGCCGCTGCGGCGGTATCCGTGCCGCGCTCGACGCCAATTCCGCGCCACTGTCGCCGGGCGATTTCATCGGCAAATGGATGAGCCTGATCGCGCCGGCCGCCGAGACCGTGTCGGCCAGCACCTTCATGACTGCGACGGAGCGCCAGACGGCGCTGGAGCGCATCTCGATCCGCTATTCCCTCGCCAATCTCAGGACCTTTCCCTGCGTCTCGATCCTTGAGGGCAAGGGGCGGCTGTCGCTGCACGGTGCCTGGTTCGACATTTCGACCGGCGAGCTCTGGGTGATGAACAAGGAAACCGGCGATTTCGAGCGCCCGGTGCTGGAGTGACCGAAACGGCACGCCAGGCAATGAACATCCGGCCGGTCATGTTCACCGTCGCCGCACTGCTGATGGCGATCATGGCCGCCCGCGCCGATGACGGCGCCATCATCAGCCGGTGGTATTCGGCCCTGCTGGTCGCCGACCGCACCGAACTTTCCGACCTGCTCGCCGACAATGTGCGCATCGAACTCGACGACCTCGGCATCGTGCAGGGAAAGCAGGAGTTCATCGCCTCGCTCGACGAATGGAAAGGTGCGGTTGCTGGTGCCGCGATCCGACACCGGATCGAGAAGAACGAAGGCGGCGTCACCACGGTGATCGCCTGCTACGACTTCCCCGACAACGACATGCTGATGCATGAGACCTTCGCTATAGCGGGCGACCGCATCACGGCCAGCACGCAGAAAGCGCTTGCGGAAAGCTGCGAAGCCTACTGACCGGCAGCGCTGTTGCGCGCGCCGGACGAGCGCCCTACATCGGTGATTTCAGCCCCTCCCGACCTGCCAGCCCGAAAGACAATCCATGCCCGCCACGAAAGCCGTCGACCTCGCCGCCCATCCGCTGACCACGTGGCAAGGGCCACTCGGCCTGCCCGATTTCGCCCGATTTGGCGACGACGAGTTCGCACCCGTCTTCGACGCGGCGCTGAAGGCGCATGAGGCCGAGATCGAGGCCATCGCCGCGAACGAGGATACGCCGACCATCGAGAACACGCTTCAAGCCCTGGAGCTCGCCGGCGAAGCGCTCGACCATGTCTCGTCGATCTTCTGGTGCCGCGCCGGGGCCCACACCAACGAAGATATCCAGACGCTGGAGCGCGACATCTCGCCAAGGATGTCGAGGCATTTCTCGGCGATCTCGATGAATGAAAGGCTCTTTGCCCGCATCGACGACCTTTACCGGCGGCGCGAGACGCTCAAGCTCGATGCCGAGACGCTGCGGGTGCTGGAAAAGACCTGGAAGGGTTTTGTCCGCTCGGGCGCGAAACTCGATGCGGATGGCAAGAAGCGGCTGGCAGGGATCAACGAGGAGCTGTCGTCGCTCGGCACCAGCTTCGGCCAGAACGTGCTTGCCGACGAACGCGACTGGGCGCTGTTCCTCGACGAGGCCGACCTGGCCGGCCTGCCGGATTTCGTGAAGAGCTCGATGGCCGAAGCCGCCGAGATGCGCGGCCAGAAAGGCCGCTACGCCGTCACCTTGTCGCGCTCGATCTACGAGCCGTTCTCGACCTTCTCGGAGCGCCGCGACTTGCGAGAGATCGCCTTCCGCGCCTTCACCATGCGCGGCCAGAATGGCGGCGCGACCGACAATACGGCCGTGGTGCGCGACATGCTGAAGCTGCGCGCCGAGAAGGCGAAGCTGCTCGGCTACGGCTCCTTCGCGGCGCTGAAGCTCGACGACACCATGGCCAAGACGCCCAAGGCGGTGCACGACCTGCTCGATCCCGTCTGGGAAAAGGCGTTGGAAAAGGCCGCCGCCGACCAAAAGGAGCTGGAACGGCTGGCGGCGGAAGCCGGCAGCAACGAAAAATTCGCCGCCTGGGATTGGCGTTTCTACCAGGAGAAGCTGCGCGCGGAGAAATTCGCCTTCGACGAGGCGGAATTGAAGCCCTATCTCCAGCTCGACCGGATCATCGATGCCTGTTTCGACGTCGCGACAAGACTGTTCGGCATCACCTTCGAAGAGAGGAAAGGCATTGCCGCCTGGCATCCGGACGCGCGTGTGTTCGTGGTGAAGAATGCCGATGGCAGCGAGCGCGGCCTGTTCCTGGCCGACTATTTCGCGCGGCCGTCGAAACGCTCCGGGGCCTGGATGAGCGCACTGAAATCAGGCTACCGCCTGGGCCCCGGCGCGAGCCCGATCATCTACAACATCATGAATTTCGCCAAGCCGCCCGTGGGCGAGCCGGCGCTGCTGTCGGTGGACGAGGCGAAGACCTTGTTCCATGAATTCGGCCATGCCCTGCACGGCATGCTGACCGACGTCACCTGGCCTTCGGTGTCGGGCACTTCCGTCAGCCGCGATTTCGTCGAACTGCCCTCGCAGCTCTACGAACACTGGCTGACCGTGCCGGCGGTGCTGGAAAAGCACGCTTTGCATGTCAAGACCGGCCTGCCGATGCCGAAGGCGCTGCTCGACAAGATGCTGGCGGCGCGCACCTTCGGGGCTGGCTTTGCCACGGTGGAATTCACCGCCTCCGCGCTGATCGACATGGCCTACCACGCGCGGCCGGACGCCCCCCAGGAGCCGCTTCGTTTCGAAGCCGAAACGCTCGAAAAACTCGACATGCCCGACACCATCGCCATGCGCCACCGCACGCCGCATTTCGGCCATGTCTTTGCCGGCGAGGGCTATTCGGCCGGCTACTATTCCTACATGTGGTCGGAAGTACTCGACGCCGACGCCTTCGCCGCTTTCGAGGAGACGGGCGACCCCTTCAATCCCGCGCTGGCCGAGCGGCTGAGAAAGAACATCTATGCCGCCGGCGGCTCGAAGGATCCGGAAGAACTCTACACCGCGTTTCGCGGCAAGATGCCGTCGCCGGAAGCCATGATGGTGAAGCGGGGGCTGGTGTAGAGCGAGCCTTCCCTTCTCCCCTTGTGGGAGAAGGTGGATCGGCGCGCAGCGCCGAGACGGTTGAGGGGTGCTCCAGCGGAGTGAGGCGTGGGTGTTCCCTGGAACGCCCCTCATCCGTCGCCTTCGGCGACACCTTCTCCCACAAGGGGAGAAGGGGGAGCCTTGTCCTTCCACGGATCCGCCACCCTCGGCCAGATCGCCCGCTTCAGTTTCCTGTAATCCGTCACCGCCGGATTGCTGGGGTACGCGCTCGGCGCCGAGAGATAGATGATCTCGGCGGCGATCGGTTCGAAGCCGGCGTAGAAATGGTTGGTCGATTTGATCAGCAGCATGTCCTTGGCCAGCGGATCGACGCCGATGTTGGAAAAAATGTCCGGCTCGAAGGTCTGCGTGCGGTTGGTGTTGAGGATGATGTCGACCTCGGTGCCCTCGATGCGGATCAACGCGGCGGGCCCGAGCGTCACCCGGCTCGGCCCGAAGCTCTGCCAACCTTCGGCGAGAACTTTCAGCACCATGACGCGGGCGTCGATCGGCTCGCCGGCCTGGGGACCGGCCTTGCCGCCGAAACGCAGGTCGATGACGGCGCCCTCGCCCGCGGCCCGGCAGAAGGTCACGGCGACCGGATCCCAGATCGTCGCCACGCCGACATTGTCGATGCCGCGGGCCAAAAGCTCCCGCAGCACGATGGTGCCGTCACCCGGCACGCCGCCGCCCGGATTGTCCCAGATGTCGGCGATGACCACCGGCCTGCCGCGCTTTTCAGCGTGCACCACCAGCGCCCGATCGATGCCATCGCCGGCGCTCAGCATCGTCATCGCCGTCTTTTCGCGCATCGCGTAGAGCTCGCGTCCCAGCGTTTCGGCCAGCGCGTCGCCCTTGGCCTTGTCATTGTCGGTGACAACGAGGATACGCGTGCCCATTTCGGGCACATCCGCCGCCATGAAGCCATGGATGACCGAGACCGACAGCACGCCGTCCCTGCCGTGCAGCGCCTTGATACGGTCGACGAAGGAGCGCATCGGTTCGCGGCTGGTCGGCAGCACCTGGATCATGCGGCAGTCGAAGGTCGAGATGACGGGCTTGATCTCGCCACGCGCCGCGGCAAGGCCGAGCTCGACGACATGCTCGCCGCGCTCGTAGAAGTCGGTGTGCGGGAATTCGAGGAAATAGGCCATGATATCAGATGCCGCCACGCGCTTGGGCGTGAGATGACTGTGCGGATCGAACTCGCAAGCGATCACCACGCCAGGCCCGACGATCTCGCGCACCCGTTCGAGCAGGTCGCCCTCGCAGTCGTCATAGCCCTGCGCCACCATGGCGCCATGCAGGCCGAGAATGACGGCCTCGACCGGCAGCGCTGCTCGGAGCTGGCCCAGAATCTCGTCGCGCAGCGCCTCGTAGGTCTGCCGCTGCACCAGCCCGCCGGGCTCGGCCCAGGTGGCGGTGCCCTCGATGACGGTCAATCCCTCTGCGGCCGCGCGCCGGCGCAGCACGACGATCGGCGAGGAGCACAGCGTCGGCGTCTCCGGATGCTTGCCCGGCCCGGCATAGAAGGCCATCTCGAACGATGCCCTGTCGGTCGGCACCGGCGAGAAGGTGTTGGTTTCCGTCGCCAGCGAGGCGGTGAAGATGCGCATGAAAGCTCCGTGGACAGGTTACTCTTCGCTCTCGCAATTCCGGACTGAAAAACCGCCATATACTTTCTCATGGAATTGCTATTTGACGGCTCCGAGCGCCAGCCCCCGCACGAGGTAGCGCTGCAGCCAGATGAACAGGATCGCCACCGGCAGCGTCGCCAGCAGCGTGGCGGCCATGACGTGGTGCCATTCGATGGTGTAGCGCCCGGCGACCAGCGAGAACACCTGGATCGGCAGCGTGTAGCTCTCCTGGCTGCGCAGCATGGTGAGCGCCACGACGAATTCGTTCCAGGCGTTGATGAAGGTGAAGATGGCGGTGACGGCAATGGCCGGCAGGCAGAGCGGCAGGAACACTTTGCGCAGCGTCAGCCAGCGGCCGGCGCCTTCCATCCAGGCCGCCTCCTCGAGATCGCGCGGTATGGTGTCGAAATAACTCTGCAGCATCCACACGGTGAAGGCGACGTTGAAGGCCATGTAGATGAAGCCGAGCGCGGTCGTCGATTCGACCAGCCCCCAGGCGGCCATCAACCGGAACAGGCCCAGCACCAGCACGATCGGCGAGATCATCTGCGAGATCAGCAGGAACTGGCGGAAGGCGCCATAGCCGGCAAAACGAAAGCGCGACATGGCATAGGCCGCCGGCACCGAGATCAGGATGGCGCCGACGGTGGCGATCACCGAGACATAGAGCGAATTGGCGAGCGCCCGGCCGAAGCCGGTCGCCACCCACATGTCGGCAAAATTCGACCAGCGGAATTCGCTCGGCCACCAGGTCGGCGACAGCACCTCCTGCCGCGGCTTGACCGCGGTCAGGAACATCACCGCGAAGGGGAAGACCGTCACCACGATCAAAGGCGCCAGCAGCAGCCAGGCGATGACGGTACGTTTCAGCTTGCTCCTCATACGCGCTGCTCCCGCATGGCGAGGCGCACATAGATCATGGTGAAGACCAGCAATATGGCGAACATCACCAGCGACACGGCGGAAGCCTCCCCCAGTTTGCCGATGCGGAAGGCAAGCTTGTAGAGGTGAGTGACCAGGATGTCGGTCGAGTTGGCCGGCCCGCCCTGCGTCATTACCCAGATGATCGGGAAGGAATTGAAGACGTAGATGGTGTTGAGCACGATGGCGATGTTGATGAACGGTTTCAGGAGCGGAAAGGTGATTTCGCGGAACTGCTGTGCCGGCGTCGCTCCTTCGAGCGCGGCGGCCTCGTAGAGATCGTCCGGAATCGAAGACAGGCCGCCAAGGAAGATCGTCGTGGTGAACGGCACCGTCACCAATATGCCGATCAGCACCTGCATCGGGAACGCCGTCTCGGCGCTGGCCAGCCATTGGACATTGTGATCGATCAGGCCGAGGCCGAGCAGCGCCGAATTCAGCATGCCGCTTTCGCCGCTCAGCGCCCAGCGCCAGACCACCGCCGTCATGGTCAGCGACACCGCCCAGGGCAGCATGATGATGACGCGGGCAAGGCCGCGGCCGTAAAAATCGGTGTTGAGGATGATGGCGACCGGGATCGACAGAAGCAGCGCGCCGCCAACCACCAGAACGGTCCATATCCCCGTGCGCCACAGTGCGGCGACGAAATCGGGATCGGCGGTGAGGGCGGCGAAATTGGCAAGACCGCTGAATTCGCGCAGCTGGCCGAAACGGTTGACGTCATGCGTGGCGATCTGGATCAGGTCCCAGACCGGCCAGAAGATCACGATTGCCGCCAGGAACAGGCTGGGCAAGGTCAGCAGATAAGGCAGGAAACGATTTTGCATCGGCTGGCCTGTAACCTCGGCGCACGGGATCGGAAGGTTCTGCTTATGCGGATTTCGGATCGGGAGACCAAAGATGTGGCGCGCCCCGCCTGAGTGGGGCGCGCCACGGGCGCAGGGAGATACGCCCTATTTCTTCAGCACGGCGTTGGCCTTCGCCGCCGCATCCTTCAAACCCGCCTCCGGGTCGCCGCCGAGGTATATCTTCTGGATCGCATCCGACGTGATCTGGGCGATCTCCTCCCAGCCCGGAATGACCGGCGCGAAGCGCGCATCGGGCAACAGCGCGGTGAAGGCGGCGAGGTCGGCATTGTTGACGTAATAGTCCATCTTGGCCTCTTCCTTGTTCACCGGCAGGAAGCCTTCGCCTTGCGTGAACTTGGCGCGCTGCTCCGTGGTGAACAGGAAGTCGAGCAGCTTCCAGGCCTCGTCCTTGTTCTTGGAGTTCTTGAACATGATGATGGAATCGGTGACGCCGTAGGTGCCGCGCGCGCCCGTCGGGCCGGCGGGTATAGCCGCCACGCCGTATTTGAGGCTCGGCGCCTCGTCCTTGATCTGGTTGGACAGGAAGGGTGCGGTGATCATCATGCCGACCTTGCCCTGCTTGAACAGGTTCTGAACGTCCTCACGGTTGTTGGAGGTGACGCCGGGCTCCGTCAGGCCCTCGTCGATCATCGACTTGTAGAGCTTGGCGGCTTCGAGCGCGCCAGGCGTGCTCAAGCCCGATGTGCCGTCCTTGTTGAGGATCTCGGTGCCGTATGACCACATCGCATAATAATAATAAACGTCGGTCTCGATCTCCTTGCCCTGCAGGCCGAAGCCGAATGTGCCGGACCCCAGCGCCTTGATCTTGCGGGCGTCCTCCTGCAGCTCGGTCCAATTGGCCGGCGGCTTGGCGATGCCTGCTTTCTCGAACAGTTCCTTGTTGTAATACATGGCGCGCGCCGAAGCTGCGATCGGCAGGCCGTAGGTCTTGCCGTCCATGATCGAAGGCGACAGGAACGTGTCGATGAAACGGCCCTTGAAGTCTGGCGTGATGTAGCTGTCGAGCGGCTCGGCGACGTCCTGCTGCACGAAGTCGATCAGCCAGCGCGTGCCGATGATCGAGAGATCCGCATTGGTGCCGGCGGTGATGTCGGTGGTCAGCTTCTGCAAGAGCACATCCCACGGCACCACTTCGAACTTGACCGTGATGCCGGGGTTCTTTGCCTCGAACTCCTTCTTGACCTCCTCGAAGTAGGGGCCGGTCTTGGCGCTGTATTCGGCGACCGTGACGCGCACCTCGCCGGCTTGCGCCTGTGCCGCGAAGGCCAGCATGCTCATTCCGGCCATCAAGCCGACAGTCCATTTCGCAATGCTCATCCGATCTCTCCCATTTTGTTCCGCGCTTTTGCGCTCCTCACGCCGATGTTGGCGCAGGATTATGTGACTTTCCTACATTATCGAGGATCTGGCCGCACGCAAGCAGATTATCGTGTTGCTTAATTACATTCCATTCACTAGCCTGCCGACATCTGCCTAGAGCAGTTCACCGTTTCATGGAAACGGAGAACCACTCTAACTCTTTGTTTTGACGCAATTCCGGACCGAAAACCGTATACACTTTCCTGGAATTGCTCGAACTGCCGGAGGAGCAAGCGCCGTGGTTTCGAAAGCCGAGTTCGAAGGCCGCACTGTCGTTGTCACGGGCGCCGGCGGTGGCCTCGGCTCGGCGATCGTCGCGTTGCTGGCCGGAAGAGGCGCGCGGGTGGTCGGTTGCGATCAATCGGAGGAGGCGTTGGCAAGCCCGCACCTCGCCTCGCGCCATGTCTTCAACCTTCTCGACCGGGTTTCGGTCGAGGCAGCCGTCGCGGCCGTGCTCGACAAGGACGGCGTGCCCGACATCCTGATCAACAATGCCGGCTGGACGCGCGCGGAGACGCTCGGCGCATTGACGGCCGACAGGATAGAGCAGGAACTCGACCTCAACCTGACCGGCGTGATGACTTTTGCCGACCCGCTGGTGAAGGCGATGGCGGCGCGCGGTTCGGGCAGCGTCGTCTTCATTTCTTCCGTCAACGCCATCGCCCATTTCGGCAATCCTGCCTATGCCGCCGCCAAGGCCGGCATCAACGCCTATGCCAAGGCGATCGCCGTCGAGCTCGGCCGCAGCGGCGTTCGCGCCAATGTCGTCTGTCCGGGATCGATCCGTACCGCCGCCTGGGATCATCGCCTGGCCAAGAACCCCGACATTCTCGGCAAGCTCCAACGGCTCTATCCGCTCGGCCGCATCGTCAATGCCTCGGAGGTGGCGGAAGCCGTGGCGTTTCTTGCCTCCGACCGGGCGTCCGGCGTAACGGGCGTGGTGATGCCGGTGGATGCCGGCCTGACCGCCGGCTGCCTGCCGTTCATCGACGACATATTGGGAGCGTGACCATGACCGACGTCCAGTTCCGCGATCTTTCGAAATCCTTCGGCCAGCACAGCATCCTCGAGAACATCGACCTCGACATCGAGAGCGGCGAATTCGTCGTGCTGGTCGGCCCGTCCGGGTGCGGCAAGTCGACCTTGCTGCGCATGCTGGCCGGACTGGAAACGATAAGCTCGGGCGATCTCGTCATTGGCGGCGTGCGCGCCAACGACCTGCCGCCACAGCAGCGCAACATCGCCATGGTCTTCCAGTCGTATGCGCTGTTTCCGCACCTCAAGGCCTCCGACAATATCGGCTTTGGGCCAAAAATCCGCGGCGAGAACCGCGCCGCGGTCGAGGACAAGGTCAAGAAGGCATCCAGCGTCCTCAATCTGTTCTCCTATCTCGACCGTTACCCCCGGCAATTGTCGGGCGGTCAGCGCCAGCGCGTCGCCATGGGCCGCGCCATCGTGCGCGAGCCCTCGGTCTTCCTGTTCGACGAACCGCTGTCCAACCTCGACGCGCAATTGCGGGTGCAGATGCGCACCGAGATCAAGGCGCTGCACCAGAGACTGAGATCGACGGTCGTCTATGTCACCCACGATCAGATCGAGGCCATGACCATGGCCGACCGCATCGTGGTGATGGATCGCGGCCGGATCCAGCAGGTCGGGCCGCCACTGGAGCTCTATGACCGGCCATCCAACAAGTTCGTTGCCGGCTTTCTCGGCTCGCCCTCGATGAGTTTCGTTTCCGGGTCCCTCAAGACGACGGCCACGAACAGCTGGTTCGAATCGACTGGCGGCGGAAGGCTTGCGCTTGCCGGCAAAGAGGTGCCGACAGGCGGCGCGGTGGAGGCCGGCATCCGGCCCGAACATTTTGTCATCGGCGAAGCTGCCGACGCCATGACCATCAAGGTGGACGTCGTCGAGCCGACGGGCTCCGAAACCCATGTCTACGGCGCCATTGGCAGCGATACGGTGCGCGTCGTCTTCCGCGACCGGATGCAGGTGAAGCCGGGCGACCGCCTGCCGGTCTCGGTCGAGCCGCGCAACGTCCATCTTTTCGACAAGGCGACGGGCCTGCCTCTATGAAAGCACAAGCGTGAAGACACCGGCATGAAGACACCGGCCGACATCATCACCCGGTTGCAGCTGATGTCGCAGGACGGCACCAAGTCGGATCGCCGGTTGGCGGGCCTGGTCCTGTCCGATCTCGATTTCGCCTCCAAGGCGGCGATCTCGGAGATCGCCGCGCGCGTCGGTGTCAGCGAGCCGACGGTGACCCGCTTCTGCCGCAATCTCGGCTGCGAAGGCCTGCGCGACTTCAAGTTCTACTTGGCGCAGGCGATCGCCATCGGCGGCCAGTATCTGTCGCCGGAGCCGCTGAGCCGCGACGCCCGCGAGCAGCGCATCGCATCGGCCATCACCGAGGCGGCGATATCGGCCATCCAGCGCGCCAGCGAAAACCTCGACATGACGACGCTGGTCGATGTCGCCGCGCGCATTGCCACGTCAGGCAACGTGCTGTGCGTCGGCTCCGGCGGCATTTCCTCGATGATGGCGACCGAAATGCAGAACCGGCTGTTCAGGCTGGGCCTGCCGGTGCTGGCGCAGATCGACGGGCAATTGCAGCGCATGTACGCCGCCGTGGCCACGCCCGACACCACGCTGGTCGCCTTCTCGGTTTCCGGCTATGCACGGTCGGTCATCGAGGCGGTGCAGGTCGCGCAGCAATATGGCGCCACAACGGTCGCCGTCACCGCGCCGGACTCGGCATTGGCCAGGGCCGCCGACACCGTCATCCATTTGCAGCCGCTCGAGGACGGCAACATCTACAAGCCGACATCGTCGCGCTATGCGCTGCTGGCGATCGTCGACATGATCGTCACGTCGGTGGCCGAGACGCGCGGCCCGAAGGTGCTGGAGAATTTGCGCCGCATCAAGCAGAGCGTGAACACGCTGAAGGTCGACGATCCGCGTTTGCCGCTGGGCGATTGAACTTCAGGCCGAAGCACTGAGTGCCTCGATGCGCTGCATCAGCACCTGGGGTTCACCCGTCACGCGCAGCGTCTTGAGCCGTGCCGTGCCGCCGGCGACAACCGAAACGGCCGAGGCCGGCACTCCAAGCGTCTTGGCGGCCAGCTTCTCCAGCGCTTGATTGGCGGCGCCGTTTTCGGGTACGGCGCGAACCCGTGCCTTCAAATGGCTTCGCCCATCAGCCGATCTCTCTATGCCTTCGAACCTGTCCATGGAAGACTTCGGTGTCAGCCGGACGAACAATTCGATGCCGTTCTCGCGGATGCGGAACGGGGCACTCATGCGAGCATCGGGTTCACAGCACCAGCGGTGCCACGGTGGTGAGCAGGAACTGCCTGAGGAAGAACAGGATCAGCAGCAGGATGATCGGCGAGATGTCGATACCGCCAAGGTCCGGCATGAAACGTCGGATCGGCCTGAGCGCCGGTTCGGTCAGCCGGTAGAGCATATTGCCGATGCTGCCGACAAACTGGTTGCGCGAGTTGACGACGTTGAAGGCATAGAGCCAGGAAAAGATCGCCGAGATGATGATGACCCACCAATAGAGGTCGAGCGCCATGACGATTGTTTGAATGAGGGCGAGCATGCCGGTCTCCAATTGTTGCCGACATGTAGCCATTGCGCGCGAAACCGGCAAGGGCAGGCTTCGGCCGCCAGGATTTCGGCAAAACGTCGCCTTGACAGAAAACTGCCGTGCCCGATAAATGCGCCATCCGCTGGACGGGGCTGTAGCTCAGCTGGGAGAGCGCGTCGTTCGCAATGACGAGGTCAGGGGTTCGATCCCCCTCAGCTCCACCAGCGGGATAGTCGTTTTCTTCTCTTCGCTGCATTGCAACAGCCGAAGCCACGTCGGTGGCTACGGTGCGAAATGTCACGACACTGGCGCCCTTTTCCGTCCATCATGAAGGATTGCGAGAGCCTTCCGGGGCAAACGCCTGTCAATTGGACTTATGGCGGTGATCGCTATGGAATCGCGCTATTTTTTTTGGAATCCACCCCATTAGAGTGGCATTACCAAATCAGTTTTTCTGTGTGTTGTAGCAAGGCGTTTCGGCGGGGGCGGCTGAAGGCGCTATACGGATTTGGAAGTCGATATGAAGAACCCGCCCGCGGAAGCAAAACGTGTCAATTCGCGAGTATCTCGCTGCAAATCTCAGACGGCTCTGTAAGGAGCATGCCTCGGTGAGCGCGGTATGCCGGGAACTGGGCATCAATCGCACGCAGTTCGAACGCTACCTTCAGGGACAGACTGTTCCGAACAAAGCGACAGCCAAGCTGATCTGCGACTATTTCCGCATCGACGAAGCCGAATTGTACCGGGAACCGGGCGCGCCGAAGCCTGCGGTTCGCGGCCTGCCACCGATTTCCGAAAGCCTGTTCAACCAAATGATCCGGCCGCCCGCCCCGTCGATCGCGGGCGGCACCTACTTCACCTATTTTTCGATCCCGGCCCGCCCCGACCTGTTGATGCGGTCGGTGACCTTCGTGCGGCGCGACGCCGAGCTGGTGACGTTCCGAAGGGTTACCGGATGGTCGGAGCGCCGGGGAACGACATGGGCGCGGGCGCGCGGCAATCATTACGGCGTGGCGATCTCGCGCCTGAACTGGATCTACTTCAGCGGCGTCAATCGCCGCCAGACCGGTGAACCATCGCTGATCTCGGTGCAGTGGGCTCCCATCTCGGAACCGGTACTGATTGGCAAGGCCATGCTTCTGACGGAAGCCGGGCCGGCCTTCGTGTCGGTCATCATGCGGCAGGACGTATCCATCGGCCCGCGGCAGGCGATCCGCATGGCGCACGTCGTCAAGCTCGACGACCCGAGCCTCGACCACCTCGTGGTCAGCCTCGCTCGGGACGGGCTGGACTGATCGCGTCAGAATCTTCCCTTGTTACGCTAAATAAGAATAACTCTATCCGTAAATAGCGTATGCCGGGAGTCATCTACTCCGTATACGAGTAAAATCGATTTTTTGTACTTTATGACTAAGAAAGATAATTTAGATTAATGCAGTTTTACTACCATTTTAACAAACCATTAACTCTTTCGATCTTACCTTCCGCCCGTGGATCCCGTTTTGGGGATCTTTTCAAGAGATCCCATTGGGGTCAGGAAGGGATGAAAATGGCGAAGAAAGTGAACACTGCTCCGAAGCTGACGATTGCCGCAGGCACCCAGACCGTCTTCTTTTCGCAGGGCATGCACTACAACAAGCGCTGAGCTGCCCGAGGCGCCGGCGACGGTTGTTCGTCGGCGCCTCGCCTTCGCAATGACATTTCTGCATTCGGCTTTCGGCATCATGAAAATGCGCTCCGCAAAAACGCTTGTCTTCTACCCCGACGCCAACAAGGTCACGGCGTGCAATTTCCTGACCAGAAGCGTCTTCGAATGCAGTTCCGAGGTGATCGGTCTTCTCGCATCCTGGGACAAATGGGCATCCGCCGCGGAGATCGCGCGGGACCACGGATGGTCGCGATCAGAGCTGGATGCCGTCATCCCCCAATTGCTCGATTTTTCCGCACTGGTGACCGCCGGGTCGCAACTGGCCGAACAGGAGAGCCAATTCTCGGGACAATGGAACTGGGGCATTCCGACCGCGCTGATGCATTTCTGCGTCCAGGACAGCGAGTTCATGACCATCGAACAGGCGGAGGCACGGCAGATCGAACGCGCCGGTCACACCGTGCAGCCCGACCTCGTGCTCAGGAATTCCGCGGCGGCCATCCGGCTGCCGGACGCGCTGGACGACAATGAACTCATTGCCCTGATGGCCCAGCGTCGCACGAACCGAACGGCGGCGGCGCCCACCATCACCGCGAAACAGCTTTCCGACTGTCTGTTCGCGGGCATGGGCATCACCGGCGAGACCAGCAACTGCGTTGGCGCCCTGCCGCTGGGCATGACCCCTTCCGGCGGCGCGAGAAACCCCTACGAAGCCTATGTGGTCGCGCCGGCGGTGGAAGGGCTGGAGCCCGGCGTCTATCACTACTCGGCTGTCGGACACGATCTTGAAAGGATTTCGGCGAACCACCTGCCGAAAATCTCCGAGCTGGTCGGCGGACAGGAATGGGCCGACCCCATGCCCTGCCTGGTCCTGCTCTGCGCAAGGCTCGACCGCACCATGTGGAAGTATGAGGACGCCAACGCCTATCGTGTCGTGCTGATCGAAGCTGGCCATATCGGCCAGAACATGATGCTTGCAGCGACCAGGCACGGCCTGTCGGCCTGCCCGACCGCGGCGCTCAGCCACTCGGCGATCAAGCGCTTGCTCGGCCTCGACCGGCTCACCGACGCGCCCATCTACGCCTTGACCCTGTCTATCCCGGAAACCAATCCGCGCCTGGCAGCGCGGTCAATCAATTAGCCGATTGATTATGTTCAGAGTGCCCGGTGAGGGGGTCCCCTGAATTCCACCACATCACAGGAGCAGCACGTGGCCAACCAATCCCTACGCCAGTCCGAGATCGATAGTCTCCAATATATCGCGTCGATGGCCAATGAGCTGGTGCAGATGGCCGAAGCAAGCCGTTTCCCCATGATCTCCTATCTGCTGGGCATGGCTTATGCCGAGGCCTTCGACGTCCTTCGCGGCGCCCGGCCGGCGAGGCATCCGCAGCTCAGCGGCAATTCGATGCACCCCAGGACGCAGGCGAAAGACAATCGCGTCCAGCCGAGGAGGGCATAGCCAGATGCAGCCATCATCTCTGTGGCGTGCCCCGGGACGTGCGCGGCAAGGCCTGCTGCCGTCCTTCAGGAAGGCCGCCGTCGGCTTGACCGCATCGAGATGGCCGATTGGTTGGAACACGCGGGCGCAGAGGCAACATCATCCAAGGCCGGCCGATGTCGCCGCGATCGCTGCAATGATCGCCCGCAGCCCGCCGAACCGGCATTTATGCACGACGACCTGAGGGGAACCCACAAATGAACATGATCGCAGCCATCAAAAGCGCCGATGCCGGTGAAAGTGTCTTCAGCCGCCTCCATGCCCTGATCGCCAGCCGGCCGGCATCGCCGGATGCGGCGCGCCTTCAAGCGCGCCAACTGGTTTCCACGGCGATAGCCGACACCTGGCACGCCGACAGTCTCTGGGGCGCGGTGGATGCCTTCCATGCCCATTTCGACTTCATGATGCAGACCATCGAGATCAACGGCGCCGGCGATCCGAACCTCAGGATCCTGCGCATGAGATGCCGCTTCTACCTCGAGCAGGTCGAGGCCCTGTGTCTGTCGATGAGCTATCGGTAGGCCGACCGTTCGACCTTGCTTTGATCCGTGGACGTCGTTTCTCCCGAACCGGGTTCAGTCTTGGGCGGCATGCGTCAATTCCGAAGGCTGAATACGAATGGCGCCGTGCGGCTGACGCGCGAACCCAGCTCCGGCGGCGGCGGCGGCACGGTGGCGCCCTGCAGCACGGCGAGCGCGGCGCGGTCGAGGTCGGGATCGCCCGAGGAGCGGACGACGCGCGCCGACGTCACCCGGCCTGAGGCGTCCACCGTGAAGGTGACGTTCGCATTGCCTTGCGAGCGTCGCGATTTCGCGGCGCTCGGATAGCGCGTATGCCGCTTGATCCATGACAGCAGCCGCGATTCCCACTTGGCCGGGCTGACGCCGGACGCCCCGGACGCCGATTTCGGCGCCGCTGTCCTGGGGGCGGGCTTTGCTTCCGCGCTCGCGGCGGTTATCGTCTTCGGCGGCGCCTTATCCTTTTTCGGCTTGGGCTTCTCGACCGGCTTTTTCACCGTGGCCTGGACGGGTTTCTTTTCCCTGGGCGTCTCGACCGGCTTCGGCTGCGGCAGCGGCACGACGACGTCAGGCGCGACCGTCTCGACCATGTCAGGGACGATCTCTTCAAGCGGGGGTTGGTCGGCCGGCTCAGCCCGCGTCGTTTCAGTCGGTTCGGTCGTGTCAGGCGGCGTTGCATCCGGCTCGGCAACGGGCTCCGCTTGCTCGGCCATTTTCTCGGGCTCGGCTTCGGCGGCCTTTTCGGTGTCCTCGACCGGCTCGGCCTGGTCGGGCACAGCGGCGTCCAACATCGCGGCTTGTTCGGGCACGGCCGGCGTCGCGACCATCGGCGCCATCTCGATGGCCAGCGCCGGCGGCGCCCCGCCATCCGCCGGGTCGACCGGAGTGAAGCTCTGTACCGCATAGGCGACCGCAACATGCGCCCAAAGCACCAGCGCGGCCGCAACCGCCCACAGGCCGAGGTCGCGCCAGCCGAGGCGCGACAGCTCCACCGTGGGCGAGGCGGCCGCTTGCCCGGTCATGGACCAGCGGCTCCGCCTGGATCCGCTGCGGGAGCACCGCCGGCGGGCGCAGCCTCCAGGCCGACCAGGGCGATCTTCAGATAGCCGGCGCCGCGCAGCAGGTTCATTGCCTCCATAAGGTCGCCATAGGCAACCGCCTTGTCGGCGCGAAGGAAGATGCGCGTCTGCTTGTCGCCTTTGGTCCTGCCGTCCAGCGTGGCGGCGAAAACCTGGCGCGGCACGGTGTCATTGCCGATCGCCAGCGAGAGATCATCCTTCAACGTCAGGAACAGCGGCGTCTCCGGCCGCGGCGCCGGCGTCGCGGTCGAGCCCGGCAGGTCGACATTGACATCAACCGTCGCCAGGGGTGCTGCGACCATGAAGATGATCAGCAGCACCAGGATGACGTCGATGAAGGGCGTGACATTGATCTCGTGGCTTTCCTCGAGATCGTCGTCCATGGCTTGACGGATGCGGCTGCCCATGGTCTTGCCCCGCTACTGCGCCGCCAGCGCCGTTGCCGGCGCCACCGTGCGGAAATCGAGGTCGCGGCTGACCAGCCGCTCGACGCCAGCCGAGGCGTCGGCGAGGATCTGCCGGTAGCCGGCTATCGAGCGCGCAAAGACGTTGTAGATGACGACGGCCGGTATCGCGGCGACGAGCCCCATTGCGGTGGCGAGAAGGGCTTCGGCAATGCCCGGCGCCACCACCGCCAGATTGGTGGTCTGCGCCTGCGAAATGCCGATGAAGGCGTTCATGATGCCCCATACCGTGCCGAACAGACCGACGAAAGGCGCGGTCGAGCCGATCGTCGCCAGCAGGCCGGTGCCGCGCGACATGCGTCGCGCCGCCGCCGCCTCGATGCGTGTCAGGCGCGAGGCGACCCGTTCCTTCAGCCCGTCGCCGCCGGCATGGTCGAGCGCGCCGGCCGAAAGTGCCGCTTCTTCCTCCGCCGCCCGCACCAGCAGGGCGCCGGTGCCGCCGTTGCGGCCGAGCGCGCGGCTCGCCTGCTTCAGCGTCGCGGCATTGCCGATGGCCCGCGCGGCGCGACGGGCGCCAAGCTTGCCGGCAAGCACTTCCAGCGACTTGGCCAGCCATATCGTCCAGGTGACGAGCGAGGCGAAGGCCAGCCCGATCATCACCGCCTTGACGATGATGTCGGCAGCCATGAACATGCCCCCTGGCGACAGATCATGCGGCAAGCTCAGCGCCGGCGAGGGCTCGGCCGCCGTACCGGCCCCGGCTTGCGGCTGTGCAGGCGCTAGGGCTCCCACGGGAGCGGCGGGCGCGGCCGGCGATGGTGCTGGCGCCGTAATGGTAGCGGGCGTGCCGCTTGCCGGCTGCTCCTGCGCCGGCGCGCTGGCGGCCGCCAGCATGGCGGATGCAAACAGCGCTGCGACCAAACCGGTTCTCGACATCGTCTTCTTCCTCGTTCTCACAGCCGCCGGTCTCCCCCGCCGTGGCGCTGAAGCGTCACTGGACGTAGCCGACGGGCTGGCCTGTGACGGGGTGCGCGAACACACCCATCTCGACCCCGAAAATGCCGTTGAGCACATCGCCTTGCATGATTTCGCCGGGCGTGCCGCGCGTCAGCAGCCTGCCGTCCTTCAGGGCAATCAGCTCGTCGCAATAGCGCGCCGCCATGTTGGGATCGTGCAGCACCACGACGACGCAAAGGTCGCGCTTGCGGCTGAGATCCCTGACCAACCCAAGCACCTCGACCTGATGGGCGATGTCGAGCGCCGAGATAGGCTCATCGAGCAGCATGACGCCGGCATTCTGCGCCACCAGCATGGCGAGCCAGGCGCGCTGGCGCTCGCCGCCCGACAGCTCGTCGACCAGCCGGTCGGCAAAGCCGGCCATGTCGGTCAGGGCCAGCGCTTCCTCGACATGCCGTCTGTCGTCCTGGCCGAAGCGGCCGAGCGCGCCATGCCACGGATAACGTCCGAGCGCCGCCAACTCGCGCACGGTCAAGCTGGTCGCCGCCGGCGTCGTCTGCGGCAGATAGGCAAGCGCCCGCGCCAGTTCGCGCGCACCCCACTGGGCCAAAGGCCGCCTGGCGAAGGTGATGGCGCCAGAGCTTGCCGGCTGCTGGCGCGCCAAAAGCTTGACCAGCGTCGACTTGCCGGACCCGTTGTGGCCGATCAGCCCGTAGACGCGCGCGCACTGCAATTCGAGCGAAACCGGACCGAGCAGCGTCCGCTCGCCCACGGCAAAGCGCACCGCGTCGATGTGGAAAGCAGTCTGGGTGTCAGTTCCGGTCAAGGTCCGTCTCCAGTACGGCTGCGGGCATGTCATCAATCCGGTTTTCGGCAACCGTGCCCGGTTGACTATGAAACATGACTTTAATAGTCAACAATGAAGTTGGGTTTTTGCATCAACAAACATCGTGACGCCTGATGCCGCTTCGAATTTCAGGCAAGGAAGCGTTTCCGTGAAGCGATGAACCGCTCTAAGGTCTTCGCTGAAACAGGAAACCGCGCATGATCAAGGCGACACCCTTCGATTTTCCCTATGACGGCAGGCTGGTGGCCGAGAACACCGCGCTGGTCGTGATCGACCTGCAGCAGGATTTCCTGTCGACGACGGGTTACTTCGCCAGGAAGGGATATGATCCGTCGCCGTTGAGAGCGATCCTGCTCGCGGTGAGCCGGCTGATCGCCGCTGCCCGCGAGGCGGGCGTCAGCATCGTCCATACAAGGCAGGGCTACCGGGCCGACATGGCCGACATGACGCCTTACGAGAAATGGCGCCGCAGGCGGGCCGGCCTCGACGGCACCGAGATCCTGCTTCGTTCGGGTCCGGGTTTTCAGATCGCTCCGGAGATCGACGTCGCGCCGCAGGACATCATCGTCGACAAGACCTGCAACGGCGCCTTCACCTATACGGATTTCGAGCTCGTGCTGCGCGCGCGAGGCATCACGCATCTTCTGTTTTGCGGATGCACGACGGATGTCTGCGTGCACACGACGCTGCGCGAAGCCTGCGACCGCAACTTCCAGTGCCTGACGATCTCCGACGCCTGCGCCAGCGGCGACGGACGGGCACATGAGGCGGCCCTTCACATGGTGACGGTCGAAGACGGCGTCTTCGGCGTGCTGGCGGATTCTGGTGCAGTCATTGAAGGCCTGTCACGGCTGGGTAGCAAGGCGCTAAAGGATCAGGATTGATAGCGTAGCGCAAAGCAGCAAGGCGCGCAGATCATCGACTCGAACGGACAGCACCTCGTCCGTGGGCGACAAGTGATGGGACCGATCACTCCGAAATAAAAATTTCGTTTTCGCAGTTCAGCCCGTTGCCCGTGTTTCCAGTCCCGTGCGCTGCGCGAAAGCCCCATGCTGGAACTCGCCGCTTTCACGCCGCGCCAGCGAATTGCGCAGCAGCGCGATCGTCTCGCGGCCGACTGTCGCGATCTCGCGCGGCGTGTCGACACCGACGATCATGAATTCATCGATGCCGAGAGCCGCGTAAGCAAGCAGCGACAGGGCGGCCTGGGCCGGCGGACCGGAGACATCGACCGCCTTGTGCCCTGCCGAGGAAATTCCCCGGTGGATGCGGACCGGAAGGGCGAAGCGTAGTCTGGCGGCCCGGCCATGTTCGGCGGCGGCGCTGCGCACACGCTCCATCAACTGCCTGACATCGTCGATCGAACCGGGCGCCAGTTCGAAGACGTCGGCATGCCGGCCGGCCACTTTCAGTGCCGTGCCGGACTGCCCGCCCATGCGGATGACGAGGTCGGCACCATGAGGCCCCTTGCGCGGAACATAGCCGCCCTTGATGCTGTAGAACGCGCCTTCATGGTCGAAAGGCTGCTCGTTCGACCATAGCCGCTTCAACAGAACCAGATATTCGTCGATGCGCTGCCAGAGGACACCGTGTCCGACCGGACGCGCTTCGGCATCGTCGTCGCTTAACGGCTCGCTGATCATCCTGAGCGCCAGGCGGCCGCCGCTGCGGGCGTCGATCGAGGCAAGTTGCCGCGCCGCCACGGTCGGTTCGACCACGCCGGCCCAATGGGTGAGGACCACTTCCAGCGACGAGCTGCGGTCCAGCACCTGGGCGGCAAGATCCATATTGGTCAGCAGGCCGGCCGGATCGTCGACGACGAGGTTGCGGAAACCGCCATCCTCGATCAGCGCCAGCCTGGTCGCCGTCTCGGCAAAGTCGTAGAAAAAGGAAACTGCGCTATCGGCAGGATGGGTCTTGCCGGGCACATGCGTGAATTCGATCGGCATTGCCATCTCCTCCATCTCTGGAATCACGGATGCGGTCAAATACGAATCAATGGCGCACGCGAAAGCGCACCGCGATCCTGTTCATTCAACTCCGATTGCCTGAAGGCGGTGGGTCGTCAGTCTGGCCGGACCACGGCTCAGGGAATGAGGCCCAGAACAACAGCCCCGGTGAACACGAACGCAAGGGCAAAGACGACATAGGCGAAAGCACCGGCATAGGCCGGGCGGAAGCTCTGGGCATTGGCCAGCCTCTGGCCGCTGCTGCGGGTCTCGGTGTTCTGCATATAGGACATGTCGACCTCCGTCTCGCCGGTTAATCTATAAAAGTTGTAGACTTTGTCGATTGCTATTTTTCGGCCATGCGCAGAATTTTTTTCTAACAGCGCCGTGAGAACTGGCGCTGAGTTGCTGCAGAGCGGCATCGGCGTGATCGACGGACATGGCAGCGTCGGTTTCACTTCCGGCGCTCGACGGCACTTCACTTGCCGATCCATTCGTGCATTGGCCGCCCCGCGCGGGCAGGATAGCATCGCGGCAGAGCGACAATGCGAGATCGTCCAAAGGACATTTGGGAGGAGCAAGGAAATGGGAGCAAGACTGGCCGGCAAGGTCGCCATCGTTTCGGGCGGCGCGACGGGAATGGGCGGGGCGGCCTCGGAACTGTTCGCGGCGGAAGGCGCAAAGGTGGCGATCATCGACCGCAATGGCGAAGCGGCGGCAGCCACCGCCGCGGCGATCCGGGCGCGCGGCCAAATCGCGGAGCATTTTGTCGCCGACGTTTCCGACGAGGCGCAGGTCGAGGCGGCCGTGAAGGGCGCGGCCGAGAAGTTCGGCGCGGTTACCGTCCTGTTCAATCATGCCGGCACCATCGTGATAAAGCCGTTCCTGGAGACCAGCGTGCAGGAATGGGACTGGCTGCATGCCGTCAACGTGCGCTCGATGTTCCTGATGACCCGCGCCGTGCTGCCCGGCATGATCGCGGCCGGCGGCGGCTCGATCGTCTGCACCTCGTCGATCTCGGCGGTGGCGGCGACGCCGAACGAAGTGCTCTATGACACCACCAAGGGCGCCTGTCACATGTTCGCGCGCGCCATCGCCGTGGAATTCCGCGACCGCAACATCCGCTGCAACGCCGTCTGCCCCGGCTTCATCCGCACACCGCATGGGCTGCGCGAGGTCGCCGATCTGGGCAAGCTCGGCGTCGATGTCTCCGACGCGGCGCTGGCTGCGCAGCAGGGGCGGATCGGCGAACCGGAAGAGGTGGCAAAGGCGGCGCTGTACCTCGCCAGCGACGAATCGAGCTTCGTCAACGGGGCCCATCTGTTCGTCGACAATGGTTTTACCGCGATGTGAGGTGTCCCAAAGGTCCAGGGTCTTCGTCCCAAGCCCTACTCGTCTATCGTTCTTCCCGTCGAAACGGCTTCAGCAGCGCCGACGGCGCCACCGCGTTGCGCGACATCACCGCCATGGCGACGATGGTGAAGATGAAAGGCAGCATCAGGAACGCCTCGTAGGGAATATGCCCGAGACCACTCGCCTGCATGCGCAACTGCAAGGCATCGACAAAGGCGAATAGCAGCGCGGCGCCCGCCGAGCGCCACGGGTCCCAGCGGCCGAACACGACCAGGGCGATCGCCACCCAGCCGCGCCCCGAGACGACGCCGAAGGTGAAGGCGTTGAACTGCGCCATCGACAGAAAGGCGCCGGCCAGCCCCATCAGCGCCCCGCCGAGAATGACCGCCTGGAAGCGGGTGACAATGACGCTGACGCCGGCGGAGTCGGCGGCGCGCGGGTTTTCGCCGACCATGCGCACCGACAGCCCCCATGGCGTGCGGTAGAGCACGAAGGCGGCGATCGGGATGGCCAGGATCGCCATGTAGACCAGCGCGAACTGGTTGAACACCGCCGGCCCAAGCACGGGAATCTCGGAGAGGACCGGGATCGGCAGCGTCTGAAAACCCTTGATGCTCGGCGGCACCGATTGCTGGCCGAAGATCAGCCGGTAGAGGAAATAGGCCAAACCCGACGCAAGCAGCGTCACGCCGATGCCGCAGACATGCTGGCTTAAGCCCAGCGCCACCGTGAACAGCGCATGCAGCGCCCCCATCAGCATGCCGGTCAGCACCGCCGCCAGGACGCCCAGCCACAGGTTGCCGCTGAGGCTGGCGGCGGTGAAGCCGGCCATTGCCGACAACAGCATGATGCCTTCGATGCCGAGATTGAGCACGCCGGCGCGCTCGGAGAACATTTCGCCAAGCGTGGCGAAAGCCAAGGGCGTGGCGATGCGGATGATGGCGGCCAAGAAGCCGACCTGGAAGATCTGTTCGAACACCGCGCTCATCGGGCGGCTCCGACGCGGCGGATGCGATAGGCGGTGAACAGCAGCGCCACCAGCATGGCAAGCAGTGCCGTGCCCTGGATGACATCGCTGAGGAAGGCCGGCACGCCGGTCGCGCGCGACATCGCCTCGGCGCCGGTCATCACGGCAGCCAGGAAGATTGCCGCCGGCACCACGCCGAGCGGGTTGAGCCGCGCCAGCATTGCAACGACGATGCCGGAATAACCGTAGCCCGGCGAGATGTCGCTCATCACCTGAAAATGCACGCCGCCAACCTCGCCGACGCCGGCGAGCCCGGCTAGCGCACCGGACAGCAACGCCGTCGAGAGCAGCACCCGCTGGACATTGATGCCGCCATATCTGGCCGCTTCCGGATTTTCGCCGGTGACCCGGATCCGGAAGCCGAGCGTGGTGCGCACGATCAGGAACCAGATCAGCGGTGCCGCGATAAGCGCCGCGATGACGCCGAGATGCAGCCGCGTGCCCTCGATCAGCACCGGAAAATTGGCCGAATCCTCAATCGGAGGCGAGATCGGATAGCCGCTGAAACTATCCTTCCATGGCCCTTCGATCAGCGCCATCAGCGCGTAATAGATGACCGAATTGAGCAGCAGCGAACTGACGACGTCGTCGACCTTGAATTTCACCCGCAGCGTTGCCGGCACGAGCGCGACGGCTGCACCGGCCGCGGCGCCTGCCACTGCCATCAAAAGCATGGCGAGCGGTCCCGGCATCGGGATCGCGCCGACGAAGCAGCTCGCCACCGCGCCGGCAAGCAGTTGCCCTTCGGCGCCGATGTTCCAGAATTTGGCGCGGAAGGCGACAGCCACCGCCAGCCCGGTGAAGATCATGGGCGCGGCGCGCACCAGCGTTTCGGTGATCGCATAGCTGTCGCCGAGCGACGCCGTGAACATAACGCCGTAGGATTCGAGCACGCCGGCGCCGGCCAGCGCGATCAGGCCGCTGCACAGCACCAGCGCGGCACCGATCGCCAGCAGCGGCAATGCGAGGTTGAACCAGGCTGGCGTCGAGCTGCGGACTTCGAGGCGGAACATCAGCTATGGCCCTCCGCCCCGGTCATCAGCAGCCCCAGCCGTGCGATCGTCGCCTCGGCGCTGGGAAGCGTGCCGGCGATGCGGCCCTCATACATCACCGCGATGCGGTCGCAGAGCACGAGCAACTCTTCCAGATCCTCGCCGATGACGATGATGCCGCAGCCCTTGGCGCGCATGTGGAGGAATTTTTCATGGATGAAGCGGGCGGCTCCGATGTCGAGGCCGCGCGTCGGCTGCGAGACGATAAGCACCTTCGGATCGAAGGCGAGCTCGCGCGCCAAAAGCGCCTTCTGCAGATTGCCGCCGGACAGGGCGCCGGCGCGCGTCATCGGCCCGGGGCATCTGATATCATAGGCCTTGATCTGCGCCTCGGCGAAGGCGCGGATTGCATCCGGCTTGAGCAGGCCCTTGCTGCTGAAAGCGGCGGTGCCGATGCGCGGCAGCACCATGGAATCGGCGAGCGGCAAATTGGTGACCAGTCCCGTCGTCATGCGGTCTTCCGGGATGCGGCCAAGGCCCAGCGCCTGCACCTCGCGCGGCGAGAAGCGAGACACTTTCTGTCCCGCAATCGTCATCCGACCGGCATCGGGGGCGCGTACGCCCGAGATCACCTCCGCCAGTGCCCGCTGGCCATTGCCGGAGACACCGGCAATGCCGAGGATCTCGCCGGCGCGCACGGAAAGCGACACATCGCGCAGCGCCGTGCCCGAATGGCTCGAGGTGGAAATGCCGTCGAGAGTGAGCACCGCTGCCCCCGGTGTCGACGGCCCCTTGGCCGGCGGCACGATCTCGTGGCCGCACATCAGTCGCGCCATTTCCGCCGACGTGGTGTTGGCCGGATCGTCGACGCGGCCGGCGACGCGGCCATGCCGCAGCACCGTGCAGCGATGGGTGAGCGCGCGCACCTCGTTGAGCTTGTGCGAGATGAAGATGATGCCCAGACCCTGCGCCGCCATCGACCGCAAGGCCGAAAACAGCCCGTCGACTTCGCTCGGCGCCAGCACCGCGGTCGGCTCGTCGAGAATCAGCAGTTTTGCGCCGCGAAACAGCGCCTTGACGATCTCGAGACGTTGCTGCTCTCCGACAGACAGCGCCGAGACCGGCAGGCTGGGATCGAGTGTCAGCCCGTGCTGGCGGCTGATTTCAACCAACCGCGCCAGTCCGCCGGCGCGGTCGATCCGCCCGGATTTGCCTGGTATGCCGATAAGCAGGTTTTCCAGTACCGTGAGCCGTGGCGCCAGGTGAAAATGCTGGTGCACCATGCCGATGCCGGCGGCCAGCGCATCGGCCGAACTGGTGATCCGCACCTTCCGGCCCTGGATGAGGATCTCGCCGGCGTCGGGCGCATAGGCGCCGAACAGCACGTTCATCAGCGTCGTCTTGCCGGCGCCGTTCTCGCCCAGCAAGCCGAGGATCTCGCCGGGCGCCACGCTGAGGTCGACGGCTTCGTTCGCCTTGACGGCGCCGAAGCTCTTGGTGATGCCGTGCATTTCGATGAGCGGGGCGGGCGTCGGCAAGAGTACTCCTGATCGGATGGGCTTACGATTCGGCTTGACCGATAGGGATGCGCTGCACCCCCCTCTGGCCTGCCGGCCATCTCCCCTCAACGGGGGAGATCGGATGTCACCCCTCGGCTTTCGCCAATTCCCAATTTGACTAGCCGGCGAAGCTGCCAATCTCCCCCTTGAGGGGAAGATGGCCGGCAGGCCAGAGGGGGGCGCTTAGCACCAACTCCTAAAGACCAGAACTCAATCCGAAACCGGTGTGTTCTCGTCCACGTCGACGCGGAAATTGCCTTCGAGGATTTCGGCCTTCTTCTTCTCGACCATGTCCTTGACCTCGGCCGGCAGCGTCTTGTCGAACTTATGGTAAGGCGCCAGGTGAGAACCGCCCTTGGCCATGCGCGAGAAATCGCCATAGTCCTGCGCCGTGAAGACGCCGGCCTTGACCAGTTTTATGGCTTGTTCGACGGTGGGATACATATCCCAGACCGGGCCGGTAATGACGGTGTCGGGGCCAAGGCTCGACTGGTCGGACATATTGGAGATGGCGTAGATCTTTTTCTCCACCGCCGCTTCGATGACACCGAAGCGCTCGGCATAGATGACGTCGACGCCGGCGTCGATCTGAGCGACGGCCGCCTCCTTGGCCTTGGGAGGATCAAAGAAGGAACCGATGAAGGCGACCTTCTTCTTGATGTTCGGATTGACCTCCTTGGCGCCGGCGAAGAAGGCGTTGACCAGCCGGTTCACTTCCGGAATGCCCATCGCCGCGACGGCGCCGACCGTGCCCGACTTCGACATCTTGCCGGCGATCATGCCGGAGAGATAGGCGGGCTCGTGGATCCAATTGTCGAAGACGCCGAAATTGGGCTCCGCCGGCCCGGCGCCGGAGCCGAACAGCCAGGCAGTCTTCGGGAACTGCTTGGCGGTGCGGCGCGATTCACGCTCGGCGGCGAAGGCATCGCCCAGCACCAGTTCATAGCCGCCCTGTGCATATTCGCGCATGACGCGGCTGAAGTCGGCGGTCTGCACCTTCTCCGACCATTTATACTCGATGCCGAGTTCCTTCTCGGCCTTCTGCAAAGCGACATGGATCTGGTTGTCCCACGGCTCCTCGATGGGCGTGGCGAAGATCGCCGCTACTTTCAGCTTCTTGTCCTTGGCGAAGGCGGCGCCCGGCAGCATCGCCGCGGCCAGGCCAAGCGCGCCCAGTTCCAGCACGTTGCGCCGCGAAAGGCCTTCGCGCGTTGAATGAGATTTGTTCTTCCGGTTTTCCATTGCAGTCCCCTCTGTTCGACAGCCGTGTCGAGCCGGCCGTTCTAAAAATCAGACGAGGAACTATGGAACGGGTCCGGACTTTTGTCCACATGGTCAAATTTGGCAGATCGATCATATCCACTCTCCTGGACTAGCCGGGAGAGCGGTTGTTCAGACCCGTTCGAGCGCGATGGCGATGCCTTGGCCGACGCCGATGCACATGGTCGCCAGCGCATAGCGGCCGCCGCGTTCGCGCAGCTCCAGCGCCGCCGTGCCGGAGATGCGCGCGCCCGACATGCCCAAGGGGTGGCCGAGCGCTATGGCGCCGCCATTCGGGTTGACGTGCGGCGCATCCACCGCGATGCCGAGCTGGCGCAGCACTGCGATGCCTTGCGAGGCGAAGGCTTCGTTGAGCTCGATGACATCGAACTGTTTTGGCGTCAGGCCAAGCCGCGCGCACAGTTTTTGCGTCGCCGGCGCCGGGCCGATGCCCATGATGCGCGGCGCGACGCCGACGGCGGCCCCGCCGAGGATGCGGGCGATCGGCGTCAGGCCGTATTTCCTGGCCGCCGCTTCCGAAGCGACGATCAGCGCCGCCGCCCCGTCATTGACGCCCGAGGCATTGCCGGCGGTCACCGTGCCGCCTTGCCGGAACGGCGTCGGCAGCTTGGCCAAGGCCTCTATCGTGGTGCCAGCGCGGGGGTGCTCGTCCTTCGAGACGACAACCGGATCGCCCTTGCGCTGCGGAATGGTCACCGCGGTTATTTCCTTGGCCAGCCGGCCATTGGACTGCGCGGCGACGGCCTTGTCCTGGCTGCGCACCGCGAAAGCGTCCTGGTCCGCGCGGGAAACCGAAAAATCCTCGGCGACATTCTCGCCCGTCTCCGGCATGGAATTGACGCCATACTGACTCTTCATCAGCGGGTTGACGAAGCGCCAGCCGATCGTGGTGTCGTAGATCTCGGCATTGCGTGAAAACGCCGTCTCGGCCTTGGGCATGACGAAGGGCGCCCGGCTCATCGATTCGACGCCGCCCGCGATCATCAGCTCGGCCTCGCCGGCCTTGATTGCACGGGCGGCGATGGTCAGCGCATCCATGCCCGAGCCGCACAGGCGGTTGACGGTCGAGCCGGGGATTTCCTTCGGCAGGCCGGCCAGCAGCAGCGCCATGCGCGCCACGTTGCGGTTGTCCTCGCCGGCCTGGTTGGCGCAACCGTAGACAACGTCGTCGACCGCCTGCCAGTCGACGCCGGCATTGCGCTCGATCAGTGCCTTCAGCGGAATGGCGCCGAGGTCGTCGGCGCGTACCGAGGACAGCGAGCCGCCAAAGCGGCCGATCGGCGTACGGATATAGTCGCAGATATAGGCTTCGGCCATGTCAGTCAGCTCTCCCGTTTCCCTCATGCGCCGCCTTGGTGCGACGCGTGCAGGTCGCGCAATGTCGTAGCTCGGTTCGCTTGGCGCCGGCATTTCGTCAAGCGCCTGCGCGAACTTAACCACCCAGCCACAGCTCTCCTGCCCCTGCTGGCGAATCACGCTTGGATGCAGCGCCACGATCAGCCGGTTGGCCGCGAGCTCAATGCTTCATCCGATCCCTCATCGCATACCACAGCATTCCCAGCACATAGAGCGGCCCGCGCAGCGCCGTGCCTCCGGGGAAGGGCATCGGGGTCAGCGTCGAGAACAGGTCCAGCCGCGAGGCGTCGCCGGTGATGGCTTCGGCGAGCAGCTTGCCCGACAGGGTCGACAGGATGACGCCCTTGCCGGAATAGCCGTGCGCGTAATAGACCTCGCCATAGTGCCCGACATGCGGCAGTCGCGACGTCGTCACCGACACCAGCCCACCCCAGGCATGGTCGATCCGGCAGCCCTTGAGCTGCGGGAAGGTGCCTTCCATGTGCGGCCGCACGAAACCGGCAATATCGGCCGGCGGCGACGGCGTGTAGCGCTCGCCGCCGCCGAACAGCAGGCGACCGTCGGCCGACATGCGGTAATAGTTGACGACGAAGCGCGTGTCGGACACCGCGACATTGGCAGGAATGACGTTGCGGGAGCCATCCAGCGGCTCGGTGGCGACGATGTAGTTGCCGACCGGCATGATGCGGCTGTTGACGCGCGGCTCCAGCCCATTGAGCAGCGCGTCGCCAGCCAGCACGACATGCTTTGCGCGCACCGATCCTTTTGACGTCGAGACCCGGATCGAAGGCTCGCGCTCAAGCCGCACGGCCACCGAATTCTCGTGGATGACGACGCCGGCCGCGCTTGCAGCGCGGGCAAGCCCGAGCGTGTGCTTCAAGGGATGCATGTGGCCGCCGAGCGGCTCGTACATCGCGCCGTGATAGGGCGTGTCGACCTTGGCCCGGGCCTGCGCCGCCGACAGGATCTCGACGTCGCGGAATTTCATCACGCTCTCTAGGCATTTCGCCTCTTCCTCCAAATCCCTGAGATCGGAGCCGTTGACCGCGCCGACCAGATGGCCGGTCAGCCTGAGATCACAGTCGATCGTATGGCGCTCGATAATGTCGAGCACCAGGCTGCGCGCCTCGAAGGCGAGATCGAACAGCGCCTTTGCCCGTTCAGGCCCATAAAGCTTGACCAGGCCCTTGGCGCCCTTGCGCAGGCCGGGGATCATCTGGCCGCCATTGCGGCCCGAAGCGCCCCAGCCAATCTTGCCGCCTTCCAGCAGCACCACCTTCAACCCGCGTTCGGCGGCGTGAAGAGCGGCCGACAGACCGGTGCAGCCGCCGCCGACGACCACCAGGTCGGCCTCGACATCGCCGATAAGTGCCGGATGGTCCGGCGCCGGATTGGCGGTGGCGACATAGTAGGACTTGCCGATGTCGAGACCGGAATTGAAACCCGTTGAAGATGCCATGATCACACCTTCAAGAGCAGGTGGTCGCGTTCCCAGCTCGTCACCACGCTCTGGAACAGGTCGAGCTCGACGCTTTTCACCCGCAGATAGGTCTGGAAGAAGTCCTCGCCGAGCAGTTTGCGCACCGGTTCACAGGCCTCGAAACGATCCAGCGCCTCCTCCATCGTTTTCGGCAGCGTGCTCTTGATCTTGTAGGCATTTCCGGATGCTTCCGCCGAGCGCGCCAGCTTCTGTTCGACGCCCAGATAGCCGGCCAGAAGCGAGCCGGCGATCGCCAGATACGGATTGCAATCGGCACCCGGCAGCCGGTTCTCCACCCGCCGCGCGGCGCGCCCGCCGGCCGGCACGCGCAGGCCGCAGGAGCGGTTGTCATGCGACCATTCGATGTTGGCCGGCGCGCTGTGGTTTGGTCTAACGCGTCGGAACGAATTCACGTTGGGCGCGAACAGCGGCATGATTTCGGGAATGTATTTTTGCAGGCCGCCGATGAAATAACCGAACATCGCGGTATCGGCATCATCGCTGCCGGCAAACAACGTGTTGCCGGCCTCGTCGATGACGGACATGTGCAGATGCATCGAGCTGCCGGCCTGTGCGGCAATCGGCTTGGCCATGAAGGTGGCGTGCATGCCGTCTTGCTGGGCGGCCTGGCGCGTCAGCCGTTTGAACAGCAGCACCTTGTCGGCCAGCGGCAGCGCGTCGCCATGCAGGAAGTTGATCTCCAACTGCCCCGGTCCCGATTCATGAATCAGCGTATCGAGCGGCAGTCCGGCGATCGCAGCATAGTCATAGATGCGCCGAACCACCGGTTCGTATTCCTCGAGCGCCGCCATGTCATAAGGATGCTGCACGGCCTCGGCGCGGCCATTGCCGCCGGTCGGCGCGGTCAGCGGCTTGTCGGGATCGGGATTGGGCGCGGTCAGGTAGAATTCGAGCTCCGGCGCCACTACCGCCCGCCAGCCGCGCTGCCGGTAGAGATCGAGCACGGCGCGCAGAACATGGCGCGGCGAGGCCATCCATGGCCGGCCGTCCATGTGGAAGGCGTCGGCGAAGACGTAGGCCTTGCCAGCGCCGGCGCCCGGCGCCAGGCAAAGCGTCGAGACATCGGGCACCATGCGCATGTCGGGGTCCGAATACGCAAAACCCTCGTCGATGGAACCGGAATAGCGGCCGTCTATGCTGACCAGGAAGGCGCTGCTCGGCAGATAAAGCGCACGGTCTTCCAGCGCCTTGAGGAATTTTGCCGTCGGCAGCGCCTTGCCGCGCAGCACGCCGTTCATGTCGGGCACAAGGCATTCGACCTCGTTGATGCCGTGCTGCGCCAACCAGGCCTTGGGATCGGTGGAGGGCGCGGTATTCGTGTTCTTCTCAAGCATTTTGTTCGAGTCCGTATCAGAGAGAGTATGGCTTGCGCGACCACGTCCGTTCCGGGGTTCAGCGCCATCTGGGCTGCATTTCCCTTGAGGCGGGCGCGCATGGCGTCGTCGGCCAGAAGGCCGGGAATGGCGCTCTCCAATACTCCTTCGGTCCAGCCGTCACGGCCGATATGATCGCCGGTGCCGGTCTCTTCGGCGCGGCGTGCATTGTCGTGGCCGTCCCGGCAATAGGGCATGATCAGCGACGCCACACGGAAGCGCAGCGCCTCAAAAAAGCAGTTGCTGCCGCCATGGTGGATGAAGAAATCCGACTTCGCTGCGGAAACCAGGGGTCGAGATAGATATTGTCGGGCACCGCTCGGTAGGCGTCGCGCAGGCCGCCGACATTGACGATGAAGCGCGCCGGCAGCTTGTCGGCAAAGACACCGGAAAGGCCGGGTTGGGAGATGAAGACGGGGCGGGCGCCCCGCACGGCCTGCGCGATGCCGACGCAATTCAACGCCGCGCCGAAGCCTGCTTCGGGAAACAGCGCGATGGTCGGGCTGGCTTTACGCGTCAATTATTTCCTCTTCATTCCGGCCGGCTGGTCATGCCGAACGGCGCGAGAGCGCCGTGGCCGGCCGCTTGCGGTCGCAGTTTGCGAGAGCCGCAGATGGACGCGAAGCAGATCGGCAGTAACCTAATACTGCCGGCTTTCGAGCTGGTCGAGTGCTTTCAGATGTTCGCGCAGCGATTGCCGCAGCCGAAAGACATTGGCGACCACCGGCATAGATGCCGGCAGCCGCCGCAGCTTAAGGTGATCGGACAAGGCATCGGCCACGAAGCGATTGGCCGCAAACGCGTGTGAGGCCGGCTGCCCCGTTGTCGCTGGCGATGCTACGGCGTCGGTTGCATGGCAGCGGCCGTCTCGTCGATCTTGCCGGCAAGGACGCCTTGGGCCCAAGCGGTGACCTCGGCGTCGACGGGCTTGTTGGCCATATCGGTCAACGCCGCATCGAGCGTGGCCGGGTCGGTACCGACCGCCGCCGCGTCGACCACTTCCTGCTGGGCGGCGATCTGGTCCTGCAGAGCCGATATCTGTCCAGGCAGGGCCGCCTGCTCCTCGGGGGTCATCGCGGCGATCTGGTCCGGCGTCAGCGATGTCAGTGCGTCCAGCTGTGAATTCAGGGCATCCAGCTGAGTTTGTGCGACCTTGGCTTTTGCCGACTGCGTCACGAAGGCCTGAAGCGCAGCGAATTTCCTGCTCTTGGAATTCATATAGGCGTTGACGTTGCGCTGGAGCGAGTTCAGCCGGCCGAGCTTGGCGTGGAGGTTCTTTTCCTTGGGCAGGGACGAGACCTTTGTCTTCTTATCGACCGTGGTCATTGTGTCCGTTGTCGCCTTGGCTACCTGCCCCCGGGCCGACGAGGACTTGCCGTGCGCAGCGCCGCTGTTGCCGTGGGCGCCACCATTGCTATGCCCGTTGCCGCCGGCTTCGGCGAGCGCCGGAGAAGCCAGAAGCGCCAGTGCGGCTAACGCCGCGAAAACAGTTTTCCGGTTTGTCATGATGTCTCCTCGGGAAACGCCGCCCTGCGCCCGCTGCTATGGTAAGTTCGTATGAGAAGCCGCTAATTATGCGCAGTAAACTTTGGACAAAGACTGTCTCAATAAGAGAGCTGGGCAACCTGTCGGCACAGTAACTTGTTGATGTTTAAAGGAAACCTATGTCTTTGAACGGCTGCGGTACTGAAGTCCCATGCCGGTCGGACCATGGTCCGAACTGTCGGTCAGAGTTGATTTCGGCGCTGCCGGCCGGCGACGCGGCTCTGGCCCAGAACGCGCAGGCCACGGCGCTTTTCACCAATCGGCCGAAGGCCCAGACGGCTGATTCAGCCGATGCTTTCGCCACCGTCGATCACCAACGCCTGGCCGGTCATGAAGGATGACCGATCGGACACGAGGAAGAGGATCGCCTCGGCGATCTCCTCGGCGCTGGCCCAGCGCCCCATCGGGATCTTGGTGCGGACATAGGCTTCGATTGCCTCGCGTCCGCCCATCTGGGCGATGAACGGTCCATTGAACGGCGTGTCGACCCAGCCGGGGCAGAGCGCGTTGACGCGCACATTGTGGCGGGCATAGTCGAGCGACATCTGCCTGGTCATCGCCACCACGGCATGTTTCGAGGTCGCATAGGCGATCATCTCGCGGTCGTAGAACACGCCTGAATTCGAAGCCGTATTAAGGATGACGCCGCCGCCCTGTGCGACCATCGATGGCATGACGATCCTTGCCGCCAGGAACTGCGCCCGCACATTGACCCGCCAGGAAGCGTCCATGCCGCCGGTCTCGACCTCGGTCAGCGTGCCGCCGACCTGGATGCCGGCGTGATTGTGCAGGATGTCGATGCGCCCATGCCGGTCGAGCGTACCGGCAAGGAGCTGCTCGACCGCGTTGTCGTCCGAGACGTCGGTGGCGACCGCCTCCGCCCGGCCGCCCGCGGCGCGTATATCTGAAGCCGTCGCCTCGCCGCTGGTCCGATCCCTGTCCGCGATGACGACCACCGCGCCTTCCCTGGCCATGATCATGGCGCCGGCGCGCCCGATGCCGGAACCGGCGCCTGTCACCACGGCGATGCGGTCTTCGAGGATCATGATGCGACCTTCAGTTTGACAGCTTGCGCTGGCGCAGCTGCCATTGGGCAAGCACCACGAGCAGGACGGACGCGACGAGCACGATCGTCGCGATGGCATTGATCTCCGGCGTCACCCCGCGCCGGATCGACGCAAAGACATAGATTGGCAGCGTCGTCTGCGCGCCGGCGACGAAGAAGGCGACGATGAAATCGTCGAAGGAGAAGGTGAAGGCGAGCAGGAAGCCGGCGACCACCGCCGGCATGATCTGCGGCAGGACGATCGAGCGGAACGTCGTCAGCGGCGTGGCGTAGAGATCGCTGGATGCCTCGACCAAGTTGCGATCAAGGCTGCCCAGCCGCGTGCCGACGATCATCGTCACCAGCGCCATCGAAAACAGGCCGTGCGCGGCGATGATCGAACCATAGCCGAGCGACAGGCGCGGCGGCTGATCGTCCGGCCAGATCGAGGCGAGGAACGGGTTGATGACGGCGAACAGCTGGACGAGTGCGACCAGTGTCGAAATGCCGATGACGACGCCGGGAACGACGATTGCGGCTCCAAGCAAGGCGTCGAAGACAGCGCGGGTCCGCACCCCGACGCGTGCCAGGCCGAGCGCGGCCGCCGTGCCGAACACCGCCGCCAGCAAGGCGCTGGTGGTGGCGATGAACAGGCTGTTCTTCAGCGCCTCGACCAGGAATGGGTTCGCCAGCGCCTTGCCGTACCATTGCACCGAAAAACCGGTGAACTCGCTGGCGTGGTGACCGGCGTTGAAGGAAAACAGCACGACCAGCGCGATCGGCAGGTAGAGGAAGGCGAAGACGGCTACGACGAAGACGCGCATCAGATCAGATCCACCCGGCGGGCGCCCGAGACGCGGGTCGAGATGCGGTTGGCGGCAATCAGCACTACAACCGAAACCAGCACCAGCGTGATCGCGATGGCCGATCCGAACGGCCAGTTGCGCGACTGCAGGAACAGGTCGACCAGCGCATTGCCGATGAAGAACACCTTGCCGCCGCCAAGCAGCGTCGGGATCAGGTATTCGCCGAGCAGCAGGATCATCACCAGCGAGAAGCCGGTCATCACGCCGGGCAGCGACAGTTTCAAGGTCACGCCCAAGAAAGTGGAGAGCGGCGTCGCGCCGAGATCGGCGGAGGCCTCCAGCAGACGGCGATCGAGCCGCTCGAGGCTGACATAGATCGGCAGGATCATCAGCGGCAGATAGCCATAGACGATGCCGAGCAGGACGGCGCCCGGCGTGTTGATCAGCCTGACGTCCTCGATGCCGGCAAGCGCGAGCAGCGCCGGGATGCCGCGTCCACCCAAAATGTACATCCAGGCATAGGTACGCATCAAAAGGCTGGTCCAGAACGGTATGACGACCAGCGCGAGCAGGATCAACCGCCAGCGCTGCGGCGCCCGCAGGGCGAGGTAATAGGCGACGGGATAGGCCACGAGCAGACAGGCGAGCGCGCCCACCGGAGCCAGCACCATCGTGTTCCAGAACGCGGTCGCCCGCGCCGGAAGATTGGCATATTGCGCCAGCGTGAAGGCCGCCTGATAGCCGCCCTCCGGCGCCCGCTCGCCGACGCTGAAGACGGCGATGGCCATGAACGGCAGCACCAGGAACACGACGAGCCAGGCGGCCGCCGGCCCGAGCAGCATGGCCGTCAGCAGATTTTTGCGAATGCCGCGCATCGAAGGATTGCCCCGGTGCCGGCGGGTCTGGGCCCGCCGGTCAAGTTGTCTCGAATGGGATTTGTTGCCCGCCTGGCTCAAGCCGACTTGAAGCGCGCCATCAGCTCGGCGCGGCCCGGATCGGTCAGCGTTGCCGCAGCGCCGAATTCCAGCGGCGTCAACAGGTCGGCCGCCGGATAGAGGATCGGATTGTCCAGCACTTCCTTGGGCAGCAGCTTGTTGACGCGCGCGTCGGTCGAGGGCGCGCCGTTGGCGAGGTGTTCCTTGACCGCGACCTGCGGGTTCATCAAATAGTTGAGCAGGGCATAACCGGCCGGCTTGTTCGGCGCGTCCTTCGGAATGGCGTAGAAGTCGGTCCAGATCTCGCCGCCTTCCTTGCCCAGTACATAGGCGATCTCCGGAATGTCGCGATGGAGCTGCGCACCGTCATTGGTCCAGCACATGGTCATCCAGGCATCGCCCGCGCGCATGCCAGGCTGGTAGTCGGATGACACCGCGAACAGATGCGGCTTGACCTTAAGCAGCAATTCCTCCGCCTTGGCGAGCTCGTCCTGCTTCAGCGAGTTGAAGGAGTAGCCGTAATATTTCAGCGCATTGCCGATGGTGGTGAGCTGATAGTCGTGGACCATGGTGCGGCCGTCGCCTTCGGCCATGGCCGCGTCCCAGAACTCCTTCCAGCTCGTCATCGGCTTGGTCAGCTTCTTGGTGTTGACGGCAAAGCCAGTGGTGCCCCAGTTCTTCGGCACGGCATAGATGGTGCTGTCGATCGTGCCTTCCGAGGTGAAGCGCGGATCTTCCTGCGTGCCGTCGAAATTCGGCAGCTTGGCCATGTCGAGCGGCTCGATGATGCCGAGCTTCTTGTATGTCGAGATCGTGTAGTTGGTCGGTACGAACAGGCTCCAGCCCGACGCCCCGGCCTGCAATTTGGCCAGCATCTCCTCATTCGAGCCGAACACGTTGACCTCGACGGCGACGCCTGTGTCCGTCTTGAAATTCTCGAAGGTCTGCGGGTCGTGATAGTTGGGCCAGGTGGCAATCGACATGCGGTCGCCGAGGTTCTCGGCGGCAAAGGCCGGCGTCGGCATGATGCCGATCTCGCGCGCTTCACCGCCGTCGCGATGCCGAGGCCGGTGAGGCCAAGGAAGTCGCGGCGGCCGATCGAGCCGCGCTTCAAACGCATCAGCTGGTCGACGAAATTCTCGGGGCTTATCGGCAGTCCGTCACGATATGATTTCGACATGTTTTTCTACCCTCTGGTTGGTCCCGTTGTTCTTTGGATCCGCGAACGCCAACGGCCTTCCGGCGGCAAAGCCGATGGCGACGGGTTCACCCGGCTTGAAGAGATTGCCCTGGCCGATCAGATGGTCGGCCTTGGCCAGCAGCGTACCGATGCCCTGGATCTCGACTGCGTATTCCGCCGTGGAGCCCAGAAAGATCCGGTTGCGGACGATGCCCCTGAGCGGCCCGCTTGTCGGGCCACCGAGGCTGAGCGATTCAGGACGCAGGCTGACCGAAACGGTTTCGTCTTGCTGCAAGGCTGTCCGCTTGCGCGCCGCGATGACGGTGCCATCGGCCAGCTTCACATCCACCAGATCACCCGAATGCCCTGCGACGGTGCCGCTCAAGAGATTGGTCTTGCCGACGAAATCGGCGACGAACAGGTCGGCCGGCTCGTCATAAATCTCGCTCGGCTGCCCGAGCTGCACGATGCGGCCGCCATTCATGACGCAGACGAAATCGCTCATCGACAGCGCCTCCTCCTGGTCGTGGGTGACCAGAACGAAGGTGATGCCGATCTCGCGCTGCAGGTTCTGCAACTCGATCTGCATGTCGGTGCGCAGCTTCTTGTCGAGCGCCGCCAGCGGTTCGTCGAGCAGCAGCACCGCCGGTTTGTTGACCAGCGCGCGGGCGAGAGCGACGCGCTGCTGCTGGCCGCCGGACAGTTCGTGGACCTTGCGGCCGCCATAACCGGCGAGCCGCACCATTTCCAGCGCCTTGCCTGCCCGCAGGCCGATCTCGCGCGACGACAGCCGCGGTCTCGCCTGGCGCAATCCGTAGGCGACATTGTCGTTCACATCCAGATGCGGGAACAGCGCATATTGCTGGAACACCATGTTGACAGGCCGCCTGTAAGGCGGCGTGCCGGCCATGTCCTGGCCGCGGATGAACACCTTGCCCTCGCTCGGCTGTTCGAAGCCGCCGATCATGCGCAGGCAGGTCGTCTTGCCGCAGCCGGACGGTCCGAGCAGGGCGACGAAAGCGGAGGGCGGCACGGCCAGATCGATGCCGCTGACCGCGGTCACCGCGCCATAGCGCTTGGTGACGCCGCGAAACTCGATGTCGGGCACTGCGGTCAAGGCTGCGGGCTCCAGCGACAGGACGATGCGATTTCGGGACGCTACCAGAGCCAATGGCAGCTAGTATATACCTCGCAGGTGGTATATCTGACCTATTTTCTTGTTTAAGGGGGTATTGGATGTCCCGCAGCGACGACTACAGCCAGCTCGCCGCGCTGGTCGCGGCGACGCGGGAGACGAGCGGCGACGTCTTCGGCAAGGCGATGGTCGCTTGGCTGCGGCAGCATGTCGGCTTCGACCACTGCGTGGTCTTCGGCTATCGCGGCGCTGCACGCCCGCCGCTGCTGTTCGAGACCTTCTCGTCGGCCGAGAGCCATGTCTTCGTTGCGCTTTACCAGGAAGGCCCATACCTGCTGGATCCGTTCCACCATGCGGCGGTCGAGCGCAAGGAAGGGTTCTGGCGCATGCGCGAGCTGGCGCCCGACCGCTTCTACGCCAGCGAATATTTTCGCTCCTACTACAGCCAGACCAGGCTGGCCGAGGAGGTCGGCTTCTTCGTTCCGCTGCCGGGCAAGGATGCGCTGGTGCTGTCGCTGATGCGGCTGCGCGCTTCAGGTCCGTTCGGGACCGCCGACGCCAGACTGCTGCGCGACATGGCGCCGGCGGTGGTCGCCTTCGCCCGATTGCGCTGGCCCGCCCTTCCCGCCGACGAGCCGGCCGAGGCCAGGCAAGACGATGCATTGGCGGCGGTCAACGAGTTCGATCGCGCCCATATCTGGAAGAGCCTGTCCCTGACGCCGCGCGAAAAGCATGTCGTCGATCTAGTGCTGCAAGGGCATTCCACCGAATCAATCGCCCGGGCCATGCGCATCGTGCCGGGGACGGTGAAGGTCCATCGCCGCAACATCTATCGCAAGCTCAAGATCAAATCGCAGGCCGGCCTTTTTGCCCGCTTTGTCGAAATCATCGACGCGCGGATAAGATAATTCCGACGGCCTTCAACCGCCTTTCGATCAAGGTCTTGCGCCAGCCTCCCAGGAGCCGGTCTCGGCCATCCGTTTCAGCAGCCGCGCCGGCTTGAAAACATCCTTGCCCGTCCGCTGGTGCCAATATTCGAGCCGCTCGACGATCCTGGGCGCGCCTTCGAGGCCGGCCCAGAACATCGGACCGCCCTTGCCGATGGGAAAGCCATAGCCGTTGACCCAGATGACATCGATGTCGGAGGCGCGGGCGGCTATCCCTTCTTCCAGAATCTTGGCCCCCTCGTTGACCATGGGATAGAGCGTGCGCTCGATGATTTCTTCCGCGCTGATTTCGCGCGACGCGATGCCCTTCTCGGCTGCCTTACCGCGGATCAGCGCATCGATCTGCGGGTCCGGGACCGGCATACGTGACCCGTTCTCGTAAAGATAATAACCTCGACCGGTTTTCTGGCCGAAACGCCCCTGTTCGCACAACGTGTCGGCGATCACGGCCGTCTGGCCTCGCGCCTTGCGGTTGCGCCAGCTAATGTCGAGGCCGGCGAGATCGCTCATCTGGAAGGGCCCCATCGGCCAGCCGAAATCGGTGAAGGCCTTGTCGATCTGGCTGGGCGTCGCGCCTTCCAGCAGCAAGGCTTCCGATTCGGAGCCGCGCGCGGCCAGCATGCGGTTGCCGACGAAGCCGTGGCAGACGCCGACGACGACGGCCACCTTGCCGATCCGCCGCGCCAAGTCGACTACGGTTGCCAGCGCGTCGGGCGCGGTCTTGTCGGCGCGCACGATCTCCAACAGCTTCATGACGTTGGCCGGCGAGAAGAAGTGCAGGCCGAGCACGTCTTGCGGGCGCGAGATCGAGGCGGCGATTTCGTCGATGTCGAGATAGGAGGTGTTGGTGGCGAGTATCGCTCCCGGCTTGGCCATGGCATCGAGCTTGCCGAACACCTCTTTCTTGACCGCCATGTCCTCGAACACCGCCTCGATGATCAGGTCGCAATCGGCGAGGTCGGAATAGTCGGTGGAGCCCTTGAATTGAGCGAGGCGTTGGCGCTTGGCGTCTTCGGTCAAGGAGCCACGCGAGACCGAGACGGCATAGTTCTTGTCGATCATGCCGAGCCCGCGCTGCAAGGCTTCCTGGCTGGTCTCCAATAAGGTGACTGGAAAACCGCCATTGACGAAGGCCATGGCGATGCCGCCGCCCATCGTGCCGGCGCCGACGACGCCGACGCGGGCGATCCTGCGCCGGACAAGATCCTTGCCCGGGACCTTTGCCGCTTCACGCTCGGCGAAGAACAGATGCCGCTGCGCCCGCGACTGATCGCTGGCGACCAGCTTCATGAACAGCGCGCGTTCGGCAGCCAGAGCTTCCTCGAACGACATCGTGACGGTATTGCGCACCGCTTGCGCGCAAGCGATCGGCGCGTCGAGGCCGCGCGCTTTCCTGGCGAGATCCGCCGCCTCGGCATCGAAAGCGGCCAGCTCGGTTTTCTTGATCTCGTCATCGCGATCGCGCACCGGCGTGAACGGCCCGCCCTTGCGAGCGATCTCCCTGGCGAAGTTCACGGCATGCGTGATCACGTTACTCTCGAACACAGCATCGACCAGTCCGGCTTCATGCGCCTCATCAGCACCGACCAGCGCACCGGAAACGATCATCCTGAGCGCTTTGATCGCGCCGACGAGGCGCGGCAGCCGCACCGTGCCGCCGCCGCCCGGCAGCAGTCCAAGCTTCACCTCGGGCAGGCCGAGCCTGGCGTCGGCATCGGCAACGCGGAAGTGACAGCCGAGCGCCAGCTCCAGCCCGCCGCCCAGCGCGGTGCCGTGGATGGCGGCGACCGTAGGTTTGGCGATGGTTTCCAGCGTCCCAATGATGGCACGCAGCTCGGGCTGCTGCACGGGCTTGCCGAATTCGGTGATGTCGGCGCCGGCGACGAAGGTCCGGCCCGCGCATGCGACGACGATGGCTCCGACCGATGCGTCGTCACGCAAGGCAGCCAGCGCGTGCATCAGTGGTTCGCGGACATGAAAGCTCAGCGCGTTGACTGGCGGGTTGTCGATGGTGACGATGGCGACGTCGTTGTCCCTGGCGACGCTGACAAAATTGGACAAGCTGAACCTCCCGAGACCGGCTGCGATCCGGAGGGTTTACTAGGCTGCGCCGCGAATGGGAACCGCGTGCCGCATTGGCACAAGGCTTGTCAGGCCAGGCTGTAAGGCGGCACGCTGGCGAGTTGCGGCTGAAGAGAAGCGAATATCACCGCACCGCCTTCTCCCCGCCTGCCGCCGTGATGACGCCGACGATGATCAGCCCGGTCAAAAGCAGGCGCACGCCGGCGCTGACGCCGAATGTGTTGAGCATGGTCAAAAGCAGCACCAGGAACAGTGCTGCGCCCCAAACGCCGGGGACATTGGCCTTGCCGCCGGCCACCGAGGTGCCGCCGATGACCACCACGGCGATCGAAGCCAGCAAATACTCGTTGCCGATATCGACATTGGCGCCGCGGAAATAGCCGGCGAGCAGCGCGCCGTCGATGCCGCCGAGCGCGCCCGACAGCGTGTAGGTGAGGAAACGGACGCGGCCGACATTGACGCCGGCGAGCCAGGCGGCGCGGATGTTCTGGCCTATCGCCAGCACCGAGCGACCATAGATCATGCGCTGCAAGGCGATGGCCGCACCGATGGTAAACAGCACGGTGAGAACCGCCAGCACCGGAATGCCGAGAACCTGCCGGTTGGCGAAATCGGCAAAGCCCGGCGGCGGCTTGATCTGCAATCCGCGCCCATAGCTGATGTCGACCGACTGGATGATGAAGCTCGCCGACAAAGTGGCGATGATCGGCGGTATTCGCAGCGCCCAGATCAGCAGATAGTTGACGGCACCGATCGCGGCACCACAGGCAAGCGCAGCCAGCAGCCCGACCACAATCATGGCATCGCTGCCGCCCATCACCTTCATGGCCACCGCGCTGGCGAGCCCGATATTGGCCGGTAGCGACAGGTCGACATTGCCCGGCCCAAGCGTGATGACGAACATCTGGCCGACGCCAGCGATGACGGTGAACACGGCCAGCGACAGCGCGGCGGTGACCATGCCGCCGGCGCCATAGCCGCCGGTGAAAGCGATGGTCGCCAGCCACACCACAAGCGCGCCGACGAACGACCAGATCCAGGGTTTGGCAACCAGCGATCTAACCAGCGCCATCGCTTACCTCTCCTTACGGCTGATCAGCACCCGCGCCGCCAGCACGATGATCAGGATGGCGCCGTTGGCCGCCACCTGCCAGTCGGGCGGGATGTGCATGAAGGTAAGCAGCGGCGATGCCGCCAGCGCCAGCGTCAGCGCGCCGATCACCGCTCCGATCGGCGACACGCGGCCGCCGACGAATTCACCGCCGCCGAGGATGACGCCGGCGATCGAAAGCAGCGTGTAGCCATTGCCGATATTGGCATCGGCCGAAGTGGTGATGCCGATCAGCGCCATGCCGGACAGCACGCCGAACAGACCCGTCAGCGCGAACAACACGACCTTGGTCTTGAGCAGCGACCAGCCGGCGCGTTTGAGCGCAGCCGGGTTGCCGCCCGAGCCGCGCAGAATCACGCCATAGGAGGTGCGCATCAGGCCGAAATGGACGATGAGGCCAATCAGCAGCGCCGCGATGATCGGGAAGGGCACAAAGGGCGGCTTGAACGCCATGATCGCCAGCAGCCAGTCCGGCGCCTTGCCGCCGGGCTTGGGCAGCACCAGGATGGCCAGCCCCTGCCAGACGAAACTCATGCCCAGCGTCACCACGATCGATGGCAAATTGCGCAGATGGATCAGCGCGCCGAGCAGCGCATAGACGCCGATCGATCCGAGCAGGACGAGGACGCCGATGAGCGGTGCGTCCTTCAACCAGGTCGCGGTGACGCAGCCGACGAAACCGACAAAGGTGCCGATCGACAGGTCGAGCTCGTTGCCCGATATGACGAACATCTGCGCGATCGTCGCCAGCGCGATCGGGATCGCCAGGTTCAGCATCAGGCCGAAGCCGAAATAGCTGATGGCGCGCGGATTGAGCCAGGCGATGGCGAGCAGCACCAGCGCCAGCGACAGCGCCGGCAGCAGCCCGCGCAGCAGGCGGGCGCGCGCCGCTCCGCTTCCAAAAGTCTTCGAACCGTTTTGAACAGACAGGGCTGTCATCTTAGGCGGCGTCGCCGAAGGAGGACTGGATGATCTTTTCTTCCGTCAGCTCGTCGCGCGTCAGATTGGCGACGATGCGGCCGTTCTTGAAGACATAGACATGGTCGCAATTGTCGAGTTCTTCCGTTTCCGTGGTGTACCAGAGGAAGGTGCGGCCCTTGCCGGCCTCCTCGCGCACGAGATCGTAAACCTCGAGCTTGGTGCCGATGTCGACGCCGCGCATCGGGTCGTCCATCAGCACGATCCCGGCATCGGAGCCGAGAGCCCGGGCGAACAAGGCCTTCTGCTGGTTGCCGCCCGACAGCGAAAAGATGTTGTTGTTCATATCCGGCGTGCGGATGCCGATCTTCTTTTGCCAAAAGCCGGCCAGTTCGGCCTCGCGCCGCGACGAGATCAGCAGCCCGTTGCGCAGCCGAGCCAGCGAGCGGATGCCGATATTTTCAGCGATCGACCACTGCGGAAAGATGCCGTCCGCCTGGCGGTCGCCAGCCACAAGCGCCACCGGCGCGGTGACCTCGATGCCGGCCTTGGCGCGGGACGCGGCCGCGAAGATCGCCAGCAGCAGGTCGGTCTGGCCATGGCCGGCCAGGCCGGCAAGTCCGATAATCTCGCCGGCGCGGGCCACCAGCTCCTTGCCGTCCCGTTGCCGCGCCGGCCGTGCGCGCACGCGCAACGGGCCGGCCTCGGCTTTCCGGATTTCGGTGGGGGTCCTCCGATGTGCTTCGGCACCGCCCATGGTGGCGACCAGCCTATCGCGGTCGAAGGCGTTCGCCGCGTCGGCGGCGACAACCTTGCCGTCGCGCATCACGACGATGCGATCGGCGTTCTGCAGCACTTCGCCCAGCACATGCGAGATCAGGATGCAGCTGCCGCCCGACGCGACGAAGCGGCGCACGAAGGCAAGCAGCTGACCCGCCGTGTGCGCGTCGAGCGAGGACGTCGGCTCGTCGAGGATAACCAGGTGCAGCGGCTCGCGGGTCAGCGTGAACGCGCGCGCCACCTCCACCATCTGTCGCCGTCCGATGGAAAGGTCACCGGCGATGTCGGCCGCCGAGATGCCATGGTCGGGAAAGATTTCGTCCAGCTTGGCCGTGATCAGCTCGGCCGCCTTGCGCCGCCAGCCGAAGCCGGTGAGCGAGGCGTGGTTGATGCGCGTGTTCTCGGCGACGCTGAGATTGGGGCACAGCGACAATTCCTGGAACACGCAGCGTATGCCGAGCTGCTGTGCCCGCGACACCGAGTAGTTCTCCTCGGCCTCACCATGCACGCCGATCGTTCCGCTGTCGGGTGTCAGCGTGCCCGCCACCATGTGCATGAGCGTCGATTTGCCGGCGCCGTTGTGGCCGACGAGGCCGACGCACTCGCCGGGCCCGACAGTGAAGTCGACGCCGCCAAGCGCGCGAACGGCGCCGAAGTGTTTTTCGGCGCCGCTCAGTCTGATGATGTCCGCGTTCCCTTCAGGCATGCTCAACGATATCCGGTCGGCGATGTGCACGGCAACGCGTGTGCGACATTCACTTGATATTGGCTTTGATGGCCGCGATGGCATCTTCCTGTGTGTATTCGTGCGTGGCGACACCGCCCTCCTTGATCTTCGGCAGAGCGGCCTCGAAATCGTCCTGAGTGAAGGCGAGATACGGCACCAGCAGGTCGTGCGGAATGTCCTTGCGGCCATCGAGCACTTGCTGCGCCACCCAGAAGGCGAGCGTCGAGACACCGGGCGCGATCGAGGCCGACCAGGTCTGGTAGCCGTCCTTTTCCTTCTGTTCCTTCCACCATTTCAGCTCGTCCTGGCGGTTGCCCATGATGATGGTCGGGCGCGGCTTGCCGGCGGCGGCGAAGGCTTGCGCGGCGCCATAGCCGTCACCGCCCTGGTCGACGATGCCGACGATTTCGGGCAGCGAGGGCAGGATGGTCGCCACGGCCTTCTGCGCCGTCGTCTGGTCCCAGTCGCCGGTCACCGAGCCGACGATCTTGAACTCGGGATGGGCGGCCACGCCTTCGAGGATGCCGGCATGGATGGCGTCGTCGATCGAGGTGCCGGCGAGGCCACGGATCTCGAGCAGGTTGCCGCCCTTGGGCTGGAACTTGGCCATATGCTCGACTTCCTGCTTGCCCATGTCCTTATAGTCGACGACGACGCGGTAGGCGCAGGGTTCGGTGACGATGCCGTCGAAGGAAACGACCACGATGCCGGCGTCGCAGGCCTGCTTGATGGCACCGTTCAGCGCGTCGGGCGAGGCGGCGTTGATGACGATGGCGTCATAGCCCTGTAGAATCAGGTTTTGCACCTGGGCTGCCTGGGTCGGCACTTCCTTGTCGGCCGTCGTGAAGACATCGGCGGCCCCGACCACCTTGTCGGCCACCGCCTTCTTGGTGACGGCGTTGTAGCTGTCGAGCATCGCCTGCCGCCACGAATTGCCGGCGTAATTATTGGAGAAAGCGATCTTCTTGCCGCTGGTGTCGGCAAACGCCGTACCGGCTGCGAGCACCGCTGCAAGGGTGCCCAGGACGAACAGTTTCTTCATGTCATACTCCTCCCGAGTTGCTGGTCTTGATGGCTGCTGGTGACTATCGCGCTTGCGTACCTGTTTTTTATCTATTGTCAGACAAAAGTGCAGAAGGCCGGCGAGCTGTCAACTGCAATCCATAAGATGCCGCTGATCACATTGCGGTGCGACGATTGAAAAGGCTTCGGTGGATGGACTAGGCATGCGGGCAGGAGGCCGCAGACGCATGGCAGTGACGCCGATCGTTCCCCCGGGGGCTCCGGGAATTCCGGCGCGCTGGACGTCAAGCGCCAAAAGCGGCGTCGGCGCGGCGCTTTCGCCGTCGAGCCGCGTCTGGTTCACGCTCAGCCATGGCATCCTGAACGAGATCTACTATCCCGGTGTCGACAGTGCCTGCACCCGCGACCTCGGCCTGATTGTCACCGGCCCGAACGGATATTTCTCGGAAGAAAAACGTGATGCCTCGCATGGCATCGAACTGTTCGAAGAAGGCGTGCCAGGCTACAGGCTGGTCAACACCGCTGATGACGGTGCCTACCGGATCGAGAAGCGCATCCTGGCCGACCCGGCGCGACCAACCTTGCTGCAGGAGATCACCTTCACGCCGCTCAAGGGCGCGCCGGGCGACGACTTCCGCGTCCACGCCTTGCTGGCGCCGCATCTGGTCAATGCCGGGATGGGCAACACCGCCTGGATCGGCGACCACGAGGGAGAGCCTGTGCTGTTCGCCTCGGGTCGCGGCACCTGCTTGGCGTTGGCCTCATCGCTGTCTTGGCGGAACTGCTCGGCCGGCTATGTCGGCGTCTCCGACGGCTGGCAGCAACTGCGCAACACCGGTCGGCTCGATCCAGCCTTTCAGCGAGCCGAGGACGGCAATGTCGCGCTGACCGGCGAAATCGGGTTTTCCGCCAACAGCACCAAAACGGTACTGGCGCTGGGCTTCGGGGCGACGTCCGAAGAGGCCGCTCGAAATGCCTTCGCCAGCCTCAGGCAGGGGTTCGCGGCGGCGGCGACGTCCTACGCCGAACAATGGCGCGAATGGCAGGCTGGCCTGCTGCGGCTGGACCGCCGTGGCGCGTCCGGAGTGAACAGCTACAGGATCTCCACCGCCGTCCTGGCGACGCACCGGTCATCGCTCATGCCGGGCGCGGCGGTCGCCAGCCTGTCTATCCCATGGGGCTTCGACAAGGGCGACGACGATCTCGGCGGCTACCATCTGGTCTGGCCGCGCGATCTGGTCGAGACGGCGGGCGGCTTTCTCGCCGCCGGCGATGCCGCTTCGGCTCTGCAAACCCTCGACTATCTCTGCTCCATCCAGCAGCCGGATGGCCACTGGCCGCAGAACGCCTGGCTCGATGGGACAGCTTATTGGCCGGGCATCCAGATGGACGAATGCGCCTTTCCGCTGCTGCTGGCGAATGCGCTGCGGCGCCAGGGCCATTTGCCGCGCGCCAGGCTTTTGGCCTTCCTGCCAATGATCGAGCGCGCCGCAGCCTATGTCGTGCGCAATGGACCCGTCACCGGCGAGGACCGTTGGGAGGAGGATTCCGGTTACAGCCCGTTCACGCTCGCCGTTGAGATCGCGGCGCTGCTTGCCGCCGCGGATATGCTGGAGGCCTGCGGCAAGCAGGACGCAGCAAGCTATCTGCGCGAGACCGCCGACGGCTGGAACGACCAGGTCGAGCGCTGGACCTATGTCACCGGCACGGCAAGCTGCGAGGCGACCGGCGTCGCGGGTTACTATGTCCGCATCGCACCGCCCGACAGCGCCGAGGCCGGTTCGCCGAAGGACGGCTATGTGCCGATCAAAAACCGCCCGCCTGGCGATGCCGACCGGCCGGCGCAGGAAATCGTCAGCCCGGACGCATTGGCCCTGGTGCGCTTTGGCCTCAGGGCAGCCGACGATCCGCGCATCGTCGACACGGTCAAGGTCATCGACGCGCAGCTGCGCCGGCAACTGCCGCAGGGGCCGCTCTGGTATCGCTACACCGGCGACGGCTATGGCGAGCACGAGGACGGCGCGCCATTCGACGGCACCGGCCAGGGCCGCCCCTGGCCGTTGCTCGCCGGCGAACGGGCCCATTACGAGCTGGCGGCCGGACGCAAGGACAAGGCGACCTCGCTGCTGGCGGCAATGGAGGGCTCGTCCGGACCGGGCGGCCTGTTGCCGGAGCAGATCTGGGACGGCGCCGACCTCCCCGAGCGCGAACTGCTGCATGGCAAGCCCTCGGGCAGCGCCATGCCGCTGGTCTGGGCGCATTCCGAACATATCAAGCTGCTGCGCTCGCTGCGCGACGGCGCGGTGTTCGACATGCCGCCGCAAGGCGTCGAACGCTATATCGACAATAGGACCGTCTCGCCGTTCCGGACATGGCGCTTCAACAACAAGATCCGTTCCATGCCGGCCGGCAAGACAATGCGCGTCGAGCTTTTGGCGAAGGCAACCGTTCATTGGAGCGTCGACAATTGGGCGACCGTGCATGACAGCGCGACCAGCGAGAATGCCTTCGGCGTCCATGTTGCTGATCTGCCGGTCGCCGGCCTGCCCGAGGGGAGCACGCTGATCTTCACTTTTTTCTGGCCCGGCAGCGGCGATTGGGAGAATGTCGACTTCTCCGTCATCATTGGTGAACAGGACAGACTGTAGATCCTTCCCGGCAGATCCTCTTCAAGACACAAGGATGAGACCATGCAGATCGGAATGATGGGACTGGGCCGAATGGGCGCCAACATGGTCCGGCGCCTGATGCGTGACGGCCACGAATGCGTCGTCTACGACATCAACCCGGCAAGCGTCGCGGCCCTGGTCGGCGACGGCGCCTCGGGGGCTGCATCGATGGCGGAATTCGTCGGCAAGCTCGCCAAGCCGCGCTGCGTGTGGCTGATGCTGCCTGCGGCCATCACCGGCAAGATCGTCGATCAGGTGGCGGCGCTGATGGAACCCGGCGACATCATCATCGACGGCGGCAATTCCTACTATCACGACGACGTCGACCGGGCCGCCAAGCTCGCCGCCAAGGGCCTCAACTATGTCGATGTCGGCACCAGCGGCGGCGTCTGGGGCCTGGATCGCGGCTACTGCCTGATGATCGGCGGGCCCGATGACGCGGTCCGGCATCTCGATTCGGTCTTCGCCACGCTGGCGCCCGGCGCGGATGCCGGTGCGCCCGCTCCCGACAAGACGGCCGGCACGGCGCCCTTCGGCTATCTGCATTGTGGCCCGAGCGGCGCCGGCCACTTCGTCAAGATGGTCCATAACGGCATCGAGTACGGCGTCATGGCCGCCTATGCCGAAGGCATGAATATTCTCAAGGCCGGCAATGCCGGTAAGGTCAAGCGCGATGCCGATGCCGAGACCAGCCCGTTGCAGAACCCTGAATACTACCAGTTCGACATCGACCTTGCCGAGGTGGCCGAGGTCTGGCGGCATGGCAGCGTCATCGGCTCGTGGCTGCTTGATCTCACCGCCGGCGCGTTGAAGAGCGATCCCGGCCTGACCCAGTTTGGCGGACGGGTGTCCGATTCCGGCGAAGGCCGCTGGACCCTGAAAGCGGCCATCGACACCGGCGTGCCGGCGCCGGTGCTGTCCTCGGCCCTGTTCGACCGCTTCTCCTCGCAAGGCGAATCCGAATTCGCCGACAAGCTCTTGTCGGCCATGCGCTATGCATTCGGCGGCCATGTCGAAAAACCGAAGGCCGGCAAGTGACGGCGGCAGGGGAGACGCACTCATGAGCCCGGAACGGTCCGATACGCTGGTGCTCTTCGGGGCGACCGGCGACCTCGCCCACAAGAAGATATTTCCTTCCCTCTATGCCATGGTCGCCAAGGGAACGCTTACCGAACCGGTGATCGGCGTCGCCTTCGACGCCTGGGATTTGAGGAAATTGCAGGACCGCGCGCGCGACGGCATCGTCAATACGCTCGGCAAGATCGACGAGAAGGTGTTCGCCAAGCTCGCTTCGCTGCTGCGCTATGTCAGCGGCGACTATCGCGACCCGGCCACGTTCGAGAAACTGAAGAGCGCGCTGGGCACCGCCCAGCGGCCGCTGCACTACATGGCGGTGCCGCCGACCATGTTCGAGACGGTGGTCCAGGGCCTGGAGCAATCGGGCACGGCGCGCGGCGCGCGGCTGATGGTGGAAAAGCCCTTCGGCCATGACCTGCAATCGGCGCGCTGGCTGAACCGAGTGCTGCATCTGGTGTTCGACGAACAGTCGATCTTCCGCATCGATCACTATCTCGGCAAGGAGGCGATCCAGAACCTGCTCTATTTCCGCTTCGCCAATTCCTTCCTGGAACCGATCTGGAACCGCAATTTCGTCGAGAGCGTGCAGATCACCATGGCCGAGGATTTCGGCATCGATGGGCGCGGCCGCTTCTATGACGAGGTCGGCTGCGTCAGGGACGTCATCGAGAACCATCTGCTCAACATCCTCCTGCTGCTGGCGATGGAACCGCCGGTCGGCCGTTCCGCCGACGACCTGATCGACGAGAAGGTGCAGGTGCTGCGCGCGATCCGCACCCTGACCAAGGACGATATCGTGCGTGGCCAATTCGACGGCTATCTCGCCGAGCCCGGCGTGGCGCCCAACTCGCCGGTCGAAACCTTCGCGGCGGTGCGCTTCCTCGTCGACACCTGGCGCTGGCGGGACGTGCCGTTCTTCATCCGCGCCGGCAAGAACATGCCGGTGCATGCCACGGAGGTGATCGTGCGGCTGAAGCGGCCGCCGCTCGATGTCTTCGACCCGATCAAGCCGAACGACGCCAACTATGTGCGCTTCCGCATCGACCCGCAGGTGGCGATCTCGATCGGCGCCCAGCGCAAGGCAGCGGGCGACGACATGGTCGGCGAACAGGTCGAACTGACGGCGCTCGACGACAGCAAGGGCGATATGCCGCCCTATGAACGGCTGATCGGCGATGCCATGAACGGCAATGGCCAGCTTTTTACCCGCCAGGACGCCAGCGAACTTGCCTGGCGCATCGTCGGGCCGGTCCTCGGCGACACCACGCCGCCGCATCTTTATGAACCGAAGACCTGGGGGCCGGCAGCCGCCATGAACGGCTTCGGGCCGCCGAACGGCTGGATCAATCCATCGAAATAGGCTGGGAGAGGGCAGCATGGCCAGGACGGCAAGGCCGAAAGCGGCGAGCGGCGATCCGATCGTGCTGTCGATCGACATAGGCGGCTCGCACGTCAAGATCCTCACCAGCTCAGGCGGTGCTGAGCGCCGCGCCGATTCCGGGCCGGACCTGAGGCCCCAGCAGATGATCGATGCGGTGAAGGCGCTGGCCGACGGACTGTCCTACGACGTCATCTCGATGGGCTATCCCGGCCCGGTGCATCACAACAGGCCCTTGTTCGATCCCGCCAATCTCGGCAAGGGCTGGGCCGGCTTCGACTTCGCCGCGCAGTTCGGCAAACCGGTCAAGGTGGTCAACGACGCGCTGATGCAGGCCATCGGCAGCTATGAAGGCGGTCGCATGCTGTTCCTGGGGTTGGGAACCGGCCTGGGTGCGGCGATGATCGTCGACAACGTCGCCCAACCGATGGAACTCGCCCATCTTCCCTATAAGAAGGGCAAGAGCTTCGAGGACTATGTCGGTGAGCGCGGCCTGATAAAACGCGGCAAGAAGAAATGGCGAAAATCCGTTTTCGACGTCGTCGACCGGCTGCGCGCCGCCATGCAGCCCGATTATGTCGTCATCGGCGGCGGCAATGTCGACAAGCTCGGCGATTTGCCCGCCGACAGCAGGCGCGGCGACAACACACGCGCCTTCGAAGGCGGATTTCGTCTGTGGCGAGACAAGGCCCTGATCGTCTGATAGTATTACAGTTCAGTATAGTTATTCAAAATAATGTGTGACGCGGGGCCAAGTCGTTGCATTGCGCAGATTTGCCGACTAGGAATTCCGGCGCACTACATCGCGACGAACCGCGAGGGACGTGCAAAGACGCCGCCGCACTTTAACTTTGCGCATCATCCCATCCGAAACTGTGCCGATTTCGGGCCCCATACGCCATAGACGGAGGAAAATAGATTGACCGACGACAGCAACGACGCTCGCAAGGATATCGACCTTCTCGAGCTGACCGCCCATATCGTGTCGGCTTACGTCGAGAAGAACCGCCTGCCCGCCTCCGGCCTGGCCGACCTCATCGCCAGCGTCAGCGCTTCGATCAGCGGGCTCGGCCAGCCGGCCGTACCCGTGGCGGCGCCGCTCGTGCCGGCGGTCAATCCCAAGAAGTCGGTGACGCCGGATTTCATCATCTGCCTGGAGGACGGCAAGAAGTTCAAATCGCTGAAGCGTCATCTGGGCGTGCATTTCGGCCTGACGCCGGACGCCTACCGCGCCAAATGGGGCTTGCCGTCGGACTATCCGATGGTCGCTCCCAATTACGCGGCCTCGCGTTCGGAACTGGCGAAGTCGATCGGTCTCGGCCGCAAGGCCGTCGCTCCGAAAGCGCCGGCCAGGGGCAGGAAAGCCAAGGTCTCGGCCTGAGCGCGCATTCCGGCGCTGAGCCAATGGTTTGATTGAGGCCTGCCGGCGGTTCCGTCTTGGCAGGCTGCCCGATCTTACGCTCTTCCATGGCGAGCGCGCAATTGCAGGGCGGGCTCGATGCCATCTCCGGCGCGCTGAGGGAATGATTTTCCACCCCGTCTGCAGACTGGCAGGAAACCTCAGTTCGCTGCCGGAACGGAACAGCTCAGATCGCCTTCCTTGCAATTCAGGTAACCCTCGAAATCCTTGACCCGGGATTGCGTCAGGCCATCCATGCACATCGAGAGGAGCATGGGGACCACGCTGCCTCCGGCCGCTCCCGCGATCTGGAAATTGCACTCGGCGTCGCGGAACTTGATCCAATTCTGCTGCGCTTGGACAAGAAGCTTCTTGGTATCCGCGTCGTCCTTCAGGCGGGTTTCGATCTGCTTGTAAAGTTCGTTGAGCTTCTTGTCGGATTTCCTGAACGAAGCATCGGCGCATTGGTTCATGGTGGCCTGATCCTTGGCGTCGGCGCACTTGTCCTTGGCAAAAGCGAAAGCCGGCATGGCCAGAACTACGGCGGTGGTCAGAATTGCGGTTTTCATTGGTTCTCGTCCTCTTTGCAGGTGAGCGGCATCGTCATTCCGTAACGGTTTCGGCGAAGCACCTGGCCAGCTTTTCCGGCGCTCCGAGCTTCTTCGCCCAGGATACCAGTCCAGGCTTTTCCGATGGATCGGCATAGCCGCCCCAGACGTCACGAAACTGCTTCTTTCCGTCGACGGTCTGGAAGAACATCACGCCGTCATCGCTCACAGGCGTGGAGACATAAGCGGCGCTCCAGTTGCCGCTTTCCAAGATGGTGATGAACTTGGCGCGGGCGGGCTTGAACTTATTGTCCATCGCCGAAGCGACGAGCGGTGCATATTCCTGTTTGCGCGCCTTCGTCACTTCGACCTTGACGCCGTCGCAGGCATCGTTCGCGAAAGCAGATGTCGGTATCAACCCCGCCAGCCCGATCATGACGATTTTGGCGTGCCGTCGAACCAAGTCGCCGAATTCAGACATAGGTGGTTTTCCTCTTCCTTTGCGGAGTGTGGCTGTCAGTCGGAATCGTCGTCACCCGATGAATTGTCATCGTCAGGCGCATCGACCTGGCAGCCGATGCCATTGCACCCCTGATAGTTGCCCTGCGTATCGAAGCTTGGATTGCCGGGCTGTGGCCCATGCATTCGACGACTTTGCGGCCGGCCGTCGCAATTCCTCAAATCGAGGGGAGCGCTCCCAGCGGGAGCCGCCTTGGCGAATGTCCATTTCCCTCTCCATGCCTAGCGCCCATCCGCCCAAGCATGCCAACGATCCGCCGGCGCGGTTGATGTATCCATAGGTTGTAACCGATGTCCCCGGCTAGCAAGGAAAAATTGCCCGATCTTGAGTTCTGTTTTGAAAATGCTTAATAATCCAGTAAGCACCCTGCTTGATTTAGCAAGTACTTAAATGCAATGACAGAAAGGCGCCAGCAAAAAGATTGCTGATTACGCGTACGCTTTTCGCATTATTCCAACATGGAATGGTCTATTGTTCCAATTCACAAGGAACGACGATATATAAGGGTGAAGTTACGCTCGACATTATCGCCAAAACCCAATGTATCGGTAGGTTTCGGCCATGCCAGTGGGCAGGCCGAAAGAATGCTGCTCATCGATCGGCTTTCAAGGCTATCGCGTGCACGATGGGGAGACATGCGGTCTTCGAGACACCCGATAGGCTTTCCTGTCCCGCCGGGCCTTGGCGGGTGAGTTTCGTGTGCGTTCGATGGAACACGTCAGAAAATCCTTGATCCAGAACCTGTTTTTTGCGCGCGTCATACGTCGAACTGGGCTAAAGGGTTCCCCGGCCGGACCAGCGTCCTTCGTGGAAGTGCCCCGCCGGCCTCCATCCTTCTAACGGGGCCTCGTTCCATGACCTCCGAACAGATATCACCGGACCAGCGCTATGCCGCGTTCCGCCATCGCTCCTTCCTGAGCTATTGGGCGGCGCGCTTCCTCACCACATTCGCCACCATGATCGTGTCCGTCGCGGTCGGCTGGCAGATGTACGACCTGACCCGCGACCCGCTCGATCTCGGGCTTGTCGGCATCGTCCAGTTCCTGCCTGCGCTGCTCCTGGTGCTGGTCACGGGGGTCGTTGCCGACCGTTTCGGCCGCCGGCTGATCATGGCGCTGGCGGTGCTGCTCGAGGCGATCTGCGCGCTCGCGCTGCTCATCCTGACCCTGCGCGGCATCAGCGGCCCGCTGCCAATCTTCATCGTGCTCGCCATGTTCGGCATTGCCCGCGCCTTCTTCGGACCGGCCTCGTCGTCGCTGTTCGCCAATCTGGTGCCGCCCCGGGATTTCGCCAACGCCATCGCCTGGAACTCGTCGGCCTGGCAGACGGCGACCATCGTCGGGCCGGTCGCCGGCGGCCTGCTCTACGGCGTATCGGCCGAGGTGGCCTATGGCACGGCCACGGCGCTGATGCTCGTCGCCGGGCTGCTGATCTTCACCATACCGAGGCCAGCGCAACGCAGCGAGACCGACAAGCCGACCATGCAGACCCTGTTCGCCGGCTTCGGTTACATCTGGGGCGAGAAGATCGTGCTTGGCGCCATCTCGCTCGATCTCTTCGCCGTGCTCCTGTCCGGCGCCTCGGCGCTGCTGCCGATCTATGCCCGCGACATATTGCAACTCGGTCCCTGGGGACTTGGTTTGCTGCGCTCGGCGCCAGGGGTGGGTGCCATCTGTGTCGCCATCTGGCTCGCTGGTCATCCTATCCGAAACCACGCGGGCCTGATCATGCTCGGCTTCGTGGCCGCGTTCGGCGCCTTTACGGTGCTGTTCGGCCTGTCGACCATCGCCTGGCTGTCGATCCTGGCATTGGCCTTCCTCGGCGCCACCGACATGTTCAGCGTCTACATCAGGGAAACCTTGATCCAGCTCTGGACCCCCGATCATGTCCGCGGCCGCGTCAACGCCGTCAATCAGGTCTTCGTCGGCGCCTCCAACGAGCTCGGCGAATTCCGCGCCGGCACCATGGCGGCGCTGATCGGCACGGTGCCGGCCGTCGTCATCGGCGGCGTCGGCGCCATCGCCGTTGCCGGCCTGTGGGCCTACCTGTTCCCGGCGCTCCGAAGGGTGCGGCACCTCAATGAACGAAACTGACGGGGCATCGAATTCAGGTCCACCGGTATCGGCGGGCTGCGAATCCGTGCTAAGCCGCCGCCCGACCAACCAAAGGACGATAACTGTGAGCGAACCGACCGTGGCTGAGGCAACCGAGAGTATCTATGTGTCGCTGCGGGCCGACAATGCCGATCTCGACGCCCATATCGCGACGCTTAAGGCAGCGCTGGCACGAGAGGGGATGAAGCAGGCGGTGTTCGATCCCACCAAACTGGCGCAGAACAACCGCTCGGGCCGCAAATTGATGCAGGCTTATTTTCGTCAGCGCGGCGTGAGCGTGACGTTTTCGAACTAGCAGGCGTTAAACAACCCGCCATCAGGGGATGGTTGTGCCGCGACCGCGCCGTCGGCCGCCGAAAATCAGCACCAGGAACTCGTCCAGCCAGCGCTTGAGGTGCATGTCCCAGATCAGCCTGCCGCCGAGATGGTCGCGGCCGGGCTGGGCGCCCGGCAATTCGAAGCGGTGCGCGCCTCGCACCACCCAGCGCTGCATCATCACTCGGGTCAGTTCGCCATGGAACTGGATGCCCCAGGCATTTTCGCCGTAGCGAAAGGCCTGGTTGGGATAGGTCTCGTTCGTAGCCAGCAGTGTCGCGTCGCTGGGCAGCGAAAAACCTTCGCGGTGGAACTGATAGACCATTTCGGGCCAGTGCATCAGCTTTCTGCCGGCTTCGGTCGCCTTCAACGGATACCAGCCGATCTCGACCAGACCTTCGCCATGGCCCTCGACCTTGCCGCCGAGATGGTTGGCCAGCATCTGCGCACCAAGACAGATACCCAGCAGCGGTCGGTTCTCACGCAGCGGAACCTCAAGCCAGTCGGTCTCGCGGCGGACGAACTCGTCCTCGTCATTGGCGCTCATCGGCCCGCCGAACACCACGGCCCCGGCATGGCCGTCGAGCGTCTCTGGCAAGGCATCGCCAAGCGGCGGGCGGCGGATGTCGAGATCGAAGCCCTCTTCGAGAAGCATGTGGCCGACGCGCCCGGGGCTCGAATTCTCCTGATGCAGCACGATCAGAATTCTCGGCTTCGAACGCGGGGGCATCGGCGGCATCGGCGGATGGACCTATTCGTCGCTCGACGTTCCACGGGCGCCCGGCGCATCGGCCGCCGCCTTGCGGCGCGCCTCGATGCGGTCCTGGCGTTCGACGCCGATCAGCTCGGCAACGCGCCACACCGTGTTGTCTTCCAATTCGTGCAGCTCGCCATCGGCATAGACGATCTCCCACATCAAGCCGATGAAAGCCTTGCGGCCTTCGGCATCGAGGTGGCGCTTCAGAACGCTGGTGAAGGCATAGAGGTCGATCGCCTCGTTGTCGGCGCGCTCGCCGGCGGCGGCCAGCGCGTCGAGCTCGTTGCCGCTGACCGAATAGGCCTGCGCCAACACTGCCTTGAACCGCTCCCACTCGACGTCCTGGCGCACGCCGTCGGCGCTCATCACGTGGTAGAGCAGCGCCGACGCCGCCACGCGCGGGTCATCGGCGCTGGCGCGGGCGCCGGCGCCGGTCGGCAAATCCCTCAGAAACGACAGGACGCGTTCGAACATCGATCCATTCCCAAACGGCCGGACCATCCGGCCAACTCAAAACAACCGGAACCGGCGCGGCGAGTTTTCCGCCGCATCGTCCGGGTCGACGCCGGGATCGTCCGGCAGGCGTGCCAATTCCTGCGCCGGTTCGACGGCCTCGGCATCGGCGGGCACCGCGGCGAAAGCCTGCGCCGTCACCGCCCTGACGTGGTCCTGATCGTTCTCGGCCTGCTTGCCCGCCGTCTCGCCGCCTGGGCCAGCGTGATCGATCACCTCGACCGACTCTTCCTGCGCCGGCCTGCCCGGCGCCTCGATCGCCACCGCCGGGGCGTCCGGCGCATCGTCACGGCTGTCGATCAGCTGGCCGAGACGCTCCATCGGAGCGCGCCACTCGAAAGCGTCAAGCCGGCCGGTGACCGGCGATACCGGCGCCCAGCGCTCCGAGACGACGCCGTCGGCGACCCAGGCCGGGTCGCGCGGCGCCCGCACCGCCTTGGACAAGAGCTGTCGCACCTTGCCCTGGTCGCCGGTCTCGGCTTCTTCGATGTCGGCCAGAAGCAGATAGGCGCCCTCGCGGCGGTCCATCCGGATCGCCGCCTCGGCCTCGCGGCGGGCGGTCGCAAAATCCTGTGCATCGAGCGCGGCGCGCGCCACCGTCATCGAGGATTCGGCGTGGTTCTTCCTCATCTCCTGCAATTTCCTCGCCCGGTTGAGGCGATCGAGCACGGCGTCACCCGGCCTTGCATGGGTATAGAGCTCCGCTATCTCCGGATGCGGTTCGGCCCTCCAGGCCGTCTCGAGGATCTTCGAGCCCTTGCGCACGTCGTTTTGGCGAAACAGCAGCGTCGCAGCCGCGACCGCGGCCGGCGCGAACTCCGGCTGCAGCCGATTGGCCTCTATCGCCGCCGTGCGGGCGGCTGCGGGATCGCTGTCGGCGAGTGACTGCGCCTTGGCGGTCAACAGCACGGCGCGTCGGCGGTTGGCGGCGTCACGTTCGATCTGGCGGGTCGCCTTCTGCGCCTCGACCAGCTTCAGCGCGCCGTCCCAGTCGCCGCGCCCGGTCAGCTCTTCAAGCGTCGATTCGGCCGCCCAGGCCAGCTGCGGCGCCATGCCGGCGGCGCGCCCGGCATAGTGCCTGGCGGCATTGCGGTCCCCCAGGCGCTCGGCTTCGAGATAAAGCCCGCGCAGGCCGAGCAGCCGCATTTCGGGATCGTCGAGCATGCTCTCGAATTTCTGGCGCGCGCCTTCGTGGTCGCCTTCGAGCAGCGAAGCCTGGGCCTCGAGCAGATGGATCAATGGCTCCTGGTCGGAGCGGATCAGCTTGGCCGCTTCCTTGGTCTTCTTGCGGGCCAGCGCGCCGTCGCCGGCGCCGGCGGCGATCATGCCGGTCGACAGCGCCTGATAGCCGCGGTCGCGGCGCCGCACCCGGAAATAGCGCGAAATGGTGTAGGGGCTGTTCCAGACCGACTTGATCAGCCACCACAGGATCATCACCGCCGCGACGACGGCGACCACCGCCACCGCCGCCACCATCAGGCTGACCTGATACTGGTAGCCGTTGAAGGTGATGACCATGTCGCCCGGCCGGTCCGCCAGCCAGGCAAAGCCTAGGCCCAGCGCGAAGACGACGGCGAGGAAGAGCAGGATTCGGATCATCGCCAGTTCCTCACGCCTTCATCGCGCCTGATATCAGCGCATCGATCAGCGTCTCGACCTCGATGCGTGCCTTCAGCTTGCCGGCAAAATCGGCGCCGGCCGCCTTTGCAGGCGCGGGCAGCGTCTCATATTCTGTGAGCGCCTTGGCATAGTCGCCCTGATTGACCGCCACCTCCATGCGCGCAATGGTTTCCGGCGCGCCAGCGCCCTGGACAGCGCCGATCGGCCGGACCTTGACCAGCGATTCGGCGCTCGACAGAAGGTTCTGCAGCAGCCCGGCATTTTCGTCGACCGGCGTGGCCGCCGCGACCATGGCGTTGGCGGCGGCATCCATCTGCGATGCGATCTCGGTGCGGGTCTGGACGCCCTTTTGCGCGTAGGCGCGCAGAGCCGCAAGCTGCGGCGCGTCCGGCGCGATCGCGGCGAAGGTCTCGAGTTCGGCACCGAACGGCGCGCCACGGTCGAGCGCCGCCTTCAGTGCCGAAGCGGCGATGGCGAGCGCGACCTTCGGCTGTCCGGCCTGCGCCTCGACCTTGCCGGAAAGCTGCGCCACCGACTGCTCCAGCGCGGTGAGCCGGCCGTCCTGCTTCGCCGCCGCCTCGCCGGCCGATTTGACCAGCGCATCGAGGCCAGCCAGCCTTTCATTGAGCGGGCCGAGATCGACTGGAGCCGGGTTGCCGGCCTTGCCTAGCGCCGCAACCGCCGTCTCGATCTGCCTGACCTTGTCGCCAAGCGCGGCCAGCCCGGCATTGTCGCCCGCTCCGCCTTGCTCGACCGCCGATTTGAGCGCTGCGACATCCGTCCTGACCTGATCCAACGCCGCGGACAACCCGTCGACCTTGGCCGACGCACCGCCGTCGCCGGCTTGCCTCAGATCCGCGATCTCGGTTCTGAGCGCGCCGATTTCGCCGTTGACGCCTTCGAGCGAGACGCTGGGAGCGGACCCCGGCGCGCCGAGCAGGCCGGCGAACTGCAATCCGCCGGCGCCGACCAGTGCGATGACACCGCCGATGATGCCGGCCGCGATGCCGTTGACCCGCTTCGGCGGTGGCGGTGCGGATGCGGTTTTCCCGTTCCCCGCCGAGGCGCCGGTCACCCGCCCGGCCGGTTCAGGTTCGGCGCGCTTCGCCGAAGCGTCCTCGAAACTGTAGTCGAAGGCGCCGGCCTTGCCAGCGGCGTCCTCCGGGGAACCGGGGTAGGCTGCCGCCGGTTCGTCCGCCTTGGCGGCGCTTTCCGCGGATCGTTCCGATCGGGGCGCTGTCGCCTCGGCGTGCTCCCAGGGTTCTAGATCGGTCTGGTCGGCGTGCACAGGCTCTTCGGGCGCCTCCGGCTGCGAGGCGTTCGCGGCTTCCTCCGCCTTGGCCTCATCGGTTTGCGCCCCGGCCCTGGCGGCATTCTCGTCGGCGATGCGGGAAACGGCGCCGGGCTCAAGTTCGATGGTCACCGGCTCGCGGCGGCTTTTCGAATGTCGCATCTTCGGCGTCTTCACCATGCTTGGGCTCCGCAAATTCGCTTGGGGATGGTTCAAAGAGGGTCTAGCACATCACCAAGCGGTGAAAAGGGGCGGTGTGATGACGCGGCTCAGGACCCGGGCCGCAAAAGCGAAAGCAGCGCACCCTCGTCGGGCCGCGCGGCTATGTGGATACGGTCGCCAGCGACGTCGCCAAGGACGGCGGCGATGCGATGCGACAGGGCAAAAACCCGCGTCTTGTCAAAGGCTTCATGCAGCGCAGGCCGCCTGACCAGGGCCTGCAGCGCGGTAGCCGCCCTGGCGGAATAGAGCAGCACCGCATCCGCGGTTTGCCCCGACAGACGGGCAAGCACGGCCTCGTCCGAATAGGTCACGGCGAGCGTGTCGTATGTCTCGACGGGGCGGACCCCGACGTCGGCAGCTTGCAGCCGCTGCTCGAATGCCGGGAAGCGCACGCGTCCGCAGAGATAGACAATGGTCTTGCCCTGGAATTCGCCGGCAAGACTGCCGGCAAGACCTTCGGCATTGCCGGGACCTTCGCTGACGGACAAAAATCCTGCTTCACGCGCGGCTTGCGCGGTCCTCTTGCCGACGGCATGGCAAGGCAAGTCCGAAAGCCGGGCGACGACCTCCTTAGGCGCAAAGCGCACGCCATTGGCGCTGGTCACCGCAACGGCCACGGCATTGCCGATGACGAGGTCCGTATCGATCGGCAAGGTCACCGTCTCGGTCAGCGGCAAAAGCAGCGGTAGAAACCCCATGTCCTTGAGCAGTCGCGCGGTGCGGGAGGCGCCCGGTTGAGGCCGCGTCACCAGAACGCGCTGCACCATCAGGCCCAGCCGTCGAAGAATGTCTCGCCGGCCCTGGCCCGCACCGTCCTTGCCGCCTCTTCACCGATGCGGGCGGCATCCAGCGCCGGGCCTTTCATCTCGACCATGTGCGACTGCGTGCCATCAGGCGAGATGATCAATCCCGCGAAAGAAAGGTCCGCGCCGTCTATCACGGCATGACCGGCAATCGGCGTGCGGCAAGAGCCGTCGAGGGCCGCCAGGAAAGCGCGCTCGCAAGCCAGCGCCTGTCCGGTCGGCAGGTCGTGGATGGCCGCCAGCATCTGTTCGACGTCGCCATCGCCTATGCGGGTTTCGATGCCGATCGCGCCTTGGCCCGGCGCCGGCGGAAAGATGTCGAGCGGGATCAGATCGGTGACCACATGGCCGAGCCCGAGCCGCTTCAGCCCGGCATGGGCGAGGATGGTGCCGGCGGCGACGCCTTCCTCGAGCTTGCGCAGCCGCGTCTGCACATTGCCACGAAACATCACCACGTCGAGATCCGGCCGCATGCGGCGGATCAGCGCCTGCCGCCTGAGCGACGACGAGCCGACTTTGGCGCCACGCGGCAGGTCTGCAATCGTCTTAGCCGCCTTGCCGACGAAAGCATCGCGCGCGTCCTCGCGCGGCAGGAAAGCAGACAGCTCCAGCCCATCGGGCAACTGCGTCGGCATGTCCTTCGAGGAATGCACGGCAATGTCGATCGCGCGGGCGAGCAGCGCCTCCTCGATCTCCTTGGTGAACATGCCCTTGCCGCCAGCTTCCGACAGCGGCCGGTCCTGGATGCGGTCGCCGCTGGTCGAGATGACGACGATTTCGAACACTTCTTGCGGCAAACCATGCGCCGCCATAAGCCGCGCCTGGGTTTCCTGCGCCTGCGCCAGCGCCAGCGGGCTGCCGCGTGTTCCGATCTTCAAGATTGTTTGCATGGCGCGCGGTCCGTGATAACCCCCGGCAGGCGAAGTCGCCTTTTCCGGGCGTCTCCTACCGGGGAATGCCCCGATACACAATCCTTGGGGACAGCGACCAATTGATCCGCGTTCTGGGCATTGAAACGAGTTGTGACGAGACCGCCGCCAGCGTCGTGGCGCTGGAAGGCAATGCCGCGCCCAAAATCCTGTCCAATATCGTGCTGTCGCAGATCGAGGAGCATGCCGCCTTCGGCGGGGTTGTGCCGGAGATCGCCGCGCGCGCTCATGTCGAGGCGCTGGACGGCATTGTCGAGGCAGCCCTTGCCGATTCGGGCGTGGCGCTGGCCGACATCGATGCCATCGCCGCGACCGCAGGTCCGGGCCTCGTCGGCGGCCTCATCGTCGGGTTGATGACGGCCAAGGCGATCGCGGCCGCAACCGGCAAGCCGCTGATCGCCGTCAACCATCTCGAAGGCCATGCCTTGACGGCGCGGCTGACCGATGGGCTCGACTTTCCCTATCTCCTGCTGCTGGTCTCCGGCGGCCACACACAGATCCTGGCCGTGCGCGGCGTCGGCGACTACCAGCGCTGGGCGACGACCATCGACGACGCGCTCGGCGAAGCATTCGACAAGACGGCCAAGATGCTTGGCCTACCCTATCCCGGCGGTCCCAATGTCGAGAAGGCGGCGGCATCGGGCGATGCGGGTCGTTTTGCCTTCCCGCGTCCGATGAAGGGATCGGCGCAGCCCGATTTTTCGTTCTCCGGCCTGAAGACCGCTGTGCGCCAGGCGGCGAGCGCGATCGAGCCCTTGAGCGACCGGGACGTCGCCGACATCTGCGCGTCGTTCCAGGCGGCGGTGGCCGACGCGCTGGGCGACCGTGTCTCGCGCGCGCTCGCCCGGTTCCGCCGGGAATTCCCCGGCACGGCAGCGCCGGCGCTGGTCGTCGCCGGAGGAGTCGCCGCCAACCACACGATCAAGGCGACGCTGGAACGGCTGTGCGCCGAGGCGAGCTTCGCCTTCGTCGCGCCACCGCTGAAACTTTGCACCGACAATGCGGCAATGATCGCCTGGGCCGGCATCGAGCGGATGCGCGAAGGCCTGGCCCAGGAAAACGGCTTCGACTTCGTGCCGCGCTCGCGCTGGCCGCTGGACAGCATCTCCGCGCCGATGATCGGCTCGGGCCGGCGCGGGGCCAAAGCATGAGCAAGGAGGGCATGAGCAAGGAGGGCATGAGCGAGGAAGGCATGAGCGGCATCGAGGCCGCGCCAACCGGCTGGCGCGTTGCCGTGCTCGGTGGCGGGGCCTGGGGTACCGCTTTGGCGCTGGCCATGCTGCGCGCCGGCCATTTCGTCCGCCTTTATGCGCGCGACCCGGAGACCGTCGCCGCAATCGACCACGGCGAAAATCGACGCTATCTGCCTGGCATCGCGCTCCAGGCCGGCATCGTAGCGACGAGCAACATCCAAGCCGCGCTCGACGGTGCCGATTGCGTGCTGGCAGTGGCGCCTGCGCAATCGCTGCGGGCGATGCTGACAGCCACCAAGCCGCATATGCCTTCCGGCGTTCCGCTTGTCCTTTGCGCGAAGGGCATCGAACGCGACACCGGCGACTTGCTTTCGGCGATCGTCGGGGAGATCCTGCCTGGGAATCCGGTCGCCGCTCTGTCCGGCCCGAGCTTCGCCACGGACGTTGCCCGGGGCTTGCCGACAGCGGTGGTGGTTGCCGCCCGCGACGAGGCGCTGGCGGCCAAGCTTGCCGCGCGCTTCTCGGCGGAAAATCTGCGTTGCTATTCGAATGATGATTTGATCGGCGTCGAGATCGGCGGCGCCTTGAAGAACGTCTTCGCCATCGCCGCGGGTGCCGTCACCGGCGCCGGGCTTGGCGCCAGTGCCCAGGCCGCCATGGTGACGCGCGGCTTCGTCGAACTGCGCCGCATCGGCGCCGCCTTCGGCGCCAGACCCGAGACGTTGATGGGGCTTTCCGGCCTTGGCGACCTGCTGCTCACCTGCTCGTCCACGCAATCGCGCAACTTCGCCTACGGACTGGCGCTCGGCCAGGGCAAGCCGCTTGGCGGGCTGCCGCTGGCGGAAGGCGTGCCGACGGCGGCGATCGCCGCCCGCATCGCCACCGAGCGCGGCATCGACGCGCCTATCATCGCCGCCGTCGCCGCCATACTGGACGGCACCATCACCATCCGGCAGGCTGTGGCGGCCTTGATGACCCGGCCGCTGAAGACCGAAACCGACGATTGATTCCAGCATCAGGAGACAGAGACATGTTGTTCGCGTTGATTTGCAAGGACAAGCCCGGAAGCACGCAAGTGCGCATCGATACGCGGCCGGAGCACCTCGCTTTTCTCGAAGGGCTGAACAGCGACAAGAAGCTGGCCTTCGCCGGTCCGTTCCTCGACGCCGACGGCAAGTCCAACGGCAGCCTCGTCGTCGTCGAAGCGCCTGACATGGCAGGCGCGCAGGCGCTGTCGGCCGCCGATCCCTATGCCAAGGCGGGACTGTTCGAAAGCGTCGAGGTCCGCCAGTGGAACTGGACCTTCAACAAGCCGGCGGCTAATTAATCGGCACAAGGCTGGAGGAGCAATACGAATGAACTACTGGTTGTTCAAATCCGAACCCTCGGTGTTCTCCTTCGAGGCGTTGAAGGCCAAGGGGAAGGCAGGCACGCAATGGGACGGCGTGCGCAACTATGCGGCGCGCAACAACATGAAGGCCATGCAGATCGGTGATCTCGGCTTCTTCTACCACTCCAACGAGGGGCTGAACGTGGTCGGCATCGCCGAAGTGTGCGCACTGGCTCATCCCGACACCACATCGGACGATCCGCGCTGGGAATGCGTCGACATCCGCGCCTTCAAGGATGTGCCGAACCCGCCGACGCTGGAGCAGGTCAAGGCCAATCCCAAGCTCGCCGACATGGCGCTGGTGCGGCTCGGACGGCTTTCCGTGCAGCCGGTGACGCCGGCCGAATGGAAGGAAGTCTGCCGCATGGGTGGCCTGACGCCGGCTCCGTGACGGTTCTCACGAGCCATAGCGCGGAACGCTTCATCCTCGACAATACGGCGCTGATGGCGCCGCCGCATGTGCCGGAGATTGCGCTGTATCTTGCCGACGAGGCGCATGATCTGTGGCAGCGGACGGAGGACGAGCTGGTCGAGATCGGGCTGCCGCCGCCTTTCTGGGCCTTTGCCTGGGCCGGCGGCCAGGGGCTTGCCCGCCATATCATCGACAACCCGGCCATGGTGCGGGGCAAGCGCGTGCTCGACTTCGCCTCCGGCTCCGGTCTCGTCGCCATCGCCGCGGCCAAAGCCGGCGCGGCAGGGGTGACCGCCGCCGACATCGACCCGTTCTGCGCCACGGCGGTCCGCCTCAATGCGCAAGCCAATGGCGTCGCCGTCGAATTCGTCCAGGATGACTGCGTCGGAACGGATGCGGACTGGGACGTGGTTCTTGCCGGCGATGTCTTCTACGACAAGCCGTTCGCAGACCGGCTGACGCCCTGGTTCGCGGCTCTGAAGCGGCGCGGCGCCGATATCCTGATCGGCGATCCCGGCCGCTCCTATCTGCCGCGGTCGGGGCTGGAACCGCTTGGCGTCTACCAGGTGCCGGTGACGCGGGCGCTCGAGGATGCCGAAATAAAACGCACCACCGTCTGGCGGTGGAGCACCGAGCGCCCGGCTTGACGCCGCCACTGAACAGGCGTTTCCATGAGCTCCGTATCAGAGGGGAATATCATGGATTTTTCAGCGGTTAACTGGCTGGCGGTGATCGTCGCCGCAATCCTGGCGTGGCTGTTCGGCGCCGGCTGGTACACCGGTTTGAGTAAGCCATGGCTGAAGGCTGCAAAACTCGATCCGGCGACCATGAAGAAATCGTTGCTGCCGTTTCTCATCTCTTTCATCGCCGAGTTGGTCATGGCGCTTGTGATGGCCCTGGTCGTCGGCGCGGTGACTGGCGGCGAGCCGACATTGCTGGCGGGACTGGTCTTCGGTTTCGTGCTTTGGCTCGGCTTCGTCGCAACCACGCTGTCGGTCAATCATCACTACGAGAATTTCGGCTGGAACCTGACCATCATCGACGGCGGCCACTGGCTTGGCGTGCTGTTGATCGTCGGCGCCGTGGTCGGCTGGTTCGGCGCCGCAGCGAGTTGAAGGCCTCCGCTACACCCGGTCCGCGGTTTGGGATTTTGCCATTTCCTCCAGAATCCACGTGCGAAAGGCAACGATGCGCGGATCGTTCACCAGTTCCTTGGGATAGACCAGGAAATAGGCGAATTCCGGCGCGACCTTGATGCCGAGTTCGAAAGGCCGCACCAACCTACCTTCGGAAAGGTCGTTGGCCACCATGGCGAAATCGGCGAGCGCCACGGCGCTGCCCTCCATCGCCGCCTGGACCGCGTCGGCCGAGGTGCCGAAAACGATGGTGCGGCTGTCGTCGAAATCGTCGACGCCGGCTGCCGCCATCCACATGCGCCAGTTCGGCCAGGTCACGCCCTGCCGCGCCCATTCGATATGGGCAAGCGTGTGATGGAAGAGATCGCGCGGTTCGCGCAGCGGCGGACCTGATGCCAGCAGGCTCGGGCTGCACACCGGAATGATGACGTTGTCGAACAGCCGGTGCGCGCAAAGTCCCGGATATCTGCCGGCGCCGAAGCGGATGCCGACATCGACATCGTCGAGGTCGAAATCCCGCAATCCGTAGGCGATGTCGAACCTGAGTTCGATGCCTTCATGTTTTTTTCGGAAATCCTCGACCCGCCGCATCAGCCATTTCGTCGCGAATTGGGCGTCGAGCGTCACTTTCAGCAGCGTCGTGCCGCGCGTCATCTTCTGCGCCCGCGAGACGGCCTTGCCAAGCAGGTCGAGCGCATCGGCAGAGGCCTCGAACAGCACCGTTCCGGCCTCCGTCAGCCGGATGCTGCGGCTGGAACGCGTGAACAGGACGATGCCGAGCTGGTCTTCGATCTCCTTGATCTGGTGGCTGACGGCGGCTGGCGTCAGGCCGAGTTCGTCGGCGGCCCGGGTGAAATTGAGATGCCGGGCCGCTGCCTCCAGCGTCCTCAGCGCCCGGGTTCCCGGCACCAGGCGGGCCATCAGCGCGGCCCCAGAACAGACGCGGTCATGGCGCCCTGATCCTCAAAGAAAACTTGATAATCCGGAAAGAACTACTCGTTTCTCTCCAATCTTTCAATCGGGCATGATGCAACCATCGAACCAATATCAAACCGGATTTTATGTCCGGATGGAAGGAGCCGCATCATGTCTCACATAGCTTTGAGAGCTCCCGCGAGCCGGTTGAACTGGCTGACCGCCGCGTTCGACTGGCTCCGCCAGGCCAAGGTCGCGGCAAGCCTGCCGCAGGACGATGTCGAGGATCTGTCGGACCGCCAGTTGCGCGATGTCGGCGCCACGCGCAAAGACGTCTCCCGTGCCATGGACCGCGAACGCGGCCGGCTGGGCCTGCTCGACATCGGTTGGCAGCAGCCACGGAGGTAAGGAGGTAGGCAGTAGGGATTAGAGATTAGGAAGAGCCCGACTGCCTATTTCCCTACTCCCTACTCCCTACTCCCTACTCCCTACTCCCTACCTTACCACCCTCACCACCGTCCGGTCCGACAGCAGCGGCAAAAGGCGCGCCATCGTGCGTGCGGTCACCGCGACGCAGCCTTGCGTGGGCGTGAAGCCCGGGCGCGCCAGGTGGAAGAAGATGGCGCTGCCGCGTCCGCGGCGGCGCGGCGTTATATTCCAGTCGAGCACAAGGCAGGCATCATAGAGCCTGTCGTCGCGCCGCATGCGTTCGTGGCTGGCGCCGTAGGGGATCTTGACTGGCCTGTTATAGTTTCGGTCGTCGGGCACTTCGCACCAGCCGAGATCAGGCCCGATCGGCGTCATCGCCAGCCGGGTGATGCGGCCGCTGGAGAAGTGGTCTCCCCGGAAATAACCCGACAGGATCCGCATTTGGCCAAGCGGCGTGGCGCCGTCGCCTTCGCGCTTGCCCGCCGAGATGCCGCCACGCCCCAGCGCGCAGGCAAACACCGTTCTGCCCGCCTGCAGCAGCCCCTGGCTGGGACGGCCGGGCCTTGCCCGCACGGTCAGCACCCGCAGTCCTTTTCGCAAAATTGCGCCGGCTGCATTGCGATCGTGTTTTTTCTTGTATGATCGTGCCACGGAACAAATCACTGTGATCGGCTGTTGTGCCGGTCAGCTTCCGCATAAACAGGCAGCGGTCAACTGAATTTTCTTTTCAAAACAACGGATTGATCCATGACTTCACGAACCATCCTAATCGTCGACGACGATGACGACCTGCGCGGCACGTTGGTCGAGCAATTGTCCCTTTATGAGGAATTCGACGTGCTGCAGGAGTCCACTGCGGCAAAAGGCGTCGCCGCGGCGCGTGGCGGCCTCATCGACCTGCTGATCATGGATGTCGGCCTGCCCGACATGGACGGCCGCGAAGCGGTGAAGATCCTGCGCAAGGGCGGCTACAAGGCGCCCATCATCATGCTGACCGGCCACGACACCGATTCGGACACGATCCTTGGCCTCGAAGCCGGCGCCAACGACTACGTGACGAAGCCGTTCCGCTTCGCGGTGCTTTTGGCGCGCATCCGCGCGCAGCTGCGCCAGCACGAGCAAAGCGAGGACGCCACCTTCTCGGTCGGCCCCTACACCTTCAAGCCAAGCCAGAAGCTGCTGATCGACCCGCGCGGCGCAAAGGTGCGGCTGACGGAGAAGGAGGCCTCGATCATCAAATATCTCTACCGCGCCGACCAGAAGGTGGTGACGCGCGACGTGCTGCTCGAGGAGGTGTGGGGCTACAATTCCGGCGTTACCACGCACACGCTGGAAACCCATGTGTATCGCCTGCGCCAGAAGATCGAGCGCGATCCTTCCAATGCGGAAATTCTTGTGACAGAAAGCGGTGGCTACAAGCTGGTTCCTTAGACATTTTATTATCCAATAAGCGGTCTGGGCGGGGCTGCTTTTGGGTGCGATCCTGTTGGAGCGGGATTCTGGATCGCACCGCAGAGGAGGGATTGGACTGACCGTTCGGGGACACAGCTAGATGGCGCTGGATGACGACATCCGCATCCTGTCAGCCGTGAGGCTTTTCGAGGGCTTCACGCAGGAACAATTGCGCCTGCTCGCCTTCGGCGCCGAGACCATGCTGCTGCAGGCAGACCACAAGCTCTATCGCGAGGACGATATGGCTGATTCGGCCTATATCGTGGTCAGCGGAGAGATCGTGCTCTACCGCGAGCAGACAGGCGAACGCATCCCTATCGGCACGGCCGGCCCCGGCACCATGCTGAGCGAACTGGCGCTGATCGCCGACACCAACCGGCTGACCAGTGCATCGGCCGCGGTCGATTCGGAGGTGATCCGGCTCAGCCGAAAGATGTTCCGCCGCATCCTGGAGGAATATCCGGATTTGGCGGCACAGCTCCACCAGCGCATCCTGGAAGACTTTCAGGCAATGATCCACCGCATCGAGAAGCTGGCGCCGCGCTTTTCCGAGTGAACGGGAGAGACAGGTGGAGTTCCGGCTGGTTCGCGCCACCGAAAATGACCTGCCCTTCATCATGGCGACCGAGCGGCTTGACGCAATTGTCGCCGGAGTGGGAAAAGCGCCGGCCCGGCTGATCAGTCCAGGTTGAACCGCGCGATGACCGGAACATGGTCCGAGGGACGTTCCCAGCCACGCGCCGCCCGCAGGATTTCGTAGCCGGTGAAATCAGGCACCAGGTTCGGTGACGACCAGACATGGTCAAGCCGCCGGCCGCGGTTGGATGCCTCCCAGTCCTGCGCGCGGTAGCTCCACCAGGTGTAGAGCTTCTGTTCTGATGGCACGTTGAGCCGCATCAGGTCGACCCAGTCGCCGGCCAGCCGCATGGCCTCGAAACTCTCCGTCTCGACCGGCGTATGGCTGACCACGTTGAGCAGTTGCTTATGCGACCAGACATCGTGTTCGAGCGGCGCGATGTTGAGGTCGCCGACCAGGACCGAGGCGGACACTTCGCTGTGTTCGGCGCGGATTGCGTTCATCTCGGCGACGAAATCGAGCTTGTGCCTGAATTTGCGGTTGACTTCCGGGTCCGGTTCGTCACCGCCCGCCGGAACGTAGAAATTGTGCAGCAGGATCGTCTTGCCGCCGGCCCGCACGGTCACCGACAAATGCCGGCTGTCGTCGATGTCGCAGAAGCGGCGCTTCTCGACCACCACGATCGGCCGGCGCGCGACCGTCGCCACGCCGTGATAGCCCTTCTGACCGTGAAAGGCGATGTGCCCGTAGCCGAGCCTGCGGAAGGCCTTTTCGGGGAACAGCTCGTCGGGAACTTTTGTTTCCTGCAGGCAAAGCACATCGGGTGCGTATTCATCGAGCAGGCGCTCGATGATCGGCATGCGCAGGCGAACGGAATTTATGTTCCAGGTGGCGATGGAAAAGGGCATTTGGCGGGTCCGGCGAAAGATCGCCGAACTACTGCCAGCCCCGCGCCATAAAGACAAGCATTGCAGCAGTTGCGGAGGTCGGCGCCGCACCGCCGAAACTGCACGAAAGGCTTCGCCAGCGCGAGGAAAGCTATCTGGTTTTCGTATTCAGCTCGCGATTGGCCGTATAGTCGATGGCAAACGTGTCGGGAGCGAAGCTGACGCCTTCCTTGGTGTTGAAGATCATCACCGTGGTGTCCTTGCCCTGCGCATCGGTGATCGTCCACTGGCGCAGATCATAGGTCTTCGGATCGAACATCATGGTGATCCGCGCATTGCCGAACACCGACTTGTCCGAGAGCTGGATGGTGGTGAGGTCGTCCTCTTCCTTGACGCTCTTGACGCGGTTTCCGGAGAGGTCGATCCGGTCGTCGAGCAACAGTTTCAGCGGCGTCTTCGACAAGGGATAAAGATCGGACGTGTTCAGTTTCTTGTTGAGGATGACCACCGACTTGCCGTCCGAAATCACCCGGAAATTCGAGGATCCGTCATAATTGAAGCGGATCTTGCCCGGTCTTTCCAGGAAGAACTTGCCGCCGGTCTGTTCGCCCTTGGGGCCGAACTGCACGAATTCGCCGCTCATCGACTTAACCGAGGAAAAATGATCGGCGATCTTCTGCGCGGCCGCCGGCACGGCGGCCTGCGCGGATGCCAGCAGCTCGAATCCGGGCACCACGTTGAGGGCGGCAGCGCCCGCGAGCACTAGGCCGAGGCCAAGCAACTGACGGCGCGTCGGGGCAAGATCGCCGAGCGCGGAAAGATCGTTTTTCATGTCGGTCACTCTCATCTTGAAATCCTGATTTGTTGCTGTCCTGAACCCCCAGTTGGGCTGAAGTTTGACGGCGCGAACACTGCTTGACCGCTTGAACGCGCCAGAAGGTTCAAAGTTGCCGCCGGTATTTGTCGCGATCAGAATTTGTCCTCTTCGATCGGCACCAGGATCTCGCGTTTTCCGGCATGATTGGCGGGGCCGACAATGCCTTCTTTTTCCATCTTCTCGATGATCGAAGCGGCGCGGTTGTAGCCGATGCCCAGACGCCGCTGGATATAGCTGGTCGAGGCCTTGCCGTCGCGCAACACCACGGACACCGCCTGGTCGTAAGGATCGTCGGAATCCTCGAAATTGCCGCCGCCGCCGCCCGAGCCGCCCTTGCCGGAGGGCTCGTCCTCGTCCTCATCATCGTCCTCGGTGATGGCGTCGAGATATTCCGGCACGCCCTGCAGTTTCAGATGCGCGACGATCTTCTCGACCTCGTCGTCGGAGACGAACGGGCCGTGCACGCGCTGGATGCGGCCGCCGCCGGCCATGTAGAGCATGTCGCCCATGCCGAGCAGCTGCTCGGCGCCTTGCTCGCCCAAGATGGTGCGGCTGTCGATCTTCGACGTCACCTGGAAGGAGATGCGGGTGGGGAAGTTGGCCTTGATGGTACCGGTGATCACGTCGACAGACGGACGTTGCGTCGCCATGATGACATGGATGCCGGCGGCGCGCGCCATCTGCGCCAGGCGCTGGACGGCACCCTCGATGTCCTTGCCGGCAACCATCATCAGATCGGCCATTTCGTCGATGATGACGACGATGTAGGGCATCGGCTCGAGGTCGAGATTCTCGGTCTCGTAGATCGCCTCGCCGGTCTGGCGGTCGAAGCCGGTCTGCACCGTGCGCGAGATCTTTTCGCCCTTCTTCTCCGCCTGGTGGACGCGTGCGTTGAAACCGTCGATATTGCGCACGCCGACCTTCGACATCTTGCGGTAGCGGTCTTCCATCTCCCGCACGGTCCATTTCAGCGCAACCACCGCCTTCTTCGGGTCGGTGACGACAGGCGTCAAAAGGTGCGGGATGCCGTCATAGACCGAGAGCTCCAGCATCTTGGGATCGATCATGATCAGCCGGCATTCCTGCGGCGTCAGCCGGTAGAGCAGCGACAGGATCATGGTGTTGATGGCGACCGACTTGCCCGAGCCGGTGGTGCCGGCGACCAAGACGTGCGGCATCTTGGCGATATCGACGATGACCGCCTCGCCGTTGATGGTCTTGCCCAGCGCCAGCGCCAGCTTGGCCTTGGTGGTCTCGAAATCGCGGCTGGCCATGATTTCCCTGAGATACACCGTCTCGCGCTTGGCGTTCGGCAATTCGATGCCGATGGCGTTGCGGCCCGGCACCACGGCGACGCGGCAGGCGATGGCGCTCATCGAGCGGGCGATGTCGTCGGAGAGGCCGATGACGCGCGATGATTTGATGCCTGGCGCAGGCTCCAGCTCATAGAGCGTGACGACGGGGCCGGGGCGGACATGGATGATCTCGCCCTTGACGCCGAAATCCTCCAGCACGCCTTCGAGCAGGCGGGCGTTCTGTTCCAGCGCGTCTTTCGAGAGGCTCGGGTCGCGCGCGACGTTCTTCGGTTCGGACAGGAAATGCAGCGACGGCATCTCGAATTTTTCCGAGCCGATCAACGAGGCCTGCGCCTCGCGCTGGACGCGCGCACCCGGAGCCGGGCGCGGCGCCGGCGCTTCAACGCGCGTGGCGGCATCCGAGCGGAACGGCTGGACCTTTGCGGTGGAAGCCGCGCGACGCTGGACGAGGGGTTCATCGTCGAAATCGACATCGTCATCGCCGGTGTCGAAGCGATCGTCGAAGACGTCATCGTCCGGATCGACGGAAACGCTGCGGTCGTTGACCATGGCGGCGAAGAATTCCGGTTCGACGCGGGCACGGCCATCCGGGCTCATCCGCTGCTCGGCGAACTCGGCCGATTCGACCCGTTCGGCGGCACGCCGCCAGGCGCTGGCGCGCGGCTCCATTCCCGGCTCGAATTCGTCCCGCCGCTGCCTGCGGCGCACGGCGCGGCGGTGCATCCACGCGCGGAACGAAAGCCACCAATGGGTCATTGCGCCGAGCGCCAGCATGCCTTCGTCGCCTTCATCCTCGTCATTGTCGAACAGCAGCTCATCCTCACGCGGATCGGCGGCGGCCGGTTCCTCCATGACGGCGAAACCGTTCTTGCGTGCGATCAGCGCCGAACCGTAGGCGAACAGCCATAGCGCCGGACCGGCCATCAGAATGGCGAGCACGCTGGCCACCAGCCCGGTCGGATAGCCACCGATGACGACGCCCGGAATCTTCAGTACCATGTCGCCGAACACGCCGCCGAGCCCGGTCGGCAGCGGCCAGGTCTTGGGCGGCACCACGCAGCCGGCGATCGCAGCGGCCAGCAGGGCAAAGCCGAACCAGAACAGACCGCGCCTGGGCAGCCTGTCGACGCCACGCGCCGAAAACAGGAGATATCCCCAGATCACGGCCGGAACCAGCGCCGCCACGGCGGCAAGGCCGAAGAACTGCATGGCGATGTCGGAGAAGACAGCACCCGCATAGCCCATGGCATTGGTGACGGTGTTGGCTGTGGCGTGCGAGAAGCTCGGGTCGGCGACATTCCAGGTGGCCAGGCTGGCGACGCCGAAAGCGGTGAACGCGAACATGCCGGCGCCGACAAGCCGGCCGACCTGGCGTCGCGCGAATGCCTGGATGCCGTGCCCCGTATCGGTCAGCGCGAGCGGTGCTGAAGCCCCTGAACGCATGCTCTTCCCCGTCAGTGATTGCCTGGCCCGAGCGCGTGACGCACTTCGGCAGATTTGGCTGCCAGACTATGCGTGGGAAGGTTAAGGCCGCATTAACCATGGCAAGGGCCCCACCCGCCTGCCGCAAATAACAATGGCGAGCCTCACGGCCCGCCATTTCTGCATCGGCAACGGCAGGATGACCAGGCTCGGTGGGCCTGATCCGCCGCGGTCTCAGTTGGCTCCGCCGAGCGCCTGGACGTTGGCGCAGAACTCGGCGTGCGGCTTGCTCATCGCCGCGTCCTGGCATTCCTTCTTCATCGCATCCTGCTTTTCCATTGGCATGGCCATGAAAGCGGTCTTGAATTCCGCCATCGGCTTCATGGTTTTCATGCTGGAATCGGTGAAGAACGGGGCCATATTGTCGGGTTCGTCGAGAGCCCCGGCAAATGCCATGCCGCTGACCATGGAAAGAGCGAGCGCGCCGAGACAGATATTCTTGACGTTCATTGGATAATTTCCTTCCCTATTGTTTGCAACGACCGCCGAACAGTGGTCGTGCCCGGGAGTTCGATGCCAAGACGGCCGATGTTTCCTCGAAAATCTCAATCACGCGAACGTGATTGCGCTCGTCCAACCAAACGGGCTCCAAAAAAAGAGGCCCGGAGCGATCCGGGCCTCAAGGCGTGAGCACCTTGCGGAGCGTCACGACGGGATTTCAAAACAGTTCCGGAAGACGTGCAGCGGTTTTCCGTACGTGATTACCGAAAGAGATGGGACCGGCGGGAGGAGGTCCGCCGGTCCCATGGCAAAGAGGCCTTACGGCACCACTTCGCCGTGCTGGCTGATGTCGAGACCCTCGACCTCCTCCTGGGTCGACGGACGCAGGCCGACGAGCGCCTTGACGATGTAGAGGATGACGAAGGTGGCGATTGCCGTCCACAGGATGGTGAAGATGATGCCGTAGAGCTGCTTGCCGATCGACGCGCCCGAGGAGAGGCTGTTGATTGCCGGGTCGGCGAGCACGCCGGTCAGCAATGCGCCGACCACGCCGCCGACGCCATGGACACCGAAGGCATCGAGCGAGTCGTCATAGCCGAACATGTGCTTTACCTTGACCGCCGAGATGTAGCAGACGACGCCGGCGACGATGCCGACGATGAAGGCGCCCGTCGGGTTGACGAAGCCGGAAGCCGGCGTCACCGCGACAAGGCCGGCGACGGCGCCGGAGATGATGCCGAGCACCGAGGGCTTCTTGGCGACGATCCATTCGGCGAACATCCAGGCCAGCGCCGCTGCCGCGGTGGCAACCTGGGTGTTGAGCATCGCGGCACCGGCGAGGCCGTCGGCGGCGAGTTCCGAACCGGCGTTGAAGCCGAACCAGCCGACCCACAGCAGCGAAGCGCCGATCACGGAATAGACCAGGTTATGCGGCGCCATGTTGGTGGTGCCGTAGCCTTCGCGCTTGCCCAGGACCAGGGCGCAGACGAGACCCGCGACACCGGCATTGATATGGACGACCGTGCCGCCGGCGAAGTCGAGCACGCCGGCAGCGCCGAGGAAGCCGCCGCCCCAGACCCAATGCGCGATCGGCGCATAGACGACCAGCAGCCACAGCGCCATGAAGATCAGCAGGGCCGAGAACTTCATGCGCTCGGCAAAGGCGCCGGCGATCAGGGCCGGGGTGATGATGGCGAAGGTCATCTGGAACATCGAAAAGACGAATTCAGGAATGTTGGCCACGCCCGGCGCCCACAGCGTCGAGGTGGTGATGCCGTGATGGAAGAACTTCGAGAAGCCCCCGAGATAGGCATTCATGCCGCCGCCGTCGGAAAAGGCCAGCGAATAGCCGAACATGAACCACAGCACCGTCACCAGGCAGGTGATGGCGAAGCTCTGCATGACGGTGGCAAGCACGTTCTTCTTGCGCACCATGCCGCCGTAGAACAGTGCCAGGCCGGGGATGGTCATCATCAGCACCAGCGCCGTCGAAGTCAGCATCCAGGCGGTGTTGCCGGTGTCGAGCACCGGGGTGGGAGCGGCCGGGGCGGCGGCAGCCGCGGCCGGAGCCGCTTCCTGCGCGAGGGCGGCGACGCTGCCCAACGCTGCGAGAGCGAGCGAGCCAAAAAGGGCGGCGCGTCCCGTCTTCTTCAAGGTGGAAGGAATATTCATTGAACTCTCCATTGGAATACGTGTTCGCCGCTTCAGAGCGCGTCGGTGTCTGTTTCGCCGGTGCGGATGCGCACCGCCTGGTCGATGCCGAAAACGAAGATCTTGCCGTCGCCGATCTGACCGGTCTTGGCGGCCGCGGTGATGGCCTCCACGGCCTTGTCGACCATGTCGGCGCTGACCGCGACCTCGATCTTGATCTTCGGCAGGAAACTGACCGCGTATTCCGCCCCGCGATAGATTTCCGTGTGCCCCTTCTGACGCCCGTAGCCTTTGACTTCGGTGACGGTCAGGCCCTGGATGCCGACGGCGGTAAGCGCTTCGCGTACCTCGTCGAGCTTGAACGGCTTGATGATTGCCATCACGATTTTCATAAGGTTTCACCCTTTTGCTGTTGCGGTCCCCCGCGTTTGCACACCTTCACCGATCCCGAGGAGCCGGAGAGTGCCGACGAGGATTCAAGCTCCGTGCCAATTGCCGAAGCAGCGTGTTAACTGGTTGTAAACAAAGGAATTGACGCACCGGCGATCGCACCGTACCGATGAGCGCGGCACAGCTTCTGCTCAATAATTAAGCAGTTTTCAGAAAACGCCTATTTGGCGGGCTTTGGTCGAAAGGACTGCTCAACGCTTGAGCCGGATCAAGCCTTCCTGGGCCATCGAGGCGATCAGCGTGCCGTCGCGGGCATAAAGCGTGCCGCGGCTGAATCCGCGCGATCCCGAGCTCGAGGGGCTGTCCTGCGCGTAGAGCAGCCAGCCGTCGAGCGAATGCGGGCGGTGGAACCACATCGAATGGTCGAGGCTGGCCGCCTGGATGTCGGGATCGAACAGCCCGCGCCCATGCGCGAAGGTCGAGGTGTCGAGCAGCGTCATGTCGGAGAGATAGGCGAGCAACACCGATTGCAGCGCGCGGTCGTCTGGGACGGGACCGGCGAGGCGGATCCAGACATTCTGCCGGGGCGGCAGCTTGTCACGGCTTTCATAGTGCTGGAGATTGACCGGCCTGAGCTCCAGCGGTCGCTCGCGCGCCCAGAAGCGTCGCACCGCTTCCGGCACCCGGTCGGCCTTTTCGAGCAGTTGGCGCTGCGTCTTCAGCCCTTCCGGCGGCGGCACGTCGTCGGGCAAAGCGAACTGGTGCTCCAGCCCCTTCTCATCGACCTGGAACGAGGCTTCCAGCGAGAAGATCGCGTTCCCGTGCTGGATCGCCAGCACCCGGCGGGTGGTGAAGGAGCCGCCGTCGCGGATGCGGTCGACCTCGTAGATGATCGGCACCTTGATGTCGCCCGGCCGCATAAAATAGCCGTGCAGCGAATGCACGTAGCGGTCGGGCTCGACGGTCCGCTGCGCCGCCACCAGCGCCTGGGCGATGGTCTGGCCGCCGAACACGCGCTGCCACTCCACCTGGGGGCTGCGACCACGATACAGATTGTGTTCCAGCCTCTCGAGGTCGAGAATGCGCAGAAGCTCGTCCATGGCCGCCGTCATGTGTCGTGACCTCGCCTCAAGATTTCCTCGGCGGGTTTCCGACAGGAAGGACGGGCCGTCAAGGGCGGATGGCAGGCTGGCTTGCAAGGAGCGAAGACCATGGAAGGCAAGGCAGAGGCGAAAACCAGGTCCGGGCTCGATGTTCTGGTCGCCGGCGCCGGCTATGTCGGCCTGGCTGCCGCCGTGTCGCTGAAACAGGCGCAACCGGAGCTTGCCGTGGCCCTGGTCGATGCCGCACCCCCCGGCTCCTGGCAAAGGGACGGGCGCGCCTCGGCCATTGCGGCGGCCGCCTGCCGCATGCTCGAGCGGCTCGGCGTCTGGGCCGAGATCGCGCCGGAAGCGCAGGCAATCACCGAGATGATCATCACCGATTCGCGTGCCGCCGATCCTGTGCGCCCGGTCTTCCTCACTTTCGACGGCGAGGTGGCGTCGGGCGAGCCCTTCGCACATATGGTGGCCAACCGGGTGCTGAACGGCGCCTTGCGCCGCAGCGCCGAAAAGCTCGGCGTCGACATCATCGAAGGCGTTGCCGTGCAAGGGTTCGAAACCAATGGTGCAGGCATCACCGTGCATTTAGCCGACGGCGCGACGCTGAAGGCGCGGCTGCTGGTCGCCGCCGACGGCGTCAATTCGAAGCTGCGTGACATGGCCGGCATCAAGACGGTGAAGTGGGAATACGGCCAGTCCGGCATCGTCTGCACCGTGGCACATGAACGGCCCCACAACGGCCGTGCCGAAGAGCATTTCCTGCCCGCCGGCCCCTTCGCCACGCTGCCGCTGAAGCCGGGCGCGGACGGCTCCAACCGCTCGTCGATCGTCTGGGTCGAGCGGTCGGAAGATGCTCAGACGCTGGTCGCCGGCGACGACCTCCTCTTCGAGCATGAGCTGGAACAGCGTTTCGGCCTCAAGCTTGGCGAGATCCGCGTCGCCGACAAGCCGCGCGCCTGGCCGCTGGGTCTTACCATCGCGCGCGCCTTCGTCGCGCCGCGCGTGGCGCTTGCCGGCGATGCCGCCCACGGCATCCATCCGATTGCCGGCCAGGGCCTCAATCTCGGCTTCAAGGATGTCGCCGCCCTGGCCGAGGTGATCGTCGAGGCCGACCGGCTGGGCCAGGATATCGGCGCGCTCGACGTGCTCGAGCGCTACCAGCAATGGCGTCGTTTCGACACGGTGCAGATGGGCGTCACGACAGATGTGCTGAACCGGCTGTTTTCCAACGACATCGGTCCGCTGCGCGCAGTGCGCGACATCGGCCTCGGCCTGGTCGAACGCATGCCGCGGCTGAAGGAATTCTTCATCCGCCAGGCGTCGGGGCTTTCAGCCGGCACGCCGCGCCTTTTGAAGGGCGAGGCGATCTGACCCGCCGCGCCATCTATGACCCGGGCACGTCATAGATCGCCCGGACCTCGATCGTGCCGAGTTCGGCCAGCGGAATGCCGCCGGCGATGTCCAGTGCCTCCTGGAGGTCCTTCGCCTCGATCATGACGAAGCCGAGCAACTGCTCCTTGGTTTCGGCGAACGGGCCGTCGGTGACCAGCCGCTTGCCCTTGCGACGGCGCACGGTCTTCGAGGTCTTCACCGATTGCAGCGCCTGCGCGACGATGAGCTTGCCTTGTTGGTCCAAGGACCGGTCATAGGCCAGCGAATCGGCGTCGAGCTTGGCCGATCCTTCCGGGGTGAGCGCGTAGAGGTCTTTCTCCTCACCATAGACCAGGCAGACATATTTCATTTCGCGCTCCCTTGCTGCGATGAATCATAGGATGCGGCGACGAGCGTGTCAGCCTTGCCTTCGACCGCTGCCGCATGGTCGAGAAGGCATGCCGCGACCGCGATGATGGCGACAGCCGCCAGCAGCCTGCGGACACCGGACGGCGGTGGCTCCAGCCAGAAGTCTTGCCGTCGTTGAGCCTTGCGGCCCGGGGTCTTCCATATTGCGAAAAACAGATTGTCCATGTGAACCTCCATCCGGCCACAATCCCGTGGTCGCCCGCAGGACGGCCGGGCCGAATGGAAGCCGACATTTTTGCACGCAGTTTTTTTTTCGAAAGGAATGAACCGTCATCACGCCGTGGTCCAAACAGCGCAGTGGTCTTCGCGCATGCCCGCGTTATAGTTGGCCGGACGCTGGGCTCACCTGGACAAGTTCACGACAACCAAGGAGGAATTCATGGACCGCACCGCAACCGCCGTCTGGAAGGGCAATCTGAAGGACGGCAAAGGCACGCTCGACAGCCAGAGCGGGACCCTGAACGGCACGCCCTATTCGTTCAAGGCACGCTTCGAGGACGAGAGCGGCAAATCCGGCACCAATCCGGAAGAGCTGATCGCGGCCGCGCACGCCGGCTGCTACGCCATGCAGCTGTCGCATTTCCTGGCCGAGAACGGCACCCCGGCAGCCGAACTCGACGCCAAGGCCGTGGTGACGCTGGTTCCCGGCACCGGCATCACGGGCAGCGCGATCACCCTTGTCGGCAAGGTGCCCGGCATCGACGCGGCGAAGTTCAAGGAATTGGCCGAGAAGGCCAAGGCCGAATGCCCTGTTTCCAAAGCGCTGGGCGCCATCAACGTATCGCTCGACGCCAGGCTCGGCTGAGACCCCGGCATCCCGGCGCGCATGGTCGCGCCGGACACGCCCGACCGCTCAGGCGCCCAGCGCGTCGAGCCGGGCGCGAAGGGCTGCGACTTCCTGCTCCAGCGCCTCCACTCTCGCTTCGAGGTCGGAAGCGGGCACGGCCGATGCAGTGCGCTGCGCCGACAGGGCGGCAACGTCAACCGGCCCGGCGAGGAGATGCACATAGCGGTCCTCGCGTTGGCCTGGACCGCGCGGGATTTCCTGAACGAGCGGCGGTCGACGGCCGATCAGCATATCGAGTTCACCGCGCAAATCCTCGATCGATGAAAACCTTGCCATGCGCTCGCTGCGTGCCAACAATTCATGCGCCGTCTGCGGCCCGCGCAGCAAAAGCAGACCGACCAAGGCGGTCTGAGGCGTGGTCAGCGAGAAGCGCTGCGCCATCTGGTGCTCGTAGCGCTCGACGCGGGAGCCGAACATCTGCCGCACCAGCCCCTTCTGCTCGAGCAGCTTCAGCGCCCGGTGCACCTCTGTCTGCTCCAGCGCCATGACGGGCTCGCGCGCCGTCTTCTGGTTGGCGGCGGCAAGCGCTGCGTTGAGGGTCAACGGATAGACGTCCGGCGTCAGCTCCTTCTTCTCGATGAGGCAGCCGAGCACACGCGCTTCGGGAGGAGACAGGATGGGGAGGTCCGTCATTGGATTGCAATCCTTTTTGAAGCTGGCAAGACAGCGCCCCTTTTGTCCTGCCGGAGAAAGGGGGCGCGAAGGATCGCTGCGTTCAAGATTGCCGCGAGCGAGCGCCTAAACCCTTCTCTCCACCATCATCTTCTTGATTTCCGCGATCGCCTTGGCCGGATTCAAGCCCTTGGGGCAGGTCTGCGCGCAGTTCATGATGGTGTGGCAGCGATAGAGCCGGAAGGGGTCCTCGAGATTGTCGAGCCGCTCGCCCTTGGCCTCGTCGCGGCTGTCGATCAGCCAGCGATAGGCCTGCAGCAAGGTGGCCGGGCCGAGATAGCGGTCGCCGTTCCACCAGTAGCTCGGGCACGAGGTCGAGCAGCAGGCGCACAATATGCACTCGTAGAGCCCGTCGAGCTTCTCGCGCTCCTCGTGGCTCTGCAGCCATTCCTTCGCTGGCTGCGGCGAGACCGTCTTCAGCCACGGTTCGATCGAGGCGTGCTGGGCGTAGAAATTGGTGAGGTCGGGCACCAGGTCCTTGATGACGGGCATATGCGGCAGCGGGTAGATCTTGACGGCACCCGATATGTCGTCGCAGCCCTTGGTGCAGGCGAGCGTGTTGGAGCCGTCGATATTCATGGCGCAGGAGCCGCAGATGCCTTCCCGGCAGGAGCGGCGCAAGGTCAGCGTCGGGTCGATCTTGTTCTTGATCCAGAGCAGCGCATCCAGCACCATCGGCCCGCAATCGTCCATGTCGACGAAATATGTGTCCATGCGCGGGTTCTCGTCATCATCCGGCGACCAGCGGTAGATGCGATATTCCCTGAGATTGGTCGCGCCTTCCGGCTTCGGCCAGGTCTTGCCCTGCTGGATCTTCGAGTTCTTGGGGAGCGTGAGTTCGACCATTACCTCAGGTCCTTTCGGATGACGCGGCTGGACGTCATTTCAATACACCCTGGCCTTGGGCGCGATCTTGGCGAGACTGATGCCGCCGTCCTTTTCGGCCAGCAGCGGTTCGGTGTGCACCGGACGATAGGAGAGCGTCACCTCACCGGTCTCGCTCAGATGGGCGAGCGTGTGCTTGCGCCAGTTGGCGTCGTCACGGGCCGAGAAATCCTCCCGCGCGTGCGCGCCACGGCTCTCCTTGCGGGCCTCGGCGCCGTAGACCGTGGTGATGGCGTTGGCCATCAGGTTTTCCAGCTCCAGCGTCTCCACCAGGTCGGAGTTCCAGATCATCGAGCGGTCGAAAACCTTTATGTCCTTGAGCTCGCCCCAGATCTGCGAAATGCGCTTGCAACCGTTCTCCAGCGATTCCTGCGTGCGGAACACCGCCGCGTCTTCCTGCATGGCGCGCTGCATCTTTTCGCGCAGAACCGCCGTCGGCGTCGAGCCGTTGGCGTGGCGCAGCCGGTCGAAGCGGTCCATGATCTTGTCGACCGAGGCCTGGTTGGGCGACGGGATCGCCGATTTGCGGTCGATGACCTGGCCGGCACGGATCGCCGCCGCGCGGCCGAACACGACCAGGTCGATCAGCGAGTTCGATCCCAGCCGGTTGGCGCCGTGCACCGAGGCGCAGCCGGCCTCGCCTACCGCCATCAAGCCGGGCGAGACCCGATCGGGATTAAGGATCGTCGGGTTGAGCACCTCGCCCCAGTAATTGGTCGGCACGCCGCCCATATTGTAGTGCACCGTCGGCAGCACCGGAATCGGCTCCTTGGTGAGGTCGACGCCGGCAAAGATCTTCGCCGATTCCGAGATGCCGGGCAGCCGCTCGTGCAGCACCGCCGGATCGAGATGATCGAGGTGCAGGAAGATATGGTCCTTGTTCTTGCCGACGCCGCGGCCTTCCCGGATTTCCAGCGTCATGCAGCGCGAGACGACATCGCGCGAGGCAAGGTCCTTGGCCGACGGCGCGTAGCGCTCCATGAAGCGCTCGCCCTCGGAATTGACGAGATAGCCGCCCTCGCCGCGCGCGCCCTCGGTGATCAGGCAGCCGGCCCCGTAGATGCCGGTCGGGTGGAACTGCACGAACTCCATGTCCTGTAAGGGGAACCCCGCCCGCGCGGCCATGCCGCCGCCGTCGCCGGTGCAGGTGTGGGCCGACGTCGCCGAGAAATAAGCGCGGCCATAGCCGCCTGTCGCCAGCACAACCATCTTGGCCGAGAAACGGTGGATGGTGCCGTCGTCGAGGTTCCAGGCGACGACGCCGGTGCATGTACCGTCCGGCTCCATGATCAGGTCGAGCGCGAAATACTCGATGAAGAACTGCGCGTTGTTCTTCAGCGACTGGCCGTAGAGCGTGTGCAGGATGGCGTGGCCGGTGCGGTCGGCGGCCGCGCAGGTGCGCTGCACGGGCGGGCCATCGCCGTAATTCATCATGTGGCCGCCGAACGGCCGCTGGTAGATCTTGCCCTCTTCCGTGCGCGAGAACGGCACGCCGTAGTGCTCGAGTTCGTAGACGGCGGCCGGCGCTTCACGCACCAGATATTCCATGGCGTCGACATCGCCCAGCCAGTCCGAACCCTTGACGGTGTCGTACATGTGCCACTGCCAGGAGTCCGGGCCCATGTTGGAAAGCGAAGCGGCAATGCCGCCCTGCGCCGCCACCGTGTGCGAGCGGGTCGGGAAAACCTTGGTGATACAGGCGGTGCGCAGGCCCTGTTCGGCCATGCCCAGCGTAGCGCGCAGTCCCGCGCCTCCGGCACCGACGACCACGACGTCGAATTTGTGGTCGACATAGGTATAGCCTGCCGTATTGGCTTCTTTCGCGTCCTTGGCCAAAACGTCAGCCTCCGAATGCCAGTTTGAGCAGGGCGAAGAGCGAAGCCACGCCGACCGCTACGGTGAAGAAAGTGTTGAGGGCGATCAGCGCCAGCTTCATGCCTTCGCCATGCACGTAATCCTCGATGATCACCTGCATGCCGATCCGCATGTGATAAAGCGGCGAGATGAGCACAAGGGCCATCATCAGCGCCACGAGCGGGTTGGCGAGCGCTGCCCGCACCTCCGCATAACCGGCGCCGTTGAGCGCGACCAGGAACCCGGTGAAGAATAGGATCAGCGGGATGTTGGCGATTGCCGTGAGGCGCTGGCGCCAGAAATGCCCGGTGCCTTCGCGGGCCGAGCCCAGGCCGCGGACTTTCGCCAGCGGCGTGCGCATGTCGGTCCTTCCAGTGCTCATGGTCAGGCTCCTCGCGCCATATAGCCGGCGATCCAGATCAGCAGCGTGAGCAGGACCGAGCCGGCCAGGGTCGCCCAGGCGATCTTGGAGGCGGTATGCTTTTCGAGACCGGCGCCGGTATCCCAGATCAGGTGGCGCACGCCGCCCAGCATGTGGTGCATGAGCGCCCAGGTGTAGCCGAACAGGATCAGCCGTCCGAGCCAGGTTCCGAAGGCCCAGCTCACCCAATCGAAAGTGGCTTGCGAGCTCGCCGCCGCCATCAGCCATATCGCGACCAGGAGCGTGCCGAAATAGAGCGCGCCACCGGTGATGCGATGGATGATCGACATCGTCATGGTGATCGGCGGCCGGTACACGCTGAGGTGCGGCGAAAGCGGCCGTTCACGTCTGGCGAATTCGCGGGTGGCTGGTGATTTGCTCATGGCTCCCCCAGTTCGGCGTTCCTGGAGCCTCAGGTGGAAATGCGGCATTGCCGCTTCCGGTTGCGACTTCGGACAGCCGGTTTCTAATGCTCTTTTTGCACCGCGTCAAAGCCAGAAAACCGTTTCGAAAACGTAATTTAGTCTGATTAAAAGGCAGGTCCGGGCTTCAATCGATTAGGCGTCGACGATGCCAAGCCGGCCCGTTCTCGCTGCGGTGCAGCATATATGTGGCGGGCGCGGGCTTCGGCTCAGCGGGTGCGGGTCAGCGGCGCCGAGCCCGCTTTCATCACCAGCGCCTCGCGACCGTCGATCACGATCGCGTCATGTGCCTCGTTAACCATGTTTATCAAGACATGGGTGAGAACCGCGCCAGCCTCTTAACAAAGGTTAAGAAAAGGTTAATTTCCGATTCGAGGAGGCTTTGTCTCCAACATGGAGGACGCCATGCGTTCGAATTCGGGCAGATCGCGCCTTGCAGTGCTCACAGTGGCGGTATTGGCCGTCGGCTTCGCCGCGCCGGCGCTGGCGGACGGACGCCACCAGGATCGGGTCTACGCCGATTCCTTCGGCAATCTCGTCATCGACAGTGCCGCCGGCTACAAGCGCATCCTCGTCGGCGAAGGCAAGCTCGCCAAGCAGCTGTCCGACTATACCAGCGCCGGCCAGCCCAAGGTGATCTACGAGAACGGGGCTGACGAGATGTCGGGCTATGGCGACTGCTATCGGCCGCCGGTGTTCGTGAAGGGGCGCAGTTATATGTATGGCCTCTCCGACGGCGAAATGCCCGAGCTCAGCCCCTGCCGCTGAACAGCGCCACGGCCTCTGGCCTGGCTGGCCCGGCGGAAACGCGCACGCAGTCGCGCCCGGCATCCTTGGCCTGATAGAGCGCTTCATCGGCACGTCGCATCAGGTCGGAAAAATGCTCGCCGGCATGAAGTTCGGCGACGCCGAAGCTCGCCGTGCAGCGATTGTCGGCGGGGAGCCCGTCGATGGGCAGCGTCCCGAAGGCGCTGCGCGCGCCTTCGGCGAACAGCCGCGCGGCGGCAAGGTGGGTGCCGGGCAGGATGATGGCGAACTCCTCGCCGCCTATACGACCGGCGACATGGTGGTCGGTCGCGGCCTCACGCAGGAAGCGGGCAAAGGCCTCGATGACCCGGTCGCCCGAGGCATGGCCGTAATTGTCGTTGATGGACTTGAAGTGATCGAGATCGGCGATGACCAGCGCGACTGGAACGCCCCGGCGCGCCGCGTCCCCCAGCGCCGTCTCGGCGTGACGCTCGAAGCCGCCGCGGTTGAGGAGCCGCGACAGCGTGTCCGTTTCCGATTTCGACGTCGCCTCGGCGAGCACGTCGCGCACCAGTATGGCCAGCGCCAGCAAGGCCAGCGCCACGCCGAACACGGTGCCGAGCGATTGCGATACCAGGGCATAGCTGGTCTGCAGATAGGATTGCGGGGCGGCGCCGCGGCCGCCAAGCGCATCGGCGATGAATGGCTTGCTGGCGAACTGCATGGCGCTGGCCGCCAGCACCGCCATCAGCATCCGATCGAGCCGGTCACGCCTTTGCCTGGACGACCAGACAATGCCGAACCCGGTAAGCTGCATGACGGCGTAGGGCAGTTGGTAGGCCATCTTGCTGACAAGGGACTGGCGCGGCAGATCCTGGGCGAAATAGACCGCGACAGACGCAACGGCCAGGACCAGGAGCATCGCCGACCAGGGCGGCGTCACGCCGTATCTATGCGCAAGCCCGCCGTTGAAGGCGATGGTGGCGCCAAGGAAAACGGCAAAGGCTGCGACGACCACCAGCCGCGCATTGTCGAAGGCGGGGATGCTGAATTCCACGACGAAATAGGCCATGCCCAGCACATAACCGAACGCCAGCCAGCGTGCCGAGACGCGTCCGATGCCATAGACGGCAATCGCCATGAAGGCCGCCGCCAGCAGCCCGGCAACGAACAGATTGATGACAAGGATGAAGTCCGCGCCGCCCATGATTTCCCAAGCCCCTGACGGCAGCAAACCATCGACGGGCGAAAAAGAAGTTAACGTCAGGTCATATCGGAAGGCTCGCGCACGCCTCGGAGATTGGCCGAAGGATGGTTGCCATCGCCCTTCAGGGCGAAGCAAGGAACGAAGCGGTGCGGCGCGGGTCCTGGATGATGAAGGCGTCGGCCGATCGCCTTCAGCCGGCTTTGAGCGGCTCCGGCACGAACAGCGTTTCCGGCCGCTCATAGGACAGGCGCACGCTATCGCGGCCGTTCTTCTTGGCCTTGTAGAGGGCCTCGTCGGCGCGGCGCATCAACGGCTCCAGAGCTTCGTCGCCGCTGCGCGCCGCCACGCCGAAACTGGCGGTGACCTTGGTGCCGGGCGGAAGTCCGTCGACGCCGCCGGCCGAGTAGGCCACGCGCACGGCCTCTGCGAGCAGCCGCGCGGCGGCAAGATCGGTCAAGGGCAGGAGCACCGCGAATTCCTCGCCGCCGATACGTCCGGCCTCACCGCGCGTACCGGCGGCGGCGCGAAGCTTGGCGGCGAAGTCGGCGATCACCCGGTCGCCCGCGGCATGCCCATGCAGGTCGTTGAGCGCCTTGAAGTGGTCGAGATCGGCCAGCACAAGGGCCACCGGCAATTTCGCCGCCGCGCAGCGTTGCAAGAGCAGTGCCGCCCGTTGCTCGAAGCCGCGCCGGTTGAGGAGGCGAGACAGCGGATCTGTGTAGGTTTCGACCTTCAACGCCTTCATCACGTCGAGCGCGGCGGCGGAGAACAGGCAAAGCGCGATCAGCAGCGACAGCAGCGCGTGCGACAGCAACGCCGTCGTCCAATAGGAGGATGTATAGAGCTCGTCATAAGTCGCGAAAGGCCCGTGCGCGACGATGACGGCAAGCGTGCGCACGAAGAAATTCAGCCCCGCGAGCAACGCCAGGACGAACAGGATCTTTTCCGTCGGGCCATTGCCACGCACCTTGCGCAATTCGGCGGCTGCCACCAGGCTGATGCCGCCGAGCGCGAAATTGATGACGAGGACCCGCCATGTCAGGTCCGGCTGGACGAACAGGAACCAGCAAAAGGCGGCCATGCCGCCGCTCGCCAAGACGCAAAGCCCGGCATAGGGCACTCGCCGGCCATGCCGCGCCACGATCGCGCCGGCCAGGCAGGATCCGGCAACGCAGAAGCATAGATTGGAGAGCAGCTTCGACGGTGCCAAGCCAACGGGCAGCGTGAAATGCTGGAACAGGAACCCGGCCGCCGCAAGCGAATAGCTTACCGCCAGCACGGCCAGATAGGGACGGTGGCGCTGATAGAACCAAAGCACGAGGAACGCCGCGCCGAGGGCCAGCGCGATCGTCGGGTTTAACAACGCTATCAGCAGGCCGGTGTCCAAAGGACCGTGACTTCCCCTCGCTTGACGTCGGGGAAGACCTTAGGGCGCAAGCCCAAACAAGCGGTTAAGCGAAAGCGAATATGTGTCACGCGGGTGCGGAGCGTGACGTGGAACCGGCGCGCCGGACCTGCGTTTGTCCAGCGCAGAAGAGGAACCGATAATGGCCGATACAATCACCCTGACCGATCACGAGGCAATCCGTTCATGGGCCGCGTCACGCGCCGGCTTTCCGGCCATTGTCGACGTGTCGCCCGAGGCCGGCACGCAGGCGATGCTGCGGCTGGTATTCGGCCAGCACGCCTATGAGGACGAAGACCAGCCGGAGCGCCCGATCAATGCCGGAGGTTATGAGCTGGTCGAGTGGGACGAATGGTTCAAACTCTTCGATGAACGCGGGCTGGCCCTGGTGGTCGCCGCCGAAGAACCGGGGCGCCGCGAGCAGTTCCACGAGATCATCCGCCGCGACGACCGGTGAAGCTCCAACATGCTCTGGACGCTCAAGCAGAAGGCCCGGATCGCATCGCGGTCCGGGCCCTTGCGTTTCGATCGAACCAGCCGCGGTTTACTTCCAGTCGCGAATATCGACGAAATGGCCGGCGATCGCCGCCGCCGCAGCCATGGCCGGCGACACCAAATGGGTGCGCCCCTTGAAGCCTTGCCGGCCCTCGAAATTGCGGTTCGAGGTCGAGGCGCAGCGCTCATGTGGCTTCAGCCGGTCGTCGTTCATGGCAAGGCACATCGAGCAGCCCGGCTCGCGCCAGTCGAAGCCGGCGGCGAGGAAGATCTTGTCCAGCCCTTCGGCCTCGGCCTGTTCCTTGACCAGGCCGGAGCCCGGCACGATCATGGCGTTGACGCGCGGATTGACTTTTCTGCCCTCGACCACCTTGGCGGCGGCGCGCAGATCCTCGATGCGGCCGTTGGTGCAGGAGCCGATGAAGACACGGTCGAGGGCGATGTCGGTGATCTTCGTTCCCGGCGTCAGGCCCATATAGTCGAGCGCGCGCTGCTTTGAGGTGCGCTTGTTTTCGTCGGTGATGTCTTCCGGGTTCGGCACAATCCCTTGCACCGAGACAACATCCTCCGGGGAAGAGCCCCAGGAGACGATCGGCGGCAGTTTGGCCGCATCGAGCACGATCACCTTGTCGAAATGCGCGCCTTCGTCGGATTGCAGCGTCTTCCAGTAGGCGAGCGCGGCGTCCCAGGCGGCGCCCTTGGGCGCGCGCGGCTTGTCCTTGACATAGGCGAAGGTCGTCTCGTCGGGTGCGATCAGGCCGGCGCGCGCGCCGCCCTCGATCGACATGTTGCAGATCGTCATGCGGCCTTCCATCGACAGCGAGCGGATCGCCTCGCCGGCATATTCGATGACATAGCCGGTGCCGCCGGCGGTGCCGATCTCGCCGATGATGGCGAGGATGATGTCCTTGGCGGTGACGCCTTCCGGCAACTGGCCGTCGACGCGCACCAGCATGTTCTTGGCCTTGCGCTGGATCAGCGTCTGCGTCGCCAGCACGTGCTCGACCTCCGACGTGCCGATGCCGTGCGCCAGCGCGCCGAAGGCGCCGTGGGTGGAGGTGTGGCTGTCGCCGCAGACGATGGTCATGCCGGGCAAGGTGAAACCCTGTTCCGGCCCGATGATGTGGACGATGCCCTGGCGGATGTCATTCTCGGAATAATATTCGACGCCGAAATCCTTGGCGTTCTTGGCCAGAGCCTCGACCTGGATGCGGCTTTCCTCGTTCTTGATGCCGAACTTGCGCTCGGGCGAGGTCGAGACGTTGTGGTCGACCACGGCCAGCGTCTTTTCGGGATGACGGACTTTGCGGCCACTCATGCGCAGGCCCTCGAAGGCCTGCGGGCTGGTCACCTCATGGACGAGGTGGCGGTCGATATAGAGCAGGCAGGTGCCGTCGTCCTGGCGGTCGACGACGTGGTCGTCGAAAATCTTGTCATAGAGGGTGCGCGGTGCGCTCATGTGCGTAAATCCGTCGATATGAGAAAGGGAAGGGCAGACGCCGAGATGTCAGGCGAAACGAGTTGATCAGTCGGCCCGCGTAAGTCGGCTGGTCGGCGCGCCACAGACGCGCGCGGAGAAGCGCGACGGCAGGCGTTTTCTGTCCTGCAGCACGAACCCCTTGTAGGCCGGATCGCCAAAAAGCTCTTCCATGGCGGGGTAGATAGCAATGTTTTGGCTTTTCGGCAATTGGCGGTGGCTGCGCGGGACCTGGGTTCCTCGTCCTCGCGTCCACGCCTCCGGGGGATGCGCACCAAGCTTGGCGGACCCGCGGTTCAAAGCACCTCGAAGACAAACGTCTTCACCAGCGCATCCGGCTCGGCAATCGCATAGCAGCGGAACCACGGGCTTTGCTCCATCAGCCGCCATTTTCCCGTCCGTTCCAGCTCGTCGAAGACGGCCTGGAAACCACCGCTCTCGAACACCTGGTCGCGCACGGTGAAGATGGCGTGGCCGCCTTTCTTCGTGACGCGCACCAGTTCGTGCAGGCCGGAAGCCGGCGCATGGCTGATGGTGAACACGCCGGTCGAGAAGAAGGCGCGGAAATGGCCGTCGGGCCAGGGCAGCGGGCCGCCCAGCATTGCCTGCTTCAGCTCGCCATAGGCGTTGCGGCTGCCGGCGATCTTCAGCATGTCGTCCGACAGGTCGAGCCCGGCGATATCGCCGTAGCCCAGCGCCTTCAGCGACGGCCCGGACAGGCCGGTGCCGCAGCCGGCGTCGAGCAGCGGCCCTTCGCCCGCAGGCACGTGGCGCGCCACCCAGGCGGTGATGAGGAACGGCAGGAGATAGCCGAGCGAGGCGGTCTCGCTGTCATAAGTCGCGGCCCATGCGGCATAGGCCTGCGCCAGGGTTTCGGGCGTATCGGCCGTATAGACCGAATCCAGCGCAGCATTGGCCTTGTCGACGTTCATGGGCATGCTCCTCCTCCAGTGCGCAACCGGAGCGTAACGCCGTCCTTGCCGAAAGACTATTCCTGATGCTGGCGGCGCAACCGCCGTTCCAGCGCCCGGAGCGCCAAAGACAAGCCGACGGTCAGGATGAGATAGATGTAGGCTGTTATCGAATAGGTCTCGAAGAAGCGGAAGGAACCGGCGGCATAGACCTTGCCCATCTGCGTGATGTCGGCGACACCGAGCACCGAGACCAGCGAGGAATCCTTGACCAGGGCGACGAAGTCATTGCCGAGCGGCGGCAGGATGGTACGGATCGCCTGCGGAAAGACGATGAGCCGGAAACGTTGCGCCCGCGTGAGCCCGAGCGCCTTGGCCGCTTCGATCTGGCCCTTCTCGACCGCCTGGATGCCGGCCCGGAACACTTCGGAGATGAAGGCGGAATAGCCGATGGTCAGCGCCATGACGGCGCGCCACAAGAGCGAGACGTCGCGCACCTGCAACTCGCCGAGATAGCCGGTGCTCTGCAGCGGCGCGGTCAGCGCGTTCCAGGCTGCGACGAAAGCCGGTGCGCCGGCAAACGCGATCCAGAACAAAAGCACCAGGATCGGTACGCCACGGATGATCTCGACATAGAAACGCGCGATCTGCCGCAGCCACTGCGAACCCGACAATCCCATCAGCGCGATGCCGAGGCCGATGATCGAGGCCAGCGCGAAGGCGACAATGGTGACGAAGACGGTGACGCCGATGCCCTTGGCGACAGTGGCGAAGACCTGGGCATAAAGATCGCTGGCGGCGATGGCGAGCGCGGCGGCCAAGGCAAGGACAAGGGCGGCGGCCAGCCACCAGGGGAATTCAGGTTTGACGGAGGATGGTGGGGGGGCCATCAGGCGTGGCCGGCGAGGTGCATAGTGCGCAAGGCAGGCGCCAAGGCGCCCCCCTCTGTCCTGCCGGACATCTCCCCCTCAAGGGGGGAGATCAGATGTCTCATCGGCCTTCGCCAATCTTCATCGATGCTGCATGTGGGACGAAGGCCAAGCTGCCAATCTCCCCCCTTGAGGGGGAGATGCCCGGCAGGGCAGAGGGGGGCGTTCAAGCGCAAACTCAGCGCGAGTTCCCGCACGCGCACCGCCCGCATCAAGACGAACTACTGCCCCATCTTGTAATCAAGAAACCATTTCTTGTTCAGCGCATCGAACGTGCCGTCGGCCTTGAGCGCGGCGATCGCGGCGTTGACAGGCTTCACCAGGTCGGAGCCCTTGGGAAAGATGAAGCCGAAATCCTCGGTGCCGAGCGGGCCGCCGATCAGCTTCAGCTTGCCCTCGGAAGCGTCGACATAGCCCTTGCCCGCAGTGCCGTCCGTGAGCACCACATCGACGTCGCCAGTCTTCAGCGCCTGCACGGTGGCACCGAACGTCTCGAACAGCTTTATGCGCGGGTTCTGCTCATTGCCGTCCAGCACGCTGTAGACAGCGGTGTAGAAGGGCGTCGTGCCGGCCTGCGCGCCGATCAGCCCGTCCTTGAAGGCGCCGAAGGTCTTGGCGTCGGTGAAGCGGCTCTCGTCGCCGCGCACCAACATGAACTGTTCCGAGCGCATATAGGGGTCGGAGAAATCCACCTTCTGCTTGCGGTCGTCCTTGATGGTGATGCCGGTCATGCCGATGTTGTACTGGTTGTCGGAAACCGCCTGGATCATCGCGTCCCAGGACGTGTTCTGGTACTGGACGGTGAAATTCAGCCGCTTGGCGATCTCGTTCATCGCGTCATATTCCCAGCCGATCTGTTTTCCGGTCTTGGCATCGATGAACTGTAGCGGCGGATAGGCGTTTTCCGTCACCACCACCACTTTCTTGCCGCCGAGATCGGGCAGCGCCTGGGCGAAGGCGGCAACGGGCGCAAGCATGACGGCAAGCAGGCCGGCCAGCAGCAGTTTCGATTTTGTCATGACACACTCCCCGGAAGTGAAAGCGCCCGGACACGGGCCGGGCTTGCAAAGGAATCCGGCGCCGACTTTAGCTCTCCGCAAGCGCCATGCAAGACGCTCCGCTGCGCCACGGCCGGCGAAAAACGCAAATAGATACTTTCGGCCGGGATTCTGGGGAACGATCCTTGCCGTGGCCGATCAGCCGCGCTGCGGCGCTCCGGCATCGGCCTCGCGCAGCCCGGCGACGAAGCGGGTCAGCGTGCCATGCAGCGACTTCAACTCGGCTGGGTCGAGCGGCATGCTGCAGAGCATGGCGGCGGGGATGTCCCTGGCGCGCTCGCGCAAGGCTTGGCCCTTGGCTGTCGGCTCGACCAGCACGCGGCGCTCGTCGGCAGGATCGCGCCGGCGCGTAACCAGGCCGCCGGCCTCGAGCCGCTTGAGCAGCGGCGTCAGCGTCGCCGAATCGAGGCCCAGCGCCTCGCCGAGCTCGCCCACCGTGCTCGGCGCGCGCTCCCACAGCGCCAGCATGGCCAGATATTGCGGATAGGTCAGGCCAAGCGGATCGAGCAACGGCCGGTAGAGCTTCGTCATCAATCCGCTCGCCGAATAGAGCGCGAAGCAGAGCTGGTCGCTGAGCCTTGGGACCGCGCTTGCCCCAGCATCACCCGCCGGGACCTGGTTGGCCGTGTCTTTGGTTTTCGCCGTCATGTCGCCTTTGCCGAAATCGCCACCTCGATATTGCCCCTGGTTGCGTTGGAGTAGGGGCAGATCTGGTGCGCTGCCGATACAAGCGCTTCGGCGGCCGCCTGATCAAGACCTTTCGTCTCGGCCGCCAGGGAAACGCCGAGCAGGAAACCGCCCTGGCCGTTGGGATGGAGGCTGACAGTGGCCGTCACCGAGGCATCGCGCAGCGGGAGTTTCTGCTTGCCGGCGAGAAACCGCATGGCGCTTTCGAAGCAAGCGGCATAGCCGGCGGCGAAAAGCTGTTCGGGATTGGTGGCACCACCCTTGCCGCCAAGCTCCTTCGGCATTGCGAGGTCGAGGCTGAGCAGGCCGTCATCGGTCTGGACGTGGCCGGCGCGGCCGCCGACGGCACGAGCCTGGGTCGAATAGAGGGCGGTCATATCAAGTCTCCAAAATTAGCTTGTACACGATTAATTTGTGTACCGTATTATAGAAGTCAATCCCGCTTTGGAAGCCCGCATGTGGCAAAGGGCGGGCTCCGAAACGAAAAAAGGCGGCCGAAGCCGCCTTTCAGAAATGTCTGTCGAAAGCCTTATTCGGCGGCAGCGGCTTCCGCAGCCTTGGCGGCTTCGTCGGCGGCCTTCTTCTCGGCGGCTTCCTTGGCGGCCGTCTCGGCGGCCAGCGCCTGCGCGGCGGCAACCTTCTCGGCCTCGATGCGCGCCTTCTCGGCGTTCAGCGCATCGCGCTCCTCATCGTTGAGCTTGCGGGCGCGCACGCCGGTGTTCTCCGAAATACGGGCCGACTTGCCGCGACGGTCGCGCAGGTAATAGAGCTTGGCACGACGCACCTTGCCGCGACGCACGATCTCGACGCCTTCGACCATTGGCGAAAACACCGGGAACACGCGCTCGACGCCTTCGCCGTAGGAGATCTTGCGGACGGTGAAATTTTCCTGGAAGCCCGAACCGGCACGGGCGATGACGACGCCTTCATATGCCTGGACGCGGGTGCGGGTGCCTTCGGTCACGCGGACCTGGACGCGCACGGTGTCGCCGGGCTGGAATTCGGGAAGCTTGCGCTTTGCTTCGATCTTGGCGGCCTGTTCGGCCTCGATCTGACGGATGAGATCCATCTCAATAATCCACTTCTTGTTCTTCCGACAGTCAGAGCGCCCGGCGCTCGCCTTGCAGTTCCAATGACCGCTCGGCTATGCCCTTTGTTCGAAAACATCGGGCAGGGGCGACTACACCGCCATTGTTGACGGGTCCGGCAGATTTCTCCCGGTTCGGCGGGCACATACAGCTATTTCGACGCTTTGTCACGTCTTGGCCGCGTCTTTTTTGCTCGCGTGCACCATCGTATCTGTCCACTACCGGGTTGCAAGGGCCCTTCAAGCTGCCTAAGGCGGGGCAACCATAGTTCTCCGGCGGCATCCTCATGTCCTTTTTCGACGCGGTCCTGCTATTCATGGCGGGTTTTCTTTCCGGCGCCGCCAATGCGGTCGCGGGCGGCGGCACCTTCATCACCTTCGGTGCCATGACCTTGGTCGGCCTGCCGCCGATCGTCGCCAACGCGACCTCCTCGGTGACGCAATTCCCCGGCTACATCACCTCGACGCTGGCCTACCGGGACGACATCCGCCATTTCTGGCGTGGCGCCCTGCTGCTCTGCCTGATATCGGCGCTCGGCGCACTGGCCGGCGCACTCATCCTGCTGGCGCTGGACAATCCGTCATTTCGCGTCCTGGTGCCGTGGCTGCTGCTGGCCGCGACGGCGCTGTTCGCCGCCGGGCCGTGGCTGAAGCCCGCACCCAAGCCGGGGCATGAGGCTTCTGTGGGCTCGTTGGCCGGCTCGCTGGCGCAGTTCGTCACGGCCATCTATGGCGGCTTCTTCGGGGCCGGCATGGGCGTGATGATGCTGGCGACGCTCGGCCTGACCCAGGCCGGCGACTACCACCGCCTGAACGCGCTGAAAAACATGCTGGCCATGGTCATCGCAGCGGTCGCCATCGTCGTCTTCGTCTCGGGTGGCGTCGTCGCCTGGCCGCAAGCGATCATCATGATCCCCGGCGGCGCGTTGGGCGGCTATGCCGGCGTGTGGATCGCCAAGCGCGTGCCGCAGAACGTGGTGCGTGGCTTCGTCGTCGCGGTCGGGCTGTTCCTGGCTTTCTACTATTTCGCCAAGGGCTGAGGAGAGCCGAGCAAGTCCGGCCGCCGTTCCCGCGTCAGCTTCTCCGACTGTGCCCGCCGCCACGCCGCGATCTTGCCGTGGTTGCCCGAGGTCAGCACCTCGGGAATAGGCCGGCCCTCGAAATCCTGCGGCCGCGTGTAGTGCGGGTGTTCGAGCAGGCCGTTTTCAAAGCTCTCTTCTTCACCCGACACCGCATTGCCCATAACGCCGGGCAGCAGCCGCACGACCGCGTCGAGCAGCACAAGCGCCGCCGGCTCGCCACCGGACAGAATGAAGTCTCCGACCGAGACTTCCTCCAATCCTCGCGCGTCGATCACCCGCTGGTCGATGCCTTCGAAGCGGCCGCACAGGATGACGGCGCCCGGCCCGGCGGCCAGTTCGCGCACGCGCGCCTGCGTCAGCGGCTTTCCACGCGGGCTCATCAGCAGCCGTGGCCGCAAATCGCCTTCGGGCGAGGCATGGTCGATCGCCCTGGCCAAGACATCGGCGCGCATCACCATGCCGGCGCCGCCGCCGGCCGGCGTGTCGTCGACAGTGCGGTGGCGGTCGGTTGCAAAGTCGCGGATCTGGATTGCTTGCAGCGACCATGTACCCGCCTCCAGCGCCCGCCCGGCCAGCGACAGGCCAAGCAGACCCGGAAACATTTCCGGGTAGAGCGTAAGCACGGAGGCGGAGAAGCTCACCGGTTGCCCCCGGCGTCCCTCGGGCCGCGCGGCCTGCCCTTCGGGTCGAAGCCTTCCTCGCGCGGCGCTTCGCCGTCCTCGTCCTCGACCAGTCCGGCCGCCGCCTGGTTGACGCGCACAAAACCCTCGGCGATGGACACTTCGGGCACAGCGGCCTGCGTGAACGGGATCAACACGCCCTTGCGTCCGGCCAGCGTCACATCGAGGATGTCGCCGCCGCCGAAATTGTGCACGGCGACGACCTTGCCAAGGACGGCTCCCGTATCGTCCCGAACCTCCAGACCGATCAGGTCGGCATGATAGAATTCGTCCTCCTCGCCGTCATCGGGCAGCATGGAGCGATCGACGAACAGCTCCGTGCCGGCGAGCGCCTCGGCCGCGTTGCGGTCGCTGACACCCTTGAAGCGCACCACGACCACGGTGTTGGCGGGCCTTATGTCGATGATCTGGAAGGCGCGGCCGTCCCTTGCGTAAAGCGGCCCGTAATCGGCGAGCGCCAGCGGATCGCCGGTAAAGGTTTTGACGCGCAATTCGCCCTTGATGCCGTGAGCGGCGCCGATCACGGCCATCTGGACGGGGTTCTGGGGCTTGCTCATGGCGCGCTTTTACCTTCGTCATCCACGGGCGGAGCAGGCGCGAAGCGACTGCGCAGACCCGAGGACCCATTCGTTACGGTGATCAAACCCACGGCAGTTCAGAAAGGCTCACGGGTTTCGTTCCTGCAACTCTCTATTTGCGGATACCCCGTTTGGCCAATCACCACGGTTTTGACTTGCCGCCGGTCGACTCCTAGCCCCACCAGATTGTCATTTCAATGACGCCTCTTCACCGCTTCCTAACCCGGCTGCCGGAAAATGACGGCGAACCGGAACGACGCCATGCAGGAATTCCTTATCCCGGCAAAGCCCGACCTCCAGGCGGCGCGCGAAAGCTGGCTCAAGATGCTCGCGCGAGAACGTCGGCTGTCGCCCGAGACGGTGGAAGCCTACGAGCGCGACACCAGGCAGTTCCTGCATTTCCTGACGGGTCATAATGGCGGCCCGCCCGGCATAGCCGACATCGCCGATCTGCGCCCGGCCGACCTGCGCGGCTTTCTCGCCGCCCGCCGCAACGAAGGCGCAGGCGCCCGCACGCTCGGCCGGGGGCTGGCCGGCATTCGCTCACTCTTGCGCTTTCTGGAACGGCGTGGTCTCGCCAACGCAGCGGGCGCGGCGGCCCTGCGTGCGCCTCGCCAACCAAAATCACTGCCGAAACCGCTGACGGCCAGTGACGCAAAACATGTCGTTTCCGTCGAGGGTCAATTGGCGGAGGAACCCTGGATCGCCGCCCGCAACGCCGCCGTGCTGACGCTGCTCTACGGCTCGGGCCTGCGCATTTCCGAGGCGCTCGGCCTTGCCGGCGCCGAACTGGCGTCGGAGGCCGACACGGTGCTGCGCGTCACCGGCAAGGGCGGCAAGACGCGGCTGGTGCCGGTGCTGCCGGTGGCGCTCAGGGCGGTTGCCGAATACCGCCGGCTGTGCCCCTACCATCTCGACCCCAAGGGCCGGTTGTTTCGCGGCGCGCGCGGCGGCCCGCTCAACCCGGCCATCGTCCAGCGCGAGATGGCCAAGCTGCGCTCGGCGCTCAACCTGCCGGACACCGCAACGCCGCACGCCTTGCGCCATTCCTTCGCCACGCATCTGCTCGGCCGCGGCGGCGACCTGCGCACCATCCAGGAACTGCTCGGCCATGCCAGCCTGTCGACCACGCAGATCTACACCGGCGTCGATACGTCGAGGCTGTTGGAGATCTATGAATCGGCTCACCCGAGGGCGTGAAGTATTGGGGTTGCGCGAGGCTTCCGGACTTCGCCACGGGATGATGAGGGGTGGGCGGCTCAACCAACCGCAAGCCGTTCAGTAATTCGAGCGATAGTCAAAACTGATTGAACCGAAGACAATTTCGTTCTCCGGGTTAACCGTTTTGCCGTTTTTCCAGCTTAGGAAAGGACCATGAAACGGGTCATCGTCATCGCCGACCGCGCTGCGCTCTTCTCGCTGAAGCTGCTCCTGGCGTTCCATGTGCTGTTCTTCCTGTCTCTGCTCGCCGTCCTGTTGTTCGCGGCGGGCAAGGCGCATGCCGAAATCCCGTCCTGCACCGGCGCCGACATGCTGTCGGCGTTGCAGAAAAGTGACCCGTCCACCTACCGCAAGATCGAGGCGGAAGCCGCCGCAACGCCGAACGGCAAGGGCCTGCTGTGGAAGCTGGAGAAGACGGGCGAACAGCCGTCCTTCCTGTTCGGCACCATGCATATGACCGACCCGCGCGTCACAGCGCTGCCGCCGGCGGCGCAGAAGGCCTATGACGGCGCCGGCACCATCGTCATCGAGACCACCGAAGTGCTCGACCAGCAGAAGATGATGGCGGCCCTGCTCAAGCAGCCGGAGCTGATGATGTTCACCGACAGCACCACGCTGTCGTCGCTGCTGTCGCCCGACGACGCCGCGGCGGTCGGCAAGGCGCTCGACGAACGCGGCATCCCGCCGGCAACCGTCGCCAAGATGAAGCCGTGGATGCTGTCGGCCATGGTGGCGCTTCCAGCCTGCGAGCTCGCCCGCAAGGCGGGCGGCGCGCCGGTGCTCGACGTCAAGCTTGCCGAGGATGCCAAGGCCTCCGGCAAATCCGTCGAAGGGCTGGAAACCGTCGCCGACCAGCTGCGCGCCATGGCTTCGCTGCCGATGGCGTTCCACATGAAGGGACTGGTCGACACGCTGAAGCTCGGCGACAAGATGAACGACGTCAACGAAACCATGATCGTGCTCTACCAGCGCGGCGAGACCGGCATGTTCTGGCCGCTGTTTCGCGCCGTGCTGCCCGGCGAGACGGGCGACGCGACAGGCTATGCGGCGTTCGAGCAGACCATGATCACCAGCCGCAACAAGGCGATGGTCGATCATGCCGGACCATTCCTCGCCAAAGGCAGTGCCTTCATCGCCGTCGGCGCGCTGCATCTGCCCGGTCCCGAGGGCCTGGTCGAGGATTTCCGCAAAGCCGGCTATACTGTCACCGCTGTCGATTGAGTCGCGTGGGCAGCGGAGGACCCAGGCGCCGCGTTTTCGGCGCTTTCCTTCCCTAGCGTGAAACCCCATCAACGGTTGCGCGTTGATGGCTGTTGATTGATCATTTTCATCCACGGAGGACACTTTTATGGCGAATCCATCAAACGACACGCCCAGATCAGGTGGCGGCGGCAGCCCTTGGCTGATTGCATTGGTCGTCGTTATTCTGGCGATTGTCGCGTATTATGTTTTCGGAAGAAGTGGTGAGCATCCGGCGACCGAACCGCCCGCCGCGAGCACACCGGCCCCGGCGCCAGCGCCCGCGGAGCCGATGAAGCCCGCCGAACCGGCCCCTGCCCCTGCCCCAGCACCCGCGCCGGCCCCTGCACCGGCGACACCGGCTCCTGCGCCAGCCCCAGCTCCCGCACCGGCCCAGTAATCGGGCCACGGCTTTCAACGAAGAACGGCCCGCCTTCCGGTGGGCCGTTCTGTTTGGGGCAGGCAAGGAGGCAATTCCCTCAAGGGAAGCGTTACGCGCTTGCCCGGGAAAACCGTTTCACGGTTTTCCTGGATCGTTCTAAATATGGATCGGCTTGAAGAACGTCGCCAATGCCGCTTCCTTCACTGCTTCCGACATGGTCGGATGGGCATGACAGGTGCGGGCGAGATCTTCCGACGAGCCGCCGAATTCCATCAGCACCGCCGCCTCGTGGATCATCTCGCCGGCGCCGAAGCCGACGATGTGAACGCCGAGCACGCGGTCGGTGGCCTTGTCGGCCAGGATCTTGACGAAGCCGTCGGTGTGCAGCATGGCGCGCGCCCGGCCATTGGCGGTGAACGGGAATTTCCCGACCTTGTAGTCGATGCCGGCCTTCTTCAATTCTTCCTCGGTCTTGCCGACCGAAGCGATCTCCGGGCTGGTGTAGACGACGCTCGGAATGACGTCATAGTTCACATGGCCGGCCTGGCCGGCAATGGTCTCGGCCACTGCCACGCCCTCATCCTCGGCCTTGTGCGCCAGCATCGGCCCGGCGATGACATCGCCGATGGCATAGATGCCTGGTACGTTGGTCCTGAGGTGCGCGTCGGTCTTGACCCGGCCGCGCTCATCGACCTCGACGCCCGCTTCCTTCAGGCCCAGGCTGTCGGCGAAAGCGCGGCGGCCGGTGGCGATCAGCACCATGTCGGCCTCGATCGTCTCGGCCGCGCCGCCTTTCACAGGCTCGAAAGTGACGCTGGCGCCCTTCTTGGCCTTGGCGACGCCGGTGACCTTGGCGCCGAGCCTGAATTCGAAGCCCTGCTTGGAGAGCAGCCGCTGGAATTGCTTGGAGACCTCACCGTCCATACCGCCGAGGATGGTGTCGAGGAATTCGACCACGGTGACCTTGGCGCCGAGCCGCGCCCAGACCGAGCCGAGCTCGAGCCCGATGACGCCGCCGCCGACCACGACGAGATGGCCGGGCACCTTGTCCAGCGACAGCGCGCCGGTCGAGGACACGATGACTTTTTCGTCGAAGTCGACCGTGACGCCAGGAATGCCGGCGACATCCGAGCCGGTGGCGATGACGATGTTCTTCGTCTCGATTTCCTCGACCTTGCCGTCCTCGCTCGTCACCGACACCTTGCCCGCCGCGACCACCGTGCCGATGCCGCGAAAACTATCGATCTTGTTCTTCTTGAACAGGAAGGCGACGCCGTTGACGTTCGCCGTCACCGTGGCGTCCTTGTGCGCCATCATCTTCTTCAAATTGAGCTTCGGTGTCACTTCGACACCCAGTGTGTCGAAGGAGTGGCCGGCTTCGGCGAACATCTCGGAGGCATGCAGCAACGCCTTGGACGGAATGCAGCCGATGTTGAGGCAGGTGCCGCCGAAGGTCGGGTTCTTCTCGACCACCGCGACCTTCAGCCCGAGCTGCGCCGCCTTGATGGCGCAGACATAGCCGCCCGGTCCCGAGCCGATGATTACGACGTCATAAGCCATGTTTGTTTCCCTTTTTCTTGGGGCGCTCAGCGGCCGCCGCTGACGTTCAGGATCGCGCCGGTCGTATAGGACGCGGCATCGGACAACAGGTAGAGAACCGCGCCCGCGACTTCATCCGCGGTGCCGGCTCTTTTCATCGGCAGAAGATCGCGGAAGCGTTCTATCCGGTCCGGCTGTCCACCCGAGGCATGGATTTCGGTATCGATGATGCCCGGCCGCACCGCATTGACGCGGATGCCTTCCAGCGCCACCTCGCGGGCGAGCCCCATGGTGAAGGTGTCGATCGCGCCCTTGGACGCGGCGTAGTCGACATATTCGCCCGGCGAGCCCAGAACTGCCGCAGCCGACGAGATGTTGACGATGGATCCACCCGACCCACCGTGACGGCTCGACATCCGCTTCACCGCTTCGCGGGCGCAGAGGAACGACCCCACGACATTGATGCGCATCATGCGCTCCAGCCGTGAAACATCCATCTCATCGACCCGCGCCTTGACGTCGACGATGCCGGCATTGTTGACGAAAGCATCGAGCCGGCCATAGCCGCGGTCGACGGCTTCAAACATGGCAACGATATCGGATTCGACGCCGACATCGCCCCTGACCGCAAAGGCCTCGCCGCCTGCGGCCTTGATTTCGCCGACCAGTGCCTCGGCGGCGGTCTGGTGGGAGGTGTAGTTGACCGCTACGCGATAGCCAGCCTTCGACCCGAGCCGGCAGATCGCGGCGCCGATGCCGCGGCTGCCACCGGTGACCAGCAGCACCTTTTGCGTCCCGCTCATTCCTGGCATCCCTTCAAGGCAAACACGTCCGACGGCACTTTCGAAAACCCGGCGCCGCCATAGGCGGTGGATTGATGCAACACCGGACCGAGATCGGGCAGGATCAGCGTCTTCGGTGCTTCGACGCCTTCGGCCGGCAACAGGCCGATGCTGCCCTTTTCATCCGACGTATAGATGACGCCGCTCCACAAGGTGCAGGCGGCAAGCTCGGTGCCGGTAACGTCGCCTCCCGGGCATTTGTACATCAGCGCCCCGTTCGGCCGCGAAACACCTTCGTTCCATTGGACGATGCCGTTCAGCACCACATCGTTGTCGAGGATCAAGCGGAACGTGTTGGTGACGGTCGCCGACGTGCCGGTCGGCGTAAAATTGATCTCACTGCCGCTCTGGGCATCGCCGTAGACGGCGAGTTCGGCCGGGCATGCGGCATTAGCGTGGACAGCGGCGAATGCCATACCGGCCGCCAGCGCTATCGGTCTGGCAGGCCCAGGGAACAGGGCCATTATTGGCTACTCCGACCGCGAGCCGCCATCCGACCGCCTCACAGATCAAGCACCAGCCGTTCCGGATCCTCCAGGCTTTCCTTGACGCGCACCAGGAAGGTCACCGCTTCCTTGCCGTCGACGATGCGGTGATCGTAGCTCAGCGCCAGATACATCATCGGCCGGATCACGATCTGGCCGCCGACCACCACGGGCCGGTCCTGGATCTTGTGCATGCCCAGAATGCCCGACTGCGGCGCGTTGAGGATCGGCGTGGACATCAGCGACCCGTAGACGCCGCCATTGGAAATCGTGAACGTGCCCCCCTGCATGTCGGCGACCGACAGCTTGCCGTCGCGCGCGGCGATGCCGAGCCGGCCGATCTCCTTCTCGATCTCGGCGATAGACATCTGGTCGGCATCGCGCACCACCGGAACGACCAGACCCTTCTCGGTGCCGACGGCGACGCCGATATGGGCGTAGTTCTTGAAGATGATATCGGTGGCGTCGATCTCGGCGTTGACCGACGGGATTTCCTTCAGCGCGTGCGTGACGGCCTTGGTGAAGAAACCCATGAAGCCGAGCTTCACGCCGTGCTTCTTCTCGAACACGTCCTTGTACTTGGTCCTGAGCGCCATCACCGCTGACATGTCGACCTCGTTGAAGGTGGTGAGCATGGCGGCGGTCGACTGCGCTTCCTTGAGCCGGCGCGCGATGGTCTGGCGCAGCTTGGTCATGCGCACGCGCTCCTCGCGCGCCGCGTCGTCGCCTGAGGACGGCGCACGGGCAGCAATCGGCGCTGCCGGGGCCGCCTTCGGCGTTTCGGCCGGCTGCGACGGCGCACCCTTGGTGATGGCGTCGAGCACGTCGCCCTTCAGCACCTGGCCGCGCTTGCCGGAGCCGGACAATTGGTCGACCGACAGATTGTTCTCGGCGATCAGTTTCGCCGCTGCCGGCGCCGGCGGCATGGTGCGCGGCTCGACCGGACCGGCGTCGCCGGCGACCTTGGCGGTCTCGGCGGCGGCCTGTTTGGTGGTCTGCGCGGCGTCGGGGCTCGATGCCTGCGCCACGGCTTGCGGCTTGGTGACCGGTGCGGCGGCGCCACCGGCCGAAATCGAGCCCAGAAGAGCGCCGACCCCGACCGTCTCGCCCTCCTTGGCGGCGATCTCGCCCAAGGTTCCGGCGCCTGGCGAGGGAACCTCGACCGTCACCTTGTCGGTTTCGAGCTCGACCAGCGGCTCGTCGGCGGCAATGGCATCGCCCACCTTCTTGAACCATTTGCCGATGGTTGCCTCGGTGACGGATTCGCCGAGAGTGGGAACGCGGATTTCGGTAGCCATTGTGCCTGTCCGTTTGTTGTCTGTCTGTTCTATTCGCTCAACTCTGCCTACTCGCCGAGCGCGTCTTCGAGCAAGGCGGCGAGCTGGGCGAGATGCTTGGACATAAGCCCGGTCGCCGGCGAGGCGGATGCCGGCCGGCCGGTGTAGCGCACCCGCTGGTGCTTGGCGTCGATATGCGCCAGCACCCATTCCAGATACGGGTCGATGAACGACCAGGCGCCCATGTTCTTGGGTTCCTCCTGGCACCACACCATTTCGGCATTGCGGAAGCGCGACAGTTCGGTGATCAGCGCCTTGGCCGGGAACGGGTAGAGTTGTTCGACACGCAGCAGATAGATGTCGTTGATGCCGCGTTTCTCGCGCTCCTCGTAGAGGTCGTAATAGACCTTGCCCGAGCACAGCACGACACGGCGGATCTTGGAATCCTTGGTCAGCTTGATGGCCTGGTTGGGCAAGAGCTGGGCATCGTCCCACAGCAGCCGGTGGAACGAGCTTTCGCCCGACATTTCCGGCAGCGTCGACACCGCCCGCTTGTGGCGCAGCAGCGACTTCGGCGTCATCAGGATCAGCGGCTTGCGGAAGTCGCGCTTCAACTGCCGGCGCAATATATGGAAGTAGTTGGCCGGCGTCGTGCAGTTGGCCACTTGCATGTTGTCCTCGGCGCAGAGCTGCAGGAAACGCTCGAGCCGGGCAGACGAATGTTCCGGTCCCTGGCCTTCATAACCATGCGGCAGCAGGCAGACGAGGCCCGACATCCGGAGCCACTTGCGCTCTCCGCTGGATATGAACTGGTCGAACACCACCTGGGCGCCGTTGGCGAAGTCGCCGAACTGAGCTTCCCACAACGTCAGCGCCTTAGGCTCGGCCAGGCTGTAGCCATATTCGAAGCCGAGCACGGCTTCTTCGGACAGCATTGAGTTGATGACCTCATAGCCGGCCTGCGCCGCCGACAGATTGTTGAGCGGGATGTAGCGGGTCTCGTCGCGCTGGTCGTAGAGCACGGAATGGCGCTGCGAGAAGGTACCCCGCTCCGAATCCTGCCCGGAGAGGCGGATCGGGTTGCCGTCGAGCAGGATGGCGCCAAAAGCCAGCGCCTCGGCCGTCGACCAGTCGATGCCTTCGCCGGATTCGATGGCCTGGCGGCGGTTTTCGAGGAAGCGGATGATCGTCTTGTGCGCCTCGAAATTCTTCGGCACCTCGGTCAGCTTCTTGCCGATCTCCTTCAGTGTCTTGGCCGGCACCGCGGTCTTGCCGCGCCGCTGTTCATCCTGGTTGTCGGCCGTACGCAGGCCCGACCAGGCGCCATCCAACCAATCGGCCTTGTTGGGCTTGTAATGCTGGCCGACTTCCCACTCGGATTCCAGATGCTCCCGCCAGTCGGCCTTGAGCTTGTCGAACTCGGCCTGCGTCAAGTGGCCTTCGGCGATCAGCCGGTCGGCATAGATCTGCACCGTTGTCTTATGGTTGCGGATGTTGCGGTACATGATCGGCTGCGTGAAGGCCGGCTCGTCGCCCTCATTGTGGCCGAAGCGGCGGTAGCAGAACATGTCGACCACGACAGGCTTGTGGAATTTCATGCGGAATTCGATCGCCACCTTGGCGGCGTGCACCACGGCCTCCGGATCGTCGCCGTTGACGTGGAAGATCGGCGCCTCGATCATCTTGGCGACGTCGGACGGGTAGGGCGACGAGCGCGAGAAGCGCGGATTGGTGGTGAAGCCGATCTGGTTGTTGATGATGAAATGCAGCGTGCCGGCAACGCGGTGGCCGCGCAGGCCGGACAGGCCGAGGATTTCGGCAATGACGCCCTGGCCGGCAAAGGCGGCGTCGCCATGCAGCAAAAGCGGCAGCACCTTGGCCCGCTCTTCCAGCGGCACGATCTCCTCGCGGCCACGGCCGAACAGATAATCCTGTTTGGCGCGCGCCTTGCCCATCACCACCGGGTCGACGATTTCAAGATGCGAGGGATTGGCGGTCAGCGACAGATGCACCTTGTTGCCGTCGAACTCGCGGTCCGACGAGGCGCCAAGATGGTATTTGACGTCGCCCGAGCCCTCGACCTCGTCGGGTGCGGCCGAGCCGCCCTTGAATTCGTGGAAGATGGCGCGATGCGGCTTGGCCATCACCTGGGAGAGTACGTTGAGGCGGCCGCGATGCGCCATGCCGAGCACGATCTCCTTCAGCCCGAGCTGACCGCCGCGCTTGACGATCTGCTCCAGCGCCGGGATCAGCGCTTCGCCGCCGTCGAGGCCGAAGCGCTTGGTGCCTTTGAACTTGACGTCGGCGAACTGCTCGAAGCCCTCGGCCTCGATCAGTTTCTGCAGGATCGCCTTCTTGCCGGTCGCGGTGAAGGAAATCTCCTTGTCGGCGCCCTCGATGCGCGCCTGGATCCACGCTTTCTCTTCCGGATCGGAGATATGCATGAACTCGACGCCCAGCGTCGAGCAATAGGTGCGGGTCAGGATGTCGAGCATCTGGCGGATGGTGCCGAATTCGAGCCCGAGCACATTGTCGAGGAAGATCGGCCGGTCGTAGTCGGCTTCGGTGAAGCCGTAATTCTCTGGCGACAGCTCGTTGTAATCCTCGAGCGTGGCGATGCCGAGCGGGTCGAGATTGGCGTGCAGATGGCCGCGCATGCGATAGGCGCGGATCATCATGATGGCGCGCACGGAATCGCGCGTCGCCTGGTGCACGTCGGCGTCGGAGGGGACGGCGCCGTTGACGGCTGCCTTCTCCTTGACCTTCTTTTCGATGTGCTTCTCGACCAGGCCCCAATTGCCGTCGAGCGCCGACACCAGCTCGCCATTGGCCTGCAGCGGCCAGGAGGGCTTGGCCCACGAGGCGCCCTTGGCGTTCTTGCGGACATCCCCGGCATCGTCCTTCAGGCCGGCGAAGAACTCCTGCCATTCGGGATTGACCGAGGCTGGATCGTCCTCATACGCCGCATAGAGCGCGTCGATATAATCGGCATTGCCGCCATAGAGGAAAGAGGTGAGCGAAAATTGGTCGTTGGCCTGATCTTGTCGTGCCATTTTGTCTGCGGAGCCTGGCTCCGTCTCCTTTCGAGGGGAATAGTGAGTAGTCAGTAAGGAGTAGGAAAAATGAAGACTTTCCCGTTCAGCTGCTACTCACCCGTTCTTCCCTTTTCACTACTCACTATTGACTACTCACTAGCCCTTAATTGCCTCGACCAGCGTCGTGCCCAGCCGGGCCGGCGATGGCGAAACTTTTATCCCGGCCGATTCCATTGCCGCGATCTTGTCTTCGGCGCCGCCCTTGCCGCCCGAGATAACCGCGCCCGCATGGCCCATGGTGCGGCCGGCCGGCGCCGTGCGTCCGGCGATGAAGCCCGCCATCGGCTTGCGGCGGCCGCGTTTGGCCTCGTCCTTGAGAAACTGCGCGGCGTCTTCCTCGGCCGAGCCGCCGATCTCGCCGATCATGATGATCGACTTGGTCTCGTCGTCGGCGAGGAACATTTCGAGCACGTCGATGAATTCGGTGCCTTTGACGGGATCGCCACCGATGCCGACAGCGGTGGTCTGGCCGAGGCCGACATTGGTGGTCTGGAACACGGCTTCATAGGTAAGCGTTCCCGAGCGCGAAACAACACCGACCGAACCCTTGCGGAAGATGTTCCCGGGCATGATGCCGATCTTGCATTCGTCGGGGGTGAGCACGCCGGGACAGTTCGGGCCGATCAGCCGCGACGTCGAACGGTCGAGCCGCGCCTTGACCTTGATCATGTCCATGACGGGAATGCCTTCGGTGATGCAGACGATGAGCGGGATTTCGGCCTCGATGGCCTCGATGATGGCTTCGGCAGCACCCGCCGGCGGCACATAGACGACGGAAGCGTTGGCGCCGGTCTTGGCCTTGCCCTCGGCGACGGTGGCGAAGATCGGCAGGTTCTCGCCCTTGGCGCCGGTCCAGGTCTCGCCGCCCTTCTTGGGATGGATGCCGCCGACCATCTTGGTCCCGTGATAGGCCAGCGCCTGTTCGGTGTGGAAGGTGCCGGTCTTGCCGGTCAGGCCCTGCACGAGCACCTTGGTGTTCTTGTCGACGAGAATGGACATGGTGAGAACGCCTCTGAATTCAGCGATTACAAGAAAGGATTGACGGCTCGCACCGAGCCATAAACCTGGTTGTGGTTGAGATCTTCGGTGTAGAAAATCGGCGCGCCGAGATATCCGGCTGCGGCAAGAAGCGCGGCGTCGTAGTAGTGAATTCCGTAGCGGCGTGCGAGGTCCAGTCCTGCGCGAACATAGCTTTCGTCGACAGGCACCAGCGGACAAGTGCCGAGGAGGACCAGCCATTGGTCGAGCAGATCATCCCCCAGAAGGGATTTTCCTCGCGCCACCGCTGTGAATTCGGCCAAGGTTTGCCCCGACACGCCAAAGACAGTGCTCGATACCAGGTCTTCTGCGATTGGCGCGCGACGTGGGTCACGATTCTTCTCCGAAGCCGCGTAGATCAGGACGTTCGTGTCGAGAAAGCAGTCGATCTTCCCGGTCGGCATAGGCGTCCCTTCGATCCCACTTGTAGGGGGTGTCGGCGCTGTCGCTCCGTTTCGCAGCCTCGTCCATAAGCCGCTTCATTCCCGCCTTGGCCCAGGCAATCCGATCTTCCTGCTCGACTTCATGCGCAAGCAGTGAACGAATGAGGGCGTTGAGCGTCGTCTTGCGACGTCCGGCAAGGCCTCGCGCTTTCTCAAGCAGTGCCTCGTCCATGGCCAGGGTGACGTTCTTCATCGCTCGTCTCCACATAAACACACAGCCAATATATGTGTGATTATGTGTCTTTCTTCAACCGCTTTGCCCAGGATTTCCATCGCTCAGCCATCCCCCAAAACGGAAGGCGGGACGCGCCGGTAAAGGCCGCTCATCATGTCTTGCCAGCCGTCGCTGCCGACGAGCTGGAATTGCAGTCGCATGCGATAGCTGTCGCTGCCGTCGAAAGCGTAGGTCACGCGTGCGGCCCCGCGCGGCGACGAGCGCAACAGCGTCAGTGTGTTGCCCTCCCACGTGCCGGAGGCCGGCGAGGCCGGCACAAAGCCCATCGAATCGAACTGATGCATGGTGACAAGGCTGTTTTGCCGGTCGAAGCCGAACACGCTGTGCGCGCCGAACGAAATCGTCCCGTCGCGGCGCTGGCGATAGCGTTGCACTACGAACAGGCCGCCGAACTGTGCCTCTGCCAGTACTTCCGAAGTCGCTGAGCCGCCATCGGCCCATTGTGTGTCCGCGACCTCTTCCTCGCCACGCCACGCGCCGACCAGCGCCTGCAGGCGCTGGTGATCAGGCGAGAGCGAGGAGAAGGAGGCCGCGTTCATGGCTCAGAGCCGCTTCAGGTCGGTGACGGTGAGAGCGCTCTTGGCGTTGCCGGTGTTGAGCGTCGTCGCCGGCTCGAACATCAGCACCACCGGTTCCGGTGTCAGCGAACGCGGCCGGTGCTCGACGCCGCGCGGCACGACGATGAAATCGCCTTCGCCGAGCTCGACCGGACCGTCGCGGAAATCGATGGCGATGCGGCCGCGCAGCACGAGGAAGGCTTCGTCTTCGTTGTCATGGGCGTGCCAGTCGAAAACCGCGCCGAACTTGGCGACCTTCGCCTGGCTGTCATTGACGTCGCCGGCGATATGCGGATCGAAGACATCCGCGATCTTCGCATCCGCAGCCTCGACGAGGTTTATCTTGCGTGGAGGCACTTGATCAGCCCTTCACCGCCGCCACGATTTTCTTGGCCGCGTCGTCAAGATCGTCGGCTGACACGACGTTGAGGCCGCTGTCGTTGATGATCTTCTTGCCGAGTTCGGCATTGGTGCCTTCCAGGCGCACGACCAGCGGCACTTTCAGGCCGACTTCCTTGACCGCGGCGATGACGCCCTCGGCGATGATGTCGCATTTCATGATGCCGCCGAAGATGTTGATCAGGATGCCCTTGACCGCCGGATCCCTGGTGATGATCTTGAAGGCCGCCGTCACCTTTTCCTTCGACGCGCCGCCGCCGACATCGAGGAAGTTGGCCGGCTCGGCGCCGTAGAGCTTGATGATGTCCATCGTCGCCATGGCGAGGCCGGCGCCATTGACCATGCAGCCGATATTGCCGTCGAGCGCGACATAGGCGAGGTCGTATTTCGACGCCTCGATCTCCTTCTCGTCCTCTTCGGTGGTGTCGCGCAGCTCGAGCACATCCGGATGGCGAAACAGCGCGTTGTTGTCGAACGACACCTTGGCGTCGAGGACGCGCAGCCGGCCGTTTTTCATGACGATCAGGGGATTGACCTCGAGCAGGCTCATGTCCTTCTCGACGAAGGCCTTGTAGAGGATCGGGAACAGCGTGCCGCCGTCCCTGGCAGCATCGCCGTCGAGCTTCAGCGCGCCATTGAGTTTCTTCACGTCATCCGCGGTAACGCCCTTTTCCGGATCGATGGCGACGGTGATGATCTTTTCCGGCGTGTCGTGGGCGACCGCCTCGATGTCCATGCCGCCTTCGGTCGAGACGACGAAGGCGATGCGGCCGACCGAACGGTCGACCAGAACAGACAGATAGAGCTCGCGCTCGATGTCGGCGCCATCCTCGATATAGAGCCGGTTGACCTGCTTGCCGGCCGGGCCGGTTTGCTTGGTCACCAGCGTGTGGCCGAGCATCTCGTTGGCGTTGGCGACGACGTCGGCGACCGACTTGGCCAGCCGCACGCCGCCCTTGGCGTCAGGCCCGAGCTCCTTGAACTTGCCCTTGCCGCGGCCGCCGGCATGGATCTGGCTCTTCACCACATAGAGCGGGCCGGGCAGCGCCTTGGCGGCGGCTTCCGCCTCATCCGCCTTGAACACCGGCACGCCTTGGGCCACCGGCGCGCCAAAGCCCTTCAGCAGCGCCTTGCCCTGATATTCATGGATGTTCATCTGGATCGTCTCCGGATCAGCTGCTGGGGTTCACTTCGAGGCGAGTTGCGGCGCGATCTTGACGCAGGCCTCGGTCAGGCCTTGCACCGCCGCCACCGAGCTATCGAACATCTTCTGCTCTGGCTTGGAAAGCTCGATCTCGATGACGCGCTCGACGCCACCGGCGCCGATCACCACGGGAACGCCGACATAGGTGTTCTTCACGCCATACTGGCCGGAAAGGTGGGCCGCGCAAGGCAGCACACGCTTCTTGTCCTTGAGATAGGCTTCGGCCATCGAGATCGCCGATGCGGCCGGCGCATAATAGGCCGAGCCGGTCTTCAACAGGCCGACGATCTCGGCGCCGCCGTCGCGGGTGCGCTGCACGATTTGGTCGAGCTTCTCCTTCGAGGTCCAGCCCATCTTGACGAGATCGGGCAGAGGAATGCCTGCAACCGTCGAATAGCGGATCATCGGCACCATGGAATCGCCATGGCCGCCGAGCACGAAGGCGGTGACGTCCTCGACCGAGACCTTGAACTCCTCGGCCAGGAAATAGCGGAAGCGAGCGCTGTCGAGCACGCCGGCCATGCCCACGACATGGGTGTTGGGCAGGCCGGAAAACTTCTGCAGCGCCCAGACCATCGCATCCAGCGGATTGGTGATGCAGATGACGAAGGCCTTCGGCGCGTACTTCTTCAGGCCGGCGCCGACCTGTTCCATGACCTTGAGGTTGATGCCGAGCAGATCGTCGCGGCTCATGCCCGGCTTGCGCGGCACGCCGGCGGTGACGATGCAGACGTCCGCCCCTTCGATCCCGGCATAGTCGTTGACGCCGGTCAGCCTGGAATCGAACCCGTCGACCGGCGACGATTGCGCAATATCGAGCCCCTTGCCCTGCGGGATGCCTTCGGCAATATCGAACAGAACCACGTCGCCGAGGTCCTTGAGGCCGATCATGTGAGCGAGCGTGCCGCCGATCATGCCAGAGCCGATAAGCGCTATCTTGTTGCGTGCCATGTCAGGATAGTTTCCCTTTGTTCGTGATGTCGCTCAAATCGCTGACGATCTGATGACGGCGTCGAGGAAGAGACCGGAATGCTGCGGGGATCCCGCGAGATTTCGCCGCACCCAATAGCCCCGGCGCCGCGTAAATTCAAACGATTATTTTGGAGCGAGCGTTTTCAATCGGTTAGAGTGACCGGGAATTACGTAAACGTAAAAGTTTGAAAACTCGACTGGGGAAAATCTACACGATGAAGATGGAGATCGTAAGACTTGATGCCGGCAATGACGCCCTTGTGATGCGGGTCGCCGAGGATGTGTTCGACGAACCGGTCAGGCCAGATCGATTGGCAGTCTATCTCAGGGAACCCGGCCACTTCATGGTCGTGGCGCTCGCCGACGGCGTGACCGTCGGTCAATGCGCCGCCATCATTCACCGTCATCCCGACAAGGCGACGGAGCGCTACATCGACGAGGTCGGCGTATCGCCGGCCTTCCAGCGCCAGGGCATCGCGCGAAAGATGCTCGACGCGATGTTTGCGATCGGCAGGGAGAATGGCTGCGAAGAAGCCTGGGTCGGCACCGAGCCGGACAACCGTGCCGCCCGCGCGCTTTACGAGTCGCGCGAGGAGACGCACGAGTCAGCAGAGAGCTTCCTCATGTATGTTTATCAACTGTAGCGAGGCTGACAGGAGTTCGGCCTATCTTCGTCCTAGGGTGCGCGCTTCGCTTTGCGTCGCTCCGCCCTGGGACGAAGGCGGCGTAGCCGGCGCCTGCCGCGCCTCCGGCGTCGTCTTCGCCTTCCGCCGCTCCGCCCAATCCTCCAGCCAGTCGCGGCTCTGCATCTCGATCAGCCGCGAAGCCGTGCGTTCGAACTCGAACACCTCGACGCCGCGCTTGGCCACATAGAGTTGCTGCGGCGGCGCTTCCGCGCTTACCACCAGCCTGATGTGATGGTCGTAGAGCGTGTCGACCAGCAGGATGAAGCGCTTGGCCTCGTTGCGCCGGCCTTCACCCAGCACCGGAATGTGGTCGATAAAGATGGTCGAGAAGCGGTCGGCAAGGGCCAGATAGTCGCGCGCGCCGAGTGGTTTCTCGCACAGATCGGCGAAGGAAAAACGCGCCGCGTCGCCGGCGGCGCGCGGAACGGCCAGCTGCCGGCCCTTGACGGCAAGCAACGTCTCGGCCGTCGGCGCGCCGCGGGTCATCGTTTGCCAAGCCGCGTCCATCGCCTCATCGGCCGCCGCATCGGTGGGCGTGACATAGACCGGCGTACGGGCAAGCTTTTCCAGCCGATAGTCCTTGTCGGCATCGAGCGAGAGCACCTGCGCGTGCCGTTCCAATATGCCGATGAAGGGCAGGAAAAGCTGACGGTTCAGCCCGTCGCGATAGAGATTTTCCGGTGCCACGTTCGACGTCGCCACCAGCACCACGCCGCTGGCGAACAGCGCCGAAAACAGCCGGGACAGGATCATCGCATCGGCGATGTCGGTGACCGAGAACTCGTCGAAACACAGTACCCAGGCCTGTTCGGCAAGCGCCCGCGCCACCGGCGGAATCGGATCGTCTTCCCTCACCGTGCCGTCCTTGCGCTCCTGCCGGTGCTTCTGGATGCGGTCCTGCACCTCGGCCATGAAGTCGTTGAAATGCACGCGGCGCTTGCGCCGCACCGGCAGCAGCTCGAAGAACAAGTCCATCAACATGGTCTTGCCGCGGCCGACGCCGCCATGGATGTAGAGGCCCTTGACCGCCTCGTGCGTCTCGCGCCTTCGGGCGAAGAGCCAGCCAAGCGCGCTCGATTTGTGCGCCAGCCGCTTCACCGAAATCTCTGATATCAGCCGGTCGAGAGCGGTGACGATCCGCTCCTGCGCCGGATCGCGCTCGATGGCACCGGTGTCGACCAGATGGTCGTAACGCTGCCTGACGGTCACATGGGTCTGGAGGCCGTCACGCAGATGCATAGGTCACGTCGTTGTCGAGGGATTGGCTTACCTTGTAAGCGAGATCGGCAGGCCATTGGAAGTCTGGCCGTCGAATTTCGAGCCGCCCGAGGAATAGAGCCGTGCCAGCGTGCCGCCATTCTCATCGTAAAGCGTCAACTGCTTGCCGGCGACGTTCCATGACTTGATGCCGTCGATCGGCGCCGGGCAATGCAGCGGTCCGGCGCGGAAACCGGCGCCGAATTTGGTCTGCGGCGTCGCCACCTTGCAGCTCTGGCCGGAAACGCTGGCGTTCCATACGCCGGCGACACTGGCCGCGGTCAGGTCCGGCGCACCCGCCGGCGCCGAACCGTCCGGCGGCAAGGAGGCGACCTGGCTGTTCTGCGGGGCGGTCGGGAATTGCGAAGGATCCGTGGTGCCGGGGGAGGCCGGGGGCGGCAACTGGTTGGCCGTCACCTGACCGGACGGCGCCGGCTGCAGCGGCGCCGGCTGCTGGTCGTCCATCGAGGAAAACCGTGAGGTTGAGCAGCCGCTCGCAACGAGCGCCGCCAGCGATACGGCCACCAGGGCTGTTTTCGAAAAAGTCATTTCAACCTCCGTCGGATCCGGCGGGGCTGCCGTCCGCACAATGTCGCCCTCCACCAAGATGGAGAAGGTGGCGAAATTTCAACCCGATATGGTTAAAATAGGGTTTGCGCCAAGAATTGTTGCAAATTTGTCGCTATCATCCGGCCAGCGGAGCGCTCGGCACGAATATATAGCCGTCCGGTCCGACGACATAGCTCTCGCGCAGGCCGTGCGGCTTGTCGATCGCTCCGGCCAGCACGATGTGGCCGTGATCGCGCGCGGCGGCCTCGACCGCATCCGGATTGGCGCCGTAAAGGCGCAGTTCGATGCCGGCGCCGCGTGTCTCGGCGCCGGCGATCGTCCCTGTCATGGCATTGTCGAGATAGGAATGGTCGGCGTGCAGCATGAACACCGAGCCCAGCAGCTCGATCGCCGCGAAATCCTCGTCGGCATAGATGATATCGGCGCCGAGCACGTCGCGGCAGAAGGCTTCCATGGCCGCCATGTCGCTCACCAGCAGGTTGACGCCGATGCCGCGCGCCAGCGAGCGGCCGAAATCCCCGGCCTTCATCCATGGTGTCCTGGTCCGCTTCATCGCCATGGCATCGTCCTCCCCAATCCGATCCTACTCAAGCCGGCCGCCCGGGCCGTTGGCATTCGGCCGGCAAACGCTTGCGCCAGCCGGCACAAGGGCTATGTCTATCAAGACGAAATTCGCTGGAGCCGCAAATTGGCTGCGAGACCGAAAGCCGCCAATCGCTACTATAACGGCCCGCCCAGCGATCATTTCGACGGAATCTTGTTCTTCAATCCCGGCGGCCAGCCGCCGGCGCGTTTCGCCGATCTGCTGAAATGGCAGTTCAATGGCCAACGCTCGAAATGGCCGGCCACCAATCCGAGCCCCTTTCCGCAGGCAAAGCCGCCTGCACGTGTCGAGGGCGCCGGCCTGACCGTGACCATGGTCGGTCATTCCACGCTGCTGGTCCAGACCGCGGGCCTGAACATCCTCACCGATCCGGTATGGTCGCTGCGGGCCTCGCCGTTCTCCTTCGTCGGGCCGAAACGCGTCAACGCGCCGGGCATCGCCCTGGCCGACCTGCCGCCGATCGATCTCGTGCTGGTCAGCCACAATCACTACGACCATCTCGACATCGCGACGCTGAAGCAGCTCAAGGCCAGGCACGACCCGCTGGTGGTGACCCCGTTCGGCAATGACGTCCTGATTGGCGGGGCGGTTCCCGGCATGCGGCTCTCGGCGCATGACTGGGGCGACAGGGTCGACATCGGCGATGGCGTGGCCGTCCATGTCGAGCCGGCGCATCACTGGTCGGCGCGCGGCACACGCGACCGGCGCATGGCGCTATGGGCCGGCTTCGTCATCGAGACGCCGGCCGGCCGGATCTATTTCGCGGGCGATACCGGCTTCCATGACGGCATCAACTACCGGCTCATGGCTCACAAGCACGGCGGCTTCCGCTTCGCCATCCTGCCGATCGGCGCCTATGAGCCGCGCTGGTTCATGGCCTCGCAGCATCAAAACCCGGAGGAGGCGGTGCAAGGCATGACATTGTGCAACGCCGCCTATGCGGCCGGCTGCCATTGGGGCACGTTCCAGCTCACCGACGAACCGATCGACGAGCCGGCACGCAAGCTCGACGAGGCGCTGGAGGCCGAGGGCCTGCCGCGCGAACGTTTTCGCGCCTTGCGGCCAGGTGAGGTCTGGGACGTGCCGCAGGAAGCGGCGCTTTGACCGGGGCCGGCCGCGGCCGGCGGAACCCGAGCGCCACCGGCGCGTTTGTTGAAGGGGCTTCGATTTCTATCGCTTTGCGAGGCATTTCCATGCTTAAATGGATCATCATTCTCCTGATTATCGCCGCCGCTGCGAGCCTGCTCGGCATGCCGGCATTAGCAGGTGCGGCCGCCACCGGCGCGCGCATCCTGATCGGTATCGTGCTGATCATATTCCTGCTGATCGTGCTCGGCGTCTTCGCCGTCACCTGAAGGCGCGATGCACTGGTAATTCCCGCCCTTTTCCGCCATATAGCGGCAAACAGTACGGAATGACCGGAAGAAATGGCAGGCACCGCCCCTTTCGCCAAGATGAACGGCATCGGCAACGAGATCATCGTTGCCGACATGCGCGGCCGTGCCGACCGGGTGACGCCGACAGCGGCGATCGCGCTCAACGCCGATGCCTCGACGCGGTTCGACCAGATCATGGCGATCCATGAGGCGCGGACGCCGGGTACGGCCTATTTCATCGACATATTGAATTCGGACGGCTCGGGCGCGCAGGCCTGCGGCAACGGCATGCGCTGCGTCGTCCAGGCGCTGGCGGCCGAGACCGGACAAAAGACATTCACCTTCGAGACCGTCGCCGGAATCCTCAACGCGCAGGAACATGCCGACGGCTCGATCTCGGTCGACATGGGCACGCCGCGCTTCGGCTGGCGGGACATTCCGCTCGCTGAGGAGTTTCGCGATACCCGCATGATCGAATTGCAGGTCGGCCCGATCGACGCCCCGGTGCTGCATTCGCCCTCGGTCGTCTCCATGGGCAATCCGCATGCCATCTTCTGGGTCGACCGCGACGTCTGGTCCTACGAACTCGACCGCTTCGGACCGCTGCTCGAAAACCATCCGATCTTCCCCGAGCGCGCCAACATCACCATCGCGCAGGTGACCTCGCCCGACAGCATGATCATCCGCACCTGGGAACGCGGCGCCGGCCTGACCAAGGCTTGCGGCACGGCATCCTGCGCCGCCGTCGTGGCTGCGGCCCGCACCCGGCGCACCGGGCGCAGCGTCAATCTACTGACCCCCGGCGGCGGCTCGCTGCACGTCGAATGGCTTGAAAACGACCATGTCATCCTGACCGGTGCGGCCGAATGGGAGTTTTCCGGCAGCTTCGATCCCTCGAGCGGCGCCTGGGCGCGCGACACCGAAAGCGCGGCCTGATGCCCGCTCCTTTCAAGGATGGCGATGTGGGGAAGGGCCCCAATCGCATCGAACTGGTGACCTTCGGCTGCCGGCTGAACACCTATGAATCCGAGGTGATGCGGCGCGAGGCCGAAACTGCGGGCCTCGGTGGGCTGGCTGGCGGCGCCGTCATCTTCAACACCTGCGCCGTCACAGGTGAGGCGGTGCGCCAGGCCAAACAGGCGATTCGCAAGGCGCGCCGCGACAACCCCGAGGCTCGCATCATCGTCACCGGCTGCGCGGCGCAGACCGAGCCGCAGAATTTCGCTGCCATGGACGAGGTCGATCTCGTTCTCGGCAATGAGGAGAAGCTGAAGGCCAATTCCTATCGCGCGCTGCCGGATTTCGGTGTCAACGACAGCGAGAAGGCGCGCGTCAACGACATCTTCTCCGTACGCGAGACCGCCGGCCATATGGTCGATGCCATCGAGGGCAGGGCACGCGCCTTCGTGCAGGTGCAGAATGGCTGTGACCACCGCTGCACCTTCTGCATCATCCCCTATGGCCGCGGCAATTCACGCTCGGTGCCGATGGGCGCCGTGGTCGAACAGGTCAAGCGGCTCACCGGCAATGGCTATGCCGAGATCGTGCTGACCGGCGTCGACATGACGAGTTTCGGCGCCGACCTGCCGGGCGCACCGAAACTCGGCAGGCTGGTGAAGACCATCCTGCGCCAGGTGCCGGACGTGAAGCGCCTGCGCCTCTCCTCCATCGATTCCATCGAGGCCGACGACGATTTGCTCGACGCCATCGCCACCGAGCCGCGGCTGATGCCGCATCTGCATCTGTCGCTGCAATCCGGCGATGACATGATTTTGAAGCGCATGAAGCGTCGGCATCTGCGCGATCAGTCGATCCGCTTCTGCGAAGACGTGCGCAAGCTGCGCCCTGACGTCGTCTTCGGCGCCGACATCATCGCCGGCTTCCCGACCGAGACGGAGGCGATGTTCGAAAATTCGGCAAAGATCGTCGAGGAATGCGGGCTGACCCACCTGCACGTCTTTCCGTTTTCGCCGCGCGAAGGCACGCCCGCCGCGCGCATGCCGCAGGTCCGCCGCGAAGTGGTCAAGCAGCGGGCAGCCCGCCTGCGCGCCGCCGGCGAGACCGCATATCGCCGCCATCTGTCGTCGCTCTCCGGAACGCGCCAGTCGATCCTGATCGAGCGCGACGGGCTCGGCCGCACCGAAGGGTTTACGCTCGCCGCGCTCGCCACCGGCGCGCCGGGCGAGATCGTCGAAGCAACAGTCACCGGTCATGACGGCGCCCGGCTGATCGCGGCCCCGCTTGCCGCCCGCGCCGCCTGAGAAACGCAAGAGATGGCCGGGTTCTTCAAGAAGATATTTTCGTTCGGCAAGAAGGAGGTCGTCGAGGAGCGCGTCGACGAGACCGCCCCGCTGCCGCCGATCAAATGGGATCAGCTCGACACGCTGAAGCCGGCGGCCGAGCAGGCCGTTCCGGAATTCCTGAAGCGGGAGGAGACCCAGGCTCAGCCTCCCGTCGAGCCCGCGCCGCCCGAGGAGCCGACACCCGAGCCTGCCCCGGCCATTCCGCCGGTGCCGGAGCCGACTGTTCCGCCCGAGCCGGAACCGCTGCCGGAGCCGCGGCCGGAGGAGGAACCGGCACCGACGCCCGAGCGCCCGGAGCCGCCGGCACCTGAGGAAGTTCCGACACCTCCGGCCATTCCGGAGCCTGCGCCCGAACCGCGGCCGCAGGAGGTACCGCCGCCAGCGCCCGCCGAGCCGGAAATTGTCCCGTCGCGCCCGGAGCAGCTGCCGGAACCGGCACCCGCCGAAGTACCGACGCCCGCCGAAGTTCCGGTCGAGACGCCGGCGCCAATCGAGATTCCTACGACACCGTCTTCGGCGCAGCCGTCACAGGCCGGCGCCCCCCCTCATCCGCCTGCCGGCGCCTTCTCCCCGTATAGTGACGGGGAGAAGGAAGAAGTTCCATCGCCAACGCCTCCCTCTCTCCGTCCTTCATGGGGAGAGGGTAAGGGTGAGGGGCGCCAGCCTGTCGAGAACCTGGCACCCAGTGCCGAAACTGCCGCCGAAATCTCGCCGCCAATTCGCCAGCCTGCGCCGATCGAGCCGCAGCCTGTGCGCGCCGAGATCGCGCCGGAACCTGAGGCAGTTCCCGCGCCGCCGAAGCCCACGCCCGCTCCCGTCAAGGTGACGGTCGCCAAAAAAGTGGAGCAGAAGGCCGAGCCGCAGAAGGCGCCGGAGCCGGCGCCGCGGCGCTCCTGGTTCCAGCGCATGCGGGACGGGCTTGCCCGTTCCTCGCGCGAATTGTCGGGCAACATTGCTGGCGTCTTCACCAAGCGCAAGCTCGACGACGACACGCTGCAGGACCTGGAGGACGTGCTGATCCGCGCCGATCTCGGGCTGGAGACCGCCTTGCGCGTCACCGATTCGCTGGCCGCCAGCCGCTACGGCAAGGATGTCTCCGACGCCGAGGTCCGCACCGTGATGGCGCAGGAGGTCGAGAAGGTGCTGACCCCCGTCGCCCTGCCGCTGGAACTCGACCTCAGCCACAAACCGCATGTCATCCTGGTGGTCGGCGTCAACGGCACCGGCAAGACCACGACCATCGGCAAGCTGGCGGCCAAACTGACCGATGGCGGCTTGTCGGTGATGCTGGCCGCCGGCGACACCTTCCGAGCCGCCGCCATCGAGCAGCTCAAGATCTGGGGCGAGCGGACGAAATCGCCGGTCATCGCCTCCAAGCTCGGCGCCGATGCCGCCGGCCTCGCCTACGATGCCTTCGAGAAGGCGAAGGAAGCGGGTTCCGACGTGCTGATCATCGACACCGCCGGCCGATTGCAAAACAAGGCCGAGCTGATGGCCGAGTTGGAAAAGATCGTGCGCGTGCTGGGCAAGCTTGATCCGGAAGCCCCGCACACCGTGCTGCAGACGGTCGACGCCACCACCGGCCAGAACGCGCTCAACCAGGTCGAGATCTTCCGCAATGTCGCCGGGGTCAACGGCCTGGTGATGACCAAGCTGGACGGCACGGCGCGTGGCGGTATTCTGGTGGCGATCGCGGCAAAACACAGATTGCCGGTCTATTTCATCGGCGTCGGCGAACAGGTCGACGACCTCGAACCGTTCTCGGCAAGCGAATTCGCCAGGGCGATCGCTGGCGTTGCGTAACGGCATGATCCCGGGAAGATTGCTTCAACCGGATCGTGCGTAAGAAGGAAGATATGAACCCACCCATTCTCGAACGCGATCCGTCCGACCCGCAGAAAGAGAAGAAGGAAGGCGTCAACCCGCTGCTCAAGCTCGTTCTCGAGCTAGGGCCGCTGCTGGTGTTCTTTTTCGCCAATGCGCGAGGCGAATGGCTGACGCAGAAATTCCCGGCGCTGGCTGAATTCGGCGGCCCGATCTTCGTCGCCACCGGCCTGTTCATGGCCGCCACCGCGATCGCGCTGGTCGCGTCCTGGCTGCTGACGCGCACCTTGCCGATCATGCCGATGGTGTCGGGCGTCGTCGTCTTCATCTTCGGCGCGCTGACGCTTTATCTGCAGGACGACATCTTCATCAAGATGAAGCCGACCATCGTTAACACGCTGTTCGGCGGCGTGCTGCTCGGAGGGTTGTTCTTCGGCAGATCTCTGCTTGGCTACGTCTTCGATTCCGCCTTCAGGCTCGATGCCGAGGGCTGGAGAAAACTCACCTTCCGCTGGGGTCTGTTCTTCCTGTTCCTGGCCCTCGTCAACGAGGTGGTGTGGCGGAATTTTTCGACCGATGCCTGGGTTACCTTCAAGGTCTGGGGCATCATGCCGATCACGCTTCTGTTCACCTTCAGCCAGATGCCGCTGATCCTGCGCCATTCGCTGGACGACAAGACCGGCGGCGAAGAGAAGGCCGGCAAGTAAGGCCTGCAAATTGGGGGGAGTGCCATGGAATTCGTCACCACGCGCGAAGAGCTGCGGACGATCTACAAGACGCCGCGTCCGACGGATGGTTCGATCCGCAAAGAATTGAAGGCGCTGGACGGCCATTGCCGCTCCTTCATCGGCAAGAGCCCCTTCGTGCTGATCGGCTCCTCCGACGGCGAAGGCAATGCCGATGTGACGCCCAAAGGCGACAAGCCAGGATTCGCCGCCGTGCTTGACGACAGGACCATCGCCATCCCCGACCGGCCCGGCAACAACCGGCTGGATACGCTGGAGAACATCCTGCTCAACCCGTCGATCGGGCTGCTGTTCCTCATTCCCGGCATGAACGAGACGCTGCGCGTCAACGGCGACGCCCGCATCACCGTCGACGCGGGTTTGCGCGAACGGCTGGCCGTCGACGGCAAGGAGCCGCAGAGCGTCGTCGTGGTCGCCGTCAAGGCCGCCTACATGCATTGCGCCAAGGCGTTCATGCGCTCCGACTTGTGGAAGCCCAACAGCTGGTACGACCGCGCCACGCTGCCGACGCTCGGTCAGATCCTGCGCGACCAACTGGCGCTCGCCGATTCGGCCGAGGCGACCGACCGCTGGCTGGACGACGAATACAAGCAAACGATGTGGTAGCGTGCGCGGAAGATTCGTCCGAGCGTCGCCTTGCTGAACCTCCTTGCCATTTCCGGCAGCCTGCGGGCGGCCTCCACCAATTCGGCCCTGGTCGCGGCACTGGCGTGGAACGCGCCAGAGGGCTGCCGCGTCGCCATCCATGAAGGACTCGGCCTGCTGCCGATCTTCAACCCCGACGACGAGAGTGAGCGGACGCCGTCCGAAGCGTCCAGGCTGATCGATGCCGTCACCGCCGCCGACGGCGTCATCATCTCATGCCCGGAATATGCGCATGGCGTGCCGGGCGGCCTGAAGAATGCGCTCGACTGGCTGGTGTCGCGCGATGCCGCCGTCGACAAGCCGGCCATGCTGGTGCACGCCTCGCCGCGCTCGCTCTATGCCCGCGCCGCATTGGCGGAGATCATGCGCACCATGTCCTTCGCGCTTTATGACGGCGGGCTGGAGATCGGGCTGCTCGGCAAGAAGCCAGCTGAGGTGGAGGCCGTCCTGGGGGAGCAGGCGAACGCGTTGGCAATGCGCGATGCGTTGTCCGCTTTCGCGGATTTCATTCGCGCGCGTTAGCGCCTACCCTTTTCTCAGCGTCTCGACATCGGTCTTGCCGACGTACCAGTCGCGGGCGTTGACCTCCTCGAAGACCACCCAGACATCGTCATTGCCGAGCCCGGTGGCGTCCATGATCGCCGCCGTGACTTTTTTGGCGATGTCGGCTTTCTTGCCGGCCGGATCGGCGGCGATCACTTCCTTGACGATGCGGATGTTGACGAATGGCATGACGATCCTCCCTTTAATTCAGCTCAGTAGGTCTTGGCGCCGTTCACCATCAGCCGGACCATGTAGAGCGAGGTGGTGCCGGCAATGTAGAGACAGTTCAGCTTG
>NZ_VFVH01000020.1:0-8822 GCF_006442685.1 Mesorhizobium sp. B2-4-7
GATCTACACCGATGCCAACGGCATGACGCTCTACACCTATGACAAGGACGAGAAGGGCAAGACCAACTGCTATGACAAATGCGCCACAAACTGGCCGCCGCTGAAGGCCGAGGCCGGCGCCAAGGCGGACGATGAATGGACCGTCGTCGACCGCACCGACGGCACCAAGATGTGGGCCTATGACGGCAAGCCCGTCTACACATTCATCAAGGACAAGAAGGCCGGCGATGTGTCTGGTGATGGCGTCGGCGGCGTCTGGCATATCGTAAAGGCCGACTAAGGCTGCCACCTTAACTTCGACGTTGCTGCCGGGCGTGCCTTCAACGCCTGGCAGTCCGCATCAGACGCGCTGGCGCGGCATTTGACTCGGTCCACAGGGTCGCCGGCGACCTCATCGGCGCCAATTTGAGCCGCTCCTCACCGCTCCAGCCATTTGTCTTAGTTACCCCTCAACAATGTGATCTTCTCCATACACTCTTAGAGTGTATTGCTGCCGGCACTCTTGCAATTTGGCCGCTTCCCCTTGACCGGATGCAAAAGCGCGGCCATGTGAGCGACGAACAGAACCGAGATTTCGTCGCGCGCAGCGGAATTCTTCTGCCGCATCACAGCTGATATGAGCCCTCATGGACGTCGTCGTCGTCGAATCGCCGGCCAAGGCGAAGACAATCAACAAATACCTCGGCAAGAACTACAAGGTTCTGGCCTCGTTCGGCCATGTCCGTGATTTGCCGGCCAAGGACGGCTCGGTGCGACCGGACGAGGATTTCGCCATGTCCTGGGCGGTCGACACGGCATCCGGCAAGCGCCTCGCCGACATCGCCAAGGCGGTCAAGGACGCCGACGGCCTGATCCTCGCCACCGACCCGGACCGCGAGGGCGAGGCCATTTCCTGGCACGTTCTGGAAGTCTTGCGGCAGAAGCGCGCGCTGAAGGACAAGCCGGTCAGCCGCGTCGTCTTCAACGCCATCACCAAGAGCTCGGTGCTCGAGGCGATGGCCAATCCGCGCCAGATCGATGCGCCGCTGGTCGACGCCTATCTCGCCCGCCGGGCGCTCGACTATCTCGTCGGCTTCACTCTTTCGCCGGTACTGTGGCGCAAGCTCCCCGGAGCCCGTTCCGCCGGCCGCGTGCAGTCGGTCGCCTTGCGGCTGGTCTGCGACCGCGAATCCGAGATCGAACGCTTCATCCGCGAGGAATACTGGCAGATCGCTGCCATCCTCGGCACGCCGCGCAACGAGAACTTCGAGGCGCGCCTGACCGCTTTCGAGCGCAAGAAGTTGCAGAAGCTCGACATCGCCAACAAGGCGCAGGCCGACGACATCAAGGCCATGCTCGAGGGCGCGGCCTTCAAGGCGCTGTCCGTCGAAGCAAAACCCACCAAGCGCAATCCGGGCCCGCCCTTCACCACCTCGACATTGCAGCAGGCCGCCTCGTCGGGCCTCGGCTTTTCGGCCAACCGCACGATGCAGGTGGCGCAGCGCCTCTATGAAGGAATGGAGATCGGCGGCGAAACCACCGGCCTGATCACCTATATGCGAACCGACGGCGTGCAGATGGCGCCCGAGGCGATCTCGGCCGCACGCGATGCCATCGCCAAGGAATTCGGCCCCAAATACCTGCCGGAAAAGCCGCGCCTGTACACGACCAAGGCCAAGAACGCCCAGGAAGCGCACGAAGCGATCCGCCCGACCGACTTCATGCGCACGCCGGCATCGGTTAGGCAATATCTCGATGCCGACCAGATGCGGCTCTATGAATTGATCTGGAAGCGCGCCATCGCCAGCCAGATGCAGCCGGCGGAGATCGAACGCACCACGGTCGAGATCGAGGCGGTCAACGGTGCTCGCACGGCCGAGTTGCGCGCCGTCGGTTCGGTCGTGCGCTTCGACGGTTTCATCGCCGCCTATACCGACCAGAAGGACGATGATTCCGAGGACGAGGAAAACCGCCGCCTGCCCGAAATCCGCGCCGGCGAGCAGCTTGCCCGCCAGGCGATCAACGCCACCCAGCACACCACCGAACCGCCGCCGCGTTATTCCGAAGCTTCGCTGATCAAGAAGCTGGAGGAGCTCGGCATCGGCCGGCCGTCGACCTACACGGCGATCCTGAAGACGCTCGAGGACCGCGACTATGTCACCATCGACAAGCGCCGGCTGGTGCCGCAGGCCAAGGGCCGGCTGCTATCGGCCTTCCTGGAAAGCTTCTTCGAGCGTTATGTCGAATATGACTTCACCGCATCGCTCGAGGAAAAGCTCGACGAGATCTCCGACGGCAAGCTCGCCTGGAAGGACGTTCTGCGCGATTTCTGGAAGGATTTTTCCGGCGCCGTAGCCGACATCAAGGAACTGCGCGTCACCGACGTGCTCGATGCGCTGAACGAGGAACTGGCGCCGCTGGTCTTCCCTGCCCGGGAGGACGGCTCCAATCCGCGCATCTGCCCCAAATGCGGCACCGGCAATTTGTCGCTCAAGCTCGGCAAGTTCGGCGCCTTCGTCGGCTGCTCGAACTATCCCGAATGCTCCTTCACCCGCCAGCTCGGCGACGCCGCCAACCCCAATGGCGAGAATGGCGGCGGCGAAGACGGCACCAAAGTGCTCGGCAAGGATCCCTACACGGCTGAGGAGATCACGCTGCGCAGCGGCCGCTTCGGTCCCTATATCCAGCGCGGCGACGGCAAGGAAGCCAAGCGTTCCAGCTTGCCCAAGGGCTGGACGCCCGATTCGATCGACCATGAGAAGGCGCTTGCCCTGCTTTCCCTGCCGCGCGATGTCGGCAAGCATCCGGAAACCGGCAAGATGATCTCGGCCGGGCTTGGCCGCTACGGGCCTTTCGTGCTGCATGACGGCACCTACGCCAATCTCGACAGCATCGAGGATGTATTCTCGATCGGGCTCAACCGCGCTGTTTCGGTGATCGCCGAGAAGCAGTTGAAGGGCAAGGGCGGCCGCAATGGCGGCACTGCGGCAGCCCTCAAGGAGCTTGGCGATCATCCCGACGGCGGCGGCAAGATCGTCGTGCGCGACGGCAAATACGGGCCTTATGTCAATTTCGGCAAGGTCAATGCCACGCTGCCCAAGGGCAAGGATCCGCAATCGGTGACGATGGAGGATGCGCTGGCGCTGATCGCCGAGAAGGAAGCCAAGGGCGGCGGCGGCAAGAAGCCTTTCCGCAAAGCGGCGGCGGCCAAGGCCCCCGCTACCAAGAAGACGGCGGCCAAGAAGCCTGCCGCCAGGAAAAAGGGATAGAACGGCGTGGCGCGCAGGATCTCCGCAACAACCCACGGCGACCCGCGCACCGCCGACACAACGGCCAAGGTCAAGGGCGATTACAAGCCCTCGCGTGACGAAATCCTGCGCTACATCGCCGAAAATCCGGATCGCGCTGGAAAACGCGACATCGCCAAGGCGTTCGCGCTGCGCGGCCCGGACCGCATTTGGCTGAAGGATCTCCTGCGCGACCTGCAGGACGAAGGCGTCCTGACCAAGGAGCGTAAGCGCCTGGCCCGCGTTGGCGCCCTGCCCCATGTCACGGTGCTCGACATTTTCGACCGCGACGCCAACGGCGTGCTGCTGGCGCGTCCCACCGAACACACCGCCAATGGACCGCCCCCCATCGTTTCCATCCGCCTGTCGCGCAGTGGCGGCGGACCGGCGCCTGGCATTGGCGACCGCGTGCTGGCCAAGACCTTTCCCGCAGACGACACGAACGTCGCCTTGGGCGGCCCGGCCTACACAGGGCGGGTGATGAAGATATTCGAGAAGCGCACAGATGCCGTTCTCGGCGTCTTTCGGGTGCTTCAGGACGGCAGTTTCCGCATCGAGCCGGTGGAGCGCCGGCAACCCGAACTGATCGTCGACAAGGAATTCCAGAACGGAGCCAAGAACGGCGATCTCGTCGAGGTCGAGCCCGCCCGGGCCTCGCGCTATGGCTTGCCGAGAGCAAAAGTGCTCAACGTGCTGGGCTCGCTGACCAGCGAAAAGGCGGTCTCGATGATCGCCATCCACGCACATGACATTCCGCATGTCTTCCCGGCCGACGTCATCGCCGAAGCCGAAGCCGTCAAGCCTGCGACGATGGCCAACCGCGAGGACTGGCGCGAACTGCCGCTGGTCACCATCGACCCGGCCGACGCCAAGGACCACGACGACGCGGTGTTCGCTACGCCCGATCTCGATGAGAAGAACCCCGGCGGCGTGGTCATCACGGTCGCCATCGCCGACGTGGCTGCTTACGTCCGCTACGGCACGGCACTCGACCGCGAAGCGCTGAAGCGCGGCAATTCGGTCTATTTCCCCGACCGCGTCGTGCCGATGCTGCCCGAGCGCATCTCCAACGATCTCTGCTCGCTGCGCGAAGGCCAGGATCGCCCGGCACTGGCAGTGCGCATGACCTTCTCGGCGGACGGGCGCAAGGTCAGGCATTCCTTCCACCGCATCATGATGAAATCGGCGGCCAAGCTCGCCTACCCGCAGGCGCAGGCGGCGATCGACGGCGTGCCGGACGACAAGACCGGGCCGATCCTCGACGCAGTGCTGAAGCCGCTATGGGATGCCTATGCGGTCCTCAAGCGCGGACGCGATGGCCGCCAGCCGCTCGAACTCGATCTGCCCGAGCGCAAGATCCTGCTGAAGCCCGACGGCACTGTCGATCGCGTCGTCGTGCCGGAACGGCTCGATGCCCATAAGCTCATCGAAGAATTCATGATCCAGGCCAATGTCGCCGCCGCCGAGACACTCGAGGCGAAGAAGCAGGCGCTGGTGTACCGCACCCACGACGCGCCCTCGCTGGCCAAGCAGGAATCGCTGCGCGAATTTCTGCAAACCCTGGGCCTGTCGCTGGCGCGCGGTGCGCAGATGCGGCCCGCCCAGTTCAACGGCATTCTCGAGCGCGTGCGCGGCGCCGACAATGAAGGTCTGGTCAACGAGGTGGTGCTGCGCTCGCAGAGCCAGGCCGAATATTCACCCAAGAACATCGGCCATTTCGGCCTCAACCTGAACCGTTACGCGCATTTCACCTCGCCGATCCGCCGTTACGCCGACCTCATCGTGCACCGCGGGCTTATCGCCGCACTCGGCCTCGGCCCAGGGGGCCTGACGCAGGAGGAGGAAGCGCGGCTCGAGGATGTTTCGGTGCTGATTTCCGGCACAGAACGCCGTGCAATGGCGGCCGAACGCGACACGGTCGACCGGCTGATCGCCGCTTATCTCGCCGAGCGCATCGACGACCGTTTCGACGCCCGCATTTCGGGTGTCACCAAATCGGGACTATTTGTCCAATTGCCGCAGTATGGCGCAGATGGTTTCATCCCTGTGTCAACTCTGGGCGGCGATTACTATATATATGACGAAACGGCCCGCTCGCTCTACGGAGAACGCTCGGGCAAGGGTTATCAGTTGGCGGACCGTGTCGAGGTCCGTCTCGTCGAAGTGGCGCCGATGGCCGGCGCGATGCGCTTTGAGACGTTGACCGACCCGAAGCCCCTGCCTGGCTCCGTTAGGTCGTTTCACAAGGCAAAAGGCCGCGCCCGTGCGTCACAATCGCGCCCAGGCTCGCGTGGCAGGAGACGATGATGGCAAGAGGCACGGAAGAACAGGTTTTCGGCGGTGAACATCACTCGGGCCGGGTCGCGCGACCGCTGTGGACGGCGATGAAGCGCGGCATGCTCGGCCGCTGCCCGCATTGCGGCGAAGGCAAGCTGTTTCGCGGCTTCACCAAGACCGTCGAGACATGCAGCGTCTGCGGCGAGGAGATACACCATCACCGCGCCGACGATCTGCCCGCCTATCTGGTCATCGTCATCGTCGGCCACATCGTGCTCGGCGCCTTCATGGGCGTGGAGGCGACGTCGACCCTTTCCACCTGGCAGCACATCGCCATCTGGGTACCCTTGACGATCCTGCTGTCGGTTGCACTGCTGCAGCCGGTGAAAGGTGCCGTCATCGGATTGCAATGGGCATTCTATATGCACGGTTTTGCTGGCGAACACGACGTGGCTGAACCCCATCCCGGTGCCTGAGGTGCTGGCTGGCGCAACATGCCAACCGTCAAGGCTACTTTCGCATGCAAGACGTTTCCGCTAGGTCCTGCGCATGGAAGGAATGACCAAGGCGGACGTCGACAGGATCGACAAGGGTCTGGCCACGCATGGTGGCCGGGCGATTCGTCCACGTGATGCCGCGACCCTGATCCTGCTCGACGGCAAGGCCAACGACTTGCGGGTCCTGATGGGTCGCCGTCATGCCGGTCACGCCTTCATGCCAGGCAAGTTCGTTTTTCCCGGCGGCCGTACCGACCCGGCGGACAGCCGCATCCCCACCGCCACCGCGCTGCATCCCGAGCAGGAAGCAAAGCTCATCGCCGGCCCCGGCCGCACGAGCGAGGCGCGTGCCCGCGCCATCGCCTTGTCGGCCATCCGCGAGACCTATGAGGAAGCCGGGCTGCTGATTGGTCGCAAAGGCGCCTTCGCCACGACAAGGTCTGATTGGCAAGGCTTTGCCGAACATGGGGTGCAACCTGCCCTGGACATGCTGCGCTTCATTGCGCGCGCCATCACGCCGCCCAACCGGGTGCGCCGCTTCGACACCCGCTTCTTCTGCGCCTGGCGCGATGATGTCGCCGTCGAACTGACGGGCGGCGGTCCGACCAACGAGCTCGAGGAACTGGTCTGGCTGCCGCTTGCCAAGGCCAGGGAAGCCGACATTCCCGACATCACCCGGATGATCCTGGACGAGCTGGAAAGCCGCCTCGCCCATGATCCGCTGTTGCGTCCGGGCGGTCCCGTGCCCTTCTACCGGCTTGTCCGCAACCGCTTCACCCGCGAAATTCTGTAGAACATCGAGTATTCAGACATAACATGACGGTCGATACCCAACCAAAGGGCGACGAGCGCGTACACTGGCTGCCGATGGTGGCGGCGATCTCGTCGATCAGCGTCGTCGGCATCGCCATCGGCCTCGGCATGCCGCTGCTCAGCGTCATCCTGGAAACGCGCGGCCATTCGGCCTCGATGATCGGCCTCAACACGGCAGTCGCCGGCCTGGCCTCGATCGCCGGCGCCCCTCTGGCCACGCCGCTCGCCATGCGCTTCGGCGTCGCCTGGACGATGATCGCCATGATTGCCGCCGGTGCGCTGGCCTTCGTCGGCTTCCACTTCGCACCCGATTTCTGGATGTGGTTTCCGCTGCGCGTCGTGCTGCACATCGCGCTGACGGTGCTGTTCATCCTGTCCGAATTCTGGATCAGCACCTCGGCGCCGCCGCATCGGCGAGGTCTTGTGCTCGGCATCTACGCCACCGTGCTGTCGCTCGGCTTTGCCGCGGGGCCGTGGCTGTTCGCCCATCTCGGCAGCTCCGGCTTCAGGCCGTTCGGAGTCATCATCGCATTGGTGGCGCTGGCCGCGATCCCGGTGCTGGCGGCGCGCAACGAGAGCCCGACGATTGTATCCGACGGCGAAACCAGCAATTTCCTGCGCTACATCTGGCTGGTGCCGACCGCGACCGCCGCCGTTCTGGTGTTCGGCGCTGTCGAAACCGGCGGTTTCGCCCTGTTTCCGGTCTATGGCAACCGCATCGGCTATTCCGAAGCCGACGCAGCCTTGCTGCTCACCATGATCGGCCTCGGCAACGTGCTCTTGCAGATCCCGATCGGCATGATCAGCGATCGCGTCTCGGACCGCCGCTATCTGCTTCTGGCGTGCGCCACTGTCGGACTCGCCGGTACGATCTTCATGCCGCATCTGGCCGGCAACTGGCACCTGATGGCGGGCCTTCTGTTCGTCTGGGGCGGCGTGGTCGCGGCCATGTACACGATCGGCCTCGCCCATCTCGGCTCGCAGCTTTCCGGCCATGAACTGGCTTCCGCCAATGCCGCCTTCGTGCTGTGCTACGGCGTCGGCATGGTGCTCGGCCCGCAGGCGATAGGCATCGGCATGGATGCGTTCGGTCCCTCTGGCTTCGGCTGGTCGCTCGGCCTGTTCTTCGCCGCCTACATGGTTCTTGCCAGCGTCAGGTTGGTCCGCAAGATCTTGTAAGCCGCCACCGGCGCAAACCGGATTCACGATCGCCCACTACCGGCTGGCCCATAACTGGCTACCCCCGGATGACTGGCTGCTGACAGAACCGTGTCAGCGGCCACGGTTTATACGGAGACCTCAAAACACCTGAAGTTGAGGAGACTCCGATGATCGACAGCGGCTTTGAAACCACATCATTGCGGATGACGCTGCTCCTGCTTGTCACTTTCCAGGCGCCGGCCGCGGATGTCGACCGCATCATGGACGCCGTGGTGGCGCTGGCGCCGCTGGCCATGGGTAAATATGACCGCAACGCCTACCAGTCGGCGCATGGCATCGAGCGCTACCGGCCACTTGACGGCGCAGCCGCCGGCGCCGAGACCGAATTGCGGCGGCGCCCCGGCACGGTCGAGGTTTCGTTCGAATTGCCCGATGACCAGGAATTGGCGGCGCGCGTCGTAGAAGCGATCTTTCAGGCGCACAGCTACCAGGAACCGGTGATCCGCATTCAGCCGGTCCTTGCCAGCCGTTCCAAGGGACTGGACGACCGCGCCAATCCGAATCGCTGGTGGAACACCACGGGAGATTGGAAGAAAACCATCGTTCTGGAGGCGGAACACGTGTGAATGCCGACAGGCATTGGCTTCCGTGACGGCGGCAAGGCGCGTCGGGCTGTCGGTAGCTAATCAAGTTGTCCGGTTTGGTAGCACATGATCTGTCCGCTTCTGTTATGGCGTCGAAGCGGTTCACGCGGCTTGCCTGATGGGGCAAGTGTCTTCGATTGCGGCGCCGTCAGAGCTGTAGCGAG
>NZ_VFVH01000021.1:0-2880 GCF_006442685.1 Mesorhizobium sp. B2-4-7
AAACAGCTTCCAGCGGCCCGGGCGGAACGCTACCCGGCTCTTCTGCGCCGCGGGATGGTCGACGGGCAGCTCGATCTCGACGCGCTGGCGTTCGCCGCCGATCTCGAGTTCCACCCGGCGGGTGCCGGCGACGCGGCGGCTGGCGACCACCGTGCCGGCGATGCAGCCAGAGCAGCCGCTCAGCAATTCGACATCGTGCGGGCGGAAGTACAGCCTGGCATTGCCGCTGGCGGCGTCCGGCGCCGACAGCCCGATCGGGCGATCGGCGAGCCAGACCTCGCCATTCTCGACCTTGACGGGAAGCGAGCTCGATTCGCCGATGAAGCCATAGACGAAAGGCGAGTTCGGCCTGTCATAGATGTCGTCGGCGGTGCCGACCTGCTCGATGCGGCCCTGGCTCATCACCACGACGCGGTCGGCAAGCTCCAGCGCCTCTTCCTGGTCGTGGGTGACGAAGACGGTGGTGTGGCCGGTGGCGTCATGGATGTCGCGCAGCCAGCGGCGCAGTTCCCGGCGCACCTGCGCATCGAGCGCGCCGAACGGCTCGTCGAGCAGAAGCACTTTGGGTTCGATCGCCATGGCGCGCGCCAGCGCGACGCGCTGGCGCTGGCCGCCGGAAAGCTGCGCCGGATAGCGCTTTTCCAGGCCCGAGAGCTGGACCAGGTCGAGCAGCTCGGAGGCGCGGCGGCGGATCTCCTGCGCCGGCGGCCGCGTCGAGCCCTGCCGGACCTTGAGGCCGAAGCCGATATTGTCCGAGACCGTCATGTGCCGGAACAGCGCGTAGTGCTGGAAGACGAAGCCGACATTGCGCTCCTGGATCGATTTGTGCGAGGCGTCCTCCTCGCCGAAGAAGATCTTGCCGCGCGTCGGCCGCTCCAGCCCGGCAATCAGCCGCAGCAGCGTCGTCTTGCCCGAGCCCGACGGCCCCAGCAACGCGATCAGCTCGCCCGACTTGATGTCGAGCGACACGTCATGGAGCGCGGGAAACCGCTCGAACTCCTTGCGCACATTGGCAACGCGAACTTCCATCAACAGTCCCTTTGTAGTGGCTGCATGCCGTTATCCCAAATCGGTTCCCGCTTTTGGGCGACATCAAATCCTTGGTCATGCATGTCGTTATCCCAAAACCGGTTTCCACTTTTGGGCGACATGCATCAATGTCCACGCGCCGCGGCGATCTCGGCGCCGTAACGCATCTCGAGCAGTGTCTTCAGGACCAGCGTCACCAGCGCCAGGCCGGCCAGCAGCGAGGCGACGGCAAAGGCGCCGACGGCGTTGTATTCATTGTAGAGGATCTCGACATGCAGCGGCATGGTGTTGGTCAGGCCGCGTATATGGCCCGACACCACCGAGACCGCGCCGAACTCGCCCATGGCGCGCGCATTGCACAAGAGCACGCCGTAAAGCAGCCCCCATTTGACGTTGGGCAGCGTCACATACCAGAAGGCCTGCCAGCCATTGGCGCCGAGCGACAGCGCGGCCTCCTCGTCGCCATTGCCCTGTTCCTGCATCAGCGGGATCAGCTCGCGGGCCACGAAGGGGAAGGTGACGAAGATGGTGGCCAGCACAATGCCGGGCACGGCGAACAGGATGACGATGCCATGTGCCTTCAGCCAGGCGCCGAGCAGCCCCTGGGCGCCGAACAGAAGCACGTAGACCAGGCCCGAGATGACCGGCGAGACCGAGAACGGCAGGTCGATCAGCGTGGTCAGGAAGGCCTTGCCCTTGAACTCGAACTTGGCGATCGCCCAGGCGGCCGAGATGCCGAAGACGACATTGAGCGGCACCGAGATCGCCGCCACCAGCAGCGTCAGCCGGATCGCCGAGCGCGTGTCGGGATGGGCAAGCGCTTCGGTGTAGGCGCCGACGCCCTTGGCGAAGGCTTCGTTGAAGACGATGATCAGCGGCAACAGCAGGAAGATGCCGAGGAAGGCGAAGGCGATCGCCATCAGCACGGCCTGCGCCGGGCGGCTTTCGGTCACCGCCGCCGAGCGGCTGTCGTGATGCGGCTCGTAGGATTTGATCTCCGGATCAGCCATAGCGCTTGCGGCTCCATGTCTGCGCCAGGTTGACGATGAGCAGCATCAGGAACGACAAGGCCAGCATGATCGCGGCGATGGCGGTCGCCGCCGGGTAATTGTACTCCTCCAGCCGGATGACGATCAAAAGCGGCGCGATCTCGGACTTGTAGGGCAGGTTGCCGGCGATGAAGATGACCGAGCCGTATTCGCCGACGCCGCGCGCGAAGGCCAGCGCGAAGCCGGTGACGATGGCCGGCGCCAGGCCCGGGAACAGCACCCGGGTGACGATCTGGAAGCGGCTGGCGCCGAGCGTGGCGGCGGCCTCCTCCACCTCCTTGTCGATCTCCTCCATGATCGGCTGCACGGTGCGCACGACGAAGGGCAGGCCGATGAAGACCAGCGCGATGACGATGCCGAGCGGGGTGTAGGCGACCTTGAGCCCAAGCGGCAGCAACAGCTTGCCGATCCAGCCATTGGGTGCGTAGAGCGTGGTCAGCGCGATGCCGGCCACCGCCGTCGGCAGCGCGAAGGGCAGGTCGACCATGGCATCGACGATGCGGCGGCCGGGAAAGCGGTAGCGCACCAGCACCCAGGCGACCAGCGTGCCGAACACGACATTGACGGCGGCCGCGACAAAGGCGGTGCCGAAGCTGATGCGGAGCGCGTTGATGGTGCGCCGGTCGGTGGCGATCGCCCAGAAATCGGTCCAGCCGAGCGCCGCGGAGCGCCAGATCAGCCCCGACAGCGGAATGAGGATGATGAGGGTCAGGTAGGCAAGCGAGAAGCCGAGCGTCAATCCGAAACCCGGAATGACGCTCGGCTGTCGAAACCGCCAACCCGCCCGAGCGGGTGCTGTGAT
>NZ_VFVH01000003.1:0-135000 GCF_006442685.1 Mesorhizobium sp. B2-4-7
GGTGGGGGCAAGGGTGGAAGCAAGGGGTCAAGTCGTGACGGTGCGATGGAGATCGAAACCGGGCTGATACCCAGTTCAGTCAACGCAACAAACCCTACGCAGGTAAGATCTTTCAAAATTTTCGAAGGCAAGGGATGTCGCCGCGACTACGCACGGTTTTGCCCGACGAAACCGATGGGTAAATGCGACCTTGAAAGCCAGATCGAACGGCTTTCACCTGCGTGCAGAGATTTCGTCGAGAAGCATCGGTGAAGTCGCGTGGCTATTATGCTAATGTAGCTATCTCTCATTCGATGCGTCAGTCTGACGATAGGTCCTCAGCTGACCGTCTGTCGAGCATGGCCGCGGGAAATAAACATCCCTGGCCGGAGCCGGTTGCGGGGCCTGTAGCTGGAGGGCCGTCGACGGGCCATGAGGAGAAAAGGGCGAGAAACCGGGATCGCGACGCAAATCCTATGTCCGACAATCGGAACATTGCCGCTGCGATCGAGGCTTGCTACGACGCCGCGTTCGAGTTTAGGCAGTGGCCCGCAGCGCTTCAAATGCTGGCCCACTCCCTAGGAGCCACAAGTTGCGTTATCCGCACCTGCGATCCAACTCACCCGTTTCGTAGCGATCAGCGATCGCCGACCGCGCTCAGACCCGATTCGACCGAACATGCCGAATTCGCCGCCCTTTGGATCGAAAGAATCGAAGGTGCTCCCGATCCGCATGAACGTAGACCGCGCAAGAGGTTGGCAAAACTGACAGACAGCTTCGTTGTCGAGGATGAGATCACCACTCGTGATGAGCGCGAGGTTCTCCCTTATTACCAAGAAATCGCGCGTCCAGGCGACCGGGAATGGTGGGCTGCAATAGACTTCATGGTGAAGGATCGAAGGTGGATGCTCTCGATGTTTCGTGACGCTCATAAGGGGCCATTCTACCGGAATGAAGCCGAGGATTTCTTGGCGATCGCTCCGTCGATGGTTCGCATCATCAGTGCTGCGGAAAAGGTTTGGGAAACGGCAGTCGAACCGAACCTGGCCATTCTGGATCGGATGGGAAGCGCAGCGCTGTTGCTGAATTGCCGAGGCCGCGTCACCCGCTACAATAAACACGCGGAAGCTCTGCTTGGTACTGGCCTCGTTATCCACGGTGGTCGTCTCCGGGCGGCAGATCGGCCCAGTGATTCACGCTTGCAGAAATTGATCGCAGGCGTGGTCAGCCAATGCGGCGACTTGAGCGACGGGGAGCCCGTTTTGATTGCTCGCGAGGGTTCGCCATGGCTTCTTGCTGAAGCCATTCCGATGACCTCGTTCGTCCATGACCTCTTTAACGGCGGAGACGCGCTCCTCTATTTTACCGATCTTGTGGCCGAAACGGCGCTACCCAAGCAACTGATAAGGCACGCCTTTCAACTAACAGCAGCCGAAACGCGGCTGGCCTGCCGCCTTGCCGATGGCCGAGGTATCGGCGCGGCAAGCTCTGCCCTGGGAATTGGCCGTGAAACCGCCAGAACCCAGCTCCGTGCAATATTCTCGAAAACAAGCACCGGAAGTCAGGCGGAACTCGCGAAGCTCTTGTCCCGATACCAAGGGTCCTCCACGCATTGAAGTCGCGGTGTCACCCGTTCGGGTGAAGCCCTGACGGTCCAAGGGTTGCACTCTGCGCTGAATCGGGGCCGTGGCACTTCACAACAACAGGCGCCGGTCTCGATCCGATACGTCTCAAGCGGGGCGGCCGGTCAGACGATATTTGGTTTTTGCAACGGTGCGTGCCTGAATCCCTCTGATGTCCGACTAGTGCCTTCGGGCCGAAGAGGTGAGCAGAAAACATCGCGTCCGCTATTACATTAGCAGTAGGAAATATATTGCCAAACGGCGGCGCGAGGCGGATCATCAACGCCCGCACCTCCGATCGAGAATTGGAAAGACAGGGCTGATCGGAGCTTGCCGATCGTACCGAACGCCAGGAGGTTCAGATGAAACTGCGTGCTTGCCTGCCAAGTGCAGGATGGACAGCTATTGCCTTAATGAGTTTCGGCACAGGTGCTGCCATTGCTTATGCCGCGGACAGTCCGTTGCAGTCGCAGCTTGCGGCGCCAAGAGTATCGTTGCCGGGGGAACTCGACATCACACACTGCGTCGCTCTGGCCGCTGCCGGCCAATCACTGGCCCCGCAAGACTTGAAGGCCTACGAGGAGGCCCAGCCGCCATTGTGGGATGACCTGGGCTCCCTGAGCTATCCGATCAGCACAAAGAGCGCCGATGCCCAAAAATACTTTGACCAGGGGCTGCGGTTCGCCACCAACTTCAATCACGCGGAGGCGCGACGCGCCTTCCGCAAGGCACAAAGCCTCGATCCCGACTGTGCGATGTGCTTCCTCGGCGAGGCACTGGTCCTGGGCCCGAACATCAACGTGCCGATGGATCCCACCGCAAATGCACCAGCGATCACTGCTCTTCGAAAGGCGCAGGCGCTTTCATCCGGTGCCACCGAGAAGGAGCGGGGACTGATCGAGGCGGTCGCCACGCGGTATTCCGAAGATCCCAAGGCCGATCGAAACACCCTGAACGCCGCCTTCGCCGATGCAACTGCGGCGCTTTCCGACAAATATCCTGACGATCTCGAACTCGCTGTGCTGGCCGCAGAGGCCGGCATGGACACGCAGCCTTGGGACTATTGGCAGCCGGGCGGCAAGGAACCCAAGGGCCGCACCGCCGACATCCAGAGGCGGCTGGAAGGCGTTCTCGCCAGGAAGCCCGACAATCCGATGGCGATTCACCTCTACATTCATCTTGTTGAGGCCTCGGATCGTCCGGAGCGCGCCGAGCCCTACGCGGACCGGCTAGCAGCGCTGATGCCGGGGGCCGGACACATCGTCCATATGCCGAGCCACATCTACTATCGCGTCGGCCGCTACACGGATTCGCTGAAGTCCAACGAAGCTGCCTCGAAAGTGGACGAGACCTATCTCGCCGAAACCGGCGCTACCGGTGTCTATCCGCTCGGCTACTATTCCCACAACGTGCACTTCGTATTGGTTTCGGCCCAGCTCCTCGGTGACTCGAAGACGGTGCTTGCAGAGGCTGAGAAGCTGGACAAGTTTCTGACTAACGAGGTGGCCACGGCAATACCGATCGTGCAGCCGGTGAAGGCAGCTCCGTATTTCGCCTGGGCGCAATATGCCGAACCCGATGCGATCCTGGCTAAGGCCGAGCCGGCCGGCGCGCCGCCTTACATCACATCGATGTGGCACTATGCGCGCGGCGTCGCCCTGGCCGAGAAGAAGGACGCCTCGGGCGCGCGAGTCGAGGCGGACGCCATCCACAAGATCGCTCAGGAAACCGACTGGTCGGTGCACGATGCCTGGGGAATCCCGGCATTGTCGGTCCTGCAAGTGGCCGAAGATGTCGTACGTGCCCGCGCTGCGCAGGCCGAGAATGACGTCGGCGGCTCGATAGCCTTCTGGAAGAAAGCGGTCGAAACGGAGGACACGATCCCCTACATGGAGCCTCCGTACTGGTATTATCCCGTGCGGCAGTCCCTCGGTGCCGCCCTCCTCAAGAACGGTCAGCCGGCGGACGCGGCGAAGGAGTTTGTGGCGGCGCTCCACCGCGCACGCAGCAGCGCCTGGGCACTGTTCGGGCTGCAGCAGGCGGCGGAAGCCCAAGGCGATACTGCCGCCGCAACGAAAGCCGCGGACGAACTTTCCAAAGCCTGGAAGGGCGATCCGGGCATGCTGACGCTGGAACGGCTCTGAACCTCATCCCGGACGGGACCGCTGCGGTCCGTCGACCGGGCTCCAACCAATCAACCAATTTCCGATTTGTCGGAACGTCTGCAAGCGCTTTTCTGACGTTATTCGAACGGTAGAAATCCGCATGCAGGTTCCGTACAGATGACCGATGCGACCCCGGTGATCGGCTCTGGTTTCAGTCCGATTCAGGTCCGACAGTATCCGGCTTAGCAGCAAAACGTGGTGATCCCGACAGTCCATGGCGAACCAGTCTCCGTTTGAGAATTCCCTGATAACGGGCAAAAACTGGGAGTTCGCGAGAAACGAGCGCTTTGCATGGGGCGGAAAATCAATATTGCATTGCGATGTCAGCTACTTAGCGGAACATTCCCTGCGCGGTGGATCAGGAAAATTCGCCCCGGACATCAGGAAAATCACGCAGCCAGGGATGATTCATCAGGGAAACCGGCTGTCGTTGCGCGGGATCTGATTGCGAGTTCTTGGGATCGAATTGTCGTAGTCCGGGAACGCCTTGCTGTATCGCAGGGAACGTAGGCGCGATTGCAATTGTGAAGTGATAAGGGGTGGCAACGATTTGACGCTTCCCGAAATTTAAATGCGACAGGCTGAGATCTGACTGTCGGATTGGAAGTCGGACGGCAGGAAAAAGAGGGGCGTCTTCGCCCAAGCGTTCCATTGAAAGTCGTCGGCTGGACCTCGCGTGCGCATGCATATCGGTCGCGGAGAACATCGTACAGCTGTGCAAGCCATCGGCACACAATAGCGTTGTTGGGGCGTCTCGGGATCAAGGCAGACTTTGCATGGCTCTGGCCATCGACGAGCCGTTCGCAAATCTGGTCGGTTATCTCCGCAGAACACTTGGTCGGGCCATAGATGTCCTTTTGCGGTCTGGGCGCATGCTTTCATTTTTTGGGCAGCGCCGCCCTACTTGCTCGGCTTCTGCATTGGTGATCTTCTGTCGAAAAATAATGGAGGAATGACCATGTCAGACGCGAGACAAGAACCGTCCCAGTCGACTCAACAAACAGAGGAACAGAAGAGAAGTGCAGGTACTCGCGGAAAATTTTCCGATATTTCTATCAGCGAGCTGAGCTTAGATGAGGCCATAGCACTCAAAGCCTTGCGAAAATTCGACTTCGAATTCGTCGACTACAATGTCTACGACACGCTTAGTAATTTCGGTGGCGGGACGCTCGTGCTAGTTGAGACTTTTCGGCAACCGGAGAACGAAGTTGGACGAGTGGCTCATGATTATCAAGTGCTTGTAAAAAATGGAAAGGGAATAGTCTACAACGACTACACTCAAGCCTTGCGTCTCGGCTCAGAGCGGGCGGATTTTCTGTCTCGACTGGTTTCCCCGGATACAGTTCTCGCGCTTCTGACCCTTGTTTTGGTGGCAGCGTTCTTGGCGTTCTGGGGGGTTTTCAAAGAAAAGACCCCGGAAGTGTTGGGTGTCGCTCTCACAACGGTCATTGGCTTTTGGTTTGGGCGTCAATCGAGGACAACGTCAAACACAAAATGACCAGATGCAATGCGCCTCACTTTCGGTGGTGTGACTAGCTGAAAAGCGGGGCAAGACATGGGTAGTATGGCACTCACTAACTCCTTGGAGGAGGACAATGGCATCTCGGGTGACGATCGATGAACAATTGCATGACACAAATGGCGGTGGGACCAGGCGCGATCCTGCACTGAGCCGTCAATTCACTGTAGCCTGCCCGCTTGGCACTTGTGTAACGTTCAAGTCGACTATGTATTCATTGACGAACAGGTACTTGTATTTCCTAGTGAATTTATGGTGATCCCGACAGGAATCGAACCTGTGACCTACAGATTAGGAATATGATTCGCGCCAGAAAAACGCAATAAACCAATTGCTTAATGAGCACCTTTTTTATTCTACGGGATTCTACGGAATTGTAGCGTTGTACTAACCAGCGCTGTCCAGATTATCTGGACGTCAATCGCCTATCACGCTCAATGAACGGGGCTCAGGGATAAGACCATGAAGCGCAGCGAGCCGCTGCGAGGAAGGCGAAGGTCGACGCGGGAGCGCCGGCTAAACCCTCACCGCCATCGCAGACGAGATGAACGATAATGACGAGCCAAGACTTCACGGCGAGGCCGGTCGAGCGCCACAGCCAGTGAGGGCTTGGCGAGGTCAGAAGGCGATCTTTCTTCGCAACGGCCTCATGTTGACCAATTGATCCGTCGGGAAACGAGCTAGTGGTCAAAACTTGACGCTTGATACCCGAAACGGAACACCGCTGCCGACCTCCTTACGGTCGTTCGGGATCCTTCTTTCGCCTACTACAACTGCCACTGATCAGTCAGCCGCCGCTGGCAGGGATGCGGAAAACGAACGCATGGTAAAAGTCCAAGCCGCTATCTACAGACTCTCCCTATCCCATCCCGTTTTCCGATGCCATATAGGCGATGAAATAACGGGGGCAACTTTGAAAATAAACGAACTAAAAGGGCGCTCTGCCCATCTCACTAACCTGAACAACATCAACGTAATTATGGGTCGCAACGGCGCGGGAAAGAGCCGCTTCCTTCGTGACATCGAGGAAGCAACCAGCCAGAATAAGCAACTCTTTTATGTTCGCTATGTCAGCCCTGAACGGGCTGGGTCGTTCAAGCGCGATGGTGCCGTCCTCACAAATATGAGTAATGACCCCACTTGGCTGCGGCAAGTACGGGCAGTTAATCAGGCCAACAACTTCAAAGCCGCATCGGCGATGCTGTTCCGCGAAGCCGAGACGCTTTATCTACGTCGCCTAGCCAGCACTCCAGAAATCCGAATGGACCCCACGCGCAACTTCCAGACAGATCGGCTGAGTAAGGTAAATCAGCTGCTCACCAATATCTCGCTTGAGATGGGTAACGCCGATTTCGAGTTTCGTTCGCTGGCCGATGGTCAGCTAGTAATCCCAGATCAAATCAGCAGCGGCGAATCGGAAGCCGTAGCTCTGGCTTCCGAGATTCTCTATTTCTTTGATACGATAGACCCTGCCAAGACGAATATACTGCTCCTTGATGAGCCGGACGTGCACCTTCACCCCGATCTTCAGGCACGGCTGGGTAAACTGATCATCGCCATGCTGGACGAGTTCAAGAGCTACGCGGAAAGCATTGCTGTATGCCTCTCCACGCATAGCAGCCCGCTGGTCTGTTCTCTCGCGGATTCGCAATATGTTTCGATCGGCACCAAGAGCTTCGCGGTCGATACGGTTGAACTCAAACCGACCAGCGCTGAGCTTCGCAAGGTTGCCCCGTTCTTCGGCCACCCCCTTTCACTTTCGCTAAGCGAAGACGCGGCGTTGATCCTCGAAGGCGAGGACGACGAACGCGTTTGGCAGCAGGCTGCGCGAACGTCGCAGGGCCGGATCAAGGTCTTTCCCGTGCTGGCCGGCAGCGTAGACCAGCAGGGCGAACTAGAGACCTTCTGCGTCAATCTGCTCGATACGCTCTACGACAACCCGGTCGCCTTTTCCCTTCGCGACGGCGACGGCGTGGTTGATCAGCCGCTCCAACATCGCCCACCTATCAAGCGCTACCGCCTGCAATGCTATGCAATTGAAAACGCCCTTTTGACTGACCCCTGCCTTGCCGTGATGGGCACGACCTGGGAGGGTTTTGTCGCTGCGGCAACGAAATGGGAGGCTGAAAATCAGGGACACGCAGATAGAACGCTCATTAACGAGCTTGCCGAGTCCAATGATCGGCTGCGGCATAAGAAAATCAAGAAGGTCCGCCAGCTCGTCTGTGCGGTGCTCGAGTGCAAGAAGCCTTGGGAGGTCGTGGTTGGTCAGGCGATCGGAGCGCTAACGAACGAGGATCTCGCAAATTCGAACATGCTGATTGATTTCCTCGGGGCGGAAATGGTCAGCGACATCATCTTCAGGAACGGGGCATGAGCAACATTGAATAGCGCGAGACCTCGATCTTAGCTGCTGTCAAGGATCAGCCAGTGTTGGCTCTCCGCCGCCTGTCCCTACCCGGCGCAATTCGTTGAAGAGATAAACGGCAGCTTTCCCGGCGTAACGGCCCGAAACTTGCGGGTCTGCTCCCACGATGAGCGGGCCTACGGCTCCGGAACCAAGCGTCAGAGTTTGACCACTAGCGACTTGCAAAGGGTCTTCGCACTGGCTGGGCTAATGGTGACGACGCTGGAGCGGGGGAAGGACGCCGTGGTGTCGACTTCGTTGCGTCTCGTGCGAAGTGCCTCGTCAGCGGGACATCGTCGATGACCGGTCGAGACATGCAACTGAAGCTGTCAAACCATGTCAAGCAGTTCTGCGCAAATCCGTAGAATGGGTTCATTCTACGGATTCTTGGTCATGGAAAGTGACGAGATTCACGACTATTCGCGTAGAATGGCGATCGAGCCTTTCGGAGCCGATCACCTAAGTATCTCATCTTGCTTAGTTTTTAGTGGTGATCCCGACAGGAATCGAACCTGTGACCTACAGATTAGGAATCTGCCGCTCTATCCTACTGAGCTACGGGACCACGCGGCCCGACACATAGCCGCTTCCGATCGTTTCGCCAAGGGGCGGGCCGAACACAATCGGCCGGCCCCTGCCGCCGCCAGGCCTCAGGCGGCGAGCGCGGTTTCGGCCAGCTTCACCCAGTAGCTCATGCCGTGCGGGATGGCTTCGTCGTTGAAGTCATAGGCCGGGTTGTGAAGGCCGGCGGTGTCGCCATTGCCAATGAAAATGAAGGCGCCGGGCCTGGCTTCAAGCATGTAGGAGAAGTCCTCGCCGCCCATCACCGGCTGGATGCCGCGGTGGACATGAGCGTCGCCGGCGACGTTTGCCGCGACGTCGCTGGCAAAAACCGTCTCTTCCGCATGGTTGAAGGTTACGGGGTAGTTCGCCTGGTAATCGACCTCGATCTTCGCGCCGAAGGCCGTGGCCAATCCGTCGCAGATGGCACGAATGCGCTCTTCCGACTTCTTGGCGATTTCCTTGCGCAAGGTGCGCACCGTGCCTGCGATCTCCGCCGATTCCGGGATGATGTTGTAGGCGTCGCCGGCATGGAATTTGGTCACCGACACCACCACGGCTTCAACCGGGTCGGTGCTGCGCGAGGCGATCGTCTGCAGGGCGCCGACCAACTGGCTGGTGATGACGATCGGGTCGATCGTGCCGTGCGGCATCGCCGCATGGCCGCCGCGGCCTTTCACGGTGATGGTGAATTCCGCGGTCGCCGCCATGATCGCGCCCGGCCGGATGGCGAACTGGCCGACCGGCAGGCCCGGCATGTTGTGCATGCCGAACACTTTCGCGATGTCGAAACGCTCCATCATGCCGTCCTTGACCATCTCGTTGCCGCCGCCGCCGCCTTCTTCGGCCGGCTGGAAGATGACCGCCACCGAACCGGCGAAGTTGCGGGTCTCGGCGAGATATTTCGCCGCACCCAAAAGCATCGCCGTATGGCCGTCATGACCGCAGGCATGCATCTTGCCGGGAACGGTCGAGGCATAGGGCTTGCCGGTGATCTCGTTAAGCGGCAGCGCGTCCATGTCGGCGCGCAGGCCGATGGTGGCGCCTTCGCCCTGGCGGCCGCGAATGATGCCCACGACGCCGGTCTTGCCCAGCCCCGTCACCACATCGTCGCAGCCGAAGGCCTTCAGCTTCTCGGTGACGAAGGCGGCTGTCTTGAAGACGTCGAAATTCAGTTCCGGGGTCTGGTGCAGATGTCGTCGCCAGCCGGCAACCTCGTCCTGCATTTCGGCGGCACGGTTCAGGATTGGCATGATAGTTCCATCTCGCTGTTGGGGCAGGTCCGCTGCCTTGCAATTGTGATCGTCAGGCACTTTGCCATGTTGACGTCACATAGAGTAAATAGCACCGCAACAATGCGGTCCGTTTTTGAGGGCGGACTCATTTTGCTGGCGATCGCGTAAATCTTACGGAGCCAGGGGCGACTACGGCAAGAGGCGATTTCGGATTCGATCATGCGGCACAGGCATTTCCTCAAACTATTCTGCGCGGGCGCCGTGGCGTTCTCGGCGCTGGCCGGGCCGGCGCTGGCCAATCCGGTCGTGCTGTTCGACCTGAACAGCGGCAAGATCCTCCAGCATCAGGACGCGTTCAAGCGCTGGTACCCGGCATCGCTGAGCAAGCTGATGACGGCCTATGTGACCTTCCGGGCGATCGCGGCCGGCGAGGTCCGGCTCGATTCGCCGATCAAGGTAACGAAACATTCCGCCGCCGAGCCGCCGAGCAAGATGGGCTTCAAGCCAGGCTCGGTGATGCGGCTCGACAATGCGCTGAAGATGATGCTGGTCAAGTCGGCAAACGACATCGCCATGGCCGTCGGCGAGAATGTCGGGGGATCGCAGGCAGCCTTTGCCGAGCGCATGAACGCCGAAGCGGTCCGGCTCGGCATGAACGGAACGCATTTCGTCAATCCGAACGGGCTTTATTCGCCGGACCAGTACACCACAGCGCGCGACCTGGCCGTGCTGGTGACGGCGATCCGCCGCGAGTTTCCGCAATATGCGCCGTGGTTCTCGATCGAGGGGCTTGCTGTGGGCAAGAGGGCGATCCCCAACTACAACCTGTTGATCGGCCGCTATCCCGGGGCCGACGGCATGAAGACGGGCTTCGTCTGCCCCTCCGGCTTCAACATGATCGGTTCGGCGACCCGCAACGGCCGCACGCTGGTGGCGGTGGTGCTCGGCGAGAAGTCGGCGATCACCCGTGCCGAGGCCGCGGCCAAACTGCTCGACCAGGGTTTCGATACGCCTGCCGCCGGCTCAGCCACGATCGCCACGCTGGCGCCCTACGGCGACACCATCTCGCCCAACGACGTGCGGGACGAGGTCTGCAAGAAGAAGGCGCCGGCGGAGCAGTCCGAGGGGCCGCCCGCCGTCGCCAAGAACGTGCCGAAATCGCCCTACCAGGAAAAGCTCGACCATGTGCCGACGCTGGTTGCCGTCGGGCTTGGCGGCGCGACCGGCCCGACCCCGCTGGCCATGCTCGCCCAGGGCAGCCAGGAATACGCCGACGTGCCCATTCCGACCTGGCGGCCGGACAGACCGGCGCCCGGCGCCGGCCCGACGGTGGCGGGCTCGGCTGCGCAGGGCGACCAACCCGTCAAGGTTGCGAACTAGGCAATGAGTGGTTTTCCCATCCCTGTTTCCGTGCTGACCGGTTTTCTCGGCGCCGGCAAGACGACGCTGCTCAACCGGCTCCTGAAGGACCCGGCGCTGGCCGACACGGCCGTCATCATCAACGAATATGGCGAAGTGGCGATCGATCACCTGCTGGTGGAACAGGCGTCCGACGGCATCATCCAGCTTTCGGACGGCTGCCTTTGCTGCACGGTACGCGGCGAACTGGTCGACACGCTGGCCGATCTGGTCGACCGGCTGCAGACCGGCCGCATCGCCCGCCTTGCCCGCGTCATCGTCGAGACCACCGGCCTTGCCGATCCGGCACCGGTGCTGCAATCGATCATGGCGCATCCGGCACTGGTCCAGGCTTTCCGGCTCGACGGCGTCATCACCTTGGTCGACGCGGTCAACGGCGATGCCACGCTCGACGCCCATGTCGAGGCGGTCAAGCAGGTCGCCGTCGCCGACCGCATCGTGCTCTCCAAAACCGACCTGGTCGCTGGTCCGGATGGACCGGAAGCGCTGCGGACGCGGCTGCGGCAGATCAATCCGGGCGCCGAACTGCTGGCTGTCGACGATGCGAAAACGAGCGTCGCAGCGCTGTTCGACTGCGGCCTCTATAACCCGGCGACCAAATCAGCCGATGTGCGGCGCTGGCTCGGCGAAGAAGCGATGCATAACCATGATCATCATGATCATGACGGGCATGACCACGGGCACGGCCACGACCACGGGCACCGGCATGATCAGCGCATTCGCACCCACTCCCTGGTGCATGACGGCCCGGTGCCGTTCTCGGCCATCGAGATGTTCCTCGATCTTTTGCGCTCCACGCATGGCGAGCGCCTGCTGCGCATGAAGGGCGTCATCGAACTCGAGGAAGATCCGTCGCGGCCGCTGGTGGTGCATGGCGTGCAGAAAATCCTGCATCCGCCGGCTCGATTGCCGTCCTGGCCGGACGGCCAGCGCGGCACCCGGCTGGTGCTGATCACGCTCGACATGCCCGAAGACTATGTAAGGCGACTGTTTGCCGCCTTCACCAACCGGCCCTCGATCGACACGCCCGACCGCGCGGCGCTGGAGAACAATCCCCTGGCGATCGCGGGACGCTGACCTTTACGACAGCTATTCGCCGCGCTCGACCAGGAAGCGGTGACCGCCTGATATGGCGGATGTCTCTACGAGATGATGACCAGAGTCGGCGCAGAACGCCGGAATGTCGATAACGGCGAGCGGATCGGTCGTTTCCAGCCAGAGCCGGCTGCGGGGCCGCATCCCGGCCAGCCGCTTCTTCGCCTTCAGCACCGGCAAAGGGCAGTTCAGCCCCTTCAGATCGTAGACGGTGACGTCGGTCACGGCGAAAAATGTCAGCCGCCGAACATGCCGAGCAGCTTGTTCTTCAGCCTCGTCACGCGGCTCTCGTCGGCACTTGCGGCCTGCGTTTCGGCCGGCGGTGCGGGCTCGGCCGGCGCTTCGATCGTCGCGGTGGCGACAGGGGCTTCCTTGGCGGTCTTGGCCGCTTCCTTTTCGGCCAGCGCCTGCGCCTTGGCGGCTTCCTTTTCGGCCAGCGCTTGCGCCTTGGCCTGCTTGGCAGCTTCTATCGCGGCCAGCCGCTGCTCCTCGGCTTTTTGCTTCGCGGCCTTTTCGGCATCGAGCGCGGCCATCTTGCGGCCGGCGGGCGAATCGATGCGGCCCATGCGCGCCGTCTCGGTGACCGAGCCGTCCGAGTTGAGCGATGGCGGGTCGATCGGCACGCGCTCGCCGCGCGCACGGCGCTTGGACCAGTCGGAGACGATGCTGGCTTCCTTGATGCCGGCGATGGTGGGCTTGGGCGCCGGCGTGCTTGCCTTGAGGGCGCCGTTGAACGCAGCCTCATACGTGCTCTGATAAGCACTGTAGGCGCTTTTCAGCGAATCCGGCTGCGTGGACGCAGGGCAGGGGCCGGTCGGATTGAATGTGGTGCCTTCGGGAGCCACCTGGTTGAAGACGTAGCGCTTCTCGCAAACGTCGACTTTCGGCGGTACCTTGGTGATCTCGAAATTGTCGTAGCCGACCTTCAGCATCTTCCAGAATTCGTAATTCGGGTCGTTGCGGTAGCGCGCCATGTTGGCGGCGGTCATGCGGAACGGGAAGGCCTGGATCTGGAACTCGGTCTGGCCGCCCTGGAAGGCATCGCGGCCGAACGCATAGATCTGCTCGATCTGGGCATCGGTCATCGAATAGCAGCCCGAAGACGAGCAGGCGCCGTGCACCATCAGGTTGGAGCCGGTGCGGCCGTTGGCGCGGTCATAGGCGTTGGGATAGCCGATGTTGAAGGACAGATGGTAGTTCGAGCGCGGGTTCATCTGCGCCGGACGCACGGTATAAAAACCTTCCGGCGCCTGGCGGTCGCCCTCGGTGTATTTCGGCCCGAGCTTGCCCGACCATTTGCAGATATCGTAGCTGGCGACCATGTCGTAGCGGCCGTTGGTCTTGGCCTTCCAGATTTCGAGCTTGCCCTCTTCCTTGAAGATGCGCGCCATCACCGAGGAGGTGCGCACCATGCCCTTGGCCCTCATGTCGGCCAGGATCTTGTCGGGCAGGGGCTTGTTGGCCTCCGGGGCAAAATCCTTCATCGACGAATCATTGCAGCCGGCGACGGCTATCGCGGTGATGAGAATTCCGGTGCGGGCAAGCTTGGCAAACATGGATAAGGCTACGTCTTCTCTTTCGGGCCAATGGCTTCGAAACGGCCGAGCCCGCATGCTGAACACAGACGGACCGTAAGCCCGTTAACCTTGAAAATTCCTTACCGCAAGCCTCGGCCACCCCTCACGGCAATTCCATTGAACCGAATCCGGCGGCATTTTTGTGGCGAAATTGCTCATCGCCGCCACATTGCCGTGGAGCGTTGCCGTGGAGGCGGCTTGCGGCGGCCCGGTTGAGCCGCCAAATCGTGGTCAGAGGCTGCGGCCCATTGCCAGATACTTCTCGCGGCGCTGCTCGCGAAAATCCATGTTGGCGCCGGCAAAATCCTTCATCGTCCTGGCGATGAGATCGCCCGTCGCGGCAATCACCGTTTCGGGTGCGCGCTGGGCGCCGCCGATCGGTTCGGGAATGATGGCGTCGATGATCTTCAGTTCCAGAAGGTCCTGGGCGGTGATCTTCATGTTGGTCGCCGCGTCCTTGGAGCGCGTCGTGTCGCGCCACAGGATGGAGGCCGCGCCCTCGGGCGAGATCACCGAATAGATGGCATGTTCCAGCATGTAGACGCGGTTGGCGGTGGCGATGGCAATGGCGCCGCCCGAACCGCCTTCACCGATGACAACCGAAATCGATGGCACCTTGAGCGCAAGGCAGGCCGAGGTCGAACGGGCAATGGCTTCGGCCTGGCCGCGCTCCTCGGCGCCGACGCCGGGATAGGCGCCGGCCGTGTCGACCAATGTCAGCAGCGGGATCTTGAAGCGGTCGGCAAGCTCCATCAGCCGCACGGCCTTGCGATAGCCTTCGGGGCGCACCGAGCCGAAATTGTGCTTCAGCCGGCTCGCCGTGTCGGAGCCCTTCTCCTGGCCGAGGATCGCTACCGGTTCGCCGCGGAACCGGGCAAAGCCGCCGACGATCGCCTGGTCCTCGCCGAAATTGCGGTCGCCGGCGAGCGGCGTGAAATCGCTGAACAGGCCCTTGATGTAGTCGACGCAGTGGGGCCTGTCGGAGTGGCGCGCCACCTGCACCTTCTGCCATGGGGTCAATGCCTTGTAGAGATCGCGCAGGGCATCGCGCGACCGCTTCTCGAGCCTGCTGATCTCGTCGGCGACATCGACCGCCTCGCCGTTCTCGGCAAGCTTCTTCAGTTCCAGGATCTTGAGTTCCAGATCCTGCACCGGCTTTTCGAAATCGAGGTAGTTGTACATGCTTGGGCGGACCGATACGTCGGAAGCAAAGACTGGCGGGACCCTGAAATCCGGGGCTCCGGGCGATGGAACGTCGCCCTCACATAGCGATATGAGGTCTAGTCGGCAAGCGGGTGATGATCGTTGACCAGCCGCACCAATCGCTCCTCCAGCACATGGGTATAGATCTGTGTCGTCGATATGTCGGCATGGCCGAGCAGTTGCTGCACGGCCCTGAGATCGGCCCCGTTCTGCAAGAGATGGCTGGCGAAAGCATGGCGAAGCACATGTGGCGAGACCTTGGCCGAGGCGATGCCGGCCCGGGCCGCCAGCCCCTTGAGGTCGCGAGCGAAGACCTGGCGCGAGAGGTAGCCGCTGTCCGACGCGGCAGGAAACAGGAACGGGCTGTCAGCGAAAGCGGGCACCTTGGCCCGGGCGGCGAGCCAGGCTCGCATCGCCGCGCGCGCCTTGGCCGACAGCGGCACCATGCGCTCCTTGTCGCCCTTGCCGCGCACCATGAAGAAGCGATCGTCGCGTTGCGCCACCGTCACCGGCAAGCCGACCAGTTCCGAAACGCGCAGGCCTGTCGCATAAAGCACTTCGACCAGCGCGTGCAGACGCAGCGCCGCCAGCCTGTCGCTCTCGCCAAGCCCGGCATCGCCGGCCTCCTGCGCGGCGCGGTCGATCAGCCGGCCGGTGTCGGCCTCGCTCATGGTCTTCGGCAGCGGGCGGCCTTTTTTCGGGCTGTCCAGCGTGCCGGTCGGGTCGTCGCCGCGCAGGCCCTCGGCGTAGAGGAATTTGAAGAACTGGCGGATCGCCGACAATTTGCGTGCCTGCGATGTCGGTGCGAAGCCGCGTGCGGCGATGTCGTCGAGATAGGCGCGGATGTCCGCGGCGCCGGCGCCGGCAAGACCGCCAGGGATTTCCTGCGAAGCGTCATCGAGGTCGCGGCGATAGGAGGAAAGCGTGTTTTCGGCGGCACCCCGCTCGGCGCTCATCATCTCCAGAAAGGCTTCGATGCGGGCGGCGCTGTTCATTTCCTGAAGTTTTTCTTCGGGCTCAGTTTTTCTTTGGGTTCAGCTTTTCCGCAGGGATGCGCACGCTCATTTCCGCCTTTTTCGGCTCGACGAACATCACCAACGCGAACATCGTACCATAGGCGATGCCCGCCAGAATCGCTGTTATCACGACGAGGCGAAACAGTGTCGGCATCAATCTTCGCCCGTCTTCTTGTTCTGCGTTTCCAAACCCTGTGCCCTTATGGGACGCCAATCCGGCCAATTCAAGCGAGAAGCTGAAGCGCGCCGGCAACTTCCAATGCAGCCGGTTGCTCGCCCGCGGGAGGCCAGCCTGCCTCAGTGCGCTTGACGCAACCGGGCTTTTCATGTCGATACGCCGGCAAAGAGGGCTTCGAGGCTGATGAACGCGCTACCAGCAAATCCTCCGGGCGGGAGCCATGCCGCGCTGCTGGGCAGGCTCGGCGGCCGCTCCATCGTCTTTGTCGGCCTGATGGGCGCCGGCAAGACCGCGATTGGCCGCAAGGTCGCCAGCGTGCTGGCGCTGCCTTTCATCGACAGCGACCAGGAGATCGAAAGCGTCTCGCGCATGACCGTTCCGGAACTGTTCGAACGCTATGGCGAAACCGAGTTCCGGGCGCTGGAGCAGCGCGTCATCCTGCGCGTGCTGGAAAACGGCCCGCAGGTGCTGTCGACCGGCGGCGGCGCCTTCATGAACGCACAGACGCGCGAGGCGATAGCGGCACATGGCGTGTCGGTATGGCTGAAGGCCGAACTCGACCTTTTGATGGACCGGGTCTCCAAGAAACAGAACCGGCCGCTGCTGAAGAGCCCCGATCCGCGTGGCGTGCTCGAGCGGCTGATGAGTGAACGCTATCCGGTCTATGCGACATCGGACGTCACCGTGCCGACCCGCGACGACCGCAAGGAAGTCATCGCGGCCGAGGTGGTGGAGGCGCTGTGCCGGCATTTCGATATAGCCCAGACCACTCCCGCGGGCGAGGTCGAACCATGAGCGCCGCTGCTGCCGTTGCCGTCGAGGTTGGACTTGGCGAGCGGGCTTACGACATCCTGATCGGGCCGGGGCTTTTGTCGCACGCCGGCGCCGAGATGTCGCGCCGCCTGCCGGGCCGACGCGCCGCGGTCGTGACCGACGAAAACGTCGCGGCGGCGCATCTCGATACGCTGAAGGCCGGCTTGCTCGAGAGCGGCATCGAGCCCGCCGTGATCACGCTGCCGCCCGGCGAGAAAACCAAGAGTTTCGCGCATCTCGAAGCGGTGGTGGACGGCGTCCTGGCCGCGAAGCTGGAACGCGGCGATGTCGTCATCGCCCTCGGCGGCGGCGTCATCGGCGACCTGGCCGGCTTTGCCGCCGGCATCGTGCGCCGCGGCATGAACTTCGTGCAGATCCCGACCTCGCTCCTGGCGCAGGTCGATTCCTCGGTCGGCGGCAAGACCGGCATCAACAGCGCGCGCGGCAAGAACCTGGTCGGCGTCTTCCACCAGCCGAAGCTGGTGCTGGCCGATACCGGAGTGCTCGATACGCTGCCGATCCGCGAATTTCGCGCCGGCTACGCCGAACTCGCCAAATACGGGCTGATCGACCGGCCCGAATTCTTCGCCTGGCTGGAGAAAAACTGGGCCAGCGTGTTCGCCGGCGGACCGGAGAGGGTGGAGGCCATCGCCGAGGCCTGCCGCGCCAAGGCGGATGTCGTTGCCCGCGACGAGTTCGAGACCGGCGACCGCGCGCTCCTCAATCTCGGCCACACGTTCGGCCATGCGCTGGAGGCCGCCACCCGATATGACGGCGCCCGCCTCGTGCATGGCGAAGGCGTCGCCATCGGCATGGCGCTGGCGCATCGCTTCTCGTCGCGGCTCAACCTGGCCAGTCCAGACGATGCGGCGCGCGTCGAGGCGCATCTCAACACGGTGGGACTGCCGTGGCGGATGGCCGACATTCCGGGCGAACTGCCCGACGCCGATGCGCTGCTTGGCTTCATCACCCAGGACAAGAAAGTGTCGCGCGGCGCGCTGACCTTCATCCTGACGCGCGGCATCGGAGAGGCCTTCATCGCCAAGGACGTGCCGGCCTCGGAAGTGCTCTCGTTCCTCAGGGAGAACCACCCGAGCGCGACGGAAAGCCGTCCGGGCCGGCAAGGAAGCCGTCCGGACAGGCAAGAGAGCCGTCCGGACAGGCAAGGAAGCCGTCCGAAATGAACGGGGCCGGCTGGATCGTTGTCGCTGTCCTTGCCGTCCTCATCGTGTTGGCCGTCGCCATGCGCACGCGCCTGCTTGCCGCTTTGGGCTATGAACTGTCGCGCATCGAGCCGCAGCGTTCGAGCGGGGACGAGCTGCGCGGCGCCGTCGACGATTTCCGCCGTGACGGCCAGGTGGTGCGCGAGGAGCGCGACCGCGTCGGCGGGTTGTTCGACCTCGAAGAGCTCGAAGTTTCCGACGTCATGGTCCACCGCACCAATATGCGCTCGGTCAATGCCGACAATGCGCCGGAAGCCGTGGTGCGCGAGATCCTCCAGAGCCCGCACACCCGCATGCCTTTGTGGAAGGGGTCGCTCGACAACATTGTCGGCGTGCTGCACGCCAAGGATCTGCTGCGCGCCCTCAACGATGTCGGCAACGACTTCTCCAGGATCGATGTGATGAAGATCGCGTCAAAGCCCTGGTTCGTGCCCGATACCACGACATTGCAGGAACAGCTCAACGCCTTCCTGCGCCGCAAGGCGCATTTCGCCGTCGTCGTCGACGAGTATGGCGAGGTCGAAGGGCTGGTGACGCTGGAGGACATCATCGAGGAGATTGTCGGCGAGATCGCCGACGAGCACGATGTCGACATACAGGGCGTCAAGCAGGAGGCGGACGGTTCCGTCGTCGTCGACGGAACCGTGCCGATCCGCGACCTGAACCGGGCGCTCGATTGGGACCTGCCGGACGAGGAGGCAACCACCATCGCCGGCCTGGTCATCCATGAGACGCAGTCGATCCCCGAGGAGAAGCAGGCCTTCACCTTCCACGGCAAGCGTTTCATCGTCATGAAACGCGACAAGAACCGCGTCGCCAGGCTCAGGATCAGGCCGGCAGGCGACAGCTGAACGGTCCATCGTGTCGCAGACACGCACAACCGCGTCATCCCTGATGCTCAACAGTCCTTGGTCGAGCGTTCGCCGACCATTGCGTCGGTGTCGGCGTCGACGGCCGCCAAGCTGACTTCATAGCCCCAGAGATGCCGGATGTGGCGAAGGGTCGCGTCGCGGCTGTCATTCTCCAGCACGACCCCATTCTTCACCTTGTGCTGTAGCCGCAAATGCCGGTCGCCGAGCAGGTCCACGTCCACAACCTGGATGTCGGGCCGGCTCGCGCCCACATCATAGCTGTGGGCCAGCGCGGCGCGTATGTTGTTGTAGCCCCGCTCGTTGTGGATCGATGCGACTTCGTAGTGCGGCTGGTCGGCTCCATCGGCCAGGACGAAGAGCCGCCATTTTCGTATCAAGGTCGGGCTGAGATACTGGCGAATGAAGGATTCGTCGCGGTGGTTGGCCCACGCGTCGAGCAGCGTCTCAAGCCAGTCGCCACGGCCGGCTATGTCCGGGAACCAGTCGCGATCTTCGGCTGTCGGCTCGGTCGAGATGCGCTGAATGTCCTGCATCATGTCAAGCCCGAGCGCGTAGGGGTTGATGCCGGAAAACCGCTGGTCGTCGAAGGATGGCTGGAAGATCACGTTCGAGTGGTTGCGCAGGATTTCGAGCATCGCGCCTTCGGTGATCCGGCCACGGTCGAACAGCATGTTCATGAGCGTGTAGTGCACGAAAGTGGCGCAGCCTTCGTTCATCACCTGGGTTTGCCGCTGCGGGTAAAAATACTGCGCAATGACGCGGACGATCCTGAGGATCTCGCGCTGCCAGGGTTCGAGCACGAGGCTGTTCTTCTCAAGGAAATAGAGCAGGTTTTCCTCGGGCAGATTAAGCGATTTCTTCCGTTCCGACACGCCTTCATCGCCCGCTTCGGAGTTGTCGGCGTCCTGCGTGGGCGGCAGGGTGCGCCATAAGTCATTGTAGGAACGCTCCTCGTATTCGAGGCGCTCGCGAAGTCCCTCGCGCTGCTGCTCCGACGACAGTTTCGGCGGCCGGTGATACCGGAACACGCCTTGCTCCATCAGCGCGTGAGCGGAATCGAGAATGGCTTCCACGGCGGCCAGGCCGTGCCGCTCCTCGCACCGGGCGATGTAGCCCTTGGCAAAGTCCAGATAGCTCAGGATTCCTCCGGCATCCGTCCATTGGCGGAAAAGGTAATTGTTCTTGAAGAAGTGATTGTGTCCAAGTGCTGCATGGGCAGTCACCAAGGCCTGCAGCGCCATGGTGTTTTCCTCCATCAGGTAGACGATGCAGGGATTGGAATTGATGACCAATTCATAGGCCAGCCCGCGACCGCCTTTGCGATAGAGAAGCTCGTTGTAGAGGAAATGCTTGCCGAACGACCAATGCCGGTACATCAGCGGCATGCCGACCGACGAGTAGGCGTCGAGCATCTGCTCGGAAGAGATGACCTCCATCTGCACCGGATAGGTGTCGAGATGAAGCTGGTCGACCGCAATCGCCTCGATCTCCTCATAGACCCGCGACAGCTTTTTGAAATCCCAGTCGGATCCGGAGAAAAGCAACCCCGATTTGTTGGCCTGGCCAGCCATCCGGCACCCCTTACGCGCTCTTGGCCATAGCCGGCTGCCTGGCGAAAAGCTGGCGAAATACCGGGTAGATATCGGCCGGAGCGGCGATGCGCCTCATCTGGAAGTTCGGCCATTTTTGCTCGACGGCGCTATAGGCGCGCCAGAGCGAGGTGCCATTTTCGGTCGAGCCGAAAATATGACTTTCGCGTTCGTCGATGATCTCCACATAGGCGAAATACTGGCACAGGCGCATGAGCTTGCCGTGGAGCAGTTCTATGCAGCGCTGCGAGTCGGTGGCGAAATTGTCACCGTCCGAAGCCTGGGCCGCATAGATGTTCCACTCCGTGGCCGGATAGCGTTGTTCTATGATGCGTTGCATTTCCTCCAGCGCGGTGGAAACGACCGTGCCTCCGCTTTGCGTGCAGTAGAAGAATGTCTCTTCGTCCACCTCCTGGGCCTCGTGCGTGTGGCGGATGAAGACGATCTCCGTGCGCTCATAGCGTCGGGTCAGGAACAGGTGCAGCAGAACGAAGAAGCGCTTGGCCAAATCCTTCTCGCGCTCGCCCATCGACCCGGAGACGTCCATCAGGCAGAACATGACGGCGCTGGCATTCGGCACCGGCTGCGGGTCGAAGCGATTGAAGCGGATGTCGACGGGATCGACAAAGGCAATGCGCTTTCGGCGGCGCTCCAGCCGCTCGAGTTCCTCCCGCAAAGTCAAGATGCGTTCGCGGGTCGCGGCATTTGGCGGCTTCGATTCCAGTTTGGCGAGCTGCCGGAGGATCTCATCCAGCTCCGGCTGCTTTGGGCGCCCAAGCGCGATACGGCGGGCGTGGCTGTTTCGCATCGTGCGCCCGACATTGATGTTGGTCGGTGATCCTGTTGCCGCAAAACCTGCCCGCCTTGGCTTGAATGCGAGTATCTGCTTGAGATTGAGCTTGACCAGATCCGGCAGTTCGAGATCCTCGAAAAAGAGGTCGAGAACTTCCTCGCGCGAAAGCACGAAGCGAAAGTCGTCCTCGGATGCCGTGTTTCCCGGCGACGAGGAGCCTGCGCCGCCCTGCCCGGGTTTGGGCACCAGGTCACCGGGAATGAACGTCCTGTTTCCTGGCAGGATGTGCTGGCGCCGGCCGCTGTCCCTGGCATCGCTGAAGGTCGGTTCGCTGGTGCCTCTGTGAGGCATCGGCACGGCATGCCCGCTGTCCACATCGGCGATCCGGCCCGTCCTTATCTGGTCACGGATGCTCCGCTTGAGTTCTTCCCGCGCGCGCCTGAGAAAGCGCTGGCGATTGCCCAGGTTCTTGTCCTTCGGATTGAGGCGGCGGTCGATGAAGATCGGCATGGAACCATCCGGGCTTTTCTCAGCCCGCCTTGTTCACGCGCATGTACCAGTCGACCAGCCGCCGTACCTGCCGCTCGGTGTAGCCGCGTTGCACCATGCGCTGCACGAATTCATTGTGCCGCTTTTCCGTGACGCTGTCCTGCTTGGAGCCGAAACTGATCACCGGCAGAAGATCTTCGACTTGGCCGAACATGCGCTTCTCGATAACCTCGCGCAGCTTTTCGTAGCTTGTCCATGATGGGTTGCGGCCGTGGTTGCGTGCCCGGGCACGCAGCGTGAACTTGACCACTTCGTTGCGGAAATCCTTGGGGTTGGCGATGCCGGCCGGTTTTTCGACCTGCGACAATTCCTTGTCCAATATCTCGCGATTGAGGATCTGGCCCGTATCGGGATCCTTGTAGTCCTGATCTTCGATCCAGGCATCGGCATAGGCGATGTAGCGGTCGAATAGGTTCTGGCCATACTCGCTGTACGATTCCAGATAGGCCTTCTGGATCTCGTGGCCGATGAACTCGGCATAGCGCGTTGCCAGTTCCGACTTGATGAACTCGAGATAGCTCGCTTCCGTCTCCTTTGGGAACTGCTCGCGCTTGATCGCCTCTTCCAGGATGTACATCAGGTGCACGGGATCCGCCGCGACCTCGTTGGTGTCGTAGTTGAATGTCTGCGACAGGATCTTGAAGGCGAAGCGCGTGCTTACGCCGGTCATGCCCTCGTCGACGCCGGCGGCGTCGCGATATTCCTGAACCGACTTGGCCCGGGGGTCGACCTCCTTGAGGTTTTCGCCGTCATAGGCGCGCATCTTGGTGTAGAGCGGCGAATTGTCGTGCTCGGCAAGACGGGTCGAGACCGTGAACCGGCTGAGAATATCCAGCACTTCAGGTGCGCAGGGGCTGCCGGCCAGCTCGCTCTCGCGCAACAGTTTCTCGTAGATATGCCTTTCTTCGGTGATCCGCAGGCAATACGGCACCTTGACCACGAGGATGCGGTCGAGAAAGGCCTCATTATTCTTGTTGTTCTTGAACTGTTGCCACTCCGATTCGTTGGAATGGGCAACGATGATGCCCTGATAGGGGAAGGCGCCGAAATTCTCGGTGCCGTTATAGCTGCCTTCCTGGGTCGCCGTCAGCAGCGGATGCAGGACCTTGATGGGCGCCTTGAACATCTCGACGAATTCGAGCAGGCCTTGCGTGGTCCGGTTCAGCCCGCCGCTGTAGGAATAAGCGTCCGGATCGGACTGGCTGAAATCCTCCAATTGTCTGATGTCGACCTTGCCAACCAGAGCCGAGACATCCTGATTGTTCTCGTCGCCAGGCTCCGTCTTGGCTATAGCGATCTGGCGCAGCCGCGAGGGCATCAATTTCACCACGCTGAATTTGGAAATGTCGCCAGACAATTCATCAAGCCGCTTGGCCGCCCAGGGCGAGATAATGCCGTTGAGGCGACGCCGGGCTATGCCGTATTTGTCCTCCAGCAGATCGCCCATGCGATCGGGATGGAACAGGCCGAGCGGCGATTCGAAAATCGGACTGATCTGATTGCCGGCCTTCAGCGTGTAGATCGGGCGTTCCTCCATCAGTTTCTTCAGCCGTTCGGCCAGGGAGGACTTGCCACCGCCGACAGGCCCGAGGAGATAGAGGATCTGCTTGCGCTCCTCGAGCCCTTGGGACGCATAGCGGAAATAGCCGGCGATGCGCTCGATCGTATCCTCCATTCCGTAGAAATCGGAGAAGGTGGGATACACCTTGACCGTGCGGTTGGAGAAAATGCGGCCGAGCCGCTCGTCCTTGCTGGTGTCGACCAGGTTCGGCTCGCCGATTGCCTCGACCATCCGTTCCGGCGCCGAGGCATACATTGACTTGTCTTCCCGGCAGGCAAGGAGATACTGCTGGAGGCTTATTTCCTCCTGGCCCGCGTTTGCATAAATCTCCGAAAACAGATCGAAGACGTCGGACTGGTTCTCACCCATGATGGTTGCCCTCAGAGCCATTCTGGCTGCCGCCCGGCTCATCTCATTCAACTACCGGGATGCATTGTGGTTCCCTCCACATTGGAGAGAGAGCGTGTATCTGCATCGAACTTGGACAGCACACAGTTACAATGCTCGTCTCATATCTCAGGTGGTGATGGCCAGAGGAGACCGTCAAGGGCAAATATCGATTTCGTGAACCGAACGGCAAAGCGAGTGCATTGATGCGGCTGGTACGGTGTTGAATCAGATCGTTGAGCACTCCCAAGTCTAACGGGATGCTCGTGGTGCGTGCGGGCATTCCTCGTTTACATATCGGGCCCAACGATCGGGAGATTGCGATGATCGGTCGACGAAGCCTTATTTTGGTCTCCGCGGCGGCGATGTTGCCATTGGGCACATCGGTCGCATGGGGCCAGCGCCAACCCGTGCCGACAACCTTCGATTACGGGCCGGCCAAGCTCGATATCTATGCGCCGGATGGCGCACGCGGATTGCCGGTCGTCTTCTTCGTCCATGGCGGCGCCTGGCGCTCCGGCAAGCGCTCGCAGGTCAACGCGAAGCCGGCCTTCCTGCTCGCCAACGGGTTTTGTCTGGTCTCCATCGACTATCGCATGCTGCCCGAAGCGGAGGTCGCCACCCAGGCCGACGATGTCGAAAAGGCCTATGCCTATGTCCGCGCCAACATTGCCCGGCATGGCGGCGATGCCAGGCGGATCGTGGCCATGGGCCATTCGGCCGGTTGCCACCTCGTTGCGCTGACCGGCATGCGTGGCGGTCTACCGGGTGTCGCCGCGCTGCTTCTCGACGACACCAGGGCCTATGACCTCGCCGCGCTTTCCAGGAATGGCGGCATGGGGGCCTATGCGCGGGCCTTCCCCGATCCCGCGCAATGGGCGGCGTTGTCGCCGGCCAGTTATGTAGATGGCCGCAAGCACCCGCCGACCTTCATCGCCTACTCAGGCGCTTCGGGCCGGGACGGGGACTCCAAGGCGTTCGCCGAGCGCTTGCGCGCCACCGGCACCAAGGTGACGCTGTTCGACGGCAGCGCCTATACGCACATGTCGATCAACCGCGATTTCGGCGAGGATGGCGACGCCTTGACCGGGGCGGCACTGGCATTCCTGAAATCGGCGGTTGGGTGATTGCGGCATCGAAACGGAGCTCTGAACGTCACCGCGAGGAGCGAGGAGGACCGGCCTACCAGCGCGTCTTTTCGCCGGGAGCCGCCGGTTCGATCGCCAGCGCGTGCAGGCCAGCCTTCAATTCGTCGGCCAAAAGCGCGTTGACCGCGCGGTGGCGCTCGATGCGGCTCATGCCGGCAAAATCCTGCGAAACAATGCGGACGCGGAAATGCGTCTCGCCGGTGCCGTCGAACGTAGCCTGGTGGCCGGATTCCACATGATGATGGCCGGCGTGCAGATGGCTTTCGTTGATGACGACCAGCCGCTCCGGCGAAAATGCCTTGCTCAACTTGTCTTCCATGGTTGCCTGTATGGACATTGCCGTCTCCCTTCACCACATATCGCCAGCGGGATCGCGGAAGCCGAACCGACTTCGTTGCATGCCGCGCTTCAACAAAATCGGTCCTCCGCCTGCTTTATGCCGCGATTCAGCGGTTAGGGCGATCATCGCGAAAATGTCAATTCTTGTTTCGCATCTGCGAACGCCCCATAAATGGGTTAGATGAAGCCGTATCCCAAATATTTCGAGAAGATCCGCATCCGCCAGGAGAAGGACGCGGAGCTGAAGTCGCACGCGCCGATCTGCCAGTGGGATGGCTGCAAGGAGGCGGGCACCCATCGCGCTCCGGTCGGGCGCATGAAGGAGGGCGAGTATTTCCGCTTCTGCTTCGACCATGTGCGCGAGTACAACAAGGGTTTCAACTATTTTTCCGGCGTTCCGGACACCGAGGTCGCCCGTTTCCAGAAGGAGGCGATGACCGGCCATCGGCCGACCTGGAAGATGGGCGTCAACGGCGCCTCGACGCGCTCGTCTCCCGATATGGCGCAGATGCGCTCCGGCCGCGCCGGCTACTACAACCGGATGCGCGACCCGTTCGACCTGTTCAAGGGGCCGAAGGATCCCCGGGAGGTGCGCGAGCGCAAGGCCAAGCCGCTTGAGGCCAAGGCGCTGGAAACGCTTGGCCTTGATACAAAGGCGACTGGCAAGGAGATCAAGGCGCGCTATAAGGAACTGGTGAAGCGTCACCATCCGGATGCGAATGGCGGCGACAGAGGTTCGGAAGACCGGTTCCGCGATGTGCTCCAGGCCTATCGCGTGCTCAAGCAGGCGGGTTTGTGCTGAGCGACCCAACGGTTCGTGTCGTTTTCCAACTTTCATAAGGGTGGAAAAGGCTCTAAGACCGCCCCCGGAGAAAATCGATTGCCGGCGAAATCAGTCGTTTCGCCCGTGGAGACGTGGATAGAGATGAACAAGGTCGATCGCGACATCGCCAACCTGCCCGACACCACGGTGTCGGTGAAGGACAAATTCGGCTTCGACTCCAAGATGGTGGTGCCGGCCTATTCGGTCACCAGCGAACATGTGCCCGACATCGATCCCGACTATCTTTTCGACAAGGCGACGACGATGGCGATCCTCGCCGGCTTCGCCTACAACCGGCGCGTCATGGTCTCGGGCTATCACGGCACCGGCAAATCGACCCATATCGAGCAGGTCGCGGCCCGCCTCAACTGGCCTTGCGTGCGCGTCAATCTCGACAGCCATGTCAGCCGCATCGACCTCGTCGGCAAGGACGCGATCGTGGTCAAGGACGGCTTGCAGATCACCGAATTCCGCGACGGCATTCTGCCCTGGGCCTACCAGCACAATGTGGCGCTGTGCTTCGACGAATATGACGCCGGCCGTCCGGACGTGATGTTCGTCATCCAGCGCGTGCTGGAATCGTCTGGTCGGCTGACGCTGCTCGACCAGAGCCGCGTCATCCGTCCGCATCCGGCGTTCCGGCTGTTCTCGACCGCCAACACGGTCGGGTTGGGCGACACCACCGGCCTCTATCACGGCACCCAGCAGATCAACCAGGCGCAGATGGACCGCTGGTCGATCGTCACCACGCTGAACTACCTGCCGCACGACAATGAGGTGAATATCGTGCTGGCCAAGGCCAAGCACTATCGCGACGGCAAGGGCAAGGACATCGTCAACAAGATGGTGCGCGTCGCAGACATGACGCGCTCGGCCTTCATCAATGGCGATCTGTCGACCGTGATGAGCCCGCGTACCGTCATCACCTGGGCGGAGAATGCCGAGATCTTCGGCAATATCGGCATGGCGTTCCGGCTGACCTTCCTCAACAAATGCGACGAACTGGAGCGCTCGGTGGTGGCCGAGTTCTACCAGCGCGCCTTCGGCGAGGATCTGCCGGAGAGCGCCGCCAATGTGGTGCTGGGCTAAGCAGAGCCTCGATGGCGGGTCCGGGCGACAATACGCGCAACAAGTCGAAGGCGGGCTCTGAAGCCGACAGCTTCAAGCGCGCCGTCACCGTCTGCATGCGCGCCATCGCCGGCGACAAGGAGCTGGAAGTCGGCTTCGCCAAGGACCGCCCGGCGCTCGCCGGCAGCCGCGCCCGGCTGCCGGAATTGCCCAAGAAAGCGTCCAAGGCCGACATAGCCATCACCCGCGGCCTCGGCGATTCCATGGCGCTCAAGCGCGCCTGCCATGACGTGCGCATCCACAGCAGACTGGCGCCGGAAGGCAAGGCGGCCCGCGCCATCTACGACGCGGTCGAACAGGCGCGCGTCGAGGCGATCGGCAGCCGCGCCATGCAAGGGGTCGCCGACAATATAGGCTCGATGCTGGAGGACAAATACGCCAAGGCCAATCTCGTCGACGTCAAGGATAAGGCCGACGCCCCGATCGAGGAGGCGCTGGCGCTGATGGTGCGCGAGAAGCTGACCGGCCGGCCGATTCCCAAGAGCGGCGAGCGGCTGGTCGAGCTCTGGCGCCCCTGGGTCGAGGAAAAGGCCAGCGCCGACCTCGACGGGCTGTCGTCCAAGCTCGACGACCAGCAGGCCTTCGCCCGCGTCGTGCGTGAAATGCTCGCCTCCATGGAAATGGCCGAGGAACTCGGCGACGAGCAGGAGACCGAAGACTCGGAGGACAATGACGATAACCAGCCGCAAGGCGAGGAACAGAGCGAGGAAGGCGGCGAGGACGATTCCGGCTCCGAACAGTCGCAGTCCGAGGATGCCGAGGCTTCCTCTGACGACGAGCAGTCGGCCGAGACCGAAGCCTCCGACGCCACTGCCGACGATTTGTCCGACGACGACGATGCCGATGCCGAGACGCCCGGTGAGGCGCGCCGCAACGACAACCCTTTCACCAACCTTCCGAAGGAGATCGATTACAAGGTCTTCACGTCAGCTTTCGACGAGACGGTGGGGGCGGAGGAGCTTTGCGAGGAAGAAGAGCTCGACCGGCTGCGCGCCTTTCTCGACAAGCAACTCGCCAACCTGTCCGGCGTCGTCGGCCGGCTGGCCAACCGTTTGCAGCGCCGCCTGATGGCGCAGCAGAACCGGTCGTGGGATTTCGACCTGGAGGAGGGCTATCTCGATCCGGCACGGTTGGTGCGCGTCGTCATCGATCCGATGCAGCCGCTGTCTTTCAAGCAGGAGCGCGACACCAAATTCCGCGACACGGTGGTGACGCTGGTGCTCGACAATTCGGGTTCCATGCGCGGCCGGCCGATCACCGTGGCCGCCACCTGCGCCGACATTCTGGCGCGCACGCTGGAACGCTGCGGCGTTTCGGTCGAGATTCTGGGCTTCACCACGCGCGCCTGGAAAGGCGGGCAGGCCCGCGAGAAGTGGCTGAAGGACGGCAAGCCGCCGAATCCGGGCCGGCTGAACGACCTGCGCCACATCATCTACAAGTCGGCCGACCATCCCTGGCGGCGGGCACGGCGCAATCTCGGCCTGATGATGCGCGAAGGCCTGCTCAAGGAAAACATCGATGGCGAGGCGCTGCTGTGGGCGCATAACCGGCTGATCGCCCGGCCAGAGCAGCGCAAGATCCTGATGATGATCTCCGACGGCGCGCCGGTCGACGATTCGACGCTGTCGGTCAATCCGGGCAATTATCTCGAGCGCCATCTGCGCGCCGTCATCGAGCTGATCGAGACGCGCTCGCCGGTCGAGCTGCTTGCCATCGGCATCGGCCATGACGTTACCCGCTATTACCGGCGCGCCGTCACCATTGTCGATGCCGAGGAACTGGCCGGCGCCATGACCGAGCAATTGGCTTCGCTGTTCGCCGAGGAAAGCGCACGCGATACGCGGCGCGGCGGCATGCGGCGCGCCGGATGATCTTTTCGCACGGCGGATTTCGACAAGCACTTTTCGCCGCCATCGCCCTGTTTGCCGGTGCAGCCCCGGTGCCATCCAGTTCAGCCGGCGCGACCTCGGTTGAACCGGTCGAGGTCTTAGCCCGCCCGATCACCGAATTCCGTATAGGCCGTGCCGACAAGCAATTCGGTCCGCTCGAATTCGTCGGCGGGCTGGAGATGACGTCGCCGTCGCGCGATTTCGGCGCGCTGTCGGCCTTCCGTTTCCTGAAAGGCGGTCGCGACTTCGTCGGCGTCGCCGATACCGGATTCTGGTTCTTCGGCACCGTGACCCATGATGCGGACAAGCGCCCGTCAGGCATCGGGGACTTCCGCATGGAACAGATGGTCGATGCATCGGGCCGGCCGATCGACGAGAAATCGGAAGTCGATGCCGAGGGGCTTTCCGTCAAGGACGGCATTGCCACCGTGGGTTTCGAGCGCAACCATCGCGTCGCCCAGTTTAAAATTGGCTCCGACGATATGAAGGCGCCGATCAGGCAGATGGATTTCCTGGTTCCGGCATGGGAGCTGCGCCGGAACCGAGGCTTCGAGACCGTCACCCACGCCAATGCCAATGGCCGCCACCAAGGTGGCCTGGTCGTGGTGTCGGAAAAGAGCTTGGACAAGGCCGGCAACATCTATGCCGCCATCATCGAAGGTCCGCACAAGGGCGTCTTCACCGTCAAGCGCAACGGCGATTTCGATATCACCGATGGGGCTTTCCTGCCGGATGGCGACCTTCTGCTGCTGGAGCGCAGTTTCACGATGGCAGGAGGCCTCAAGATGCGGCTGCGGCGCATTGATGGCGAGACCGTCGAGAAGGGCGCGGTCGCCGACGGTCCGGTGCTGCTGGAAGCCGATATGGGCTACCAGATCGACAATATGGAAGGGCTCGACGTCTGGACGCGCGAAGACGGCGCGCTGATGGTGTCGCTGATCTCCGACGACAATCACTCGATCCTGCAGCGCAATCTCTACCTGGAATTCATTTTGCACCAGGACTGATTTGGCGCTCCAGCTGCGAAGCTGAAGTTGAGGGTATTCAACGCCGGCTTCGATTTGGTCGACTATTCATCAAATGACGGCGTCCGCTCAGGGTCGCGAGCCGTTGGTGGCGATCCAGATGACATGGCGCGCGCCGCGCTTGCCGTTGGCGCGCGTGCTCACCTCCTCGACCGCGAAACCTGCCTGCTTCAGCCGCCGGGTGAAGCCGCTGTCCGGCCCTTGCGACCACACCGCAAGCACGCCGCCGGGCTTCAGTGCGGTGCGCGCTGCCGCCAGGCCCAGCAGGCTGTACAGCGCGTCGTTGGATTTGTGAACGATGCCGTCCGGGCCGTTGTCGACATCGAGCAGGATGGCGTCCCAGACCGCGGGCCGGGATCTTATCAACTGCCCGACATCGGCCTCCCGCACGATGACGCGCGGATCGTCGAGACAGCCACCAAACACCTCCGCCATCGGCCCTCGTGCCCACGCGACGACCGCCGGCACCAACTCCGCGACAGTGATTTCGGCATTCTCGCCCAACTCGGCGAGAGCGGCGCGCAGCGTAAAACCCATGCCAAGGCCGCCGATCAGCATTCTCGGCTGTCTGCGGCCGGCGATCCTCTGACAGGAGAGCCTGGCCAACGCTTCTTCCGAGCCGCTGAGGCGGCTGTTCATCAACTCGTTGGTGCCCAGCATGATCGAGAATTCGGAACCGCGCCGCTTGAGCCGAAGCTCCTGCGCGCCATCCGGGGTTTTCGCGGAGTCCAGCTGGATCCAGGGAATCACGGCCTAGACCGCAGCAACAGCCGGCTGGCTCCAGCGGGCGGCGAGCAGCCGATAGGGGATCAGTGCCACGACGGCGATGATCAGCTTCACGCTGAGGTCGCCAAGCGCCCAGGAGACCCAACGCATGGCCTCGACCGGCAGCACGCCCATCAGCGGCGCCGTTTCCAGCGCAAAACTGTCGCTTGGGCCAGCGAAGGCGAAAGCCGCGGAGAAAGCGACGCTGAAGAACACGACGGTGTCGAACACCGAGCCGACTAACGTGCCGACGATCGGCGCCCGCCACCAGCTCTGTCGGCGCAGACGGTTGAACACGGTCACGTCGAGCAATTGCGCGGTGAGGAAGGCCGCGCCGGACGCCGCCGCGATGCGCACCAGCCGGTCGGCGGCGGTCTCGAATTCGATGAAACCATGGCGGAACAGGAAGGGCGGCACGAGGATCGAGCAGACCACCGCCGTCATGAAGCCGACAAAGACGATCCGGCGCGCCACGGCAGGCCCGTAGCGGCGGTTGGCAAGGTCGGTGACCAGAAAGGAGAACGGGTAGGTGAACGCGCCCCAGGTGAGCAGGTCGGCCAGCGACAAGCCGCCGATCCGACCCTGCATCGGGAACTGCACGAGGATATTCGATGCCACAACGACAAGCGCCATGGCGGCCACGAAGGGCAGGTATCGCGAGAAGGAAGTCATTTTTTTATCCTGGGTAATGGAACCAGCGGAGCGTCATGCCGAAACCGGATCGCGCTCGCTTTGTTCGAGCATCGGATTTCCGAAACCGCCTTGCGGACGGCGATCCGATGCTCAAGGCCAACAAGAGGTTGGCCAGGGCGGTCGTCCCCCGCCTGAAAGACAGTTTACGCGGCAGCCTGCTCGGCGAGCTTCTTGGCGATCTGCTTCTTCAAGAGGCGCGCGCGCTGCGACAGCTCCTTGACGTCAGCCTTGGCCAGGAAGGCGTCGAGACCACCGCGATGCTCGACCGAACGCAGCGCGTTGGCGGAAATGCGCAGGCGCACATTCTGGTTCAGCGCTTCCGAAATCAGCGTCACATTGACGAGGTTCGGCAGGAAGCGACGCTTGGTCTTGTTGTTGGCGTGGCTCACATTGTTGCCGGTCTGGACTGCCTTGGCAGTGAGTTCGCAGGTGCGGGACATGGTTCTAACCTTCAGTTCTCTCGGGGACCTGCCAAACCTTCGTGCCCACGCCGGGTGGCGCGCGGTTCTGGTCAAGCGGCCTTATGGAAAAAGTTGGCGTTCCATAGTTGCATTTCGCCCATGCGTCAAGCTCCAGCCTGGCCCAGCGGCATTTCATACTAAGGCCGGAATTCGTCGTATAAGCGGTTCCATAGGGACATGCCAGACCGGAGTTGTCCGCCTCCGGTTGAAATCAAGGATCCGATCGCGCCATGCTTCGCTTGCCCCATGCCCTTGCCGCCGCGCTGGCCGTCGCCTCGCCGTCGCCTGCGACGGCCGCCTCGCCGCAGTCCTTCAGGGGCGAATACACAGTGTCGTTTCTGGGCCTTTCTATCGCGAAATCAAGCTTTTCAAGCCATTATGAGAACGGCGTCTACTCGATCGACGGCAGCGTTTCCGCGGCCGGTCTCGCCAAGCTGTTCGATGACACGCGCGGCACGATCTCGTCCAAGGGTACGATTTCGGGCCAGAAGATGGTGCCGCAGGCGTTCCGCGCGGACTACACTTCCGGCAAGAAAGCCTCCGCCATCGACATTCGTTTTGCCAATGGCAACGTCATCTCGACGACGGTCGTTCCCGCGCCGGAAAAGCGCGATCCCGACAGTTGGGTGCCGCTTGGCGCCGGCGACCTGGCATCGGTGCTCGATCCGATGGCGGCAACCGTCATCCATGCCGGCAGCCTCGACAAGGTCTGCGGCCGCACCGTGAGGCTGTATGACGGCGAGATGCGCGCCAACCTGACGCTGAGCTACGCTTCAAAAGGGTCGATCTCGGTGCCCGGCTACAAGGGCGACACCGTCACATGCCGGATGGGTTTCGAGCCGGTGGCCGGCTACCGCAAGGGCCGCAAGGCGCTCAACTACCTCAAGAACAAAAGCCGCATAATGGTGACATTTGCGCCGCTCGGCCAAACCGGGGTATATGCGCCGATCCGCGCGACGGTCGGGACGCAGATCGGCACCTTGACCATCAGCGCCAGGCGTTTCGAAGCAATACAATAAGGCGCCACGCGCGCCGCTGGAGACAGAATGGGGCGCGCGACACTGATCGGCTTTTCGGCCGTGGCCATGTGGGCACTGCTGGCGTTGCTTACGGACGCATCCGGCAAGGTGCCGCCGTTCCTCTTGTCGGCGATCACCTTCTCGATCGGCACCGGGGTCGGGCTTTTCGCGCGCCTTTTCATGCCGGCCGCGGATAAAAGCCAGAGGATACCTCGCCAGGTCTGGGTGATCGGCATTGCCGGCCTTTTCGGCTACCACTTTTTCTACTTCACCGCGCTGCGCAACGCGCCGGCGGTGGAGGCCAGTCTGATCGCCTATCTGTGGCCGCTGCTGATCGTGCTCGGCTCGGCGCTGATGCCGGGCGAGCGGCTGGCCTGGAACCATATCGTCGGCGCGCTGCTTGGCCTTGCCGGCACCGTCCTCATCGTCACCAAGGGCGGCGGCCTCGCCTTCGACGCGCGCTATGCCTTCGGCTACGCCATGGCTGCCGTCTGCGCCGTGCTGTGGTCGTCCTATTCGCTCCTGTCGCGGCGTTTCCCGTCAGTGCCGACCAGCATCGTCACTTGGTTCTGCGCGGCGACCGCGCTGTTGTCGCTTGCCTGCCATCTGGCGCTGGAAGAGACGGTGCTGCCCGCGAGTGCCGGGCAATGGCTTGCCGTGCTCGGGCTCGGCCTGATGCCAGTGGGGGCAGCCTTCTATGCCTGGGATGTCGGGGTCAAGCGCGGCAACATCCAGGTGCTGGGCGCGGCAAGCTATGCCGCGCCGCTCCTGTCGACGCTGGTGTTGATCGCGGCCGGCGTCGCCGAACCGTCGCTGCGCATCCTCGCCGCTTGCGTGCTCATCACCGGCGGCGCTGCCCTGGCGGCAAAATCGCTGTTCCTGCGCAAGCCTGCGGCTGCCGAAGGCGGAGCCGGGGCATCCGAAGGCGGGGCCCGGGCATGACGATGCCGTTTCCGGGCGGCATCGACGGCAACGCCAATGCGACGCTGATCTTTTCCCTGGTGGCGGCGGTTGTCTACGCCTTCACATCAGGCATGGCGCCGACGCTCGCCCGTTCGGCGGCAAAAACGCTCGCCGTGGCCATGCTTGCCGTGCTGGCGGCGATGCAGGGCGGGCCGCTGCTGCTGGTCGCCGCCCTTGCACTGAGCGCCATCGGCGACGCCTTCCTGTCGCGGGATGGCGAAAAGATGTTTCTCGGCGGGCTGGGCAGCTTTCTCGGCGCGCATATCGTCTATGTCGTGCTGTTCCTGCGCAGGGGCGAGGGGCTGGGAGTGCTGGGGGCCCAACCCTGGCGCGCGGCAATCGCACTTGCGATGGCGGTATTTGTTATTCTCATGCTGGCGGCGCTGTGGCGCCGCGTCGGCCCGGCCCTGCGAGCGCCGATCGCGGGCTATGTCGCGGCCATCCTCGCCATGGGCATTTCGGCGCTGACGACGAGCAGTGCCGCTGTTATCGGCGGTGCCGTGCTGTTCATGGCGTCCGACGCGCTGCTGGCCACGGAACGCTTCCTGGCGGCCGCCATTTCGCCACATCGCGCCTGGATGCGTTTGGCGGTCTGGGGCCTCTACTACGCCGCGCAGCTCGTGATCACGCTTGGTTTCCTGCTGCGCTAAGGGTTTCCTGCTGCGTCAGAGCTGTTTAGGCCGCCAACCAGGCTCCGCCAGTTCAAACGCCGCAAAATCGAAGCCCGGCGCCACGGTGCAGCCGACCAGGGTCCACTCGCCCAGGCTGCGCGCCGATTGCCACCAGCCCGCCGGCACGACGATTTGCGGCCGCTCGCCGGCCGCAAGCTCGATGCCGAGCACCTGCTCGATCACCCCGTTAGCCTTTGGGCCGCCTTCTTCCCATATCGACAGCGCCAGCGGCGCGCCGGCGTAGAAGTGCCAGGCCTCGGCTGCATCCCTGACGCGATGCCAGGCGGAAACCTGGCCCTGCTCCAGCAGAAAATAGATCGCCGTCGAGTGGCCTCGAGCTCCGCCGCCCCCGTCGCGAAAGGTTTCCGTGTACCAGCCGCCTTCCGGATGCGGCTTCATGCCAAGGATGGCGATGATTTCTGCGGAACTCGTCATGGTTTCGACCAGTGTCGCTTGGCCTAGAAATTATCCTTGCGCTTGCGGATCTCGGCAAAAACCTCGACGTCCAACGCCTTCTCCATGCCGAAATGCCTGCGGATTGCCGGATCATGCCAGCGCAGGAAAGGGTTGGTCGACAATTCCTCGCCGATCGTGGTCGGCAGCGTCGGCTTGTTATCGGCGCGCAGCGCTTCAATTTTTGCCGCGCGTTCCTTCAATGCCGAATTGGTCGGGTCGACGCTCAGCGCGAAACGGGCGTTGGCGAGCGTGTATTCGTGCCCGCAATAGATCACGGTCGCGGCAGGCAGTGCCGCGAGCTTCTTCAGGGATTCAAACATCACCGGCGGCTTGCATTCGAACAGCCGCCCGCAACCGAGCGCGAACAGCGTGTCGGCGGTGAACGCCACTTTCGATGCCGGCAGGTGATAGGAGACGTGGCCAGCGGTGTGGCCGGGGGTGGCGATCACTTCGATACGTTCCTCGCCGAGATGCAGGACCGAACCGTCCTCGACCGTGTCGTCAATGCCGGGGATCCTGGCCTTTTCCGCTTCGGGACCGACGATGCGCAGCTTGAAGCGCTGCTTCAGCGCCAGATTGGCCTCGACATGGTCGACATGGTGATGCGTGGTCAGGATCATCGTCGGCGTCCAGCCGGTGCGCTTGACCGCAGCCAGGATCGCCGCTTCTTCCGGCGCATCGATAAGCGCGGTCTGACCGCTTTTGGGATCATACACCAGCACGCCGAAATTGTCGCTGCGGCACATGAACTGTTCGATTTCGACCGCCATCGCATCTCTCCATCTTTCGCCGCAGACATAGGACGCCGACGCGCGGATGTCATCCCGGAGATGACTAATGTCAGGATGTCATTCGACATCCGGGATCTCGGGACGTCGCGGCCTTTTGTTGAAACCCGCCGATATCGCGGCTACATCCCTGACATGCATTCCGACATCGTCGATCTCCGCTCCTTCTATTCGACAGCGCTCGGTCGCTTCGCCGAGCATTCGATCACCATGGCCTTGTCATCGATATGGGCCACCGTGCCCAATGAGCGGCTTGTCGGGCTCGGCTACACCTTGCCTTGGCTGGAACGGTTCGGCAGTGACGCCGAGCGGGTGTTCGCCTTCATGCCGGCGACGCAGGGCGCCGTGGTCTGGCCGGCGGCGGGACCGACGGCGACGGCTCTGGTTTTCGACGAGGAACTGCCGCTGGTCGATTCCTGCATCGACCGCATGCTGCTCGTGCATTCGCTCGAGCATGTCGAAAACCCGCGCGAAACGCTGAACGAGATCTGGCGCGTGCTGTCGCCGGCCGGCCGGGTGGTCATCGTCGTGCCCAACCGGCGCGGCGTCTGGGCGCGGTTCGAGCACACGCCGTTTGGCAATGGCAGGCCGTTCTCGCGCGGTCAGCTCACCGAGTTGCTGCGCGAGGCGAATTTCACGCCCGCCGCCTGGTCCGACGCCCTGTTCTTTCCGCCATCGCGGCGGCGTTTCATGATGCGCTTCCACAATATGGTGGAGCGCGCCGGCCGGCGGCTGTGGCCGATCTTTTCCGGCGTCATCGTGGTCGAGGCGCAGAAGCGGCTCTATCAGGGCGTGCCGGCCGCCCAGCGCGCTTCCCGACGGGTTTTCGTGCCGGTGCTTTCGCCGCATGCAGCAACGCGGCTCGGCCGGCGAATAGAGACCGGGGCCACGACATCGCCGGGTCCGCGAATGACACCTTCGTGATCGTGCCAGAAACTTGCGCCGGACGGCATTTCGCGACCTATCTGTCGCTGACGGGCTCGCAGCCTGGCTGAGTGACCGGTGGCGTCACTACACTTCATCCGGTTTTCAGCACCGCTTTTGAACGCAAGGACTTCAGCTCATGGCCGATTATCCGGACAATGATGCCTCTGCCCGGCCTATCGCTGCGGTCGAAGCTTCGAGCCTGCGTGATCAGGTGGCAACCATCAAGCTGGCGCTTGCCGGGTCGCCGGTCCGCAAAGGGCTACGCTGGGCCTCCATCGGAATGGTTGCCGTCATTGTCGCGACCTCGATCGGCCAGGTTCTGCTCAACCGCTGGAACCAGCCTTTCTACGATGCGCTTGCACGCCGCGACATGCAGGCCTTCCTGCACCAGCTCGCCATTTTTGCCGCGATTGCCGGTGGGCTTCTTGTGCTCAATGTCGGCCAGACCTGGCTCAATCAGACGATCCGGCTGAAGCTGCGCGAGGCGCTGACGCTCGATCTGATCGATGGATGGATGCGGCCGGCGCGCGCTTTTCGCCTGGCGCATGCAGGCGCCATCGGGGTCAATCCCGACCAGCGCATGCAGCAGGACGCGAGCCATCTTTCCGACCTGTCGACGGATCTTGGCGTTGGCCTGCTGCAATCCCTAATCCTGCTCGCCTCCTTCGTCGGCGTGTTATGGGAGCTGTCCTCGGGCTTCGTCTTCCATGTCGGCGGGACATCGCTCGCCATACCGGGCTACATGGTGTGGGCGGCCATCCTCTATGCCGGAACGGCTTCCTGGCTGAGCTGGCTGGTCGGACGGCCACTGATCCACCTCAACAGCGACCGCTACACACGCGAGGCGGAGCTGCGTTCCTCGATGGTGCGCGTCAACGAGAACATCGATGCCATCGCGCTCGCCCGAAGCGAGCCCGATGCCAGGCGGCGGCTGGAAACCGACCTGGGCACCGTGCTCGGCGCCATGCGACGCATCTATAACGCCCAGATCAATCTCGCCTGGGTGACGGACACCTATGGCTGGATCACCGTGGTGGCTCCCATCCTGGTCGCTTCGCCGGTCTATTTCGCGGGCGATATCAGCTTCGGCGGACTGATGATGGCGGTCGGCGCCTTCAATCAGGTCCATTCTTCATTGCGTTGGTTCATCAACAATATCGGCAGCATCGCCGATTGGCGCGCGACGCTGATGCGCGTCGCCGATTTCCGCATTGCGCTGGATGAGACCGATGTGCTGCACGACCAGGAAAGGCGCATCGAATTCGGCGAGAATGCAAACGGCAAGCTGACCTTCGAGAAACTCGAAGTGGCCTCGCCGGAGGGCTGCACGAGGCTCGCCGACCAGCATGTCGAGATCCACGCCGGCGAACGCGTCATGCTCACCGGCGAGCCTGGCGCGGGCAAGACGCTGTTCTTTCGCGCCATTGCCGGCCTGTGGCCGTGGGGGAGCGGGCGCATCGGCATGCCGGCGGGGGAGACGCCTATCTTCGTGCCGCGCACGCCCTACTTCGCGACCGCCACGTTGCGCGAAGTGCTCGACCACGTGGACGGGGTTGCGCCGGCAAGCGATGCCGATATCTCAGCCGTGCTGGCCGAGATCGGCCTGGAACACCTGTCGTCGTCGCTCGGCCGCAGCGCGCGCTGGGAGCATGAACTGGCCGACGACGAACTGCGCCTGCTGGCCTTTGCCCGCCTCGTGCTGCGCCAACCAAAATGGGTGATCATCGATGAGGCTCTCGATGCCTTCGACGGACCGACACTGCGGCGGGTGTTGTCGATGCTGGAGAAGCGGCTGGGCGGGGCGACGATCCTCAATATAGGCCGCGGCCAGCACAACAATCAATTCTTCCCGCGCGCACTGACCATCGTGAAGGCGTCCGGCGTGCCGGCTCTGAAGCCCGCGCGCATAAGGGCAGGCGCAATCGAGCCGCCGCCGGCCGCTCCTCGCCGCAAGAAATAGCACTTCCGGCATCTATTCGGACCAGCCCGCGCCACGCCACGCGGCAGCTTTATTTCGCCGTGATCGCGAGGGAAGATCGCACCGGAAACATAGCTTGAGCCGGCCATGCTTGATGCTCTCAGCCTGCTTGCCTGCCTGGCCTGCACCGAGGCCGCCGTGACTGCGCCTGCGCCGGATAGTCTGGCCGTTGATGTCCAACTGGTGCTGGCGGTCGATATCTCATTGTCGATGGACGAGAAGGAGTTCGCCCTGCAGCGCGCCGGCTATGTGGAGGCGCTGCGTCATCCCGACTTCATCAAGGCGGTCCGCGCCGGGAACGCCGGTCGCATCGCGCTCACCTATTTCGAATGGGCCGGCACTGTGCGCGATGACGCGCTCATCGGCTGGCAGGTCATCGACGGCGCCGAGAGCGCCAACGCCTTTGCCGACAAGATAGCGGCTCGTCCGTTCCGCAGCTTCCGCGGCACGTCGATCTCCGGCGCGCTCGCCTTCGGCGCGGGGCTCTTCGACCGCACCGCTTACGAAAGCGAACGCAGCGTCATCGATATTTCCGGTGACGGACCGAACAATATCGGGCCGCCCGTCACCGCCACGCGGGATGCGGCAAACGCCAGAGGCATCGTCATCAACGGCCTGCCGATCCTGATCAATCCATCGCCCACCTTCAGCCACCTCGACCGGTATTACGCCCAGTGCGTCACCGGCGGGCCGGGCTCCTTCGTGCTGCCGATTTATACAGCCGCCGAATTTTCGACGGCAATCCGGCGCAAGCTGATTCTCGAAGTGAGCGGCGTTCAGAACGAGACCAGGATCATTCCCGCCGAAGCCGAGGCTCCGATCGACTGCCTGCAAGGCGAACGCGACAGACGGTTCTTGTCGGATCCGTATTTCCCGGAGCTCGATCGCTGAGCCTTCGCCGGGCTATGCGTTCCAACCTGCTGATGACCTTCGTCGCAGAGATCAGCCTGCAGCTCGACTTCGCCCGAAAAGGGGGTGTCATAGCCACCTCCGGGATGGCCCTTATCGCTTCAACAAGAACACCGCCTGCTGGCCGAAGAAGTTCCAGAACCACCATGGCATCGACAGGCCGATCTTCTGGCCGTTGGCGTCGAGCGCGGTCGCCCTTTCCACGGTCGCGCCAAGCTCCTCGCACAGATTGACGAAGTCGCGGATGGTGCAGAAGTGGATGTTCGGCGTGTCGTACCAGGAATAGGGCAGGTCCTTGGTCACCGGCATGCGGCCCTTGACGAACAGCGACAGGCGCACCCGCCAGTGGCCGAAATTGGGGAAGGACACGATGGCGTGTTCGCCGATCCTGAGCAGTTCGTCGAGAACGAGCTTCGGGTTGCGGGTCGCCTGCAAGGTCTGCGACAGGACGACGAAATCAAAACCCTTGTCGGGATAGAATTCGAGATCCTTGTCGGCGTCGCCTTGCACGACCGAGAGGCCGCGCGCCACGCATTCGTTGACGCCGCGCTGCGACAGCTCCAGTCCGCGGCCGTCGATCTGCTTGGTTTCCTGCAAAAGCTCGAGCAGCGAGCCGTCGCCGGAGCCGACGTCCAGCACCCGCGATTGCGGCGGGATCAGACCGGCGATCACCTCGAGATCGACGCGCTGGGCGCGGTTGACGCTCATGGCTTGCCCCTTGTCGTGGTGCGTGACCCTTGATGGACAGGTCTGCAATTTTGCGGGGTCATGCGCCGAGCCCTCTCGCTCGCGCGGCCGAGCCGATGAAGCCATTGATGGCGGCGAACAGTTCCGGCTCGTCGAGCAGGAAGGCGTCGTGCCCGCGATCGGTCTCGATCTCGACGAAGGACACCGACGCGCCGGCGGCATTCAGCGCATGGACGATCGAGCGGCTCTCCTCGGTCGGGAACAGCCAATCCGAGGTGAACGACACCAGGCAGAAGCGGGTCTTGGTGCCGGCAAAAGCATCGGCCAGCCTGCCGCCGTGGTCGGCGGCGAGGTCGAAATAGTCCATGGACCGCGTCATATAGAGATAGGAATTGGCGTCGAAGCGGTCGACGAAAGTCATGCCCTGGTGACGCAGATAGCTCTCGATCTGGAAATCGGCGTCGAAGCCGAAGGTCAGCGCTTCGCGGTCCTGCAGGTTGCGGCCGAACTTCCGGTGCAAGGCTGCTTCCGACAGGTAGGTGATGTGGGCGGCCATGCGCGCCACGGCGAGCCCCTTTTCCGGGCGTTTGCCGTGGTCGAAATACTTGCCGCCATGCCATTCGGGGTCGGCCATCACGGCCTGCCGGCCGACCTCGTGGAAAGCGATGTTCTGCGAGGAATGCCGCGCGCCGGTGGCGATCGGCAGCGCCGAGAAAACACGCTCCGGATAGCTCGACGCCCATTGCAGCACCTGCATGCCGCCCATCGACCCGCCGAGCACGCAAAACAGTTTTTCGATGCCGAAATGATCGATCAGCATCTGCTGGGCACGCACCATGTCGCGGATGGTGATGACCGGAAGGTCGAGCCCATAAGGCTTGCCGGTGGCGGGATTGGTGGATGCCGGGCCGGTGGAACCGAGGCAGCCGCCGATGACGTTTGAGCAGATGACGAAGAAACGGTTGGTGTCGATGATCTTGCCGGGGCCGATCAGCACTTCCCACCAACCCGGCTTGCCGGTCACTGGATTGGTGCTGGCCACATGCTGGTCGCCGGTCAAAGCGTGGCATACGAGAATGGCGTTGGAACGGGCGTCATTCAGCGTGCCGTAGGTCTGGTAGGCGATCTGGAACGGCGACAGCAGCGTGCCGGCGTCGAGCTTGAGCGGCTTGTCGGCGCCGAAGCGCACGACCGGACTCGACGGTTGGTCTGCCTCGTTGTTGGTTCTGCCAGCGCGCTGAGCGGCCATCTCGTCTCTCTTGCTGCACCCTCGCCTTTGCGGAAATCGCTATCGATGTCCGCGCCGCGATGCGTTCGTCCGGCCGGCCGCGGACAATAAAAAACCGGCAATGCCTTCGCAAAGCCGGTTACGTCGCGCAAACGGCCCTTTAGCGAATTGTTTAACGTGGCTGCAAGCCGACCGGCCAAATCACCACGGAACTGTCGCTGCCCTTCTAGAACTCACCTGCCTCGCCGTCAATGCCGCCTGCTGGCACCACTGCCACCTCTCGACATTGCCGGCCATGGCTTGTATTTCCGCAGCGGCTTCCAGGACGGAAGCGTTCTCGACGGATTTTGCGATATGAGCCAGACCTCGGACAAGGCACGTCCAACCCCGCGCGCGGGCATCATGGACATCCAGGCCTATGTGCCGGGCAAGAGCTCGGCCCCCGCCGGGGTGGACAAGGTCCACAAGCTGTCGTCGAACGAGAACCCGCTCGGCCCCTCGCCGAAGGCAATCGAGGCCGCGCGCGAGGTCGCCGCCAAGCTCGACGTCTATCCCGACGGCACCGCCCGGCGCCTGCGCGAAGCAATCGCCGAGGTGCATGGTCTGAACGCACAGAACATCATCTGTTCCAACGGCTCCGACGAGATCCTCGGCCTCATGGCGCAGACTTATCTCGCGCCCGGCGACGAGGCCATATTCACCGAACACGCCTTCATGGTCTACAAGATCTACATCCAGTCGGCGGGGGCGACGCCTGTCGCAGTCAAGGAGACCGAGGAGCGCGCCGACATCGATGCGATCCTGGCGGCCGTCACGCCACGTACGAAGATCGTGTTCCTCGCCAATCCCAACAATCCAACCGGCACTTACGTGCCGTTCCAGGAGGTGCGCCGCCTGCATGCCGGCCTGCCGAAGAACGTGCTTCTGGTGCTCGATGCCGCCTATGCCGAATATGTCAGGCGCAACGACTATGAGGCCGGCATCGAGCTCGCGGGCAGCTCTCAGAACGTGGTCATGACCCGCACCTTCTCCAAGATCGGACTTGGCGGGGCGCGGATCGGATGGATGTATGGGCCGATGCACATCGTCGACGCGATCAACCGCATACGCGGTCCCTTCAACGTCAATGCGACGGCGATCGAGGCCGGCATCGCCGCCGTCCGCGACCGCGCCCATATCGAGCGCAGCGTCGCGCATAACGAGACCTGGCTGGCCTGGCTGAGCGAACAGATGACCGGGCTCGGGTTGCGGGTGACGCCGAGCGTCGGCAATTTCCTCCTCATTCATTTTCCCGACGACGGCAAGCATTCGGCCGCGGCGGCGGACGATTATCTCACCCAGCGCGGCTACATACTGCGGCGTGTTTCGGGCTATGGCTTTCCCAACGCACTGCGTATGACGGTCGGCACCGAAGAGGCCAATCGCGGCGTTGTCGCGGCACTCACGACATTCCTGAAAAGCTAGAACGCCATGGCATCACCGATGTTCGAAAAGATCGCGCTGGTCGGCATCGGCCTGATCGGCTCGTCGCTGGCCCGCGTCATCCGCCGCGAGGGCCTGGCCGGCCATGTCGCCATCTCGACGCGCAGCGCCGCGACGCTGGCGCGGGCGCAAGAGCTTGGGCTGGGCTCCTCCTACGCCATAGATGCCAAGGAAGCGGTCCGCGATGCCGACCTGGTTATCGTCTCGGTGCCGGTCGGCTCGTCCGGCGCGGTGGCGCAAGAGATCGCGCCGGCGCTGAAGAGGGGCGCCATCGTCACCGATGTCGGCTCGACCAAGGCTTCCGTGATCGCACAGATGCAGCCGCATATACCCGGTGGGGTGCATTTCATTCCCGGCCATCCGCTGGCCGGCACGGAGAAATCTGGGCCCGATGCCGGTTTCGCCGATCTGTTCGACAACCGCTGGTGCATTTTCACCCCGCTGCCGGACACGGATCCGGACGCGCTGGAAAGGCTTTCCGAATTCTGGCGCCGTTGTGGCGCCAACATCGACACGATGGATCCGCAGCATCACGACATGACGCTGGCCATCGTCTCGCATTTGCCGCACATCATCGCCTACAACATCGTCGGCACCGCCGATGACCTAGAATCGGTGACCAAGACGGAAGTCATCAAATATTCCGCTTCCGGTTTCCGCGACTTCACGCGCCTCGCCGCCTCCGATCCGACCATGTGGCGGGACGTGTGCCTGCACAACAAGGACGCGATCCTGGAAATGCTGGCGCGGTTCTCGGAGGATCTGGCTTTTCTGCAGCGGGCGATCCGCTGGGGCGACGGCGACAAGCTGTTCGACCTGTTCACCCGCACCCGCGCCGTGCGACGCTCGATCATCGAGGCCGGCCAGGACATCGACGTGCCGGATTTCGGTCGCCAGGCGGTCGAGCATCCGGCGAAAAACTAGGCTCCTTCAGGCCAGGTCGCCGCCATCATCGCCAGTGTCTCGGCACGATCGGGCGCGCCCAGCCTGCCGCCGAAGCGCTGGCATTTGAGCGCCGCGGCCGCGCTGGCAAAGCGTAGCGCCTGCTCGATCGGCATGGCTTGCGCCAATCCGGCTGCGAATGCGCCATGAAAGACGTCGCCGGCTGCCAGCGTATCCACCACCTTGACCCTTGGCGCAGCGACGTGGCGTACGCAACCGGCCTGCCTGTCATGCCACCAGGTTCCAGCCCCGCCGGCAGTTACCGCGACGAAAGCGTCGGTGCGCGACGCAAGGTCGGCGCATGCGGCCTGCGGGTCCAGCGCCTGGCCGCAGACGATGCGCGCCGCCGGTTCGGAGGCGACGATGTGCGAGGCGAGCGGCAACAGCCGCTCCAGCACTGCCAATGGCGCGGTGTCGGCATCGAGGATCCCAGGGCGGCGGGCAGCGCGCGCAGCGCTGAGCGCCAGCGCCGCCGCACCCGGCCAGCGCACATCGACCAGCACGGCATCGAAAGCCGTGAGATCGGCGACCGGCAAGCCGTCGGGATCGGCCTGAGCGCGCTGATCGTAGAAAGGCACGATGATGCGCTCGCCATGGCCGTCGACAAGGATCGCGGCCAGCGCCGAGGACGCTCCGGGGACGCGACGGACGAGGCTGCAATCGACGCCCTCCGCCTCGATGCCCGATATCAGCTGGTCGCCGACCTGATCATCGCCGGCGCTCGCCCAAAGCCACACTTCGGCGCCCAGCCGGCGTGCGGCGCAGGCGGCACTCGTGGCCATGCCGGAAGCGATCTGGACGCCATCGGCGGCCATGAACTTGCCCTGATGGATGGGAAGCGCTTCGACGCGAAGAATGGTGTCGAGCGTCAGCGCGCCGACGCTCAGGAGTTTTGCCGGTCTGTCCATTGGGGATGCTTAGTCGACCGGCTTGATCTTGCCCAGCGGGATAAAGCCGAGCGAGGCCTTGCCCTTGACCACCTTGAGCGGCATCGACGGTTCGTTGCCGAGCAGCGCCAGGGCGGCAAAGCCTTGTTCGATCTGGTTCTTCTGTTCGGGTATGGCGGCCCCGAGAATGGCGGCCACGGCTTTCGGGTCCTTCAGTCTGATCATCAGATCGGCATCGACCAGGCCCTCGGCGTCGACCGACAGCGGCCCGGAAACGGTGACGTGCGCCGTGCCCGACGACAAATCGAGCCTGCGGATCTCGACGGCCTGGCCGCGCAGGCTTTTCAGTTGCGTGCCGATCAGGGCCAGGCCGTTCTTCAGCGTCGCCTCGCCACTGGCGTCGAGCGGCGGCAGGACGCGGCCCCCGATCGCATCGGGATCGATCTCCAGATCGCCGAAGCTGCCGATATAGTCGATATCCCTGCCGTTCGGCTGCAGCTGGCCCGCCGCCTTGCCGGCGCTGAACAGTTGCACCGGATCGGTGTCGTCGGCCGGATCGGTCTGGCCGGACAGGCCCTCGGCCGTGAGCGAAATGCGTCGCGGCAGCGGCCATGAGAGCTTGACGTTGGCCTTAAGATCATCCCAGTCGATCCACAGCGGCACCATGCCCGGAACCGAGGTCCTGAGCGGACCGCGCAGGTCCGCGACCGGCGACAGCGGCTGGATGATCTGGGCGACGGCGTTGAAGGAGCCGGCAGAGGCGGCAAGGTTCTTGGCGTCGTCCTCATAAGCAACATTGTCGCAGGAGACGGCGAAGCTCAGGGGATAACCGCTGACCTGGAGATTGGCGCAGCCGGCCTCGATGCCACTCTTGTTGAGCGTGGCGATCGCCTTGTCGGCTTCGCTCCGGACCCTGTCGGCGAGATAGAACCAGCCGCCGCTGTAGATGGCGAACAGCGCGATGACAAACGCTGCAAGCCAGAACAGGCGGCGGCGATGCTTCGGCTGGCGTTCGTCAGTGGACGTCATGCTGCGGTTCTCGTTCACGCATGGGGGCTGTGGGCGGGCTGTCGATTCTGGCAACGACAAAAGGTAGACAGAGATGGACGGAAAAAACACCGATTCCGGTGTGGTGCTGCCATTCTTACGCAATCAGGCACGGCGATATGGGCGATTTTTGGGTGTTTGGCTATGGTTCGTTGATATGGCGGCCGGGGTTCGCGCATGTCGAGACAAGGCGGGCGCGCCTGCATGGCTATCGTCGCGCGCTGTGCGTCTATTCCTTCGTGCATCGCGGCACGCGGGAACGTCCGGGGCTGGTGCTCGGCCTTGACCGCGGGGGTTCCTGCGTCGGGCTGGCTTTCCGGGTGCCGGGCGAGTTGCGGGACGAGGTCATCGCCTATCTGCGTGAGCGCGAGCTGGTCACCAATGTCTATCTCGAGCGCATGCTCAATGTCCGCCTTGACGGCGGCGGCACGGTCGAGGCCGTGGCCTATATCGTCGACCGCAATCATGAGCAGTATGCCGGTGCGCTCGATGCGGCCCACGCCGCTGATGTGGTGCGCGGCGCTGTCGGCCAGTCCGGCAATAATGAGGATTATGTGTCGAGCACGCTGGACCATCTCCGGGCGCTCGGCATTCGCGATCACTGGCTGGAAGACGTGGCGAGGCGGATCGCGCCTTTGTGAAGCGCTGGCTCTGCGGAAAAGCCCGGTGAGGCCTTTGACCTCGATGCGGCGAGACCTAGGTTAGGCTCCGACTCTCAACGGGCGATAGCCGCCCAATCCCACCAACACGGAGATCAGCCTTGCAGAAACGCCGTCTCGGTCGCACCGACCTTTCCATCGCGCCGCTGGTTCTGGGCGGCAATGTCTTCGGCTGGACCGCCGACGAGAAGACGTCGTTCGACCTGCTCGACCGCTTCGTCGGCGCCGGCCTGAACGCGGTCGACACAGCGGACGCCTATTCGCGCTGGGTGCCCGGCCACGAGGGCGGTGAATCGGAAACCATCATCGGCAAATGGATGAAGGACCGCGGCAACCGCGATAAGGTCGTGGTGATCACCAAAGTGGGCTCAGACATGGGGCAGGGCCACAAGGACCTGTCCGCCGCTTACATCGAAAAGGCCGTCGATGCATCGCTGAAGCGGCTTCAGACCGAGTTCATCGATCTTTATCTGTCGCACTGGCCGGATCCAACCACGCCCTATGAGGAAACCCTCGGCGCCTATGAAAAGCTCCTCGCCAAGGGCAAGATCCGTTATGCCGGCTGCTCGAATCTCGACGCCGGCCAGTTGCGCGCCGCGCTCGACGTGGCAAGCCTGCGCAGCCTGCCGCGCTATGAAGTGCTGCAGCCGGAATACAATCTCTACGACCGCTCGTCGTTCGATGGCCCGCTGCGCGATCTCTGCATGGCGGAGGACATCGGCGTGATCACCTATTTCAGCCTGGCCAAGGGTTTCTTGAGCGGCAAATACCGCAGCGAGGCCGATCTCGGTCAAAGCCCGCGCGGCGGCGGCGTGAAAGATTACCTCAATGCGCGCGGTATGCGCATCCTCGCGGCACTCGACGCGGTGTCCGCCAGGCATTCGGCCAAACAGGCGGAAGTGGCGCTTGCCTGGGTCATTGCCCGGCCGGGCGTCACCGCGCCTATCGCCAGCGCCACCAAGCCTGAACAGATGGACAGCCTGATCAAGGCGGTGTCGCTGGAGCTGAGCGCCGACGACATGGCCGAGCTCGACAAGGCGAGCGGCTGAGCCGTCAGCAGCGCGCACGATCGTCCAAGACGGTCGCCCCGACCTTGCCATACCGTCATTGACGCTTGGCAAGACAGGAGGCGCGGATGGCAGGCCCGCTTTTTTCGCAGCCGGATATGTGGCGTCAGCTCGTTGCGCTGATGCTTGCCGCCACGGCCGTCATGGGCAGCCCAGGACCGGCGACGATAAGCGTCACCGCCGTCGGCGCGGCGTTCGGCCTGCGCCGTTCCCTGAGCTACGCCTTGGGGGTCATCCTGGGCACGATCACCGTGCTTCTGGTCGTGGCAAGCGGGGTGAGCGCCATGCTTGCCGCGATGCCGCGGCTCGCGCCGCTGCTTGTCGCGGCGTCGGCTGCCTATATCCTCCATCTCGCGTTCAAGATTGCCAGCGCGCCGCCCCTGGCGGCGGATGCCGGCGAGGCCGCGCGACCGACATTCACCGGCGGGTTCCTGCTGGCGGTGGCCAACCCGAAGGCTTATGTGGCCATCGCCGCGGTGTTCGCCGGCGCGTCCGCGGATTCGGGCGCCGGCGCCATCGGCACCGGGCCGAAGCTGACCGCTCTCGCATTCATGATCGTCGCCATCCATGCCGTGTGGCTGCTTGCGGGCGCTGCTTTCGCGCGCTTTCTTCGCAGGCCGGTGGCTTCGCGCATCATCAATCTGGTCTTTGCCGCGACGCTGGTGCTGACGACCGCACTGGCTGTGTTCGCTTGAACGTTGCGCGAGCCGCCATCGGCGCGCCGAAGGCCGCACTTCAGGCTTTGGCGCCGAGTTCCCGCAGCCGCTTGACCGCCGTCGGCGGCAAGGCGGGCGGATTGGGTGCACGGGACGCGTCGATGAGGAACTGGTCGCAGGCGGTTTCGGTTTCGCCGATCAGCCGCCGCATGAATTCCTCCTTGTCCAGGCCCGGCGGGATCGGCGGCAGGAAGCGCGCCTTGATGGTGCCGGGATAGCGCAGGAACTTGCGGCGCGGCCAATAGAGGCCGGCAACATGGGCGACCGGCACCACGGGAATGCCGAGCTGCGCATAGATTTCGACGATGCCGTATTTGTAGGCGGGTTCGTCGCCGGGCGCGCGGCGGGTGCCTTCGGGATAGATGATGAGCTGCCGCGGGTTGCGCGCGATTTCTTCCTTGGTCGCCGCAACCACCGCCTTCAGCGCCTTGGAGCGGCTGCCGCGGTCGACCGGGATCATGCGCATTTTCAGGATGTACCAGCCGAAGAACGGAATCCAGGTCAGCTCGCGCTTCAGAATGTAGAGTGGATCCTGGAGATAGGGGAAGAAGGCGATCGCGTCCCAGAAGGACTGGTGCTTGGGCGCCAGGATGAAGGAACCTTCGGGCAGATTTTCCAGCCCGGTGATGTCGCTCTTGGTCCCGGCGATCTTGTCGTAGAGCCACATCGAGGTGCGCGACCAGAATTTCGGCACGAACCAGGCGCGATGGCGCGGCGACAGGAAATAATAGGGAGTCCAGAGGATCATCTGGACGATCAGATTGACGTAGAAGACGAAATTGAACGCCAGCGATCGGACTTGGAGCATTGGGGGAGGCCCGGTAAGGAGGTGTGCGTTGGTTACACCAAGCGGGCGCAAAAAGGAAATGGTCGAAGATGCCCACGAACGGCGCCGAAAGACGTTTCGGCTTCGCCCACGGCCCAGCCGCGCTACATCAGCCGCGCCAGTCTTTCTTTCAGGCGCGGGGCGGCGAAGTCAAGAAATGCGCGCAGCTTGACCGGCAGCAAGCCGTGGCCTGCGTGCACCAGGCTTACCGGCCAGGGTTCCGGTTCGAACTCCCGCAGCAGCACGCACAGCGCGCCTGACCGCACCGCCGCGTCGACCTGGTAGGACAGCACCCTCGTCAGCCCGACGCCGGCGAGCGCGGCATCGATCGCAGCTTCGGCGGTGTTGACCTGAAGCCGCGAGCGGACCCGAATCGGCATCTCGGCCTTCCCGACGGTGAAGCTCCATGTCGAGAGCGCGCCCGGCCCTTCGAAGGTAATGCAGCTGTGGGACTCGAGGTCCGCAAGCGCCGTCGGGGCGCCGCGTTCGGCCAGATAGCCGGGGCTCGCGCAAACGACACGGCGGATCGTACCGATCCGCATGGCGACAAAACTGGAGTCGGGAAGCCGGCCGATGCGGATGGCGAGGTCGAAATGGTCCTCGACCAACCGGGTTATGCGGTCGGCCAGGGTCAGGCGGATGTCTACGTCGGGATAGGCGGCGAGGAAGCCGGTCACGACCGGCAGCACATGCAGGCGGCCGAAGACGACCGGCGCGGTGATGGCCAGTTCGCCCGTCGGGGCGCTGTATTCGCCGGCCGCCATGCGCTCGGCCTCGCCGACCTCGCCCAGGATGCGACGGCAGGCGGCAAGATAGGCCTGGCCCGCATCGGTCAGCGTCAGCCGGCGCGTCGAGCGGTTCAGAAGGCGGGTCTTGAGATGCCGTTCCAGGTCGGAAACCTTGCGGCTGACCGTCGCCAGCGGAATGCGAAAACGGCGCGCGGCGGCAGACAGGCTGCCGGCCTCCGCCGCGGCGACAAAAAGCGACATGGCTTCGAGCCGGTCCATCGATTCTTCCGGAAATTGGAAGGATAGATTACAAATATGGCATCTACATCTGTCTGATGGAAGCCTCCATATTGGCCGTGACGCAGACGACCCGGGTCAAGAAAGGAATTGTCATGTCGCAAGAGCGTCCGCCGCTGCCGCCATTCACCGCGGAAACCGCCGCGCAGAAGGCGCGCATGGCCGAGGATGCCTGGAACTCGCGCGATCCAGCCCGTGTCGCGCTTGCCTATACGGTAGACAGCCGCTGGCGCAATCGCGCCGAGTTCCTGCAAGGCCGCGATGCCATCCAGGCTTTCCTGACGCGCAAATGGAGCCGGGAACTCGACTACCGGCTGATCAAGGAGGTCTGGGCTTTCCATGGCAACCGTATCGCGGTGCGTTTCGCCTATGAGTGGCATGACGACAGCGGCTCGTGGTTCCGCAGCTATGGCAACGAGAACTGGGAATTCGACGAATATGGGCTGATGCGGCTGCGCATCGCCAGCATCAACGACCTGCCGATCGGCGCTGCCGACCGTAAATATCACTGGCCGCTCGGCCGACGGCCGGACGACCATCCGTCGCTGTCTGAACTCGGGCTTTAACCTCTCCGGGTAAGAAAGGCTACCGATGGACGCGCATGCTTTTACCAGCGACGTCGCTTTCACGCCGACCGTCAAGGCGATCCAGGCCCGCAAGGGCTCTCGCCAGGCCTATTCCCGGGTCGAGGAGCGCGGTGGCTGGCAGTCGGTGATTACATCGGACCTTGCGGCCTTCATCGAGATGCAGACCAGCGTCTTCCTGTCGACGGCCAACGGTGTTGGCCAGCCCTATATCCAGCATCGCGGCGGACCGGCCGGCTTCCTCAAGGTGCTCGATGAAAAGACGATCGGCTTCGCCGATTTCGCCGGCAACAGACAGTTCATCACCCAGGGCAATCTCGCCGACAATCCGCAGGCCTTCCTGTTCCTCATCGACTATGCCCATCGCCGGCGCGTCAAGATCTGGGGCAGCGCGCGCGTGGTGGAAGGCGACGCCGAGTTGATGGCGAGGCTGATGCCGCGGGATTATGCGGCACGGCCCGAACAGGTCATCCTGTTCACCGTAGCGACCTGGGATGCCAATTGTCCGCAGCACATTCCGCAGCGTTTCGAGGCCGCCGATGTGGCGGCGGCGCTGGCCGAACGGGACAGGCGGATCGAACGGCTCGAACAGGAAGTCGCTCGCCTGCGGCAGGCGCCGGGATCCGTCGTCACCAAATGACGAGCAGGTTCAGCTGCCGGCGGCGATCTCGGCCAACGCGATGCCGTCCGGCGTCGGCTTCACCGGAACGATGCCGCGCGCCAATGCGAGCAGATATTTATTGTATTCGGTGAACAGCACGCGCAGCGCCCGCGGCTTGGTCAGCCAGCCGCCATTGTCGAGATTGCTGTTGACCACCGGATAGGGTTCGAGCTTGGCCTTGTGCAGCAGCCGGCCCATTTCCAGCAGGCTGCGCGGCATGTGGTAATTGTTGGTGACGAGGATCACCGTGCCGTAGGCATGGCTCTCGACCCATTTGGCGCTTTCCTCGGCATTGCCGATCGTGTCGAGCGCGGCGCGGTCGATGTCGACGCAGCAGGAAAACAGCCTGATGTCACCGCCGGTCGCGGCCTGAAGCTGACGCCGGCTGGCGGAGGGATGCACACCGCTGATCAAAAGCCGCGCGCCCTTGCCGGACGCCAGCAGTTCCATCGCCGCATCGAGGCGCGATTGGCCGCCGGTCAACACGATGATCGCGTCGGCCTTGGCCGGGTTGGCAGGGGTGGTCAGATGGCTGACGGTGTTGGCGAACCAGCCGAAGCCGCCGGCAAACAGGGCGACCAGGGCAAGCAAGGCGAAAGAAGAAACGCGCAGCACGGCCGAAACCCGGCCGCGTCCATGCGGACGCGCCGCCAACGCCGGCATCGGTCCAACGGTACTGGTCGAGTCCCGCACCTCCATCATGGCATGGTTAATCCCGAAATGCGGCCTTTGGTAGGTAAAAATCGCAATTTGCGTTACGGCGGTTCTTCATGCGTGATCGATCCTGGTTATTCGACGTCGTCATGCTTCAGGCTGGCGCACGTCGATGTCGCTGAGATAGGCGACGACGGTGGCGTGCGAGGTTGCAGCCGTCAGCGCGCCGATGACCAGCACCATCAGCACGACACCGAGATAGCCGGCCGAGCCGATGGCGAAGTTGCCGAATAGCGCAGTCGCCTGGTCGGCCTGCGGGGTCGCCATGTTGCGCGAGGACCACCAGGAAAAGACGATGAAGACGGCGACCGCGGCGGCTCCGCCGGCGGCCGCGCCCTTCATGCCGGTGATCAGGAAATGGCGACGGAACTCGCGGGCGATGAAACGCGCTTCGGCGCCGACGAAATGCAGCACCTCGATGATGTGGCCGTTGCCGGCCATGGCGCCGCGCGTGGCGAACACCACGGTCAGCACCGTCGCCGAGAGCATCAGCGCCAGCACCGCGATACCGATGGTCACCGTGGTGCGGGCCATGGCCACCAGCCGGTCCACCCAGGTGCGGTGATCGTCAAGCGATGCGCTCGGCAGCTTCGGCGTGATCGCGGCGCGCATGGCGGCGAAATCGGGCGGGTTGCTCTCGTCGATGGTGACGATGATCAGCCGCGGCACCGGCAGTTCGTCGATGTTGAGGCCCGAACCCAGCCACGGCTCCAGCAATCTGGCGGTGGCGTCGCGGTCGATGATCCTGGTCGCCTTCACGCCGGGGAATTCGCCGGCGATCTGCGAGGCCTGGGCAAGGGCTGCCTCCATGTCGAGGCCGTCGACCGGCTTGATCTGGATCGTCGCCTCGCGCGAGATCTGGTTTTCCCAGACCGAGGCGGTGTCGCGCACCAGGGTAACCGCGCCGAAGGTCAGGCAGGACAGGAAGGTCATGATGGCGATGACCAGCACCAGGGCGCGGCCGGCGATGTTCTGCGCCGGCACGATGGGCGCCATCTTGCGCTGGACGCGCGGCCTTGGCGCGGCCGCTTCGTCGGCCTGTGCGTCGAGGTGTTCGGCGGAAAGCTCAGTCATAGACATCAAGCCTCCCGCCGGCCAGGATCATGCGGCGCGCATCGACCTGCTCCATCAGGCCGAGATCGTGGGTCGCGATCACCACGGCGGTGCCCAGGCGGTTGAGTTCGATGAAGAGCCTGAGCAGGCGTCGCGCCAGCGGCGGATCGACATTGCCGGTCGGCTCGTCGGCCAGCAGGATCTCCGGCTGCTCGATCAGGGCGCGGGCGATCGCGGCCCGCTGCTTCTCGCCGCCCGACAGGACCGGCGGCAGCACATGCATGCGTTCGCCGAGCCCGACCCATTTCAACAGCTCGGTGACGTCGGTGCGGTAGCTCGCCTCCTCGCGCCCGCGCACGCGCAAGGGCAACGCGACATTCTCATAGGTGGTCATGTGGTCGAGCAGGCGGAAATCCTGGAACACCACGCCGATGCGGCGCCTGAGATGCGGCAGTTCGGCGCGCGAAATGCGCGAGCGGTCCTTGCCGAAGATGGTGATCAGCCCACGCGTCGGCTTCAGCGACATGAAGAGAAGCCGCAGCAACGTCGTCTTGCCGGCGCCCGAAGGCCCGCTCAGGAACTGGAACGAGCGCTCCGGTATGTGCAGGGAAATGTCGCGGAGGATTTCCGGACCCATGCCATAGCGGAGGCCGACATTTTCGAAGCGAATCACTTTCGGCGACCTGAAATTCCTAGAGCGTGATGCCGAAAAGTGTGAGGCGGTTTTCGGGCGACATCATGCTCTATCACTCTAATTCGGAGGCGGATTCAGATTTCAGGTCGATTTGACCTGAAATCGGAATCCGTCGGCGGCAAGCCGGCCTGTTCTGGGAAAAGACCATCGGCCGGCATGGTTAACCGGCGGTTAATTAGCGGGTTGTTTCGGCTCGTCACAAGGGCTCCAGTGGGGAAGCGTTAACCATTTGCCTTTACGCAAAAGAAACGAAAAGCGAACGTGCTGCAATGCTGGGGCCATGATGGCTGAGGATCGAACCGCGCGCCCGGTTTCCGGCGAAATCATGACCGATCCGTCGGCAAATGCCGCGCCGGAGCGTATCCTGCGCGCTGGCGCGGCGGATATCGTCGATGCCGACTATGTGGTGGTGCCGCGGGCCGCGCCCCATGCCGAGGCCATTTCACCGCGGCGCGTGATGTCCATGCCATCCCTCGAAGGCATGGACATGCTGCGCAAGCCCGAGCCGCCGCCAGTGCGGCCGCCGGCGCCGCGCGGCGGTCCGATCTTCTGGATCGCCGGTGTCGGCGCCGCCTTTGCCGCCTTCTGGATCTCCGGCGGGCATGCACTGGTGCGCCAGGCGCCGCCCGCCGCGGGCGGACCGGGCTCGGCGTTGAGCATTTCAGGGGTGACGTCCCGCGTGGACGCGTCTGGGGCGAACCCCGTGCTGTTCGTCGACGGCGAGGCCGCCAATGACGGTGCAAATCCGGCGACGCTGCCGCCGCTCGAGATCCGCGTCACCGGCAATGACGGGCGCACAACGCGCTATACTTTGGGGACATCCAGCCGCTCATTGGCGCCAAGTGAAAGATTCGGCTTTGCCAGCCGGCTTGACGTGCCTAGAAACGGCGTAAGGACGGTGTCGGTCACCTTCGCGGAATAGCATGTGCGACAGGTGAGGCCGGCCCGCAAACGGCTGATGTCAGCGCTTCCGGTGCGCGAAGGCCTTTGAAAATCTTGAAGGGACGAAGAATGCCAGTTGTGCGCGGCAAGGACATCGAGGTCCTGTTTTCGGCGTCGGCCATCGCCCGACGCAATCTCGAACTCGCCAAGGAGATCGCCGGGCACGACTATCACGATCTTCTGGTGATCTCGGTGCTGAAGGGCTCGTTCATCTTCGCCGCAGACCTTATCCGCGCCATGCATGATGTCGGCCTGTCGCCGGAGGTCGAGTTCATCTTCATCTCCAGCTATGGCGCCGGCACCACAAGCGGCGAGGTGAGGGTGCTGCGCGACATCGACAACGAGGTCGCCGGCCGCGACGTGCTTCTGATCGACGACATTCTGGAGTCGGGCAAGACGCTGAGCTTCACCCGCGACCTGATGCTGTCACGCGGCGCCAGAAGCTGCGCCATCGCGGTGCTGCTCGACAAGCGCATGCGCCGCCAGACCACCCTCAATGCCGATTATGTCGGCTTCGACTGTCCGGATTATTTCGTCGTCGGCTACGGCATGGATGTCGCGCACGCCTTTCGCGAACTGCCGTTCGTCGGCGTCGTCAAAGGCGATGCGTGAGGCAGCGGCAAATACTGAAAAAGGCCTTAACGGCTTCAAGAAAATAACCCATGCCGGAGCGCCGGGCCTTTCAGAAAAAGTCAACGTTTGCTCGCCAAACATGCCGGCCATGGCAAAGCTTCTGATCGTTGAGGACGATGAGTCCGTCCGCACCCTCGCAGCCCGGGCGCTCGAACGCGCCGGACACGCAATCGACATCGCCGCCGACGGCGCGCAAGGACTGGCGCTGATACGCGCCGCGAAGGGCGCCTATGATCTCGTCGTCTCCGACATCCGCATGCCCGAGATGGACGGCATCGAGATGGCGATTGCAGCCTCGGCATTTTTCCCGTCGATGAAGATACTGCTGATGACCGGCTATGCCGATCAGCGCGAGCGCGCCGAGGAGTTGAACGGCATCATCCTCGACGTCGTGCAGAAGCCGTTCACGCTGGCCGAAATCCGTTCACGCGTCGAACGGGCGCTGAGCATTTTCGCCTGATCAGGCGGGATCGGCAGCGACGAGTACGGGGAGCTTGCGCCGTCCGGTGTTGAGCGCAAGCAGGCCGGCGCCGATGATAAGGGCGGCGCCGATCACGGTCGTCGACCGCGGCACTTCGGCGAAGAACAGAAAACCCCACAGCGGCGACCACAGGATGCCTGTGTATTCGAAGGTGGCGACGCGGTTTGCCGGCGCCATCCGGTAGGCCTGCGACAGCAGGATCATGCCGGCGGAGGCGACGAAGCCGCAGGCGGCCATCTTGAGGAAATCCGGCAGCGTCGGCCACAGCCAGGGCCGCACCAGGAATTCCAGACTGGGATGGGCGGCATGATTGATGCCGGCAAGCCAGAACAGGCTTGCGACCAGTGCGGCGCCGGCGAGATAGGCACCGTTCTGGTAGAAGGCCATCACGGTCGAGGATTCGGTGTCGCCGATCTTACGCGCCATCAGTTGCGAGAAGCCGTAGAGCACCGCGGAGCCCAGCGACAGCAGCGCCGCCCAGTCGAACAGTCCCGCACCCGGGCGCAGCATCACGACGACGCCAAGCAGCCCGATCAACACGGTCGCCAGCGTCTGCCAGGAGACCCGTTCGCCAAGATAGGGCCCGGCCAGCACCATGATGCAGAGCGGGGCCATGAAATAGAGCGCCACGGCATCGGCCAGGGGCAAGGCGGCGATGGCGAGGTAGTACATGGTGTAGGAGGTGAACTGAATGAAGGCGCGCATGGTCAGCACGCCGAACCGCCGCGACAGGATCGCACGCAGCCCGACATCGGCATGGACGAGCACGTTCAGGATCGGCAGGGCGACGACCGCGCGGATGGCCATCACCTCGGTCACGGGGTAGCCGCCCGACACCGCCTTGACCAGCGGGTCCTGCAACGAGAAGACCAACACGCCCAGGCACAGGCTCAGCATGCCCAGCACCATCCGATTGCGCATAAGGATCCCAAGCTCCCGTACCAGGACGCAAGCAAGCTTGCAGCAAGCTAAAAAGAACCCGCCACCGTTTCGGGCAGCGGGCATGAGTGAGGACTCTTGATTGGTCCGTGGCCGAATCCTCAGCCACATATCCAATGGGTGAAGCAACTATCATCCCGTGTTTGACATGTTGCAAACGAATTGGAATGATACCAGCAATCAAAATTCCTTATGGCGGACAGGATGCGGCCCACCCTCGACAGCGATCTCCTGCGCACCTTCGTGGCCATTGTCGAAGCAGGCAATTTCACCAAGGCGGCCGAGCAGGCCGGTCGCACCCAATCGGCGGTTTCGATGCAGATGAAGAAGCTCGAAAGCGTCATCGGCGACAGCCTGTTCGAGCGTGGGTCGCGCGGCGTGGCGCTGACGCGGCGCGGCGGCGATCTGATCGTCAATGCCCGCCGCATCGTCTCGCTGCTCGACGAGACGGCAGCGTCGATGGCGGCGGCGCCGCTCGGCGGGCCGGTGCGGATCGGCATTCCGGAGGAATATGGCCATGCCATCCTGTCGCGCGCGCTCGGCGCATTCTCAAAGCGTCACACCAAGGTCGAGGTCACCGTGCGCTATGCCCATTCGGGGGCGCAGATAGCGGCGCTAGCCGCCGGCGAGCTCGATCTTTGCGTGGTGTTCGAATGGCAGGATCCTTCAGGCGGCGAAGTGCTGATGCACGATCCGACGGTGTGGGTGACATCGATCCTGCATAACATGCATGAGGAGCGTCCGGTGCCGATCGCGCTCTACAACCGGGCCGGCTGGTGCAAGGATTTCGCCATCAAATCGCTCGAGCAGCGCGGGCTCGGCTATCGTGTCGCCTACACCAGCGACACGACCGGCGGCCTGAAGCTTGCCGTCACCTCGGGACTGGCGATCGCACCGATTTCGCGCAGCAACATTCCGGACGGCTGCCGCGAGTTGACGTCCGCCGACGGTTTCGGCGACATCGATTCCTCGAATGTGGTGATGCATCGCAACCCGAATGCGTCGGGCGAGGCGATCGACGGCATGCAAGAGGCGATCCGCGAGGCGTTCGTCAACAGGCAGACTCAGCCGGCCGCATCCTCGTAGAAATGCAGCCGGTTGCCGAACGGATCGGCAACCGACACCTCGCGGGTCTTCCACGGCGTCTTTTCCAGGCCCGGCCTGGCGAAACGGTATGCTTTGCCGATCAGCTCGCGATGCAGGGCGGCGATGTCCTCGACCTTGATGCGCATGGCGATGCCGGGCGCGCCGTCGCCATGGTGTTCGCTCAGATGCAGGATGCAGCCGTCACGGCCGACCGCCATGTAAAGCGGCGCGTTGTCGTCAAAGCGGTGCTCCCACAGCACCTGGAAGCCGAGGAAGCCGACGTAAAACTCGTGGGCCTTGGCAATGTCGAAGATGCGCAGGATGGGCGTCACTGTGCCGAGTTTGGGCATGATGTTGCAGCCGCTCCCAGCGGATGCCGCGGCGGCGATCCCTATTTCAGTTCCAGCAGCCGTTCCAGATAGCTGCGCTCGATATCGGGGCTGAGCGCATTGCCGAGCCGCTTGCGGATCGCTTCCAGGATCTGGCGGGCGCGCTGCACGTCGATCTCGTCCGGCACCTTCACCGAATCGCCGAAATCGGGACCCTGGCTGGCACGCGGCCGGCCGAGCGGATCGCGATCGGCGTTCTGCTGGCGACCGCCTTCCTGGCTGCCGCCTTCGTCGCCCTGCATCGCCTGCATCTGCTTCATCATGTCTTTGGCGCCCTTGCGCAGCGCCTCCAGCGCGCGCCCCTGGTGGCCAACGGCCTGATCACCTTCACCATCGCCCAGGGCCTGCTCGGCATTGCCCATTGATTTGCCGGCCTCGCCAAAGCCTTCATTGGGCTCCATGCCCATGCCTTCGAGCCCCTTCTTCAACTGCTCGAGGTCGTTCTTCAACTGGCCTTGGCCTTCCTGCAACTGCTTCAGCGCATCGGCGAATTCCTGCGGCGTCATCGGCTTTTGACCGGCGAGCGGATCGCGGCCCTCGCCTGCGCCCGGTCTGTCCTGATCCTCGCCACCGCCTTCGCCGAGCTGTTCGTCGCGGTTCTGGCCGCGCTGGCGCTCGCCGCGCTGCATCTGGTCCATGCGGAAGGTATCGTTCATCATCTCCTGCTGGCGCCGCAGGATGTCGCCGAGCTTGTCCATCTGCTGGCGCATCTGGCTGTCCTGCTGGCCACCCTGCTGCTGGCGGCCTGCCTGGAGGTTGTTCATCATGTCCTGCAGCTGCGACAGTAATTGCTGCGCCTTGTCGCGATCGCCGGACTTCGCCAGGTTCTCGATCTGGTCCATCATGCGATCGATGTCGCTCTGGCGCAGTTCCTGGCCGTTCTGCTGCATCTGCGGGGCGTTGGGATTCTGCTTGGCGCGCTCGGCGAATTCCTGCAGGAACTGGTTCATCGCCTCGCGCAGTTCCTTCATCGCCCTTTCGATCTCCGCGTCGCTGGCGCCGTTCTTGATAGCGTCCTGCAAAGCCTGCTGCGCCTGGCGCAGCCGCTTCTCGGCAGCCGAGAGATTGCCCTCCTCGATGCCGAGCGCGATTTCCCAGAGATAGGAGACCTCGTTGCGCAACTGGTCGTCGCTGTCGGCCATCTTCAACCGGCTGCGCGCGCTCATGATGGCGAGGTAGTGGGACATGTTGTCGAACGTGTCCTCGGGCCGCAGCGTGATCGCATCCATCAGGTCGAGCACGCGCGGCTTGGCGTTGGCGTCGAGCGCCAGCAGGCGGCGCTGCTCGATAACGGCTCGCGCCAGCGGATTGGAGAACGGCCGCTCCGGCATCACCAACGTCTTGGTTTCGCTGCTCGCCGTATGCCCGGCATCGTCGGTGGCGACCAGCGTCAACTTGATCTCGGCGCCAGCCCAGACGTGCTCGGTCAGGTCCTTCGAGGTCCGGGCGGCATTCGCCTTGCCACCGCGGCGCGGCAGCGTCAGCGGCATGTCAGGCGGACCGTAGAGCGGACGCGCATCGGGCGCCTGCGGATCGGCGAGCGCGAACACGGCCTTGGCGTTGGCGGCGCCATAATCGTCGTCGATCTGGTAGTTGAGCTCGAAAGCGCCGTTGACAGCGCGCTTCGGCTCGCCGACGAAACGGATCTGCGGCGGCTTGTCCGGGATCACCGCGAAGGCCCAACGGCCGAGTTCGTCCTCGCCCGACTTCAGCGTCAGCGTGCCATCGCTCGTCAGCTTGCCGATGAACTGGCGCACTTTGGACTGCGCTGCCGGGCTTGCCGCCGGCTTGGCCGCGGCCGCCTGCGGGTCGGCGGGATCGATGGCGCGCGCATTGCCATCCTTGTCGGCATAGGCAAGCGTCTCCTCGCCCGAGCCGCCGGTGACGCGCAGCGAAACATCACTGCCTTCGGGAACGTGGAAAGCCGGCGCCGCCTGGTTGGCATCCGCGGTCAGGAAAATCGGCGGCTTGCCGGTATAAGCGGGCGGCGTCACCCATGCATCGATGCGCGGCGGCACGGCGTCATGCGCGTCCTGGGCGCTGAACGCGTCGGCTATCCGGCCACCGGTCGGTCCGAAGGAAAAAGCGAAGGCGGTGACGAGCAGAAGCGCCGCCACGGCGCGCAATCCCCAGGGATCGCGTTCCGGCACGCGCGTGCGCGGCACGTCGGCGCCGAGGCTGTCGAGCCTGTCGGCCATGCGCTTCTGGTGCTCGCGCCACAGCGCCTGCGAGAAGCTGCTTTCGCGACCACTCGGCCGGTCCGTCTGGGTCTGGACGGGGTGGTGCAGCAAATGGTTGGCCGCCTCGATGCGGCGGTCGATCTCGGCGCCGCCCGGCATGCGGAAAAAGCGTAGCGGGTAGAGCGCGGCCAGTGTCGCGACGCCGAAGGCGGCGACCAGCCCGATGCGCGCGGCATCGGGCAGGCGCGGGAAAAGCCCTAGCCAGGAAATGCTGAGAAACAGGCTGGCGACGACGAGAAGCGGCAGCAGGAGCGGCCAGCCCCGTTCGACCATCATCGACACCCGCGTCGCCAGCCGGCTGAGCGCCAGGCGCCCGGCGAGACCGCGATCGCTGCTGAAGATCGGTCGTTCCGTCATCGGCCCTTCCAAGGGAGCGGGCGGGATGGCCCGAACCTCACGACTCGAAGAATACCCAGCAAACGCGGCGAAGGCGAGGCAGTTCCTGAAAAACGTGAAGGAGAGAAAGGCGCAGCGATCAGAATTTCGCCGGGTTTGCGTTCGCGCCGCAGACCAGGACGGCGAGCCGTTCGCCGGGTGCCGGCGCATAGCGGCCGGACAGGATGGCGCCGAACGCCGCGGCGCCACCGGGTTCCGAGATGATCCGCACCCGGTCCCACAGCGCCTTCTGGGCGACGACGATGTCGTCGTCGCTGACCAGGATGGAGCGTTCCACGAAGGCCTCGGCGATCGGGAACATCATCTCGCCGACGCGTTTGGGCGCCAGGGAATCGGCGGCGATGCCCTCGGCCGGCGCATCGACCGGATGGCCGGCCTCGAGGGCGCGATAGAGTGTCGGCGCGCCCTCGGGTTCTACGGCGACGATGCGGATACGGCCGGCGAACCAGGCGGCGATGCCGCCGATCAGGCCGCCGCCGCCCACGGCGACCAGCAAAGTGTCGATCTCAGGCAGGTCGTTCTCGATTTCCAGCCCGAGCGTGCCTTGCCCGATAAGCGTTTCCTCCTGGTTGAAAGCGTGGATCTGCAAGGCGCCGGTTTGCTCGGCGAAACGTTCGCTGGCGGCCAGCGCCTCGGCATAGCGGGCGCCGCCGACGACCAGCTCGGCGCCGTAGCTGCGAATGCGCTCCAGCTTGGCCGGCGGGCTCACCTCCGGAACGAAGATGGTCGCCCTGTGGCCGAGACGCATGGCGGCATACGCCACCGCCGCTCCATGATTGCCGCCCGAGGCGGCGACGACACCGGCCCCGGGGACCTGCCGCTCGAGAAGATTGGTGAACGCGCCGCGCGCCTTGAACGAACCGGAATGCTGCAGGCATTCGAGTTTGAGATCGACCGCCAGCGGCGGCCGGTTGAAGTCGGCCATGTCGACGCGCAGCACCGGCGTGTGGCGCACATAGCGACGGATGCGCGGTTCCATCATCGCGATGCGTTCGCGCGTTATGGTGTTGCCGTTGGTCATGGCCATCTCCTTGGGATTGACAGCAATTAGTAACTTGGCAAAATGCCTAAATGCAAGAGGTTGACGTGTTCAAGGCGATTGCCAACGAACGAAGGCTGCGGATCCTCGACTGGCTGAAGGATCCGCGCGCGCATTTCCCGGCCCAGGCGGATGGCGATCTGGTCGAGGACGGCGTCTGTGCGCTGCTGATCGCCGAAAAGCTCGGCATTACCCAGGCGACGCTCAGCGAGCACATGCGTGTGCTCACGCAGGCAGGGCTGTTACGGGCCAAGCGCATCAAGCAATGGACATTCTATCGCCGCGACGAGGACAGGATCGCCGAGACAAGAGCGCTCATCCAGAACCGGCTATAGCTAGTATGCAAGCCAGTCGGGGATCGAATCCAGGCCGATCAGTTCGTCATAGGTCTGGCGCGGGCGCACGACGTGGAAACGATCGCCGTCGACCAGCACTTCCGGCACCAGCAGGCGGGTGTTGTAGGTGCCCGCCTGCACCGCGCCATAGGCGCCGGCGGTGGCGATGGCGATCAGGTCGCCGGACTTGAGCTTTGGCAGGTCGCGGTCGAGGCCGAGATAGTCGCCGGTCTCGCAGACCGGGCCGACGATATCGACCGTCATGCGCGGCGCGTCGGCGGGGGGCAGCACCACCGGTCTTATGTCGTGGAAAGCGTCGTAGAGCGTCGGCCGGATCAGGTCGTTCATGGCGGCGTCGACGACGAGGAAATTCTTGGCATCGCCTTCTTTGGCGAAGATCACTTGCGAGACGAGGATACCGGCATTGCCAACGATCAGCCGGCCCGGCTCGAACATCACCTTCAAGCCAAGCTTGGTGACGTGCTTGCGGACGATCTGCGCGTAGGCGTCGGGGAGCGGTGGCGGGTTGTTGTCGACGCGGTAGGGAATGCCGAGACCGCCGCCGAGATCGACATGCTCGATGGCATGGCCGTCGGCGCGCAGCGCGCCGACCAGTTCCACCAAAAGCGCGAAGGCATCGTCGAAGGGTTGCAGCTCGGTGATCTGGCTGCCGATATGGGTGTCGATGCCGGTGACCTTGATGCCCGGCAATTCAGCCGCGCGCGCATAGACCTGACGCGCCTTCTGCCATGGGATGCCGAATTTGTTCTCGGCTTTGCCTGTCGAGATCTTCTTGTGCGTCCTGGCGTCGACATCCGGATTGATGCGCAGCGAGACCGGCGCCACCTTGCCCAGGGCAACGGCGCGCGACGAGAGCAGTTCGAGTTCGGGCTCGGATTCGACGTTGAAGCACAGGATGCCGGCTGCCAGCGCAAAGTCCATCTCACGCGCGGTCTTGCCGACGCCGGAGAACAGGATCTTGCTGGCCGGGATGCCGGCTGCCAGCGCGCGCCGCAACTCGCCTTCCGACACCACGTCGGCTCCGGCGCCGAGCCTGGCCAGGGTTTTGAGCACCGCCTGATTGGAATTCGCCTTCATGGCGTAGCAGACCAGTGCATCGAGCCCGGCAAATGCCTGGACGAAGACGTGGTAGTGCCTGGTCAGCGTGGCCGTCGAATAGCAGTAGAATGGCGTGCCGACGGTTGCGGCGATGTCCGATATCGCCACGTCCTCGGCATGAAGCACGCCGTCGCGGTAGTCGAAATGGTTCACGAGAGTGGTTCCGAAAAATTGGAGCAGGGTAGGAGCGGGTTTAGCACTCTAAACCGCTCTGACCGGCTCTAGAGCAGCGGGTCGAGAATGAACTTCTTGTCCGCGACCGGTTTTTCCGGTTCCGGCGGCACGGGTTGGTGTGCCTTCTCGGCGTCCTTGCGCGCCTGCACGGCCGCCTCGTAAGGCGTGTCGAGACCGGACCTTCTGCCGCAAGCCGTAACGGCGGCAACCGCCGCAAGCAGCGTCAGTGTCACCAAAATCCTGCTTCCGGTCATCGATCCATCCGTCCGAAACTTTTTTCCGCCGCTGCTTTTAGCCGAGTTCTCGGCGCATTGCACCCTGGATATTGCCGTTGCAATATCCTGGATATTGGCGGTTGCAATATCCGGGATATGGCTGGCCGCAATGTCCGGCATCACGCCTTGGCCAGCCGCTTTTTCCAGTAGCGGATCTGCTTCCTGACTTCCGACGGTGCGGTGCCGCCGAAGGAGGTGCGGCTCTTCACAGAGTTCTGCACGGCCAGCACCGAAAAAATGTCCTTCGTGATGCCGGGGTGGATCGACTGCAAGTCTTCCAGCGCAAGCTTCTCCAGGCTCAGCTTCTTCTCTTCGGCCAGCGCCACCGCCCGTCCCGTGACATGATGCGCTTCCCGGAACGGCAGGCCGAGCGTGCGCACCAGCCAGTCGGCAAGGTCGGTCGCGGTTGCGTGGCCGGAGCCGGCAGCCTTCTTCATCGCCGCCGCGTTCACCGTCATATCGGAGACCATGCCGGTCATCGCCGCCAGCATCAGGTCGAGCGTCTCGGCGGCATCGAACACCGATTCCTTGTCTTCCTGCATGTCCTTGCCATAGGTCAAAGGCATGCCCTTCATCACCGTCAGCAGGCCGACCAGATGGCCGGTGACGCGCCCGGTCTTGCCGCGCACCAGTTCGGCGGCGTCGGGGTTCTTCTTCTGCGGCATGATCGAGGAGCCGGTGGAGAAGCTGTCCGACAGCCTGATGAAGCCGAATTGCGGCGTTGACCAGATGATGATTTCTTCCGCCAGCCGCGACAGATGCGTGGCGCATATGGCCGCCAGTCCCAGGAATTCCAGCGCGAAATCGCGGTCCGAGACGCTGTCCAGCGAATTGCGCATGGGCTCGCGGAAGCCGAGCGCACTGGCGGTCTGGTGGCGGTCGATCGGAAAGCTGGTGCCGGCAAGGGCTGCTGCACCGAGCGGGCTCTCGTCCATGCGTTCGATGGCGTCGCGCACCCGCGACAGGTCGCGCGAAAACATCTCGACATAGGCCATGCAGTGGTGGCCGAATGTCACCGGCTGCGCCGCCTGCATATGGGTGAAGCCCGGCATCACCGTCGCGGCGTGCTGCTCGGCCCGCTCCAGCAACGCACCGACCAGGCCCTTCAAGGCCTCGGCGACGCGAAAGCACTCGTCCTTGACCCAGAGCCGGAGGTCCACTGCAACCTGGTCGTTGCGAGAGCGGGCCGTGTGCAGCCGGCCGGCGGCCGGACCGATCAGCTCGGCGAGGCGGGCCTCGACGTTCATGTGGATGTCTTCCAGCCTGGTCGAGAATTCAAACGTGCCCGCCTCGATCTCTTTCAGGATCGTGTTCAGGCCGTGAGCGATTTTCTCTTGATCGGCCGCCGAAATAATGCCCGTTTGCGCCAGCATCGCGCTATGGGCGATCGAACCTCTGATGTCCTGCGCATAGAGTTTGCGGTCGAACGAGATCGATGCGTTGATTGCTTCCATGATCGCGGCCGGACCCGAGGCAAATCGTCCGCCCCACATCTGGTTGCTGGTCTTCTTGTCGCTCATGGCTATAAAACCCGTGCTCGGAGCAGTTTTGAGAACATGGCAGACGGAAACAGATTTTTCCCGGCCCCGCGCCTGATCCTCGCCGCCCTGGTGGCGGGAGCGCTGGCCGGCGCGGTCGCGGTATATGTCAGCGAGAGCCAGTCTGGCAACAACGCCGCGTCGCAAGTCGCCGTCGGAGACAGCAAGGACGATGTCGCCTGCGCCGCCAAGAGCGAACGCGCCAAGAAGATCGCCGCAGCCGCCACCGGCGAGGTCGCGGCGCTCTTGCCAGCCGATCCGCCGCAATCGATGAAGAGCCTCGCCTTCAACGGCCCGGACGGCAAGCCGATGACCATCGCCGACCATGCCGGCAAGACGGTGCTGCTCAATCTGTGGGCGACATGGTGCGCGCCATGCCGCGCCGAAATGCCGGCGCTGGACGCCTTGCAGAAGGAGAAAGGCAGCGATGCGTTCCAGGTCGTCGCCGTCAACGTCGATGCCGGCGACGACGTGAAGCCGAAGAAGTTCCTCAAGGACACCGGCGTCGAGGCGCTCGGCTATTACAGGGATTCGACGATGGCGCTGTTCAACGAGCTCAAGACGCGCGGCCTGGCGCTCGGCCTGCCCGTCACCATGCTGATCGACGGCGAAGGCTGCCTGATCGCCCATATGAACGGCCCGGCCGAGTGGTCGGGGCCGGACGCCAAGCGGCTTGTCGAGGCCGCGCTCGGGTCTTGAAGAGGCTGGGACAAGGCTGGGCGCAAGCGCGGCTTGACCACGCAACGGTTCCGCCCAGCCCATCCGCGGCGGCCTGAGCCGACCCGGTCAATTCGTCGAATGCCTGGATCGGCGCCGGCTTGCCGAGATAGTAGTCCAAGCCTCGGCGTCCAGGGACTCACCTTAAGGACATATATGGCGAGCCGTTTGTGCTATCGGCCAGACGAGCCGTTGGTCGGCAGGGGATAGACGCCCTTCAATACTTCGTCGAAGTGATGACTGACCGCCGCATTGCACTCGCAAGCAAGCCACCGCAGGCCGTCGACCTTGCGAACGACGATCCGGGCACGATGGGTCTCAATGAGACCGTGTTCTTTCAGATCGCGTATGACGCGGCTCAAATAGCTCCGGCCGACTCCGAGCATTACGGCGAGCTGTTCTTGTGTCAGCGCCAGATCGGGAGTGCCCGTCCGATCAATGGCGGCCAGCAGCCATTTCGCTGTCCGTTGCTCGATCGAATGCGCGGCATTGCAGGCGACGGACTGGAACATCTGCGCCATCAGGCAGTCCGCGTACCGCGCGAACAGATTCCGTAGCGTCGACGACCTGGACTTCGCCTCTTCAAGGTTAAGCAGGTCGATGCGGAAGAACGAACCTCCCAATTGTACTTCAGCGCGAGCGTAAGCTGGGAGCCTGCCTTGGCTGACAACTCCGCCAATTGCCCCTTCTCGTCCGACCAGAGCCGTCTCGATCGCACGCCCGTCGCTCAGCACGACGAGATAGGAAATCAGGCTGGGACCTCTCGGGAAGTATGCATGGCGAACCGTGTCGCCAGGTTCATAAAGCAGTGTTCCGGTGGGGGCCGACCACTCATCCAGCCAAGGCTCGAGGATTGCCCAATCTGCCGCGGTGAGTGCCCGCAGAAGATTGTTGCCGATCATGCCGGAGTCTATGTGGGCGCGGGCTTCCATTTACACTCCTCCGAACGATCGCTTGCGGCCCATATCCCAATAACCGGAGAAATGTCCACTAGTGCGCAGACGCGCAAAGCGCGAATGTCTAAGAAGTGACAGGGGTGCTGATCCAGGCCCCATCGAGCGCGAGCTGTGGCGCGTCGGCTCCAGGCGAAATGCTAGAAGATCGCCCAAGGCGGACAACAAAGCCCTGCGGTTGAATTGCTGGCGTGTCGCGTAGAGCACGTCGATACTGAACCCGTGCAACCAGCGTGAGATATGAACCCGGAACAACCGCCCGCTTCAGGGGCCCATCCCCTTCTCCGGCTCTACATCGCCGGAGACACGCCCGGTGCTCGTCGGGCACTGGAAAGCCGCCTGAAGATAATCGAGGAGATGAGCGCATCCATTGAAATCCAGATCTTCGATATCCTGGAACATCCTCATGAGGCGGAGCGAGCAGGGATACTAGCAACGCCGACGCTCTCCGACGAATCCGCCGATCCCCCGCGCCGTCTGGTGGGCGACATCAGCAATATCGCTCAGGTTCTGGACTATTTCGGTTTTCGCAAGAAGGATGATATTCATGACCGCGACGGATGAGATCTCTATCGACCCGGTTCTTGAACGCGTCAATACAGGGATCGAGGCTTTTGACGACTTGGTGATGGGTGGCTTGCCGCGCGGACGCACCACCATCGTGGGCGGCACGCCCGGTAGCGGCAAGACCGTATTCGCCACGCAGTTCCTGGCGCATGGCATCACCGGTCTCAATGAGGCCGGTGTCTTCGTCACTTTCGAGGAGTCGCCAACCGAGATCGAGGTAAACATGGCGAGCTTCGGCTGGGACATCCGCGGCTGGCGAGCGGCGGACAAGCTTGTTTTCGTCGATGCGAGCCCGCGCGATCAGGACCAGGTGGTTGTGGGCGATTTCGACCTCGCCGGTCTTCTGACCCGCATTCTGCACGCGAGCCGAAGCGCCGGGGCAAAGCGCATCGTGCTCGATTCGGTTACCCAACTTTTCGATCATTTCGTAGCCGAGCAGACGGCAGTGCGCCGCGAACTTCTACGTATTGCGACCGCGCTGAAGAAAGAAGGGCTGACGGTCCTTATGACCGCGGAACGCAACAGTGAATATGGTGAAATCTCCCGTCACCGAATAGAGGAGTTCGTCGCAGACAATGTCGTGATCCTTCGCAATGCCCTTGATCGCGAGCGCCGTCGGCGGACCATAGAAGTCCTGAAAATGCGCGGCAGCCGTCACGTTGAGGGCGAAGTGCCCATAACGCTGGTCGCCGAACAGGGCATCGTAGCTGTGCCTCTGTCATCGTTGCGCCTGGAGCAGCAATCAAGCACGAAACGGGTCACCAGTGGTAATTCCGAACTCGACAAAATGTGCAGCGGCGGGTTCTTTCGCGACAGCGTAACCCTTGTCAGTGGAGCCACAGGCACCGGAAAGACTCTACTTGTCACCAACTTTCTAGCGGGCGGAGTGGCTGCGGGCGAACGCGCCTTGCTCGTCGGCTATGAGGAGAGCCGCGGCCAGCTTTTCCGCAACGCGCGTAGCTGGGGCGTCGATTTCGAAGCGATGGAGGCGGATGGTCGCCTGAAGGTAGTCTGCCTTTATCCGGAAGCGCAGAGTTTGCCGGATCACCTTCTGATGATCCGCGAACTGGTGGCGGAGTTCAAACCCGATCGCATGGCAATCGACAGCTTGTCGGCATTGGAGCGCATCGCGCCAGAAACCGGGTTTCGTGAGTTCTTGATCAGCGTCACCTCCTTCATAAAGAAGCGCGAAATTGCCGGCCTTTGCACCGCTACCAACAAATCGCTTGTCGGAGGCCAGAGCGCTAGCGAGCAGCATATTTCCACACTCACCGATTCGATCATTCTGTTGCGCTACATTCAGCAGGAAGAATTCATGCATCGCGGCATGATGGTGCTGAAAATGCGCGGCAGCGAACACGACAAACAGATACGGCGCTTCACCATCGACAGTGGCGGTATGCATCTTGGAAAGCCCTTTGACAGCGCGCCTGATGTGTTCGGCGACTCCGCCGTGGACAACACGTCGACATGAAGAGCGCCTTGAATACGGCGCAAAACGCCGCCGAAATGCTGGAATCGCCCGGAGATACATCTCCGGCTGGCATCAGCCAGCTCAGCTTTCGCCAGTTGATCGAAAATACCGCCGACGGGATGCTGGTGGTCGATTTGGACGGAACAGTGCTCTATGCCAATCCTGCGGCAGCCGTAATTTTTGGACAGCCGCTTGACGAACTCCTCCACGTTCCGCTCGGCCGTCCGGTCGTCTCCGGAGAGATCGCCGAGATCACCGTTCACCGTTCCGGCCGCAAGCCGGCAGAAGTGGAAATGCGTACGGTCGAGGTTACCTGGGACAGCAGGCCCGCATTGCTTGCCAGCCTGCGCGATGTCTCGGCCCAGCGATCAAGAGAAGAAAACGCACGCCAGTCACAAAAGCTCGAAGCCATTGGACGCCTCGCAGCTGGCATTGTCCATGACTTCAACAACCTACTCGCCGTTTTCGGGTCTGGCCTTCGGCTTCTGGAGAAACAGATCGCTAAATATCCTGCGGATGAGAAAGTCACTCTGCTGGTCGAGGAGATGTTCAGGCGGATCGAAAATGGAGGAGCGCTAACACAGCAACTGCTTGCCTTTTCGCGACGCCAATCCCTGGCCCCGGAACAGATTGATCTCAATGAACGTATCAAGGGGCTGACGACGCTGCTGGAACGGACGTTGGGGAGCGGTATCCGGGTGCAATGCAATCTGGATCCAGCCTTGGACCCTATCCTTATCGATGCCAACCAGCTCGACATCGCCGTTCTTAACCTTGCGGTGAACGCCAGAGATGCAATGAAAGGCAGTGGCACCCTCACGATTGAGACCAGCAATTTTCCAAATGATCTGGAGGATTTGCGTTCAGCGGCGGCTTCATTTGTTCGCGTGACTGTACGCGATACCGGCTGTGGAATGAGCAAGGACACCCTGGCGCGCGTTTTCGAGCCGTTCTTCACAACAAAGTCGGAAGGGCAGGGTACGGGACTCGGGCTAAGCCAAGTTTACGGCTTCATCAAGCAATCCGGTGGGCATGTCCGAATCGATAGCGAAATCGGTCAGGGAACAAGCCTGCATCTCTACTTGCCGCGCGCTTCTGGAACCCAGCGGCAGCAGAACTGAGCGGCGGCAGACCCATTCCCGGCCAGCAGACTGATTGGCCGATGTCAAATCCGTCAGGCTGAGCGCGGGACGGGAATTTCCACGCATCGACCGAGCAAACCGACGCCTTTTTCAGCGTTGTCATGTCAGCGTTGTCATGTGCTGTTAGACGCCGTTCGTCGGTGAGGTCGCTGACCGTCTCGAGACAGGTCCCTGGTACATCAATTCAAGCAGCAAGCCGCTATGCAATCCTTTTCCGGGTCACTTTCATCCGGAAGTGAACGCTACTTTAGCCGGACATGAAGTGCGCCTGCCCGCAACAAAACCGTTGTCCGCTGCGCGCGAACGACACATAGTGCCATTGCGGGAGTGCCCCTTTCGCCAATGACAAGCAATGAGAACGGGAGACGAAACATGAAGTTCTTTGGCTTCGCGGCCGGTGTCGCCGTGACCCTGCTTTCCACAACCTCCGCCTTCGCCGTCACGCAGATCAGCTGGTGGCACGCCATGACCGGCGCCAACGCAGAGGTCGTCGACAAGATTTCCAAGGATTTCAACGCCAGCCAGGGCGACTACCAGATTGTTCCGGTTTTCAAGGGCACCTATCCCGAAACGCTGAATGCCGGCATCGCCGCCTATCGCGCCGGCCAGTCGCCTGACATCATCCAGGTGTTCGATGTCGGCACCGGCGTGATGATGGCGGCCCGGGACGCGATCAAGCCAGTGGCCGAGGTGCTGACCGGCGCCGGGATGAACTTTGACAAGAGCCAGTATCTGCCAGGCATCGTCGGTTATTATTCGACGCCGGACGGCACCATGCTGTCCTTCCCCTACAACTCCTCCTCGCCGATCCTCTACTACAACAAGGACATCTTCCAGAAGGCGGGGCTCGATGTGAACAACCCACCCAAGACCTGGAACGAGGTGTGGGAGGATGCCAAAAAGATCAAGGCGAGCGGCGCCGCCGCTTGCGGCTACACCTCGACCTGGCTGACCTGGATACACCTGGAAAACTTCGCGGCGTGGAACGATGTGCCGTGGGCCACGCAGCAGAATGGCCTGGCCGGCGGTGATGTCGAACTCAAGATCAACTCGCCGATCTTCGTCAAACATTTCCAGGCGCTCGCCGATCTGGCCAAGGACGGCACCTTCAAATATGGCGGGCGCACCTCCGAAGCCAAGCAGATATTCCTCGCCGGCGAATGCGGCATCTTCACCGAATCCTCGGGCGGCCTAGGCGACATCGTCAAGTCGGGCATGAACTACGGCATTGGCCAGTTGCCCTATGACAGCGACGCCAAGGGCGCGCCGCAGAACACGACGCCGGGCGGTGCCAGCCTTTGGGTCTTCGGCGGCAAGTCCGACGAGGAGTACAAAGGCGTCGCGGCTTTCTTCGCCTATCTGTCCAAGACCGATGTGCAGGAATATCTGCACCAGAAATCGGGATACCTGCCGGTGACGCTCGCCGCCTATGAGGCGACGAAAAAGTCCGGCTTCTACGACAAGAATCCCGGTCGCGAGACGCCGATCCTGCAGATGACGGGCAAGGCGCCGACCGACAATTCGAAGGGCGTGCGGTTGCCGAACTTGCCGCAGGTGCGCGACATCCAGAACGAGGAGTTCGAAAAGATGCTTGCCGGCCAGGAAACCGCCCAGCAGGCGCTCGACAATGCGGTCACGCGTGGCAACGCGGCGATCGAGGAAGCGCTGGGGAATTAGGGCGCGTCCGAACCTATCGAGTTATAGTCCTTGCTCTACGAGGCCCCCCTCCGCCCTGCCGGGCATCTCCCCCTGAAGGGGGGAGACTGGCTGTCGCGACCGTTTTCGGCGATTGTCAAAGCTGGAGAATGGCAGCTGCCGCAGGAACCGCCAATCTTCCTCCAAGAAGGGGAGATGCCCGGCAGGGCAGCGGTGAGCGCCGTAGAGTGCCGCTCGGCTTTCCACGCCGGAGCGGCGCATTGACCCCGCGCGTCGTCTTTCCCAACAAAGTCTTGCCATACCTCCTGGTGGCGCCGCAACTTGCCATCACGCTGGTGTTCTTCTACTGGCCGGCCGGGCAGGCGCTCTACCAGTCGATGCTGAGGCAGGACCCGTTCGGGCTGAGGAGCAGGTTCGTCTGGTTTGCCAATTTCCGCAAGGTGCTTGCCGACCCGGCCTATCTCAACTCGATCAAGGTCACAGTGGTGTTTTCGCTCGCGACCGTGATCGTTGCCATGGGCGTGGCGCTGCTCCTTGCCGTGATGGCGGAAAAGGTGGTGCGCGGCAAAGGCCTCTACCGCACGCTGATGATCTGGCCCTACGCGGTGGCGCCGGCGATTGCAGGCATGCTGTGGCTGTTCCTGTTCAATCCATCGATCGGCTCGCTGTCTTATCTGCTGAGACGTTTGGGCGTCGCCTGGGATCCGCTGCTCAACGGCACCGACGCCATGATCCTTCTGGTGGCGGCGGCCGCCTGGAAGCAGATCAGCTACAATTTCCTGTTCTTCGTCGCCGGGCTGCAGGCGGTGCCGAAAACGCTGATCGAGGCGGCGGCGATCGACGGCGCCGGCGAAACCAAGCGCTTCTGGACCATCGTCTTCCCGCTTTTGGCGCCGACGACGTTTTTCCTTTTGGTCGTCAATACCGTCTATGCGCTGTTCGACACGTTCGGCATCGTCCACGCCGTCACCGGCGGTGGGCCGGGCAAGGCCACCGAGACACTGGTCTACAAGGTCTACAATGACGGCTTCGTCAATCTGATCCTCGGCGATTCGGCGGCGCAGTCGGTCATCCTGATGGTCATCGTCATCGCGCTCACCGCCATCCAGTTCCGCTACGTGGAACGGAAGGTTCATTACGGCTGAGGAGCGCGATGATCGGTCAATCCCCGTTTCGCATTTTCCTTGCACATGCCGTGCTCATCCTCGGCATACTGATCGTGGCCTTTCCGATCTACTACACTTTCGTTGCCTCGACGCAGACGCTGCAAACCATCCTTAGGCCGCCACTGCCTTTCCGGCCGGGCAGCGAGTTCTGGAACAATTACGGCGAGGCGCTGTTCGGCGGCGTCGGCCGCATCGGCGGGCTCGGCGTCGGCAGGCTGCTCCTCAACTCCACGATCATGGCGCTCGGCGTCGCGGTCGGAAAGATATTCATCTCGATCCTGTCGGCCTATGCGATCGTCTTCTTCCGTTTTCCGCTGCGCATGACTTTCTTCTGGCTGATCTTCATCACCCTGATGCTTCCCGTCGAGGTGCGCATCCTGCCGACCTACAAGGTAATGGTCGACCTCGGTATGATCGACACTTATGCCGGACTGATCATCCCGCTGATCGCCTCGGCCACCGCAACGTTGTTGTTCCGCCAGTTCTTCATGACCATCCCGGGCGAGTTGGTCGAGGCGGCGCGCGTCGACGGCGCCGGTCCATGGCGGTTCTTTTTCGATATCCTGTTGCCATTGTCGCGCACCAATATCGCGGCGCTGTTCGTCATTCTTTTCATCTACGGCTGGACGCAGTATCTGTGGCCGCTGCTGGTCACCAACAGCAACGATATGAACACCATCGTCATCGCACTGAAGAAGATGGTCTCCTTCGCCGATGCCGACACCCAATGGCATTTGGTCATGGTCACGGCGATCCTGGCAATCTTGCCGCCAATCCTGGTTGTGGTGCTGATGCAGCGCTGGTTCGTGCGCGGACTGGTCGACACCGAAAAGTGAGAAGCCGATGGCGACGGTCGATCTGAGGGACGTGAAGAAAGTATATGCCGGCGGCGTCGAAGCCGTGAAGGGCGTCTCCATTGCCATTCCCGACAAGGAACTCTGTGTGCTGGTCGGGCCGTCCGGCTGCGGCAAGTCCACGCTTTTGAGGATGATCGCCGGGCTGGAGACCATTTCTTCCGGCACGGTCGCTATCGACGGCAAGATCGTCAACACGATCGGCCCGACCGAGCGCGACATCGCCATGGTGTTCCAAAACTATGCGCTCTATCCGCATATGAAAGTCTACGACAACATGGCTTACGGGCTACGCAATCGCGGTACGCCCAAGGACGAGATCGACAGCAGGGTTCGTTCGACCGCCAAGGTGCTGGAGCTTTCAGCGCTGCTTGACCGGCGCCCGCGCGAGCTTTCAGGCGGTCAACGCCAGCGCGTCGCCATGGGCCGCGCCATCGTGCGCAATCCGAAAGTCTTCCTGTTCGACGAGCCACTCTCCAATCTCGATGCCAAGCTGCGCGGCCAGATGCGGGTCGAAATCAAGAACTTGCAGCGCTCGCTCGGTGTCACCTCGGTCTACGTCACCCATGACCAGTTGGAAGCGATGACGTTGGCCGACATCCTTGTCGTCATGAATGGCGGATTGGTCGAGCAGGCGGGCGCGCCACTCGACATTTACGAAAAGCCGGCCTCGACGTTCGTCGCCTCTTTCATCGGCGCACCGCCGATGAATCTTCTGTCCCTTTCGGGTCCGGCGCTGACCGGCAGCAAGACGAGCGACTTTGCGCCTGCGAATGCCGTCACGCTTGGCTTCCGCCCCGAGGATGCCGATGTCACTTTCGCGGCCGAGGCACCGTCCGGCGCGCTCGTGCTGCCGACAATGGTGGAGGCGGTCGAGCCGGTGGGAGCGGACAGCTTTCTTCACTGTGCGGCAGGAGGCGACCGCATCGTCGTGCGTGTGGCCGCGCGCGCAACAGCCAAGCCCGGCGACCAGTTGCGCGTCGTGGCCAAGGCCGAGAAACTTCACTGGTTCGATCAGGCTGCAAAGAGGGTCGACTGACGCCAATCTTGCATGCTGATCAGCGAGCCGCGAACCGTCGGCCGGTCAGGCGAATACATGCGCCTGTCCCGACACGGTGAGCCGGACGATCTCACCGACCGCCGGCGCGTCCATGCCGGACTTGCGCAGGATCAGCGGCGTGCTGCCGATGGCGGCGGCGTCCGGCGGGTCGGGGCTGTTGAGCAACCGCACCGCGACCGTGCAGGTCGAGCCGGCGAATTCGGATTCCGTTACCTCGCCAAAAAGCATGTCCGGCGTGCCCGACATGCCCTCGCGCGATGTCCGCTTCAGTCCGATCTGCTCCGGCCGCAACATGATGCGGGCGACATCGCGGCTGTCCGACGTATCGACGGCGATGCGGCCAAGCGGCGACGTGGCGAAACCGCCCGCTATCTTCGCCGGCAGGATGATGGCGTCGCCAAGGAACTCGGCAATCATCCTGTCCTTCGGCTTGAGATAAAGTTCGCGCGGCGTGCCGACCTGCGAGAACCGGCCCTCGCGCATCACCGCGACCTGACTGGCGAAGGACAACGCCTCGGCCTGATCGTGCGTCACCAGGATGGTGGTGATGCCGGCGGCTTCGAGCAGTTCCGCCACGGCCTTGCGCATGGAGGCGCGCAGGCCGGTGTCGAGCGCCGAGAACGGTTCGTCGAGCAGCATCAGCCGCGGCTTCATCGCCATGGCGCGGGCGAGCGCCACGCGTTGCTGCTGACCGCCGGAGAGTTCGTGCGGGCGGCGCTTCAGGATCGCCTTGTCCAGCCCTACTATATAGGCCAGTTCGACGATGCGTTCGGAGCGTTTGTCCAGCCTGCGGTCCATCCCGAAACCGATATTGTCGCCAATCGTCAGGTGCGGAAACAGGGCGCCGTCCTGTGCAACCAGGCCGATACCGCGGCGGTGCGCCGGAACGGCGCCGCCGCTGTCGGCCAGCATCTTTCCGTCAAGCACAATGCTGCCCTGGTCGGGCGCCTCGAAACCGGCGATCAGCCGCAGCAAGGTGGTCTTGCCGCAGCCGGACGGCCCGACGATGGCCGTGCGGCTGCCGCCGGCGACGTCGAGATCGATGCCGGCAAGCGCCGCGACCGGGCCGTAATGCTTGTGCAAGCCCCTGAGTTCGAGAAAGCTCATCGTCCTGCCATCCGTTTTGACTGGACATAGAGCAGCCAGGTCAGGGGCAGCGACATCGCCACCATGATGAAGGCGTAAGGTGCTGCCGAAGCGTAGTCGATCTCGCCGCTGTAGGACCAGAATGCCATCGCGAGCGTGCGGGTGCCGTTCGGCGCCAGCATCTGGGTCGCGGTCAGCTCGTTCATGATGCCGAGCGCCACCAGCGCCATGCCGGCGGCGGCACCCGGCGCCGACAGGCGGATCGTCGTCGACCACAATGCATGGAGCGGCGACCGCCCGAGGCTGGACGCGGCGCGCTCGAGCTCGACCGGCGCCTGCGCGATCGACGCCCGCAGGCTGATCAGGGCGCGGGGCAGGAACATCAAGGCATAGGCAACCAGAATGGTGAACAGGGTCTGGTAGAGCGGCAGGGCGATGCGCACGGTGATGGTGACCAGCGCCAGTGCGATCACGACCCCGGGCAGCGATCCGACGATGTAGTTGCAGCCCTCCAGCAAGCGCTGCAGAGGCCCCGGCGCGCGGATCGAGATCCAGGCCATCGGCATGGCGGCGACGGTGGCGAGCAGCGCGCCGGCGAGCGCCAGGAACAACGTCTGGCCGAGCGCCAGGCCGATCTCGTCGAGCCGCCAGACCTCGGCGCCGCCGGCGGCAAGCCAGCGTCCGATGGTGACGAACGGTACGCCGAGCGCCAGAAGCGTGGTGGCGGCAAGCAGCAGCAGGCAAGGCACGGTCGCCCGGCCGAGCGGCGCGCGCTGTTGGTGGCGCGCGGCGCCCGAACCGACGCGGGCATAGCGCTCTTCCCCGCGCACCAGCACCTCCAGCCCGAGCAGCACGAAGCAGCAGCTCACCAGCACGCCGGCCAGCATATTCGCGGCCGGCCCGTTGAAGGTCGATTGGAACTGGTCGACGATCGCCGTGGTGAAGGTGTCGAAGCGGATGAAGACGTAAAGGCCGTATTCGGCCAACAGGTGCAGGCCGACCAGCAATGCGCCGCCACAGATGGCAAGCCTGAGCTGCGGCAGCACGACGCGCCAGAACACACGCCAGGGACCAAGGCCGAGTGCGGCCGCGGCGTCTTCGAGCGCCGGATCGAGCCGGCGCAGGGCCGCCGATACCGGCAGATAAAGGAACGGGAAATACGCTATGACAGAGACAAGCACGCCGGCCCACAAGCCATGCAGCCCGGGCACCATGGTGATCCAGGCATAGCTGTGCACGAAGGCGGGAATGGCGAGCGGCGCCACGCATAGCCAGGCCCACAGCCGGGCGCCGGGCAGGTCGCTGCGTTCGGTCAGCCAGGCCAGCGCCACCGACAGGATGATGGCGATCGGCACGGCGAGCGCGACAAGCAGGACGGTGTTGGCCAGAAGCTCGCCGACACGCGGCCGGAAAACCAGCGCCGAGACGGTTTCCCAACCGGTCTGCACGGCGACCCAGACGATGAAGGCAAGCGGCAGCAGGGCCAGCAGCGAAACGAAGATAGCGGCGGCAACGATCCATGACGCAGCGCGCCGGCGCGCCCTGCGGCGCGTCCTCGGCGGCAGGCCCGGGCTTGCAATGTCGGCCGCGAACTGCATCGGCTCAGACTTCGCGCCCTTGCCGCCCGGCGGCGGCAATCGAAAGACCACGATCATGGTCGGGAATACAGCGTGTCGTCATCGACGAATGCCATCTCGAAAAAACAAAACGCTCCCGCGGAATTCCCGCGGGAGCACGGCCGGTGTCCTTATTAGGACGAACGGCAACTAAAGCAAGCCGGCCGCCGTCATCAGGTCGGTGGCTTTCTTGGAGTTCAGCGTCGCGGCATCGATCTTCGGCGCCTGCAGGTCGGCCAGCGGCACCAGCTTCGGATTGGACTCTGCGCCCTTGCCGACCGCGTATTCGAAGGACGTTCCGTTCTTCAGCACGTCCTGGCCGCCCTTGCCGGTCACCCACTTCAGGAAAGCCTGGGCTTCCTTGGGATGCTTGCTCGAAGCCAGCACGCCGCCGCCGGAGGTCGAGACGAAGGCGCCCGGATCCTGGTTTTTGAAATAATGCAGCGCAACGTTCTTGCTGTTCTCGCCGGTCTTGGCCTGATCGCCGAAGTAGTAGTAGTGATAGATCACGCCGCCTTCGATCTCGCCGGCGTTGACCGCCTTTATCACGGTGCTGTTGCCCTTATAGGCGGTGAAATTCTGCTTCATCGCCTTCAGCCAGTCCGCTGTCGCGGCTTCGCCCTTGAGCTGCAGCAGCGCGCTGACGATAGCCTGGAAATCGGCGCCCGACGGCGAGGCGGCCCACCGGCCTTTCCAGCTCGGATCGGCAAGGTCGAGCAGCGACTTGGGCAACTGGTCGGCCTTGAGCTTGGTGGTATTGTAGGCAAAGACGGTGCTGCGGGCGGCAACGCCGACCCATTTGCCGCTCGCTGCCTGATAATCCTGCGGAACCTGCGCCAGTGTGTCGGCGTCGACCGGCGCGAACAGGCCGGCATTCTCGACCAGCACCATGGCCGGCGAATTCTCGGTCAGGAACACGTCGGCGGGCGAGGCGGTGCCCTCCGCGACGATCTGGTTGGAGAAATCGCTGTCGCCGCCATTGCGCAGCGTGACCTTGATACCGGTTTCCTTGGTGAAGCCGTCGGCCCATTCCTTGGCGAGGCTCTCGTGCTGGGCATTGTAGACGATGATGCCTGTATCCTCAGCCATCGCCTGGCCAGCCATCAGGCTGACCGCCACCACCGCGGCGCCGGCAAGGGTGGAAAGAGCGTATTTCATGGGCGTCGTCCTCGATCTCGTTGAACTGGCACGCAGCACCTATCGATACATGACAGGTGTAGTCAACATTTTTGGCCTGCTTCAATCGGCCGCTGGCGGCATAGGCCCATGCCAGGCGGACAATTCCGCGTGATGGCCGCGCGCGACCGACGGTCCAGGACACAGTCGCCGTCGACGAGCCCAAGTTCGCGTTCGCCCGCAATCTTTCGTGACTTGCCGGTAGTTTGCCTTGGACATTATTTCGCCGGCCACGTAACAAATCAGCGCCGAGGCGCGAAGATCGGGGAGTGAACTCTTGTGAGCGGCAAGGACGAGGCCGAGCTTTCCCGGCTGATGCGAGCCGCGATCGCGGGAGATGAAAGGGCCTATGCCGACTTTCTGCACCGGACGGCCGCTCTGGTTCGCGGTTTTGCCAGGCGCAAGATCGTCAAAGGCGGGGTCGATCCCGAGGATGTCGTGCAGGAAACCTTGCTGGCCATTCATGTGAAACGGCACACCTGGCGCCAGGACGCACCTGTGCTGCCCTGGGTCTATGCCATCGCGCGCTTCAAGTTGATCGACGCGTTCCGGCGGCGCGGACGGCGCATCGAGATCGATGTCGACGATATTGCCGAAACCTTCGCCGAGCCGGAAACGGAAACCGTCAGCGAACGCGACATCAACCGGGCGCTCGACGGCCTGCCGCCGGCACAGCGCTCCGTGGTGTCGTCCGTGTCGGTGGAGGGGCGCTCGATCGGCGACACGGCAGCCAAGTTCGGCATCAGCGAAACAGCGGTGCGGGTTTCCTTGCATCGCGGACTTGCAGCCATTGCCAAGCGGTTCGGGCAGGGGCGGTTTGGGCGGGAATGACATGAGGACCGAAGATCTCATCAAGGCGCTTGATGCCGACGCCCGCAGCAAGGCGATGCCGCTGCGCTCGGCCTGGTGGCTGGCTGCCGGTGTGGCCGCCGTGATCGCGGGCGCGGTTTTCATGATGACGATCGGTCCGCGCCCCGACTTCATGGCTGCCGCACATACGATGCGCTTTCTTTCGAAGTTCCTGTTCACCATCGTGCTCGCCGCCAGCGCCTTCGCCTTCGTCAGGACATTGTCGACACCGGGAGCATCGACAGGCAAGGCGGCGGCCTGGATGGCGGCTGCGCCCGTGCTCGTGGCAGTGGCCGTGGTGCTGGAGCTTTACGCCGTGCCCGAGGCCGACTGGGGCAGGCGTCTCGTCGGTTCCAACATGATGGTCTGCATGGGGCTCATCCCGCTGATCGGCATCGGCCCGCTTGCCATCTTCCTGTGGATGCTGCGCTATGGCGCGCCGACACGGCCGGTGCTGGCCGGCACGGCCGCGGGCCTGCTCGCCGGCGGGCTGGCGGCAACCTTCTATGCCGCGCATTGCTTTGATGATTCGCCGCTTTTCGTCGCCACCTGGTATACGATCGCGATCGCCGCGCTGGCGCTGCTCGGCGCGCTCGGCGGCCGGTTTTTCGTGCGCTGGTAGCGCGACGCCCGCTGCTGCATCCCGCGCATACCGATCCTTAATCATGCCGGCAAATGTTTGCCGGCCGGCGGCATCGCCGATACCCGACGCAACCTTTCCTTAAAATCGATCCGTCAGGATTTTCACGGGAAATGCGATTGCCCACGGGGTGGTACAAATCGTGGCAATGCGAAGGATCATCGGGCCGGCGCCGCACAGACATGCGGGGTTGGCTCTGCTCGTGGGCGGGACAGCGGCGATGACGGCATCGATCCTGCTGTCGCGGCTGGATCCCGGCGCCGAGACGCTCGAATTATGTGTGCAGGCGTCGGTCGGTGTGGCAGCCGGCGCACTTCTCCTGGCCTGCATGTTCGCGCGCGTCATCCGCAAGGACCGCCGCCAGATCGCCGAGAGCGAGCAGCGCTTCCGCCGTGCCATGGAGGATTCCTCCATCGGCGTCGCCATCGTCGGCCTCGACGGGCGCATTCTTGAGGCCAACCCGGCTTTCGCTGCCATGCTCGACTACCGCCGCGACGAGATCGAGGCGTTGACCTTCTTCCAGCTCACGCATGCCGACGATCTGGAGATCGGGCGGGAGACGATGGAAGACCTGAAGGCCGGCAAGATCGATTCCTTTCATTTCGAGAAGCGCTATCTCAAGAAGGACGGCACGCCCGTCTGGGCCAGGCTGGCCGGCTCCGTCATTCGCGACGGGAATAGCGGCCGGCCGCTGTATCTCGTCTCGCAGATAGAGGACATCGATGCGCGCAAGCAGGCCGAGGCGCGGATCGCCGAGGCCGAAACGCGCTGGAACTTTGCATTGGCCGGCGCCGGCCAGGGCGTCTGGGACTTCGACAAGCGCAGGGGCGGCACTAACTATTCCTCGACTTGGGTCAAGATGCTGGGTTACGCCGACGGGGAACTCGACGGTGACCCCGATCACTGGCTGGCGATGATACATCCCGACGACCGCGAAGCAGTGGCCGAGGCGGACCGCGCCCATCTCGAAGGCCGCACGCCGTTCTTCGAGGCCGAATTCAGGATGCGCCACAAGGATGGCCGCTGGCTCTGGTTCCTCGACCGCGGCAAGGCGATCGAGCGCGACGAAGAGGGGCGGCTGATCAGGGCGATAGGCAGCCTGACCGACATCACCCGGCGCAAGCAGGCGGAGGAGCGCCTCGCCGTGTCGGCGGCCATGCTGGCGGACGAAAAGGAGCGCCTCAAAGTGACGCTCCAGTCGATCGGCGATGCCGTCATCTGCACCGATGCCGCCAACCGCGTCACCTTCATGAATCCTGTCGCCGAAAAGCTGACCGGTGTCTCCTGCAATGATGCCCTCGGCAAGACGCTCGGCCATGTCTATTGGGCGGTCGACGAGGAGACCGGCCACAGGATCGGCGTGGCGCGGCCTGCGATCGGCGGCCAGGGAGCCGATGACCAGAACAGCCGCGCCGTCCTCATCCGGCGCGACGAGACGCGCTGCAGCATCCGGCAGGTCGTGTCGCCGATCATGAACGAACGCAACGAATTCTGCGGACTGGTCATCGTCTTCCAGGACTTCACCGATGCGCGCGCGCTGCAGCGCCAGCTTGCCCACGCCGCCGCGCATGATGCGCTGACCGGCCTTGCCAACCGCGCGAGTTTCATCCGCGCCATGGAAGAACTGGTCGATCAGGCCCGCAAGGAGGGGATCGGACATCAGTTCATGTTCATCGATCTGGATCATTTCAAACTGGTCAACGACACAGGCGGCCACGCGGCGGGAGACGCATTGCTCAAGCGCGTTGCCGAGGCCGTGCGTGGCGTGCTTGGTCCGCAGGACATGGTCGCGCGTCTGGGCGGCGACGAATTCGCGGTCATTCTGAAGTCGGGCTCGGCCGCCGGGGCCAGGATCGCGGCGCGATCCATCATCGATGCGATACAGGGCCTCGACTTCACCTGGGAAGGCCGTCCCCATTCGATCGGCGCCAGCATCGGACTGGCTCCTATCAACGCAGATTGCGGCGCGGTCGACGAGATCATCGCCAGGGCAGACGCCGCCTGCTACGTGGCCAAGGCTGCGGGTCGCGGATGCGTGTCCATGGCGCCCGAGAATGACGCCACGGACGACAGGATCGAAATCGAGACACCCAAGCCCCTGGCCGCAGCGTCGTAGCCCCGCGATAGGGCCGCGATCAACCCTGGCGGGTCAGCGTGTCGGAACCGGATGCTCGCCGCGATAATCGTAGAAGCCGCGGCCGGTCTTGCGGCCGAGCCAGCCGGCCTCGACATATTTGACCAGCAACGGGCAGGGGCGGTACTTCGAATCCGACAGGCCGTCATGCAGCACCTGCATGATCGACAGGCAGGTGTCCAGGCCGATGAAATCGGCCAGCTGCAGCGGCCCCATCGGATGGTTGGCGCCGAGCCGCATGGCGGTGTCGATGGCATCGACCGTGCCGACGCCCTCATAGAGCGTGTAGATCGCCTCGTTGATCATCGGCAAAAGGATGCGGTTGACGATGAAGGCCGGAAAATCCTCCGAGACCGTGATCGTCTTGTCGAGCTGCTTCACATAGGTCTTTGCCGCCTCGAAGGTCTGGTCCTCGGTGGCGATGCCGCGCACCAGTTCGACCAGCTTCATCAGGGGAACCGGATTCATGAAGTGGATGCCGATGAAGCGCTCGGGGCGGTCGGTCTGTGCGGCTAGCCGCGTGATCGAGATCGACGAGGTATTGGTCGCCAGTATGGCCTCGGGATTGAGCTGCGGACAAAGCTGGGCGTAGATCTTGCGCTTGACCGTCTCGTCCTCGGTCGCTGCCTCGATGACCAGGTCGGCACCGGCGAGATCGGCCATGGATGGCGCCGCCGCGATGCGCGCCATCGCCTGGTTGCGGAGCTTCTCGTCGAGCTTGCCGGACCCCACCTGGCGGGCCATGTTGCCGCTGACAGTGGCGATGCCCTTCTCGATACGGTCGGGCGATATATCGTAGATCAGCACCTTGTAGCCCGAAAGTGCGGAGACATGGGCGATGCCGCCGCCCATCTGGCCCGCGCCGATGATGCCGATCGTTTCGATCTTGCTCATTACACCGATCCCGTCGAAAAAGGCCTTTGCGGCCTGCTTTTTGTGCGGTGCAAACTAAAAGGGTGGGGCGACTTCGTCTACCCCACCCCTCACAATTTAATACGCTTTGCGGCAGGGCGTCAAAGCGCCTTCTGCAACTCCGGCAGGACAACGAACAGATCGCCGACGAGGCCATAGTCGGCAACCTGGAAGATCGGCGCTTCCTCGTCCTTGTTGATGGCGACGATGACCTTCGAATCCTTCATGCCGGCGAGGTGCTGGATGGCGCCGGAGATGCCGACGGCGATGTAGAGGTCGGGGGCGACGACCTTGCCGGTCTGGCCGACCTGCCAATCATTCGGCGCATAACCGGCATCGACGGCGGCGCGGGATGCGCCGACGGCAGCGCCGAGCTTGTCGGCGACCGGCAGGATGACCTCCTGGAACTTCTCCGAGGAGCCGAGCGCGCGGCCGCCCGAGATGATGATCTTGGCCGAGGTCAGTTCCGGACGGTCGGTCTCCGACAGCTTGTTCTCGACAAAGGAGGAGAGGCCCGGATTGGCCGCAGCGCTGACGGTTTCGACAGCGGCCGAACTGCCCTCGGGCGCCGCCTGGAAGGAGGCGGTGCGCACGGTGATGACCTTCTTGGCATCGGACGACTGTACCGTCTGGATGGCGTTGCCGGCATAGATCGGCCGCTTGAAGGTATCCGGCGAGATCACTTCGATGATCTCGGAGACCTGCGCCACGTCGAGCAAAGCGGCCACGCGCGGCGCGACGTTCTTGCCCGACGAGGTTGCCGGCGCGACGATGGTGTCATAGGAGCCGGCCAGCGACACGACGAGCGCCGCGGTCGGCTCGGCGAGACGCTCGGCAAGCTCGTCGGCTTCGGCCAGCAGCACCTTGCTCACGCCCTTCAGCTTGGCGGCGGCGTCGGCTGCGCCCTTGGCGCCCTTGCCGGCCACCAGCACATGCACGTCCGAGCCGATCTGCAGCGCGGCCGACAGCGCCTTGGCGGTCTGGTCGGAAAGGGTAGCGTTGTCGTGTTCGGCGATGAGGAGAATGGTCATTTTATCTGTTCCTTCCGATCTCAGAGCACGCCGGCTTCGTTCTTCAGCTTGTCGATGAGCTCGGCGACGCTCTTGACCTTGACGCCCGCCTTGCGGCCGCCCGGCTCTTCGGTCTTGATGACCTTCAGCCGCGGCTTGACGTCGGCGCCGTAGTCGGCCGGGCTCTTCTCGTCGAGCGGCTTCTTCTTGGCCTTCATGATGTTGGGCAGCGATGCATAGCGCGGCTGGTTGAGGCGAAGGTCGGCAGTGACGATCGCCGGCATCTTCAGCTCAACCGTCTGCAGGCCGCCGTCGACCTCGCGCGTCACCCTGGCCTTGTCGCCGTCGAGCACCACCTTGGAAGCAAACGTGCCCTGCGCCCAGCCGAGAAGGGCTGCGAGCATCTGGCCGGTCTGGTTGGAATCATCGTCGATCGCCTGCTTGCCGAGGATGACCAGGCCGGGCTGCTCGGCCTCGACCACGCCCTTCAGCACCTTGGCGACGCCCAGTGGCTCTGTCTGCTCGTCGGTCTTGACCAGGATGGCGCGGTCGGCGCCCATGGCGAGCGCGGTGCGAAGCGTCTCCTGCGCCTGCTGTGGGCCGATCGACACGACGATGATCTCTTCGGCCTTGCCGGCTTCCTTGAGCCGGATCGCCTCTTCCACCGCGATCTCGTCGAATGGGTTCATCGCCATCTTGACGTTGGCCAATTCCACCGCCGAACCGTCAGCCTTGACGCGAACCTTCACATTCGCATCCACAACCCGCTTCACGGGCACAAGGATCTTCATTTTCCTGTCACCTCTCTTGAGATAGTTGGGGCGCGCTATACCAGCGTGAACCCTGTCAGAGTTGTCGAAAGCCGACATTCCGGATGGAAATTCTGCTCTTCAACCGCCAAAGGCGGGCGGAAACGCTTCCGTAGTTGCGGCGAACCCGCACGTCAATATGCTACGGCGTCGGGCAATTCACTCAATCGGTTCAGTCGGGGCCGGGGGCACTTCCCCGACCCCAGCGTGGCACGGGCTGCGCGGCAATCGGCTCGTTTACGGCCGGATCTACGGCGATGGCGGGCTGGTCGGCGGGTGCGGCCTCTTCGTCCGCGCCCGCAAAAAGCGGCACGCCGCGGCTGCGCAGCACGAGCACCAGCACGGCGCCGGCGATGATGCCGCCTATGTGGCAGGCCCAGGAAATCTGGTCCTCGCCACCGGCGGCGAACATGACGATCTGGAACAGCACCCACAGGAGGAGCGGGATGAAGGCCGGGATGCGCAGCGGAATGCGGGCAAAGGCCAGCACCCAGACCTTCACCCTGGGATAGAGGATCAGGTAGGCGACGACCACGCCGGCGATGGCGCCGGAGGCGCCGATCAGCGGCACCTGCGAGTCCCACGCGATGAGGCCCTGGAAGGCGGCTCCGGCGATGGCGCACAGGAGGTAGAAGATGAGATAGCGGATATGGCCGAGCGCGTCCTCGACATTGTCGCCGAACACCCACAGGAACAGCATGTTGCCGGCAAGGTGGAAAATGTCGGCATGCAGGAATGAGTAGGTGAGATAGCTCAGGCTTTCGGGAATGACGATAAAGCGCGGGTCGAGCTCTGCCGTGTCATGCACCACGGAGGGGATGAAGCCGAGGCCGAGCACGGCGGCATTGGTGAAATTCTCGCCCCCGAGCGCGGTGGCGCAATAGACCAGCGCGTTGGCCAGGATCAGGGCGATCGTCACATATTGCAGCCTGATGTGCCGCAGCCTGTTGGTGTCGTAGAGCGGGACGAACATAGGTGCCTGGCCTCTCCCGCCTTGGCATAGTTCAGCGGTTCTTGCCAGGAACCCATAACACGTCGGCATTTCCATTGTCATTGACCGCCCTGGCGGCGACGAACAGGAAATCGGAGACGCGGTTGATGTATTTCAGCCCGTCGCGGTTGACGTGCTCACCAGGATGCTGTGCGAGCGCCACCATCAGCCGCTCGGCCCGCCGCGCCACCGTTCGGGCGAGATGGAGCGCAGCGGCGGCCGGCGTGCCGCCGTTCAGCACGAAGGATTTGAGCGGCTGGAGGTCGTTGTTGAGGAGATCGATGTCGTGTTCGACGCGCTCGGTCTGCGCGGCAATGATGCGCAGCGGCTCGTAGCCGAGCGGCTTGCCGTCGTCGGGCACGGCCAGATCGGCGCCGAGGTCGAAGAGATCGTTCTGGATGCGGGCAAGCATGGCGTCAATCGCGGGGTGGCTTGGGGCGGTGTGAACACGAGCCATGCCAATGCAGGCATTGGCTTCGTCGACAGTGCCGTAGGCGTCCACCCTGAGATCGGACTTCAGCCGCCGCTCACCCGTGCCGAGCCCGGTGGTGCCGTTGTCGCCGGTGCGGGTGTAGATCTTGTTGAGCTTGACCACGTCGCCTCCCGAACGGCCGGTGTCCTCATTTGCGGGTGAAATACACCGCCAGCAGGATCAGCGCCAGCGCCACGGCCTGCAGCACGACGCGCGTCTGCATCAGCTTGTTGGAGGTCATGCCGGAACCGCCGCGCATCATGTTGATCAGGCCCCGGACCAGCACGATCACCACGGCGACCATGACCAGGATGGCAAGGATGTTGAAGACGGATGCCATTTTGCGTTTCCAGTCCCTTTCTTGTTCAGGCGCGTTTGGCGAGCAGGCGGTGAAGCATCGATGCCGGAAGGATGCGTTTGAGCGTGGCGCCGACCTTGGCCGGCACTGTTACCACATAGTGCGGGCGCGGGCGCCGCGACAGAAGTGCATGGCGAAGCGCTTTGTGGACCACTTCCGGCCCCGGCTTCAGCGCCGATTGGCTGCCGCCGGTGCGCATCCGTTCCAACTGCGCCTCATAGTCCGCGCGATGCACGGAATTCTCATGGTCGATATTCCTGAGAAACCAGGCGAGGCCATTGCTGGCGATCTTCGAGTTCACCGGCCCCGGCTCGATCAGCGAGACATGCACGCCGCTGCCGGCCAGTTCCTGGCGCTGACAGAGCATCAGCGCCTCCAAAGCGTGTTTGGATGCCGAATAGGCGCCGCGAAAACGTACCGGCACCAAGCCAAGGATCGACGAGCAATGAACGATCCGGCCACGGCCCTGGCGGCGCATCACCGGCACGAGCCGGCGGGTCAGGTCGTGCCAGCCGAAGAAATTGGCCTCGAACTGCTCGCGCAAGGCGGCCACCGGCAGATCCTCGACCGCGCCCGCTTGTGCATAGGCGCCATTGTTGAACAGAGCATCGATTCTGCCGCCGGTCCGCTCCAGCACTGAAGCCGCAAGCGCTTCGATGGAGGCAGGTTCGCGATAGTCCAGATAGAACGCCTCGATGCCCTCCTTTTCCAGGGCCGCGATGTCTTCGGGCTTGCGCGCCGTGGCGAACACCCGCCAGCCTTCCGCCTTGAGCGCCCGCGCGCAATAAGCGCCTATGCCGGACGACGCGCCGGTGACGATGATGACGCGCAACGCGCGTGCCGACGGATTCGTCTTATGACCAAGGGTTGCCATTTGCCGCATTCCCTTCCCATATTCGCGGCGTCGAGACAATCGAAGGGGAGCGCGGTTCTTGTTGCGGAATATCGTCGCCCTGCGCCGCGTGCTCTACGACGCGATCGGTCATTTCAACACCGATGACGGCTGGGCGATGGCCAGCCATCTGGCAATCACCTCGCTGATGGCGTTGTTTCCGTTCCTGATCTTCGCCACCACGCTGGCGAGCTTCCTCGGCGCGCAAGCCTTCGCCGACACGGCCGTGCACCTGGTCTTCGACACCTGGCCGGAACAAATCGCCAAACCGATCGCGCGAGAGGTGCTGAACGTGCTCACCGTGCGACGATCGGATCTGCTCACCTACGGCGTGCTGCTGGCCGCCTATTTCGCCTCGAACGGCATCGAGGCGCTGCGCACCTCGCTCAACCGGGCCTATCGCGTCACCGAGACGCGCGGCATCATCTATCGCCGCGTGCAGAGCATCTTCTTCGTGCTGATCGCCACGGCAGGCTTCCTGGCGATCAGCGTGCTCCTGGTCTTCGCGCCATTGCTGGCGCGGCTGGCCGAGGCGCATTTCGAGTGGATAAAACCCTATACGGGCACCATCACGCTGTGGCGCTACGTCATCGCCTCGACCGTCATCGTCGGCGGTCTGTTTTCAGTGCATTACTGGCTGCCGGCCGGCAAGCGCCGTTTCGTCTCGCTGATCCCCGGCATCGTCTTCACGCTCGCCGCATGGCTGATAGGCTCGACCATTTTCGCCACCTATCTCGACCATTTCTCGTCCTATGTGACGACCTATGCCGGGCTTGCCTCGATCATGATCGCGGTGGTCTTTCTCTACATCGTGTCCGCGATCTTCATTCTCGGCGGCGAACTCAACGCAGCAATCAGCCGCTATCTCGAGGCACGCGCGCGGGTGGGATGACCGGCTGAATTGAGGAACTGGAGAATTGGAGAATTGGAGAATTGAAGAAGAAGCCCCCAGCGCCAGATGGCACCATTTTCCTCAATTCCTCAATTCCTCATTTCTACAATTCTTCCCTTGGTCTGCCGCGCCGTTGCCAGACCGACACCGAAGGTCGTGATCGCCATGCCGGCAATCTGAAGCGCGTTGAGCTGCTCGTCGAACAAGGCCCAGGCGATGACGGCCGTCACCGCCGGCACCAGATAGAACAGCGAAGCGACCTTCGACATCTCGCCGTCGCGGATCATCACCATCAGAAGGAAGATGGCGCCGATCGACAGCACCAGCACCAGCCAGACCATGGCGAAGATCAATTCGCCGTTGATGACGACCGTGTGGGTCTCGAAGGCCAGTGAAGCCAGGATCATCACCGAAGCGCCGCCGACATATTGCCACATGGTCGCGGCGACGAGGTCGCCGCCGGAAGCAAAACGCTTCTGCCATATCGTGCCGGCGCTCATGCCGAGCACCGAGACGAGCGAGGCTGTCAACGTGGCTGACGTCACGCCGCCGCCGAGCGCGCCGAGCTTTGGCCAGAGCACGATGACGACGCCGGCCAGGCCGACCGCGAGGCCGGCCCAATGGCGCGGCAGGATCGCCTCGCCGAGAAACTTGCCGGCGAGCACCGCCGTGATCAGCGGCTGCAGGCCGACAATCAGCGCCGACAGCCCGGCGGGCATGCCCCTGTGGATAGCCCAGAAGACCGCGCCGAGATAGACGCCATGCATCAGAATGCCGGCCCCGGTGGCGTGCAATGCCTCTTCGCGGGAGGCTCTCTTGGAGCCAAGTACGACCACCAGGCCGGCGAACAACGCCGCCGCCAGGACGAAGCGCGCAGCCAGGAACGTAAACGGTTCGGCCCACGGCATGGCATAGCGGGCGCCGATGAAGCCGGTCGCCCACAGGACGACGAAAGTGGCGGGGATGAGCCGCTTGACGCTGTGCATTTTCCGGGGACCGCGCTTGATGAGAATTGAGCCGTGCCGAAGCTCTAGTCCGGTTCAAGCCGGCGCGCAAAACGAAACGATTGATCCATGCATCACCGGAATTCAACCGGCCGCCTTTTCTGCAAGCTGTCTCTTCGGCCTTCGCCTGCGTCAGAGACCGACCATCCGCCTGACATCGTGAGCCGACACGCCCGCTTCGCGCAAGACGGCAAGGCCGGTGTCCTTCAGGCTTTTCGACAGCTTGCGCCCGTCGGGTCCCAGGATCAGCCGGTGATGGAAGTAGGCTGGCTGCGGCAGGCCAAGCAGTTCCTGAAGCAGCCGCTGTACCCCGGTGGCGGAATAAAGATCCTGGCCGCGCACGACATGGCTGACGCCCTGCAGCGCATCGTCGACGACGACGGCGAGATGATAGCTGGTCGGGATTTCGCGGCGCGCCACGATCACGTCGCCCCAATCGCGCGGGCGGGCCTCGACGACGCGCGTCGCGGAAAGCGATTCGTCTGAAAATTCGTTCCATGACAAATCCTTGCCGACGCGTGCCATCGCCGCATCGACATCCAGCCGCCAGGCGAAAGGAGCGCCCTCGGCAATGCGGCGCCGGCGTTCCTTCGCCGGCAGAGCCTTGTCGACGGCGGGATAGACCGGCACGCCGTCGGGATCGCGCGGCCAGTCGCGCTTTTCGCTGTCGGCGATGAAAGCCCGGATTTCGCTTCTGCTCATGAAGGCGGGATAGACGAGGTCCTCCCGGATCAGCCGGCCAAGCACCGTCTCATAACAGGCGAAGTGCTCGGATTGCCGTCGTACAGGCTGTTCCCAGGCAAGACCGAGCCATTTCAGGTCGGCAAAGATGCCCGCCTCGAATTCCGGCGAGCAGCGCGTGGTGTCGATATCCTCGATGCGCAGCAGCAGGCGGCCGCCGACCGCTCGCGCCAGTTTCTGGTTGAGCAGCGCCGAAAAGGCATGGCCGAGATGCAGTTCGCCATTGGGACTGGGCGCGAAACGGAATGTCAGGAGTGTCATCTCTTGAGCGGCAATCGGGTTGTGCGGCGGTTTTGCCAATTGCTACCGTGCGGCCTGTTCAGGGACAAGAAAGCATGCAACGTATCGCCACATTGGACGACATCGCCCGGGGACTCGACGCGCTTTGCGCGATCGACCCAAGGCTGGAAAAGATCCGCGGCATGGCGGGCGAGGTGCCGCTACGGCTGTCCCAACCAGGATTCTCGAGCCTTGCCTCGATTATCGTCTCGCAGCAGGTGTCGCGCGCCAGCGCCGATGCGATCTTCGGCCGGCTGACGAAACTGGTCGACCCGTTGACGCCGCTGGCGATCCTTGCCGCCGGCGAGGACATGTTTCGCGAGGCGGGCCTGTCGCGACCCAAGCAACGCGGCCTCCTCGCCGCCGCCCAGGCGGTGGCGGACGGCCTCGATCTTCGTCATTTGTGTTCGCTTGACGCCGGCGAGGCAATCACGACCATGACGGCCGTGCCCGGTATCGGTCCGTGGACGGCGCAGGTGTATCTGCTGTTCGCCGCAGGCCATCCCGACATCTTCCCGGCGCGCGATGTCGCGCTCCAGACCGCCGTCGGCCATGCGCTCGGCATCGACCCGCGTCCGCAGGAGAAAACACTGATCCAACTCGCCGAATCATGGAGCCCATGGAGAGGTGTCGCATCGCGGCTTTTCTGGTCCTATTATCGCGAATTGAAGGGCAGGGATGCCGCACCCCCGGCCTGAAAGCGCGAAAAAGCATCAAAATCTCGTTTTTTTGTGCCTTCGGACGCGTGACAATCCGCTTCACATCCCTGTCATGTCGGGCTTACAGTATCCGCGCCATTCAGGTTAGAGAACCAAGGAGGCCAACGACGTGACGGTTGCCGTATCTCCGGATGGGCTTCCAGCGCTGGTGCTGAATGCGGATTACCGTCCGCTCAGCTATTACCCCCTGTCGCTCTGGTCGTGGCAGGACGCCATCAAGGCGGTGTTCCTCGAACGGGTGAACATCGTCGCCGAATACGAGCACGCGGTGTCCTCGCCGACCTTCTCGATGAAGCTGCCGAGCGTCGTCAGCCTGAAGGCCTATGTGAAGCCGTCGCGGCATCCCGCCTTCACACGCTTCAATGTCTTCCTGCGTGACCGCTTCCAGTGCCAATATTGCGGCACGCCCGACGATCTGACCTTCGATCACGTCATCCCCCGCCACCGCGGGGGTGCTACGACGTGGGAGAATGTCGTCGCCGCCTGTTCCCCCTGCAATCTCAGGAAAGGCGGCATGATGCCGGCGCATGCCAAGATGTGGCCGTTGCAGAAGCCCTACCAGCCGACGGTGCACGACCTGCACAATAATGGCCGTCTGTTCCCGCCCAACCATCTGCATGAAAGCTGGATGGATTATCTGTACTGGGATGTCGAACTCGAACCCTGAGAGCGTCCGACAATTCGGGACGCTGGCCGTCTGAAGCGATTGTCTCCATGATAGTCTGACATACCCTGATATCGGACCAGCTCGGCCGCGCTCACTTATCAGCGGCTTCGCGTTTTGAGGACCGGCTTCCCCCACTCCGTCGCTGCTTCGCAGCGCCACCTCTCCCCCCTCCGGAGGGAGAGGAAAGGAGCCTGAGGCAATAGGTTCGCGCCATTCCTCTCCCCCGTCGATCGGGGGAGAGGTGGCTCGGCGAAGCCGAGACGGAGTGGGGGTCGACCTGGCTCGGACGTCGAAAGCCGCGCCATCCGACTCGGCCCGCCGGATTTCTGCTCGAACTCTTGTCGTGCCGTTCGGTTGAACGGACTCAGTCGCGCGAAAGAGCGCTGCGGAAGGCGACGGCCGCAAGGACAAGGCTGGCGATGGCGTTCCAGCCGGCGAGCGACAGGCCGAGAATGCGAAGCGCGGCCTTGTCGCAGGAGGGGGGCACGAATTTGTCGAGCGCGTCGAGCACGCCTTTGCCGCCGGTGTCGACCGGGCCTCCGCCCGCGGTGCAATCGGCCGGGCCCTGCCACCAGGCCCACTCCACGCCGGCGTGATAGATGCCGAGATACAGCCCATAGAGCATCAGCAGGCCGCCGATGGCCAGCAAGCCGCGCACCACCCATGCCGGCGCGTGCAGCGCCGATGCAAGCAGCGCCAGCAGCATCAGCGGCACGCCGATATAGTAGGGCGTGCGCTGTTCCAGGCAGAGATGGCAAGGGATGTAGCCGCCAATGTACTGGAAGGCGAGCGCGGAGCTGACAGTGGCGGCCATGGCTACGGCAAGGAACAGGGCCGTCATGGTCCGCTGGCGTCCGGTGTTGGCAGTCATGGTCGCAGTCATGGGGTCTTTCGTCCGTTGTGTTCGCCGCTCGCCCGGTCTTGTGGTCCATGTCGCCACGCCGCCGCGCGGTTTGGGCGACATGAATCAGAAGGCGTATTTGACCAGGATATAGAGCAAAATCAGGGCGGCTGCCGCCGCACCCGCGATCAGGCCGAGGCGCTTTTCGATGAACTCGCGGATCGGCTCGCCATAGCGGCGCAGCAGCCAGGCCAGAAGCAGGAAGCGCCCGCCGCGCGCCACGATTGCCAGCGCGATGAACAGCAAAAGATTGACGCCGATGACCCCCGAAAGGATCGTCACCACCTTGATCGGCGGCAGATGGGCGGCGCCCGAGGTGATCAGCATCAAGATGATGAAGCCGATGCCCGAAGAGACGCGCAGCGCCTCGAACTCGTCATACTTGCCGTAGAATTCGAGGATGGGCCGCGCCAGCGCGTCGTAGGCGTAGTGGCCGATGAACCAGCCGGCGATGCCGCCCAGCACGGAGGCGACGGTGGCGATCAGCGCATAGCGATAGGCGCGATCAGGCCGCGACAGTGCCATCGGCAGATAGAGCACGTCGGCCGGCACCAGGAACACGGAACTCTCGACGAAGGCGATGAAGGCCAGCCACCATTCGGCGGATTTGCGCGCCGCCAGCGACAAGGTCCAGTCGTACAGTCCGCGAAGCATCGGCTCTCCTAATGTCGTAAATGCCTACCGCACGGCGCCCACATGCACGGCGTGGCCGGCATAAGAGCAGGCAGAAAACCAGGGGCATGGATGAAACAGGTGCATGCGTGAAACCAAGACCCGAAGCGCGCCGCGTTCCTTCTTCCGGACGCCAGGCGCTTCGACACGACGTCTGTCTAGAAAGATTTTCCGCGCCGCACAATGGCAGTGCCCGCAGGAAACCGAAAGGGGCGGTTTGGTCGCGGCTCCGCAGGCTATCGGCAACAGGCCAGTTGACGAACAGGCCTCCAACCGTATAGTCCGCGCCATCCAGGCCGCCCGGCCTGAGCCCCTATGGCGGAATTGGTAGACGCGCTCGACTCAAAATCGAGTTCCGCAAGGAGTGCTGGTTCGATCCCGGCTAGGGGCACCATTTCAGTCGCCGCTTCGATGCGTCTGCCGCTAATTCCCGATCGGCGTTTCGGCAAATGCGGATATGGTGTTCGAGTTTGTCGTGCGCCGTTTAAAGCCGATATCGCAAGAGCGACATCCGGGAGCGGCTCGCCGGGTGCAGGAGTGCATCTTCGGCCTGTCCAATGCGGTAGCCGCTTTCACGCTTCAGGACCTATGTTGGCCGCCTGACCGTTCCTCGGTGTGGATATATCAGGGCTTGAGATTGCCCCTTGCATCAGTTGTTGCTTATTTATCTGAAAGGGAGGAACTCATGCCGATTCGTCAGAAAGCTCAGGAGGCTGGCGTCTTCGATTCCTCCGAAGTGGCCCTGCTTGGCCGCGTGTTCGACAGGCTGAAGCTCGACGCCCGATCGGCCCAGCAACGTGAAGCGATTTCATCCCGCATAATCGCGAATTACATGGCCGGGATCAGGGATGAGGACGAATTGGTTTCGGCATCCAGACAGCCGCTGGGACGCTAACGCAATTCTGGTGCAAGTCGCGTCGAAACGATTCATCGACGAGCTTCGGAATTCACGTGAATACAAAGGGTCAGAGCGAGCGGGTTCCTTCAATGCCGAACCGCGCCAATGGGTCGGCGTAGACACCGGCCATAGTCGCAAGAAACGCCACTCGTGCCGTCCTATCCGACGGCATCCGGGTTCAACAAGGAAATCCCGCGAAGCTGAATTCGGCGACCGTGCCGTCCTCTCTGGTGACCCGAACGAACAGCGCGCCTGGAATGCGGGGTTGCATCGGATGACCGGTTGCCCGTCTGGCAGCCCCTGCGGGACTTGAAGCCGCCACCTCGTGCGTGCCGATAATTCTCTCGCCCAGGATTTCCTCCACCTTGTAGCTGGTCATTTTCCCCGTTGGGCGACGATCTTGACTATCGACAGAAGGAGCCCGGCCTGCTTTTGGCGGTAGGTTCGGCACTTGGCGAGCAGGCCGGGCTGTGCTCCCGGCTGTCAGGTACCTTGGTGGAGGGCTTAGCCGGTGCGAAAGGCAGACTGTCTCCTTCTCCTCGGACCCGCAATTGGGACTGAAGTCCGAAGCATCGACGCATTGGTCCTAAACCCTGAACATAAGCCGCCGTTCCTCATTGGCGTGGAAGCCGTCGAGTAAAGTCCCTTCATCGACGGTCCTTGGACGCCCGCCGTTGCTGCGAGCGGCGGGTGTCCGACTTCGGGGAGAAAGACATGCAGCTTGGCGAGATCATCGCGAACACCTTCGCTGTCCTGCTGCTGATTTGTTTTCTCGCGATCGTGTTCTTCCTGTTTGGAAAGCCGCTGTGGCCGGACCACTATGCTCGCATGTCGATTATTCTCCCGGTCGACGCGATGACCACGGCTTCGGTGAGACGGACCGGCGCGCATCCTCACCTGCCGGACACTTTCGACATGGCGCTCGCTCGCCCAAGACCGTCCCCGTAGGGCTCCGTGGCGGGCTTCTACGCGTCCAGGATTCTGGCGCCGGCAGCTTTCCCATTGGCGGCTCCCCCGCTGGTTCCGGCAGGTGGATTTCTCGCGTTCAGCGCCTGTTCCTCGCAATCCGCGCGCCACCGCCGAAAGCGACGGGGAAGAATGAGGACGAGTGGCTCAAGTTAGATCTGGTCGGCCGTTTCAAGTTCCTGAAGAGCAATGAAGATTAGCCTCATGCTCGCTGCCGGATTTCGTGAAGGCGGACCAAAGTCCCAGGGTCTGGTCCCAAAGGTCTTATGTTACCACTTAAGTTCCGTGAATGTCCTTTATATGTTCGAATGAATTAGCTAATTCTGATGTCCGCCACGAGGAAAAGCGCTCAAGAAAAACGGATGCGCCGCCGGCAAGCGACATGAATTATACCCAAAATCGTATCACCTTTGTCGCGCTTTGTTGAAAGATTGTGACTGTTGCTCAAGCAGGCGCTGGCGAATAAACGCTATCAATACAGTGACTGTTTATCCCATGAAGCAACCAAATGCTCAGGCTTGAAGCAAGCATCCACGCGCTCCAGAAGATGCGAGCGCGTCTATCGTCTCTTGAGCAGGCTCTTCATCCGGTTGCGCAGCAGGCGGGCCATGTTGCGGGTCTCCCGGTAGAGATGCAGTTGCGAGGCCGCCTGGCGGGCGAGACGGTCGGCGTCCGGCGTCAGGCCGATCACCAGCGTGCCCATCGGCTTGCGCTCGGTCCACAGCCTGCTCATCACCGGATGGTCGGGCACGGCACAGGAATCGGTCATCATGATGTTGGGGTCGTCGAGATGCTGCCTGGTCACCTCGATCATCAGCAGCGTGCCTGGCGAATAGCCGGCCAGAGTTTCGTCGTAGGCCGTCTTCCAGGTGTAGGCAACGCCGGCTTCGACGAAGACGATCAGGCACGCAATGGTGCGGCCGTCGAGCGTCAGCGAATGGATGCGGCACAGGTCCTGCTCGGCCAGCCTGTGCACGGCCTCGCGGGCGAAGGCGGCGCGGTAGCGGTCGATCGCCATGGCCGTGCGCTCGCGGCCCTTCCAGCCGGCCGCCTCCAGCGTCAGGAAGCTCTCGATGGCGTGACGGATCTCGTCGGGGCCGCGCGCCACGACATGTTCAAGCTTGCCGAGGTCGCCCAGCCGCCGCTTGAGGCGGCGGAACTCGCGGTAATGGTGCGCGCGCAGCGAAGCCTTCAGATAGTCCTCGGCGTCGCGTTCGCTCTCGAGCAGCGGACGCTGGGCGTGACCGGTGGTGACCAACATCAGGCCACGCGTTTCGGCCACAGTGGCAACCAGGCTCGCCACCGCGCCGTCGAGCCTGATGTCGGGCAGGACGAACACTTTCGGCAGCTTCAGATGCGGGCGCGACAGCATGGAGAAGAAATCCTCGAGGACACCGACCGGATCGTCGCGGTCGACCAGCGGGGTGCCGAGCGGGCCGAACGGGCTCGACCATGTGCGCATGACCGGAACCCCGAGCGGCACCACCGGCCGCTCCACCGAGAACGGCACCAGAAGGCGTAGCCGGTTGCGGTATTCATCGCCGTCACGGATGACGGCCAGACGCACCTCGCGGTCTTCCAGCCGGGGCATTGCGGGCGCGAGGAAACGCGGGTTGAAGAAGACGTTGGGCTCGATGGTGCGGGCGCACAGATAATCCAGCTCCTCGACGAGGTCGAACCCGGCCGACGCCGGATAGATGGCCAGTTTCCGCTCGGGCCGGTTGTTGGCGAGGATCTCGATATGGGCCGGGTCGGTGTCGCGCCCCAGTCCGGCAAGGCCGGACACCATGGCGCCGGCGGGGCCGCCGCTGGTTTCCTCGAGCAAGGGGATGGCGGCCATCACGCGGCTCCTTTGGCTGGCACGAAGATCGCCATGACGATCCCGAGCTTGCGCCAGACCGTGAAGGACAGCGCGCCGGCCTCGAAGATCATGGCGAAGGCGGTGGCCATTGCGGCGCCCCACAGGCCGAAGAGCGGGATCAGCACCACGTTCAGGCCAATGTTGAAGGCCAGCGTCATGGCATAGACGGCGGCGCAGACATTCTGGTTGCCGCTCATGGTGAGCAGGCTTTCGCACGGGCCCACGGCGGCGCGCGCCACGACGCCGAAGACGAGCAGGAACAGAAGCGGATAACCCGATGTGAATTCGGGACCGAACAGCATCAGCATCGGTTTGCCAAGCGCCAGCACCAGCAGCGCCATGGCGAGCGATGGCCAGAAGGTCCACGACACCGTCTCGCGGGCGAAGGCGGCGAGCTTTTCCGGCTCGCCATGGGTGAACTGGGCATAGCGCTGAGCGACGCCTGCCTTGACGGCGAAGTAGACGAAATGCACCAGCGCCAGTGTCTTGACCGTGGCGAAATAGACGGCGACGTCGTTGGGGTCCATATAGGCGCCGACCATCAGCACGTCGGCATTGGTGAGCAGGAAAAAGAAGCTTTCGACCAGGAAGATCGGCAGCGAGACAATGAACCATTGTGCGAAATGCACCTTCATCGGCCCGGCCGGAATCTGCTTTTCCATGCGCCGGGTGACGCCGATAAGCTGGGCGAGCGTGGTGACGTAAGTGGCGGCGATCGAGGCGAAGATCGCGGTCTTCGCGTCGGGCGCGTAGCCGGCGAAAAGCATCAGCGCCATGAACAGCAGGATCAGCACGGGCCGTATCAGATAGGTCGGCGCCAGGGCGAACAGCGCCCAGCTGTTCGCCCTGGCCTGGCCTTGCAGCAGATCCGACAGCGCTATCATCGGCAGGCAGATGACGCCGAGGATGAACGGCAGGACATAGTAGTTTTCAGTCCATGACGAAGCGAGCCACACGCCGAGCGCGCCGAGCCCGGCGATGACCGTCGAAGCGATCAGGACGAACAGGCGGCTGGCCACGACGATACCGCGCAACTCGTCGATGAGGCCGCGCTCGCGGTATTCGGGAATGAAGCGGATGACCGAGGTGTGGAAGCCGAGGCAGGCGAGATTGCCGACGATGACCATGGTCACCCAGACAAGGACGAAGATGCCGTATTCGAACGAGCCCATCCAGCGTGCCATCAACACCTGGCTGACGAAGGCGATGACGGCGCTGACGATGCGGATGGAAAAGGCAATGACCGACATGCGGCCGGCCTCGCCGCGCTCGTCGGCGGTGAACAGCACGGCGTCGACGCGGCCAAGCAACGGCTCCACGCGCAGCGCCAAACGCTGCGGCAAGAACCGCCCGGCTGTCGTGGCCGCGGAAAAGCGCACCCCGATTGTTCTCCGTTTTCCGCTTCTTTCCAGGCTTTGGTGTAGCGGAGACACCTTAAGAAAGGGTGGGTGGAAGAGGCATACACAATGGCAGAGAGGCCAGCGAGGACGACCGGTGTGGGTTCCATGCCGCAAGCAGGAGACACGCGCTCTGTCGTTCCAACTCCCAGCCAAGCCTAAGAGCGGCGCGCTTCGCCGTGAGTTGCGACATAGTCGATCTCGGAACGGCTGATGCCGATGTCTTTCAGCATGAAATCGGGCATGGCCTCCAGGTGACGCCGCTCATGTCGGAGGCGCCGTCCGCGCGCCAGCCAAGCGAGGATGGCCATCAGCCGCCATGGTGGGGCGCGCAGCCTTGCCAGGAAGATAGCTATCTCGGGCATGGTTTCTCCTCGCGACGCATAAAAGGCCTGCCGGCACTGTTCCGGCAGGCGGTGCCGTCAGTCGGCCTTTTTCATGGCGTCGCATGAGACATTCGGGTTCATGTCGGCGAAGGCGCCGGTCGGGTTCTGCTTCCAGGCCCAGACATGAAGTTCGTAGAAGGGGCCGAGGCCGTAGCGGTTGGGGGCGCTGTCGAAGTTGAACAGCTGGCCTTCGAGCGACGCGGGACCCTTCGCGGTGATATATTCGACGGCCACCAGCTTCAGCTTGCCATCGGCCATCGGCTCGTACATCACGGCCTCCGGCTTGGCGAGGTCGACGGCATCATCCTTGAGATAGGCGCCGTTGACGTAGTGAATGCCCATCGCGCCGCCGGTGATGCCGCTGGCGCAGGGAATCGGCGCATAGCCCTCGGCGGTGGCCGCCGCGACATTCACGAAGCGGCCGTTGGCCGCCCGCACCTCGGCGGCCAGCCGATTGCCACTCTCCGCAGATGCGGCAGTGGCGGTGATCGCCATGATGGACAGCGCGGCAAGGCGCCAGAAATTGACGTTCATTTTATTCTCCATTGGTTGTTGGTGACGCGCAGGCGGCAGGACCGGCCTGTAAGGCCCTGCTGCCATGCCTGCGCGTTGGATCGTCAGTTGCGGGACGGGTCCGATCCGTTCCTCTCTAGCCGGGCGGCGGTCTCATTGATGCCACCACCAATATTCCCAGTAGTCCCGCCGCATCTCGTGCTCCGGCAGGCCGACGTCCCGCCTTAAATAATCGTCTTGCGGTGGCAGGCGCCTGCGCCGGCTTCGCAATGGCGCGAGCAGCGCGGAGACAATCCGCGATGCGAGACCACGCCGGGAGGGTGCATGGTCGAACGCCACGACGGCGGCTGCCGTTTCGGGAGGAAACAGCACGGAAAGCCGACACCCATCGCTGCCCAGGACGATCTCACGCTCATTGTTCCATCCTTGGTCCATAGGGTCAGCGATAAAAGTAAGGGTCCAGGACCCTCACCTCCGTGATCTTGTCCACCGGTAGCGAATTCTTCTGCGCCGTGCTGCGGATCGCCTCCGGCGAGGGGGCGTCGTAGATGCAGAAACTCTTGTTCCTGTCGGGCGACACGAAGGAGTGCAGCCAGGTGACCCCCTTCTCGGCGTTGCGCATGATGATGCCGCCGAGCGCCGTCGCGCCGACGTCGTTCGTCGGCACGTTGAGCCCGTCGGGGAATGTCCGTTCGATCAGATAGCGAGGCATGGAGTGGCTTCCTTTTGTGACTGATTCACGCTCGAAATGAGCGCGGTTGGAGAAAAATCACGATCGTCGAAAGCGCACATCGGAGCCTTTCCCCATATTGCGCGGGACGATTCCCTATGTTTTCGACGTTTGGTCTGGGAGCCACACTGCGGATACCGAAGCGGGGGTATTTTGGAGAAGGGTCGAGGGACGACGATACTTATGGGCCAGTGACGATGCTTCTGGAACGGCAGGCACAACTCGATCAGTTGGAGGAACTGCTCGCGGAGGCCGCGCGCGGTCGCGGCCGCGTGGCGGCATTGCTGGGCGAGGCCGGCGCCGGCAAGACGGCACTCGTCGAGGCGTTCGTAACCCGTGCCGGGCAGCACGTTTCCATATTCCGCAGCGCTTGCGAGGACCTGTCGATTCCCGATCCGCTGGGACCGCTCTATGATCTGGCCCGGGACGCGCAGTGGGCACTGCCCCGGGCAATCGACGACCGCCAAGGTCAGCGGCTGCCCCTGTTTTCAGACGCTCTCGAGGTTTTCGAGGCGAGGTCTCGGCCGGGTTTGCTGGTCATCGAGGATATGCACTGGGCCGACGACGCGACCCTGGATTTCGTCCGTTTCCTGGGCCGGCGCATCACCAACACGCATATGCTGGTGCTGTTCACGGCACGCACCGACCGCAGCGAAGGGCAGATGCGTGCGCGCCGGGTGCTCGGCGAAATTCCAGCCGGCAACGTCCAGCGCATCGAAGTGCCACTGCTCAGCGAGGCGGCGGTGTTGTCGCTTGCCGAAGCAGCCAACCGCGACGGCAGCGCAATCTATCGCGCCACCGCGGGCAACGCCTTCTTCGTCACCGAATTGCTGGCTGCCGAAAGCGAGATGATCCCGCCGGCCAGCGTCCGCGACGCCGTGCTGGCGCGTGCCGAGCGCCTGTCGCAGGGAGCGCGCTCGATGCTCGACGCGGTGTCTGTGTTTCCACGCCGCGCCGATGCCTGGGCGCTGCGCGGCCTCTGTGGCGTCGCCAGCGCCGGCCAGTTGGCGGAATGTGTCTCGAATGGCTTGCTCGACGATCTCGGCGATGGCTACGCCTTCCGGCACGAGATCGCCCGTCGCGCCATCGAGATGGCGCTGACCTCGAGCCGTCGGCGCGAATTCAACCAACGCGCGCTTTCCGCACTGCAGGAAAACGCCGAGGTGACTACCGCAAGGCTCGTGCACCATGCTGTGGAGGCCCAGAATCTTGAGGCGGTGCGCGAGCTTGCCCCGCTCGCAGCGCGCGAGGCTTCCCGCGTCGGCGCGCATCGCGATGCCGCCGGCTACTACGAGGTCGCCTTGCGGCATGCCGACAGCCTGCCGATGAGCGACCGGGCGAGGCTTTACGAAGGATATGCGTTTGAATGCCATCTGATCGGCCGCATCGATGCGGCCATCGAGGCGCAGAGCCAGGCGCGCCGGCTACAGCAGGCGCTGGGCGACACGCTCAGGGAGGGCGACAGCCTCAGATGCCTGTCGCGCTTCGCCTATCTGGTGGGTGACCGCGAACAGGCGGACCTGTTCGGGGCCCAGGCAGTGGAACTGCTGGAACAGGCGCCTGCCAGTCCGGAGCTTGCCATGGCCTATTCCAATCTCTCGCAGCTGGCGATGCTGGCCGAGAAGCTCGATGAGACGTTGCTGCTTGGCGGCAAGGCAGTCGCTCTGGCCGAACGGTTGAACAAGCCGGAGATAATCTGCCACGCGCTCAACAATCTTGGCTCGGCCGAGCAGTGGCTTGACCTGGCCAAAGGCCGGTTTCACCTCGCCCGCAGCCTTGAAATCGCGCTCGTGCAGAATTTCCAGGAGCACGCGGCACGCGGCTTCACCAATTGCGCCTGCGCCGAAATGAACCAGCTCGATCTTGTGCGCGCGCAATCCTTTCTCGACCGCGGCATTGCCTATTGCGTTGAGAACGACCTCGCGACCTGGCGCGACTATATGCGGGGCGTGCAGGCGCAGCTGCTTTTGCGACGCGGCCTTTGGGACGATGCGGCGGCCATGGCTCTCGACGTCATCGACGATGCTGCAACGACAGCCCTGGTGCGTTACCCATCCCTGGTCGCGCTGGCGAAACTGCGCATAAGGCGAGGCGATCCGGCTGGGCCGGTGCTGGAGGAAATGAAGCGGTTCCTGGACAGGGGAATGGAGCTGCAGCGGCTGGTGCCTTACACGGCGTCGATGGCCGAACTGGCATGGCTTGGGCAAGGCGACGCCAGTGAGGCGCTTCGCCTGATCGAGCTGGCAGAAAGCCTGTCGCCGACGAGGGCGATGTTCGCCGAACTGGCCGTCTGGCGGCTGCTCTTGTCGCCTGAAAGCGACCCTGGCGATACGACCGGCATGGCGGAGCCCTATCGCCTGCTGCTCGCCGGCGATTGGCACGGTGCCGCGACGCTGTGGGCCCGGCTGGGTGCTCCGTTCGAGCAGGCGCTCGCCCTGCTGCGCGGCGACGAGCCGGCCCTGCGCCTGGCCCTGGATATATTCGAGGGGCTCGGTGCCCGGCCGGTCGCCCAGCACGTCCGCGCCGTCATGCGGCAGAATGGCGTCAATAACATTGCAAGGGGACCGCGGCAGAGCACGCGCGCCAATCAAGCTGGCCTGACGCTGCGCCAGATGCAGGTCCTGCAACTGATCGAACGCGGTTTTTCCAACAAGAGAATAGCCGAGCACCTGACCATCTCACCGAAGACCGTCGATCATCATGTCTCGGCGGTGCTGGGCAAGCTGGACGCCATTTCGCGTGGCGAGGCGACCGCCGCCGCGCGCGATTCCGGGCTGATCTGAGCACGTAGGAATCTCGCCCGGATCAGAAATCCGGGAATGTGAGCCCTGCAGGTTTTCCTTACGCGAAAGCGCCGTGGCAGTGCTTGTATTTCTTGCCGGAGCCGCAGGGGCACGCTTCGTTGCGGCCGACCTTGCCCCAGGTGGCGGGGTTGTTGGGGTCGCGGTCTTCGGGGGCGACGATGGCGTTGCTTTCCTGGCGCACCAGAAGGGCGGTTTCGCCGCCTTCGAAATCGTTCTCGCCGGTGGTACCGTCAATATGCGTGCCGAACATGTCGGGGGCTTCCGGCGGCGGGGCCTCGGCAGCCTGGCGGACCAGTTCGACGCGCATCAGCTGCGCGGTGACGGCCTGGCGCAGATTGCCCAGCATCGCCTGGAACAGCTCGAACGCCTCGCTCTTGTATTCCTGCAAAGGATCGCGCTGGGCGTAGCCGCGGAAGCCGACAACCGAACGCAGATGGTCGAGATTAACGATGTGCTCGCGCCACAGATGGTCGAGCGTCTGCAGCACCACGGAGCGCTCGACATAGGTCATCACCTCGGGCCCGAAGCGCTCGGCGCGCTCCTTGGCGGCGGCGTCGGCGGCTTGCGTGATGCGCTCGCGAATGTCGTCCTCGGCGATGCCTTCTTCCTTGACCCATTCCTCAATCGGCAGGTCGAGATTGAGGAACTCGGCGACCTCGGCCCTCAACCCGGCGACATCCCACTGCTCGGCATAGGCGTTCTCGGGAATGGCCTTGGCGACGATCTCGTCGATAACGCCTTCGCGCATCTCGGCAATGGTCTCCGACAGGCCTTCGCCGTCCATCAGCTCGATGCGCTGTTCGAACACGACCTTGCGCTGGTCGTTGGAAACGTCGTCATATTTCAGAAGATTCTTGCGGATGTCGAAGTTGCGCGCCTCGACCTTCTTCTGCGCCTTTTCCAGCGCCTTGTTGATCCAGGGATGGATGATGGCCTCGTCTTCCTTGAGGCCGAGCTTCTGCAACATGCCGTCCATGCGCTCGGAGCCGAAGATGCGCATCAGATCGTCCTGCAGCGACAGGAAGAATTTCGAGCGGCCGGGGTCGCCCTGGCGGCCGGAGCGGCCACGAAGCTGGTTGTCGATGCGGCGTGACTCGTGGCGTTCGGTGGCGAGCACGTAGAGGCCGCCGGCAGCCAGCGCCTTTTCCTTCAGGCGCTCGACGTCGGCATAGATTTCCTTTTCCCGCGCCTCGCGCTCGGGCCCTTCGGGCATGTCGCCCAGTTCCTCGGCGATGCGCATCTCGGCATTGCCGCCGAGCTTGATGTCGGTGCCGCGGCCGGCCATGTTGGTGGCGATGGTGATGGCGCCGGGCTTGCCCGCCTGGGCGACGATCGCCGCCTCGCGCTCGTGATGGCGGGCGTTCAGCACCTCGAAATCCTTAAAACCTTCCTTGCGCAGCCGCTCGGCCAGTTGCTCGGACTTCTCGATCGAGGTGGTGCCGACCAGCGTCGGCTGGCCCTTGGCGCTGGCTTCGCGGATCTCCTTGACGATCGCCTTGTATTTCTCCTCGACCGTCCGGTAGACCTCGTCGTCCTCGTCCTTGCGGATGACCGGCAGGTTGGTCGGGATCTCGGTGACTTCGAGGCCGTAGATGTTGCCGAATTCCTCGGCCTCGGTCAGCGCCGTGCCGGTCATGCCGGAAAGCTTCTTGTAGAGGCGGAAATAGTTCTGGAAGGTAACGGAGGCGAGCGTCTGGTTCTCCGGCTGGATCGCCACATGCTCCTTGGCTTCAAGCGCCTGGTGCAGGCCTTCCGAATAGCGGCGGCCGGGCATCATGCGGCCGGTGAACTCGTCGATAATGACGATCTCACCATTGCGCACGATATAGTCCTTGTCGCGCTGGAACAGGCGGTGCGCCTTCAGCGCATTGTTGACGTGATGGACGATGGCGACGTTCTCGACGTCATAGAGCGACTCGCCCTTCAAGAGGCCGGCGTCGCGCAGCAGGTTCTCGAGCTTCTCGGTGCCTTCCTCGGTGAAGATGGAGGTCTTCTGCTTCTCGTCGATCTCATAATCCTGCGGCTGCAGCTGGATGATGAAAGTGTCGATGGTGTTGTACATTTCCGAACGGTCCTCGAGGGGACCGGAAATGATCAGCGGGGTGCGCGCCTCGTCGACCAGGATGGAATCGACTTCGTCGACGATCGCGTAGTTGTGACCGCGCTGCACCATCTGGGCGCGCTCGTACTTCATGTTGTCGCGCAGATAGTCGAAGCCGAGTTCGTTGTTGGTGGCATAGGTGACGTCGGCGGCGTAGGCGACGCGGCGCTCCTCGTCGGACAGGCCATGGACGATGACGCCGACCGAGAGGCCGAGGAACTTGTAGACACGGCCCATCCATTCGGAGTCGCGGGTGGCGAGATAATCGTTGACGGTGACGACGTGGACGCCATTGCCGGCCAGTGCATTGAGATAAACGGGCAAGGTCGCGACCAGCGTCTTGCCCTCACCGGTGCGCATCTCGGCGATGCCGCCATTGTGCAGCACCATGCCGCCGATCAGTTGGACGTCGAAGGGGCGCATGCCGAGCACGCGGCGCGCCGCCTCGCGGGCGGTGGCGAAGGCCGGGATCAGCAGGTCCTCGAGGCTGGCGCCGTTGGCGATGTCTTGGCGGAACTTTTCCGTGCGGCCGGCGAGCTCTGCATCGGAGAGCGCCCGCATCTCGTTTTCCATGGCGTTGATCGCCTCGACACGGGGCCGGGTCGACTTGACCCTGCGGTCGTTGGAGGAGCCGAAAACCTTACGGGCGAGACCGCCGAGACTGACCATCCAATGGTCCTTTCGATAGAATTCTCAAACTGAGACGAGCGCCGGCCGGCCCCATCAAATCCACGTGAATGCGCCGCCTGTATACGGGCAACGCAAAAAGCGCCCGGAAAACGGTTCTGGACGCAAAGTCGTTGGACAGATAAGAGGGGGCTCAACTGATGTCAACGCCGCGCTGGCCCTGCCGGTCGCGCCAAATTCGGCCACAATCTGGCTGATCTGGAAGCCTCCCGTCCTTCACATCCTCATCGGAGTCATCTTAATGTCCTTGTTGTTCCGCCGTGCGTCGCTCGCCAGCCTCGGCCTGGCCGTCGGCCTGTCGGCTCTTTGCCTGTCGCCGCTGATGGCGCAGGAAACCGCACCAGCCCAGCCGGCACCACCAGCGGCACCGACCGCACCGGTCGATCCGAATACAGTGGTTGCCACCGTCAACGGCCAACCCCTCACCGAAGCAGATCTCGTGCTTGCCGAAGGCGAGCTGTCGCAGCAGTTCGCGCAACTCCCGGCCGAGCAACGCCGCGCCGCGGCGCTTTCGGCCGCAATCGAGATCCGCGTCATGGCCGCCCAGGCCGTCTCGACCGGTCTCGACAAGGATCCCGATTTCCAGCGCCGCATGGCCTTCCTGCAGCAGCGCGCGCTGCATGGCGAGATGGTCGAGAAGGGCGTCGTTGACAAGGTCACCGACGCCGAGATCCGCGCCCGCTACGACCAGGAGATCGCCAACACGCCGCCGGTCAACGAGGTGCATGCCCGTCACATCCTCGTGAAGACGAAGGAAGAGGCCGAGGCGATCATCAAGCAACTCGACGGCGGCGCCGATTTCCAGAAGCTCGCCAACGAGCACACCTCGGATCCGAGCGGCAAGACCAGTGGCGGCGATCTCGGCTGGTTCGGACCTGGCCAGATGGTGCCGGAATTCGACAAGGCCGCTTTCGCGCTCGAGGTCGGCAAATACACCGAGCAGCCGGTGCAGTCGCAGTTCGGCTGGCATGTGATCAAGCTCGAGGACAAGCGCACCAAGCAGCCGCCGGCCTTCGACGACGTCAAGGACCAGGCCAAGCAGGCGGTCATCCGCGACAAGTATTTCGCGCTGGTCAAGTCGCTGCGCGCCGATGCCAAGGTCGAAATTCCCGACGCCAATTTGAAGAAGGCCGTCGATACGCTGGAAAGCGCCAAGTAAACCAGAACGGTTTCGAAAAAGGGGCGCGGTGGCCAAAGGGCGCCGCGCCCTTTTTGCGTCAGTTCAGCCGTCGGGCCCCTCTATGCCTCGCAGGAGATAGCGGACCACCTTGCGTATCGTCGCCTCGTCTTCGTCGAGCCGGTTGGTCAGGAGCTGCCGCCACGCATAGGAAGCCACCAGGTCGGCGGCCACAGCCGGATCGACATCGGCCGCGACCTCGCCCCTTGCCTTGGCGCGCTCGATGATCTGGCCGGTGTGGGCCCGGCGCCCGCCGGTATAGCCGGCAAGGGCCGTGGCCGCCGTTTCGTCCGACTGCGCCTCGGCGATCAGCGACCTGAACACGCTGCCCGACGACGTCTCGCGCCAGTGCGCGAACAGGTTCTTGAGGAAGCCGACGAGGTCCTCTTCCAGTCTTCCCGTATCGGGAACATCGACGCGTTTCTGGCGCTGGTAGACCTCCAGCAGCAGCGAGGCCTTGCTCGGCCACCAGCGATAGATGGTCGGCTTGCCCGCACGCGCCCGCCGCGCCACGGCCTCGATCGAGAAGCCGGCATAGCCGGCCTCGACCAACACCGCCTCGGCGGCATCGAGAATAGCTTCCGCGCTGTCGGGATTGCGCCGCGCGCCAATAGATTTACGCGCCGTATCCGCCTCTTCGGCCATCCTGTCGCCCTCGCCGTCGGTAGGGCCGGCAATATAAGTGATCCGGCGATGAAACGAAACGGCCCGTTCTTGGCGGTTGACTCAAGGGACATTTTTGCCTGCCATGTTTCCCGCACGATGCGCAGGCCGTCATCGGTGCTGACCAACTCCGGCCGCGCGCCCGCACCGAGTCGCAACGATCGCAACCTGGGCAGGGCGGTGCCAGCGAACTGCAACGGAGCCGGCTGCGAACCGGTCAAGGCCAATTCCGGTTCTCACGCCGCCACCAAAACGCCTTGCGCGGGCGCGCCGTATCGGGCAAACCGGCGTTTCTCCGCCGATTTTTCCCGTCCGAGGTTCCATGTCCACGACGATTTCGCCGCTCGCGCCGAAGAAATACCCCAAGATGCCTGAGATCGAGGGGGTGCGCATCGCCACCGCCGAAGCGGGGATAAAATACAAGAACCGCACCGATCTCCTGGCCATGGTCTTCGAGCCCGGCACGGCGGTCGCCGGCGTGTTCACAAAGTCGAAATGCCCCTCGGCGCCAGTCGATTTCTGCCGGCAGAACCTTGCCGCGGGCAAGGCCCGGGTGCTCGTCGTCAATTCCGGCAACGCCAACGCCTTCACCGGCAAGAAGGGCCGGGACTCCACCGCGCTGACGGGCGAAGCGGCAGCCAAGGCTGCCGGCTGCACGCCAGGCGAGGTGTTCCTGGCCTCGACCGGCGTCATCGGCGAGCCGCTTGACACAACCAAGTTCAGCCATCTGCTGGCTGGTCTGGTCAGCAACGGCAAGCCCGACCTGTGGACCGAGGCGGCCAAAGCCATCATGACCACGGACACTTATCCGAAGGTGGCGACGCAGACCGTCAAGCTCGGTGACACCGATGTCACCATCAACGGTATTTCCAAGGGCGCCGGCATGATCGCACCCGACATGGCCACGATGCTGTCCTTTGTCGCCACCGATGCGCCGATCGCCGCCCCCGTGCTGCAGGATCTGCTGTCGCGCGGCACGGCCAAGACCTTCAACGCGGTGACCGTCGACAGCGACACCTCCACCAGCGACACGCTGCTGCTCTTCGCCACCGGAAAGGCCGCCAAACGCGGCGCGCCGGAGGTAACCGACCCCAAGGATGCCCGTCTGGGGGCGTTCCGCCGTGCGCTCGGCAAAGTGCTGAAGTCGCTGGCGCTGCAAGTGGTGCGCGACGGTGAGGGCGCCCGCAAGCAGGTCGAAGTCACCGTTACCGGCGCGAAATCGGCGCGCTCGGCCAAGCGCATCGCGCTCTCGATCGCCAATTCGCCGCTGGTCAAGACCGCGGTCGCCGGCGAGGACGCCAATTGGGGCCGCGTCGTCATGGCCGTCGGCAAGGCCGGCGAGCCGGCTGACCGCGACCGCCTGTCGATCTGGTTCGGCGACAACAGGCTGGCGCATGAGGGCGAGCGCGATCCGGCCTATTCGGAGGAAGCGACCTCGGCGTATATGAAGCGCGACGACATCCGCATCCGCGCCGATATCGGCATCGGCCGCGGCAAGGCGACGGTGTGGACCTGCGACCTCACCAAGGAATACGTCGCCATCAATGGCGACTACCGGAGCTGACGGACTTGGTTTCCAAACATCCGGCCAGCATGCTGGCGACAGTGCGCCGCTATGAGGCGGCCGGGTTCCGCGCCTGGCCCGCGGCGGCAGTCCATTATGACGGCACCTGGGTGGTGCGGCTGACGGCCGGACATCCGGCCAAGCGGCTGAATTCGGTCAATCCGCTCGATCCCGGCGACACCCAGCACATCGCCGACCGCATCGGCCGCGCCAGCCGCCGTTTCGATGCCTATGGCCGTCCGCTGACCTTCCGCATGTCGCCGTTATCGGGGCCGGATCTGGCCAGCCATCTCGACCGCGAGGGTTGGAGTCGGTTCGACGAATCGCTGGTGATGCGGCTGCCGCTGGCGGATGCGCAACTCGACGCCGCCATGGACCAGATCCCGTTGAAGGACATCAGCCGCTTCATCGGCGCGTCGCTCAAGGTCAGCGGCTCGGACGCGTCGCTGCGGCCAGGCCTGTCGGAGATCATCGGCGCCATCCAGCCCGAGGCCGGGCTGTTCGCGCTCGAGGCTGGAGCGGAACCACTGGCGACGCTGATCTGCGTCCATGACGGCGATCTCGCCGGCCTGTTCGAGGTCGCCACCGACAAGTCGGCACGCAACAAGGGCCACGGCCGCAACCTGATCCTGTCGGCGCTGAAATGGGCGCGGCTGCGCGGCGCGCGGGAAGCCTGGCTGCAGGTCGAGGCCGGCAATGTGCCGGCGCTGGCGCTCTATCATTCTCTCGGCTTCGACGAGGTCTATCGCTACCACTACCGCCGGCCGCCTGTTCATGGGTGAAATCGGGCATGAATGATGTGACGATCGCCGGCAAGCGCCTGCTCCTGGTCGCCGCCTGCGCCCTGGTCGACGCCGACGGGCGCGTGCTCCTGGCGCAGCGGCCCGAGGGCAAGCAGCTTGCCGGGCTCTGGGAGTTTCCCGGCGGCAAGGTCGAGCCCGGCGAGACGCCGGAGCAATGCCTTATCCGCGAGCTCTATGAGGAGATCGGCATCGAGACCGAGATCCCGTGCCTGGCACCGCTCACCTTCGCCAGTCATAGCTACGACGATTTCCATCTTTTGATGCCGCTTTTCATCTGCCGCCGCTTTCGCGGCATCGCCCAGCCGAAGGAGGGGCAGGCGCTGAAATGGGTGCGGCCCAGGCAGATGCGCGACTACCCGATGCCGCCGGCCGACGCTCCGCTGATCCCGTTCCTGATCGACCTCCTGTAGGCGAACAGAACCGCTAGCGGCCTGTGGCTGAGCGGAGCTGCGGGGCGCATAAACCAGCATTAATGGAAGATTTATCTCATCATGAAAAATTGATGCAAGGCTGCCTCGTCGCGGCCGTGCCGGCGATTTTCTGGGGAGCGACAGCATGAGCCTAGACAGGGATTGGGATTCGATCCGGCCCGACCGCAGTTTTCGCGCCGCGGATGCGGGCATGGGCGTGTTGCGCGTCACGCTGCTGTTCGGGTCGGCCGCGGTGGCGCTGGCCCTGATCGCAACGCCCTTCCTCGAGAGCCAGACGCGCTCGCAATCGGCTCGGAATTTTGCCAGCGGTCTCGACATGACTGCCACTGGTTCGATCACTCGTCGCGATACCTATACGGTGCGCCGCAGCGTGCTTCAGCCGCAGCCCGATTCGGTCTGCATCATCCGATCCGACGGCCGGACCAGCGGCGACTGCTGACCGGGTCCAAGACATTTTCAGAGGCGGCGGTTTCATCGCCTATTAAGCCTGTGCCGTTAACCTTTCTTAACAGGTCGGCGGTATGGTTCCGGCAAGAGGGATCGACGTGATGAAAACAGTGCTGCTGCGTTTCCTGAACGATGAAAAGGGCGCCACGGCCGTCGAATACGGCTTGATCGTCGCCGTACTGTCGCTGACGATCGTCGGCGGCATCAGCCAGGTCTTCAACGCGATCACCTGGCTGTTCAGCGACAATGGCAGCAGGCTTGCCAACGCTTTCGCACCCTGATCTGGCTGTCCGCGTCCGCGGACACTGTCATTGCCCCTTGGGCTGCTCCAACACAGTCTTCAGCGAGATCTTGGCCGAACCCGGCTTGAGCGGCTTTTGCTGCGATGCATCGGGCGCCCAGCCGGACATCCAGACCATCGAAAAGCTTGCGCGGATGCGGCCGTCGGGATCCGAAAACCGCTCGGCGTAGATTTGCGCGGCGCGGGCGAACAGCTGGCGTGTGCCCGGCCGCCGGCTGCGATCGGCAAGCGCGCTGGTTTCGCCCATGGCGCGCAAATCGGCCATCAGGTTGAAAAGACTGTCATAGCGCACCGTCACCGTCTCGACATCGGCGACCGGCAGAGCGAGGCCGGCGCGCTGCAGCAGCGCTCCCGCGTCGCGAACGTCGGTGAACGGAATGACGCGCGGGCTGGCGCCGCCGTGAAGCTCGGTCTCGGCCGCCAGCAGGCTTTCACGCAATTCGCCGAGCGTGCCGGCGCCGGCGAAGGCGCCGAGGAAAAGCCCGTCCGGACGCAGCGCACGGCGGATCTGCACCAGCATGCCGGGAATGTCGTTCATGGCCTGCAACGAAAGAAGCGACACCGCCAGGTCGAGGCTTTGCGGCTCGAAGGGCACGGTTTCCAGCGGCGCGACCATGCCGGCGGAATCGCCCAGGAAAGCCGCATCCGCCTCGACACGGACGATGTCCGCCACCTTGCCGCTCGCGGCGAGGATGTCGGCTGCGGCCGACGTCTGGCAAAACAGCACCGCTGCCTTGCTAAACCTGCGCTCCACGGCACCCAGCCGGTCGGCAAGATCGTCGGCACTGCGCCGCATCAGGAAGTCCGCGCCGCCGACCGGATGATCGAGCGCGCGCCGCTTGTGCGCCAGCCACAGTGAGGTGTCCATTATCGGCAGCAAACGGGCAGATCCTTTGTTTGTCCATTCCCCGATGGAGTTGATATAGTGGCGCACAGCACCCACCACGTGGCCGATCCCATGCCCAAGATCAAGCCTCTGGACATCAGGAACCTTGCACGGTCGGCGGCGAACTGGCCGGCGCGCATCCTGTTCCCGCCTGTCTGCGCCGGCTGCCGCAGGCATGTCTCGCAGCCCGGCGTTCTGTGCGGCGCCTGCTGGCCGAAGTTGCGCCTCCTGGAGCGGCCCTGGTGCCCGGTGATGGGCACGCCGTTCACCCACCATATGGGCGAGGGCTTTCTGTCCGCCGAGGCGATCGCCGATCCGCCGCCCTTCGAGCGGGCGCGGGCGGCCGTCGCCTATTCCGGCGTCGCCCGCCAGATGGTGCAGGGGCTGAAGTACCAGGATCGCACCGACCTGGCGCCGTGGATGGCGCGCTGGATGCTGCGCGCGGGCGCTGACCTCATTGCCGAGGCGGATGTGGTGGTGCCGGTGCCGCTGCACTGGCGCCGCTTCTTCAGGCGGCGGTTCAACCAGTCGGCGGAATTGGCGAGGGCGGTCTGCGAGCTCAGCGGCCTGTCTTTCGCACCCTCGGCCATGCGGCGTGTCAAGCTCACGCGCCAGCAGGTCGGGCTGGAGCGCAAGGACCGCGAGGAGAATGTGCGGGCCGCCTTTCGCGTGCCTGCTGAAGCGGAAATCGAGATCGCCGGCCGCCGCGTGCTTTTGATCGACGACGTCTACACCACGGGCGCCACGGTTCGCGCCGCCAGCAAGGCGCTGAAAAAAGCAGGGGCCGGCGCCGTCGACGTGCTGACCTTCGCACGCGTGCTGCCGGGGGACTTTCGGGCCGACGAGTCCACGACTATATAAGTCGGCAACAAACAGTGGAAATTCGTCATGGTCGACGTCACCATCTATACACGCATGATGTGCGGCTACTGCACGGCCGCCAAGCGGCTGCTCGAGCGCAAGGGCATCGCCTATACGGAGCATGACGCGTCGTTTTCACCGGAACTGCGCCAGGAGATGATTTCGCGCGCCCATGGCCGCACAACCTTTCCGCAGATTTTCGTCGGCGACACGCATGTCGGCGGCTGCGACGACCTCCACGAGCTGGAGGCGCAAGGCCGACTGGACAAGTTGCTCGCCAATGGCTCGACGAATTGAGGATATGACGATGGGTGTTTTCAAGGCGGCCGCGATCCAGATGCGTTCGGGGGAGAGGCCGGAGCGCAACGCAATCGAGCTCGAGCGGCTGGTGCGCGAGGCAGCCGGCCAGGGGGCGAGCTACATCCAGACACCGGAAATGACCGGAGCGCTGGTGCGTGACAAGAAGGCCGCGTCTTTCACCTCAGAGGACAAGGACATCATCGTCGGGACCGCCCGCCGACTGGCCCGCGAACTTGGCGTCCACCTGCATATCGGCTCGACCGCCATCCTGCGCGCCGACGGCAAGCTCGCCAACCGGGCGCTGCTGTTCGGTCCGGACGGCGCCACGCTCGCCTCCTATGACAAGATCCATATGTTCGACGTCGATCTCGACAATGGCGAGAGCTGGCGCGAATCCGCGACCTACGAGCCCGGCACGGAGGCGGTCGTCACGACCATCGAAGGCGCCAAGCTGGGCTTTGCCGTCTGTTATGACCTGCGGTTTCCGCAACTGTTCCGCGCCGAGGCGCTAGCCGGCGCCGACCTGCTTTCCGTGCCCGCCGCCTTCACCCGCCAAACCGGCGAGGCGCATTGGCACGTGCTGCTCAGGGCCCGCGCCATCGAGAACGGCGCCTATGTCGTGGCCGCTGCGCAAGGCGGCCTTCACGAGGACGGCCGCGAAACCTATGGCCATTCGCTGATCGTCGATCCGTGGGGCCGCGTCATCGCGGAGGCGGCGCACAATGAGCCGGCGGTGATCGTCGCCGAGATCGACTCCGCGCAGTCGCTGGCGGCTCGCAAGAAGATCCCCAATCTGAAAAATGCGCGGGATTTCGCTATCAATGCCGGTTCGTCCGAGACATCGCGTCTCAGGGGAGCGGCCTCTTGATCCGCTTCTCCCTGATCTGCGAAAACGAGCACGAGTTCGAGGGCTGGTTCCGCAGCAATGACGATTTCGACACGCAAAAGAAGCGTGGCTTCGTCGATTGCCCGAGCTGCGGCTCGCACAAGGTGGAGAAAGCCCTGATGGCGCCGGCCGTGTCGACGGCGCGCAAGCAGGAAACGATAGCGCTCGCCATGGGCGAGGCGCAGAAGCAGGCGCTGGCGCAACTGAAGGCAATGGCCGAGAAGGTTCGCGAGAATGCCGATTACGTCGGCGACAAATTCGCCGAGGAAGCGCGCAAGATCCATTTCGGCGAGACCGACCCGCGCGGCATCTATGGCGAGGCGACGCTGGAGGAGGCCAAGAGCCTGGCCGAGGACGGCGTCGAGTTCATGCCGATCCCGGTGTTTCCGGAGGATCGGAACTGAGCGGTCAGCTTACGCTGCCGATCAATTTTTCAAGCAGGCGCGAAAGCGTTTCCCGTTCGGCTTGCGTCAGGCCGGAAAGAATCTCGTGCTCGTTGGCGACGTGGGCAGCAATGGCCTCGTCGATCAAAGCGAGGCCTTTTTCAGTCAGCCGCACGACGATGCCGCGCCGGTCGTTGGGATGCGGACCACGCACGATCAACCCTGAGGTTTCGAGCCGGTCGAGCCGGTTGGTCATGGCGCCCGAGGTCACCATCGTCGCCTCGTAAAGGGCGGTCGGGGTCAGCGCGTAGGGCGCGCCCGAGCGGCGCAACGTGGCCAGCACGTCGAATTCGCCGGCCTGCAATCCATAGCGCGCAAACAACGGCGCGAGGCGCTCGCGGGCAATCAGCGAGGATGCTTCATTCAACCGCCCGATCACGCCCATCGGCGAGACGTCAAGGTCCGGCCTCTCCCTGTTCCATTGTTCGATCGCTTTTGCCGCCCTGTCCATCTATTCTGCCATGTATCTTGACGTTAAGAATCTTTTCGTTATCTTATCGGAAAATGAAGTGGCGGCCAAGTGCCGGCGACGATGACGAGGACCATCAGATGAAATTTCTCTGGGATTCGGCGCTTGGCCTGCTGGTCGTGACGGGCGCCCTGCTTGGCCTGACGCTGCCGTTCGGCAAGCTTGCGACCGCCGCCGGCGTTCCGGCCATGGTCTGGGCCTTCGTCATCTCGCTCGGTGCCGGCGGCGTGCTGTTGCTGGCTCTCCTGCTGCGTGGCGAGCGCATCAAGCTTACGGCGCGCAAGCTGCGCTATTTCTTCGTCACGGCGGCGGTGTCCTATGCCTTTCCCAACCTCTTGATGTTTTCGGCCATCCCGCATCTCGGCGCGGGATATACGGGCATCATGTTCACGCTATCGCCGGTGATCACGCTCGTGTTCTCGATCTTGCTTGGCGTTCGGCGCCCCAACCTGCTCGGCGTCATCGGCATTGCGGTCGGCTTCATCGGTGCGGTCATGGTCGCGCTTACACGCGGCGAAGCTGGCCAACCGGCCGATTATTTCTGGGTAACGATCGGGTTGCTGATCCCGGTCAGCCTTGCCGCGGGCAACATCTACCGCACCGTCGACTGGCCCGAAGGAACCGGCCCGATCGAGCTTGCCGTGGGCAGCCATCTGGCGTCGGCGACCTTGCTTCTCCTCGGCATCCTGACGCTTTTCGGCTGGCAAGCGTTTGTTCCGCTGGGCGCGGTACCGCCTGTGGTCGTCGCGCAGATGGCGTCGGCTTCGGCAATGTTTGCCTTCTTCTTCCGGCTGCAGGCGGTGGGCGGCCCGGTCTATCTCAGCCAGATCGGCTATGTGGCGGCGGCCGTCGGGCTGTTCGCGGGCACGATCTTCCTCGGCGAGCACTATCAGCTGCTGACCTGGGCAGGCGCTGTCATCATCACGGCCGGCGTGTTTATCACCACCAAGGCGCAAAGCGGGACCAGCGCGAGGGCGCAGAGTCAGGCGGCGTGAGCCGGTTCAGACCGTGCCCTTTTCCGCCAGCACCATGTAGTTGACGTCCATGTCTTTCGACCGCTGCCAGCGGTCGGCGAGCGGGTGGTAGACGACGCCGGTGCGGTCGATGACGGTCAGGCCGGCGCCGCTGAGCGCCTTTTCCAGCTCTTCCGGGCGCACCAGCTTGCCGAACTGATGAGTGCCGCGCGGCAGCCAGCGCAGCACATATTCGGCGCCGATGATGGCCAGCCCTAGCGCCTTCAGCGTGCGGTTGATCGTGGCCACGAACATGATGCCGCCGGGCTTGACCATCTCGCCGCATTTGGCGACGAACAGGTCGATGTCGGCGACATGCTCGACCACTTCCATATTGAGGATAACGTCGAATTTTTCGCCGGCGTCGGCCAGGTCCTCGGCCGTGGTGGCGCGGTAGTCGATCGTCACGCCGACTTCGGCGGCGTGCAATTTGGCCACTTCGATATTGGTGGCGGAAGCATCGGCGCCGACCACTTCGGCGCCAAGCCGCGCCATCGGCTCGCACAGCAGGCCGCCGCCGCAACCGATGTCGAGAAAGCGCAGGCCCTCGAATGGCCGTGCCGCGCGCGGATCGCGGCCGAAGCGCGTTGCCACCTGGTCGCGTATGTAGGCAAGCCGGATGGGGTTGAACTTGTGCAGCGGCCGGAACTTGCCGTTCGGGTTCCACCATTCGGCGGCAAGGGCGGAAAAGCGCTCCACTTCTCCGGCATCGATCGTCGATCGTCGGGGCTCTGGCATCGATTGGTCTCCTCGGACGCTAGCAAGTCGGGCGTGGGGGAGGGAAAGTCAAGGCTGCATTTTCGCCTGCTGACAGTGCGAGGCCGGCACCGCCGACAAGCGCCCTCTATTGCCGGCGCCCTGTCAGGACGTGTCAGCTCAGGGAGCACCTCGGCCGAAACAAAAAAGCGGCGGCGTGCGAAAAAGGGAAGATCGTGTTGAGAAAAGGAGATGGCCGTGATTCAGACCGCATCGATCCTTTGGCGCAGGCTCGACCTTGAAGGTCACGATTCCTGCATGCTCTCGCAGCGGCCCGGCGGGCACCGCCTGAAGGGGCAGGCCATCTTCCTGCAAGACGACAAGCCGTGTTGCATCGCCTACGAGGTGGATTGCGATGCCGGCTGGCACACGCGCTCGGCACGTATCGAGGGCTTTCTCGGCCCGCAAGAGCTTTCCCTGGGGATCGAGCGCCATACTGACGGCTCCTGGACGCTGGATGGCGAGCCGCAGCCGGAGGTGGCCGGCCTGATCGACGTCGATCTCGGCTTCACGCCGGCTTCGAACCTCCTGGCGATCCGCCGGTTCGCGCTCGCCGTCGGCCAGGCGACGCCGGCACCGGCCGCCTATCTGGCCTTTCCCGAGCTCAGAATGACGCGGCTCGACCAGGCCTACCGGCGCCTCGACGCGGCCCGCTACGCCTATGCCGCGCCGGCTTTCGGCTATGAGGCGGTGCTGGAGGTCTCTCCACTCGGCTTCGTGCTCGACTATCCGCATTTGTGGAAAAGCGTCGCCCGCCCGGGCTGAGGCCTTGCCGGTGGCGGCGCTGCGCAAAATGGAGTTCCAGTCCAGCAGGCACGTGGCGCCCTTCTTGTGCGCCATCGCTTGCGAAGCCTGGAGGTTTTGGCTAAGGAGGCCGCGCATTCAGCGGCCGGCGCCAGCCGGGCGCTTTCCTCGGTTTTTCGGCGCAGAGCCGGCTTCAGTCAAAGGCATTTCGCTTCCATGGCGCGCATCGTGATGAAATTCGGCGGAACCTCCGTCGCCGACATCGCCCGCATCCGCAATGTGGCGCGTCACGTCAAACGGGAGGTCGATGCCGGCCACGAGGTGGCGGTGGTGGTCTCGGCGATGGCCGGCAAGACCAACGAACTGGTCGGCTGGACGCGCGAGGCCTCGCCGATGCACGACGCGCGCGAATATGATGCCGTCGTCGCGTCCGGCGAGCAGGTGACGGCAGGCCTCCTGGCGATCACCTTGCAGAACATGGGCGTGCACGCCCGCTCCTGGCAGGGCTGGCAGATCCCGATCAAGACCGACAACGCGCATGGCGCGGCACGCATCCTCGATATCGACGGCGCTTTCCTGATCAAGCGCTTCGGCGAGGGCCAGGTGGCCGTCATCGCAGGTTTCCAGGGCATCGGACCGGACAACCGCATCGCAACGCTTGGTCGTGGCGGCTCCGACACCAGCGCGGTGGCGATCGCGGCCGCCGTCAAAGCCGACCGCTGCGACATCTATACCGACGTCGACGGCGTCTACACCACCGATCCGCGCATCGAGCCCAAGGCGCGGCGGCTGGCCAAGATATCGTTCGAGGAAATGCTTGAAATGGCCTCGCTCGGCGCCAAGGTTCTGCAGGTGCGATCGGTCGAGCTTGCCATGGTGCACAGGGTGCGTACCTTCGTGCGGTCGTCCTTCGACGATCCCGACGCGCCCGGAATGGGGGATTTGCTCAATCCGCCCGGAACGCTTATTTGCGACGAGGAAGAGATCGTGGAACAGCAGGTCGTCACCGGAATTGCCTATGCCAAGGACGAGGCGCAGATTTCGCTGCGGCGTGTCGGCGACCGGCCGGGCGTCGCCGCCGGCATTTTCGGGCCGCTGGCCGAGGCCAACATCAACGTAGACATGATCGTCCAGAACATTTCCGAGGACGGCAAGCTTACCGACATGACCTTCACGGTGCCCTCCGGAGACGTGGACAAAGCGCTGGCCGTGCTCGACCGGCTGAAGGCCGATGTCGGCTACGACGTCGTGCAGTCGGAAGCCGGCATGTCGAAGGTCTCGGTCATCGGCATCGGCATGAGAAGCCATGCCGGCGTTGCCGCCACCGCCTTCAAGGCGCTGGCCGACAAGGCGATCAACATCCGCGCCATCACCACCTCCGAGATCAAGATTTCGATACTGATCGACGGTCCTTACACGGAACTCGCGGTTCGCACTTTGCATTCCGTCTACGGTCTGGATAAGCAGTAGCAGACTGAATCAGTTGTTGCGTGCGTGCCGGCGGCGGCCGAAACTGCGCCGGCAAGAAGCCTATTGGAGAAGAAGCCGCGATGCGTGACCCGGCCAGTGGCCCGCGCGTTCTGCTGAAACGGCTCCGCGAGCTCATGCAGGAGCCGCTGGAGCCGCAGGAGCGGCTCGACCGCATCGTGCGCGACATCGCCTCCAACATGGTCGCCGAAGTGTGCTCGCTCTATGTGCTGCGCGCCGATTCCGTGCTCGAACTCTACGCCACCGAAGGCCTGAACCCGAACGCGGTGCACCTGGCGCAGCTCAGGCTGGGGCAAGGCCTGGTCGGCACGATTGCCGCCAGCGCGCGGCCGCTCAACCTGTCCAATGCGCAGGAACATCCGGCCTTCGCCTACCTGCCGGAAACCGGGGAAGAGATCTACAATTCCTTCCTCGGCGTGCCGGTGCTCAGGGCAGGGCGCACGCTGGGCGTGCTGGTGGTGCAAAACAAAACCATGCGCCATTACCGCGACGACGAGGTCGAGGCGCTGGAAACCACCGCGATGGTGATCGCCGAGATGATCGCCACCGGCGATCTGGCGCGGCTGACGCGGCCCGGCCTCGAGCTCGATCTGCGCCGCCCGGTCAGCTTCACCGGCCTGTCCTTCAACGAGGGCGTCGGGCTCGGTCATGTCGTGCTGCACGAGCCGCGCATCGTCGTCACCAACCTGTTCAACGAGGACAGCGAAGAGGAAGTCCGCCGGCTCGAGGCATCGCTCGGTTCGCTCAGGCTTTCCATCGACGACATGCTGGAGCGCCGCGACGTCGCCTTCGAGGGCGAGCATCGCCAGGTGCTGGAAGCCTACCGCATGTTCGCCAACGACCGCGGTTGGGTCCGGCGGCTGGAAGAGGCGATCCGCAACGGCCTGACGGCGGAAGCTGCGGTCGAAAAAGTGCAGAGCGACATGCGCGCCCGCATGCTGCACATGACCGATCCTTATCTGCGCGAGCGGATGAGCGATTTCGACGACCTCGCCAACCGGCTTCTGCGCCAGCTGATGGGACGCGGGCCTGATGATGTCGCGGCCTCGCTGCCGAAGGATGCCATCATCGTCGCCCGCTCGATGGGCGCCGCCGAACTGCTCGATTATCCCCGGGACAAATTGCGCGGGCTGGTGCTCGAGGATGGCGCCGCCACCAGCCACGTCGTCATCGTCGCGCGCGCCATGGGCATTCCAGTCGCCGGGCAGATGAAGGGCGCCGTTTCCATGGCGGAAAACGGCGATGCCATCATCGTCGACGGCGAGGAAGGCGCGATCCATCTTCGTCCGCAGTCGGATCTCGAAGCCGCCTATGCCGAAAAGGTGCGGTTCCGGGCGCGCCGGCAGGAAGTCTACCGCGAACTGCGCAAGAAGCCGTCGGTGACCAAGGATGGCGTTGCGGTCGACCTTTTGATGAATGCCGGGCTTGCCGTCGACCTGCCGCAACTGGCCGAATCGGGTGCCGCCGGGATCGGCCTGTTCCGCACCGAATTGCAGTTCATGGTCGCCTCGACCTTTCCCCGTGCCGAGGCGCAGGAGCGGCTCTACCGCGACGTGCTCGATGCCGCGCGCGGCAAGCCGGTGACCTTCCGCACCATCGACATCGGCGGCGACAAGGTGCTGCCCTATTTCAAAGGCGCCATCCAGGAAGAGAACCCGGCGCTCGGCTGGCGGGCGATCCGCCTGACGCTGGACCGTCCGGGATTGCTGCGCACCCAGATCCGCGCCCTGCTGAAAGCCTGCGGCGGGCGGGAGCTCAAGCTGATGCTGCCGATGGTCACCGAGCTCGGCGAGATCGCCCAGGCGCGCGAAATCATCGACCGCGAGGTGCGGCATCTGTCGCGCTTTGCCCATCATTTGCCGACCAGCCTCAAGCTCGGGGCAATGTTGGAGGTGCCGTCCCTCCTGTTCCAGCTTGACGAGTTGATGAAGGCGGTCGACTTCGTCTCGGTCGGCTCGAACGACCTGTTCCAGTTCGTGATGGCGGTCGACCGCGGCAACACGCAGCTTTCCGATCGCTTCGACACGTTGTCGACGCCGTTCCTGCGGGTGCTCAAGACCATCGCCGATGCCGGGGCCCGCAACCACACGCCCGTCACACTCTGCGGCGAACTCGCCGGCAAGCCGATCTCGGCAATGGCGCTGGTCGGCCTCGGTTTCCGTTCTATCTCGATGTCGCCCGCTTCGATCGGTCCGGTCAAGGCGATGCTGACCGAATTGCCGCTGGAGGCGTTGAAAGCGTTCTTCGACGACAATCTGATGGCGCCGGCCCAGGGGCTGCCGATGCGGGCGCTGCTGCAGGCCTTTGCCGACGACCGCTCAATTCCGTTATAGCACCTTTGCAATGATCTCCCTTCCCCGCGACCGCATGGATCAAGTCGTCAAGCGTTTCGAAATGCTCGAAGCGCAGATGTCGGCCGGCCCGGCGCCGGATGCCTATGTGAAGATGGCATCGGAATATGCCGAGCTCCAGGAGATGGTTGCCAAGGTCAGAGCCTTGCGCTCGGCCGAGCAGGAGCAGGCCGATCTCGAGGCGATGCTCGCCGACAAGGGCACCGATGCCGAGATGCGGGCGCTCGCCGAGGCCGACCTGCCAGGGGTCGATGAGCGCATCGAAGCGTTGCAGAAGGACATCCAGATCCTGCTCTTGCCCAGGGATGCGGCCGACGACAAGAACGCCATCCTGGAAATCCGCGCCGGCACCGGCGGCGACGAGGCAGCATTGTTCGCCGGGGACCTGTTTCGCATGTATGAGCGCTATGCCGCTTCGCGCGGCTGGCGGTTCGAGACGGTGTCGGCCAGCGAGGGCGACGCCGGCGGCTATAAGGAAATCATCGCCACGGTTTCCGGCAAGGGGGTTTTCGCGCATCTGAAATTCGAGTCCGGCGTCCACCGGGTGCAGCGCGTGCCCGCGACCGAGGCCAGCGGACGCATTCACACCTCGGCGGCGACGGTAGCCGTGCTGCCGGAGGCGGAGGAAGTCGACATCGACATCCGGGCCGAAGACATCCGCATCGACACGATGCGCGCGTCGGGCTCGGGCGGCCAGCACGTCAACACCACCGATTCGGCAGTGCGCATCACCCATTTGCCGACCGGCATCATGGTGGTGCAGGCGGAGAAATCGCAGCACCAGAACCGGGCCAAGGCCATGCAGATCCTGCGGGCCCGGCTCTACGACCTGGAACGCAGCAAGGCCGATGAGGAGCGCTCGGAATCGCGCAAGTCGCAGGTCGGCTCCGGCGACCGCTCGGAACGCATCCGCACCTACAATTTTCCGCAAGGCCGCGTCACCGATCATCGCATCAACCTGACGCTCTACAAGCTCGACCGGGTGATGATGGGCGAACTCGACGAAGTCATCGACGCTCTGATCGCCGATCACCAGTCGAAGCTGCTCGCCGATATCGGTCTTGATGGCTGATCCTTTGCCCCAGGCGCTGGGGCCGCTGCTGCGGGCAGCGCGAGCGCGCCTGGCCGCGGTCGATGATCCCGCGCTCGATGCAAGACTGATCGTGGAGCACTTTTCAGGTACGACCCGCACGCAGGCCATTGCCGATCCCGAACATGCGGTCGATGCCGCTGCTCTTGTCCAGATCGACCGCGCCTTGAGGCGCCGCGCGGGCGGCGAGCCCGTGCACCGCATCCTGGGCTATCGGGAGTTCTACGGGTTGCGGCTGTCGCTGTCGCCGGAAACGCTCGAGCCGCGGCCCGACACCGAAACGCTGGTCGAGGCCATACTGCCCTTTGTCAGGGCAACCGTCATGCGCGAGGGCGAGTGCCGCATCCTCGATCTGGGAACCGGCAGCGGAGCCATCGCGCTGGCGCTGCTCAGCGCCGTGCCGGCAGCGATTGCCACCGGGGTAGACCTCTCGGAAGGGGCGTTGAGGACGGCAACGCGCAATGCCGCGAAATTGGGGCTTGGCGACCGGTTCACGGCGCTGCTGTCCGACTGGTTTGAAAAAGTTTCTGGTCGATACCATGTAATTGTCGCAAACCCTCCCTATATACGATCGGAAGACATCGGAAATCTGCAGGATGAAGTCCGCGATTTCGACCCGCGCCTGGCCTTGGATGGCGGCGCGGATGGGTTGGCCCCTTACAGGGTCATCGCCGCTGAGGCGGCTAAGTTTCTAGAAGCCGGAAGCAGGATTGCGGTCGAGATCGGCTACACACAGCACATCGAGGTCACCGCTATATTTCGCTCGTCCGGCTATGCGGTCGCTGGTGCGTTTGGCGACCTCGGCGGAAACGACAGGGTTCTTGTCTTTCAACGGGGAAAGCCTTGACGCAGTGCGAAAAAAACCGCTTGGCAATGCCGGGGAATGCGGCTAGGGTCGCGTTAACCGGATGAGACGAAGCAGGCAGTGCTCTTAGCGATTCGGTTTTCCTTGGAAATAGCTGCCTTCTTGCGCAAACGACGCCCAAGCTTCGTGCGGGAATCGTCCGGCAAGTGATGTAACCGGAACAGGATGGCACGTGGCGCCAACGCAATTGATGCGGGCGAACGCCGGTGAAGAAACGAAACGGCTGGCTGCATGAGCGCCACCGTTCGTGAAGAGTTTTCGAAAATTTCAATATGAAGAGAGTCGAATGAGGCCACAACAGCAGAACAGGCGCATGCGCGGTCGCAACAACAATGGCGGCGGCGGCAACAACAACAATAACAACAACCGCAAGGGGCCAAATCCCCTGACGCGCAACTACGAGAGCAACGGCCCGGACGTGAAGATCCGTGGGTCTGCTCAGCAGATCGCTGAAAAGTACGCCACCCTTGCCCGTGATGCGCAAAGCTCCGGCGACCGGGTGATGGCGGAGAACTATCTCCAGCACGCCGAGCACTATAATCGCATCATTGCGGCCGCGCAGGCGCAGATGCCGATCCAGAACGTCCAGCAGAATCGCGACGAATTCGACGATGATGGCGATGAGGATCGCGACGAGTTCGACAATGCCGGCAACGCCGGCAACAACGTTGCGGATGCGCCGGTTCCGGTGATCAATCACGGCGCGGGTCCGCAGCCGGTTATCGAAGGCATGCCGGCCGAAGTCGCGCTGAACCGGGAAAACGGCCGCGATCGTGATAATCGCGATCGTGATAATAATGGCGGGCGCAACAGTGGCGGCCGCGACAATAATGGCGGACGCCATCGCGACCGCCGCCCCAATGGCGGCTATGGCCAGAACAGTCAGCGCGGCGATTATGGTTCGTCCGCCGAGCAGGGTGCCCAGCAGCAGCGCAACGAGACGGCCGAACAGGCCGAGGCCGTCACGCCAGCCGAATCCGTCGCGCCGGTCGAGCAGGCGGCGCCACTGTTCGAGAACCTGTCGCCGGCCGGGCTCGCTGCCCAGGCCGAACTCAATGAGACGGCCGCGGAGACTAGTCCCAGCCGTCGTCCGAGGCGTCCGCGCCGCCCGCGCGGCAATGCCGACCAGATCACCAGCGGCAACGACAATGCCGACGCTGGCGAGGTGGCGGCCGCCCCGGCCGACAATGGCAACGCCGACCCCGCGATCGCCGACATCGACAACTGAGCGGCGACGCCTCGATACGTTGAACGGCGGAGAGAAATCTCCGCCGTTTTCGTTTGCGCGGCCGTGGAATATTATGCCTTCGCAGACATCAAGACGTCTTGAGGGTTCGCGGATAGCGCACCATATCAGCCTCAACTGGACCCGGCTCTCACGGGCGGGTCCGTCACCGCAATCTGATCCGGTGCCGCAAAGCGGGCCGGTGATGGAAGGAGACAGGTATGAATCTTGAGAAATACTCGGAGCGCGTGCGCGGCTTCATCCAATCCGCGCAGACGATGGCGCTCTCGCGCAACCACCAGCAATTCACCCCCGAACATATCCTGAAAGTGCTCGTCGATGACGACGAGGGTCTGGCTGCGTCGCTCATCGAGCGCGCCGGCGGCAGCGTCCGCGACGTCAAGCTCGGCATCGAGACGGCACTCGAAGCGATGCCCAAGGTGGAGGGCGGCAACGGCCAGCTCTATCTGGCACAGCCGTTGGCCAAGGTGTTTTCGACAGCCGAGGAACTGGCCAAGAAGGCCGGTGACAGCTTCGTCACGGTCGAAAGGCTACTGACGGCGCTGGCGGTCGAGAAATCAGCCAAGACATCAGACATACTGGCCAAGGCCGGCGTCACCGCGCAGGCGCTCAACCAGGTGATCAACGACGTCCGCAAGGGCCGCACCGCCGATTCGGCGAATGCCGAACAGGGCTATGACGCGCTGAAGAAATACGCGCGCGATCTCACCGCCGATGCCCGCGCCGGCAAGCTCGATCCGGTCATCGGCCGCGACGACGAGATCCGCCGCACCATCCAGGTGCTGTCGCGCCGCACCAAGAACAATCCGGTGCTGATCGGCGAGCCGGGCGTCGGCAAGACGGCGATCGCCGAAGGCCTGGCGCTGCGCATCGTCAATGGCGACGTGCCGGAATCGCTGAAGGACAAGCAACTGATGGCGCTCGACATGGGCGCGCTGATCGCCGGCGCCAAATATCGCGGTGAGTTCGAGGAGCGGCTGAAGGCCGTGCTTTCCGAGGTCACTGCCGCTGCTGGTGGCATCATCCTGTTCATCGACGAGATGCACACCCTGGTCGGCGCCGGCAAGGCGGACGGCGCCATGGACGCGTCCAACCTTCTGAAGCCGGCGCTGGCGCGCGGCGAACTGCACTGCGTCGGCGCCACCACGCTCGACGAATACCGCAAGCATGTGGAGAAGGATGCCGCACTCGCCCGCCGCTTCCAGCCGGTCTTCGTCGAGGAGCCGACGGTGGAGGACACGGTCTCGATCCTGCGCGGCCTGAAGGAGAAATACGAACAGCACCACAAGGTGCGCATTTCCGATTCGGCGCTGGTCGCGGCGGCGACGCTGTCCAACCGCTACATCGCCGACCGGTTCCTGCCGGACAAGGCGATCGACCTCGTCGACGAAGCCGCTTCGAGGCTTCGCATGCAGGTCGATTCCAAGCCCGAAGCGCTGGACGAGATCGACCGCCGCATCATGCAGCTCAAGATCGAGCGCGAAGCGCTAAAGGTCGAGAAGGACGAAGCTTCGAAGGACAGGCTTGCCCGGCTCGAGAAGGACCTCGCCAGCCTCGAGGAGGAATCGACCGAGATGACCTCGAAGTGGCAGGCCGAGAAGCAGAAGCTCGGGCTCGCCGCCGACCTCAAGAAGCAGCTTGACGAGGCGCGCAACGAACTGGCCATCGCCCAGCGCAAGGGCGAGTTCCAGCGCGCCGGCGAGCTTGCCTATGGCAAGATCCCGGAACTGGAAAAGAAGCTGAAGGAAGCCGAGGCCCAGGACGGCAAGGCCGGCATGGTCGAGGAAGTGGTCACGCCCGATCATGTCGCCCACATCGTCTCGCGCTGGACCGGAATTCCGGTCGACAAGATGCTGGAAGGCGAGCGCGACAAGCTGTTGCGCATGGAAGACGAGATCGGCAAGCGCGTCGTCGGCCAGGGCGAGGCGGTGCAAGCTGTTTCCAAGGCAGTGCGGCGCGCTCGCGCCGGCCTGCAGGATCCGAACCGGCCGATCGGCTCGTTCATGTTCCTCGGCCCGACCGGTGTTGGCAAGACCGAACTGACCAAGGCGCTGGCGAACTTCCTGTTCGACGACGAGAGCGCGATGGTGCGCATCGACATGTCGGAGTTCATGGAGAAGCATTCGGTTGCCCGATTGATCGGCGCGCCTCCCGGCTATGTCGGTTATGAGGAAGGCGGCGCGCTAACCGAAGCGGTGCGGCGCCGGCCCTATCAGGTCGTGCTGTTCGACGAGATCGAGAAAGCGCATCCCGACGTGTTCAACGTGCTCCTGCAGGTGCTCGACGACGGCCGGCTCACCGATGGGCAGGGCCGCACGGTCGACTTCCGCAACACGCTGATCATCATGACGTCGAACCTCGGCGCCGAATACCTGGTCAATCTCCGCGAGGACCAGGATGTCGACCAGGTTCGCGACGAAGTGATGAACGTCGTCAAGGCGTCGTTCCGGCCGGAGTTCCTCAACCGCGTCGACGAGGTGATCCTGTTCCATCGGCTGCGCCGGCAGGATATGGGCCGCATCGTCGAAATCCAGCTCAAGCGGCTGGAGAACCTGCTGGTCGACCGCAAGATCACGCTGTCGCTGGACCAGGAGGCGATCGACTGGCTGGCATCCAAGGGTTACGACCCTGCCTATGGCGCGCGGCCGTTAAAGCGGGTGATGCAGAAAGACTTGCAGGATCCGCTGGCTGAGAAGATCCTGCTCGGCGAGATTCTCCACGGCTCGACCGTCAAGGTGACCGCCGGCTCCGACCGGCTGAATTTCCGTTCGAAGCCGACGGTCGTCGCGACCGAAGCGGCAGCATGATTGAACGCCGCGCGCCCAGGACGGGCGCGCGGCTTTTCCGCGTCTTTCGGCAGGAGCACGCATGACGCTGGACGACTATAACGGCTTCTGCGCCTCGCTGCCCGCCACATCGCATGTCGTCCAGTGGGGCGGCGCCCATGTCTGGAAGGTCGGCGCCAAGGTCTTTGCGATCGGCGGCTGGAGCGAGGGCCGCGACCCTTTCATCACCTTCAAATGTTCCGACATTGCCTATGATGTGCTGAAGGAGCAGCCGGGCTTGCGGCCCGCACCCTATCTTGCCTCGCGCGGCATGAAATGGATCCAGCGCCAGACAAGCAAGAGCATGGATGATGGCGCGCTGAAGGACTACCTGCGCGAGAGCCATCGTCTTGTCGCCCTGAAGTTGACGAAGCAGGCGCGAAGGGAACTGGGACTTGCCTGAGGCTAAAGCGCGTCACGTTCGACGGATTCAGGCGACGCGCTTTAGCTCTTGGTTCTATGCATGTCGTTCGCCCCAAACCGGGCCGCTTTTGGACGATATGCATTTAGCTGATATTCGTCGAGGCGCCGGAAAACCGCCATCTTCATGCCCGGTTCATATTGGAACCTTATGGTCGGGCGGTGGTTCGCTGGCGAAGGATTCGCTACGCGCGAAAGCCGCCTGCGACGGCAATTACGGACCGGAGAGTTTGCCCACCATGTTGCGGACGATCTTCACCCTTTCGGCACTTGCGGCCGGACTGGCGTTTTCAAGCGCGTTCGCCGCGCCGACTGAGGACGCTTCGCCGCGGGTCGTCCGCCCCGCTGACGGCGGCATCCTGCTGGCCCAGGACGGCAATCTCGACATCTATTACGACGCCAGGGGCAACCGCGTCATCGTCGATGCGGACACGGGCAAGGTCGTCGCCATCCAACCGCCGCAGACCAGGCTCGACCGACGCGCGCTGCGCCGCGAGACACGGCTGCGCGAACTCGGCCGCGTTCCCGCCGACGACGACCGCTACTATCTCGACGATCCGGAAGACATGGCACGCTTCCGCCGCAGGCAGATGGAAGACGAAGGCCGGGTCATCGCGCCGCCCGTCCAGGAATATGATCCCTATGGCGACAATTCCGTCGAGGCCTACCCGCCGGCCCCCGGCGGCGACGGCGTCTACGACGACAACTATCCGGAAGCGCCCCAGCCGGCAACGCCGCCCTCCGTCAAGCGCCAGCCGCTGAACGAGGCCTCGATAGAGCCGGTCCAGCCCACGGCTCCCGCCGCGCAGCCGGCGCCTGCAGACGAAGCGGGATTACCGCCGAAAGCAGGCGGCAAGACTGTGGTCGACCCGTCGCTTTCGCTCGGAGCACGCCAGGATGTCGCGGCTCTGCAGGTGCTGCTTGATCGCGGCGGCGCTTCGCCTGGCGTCATCGACGGGCGCTTCGGTTCGAATGTCGACAAGGCGCTGGCTGCCTACAACCAGATCACCGGCAGCAATCTGCGATCGACCGACGCCGTCGGCATCCAGGCGGCCCTTGCACAATCGGGCGGCGATGCCTTGGCCAACTACACGATCACGCCGGAGGATGCGGCCGGTCCCTATGTTGCGTCGATCCCGGAAGATTACAGCCAGAAGGCGCAGCTCGACCGCATGGGCTATACGTCGGTCACGGAAGCGCTTGCCGAGCGCTTCCACATGGACGAGAACTATCTCAAGGCGCTCAACCCGGAGGCCAATTTCAACCGTCCCGGAACGATCATCAAGGTTGCCAATTTCGGCAGACTGGTGTCGTCGCCGGTGGCTCGTATCGTCGCCGACAAGGGCAAGAAAGAGGTCTTTGCCTATGATACGGCGGGCAAGCTGGTCGCGGCCTATCCCGCCACCATCGGCTCGTCCGACACGCCGTCGCCGTCCGGCATTCATGCCGTGTCCCGTGTCGCGCTCGATCCGAACTACACTTACAACCCCAACATCAATTTCAAACAGGGCGAGAACAATAAGGTCCTGACCATTCCGCCCGGCCCGAATGGCCCTGTCGGCTCGGTGTGGATCGCGTTGGACAAGCCGACCTACGGCATCCATGGCACGCCGGATCCCTCGAAGATCGGCAAGACCGAAAGCCATGGTTGCGTGCGACTAACCAATTGGGATGCCCGCGAACTGGCCAAGCTGGTTTCGCCCGGCGTGACGGTGGAATTCGTCGACTGAGACGATGCGGCGTTCGTCGCCGGCTAGAGCGTTTCATATCTTGACGGAAGCGTAGCCTGCGTTTTCGAAGTAGTTCCTGCATTCGGCTGCCTCGATTGTTTCGACGAGGTGGCCGATGTGGCGCCAAGTGTCCTCGATTGTACGTTTCTGAGCTTGGCGCATCCAGTGTTTGATCTTGGCGAAGGCCTGCTCGATCGGATTGAGGTCCGGGGAATAGGGCGGCAGGTACCAAAGCCTGGCGCCGGCAGCTTTGATCATCTGCCTGATGGCCGCCGACTTATGACTTCCCAGATTATCCATGACGACAATATCGCCGGGCTTCAGCACCGTGATGAGCTGCTGCTCGACATAGGCCCGGAAGCATTGGCCGTTGATCGGGCCGTCGAAGACGCAAGGCGCTGTGAGCCGATCCCAGCGCAGCGCGCCGAGGAAGGTCAGCGTGCGCCAGTGGCCGTGCGGAGCCAGGCCGCGCAGCCGCTTGCCCTTCGGCCCCCAACCGCGCAGCGGAGCCATGTTGGTCTTGATCCAGGTCTCATCGATGAAGACCAGGCACTGCGGATCGAGGCCGGTCTGCCAGGATCGCCATCGCTGACGCCTGCGGGCAATATCGGCGCGTGCCTGCTCAAGGGCGAACAGCGTTTTTTTGAAGCTCAGGCCCTCGCGCCTCAAGAACAGCCACACCGTATTGTGCGAGACCTTGATCCCGCGCGCATCCAACTCGTCCTTCAGCCGATGCAGCGTCAGTTCAGAGGTCTGATTGATCCGCTCCACAATGAAAGCCCGATGGGGCTCCAGAACGCGCTTACGGTGTCCGCCCATCTTGCCCGGCGCCACCGAGCCGGTGGCACGGTAACGCTGCGACCACTTCACCACAGAGGAAACCGCAACGCCAAAGCGCGAGGCAACCGCACGGCAGGTCTCCCCGTCGACAACTGCCGCTACTGCACGCTCACGAAGATCATTTGAAAGCGCTCGCGTCATCAGATGCTGGCCTCCAATCCAGCCAGCATCTTGAATCACAAACATCCGGTTTTGGGAATCCTACGATTCTCCCAAAATAGGAAATGCTCTAGAGCGGTTCAGTGTTCGATGGACTTCCGAGCCGCTCCTGCGCTGCGCGCTTTTCCCGGGAAACCGCCACGTTTTTCCTGGAATTGCTCTACCCGATCATCCTGCGCAACCATTTCGCGCTCGGTGTCGCGGCATAAATCAGCTGCACCATGAGAATGAAGCCGACGCTGAGCAGCGGGGTGACCAGACAGAGCAGGGCGCCGACCGCCCACAGAAGCTGCGCCTTGACGATGCGAAGGTAGACCGTGCGTTTCGTTTCGAGGTCGACGTCCTCCGCCAGAAGGCCATTTTTCTCCGCATAGCGCCAGCTGGCGATCAGGGTGACGCCGAGCATCAGCAGATTGAGCCAATAGACGGCGACCGCGGTTCTGAATTCGAGGAAGTCGGCCAGAAGATCGGTCGAGAACGGCAGCAGGGCGATAAAGGCGAGAAAGCACAAATTGAGCGTTGCCAGCCGCCTGTCGGATCTGGTGATCAACCCATGCTGCGCCTGCTGGCCGAACCAGAAGATGGTCAGCGTCAGGAAGGAAAGCGCATAGGTCAGGAAGCGCGGCGCCAACGCCAGGACGGCGTCGAGGAGATCGCCTTCGGAATGGATCGCCTCGTGCGTCGGTACACGAATCTCCAGAACGATCAGGGTCAGCGCGATGGCGAAGACGCCGTCGGTCAGGCCAACAACGCGGTGGAGCCCGGACTGGGATGGTTCGAGCGGTCGCTTCATCGATTTTCTCCCCTGCCTGATCGGCTCCCATTCGATGCCGCGTGAAAACTTAGCATGCCGGCGCTTGTTTGCACCTGCGTGGGCCGGCACCTGCCAATGCGGCCAGGTGGCTGCGCAGCTGGTTTCAACGACCGGGACCGCTGGCTGGTTGTTGCAGGCGCGCCGCGGGTTTATGCAGGTTGCATGCATTCACCGAGCAAAGCCGCTGCCGTCCCGCCGCCGACCGCCAACGGTACGTTCTGCCCGCAGTCGCAGCGGCGCTATGTGCTGATCGCCGCGATCCTGGCTTCAGCGCTTGGTTTCATCGACGGTTCGATCCTTGCCATCGCCACGCCGGCAATCCGCGTCGATCTCGGCGCCAGCCTGGCGCAAGCGCAGTGGATATCCAATGCCTATGGGCTGACGCTTTCGGCGCTCATCCTTGCCGGCGGTGCTGCGGGCGACCGCTTCGGCCTGCGCCGCGCCTTCGTCGCCGGCATCGCGCTGTTCATCGCCGCTTCATTGGCCTGCGCGCTGGCGCCCAATCCGGCGGTGCTGATCGCGTTTCGTGCAATCCAGGGCGTCGGCGCGGCGATCATGGTGCCGGGCAGCCTTGCCATCATCGCCAAGGCCTATCCGAAAAAGGAGCGCGGCCGCGCAATCGGCATCTGGGCCGCCGCTTCGGCGCTGACCACGGCACTCGGTCCGGTGCTGGGCGGTTTCGTGCTGTCGACCCTCGGCAATGGAATCTGGCGTGCGATATTTGCCATCAACCTGCCGCTTGGGCTGGTTTCGATCTACCTGCTGCTCGCCAAGATCCCGACGGATCGGCCGACCGAAAAGCGCAGCCTCGATCTTGGCGGCGCGGCGCTGGCGACACTGGCCTTCGGGTTGCTGGCCTACGGGCTGACGGCGATGAACGCGGAGGCTGCCGGATTCATGTCGGGTTCGGCAATCGTTGCCGGCGTGGTCCTGCTTTTTGTCTTCATTTTCTACGAGCGCCGGCAGCGCGAGCCGATGATCGATCTCAATCTGTTTCGCATCGGCGCCTTCGCCGGCGCCAATCTCGCGACCTTCTTCCTCTATTTCGCGCTGTCGGCCAATCTTTTCTACCTGCCCATGCTTTTGATCGCCGGCTGGGGGCTGAGCACGGCCGAGGTCGGCTTCATCTTCCTGCCGCTGTCTGCATTGATCGCACTGCTATCTGGGCCTGTCGGCCAGTGGTCCGACCGGATCGGACCGCGTTTTCCGATCGCCAGCGGCAGTCTGGTGGTTGCCTTCGCCTTCGCCGGGCTTGGCTTGTTGACGCATGCCGGTATCCACAATTTCTGGACCGGAACATTTCCGCTGATGGCGCTGATGGGGTTCGGCATGGCGCTGGTGGTGTCGCCGCTGTCGACCGCGATCATGACGGCGGTGGAAGACAAGGATACGGGCGCGGCCTCCGGTATCAACAATGCCGTCTCGCGCATAGGCGGCCTGATTGCGGTTGCGGCTATGGGGTCGCTTGCCGCCTGGGTCTACGCGAAGGCCCTGGATGGCAGCGCCTTGCCCGGCGTGCCGGGGTTCGGTGAACCGGCGACGACCGGACTGGCCCCGGCTGTCGACGCCGCACGGCTTGCCGCCAGCGACGCCGCATTCTCGGCTGTTTCCTTTGTAACGGCGCTGCTTTGCCTGCTTTCGGCTGTCATCGCCTGGATGACGATTTCAGGCGAATCATTGCCATGGCGCCGGCCCGCCGAAAACCCTCGCGACTGACGGGTGGATCGAAGGAACTATCCTTCGATCTTGGCGCTCGCGACCTTCAGCGAATCACTGTCTTCCTGCTTCAGCAGGTCGTCGATGCGCTCGCGTTCACGCTTGAAGGCGACAAGGTCCTCGCCCTTCAACACCTTGCCGACGGGCAGGCGGACGCGCATCGGATCGACCTTGGTGCCATTGACGATCAGCTCGTAGTGAAGATGCGGGCCGGTGGCGAGGCCGGTCTGGCCGAGATAGCCGATGGTCTGGCCTTGGCGGACGTGAACGCCCGGTTCGATGCCTTTGGCAAAAGCGCTCTGGTGATTGTAGGAGGTCTCATAGCCGTTGGCATGGCGAATGATGATCTGCTTGCCATAGCCGCCGGCCCAGCCGACCTTCTCGATGACGCCATTGCCCGCGGCGATGATCGGCGTGCCGATGGGGGCTGCCCAGTCGACGCCGGTATGCATGCGGACATAGCCGAGGATCGGGTGCCTGCGCGCGCCAAAGCCGGAGCGGAACTTTCCGGCCGGCAACGGATTGCGCAGCAGGAACTGCTGGGCGCTCGAGCCGTCCTCGTCGAAATAATCCGTGCTGCCGTCCTGCATCTGGAAGCGGTAGAAATTGCGCGTCTGCCCGCCGAAGGTCGCCGAGACGTAAAGCAGTTCGGAATTGTCCGAGGTCTGGTCGTCGCCGTCGGGCTGCGAGAACAGCACTTCGAGACGGTCGGCCGGATTGAGGCGGGACTGGAAGTCGACATCGGAAGCCAACAGCTTGATGAGCCGCTGCGTCATGGCCTTGGACATGCCGTAGGAATAGGCGGCGCGGTAGATGCCGTCATAGACGTTGGGGAGGTTGCCGCGCACCACCACTGGCGCCGACGAATCATCGAACGCCGTCAGCAACTCCGGATTGGGCTCCGGTTCCTGCGCCGGCACATACTGGCCGCGATCGTCGAGCGCGATGGTGACGATATGCTGGGTCCGATCGTAGACGCTGGTGCGCACGACCTTGGCGGCGTCGCCATGGACCTCGAGACCAACACGCAGCACGGTTCCAGCCTTGAGCGCCGGGGCGTTCAAGAGCTTGGTGATCGCCTCGGCCATGCCGGCGGCGTCCTCGCCCGTATAGCCCGAATCTGCGAAGGCTTCCGTGATGGCGAGATCCTTGGTGAAAGGGATGATCTCCTCGGCGAAGGCCGGTGCCTGGTCATCGGCGTTGGCACGTGGCGCGACCGACACGTTTTCCGGCACGATCCTGACGTCGTAGGAGCCGGCCATGCTCTCGGCAAAGGCCTCGCCAAATCGCTGCGGGTCGACATAGTGGAGCGAAGCGACCTGAACGGCGCCGTCGCTGAGATCGGTGCCGGCCTCGC
>NZ_VFVH01000003.1:140000-142500 GCF_006442685.1 Mesorhizobium sp. B2-4-7
GAGCGTTCTGTAAGCTGATGAAGCCATACCCGTGAGGGGTGGTGGAGGTATCAGAAGTGCGAATGCTGACATGAGTAACGTAAGGGGAGTGAGAGACTCCCCCGCCGAAAGACCAAGGGTTCCTGCTTAAAGCTAATCTGAGCAGGGTTAGCCGGCCCCTAAGACGAGGCGGAAACGCGTAGTCGATGGGAACCACGTTAATATTCGTGGGCCTGGAGGTAGTGACGGATCACACAAGTTGTCCAATCTTATCGGATTGAACGGGCAGCGGAGTGGTTCCAGGAAATAGCTCCTCCTTATAGACCGTACCCGAAACCGACACTGGTGGTCTGGTAGAGTATACCAAGGCGCTTGAGAGAACTATGCTGAAGGAACTCGGCAAATTGCACGCGTAACTTCGGAAGAAGCGTGACCCTTTTCTGCGCAAGCAGAGGAGGGTGGCACAGACCAGGGGGTAGCGACTGTTTATCAAAAACACAGGGCTCTGCGAAGCCGCAAGGCGACGTATAGGGTCTGACGCCTGCCCGGTGCTGGAAGGTTAAGAGGAGGGGTGCAAGCTCTGAATCGAAGCCCCAGTAAACGGCGGCCGTAACTATAACGGTCCTAAGGTAGCGAAATTCCTTGTCGGGTAAGTTCCGACCTGCACGAATGGCGTAACGACTTCCCCGCTGTCTCCAGCATAGACTCAGTGAAATTGAATTCCCCGTGAAGATGCGGGGTTCCTGCGGTTAGACGGAAAGACCCCGTGCACCTTTACTATAGCTTTACATTGGCATTCGTAGTGGCATGTGTAGGATAGGTGGTAGGCTTTGAAGCCTGGGCGCCAGCTCAGGTGGAGCCACCCTTGAAATACCACCCTTATCACTATGGATGTCTAACCGCGGCCCGTTATCCGGGTCCGGGACAATGTATGGTGGGTAGTTTGACTGGGGCGGTCGCCTCCTAAAGAGTAACGGAGGCGCGCGATGGTGGGCTCAGAACGGTCGGAAATCGTTCGCTGAGTGCAATGGCATAAGCCTGCCTGACTGCGAGACTGACAAGTCGAGCAGAGACGAAAGTCGGTCATAGTGATCCGGTGGTCCCGCGTGGAAGGGCCATCGCTCAACGGATAAAAGGTACGCCGGGGATAACAGGCTGATGACCCCCAAGAGTCCATATCGACGGGGTTGTTTGGCACCTCGATGTCGACTCATCGCATCCTGGGGCTGGAGCAGGTCCCAAGGGTATGGCTGTTCGCCATTTAAAGCGGTACGTGAGTTGGGTTCAGAACGTCGTGAGACAGTTCGGTCCCTATCTGCCGTGGGTGTAGGAATATTGAAAGGATCTGTCCCTAGTACGAGAGGACCGGGATGGACGGATCTCTGGTGGACCTGTTGTGGCGCCAGCCGCATAGCAGGGTAGCTATATCCGGACGGGATAACCGCTGAAGGCATCTAAGCGGGAAACCCACCTTAAAACGAGTATTCCCTGAGAACCGTGGAAGACGACCACGTTGATAGGCCGGGTGTGGAAGAGCGGCAACGCTTGAAGCTTACCGGTACTAATAGTTCGATCGGCTTGATCGTTCTCATTCCTTATGCCCATCGTGAAACACGATGGTCTGGCCAGCGCTCACGCATGAGCGGCCCTTACGGGCCTATGCTCCGCGAGGGCGCCGGACGACCGGCGACGCGCAGTCGCGCTTGCGGGCTTTGCCCGAAAGCAAACTGTGGATGTCGCTCAGGCACAAAAAGACAGGTGAAGAGCAACGAGCCAATAGTGAATAGGCATCCCCTATTCACTATTGCCTTCTGCCCAATCCCTAACCCAGCTTCTCGAATAACGTGCGTTTTGCCGACCTGGTGGTTATGGCGGAGCGGCTGCACCCGATCCCATTCCGAACTCGGCCGTGAAACGCTCCAGCGCTGATGGTACTTCGTCTCAAGACGCGGGAGAGTAGGTCGCTGCCAGGTCTGCCAAACGCACGTTAAACTCACATCCAATCGGATGGATGTGAAATCTTCTCTTCACGAACAGGCCCGCCAACGGGACAACGGGCCGCGTAAGCGGCCCTTTCAATTTGGCGGCGCGAAGCAGGCAATCGCCCGCTTCCAAACATCGAAGCAGAGACACCTGCTTCCAGAGATCGAAGCAGAAAACACCTGCTTCCAGAGGTCGAAGCAAGCTCACGCTTGCTCATAGGTGGCGCGGGGTGGAGCAGCCCGGTAGCTCGTCAGGCTCATAACCTGAAGGTCACAGGTTCAAATCCTGTCCCCGCAACCAAATCAAAACAGCCCGGCTCACCCCGGGCTGTTCTTGTATCCGGCTGATGGCCCCCCGCTGATTTGAGAACCCTCATCACAGCCCAGCAAACACCCAAAGCCGACGCCCAAGGTCAAAAACAAAGCCCGCAAAACCAAGCCAAGCCAAGCCAAAGCGTTCAGGGCCAAGCCTCGGTCGTTCCATGCCTCGGGGCCAAGACGAGCTCTCAGCTCGCGCGGCGGAGAAATTGGGCTTCCCA